>CAWFIO010000009.1:0-431650 GCA_963815905.1 uncultured Actinomycetota bacterium | reverse complement strand
AGTGCGTTGCTCTGCCATCTGAGCTAAGGCGGCCTGCGCGTCCGGGCGGACCCCGACGCACGAGGGGCAACTATATCCGGCGTCACGGTCGGCGTCGAAGTCGAACCGACCGGCGGTTCAGGGCTGGGTCACAGACCCCCTGCAGCGTCGGCACAGGCGGGGTCGGCATCGTCGACGGCATGGACAACGACAAGGGCAGCAACCCGATCGATCCGGCCCTCGAACCGACCTCGTACGTGATCGAGCCCATCCCCATCGCCGACGCTCCGACGAAGGCGACCACCGCGTACCCGAGCAGGAGCCGCAAGTGGCTGGTCGGGGCGGCGCTCATGGCAGCCGGTGCGCTCGCCGGTGGTGGGGCCACGTACGCGGTCGCCGGGACCGGCACCCAGATGCAGACGCAGGTCAGCCAGCGCCAGGGCGACCCGGGCGGCGGCATGGGGCGCGGCGGGTTCGGTGCGAGGGGCCTGCCTCCGCAGGACGGGAAGCAGACCCAGAGCATTCCGACCCAGAGCGGTCAGACCCAGAGCGGCACCGCCGACGGGGGCACAATCTGAGCCTCAGCAGGTGGTCCGGTCCGCCGGCACCACGTCATCGATCAGATAGGCCGCGACCAGCGTGCGTACGCACTCGCTCTGGCCGTACGCCAGGTGTCCCTCGCCGCGAAAGGTGACCAGCACCCCGTTGTCGAGTTGCTCGGCCATCGCCGGCGCGTATTCGTACGGGGTCGCCGGGTCGCCGGTCGTGCCGATCACCACGATCGGCGGCGTACCCTCCGCGGTCACCTTCGGCTGGGCCGGTGCCGACTTCACCGGCCACAGCGGGCACTGCAGATCGGCCCCGCTGAGGCGACCGAGCACGGGGGCCGCCTTGATCGCCTTGCCGAGCTGGGTCTGCGCCTTCCGCACACTGTCGGCAGAGCTGTCGAGACACCGGATCGCCGGGAAGGCGGCGCTGAGCTGGTCGTAGTTCCCCTGCTGGTCACGCCGGTTCGACGCGTCGGCCAGCCGCAGCAGGGCATCGGGCGAACCGTCGAGCGCCGCGACCGCCACCGCGTCGCGGATCGCCGCCCAGCCGCGCTCCCCGGCGTACAGGGCGTAGAAGATCGCGTCGGTCCCCTGCTGCTGCGACAACACCCGCTTGCTCGACCCGGTCATCGGCGCTTCGTCGAGCCGACCGAGGAAGTCGCTCACGGTGGCCAGCACGGCCTCGCGGGTCGCGCCGAGTCGGCACTGCTGGCCGGCGCACCAGGTCGCGAAGTGGTCGAGTGCCCGCTCGAACCCCTCGACCTGGGTGATCGCCGGATTGGGGTCGAAGCTGATCGCGCCGTCGAGCACCATCCGAGCGACCCGGTCGGGATGCTCCTCCGCGTAGAGCGCGCCCACCCGGGTCCCGTACGAGGAGCCGAAGTAGTGCAGCTTCTCGTCGCCGACCAGGCTGCGGAGGAGATCGAGGTCGGCCACCGTGGCCATGGTCGAGATGTGCCGGAGCAGCAGCCCGGAGCGCTCGAGGCAGGAGGCGCCGAAGGCTTCGCGGTCGGCGATCAGCTCGTCGAGCTCACCGCCGTCGTCCGGCGACACGTCGATCGAGTAGTAGCGGTCCAGGTCGGCCCCGTTGGCGCACCGCACCGGGGTCGATCCGCCGACCCCACGCGGATCCCAGCCGACGAGGTCGTAAGCGGTGAGCTCGCCCGCTTCCCAGCCGCGGACGAATTCGACCCCCGAGCCACCCGGCCCTCCCGGGTTGACGAAGAGCGACCCGAGCCGACGCCCACCGGTCGCCACCCGCTTGGCCACGGCCAGGGTCAGCGCCTGACCGTCGGGATCGCCGTAGTCGAGGGGCGCCAACACCGTCGCACATCGGAGCCGGCCGCTGTCGCACGGCCGCCAGTCCACGTTCTGCGCCCGATAACGCTCCAGCCCGAGACCCGACGGAGGGTCGACGACCCCCTCGGGGAGCACGTCGGGCATCGGGGTCACGGGCCGCCCGTCGCGCGGCAACCCGGTCGAGCTCACCGACGGGCGCGGGCTCGCCGGCGCGGACGACACGACCGGAGTGGGCGGGGGTGGAGCCGAACACGCAGTCAACAGAGCCACCAGGAGCCCGGACAGCACCAGTCTGCGGGCCGTCGGCATGCCCCCGAGCGTACGTGCGCCCGGGCGGGACGATCAGGCTTCGGGGCGGTGCCGACGCTGACGCGGCTTCCGCGGCCCGGGGACCGGTTCGCTGTCGCGCGATTCGTAGAGCTGACGGGCGCCACAGGCGTCCGAGCGTGAGCAGGAACTGACCGCGCCGGAGTCCCGCATCCGGACGACTACCGCGTCCGCCGGGACCTGATGGGCCAGCACCATCGCGTCACCGTCGGGCAGCGCGAGGGCCGAGCCCACCGCGGGCGCCTCGCGGGCGAAGTCGACGTACAGCGGGTGCTCGTACTTCAGGCAGCACATCAGCCGACCACAGGCCCCACTGATGCGCATCGGGTTCGGCGGCAGGTCCTGCACCTTGGCCATCCGCAGGCTCACCGGCTCGAAGTCCTTGAGGAAGGTCGCGCAACACAGGTCGCGTCCGCAGTTGCCCAGTCCCCCGACTAACCGCGCCGCATCACGCGACCCGACCTGCCGGAGATCGATCCGGGCCCGCAGCACCCGGGCCAGTTCCCCCACCAGCACGCGGAAGTCCACCCGCGCCGGGGCGGTGAAGTAGATGACCACCAGTTCGTCGACGTCTTCGCCGGAGTCGACGTAGTCGATACCGACCACCTTCATAATCAGCCCGTTGGCTTTGATCAGCCGCTTGGCCACCAGCTTGGCCTCTGCCCGGCGACGACGATTGGCGGCATCGCGGGCCAGGTGGTCGGTGTCAGCCAGTCCACCGCAGGCCGGCAGCTCGCCGAAGTCACCGTCGACCCATTCGGGAGCCCAGACACACTCGGCAACCTCAGGCCCCGACTCGGTCGGCACCAGGACCTTGTCCCCGACGCCGTAGTCGTGCTCACCCGGGCTCAGGTAGTAGAGGCGGCCGTATCTCTCGAACGACACCGCCATCACCCGCGCCATGTGCACACCCTAGGCCAACGGCCCCAGGGATCCGCTGCGGAAAACTCCTCCGACGCCGGTGAACGCCGGTGCCCCGGCCGGAGAAAGCCGGAAGCCCGGCAGATGCGGGTCTGCCGGGCTTCCTCGGGTGGGTTACTGGGGGGCAGGGACCCCACCCGCGCCATGAAGTCAAGGGTGTCGGTGCGGACCTCGATCGAGCCTTTCGACGACACTCACCGCGCGGTTCGAGATCGAAGATAACGAATCGGATACGACGAAAATCAACCTAGGACCAAACACGAACGTCCGCAACCTGAACGCGCCGGAACTCCCCCCATGTCCCGGGCGTTGACAAACAAAACGACCCCACCTTCACGGGGGGTCGTGAGTTCGATCAAAGGTTGTCGGAGAGGACGCTCGGGGGTTCGTCCCCTCCGGCAACCCGCGTCAGAGCTTACCGAACGCCGAGGGGAAAAAGAAACCGTTGAGGAGAGTCGTACCTCACACCGATCAGCCCTCCACCAAGGCGATCAGTGTGGCCTCGACGGCCAGCAGCGGAGCAACATTCGTCTCCAGCGCGGTCCGACAGGCCAGCAGCGCGTCGATCCGTCGCAGCGTGGATTCCGGAGTCGACTTCCGCGCCAGCACCGCGAGCTGAACGGCCAGATCCTCATTCACCAGCGCCGCCCCGGAACCGGTCTGCAACGCGAGTACGTCTCGATACAGCCCGGTCAGCTCGGTCAGCGCCCGATCGATGGCGTCCCGCTGGTAGCGCTTGGTCCGGGCCTTCTGCTGGTCCTCGAGATCCTTCAGCGCGGCCTGAGCCTGCCGCGGTCGAGCCCCGCGGGTGCCGAAACCGAGTGCCTCCTCGAGCGCGGCCCGCTCCTTGGCGTCGAGCTCGCTGGTGATCGAGGCCGCCTCCTGGGTCGACGACTCGACGATCCGGGCGGCGGCGGTCAGGCAGGCCCCGAGCCCGTTCAACCGCAGCGGCACCTGCAGCACTTCCTGGCGGCGCTCGCGGGCCGCGGGATCGCGGGCCAGCTTGCGCGCCCGACCGACGTGACCCTGAGCGGCGCGGGCCGCGTACGCCGCGAGCTCGGGTTCGACCCCGTCCCGAGCGACCAGCAGCCGGGCCACACTGTCCACGGTCGGCGTGGCCAACCGGAGTTGGCGGCAGCGCGAACGGATGGTCACGACGACGTCGTCGGGGTTGGGCGCGCAGAGCATCCAGATCGTCCGCGGCGCGGGCTCCTCGACACTCTTCAGCAACGCATCGGCGCCGCGCTCGGTGACCCGATCGGCATCCTCGACCACGATGATCTGCCAACGTCGCAGCGTCGGACTCATGGCGGCCCGCCGGACGAGGTCGCGGACCTCGTCGACGCCGATCGACAACATCTCGGTACGGACCAGGGTCACATCGGGATGCGCACCGGACCGCGCGGTCCGGCAGGCCGTGCACCTGCCGCATCCCCCGCGCTCGCACTGCAGCGCGGCCGCGAAGGCGCGGGCGGCGTTCGAGCGGCCGGACCCGGGCGGCCCGGTGATCAACCAGGCGTGGCTGCTCGCGTGGGGGTCACCGGCCACCGCGCGCTGCAGCACGGCGACCGCGGACTCCTGACCGATCAGCTCGGCCCACACCCCGGTCAGATAACCCGCACCGAGCGCCGGGGTGGTGACCATCATGAGCGAAGCCTCTCAGCCGGCACCGACAATTCCTGGGTCGACGGTTCCGGGGCAGCCCGCAGCTGCTCCACCCGGGCCAGGATCACCGCGGCCAGTTCCTCGCGGCTCCGGCCGGCGTCGAGCACCAGATAATGCGCCGGGTCGCGTTCGGCCAGACCGAGGAAGTAGGCGCGTACCCGGGCGTGGAACGACTCGCCCGCGGCCTCGAGCCGGTCCTGCTCGGTGATCCGACCGACGGCCGCCCCCAGTTCGGCGTCGAGCAGCACGGTGAGGTCGGGGCGGAGGTCCTCGGTGGCCCACCGGGCGATCTGCTCGACCTCGGGGAGTTCGAGCACCCGCCCGGCGCCCTGATAGGCCAGCATCGAGTCGACGTAACGGTCACACACCACGACCGCACCGCGGTCCAGAGCCGGGCGGACCACCGCGTACACGTGATGGGCCTTGTCGGCCGCGTAGAGCAGGGCCTCGGCCCGCGGGGACAGGTCGCCGGTGGCCGGGTCGAGCACGATCCGGCGGATCTGCGCACCGGCCGGCGAGTCCCCCGGCTCGAAGGTCCGCAACACCTCGTGGCCACGTTCCGCCAGTGCCGCGCACAGCCGTTCGACCTGGGTCGACTTGCCGACGCCGTCGCCCCCCTCGAAGACGATGAACAGACCGGACCCGCCGCTCACCGATCGAGCAACTTGGTCACCTTGGCCCAGCGTCGGATGAACTCCCGCCGGGTCTTTCTCGATCGGGTCTGCTGACGTTCGAACTCCCGGCCGGCCAGGAAGGCGGCTTCCGGATCGAGCTCGGCGACGCCCGCGCGCACCGTCGCGGAGGCGGTCTGGTCGCTCCGGATCTGGTCGAGCAGTCCGGTCGGCTCGACGAGCAGCCCGGCCCAGCGCTCGAGCTCGGGCACGGCCGACCCGACCACCGGGAGAAGACGCGGAACGTCGGTCAGCGCGGTCCAGGCCTGCTCCCACGCCTCCTCCGGCGAGTCCAGCGTCAGGGTCGCGGCGGCCCGTCGGACCCGGGTCAGCGTCGCCTCGCCCAGCTCGGCCAGCACGTCCCCCGCCGGCGCGGTGCGACCGACCTTCGGCGTGCGCGCCGCGGTGACCAGGCGTTCGAGCAGACTCAGATAGCGCTCACCACGCATCCGGGCGGCCAGCCGACCGGGTTCGTCGGTCTCGTCGCCGGTGATCCAGCCCAGCTCGTCGACCAGTTCCTCGACCCAGGCGCCGTCGAGCACCGGGGCCAGCACCGACAACTCCTGGCGCAGTCGCTCGGCCTCGTCGGCCAGCGCGCCCGCGGCCCCGCCGTCGCCGCCCCGGACGGCCAGATCGGCCTCGATCAGGGCCCGCAACCGTCGGGCGATCAGGTGGGCGACGAACCGGCGGAACGGCCCGGCCAGGTCGTCGGCGACCGCGACCGGCAGATCGCTCGGCCCGGTGGCCGGAGCACCCAATCGGTGGGTCAGCCGTGGCAGTCGGGGGACGGCGGTGGCGCCGACCTGGGTCAGGGCCCGGTCGACCGAGGCCACCTGTTCGTCGTTCAGGCCCGGACCGACCGGGGTGATCATCAGCTCGCGATACCGCGCGGTGGTCAGACCGCCCTTGCGCACCGTCACCTTGTCGTCGCGCAGCAGCGCCAGGGTGGTCCCGTGCTCGTCGCGGAGCGCGAACTCGCGTCGGTCGCAGTTCAGTGCGGCGACCGGACCGAGGGTGGCCCGACGCCGGAACGGACGGATCAGATCGGCCAGCCCGTCGGGCAGGTCGGCGTCGCCCATCAGCTCGATCCGGTCCTTGGGCAGCAGCGGCTGCCAGTCCGGCGCGGTCAGGAGCCACTCGCCGCGACCCTCGAGCACCCGATGGGCCAACAGCACCCCGGAGCGGATCATCCGGTGGTCCGGTGCGTCGAGCAGCGTCACGTCGATCTCGTACGCGGCGTTGTGCCCGGCTCGCGAGACCAGGTTGGCCAGCCCGAGCTCGGGGTTGATCAGCCGCGGCGCCAGCGCGCTGTAGGGCACGTCGTAATAGCGCTGACCGGGTGGCAGCACCGGCGGGTGGGCGGCGACCGCCGGCTTCGCGACCACCGCACCCTTCTTCTTGCGCCGCTTGTTCTTGCCCACGACTCAGCCGACCTTGGCGGCAGCAGCCTTCTTGGCCGCGGTCTTCTTCGCCGCAGCCGTCTTCGCTGCGGCCGTCTTGGCGGGGGCCTTCTTGGCCGGCGCCTTGGTCGTCTTCGCTGTGGTCTTCTTGGCCGGCGCCCGCTTGGCCGGGGCGCGCTTGGCCGGGGCCGGACCCTTGGCCCGCTTCTCGGCCAGCAACTCGGCCGCCCGCTCCGCGGTGATGGTCTCGATCTCGTCGCCGCGCCGCAGGGTGGCGTTGAACTCACCGTCGGTCACGTACGCGCCGAACCGGCCGTCCTTGATGACCATCGGCTTGCCCGAGACCGGATCCGGACCCAGCTCGGCGAGCGGCGGCTTGGCCGCGGCCCGGCCGCGCTGCTTGGGCTGGGCGTAGATGGCCAGGGCCTCGTCGAGGGTGACCCCGAAGATCTGCTCCTCGTTCTCCAGCGACCGCGAGTCGGTGCCGCGCTTGAGGTACGGACCGTATCGTCCGTTCTGCGCGGTGATCTCGACCCCTTCGGCGTCGGTCCCGACCACCCGCGGCAGGCTCATCAGCTGCAGGGCCTGCTCGAGGGTCACCGAGTCCACGCTCATCGAGGCGAAGAGCGACCCGGTCCGCGGCTTGGCCGACTTCGGCGCACCCTCCTCGAGCTGCTCGGTGACGTACGGACCGAACCGGCCGTTCCGCGCCACGATCACCCGGTGGGTCTCGGGATCGAGCCCGAGTTCGCGTTCCTCGCCCATCGGCTTGGACAGCAGCTCGACGCGCGAGTTCGACGGTGAGTTCGTCGGGCGGCAGGTCGTCGGCGACGTTGGCCCGACGGCCCTCCTCGTCCTCGACGTAGGTGCCGTAGCGACCGACCCGGACCGCGATCGAGGTCGGGTTGGTCTCCAGGTCACCGATCGGGAAGGTCGACAACCGCCGGGCGTCGATGTCACCGAGCTCGGAGACGAGCCGCTGCAGGCCCTCTCCCGATCCGTCCTGGCCGTTCTCGTCCGGGCTGCCGAAGTAGAACTCGGTCAGCACCCCGACCCGCTCGGCGTTGCCACCGGCGATCTGGTCGAGGACGCCTTCCATCTCGGCGGTGAACGCGTAGTCGACCAGCCGGGGGAAGTGCTCCTCGAGCAACCGGGTGACCGCGAAGGCCAGCCAGGTCGGGACGAGTGCGCTGCCCTTCTTGAACACGTAGTCCCGCGCGGTGATGGTGCGCAGGATCGAGGCGTAGGTGGAGGGCCGGCCGATCTCCAGCTCTTCCAGCTTGGCCACCAGCGACGGTTCGGTGTAGCGGGCCGGCGCGCGGGTCTCGTGACCGGACGCGGTGACCTTCTCGGGTCGCAGCGTCTGACCGCTGACCAGGTGGGGCAACCGGGTCTGGGTGTCGTCGGAGGCCCCGTCGACATCGTCGTTGGACTCGACGTAGGCCTTGAGGAAGCCGTGGAAGGTGATGGTGCGGCCGGAGGCGACGAAGACGCACGGCTCACCGGTGGTCGGGGTCGCCGCGATCCGGACGGTGATCGACTGGCCCTCGGCGTCCTTCATCTGCGAGGCCAGCGTGCGCATCCAGATCAGCTCGTAGAGCCTGAACTGGTCGCCGGTCAGCCGGGTCTGCGCCGGGGTCTGGAAGACCTCGCCGGCGGGTCGGATCGCCTCGTGCGCCTCCTGGGCGTTCTTCTGCTTGCTGGCGTACGTGCGCGGCTTGGCCGGCAGGTAGTTCGCGCCGAACAGCTGGGTGACCTGGTTGCGGGCCGCGGTGATGGCGGTGTCGGAGAGCGTCGAGGAGTCGGTACGCATGTAGGTGATGAAGCCGGCCTCGTAGAGGTCCTGGGCCACCGACATCGCGCGCTGGGCGGTGAAGCCGAGCTTGCGGCCGGCCTCCTGCTGCATCGTCGTGGTGCGGAAGGGCGCGTACGGCTTGCGGGTGTAGGGCCGCGACTCGACGCTCTGCACCGCGTACGCGGCGGTCCGCAGGTTGGTCGCGAGCTGCTGGGCGGTGGGCTCGTCGAGGTGGGCCAGTTGCTCGCCCGGCTTGGCCACCAGCACGCCGTGGCTGTCGAAGTCGCGACCCTGGGCGACCCGGCGCTCGCCGACGTGGGTCAGCCGGGCCGGGAACAGCGGAGGCTCGGCGGGGGCGCCGGCGTCGAGGACGGCGTCGAGATCCCAGTACGAGGCGGCACTGAAGGCGATCCGCTCGCGTTCGCGCTCGACGACCAGGCGGGTGGCGACGGACTGCACCCGGCCGGCGGACAGCCGGGGCATGACCTTCTTCCACAGCACCGGCGAGACCTCGTAGCCGTAGAGGCGGTCGAGGATGCGGCGGGTCTCCTGGGCGTCGACCAGGTCGGTGTCGAGATCGCGCGGGTTGGCCACGGCGTCGGCGATGGCCTTGGCGGTGATCTCGCGGAACACCATCCGGTGGACCGGGACCTTCGGTTTGAGCTCCTGCAGCAGGTGCCAGGCGATGGCCTCGCCCTCGCGGTCATCGTCGGTGGCGAGCAGGAGTTCGTCGGAGCCGGCCAGCGCATCCTTCAGCGTGCGCATGGTGGCGCGCTTGTCGGGACTGACCACATAGATCGGTTCGAAGCCGTGGTCGACGTCGATCCCGGTCCGGGCCCACTTCTCGCCCTTGTACTTGGCGGGCACCTCGGCGGCGCCCGTCGGCAGGTCGCGGACGTGACCACGACTCGATTCGACGACGTAGCCGTCCCCGAGGTAGCCCGCGATCGTCTTGACCTTGGTGGGCGACTCGACGATCACCAGTCGCTTGCCACCTGCCTTAACCGCCACGGGGATCTCACTTTCGTTGCCAATGCGCCCATCGTGCTCGGCCATGCCAAGCGGGCGGCGCTTACTCTACGACCCGTGTCCAGACCCCCGGGGCCAGCGCGCCCGGGGCCGGACGCTCAATACAGATAGCCCTCGACCAGCCATTCGCGCACTTTCGGCAGCGATTCCTGGCGCAGCGTCGCCGCGTCGAGGTCGAGCAGACCGGCCACCGACGTCGATGATCGTGGCCAGATCGAGCTCGCCGTCGCACACCCCGAGGATGGCCGCGGACGCGGTGTCGAGCGCGGTGGCCCGCCGGAATCCGCGCTGCTGCCGGAAGATCAGGTGCTCGGGATCGGCCGCTCCCGGCCGGCCCTCGGTCTGCTCGATCACGTCGGGGGCCAGCCGCCAACGACCGGTGAGGAGCGCCGCGTCGTTCTGTCCGGCCGCGCGGTCGACGGCAGCGAACTCGGTGGCCAGGACGGGGGCGATCGGCTGCTCGACCGGGTGTGGCCAGTCCTCGATCCGCTGCCACGGGTCGGCCCGGCCGGTGCGGTGCAGCGTCATCCAGCCGAGCCCGATCGCCTCGATCGAGAGCCGGTCGAAGATAGTCCAACCACTCGTCGTAGCGGGTCCGGTAGTGCGGCGACCCGGTCAACCCGGCGTCGGCAAGCCAGAGCTCGACGTAAGCGCTGCGGCTCGAGGACCTCGCGCTGGACGATGTGCGCGTCGCAGCCACTGCCGGCGAGCCAGCCGGACAGCCGCTCGTCCCACGGCGTTCCGCGCAGATGGGCCCAGTTTCCGAGGACCTGGAGGAAACCCCCGTCGGCGAGGTGCTGCACCCCTTCGCGGACCACCCGCTCGACCAGTCCGTCGCCGGCCAGCGACCCCTCCCGATAGGCCAGCCGCTCGCCGTCGGTCCGCGGCGGCGACATCACGTAGGGCGGGTTGGTGATGATCAGGTCGAACTGTTCGTCACCGACCGGGGCGTAGAGATCACCGAGCCGCAGGTCGAAGTCGACCGCATTGATCCTGGCGGTCAGCCGGGCCAGCTCGAGCGCGCGCGGGTTGAGGTCGGTGGCCACGATCCGGTCGGCGTGTCGGGCGAGGTGCAGGCTCTGGACCCCGCATCCGGTGCCGAGATCGAGCGCGCTGGTCACCGGCGTCCGCAGCGTCAGCTGGGCCAGAGTCGAGGACGCCGACGAGACCCCGAGGACGAAGTCGGGGCGCATCGGGGCGATGACCGCATCGAGGTGCGGGGTGAGATCGGAGAAGATCCAGCCGCTCGCCCCGTCGTCGCTGGCGTACGGGCGCAGGTCGACCGCGGCGTGGACAGCCTGGTCGCGGCGCTCCAGGATGCCGGCGGCGAGGAGTGCGTCGACGGACGGGCCGAGGGCACGGCGTACGGCGGGCTCGTCGACCGGACGCTGCAGCAACCAGAGCAGGGTGAGGGTGGTCAGCGGATCCTCGCGGCCGGCCAACGCGCGCACCGCGGGGACGGTGGCGTTGCGGGCCAGCGCCCGGTGGGCCGGCTCGCCGATCAGGGCGACGACGGCATCGACGGAGTAGTCGAGACCGGTCAGCCGTTCGGCCAGGTCTCGACACTCGGGAACGGTGAGCACTCCGCCATGCTGACACGACCGCCAGGTAAGGTGAGGCTCAGTTAGGTAACGCTCGCCTAAATAGGCCCTACTCGGAGGACCCCCATGACCCATCGATCTGGCGTCAGCCGACGTTCGCTGCTGCTCGGCGCCGGCGGGTTCACCGCCCTGATGCTGACCGGGTGCAACGCCAGCGCCGACTCCGGATCGGGCACGGAATCCGGCCCGGGCACCGAGACCAGCCCGCCGACCACGGCGCGGGGCTTCAGCTACACCGACGCCCGCGGAAAGGTCATCGACCTGGCCGCCATCCCGACCGTCGTCGTCGCGCAGAGCACCGCGGCGGCCTCGCTGTGGGATGCCGGCTACCAGGTCAAGGGCGCGTACGGCGAGCTCAAGACCACCGACGGCACACTCGACTTCCAGGCCGGCAACCTCGACCTGAGCCAGCTCGAGGTCATCGGCAGCACGTACGGGGAGTTCAATCTCGAGAAGTACGCGGCGATGGGCCCACAGCTGCTGATCGACATGTCCTTCGACGACAGCACCCTCTGGTACGTCCCCACCGACTCGGCGACCAAAGTCGAGGCCCTCGCCCCGACGCTGGGTCTGACGATGGTCGGCAAGAACATGCTCGAGGTCATCGAGGAGGTGATGGCGCTGGCCGGGCAGCTCGGTGCCGACACGGCTGCCGCCACCGCCACCGCCAAACCCGCCTTCGACGCCGCGGTCGACAAGATCAAGGCCGCCGTCGCCGCCCAGCCCGAGCTGACCGTCCTGGGGATCAGCCGCACCGCCGACAAGGCCTACATCGCCAACGCCGACCTGCACCCCGACTTCGCGTTCATGAAGACCCTCGGCGTGAAGTTCGTCGACGCCGGCGGCAAGGCCGGCGACTACTTCACCGAGATCAGCTACGAGAAGCTGGACGCCTACGCCGGGGACGTGGTCTTCGACGACGCCCGCAGCTACGCGACCAAGGGCGACTCCGACCAGCAGCCCACCTGGCGGGCCCTCGCCGCCGTCAAGGCCGACCAGATCGTCGAGTGGAAGGCCGCCGCCCCGTACTCCTACGCCAGCTACGGCCCGCTCTTCACCGCGTACGCCGACGCCCTGAGCAGCGCCCAACGCGTCCGCTAGGTCCGGACGGGGCCGCCCGGGCGGCAGGTCAGGCGGCCGTTTGCGGCAGGTCAGGCGGCCGTTTGCGCACACAACTGCCCAAACGGCGGCCCGACACCGTTGCCACCTGACCGTCTCCGCGCACAAGTGCCCAACCGACCGGGCCGGTCAGCGGGTGCCGCGGTGGTGACGGCCGATCGGGACCACCGAGGGGGTGCCGGAGACCGGGTCGGCGACGATCGCGGCGGTGATGTTGAAGACGTGTTCGATCAGCTCGCTGGTGATGACCTCGTGCGGCGTCCCCTGCGCGGAGATGGCGCCCCGGGTCATCGTGATCAGGTGGTCCGCGTAGCGGCAGGCCAGGTTGAGGTCGTGCATCACGATCACGATCGTGGTGCCGCGGCGGCGGTTGAGGTCGGTCAGCAGATCGAGCACCTCGACCTGGTGCGAGAGATCGAGGTACGTGGTGGGCTCGTCGAGCAGCAGCAGGTCGGTCTCCTGGGCGAGGGCCATGGCGATCCAGACGCGTTGCCGCTGGCCGCCGCTCATGTCCTCGATCGGGCGGCCGGCCAGCTCGAGCGTGTCCGTGGCCGCCAGCGCTTCGGCGACTGCGCGATCGTCCTCCGTGGTCCACCGACGGAACCAGCCCTGGTGCGGGTAGCGGCCGCGTCCGACCAGATCGGCGACGGTGATGCCCTCGGGAGCGGTGGGCGCCTGCGGAAGCAGTCCCATGATCTTGGCGACCTCCTTGCTCGGCATCCCGTGCACCGACGTGCCGTCGAGCAGCACCGCGCCGGCGGAGGGTGCGAGCAACCGGGCCAGGCCACGCAGCAGCGTCGACTTCCCGCAGCCGTTGCCGCCGATGATCACGCTGATCTTGCCTGGCGGGATCTCCACCGACAGGTCGTCGACGACCAGCCTCTGGCCGTAGCCCAGACTCAGCCGGCTGGCTTCCAAGGTGCGGGTCATGTCATCCCTCTCGTCCGACGCGGTTGGCCGAAACCAGCAGGTAAAGCAGATAGGGCGCGCCGATCGCCGCGGTCAGGACGCCGACCGGCAACTGGACCGGGAGGGCGTGCTGACCGACGAAATCGGACAGGCAGACGACCGTGGCGCCGACCAGCCCGGCCGGGATCAGTGCGGTGCCGGTCCCGCCGGTGAGCCGCCGGGCGATGGGTCCGGAGACGAACGCGACGAAGCCGACGGGTCCCGCGGCGGCGGTGGCGATCGCGGCCAGCGCGACGCCGAAGATGATCAGCAGCAGCCGGGTCCGTTGCACGCGTACGCCGATGCTCGCGGCGGTATCGTCGCCGAGTTGCAGACCCCCGAGCGCGGCCGCGGACCACAGGGTCAGCGGGATGACGACCACCAGCATGATCCCCAGCGGCACCATGGTGGCGGTGCCCGAACCGCTCAGGCTGCCGGTCAGCCAGCGCAGCGCGACCTGGGCATCGAAGACGTTGGCCCGGGTCATCACGTAGTCGATCACCGCGTACAACATCGCCGAGGCACCGATCCCGACCAGCACCAGCCGGTAGCCGGCGACTCCGTTGCGCCAGGCCAGGGCGTACATGGCCAGCGCGACGATGATGGCGCCCGCGAAGGCAATCCCCGACACCGCATACCCGGTGAGTCCGAAGATCAGGATGGCCAGCACGGCGCTGGCACTGGCGCCCGAGGTGATGCCGATGATGTCCGGGCTGGCCAGCGGGTTCTTGATCATGCTCTGGAAGATGGCGCCGGAGATTCCCAGACTGAGACCGACCAGCAGTCCGGTGACCACCCGCGGCAGCCGCAACTGGTAGACGATGAAGTCGGTGCCCCGGGTGCCCCGACCGGTCAGCGACAGCCAGAGATCGAGCAGCGACAACGGGAAGTCACCGACGATCAACGATGCGGCGAAACCGATGGCGATGATCACCGACAACGTGACGCTGACGCTGACCGTACGCCGGAACAGCCGGAGTCGGACCGTACGGACCTCGGCCGCCCCCAGGGCGACCCGATCGGCGACCCGGTCGTTGATCACGGCGGTCACAGCTCGCTCAGTTTCCGGTGCCGGACCAGGGCGATGAAGACCGGCGCCCCGATGATCGCGGTAATGATGCCGACCTGCACCTCCGCGGGCCGGGCGATCACCCGACCGATGATGTCGCTGGTCAGCAACAGGATCGGTGCCAGAACAGTCGCGTAGGGCAGCGCCCACCGGTAGTCGGGGCCGACGATCATCCGGGCGACGTGCGGGATGGCCAGACCGACGAAACCGATCGGCCCGCAGGCGGCGGTCGCTCCCCCGCAGAGCAGCACGATCACCAGCGCCGAGACGACCCGGCCGCCGACCACGTTGGCCCCGAGCCCGCGGGCGATGTCTTCGCCCAGCGACAACGTGTTGAGCAGCGGGCCGAGGGCCAGCGAGACGAGGATGGCGACGAGCAGGAACGGTGCGACCGTTGCGGCGATGGCCAGGTCCCGGCCGGACAGCGTGCCGACCTGCCAGAACCGGAACTGGTCGAAGGCCGCCTGGTCGAGGAGCAGGAACGAGGTCGTCACCGCGGACAGTGCTGCGGTGACCGCGGCGCCGGCGATGGCGAGCTTGACCGGGGTGGCGCCGTCCCGTCCGAGCGAGGCGATGCTGTAGACCACGACGGTCGCGAAGCCCGCACCGGCGAACGCGAACCAGACCGTGCCGGAGACGTTCGTGACGCCGAAGACGGCGATTCCGGACACCACGAAGAGCGAGGCGCCCGCGTTGACCCCGAGGATGCCGGGATCGGCCAGCGGATTACGGGTCAGGCCCTGCATCACCGTGCCGGCGAGACCGAGGCCGGCGCCGACCAGCAATCCGAGGACGGTGCGCGGGAACCGCAGATCCATGATCACCAGGTGGTCGGTGTTCGCCGGGTCGAAGGCCGTGATGGCCGTCCAGACGGTGGGCAGCGAGGTGCTGCGGGCCCCGATCGCCATGCTGGCGAACGCGAGCACGGCGAGGATGGCCAGCAGCACGCCCAGGCCGACCAGCCGAGCGGGCGTTCGCGTCACCCGCGCGCCCGAGCCGACCGGAGCTCTCACCAGCAGCGCCGACATAAGGTGAGCCTAACCTGAACGCTGGGCCCGGTGGTCTGGGCGGTGTCCGCATCTCAGGACGTCAGGACCGCCCTCAGCGCCTCGACCACCGACGGGTCCTCGATGGTCGACGGCACGACTCCAGGTTGCCCGTCGGCGATCTCACGCATCGTCTTGCGCAGGATCTTGCCGGACCGGGTCTTGGGCAGCGCGGCGACCACGTCGACCCGCTTGACCGAGGCCACCGCACCGATCTCCGAGCGGACCAGGGCGACCAACTCGGCGGTCAACCGCGCCTCGTCGAGGTCGAGCCCTGACTTGACCACCACCAGACCGCGGGGCACCTGCCCCTTGAGATCGTCGGCCACCCCGATCACGGCGCACTCGGCCACGGCCGGGTGCGAGGCCAGCACCGCCTCGATCGCCCCGGTCGAGAGCCGGTGCCCGGCCACGTTGATCACGTCGTCGGTCCGGCCCATCACGAACAGATACCCGTCGGCGTCGCGGTAGCCCCCGTCGCCGGTCAGGTAGTAGCCCGGGTAGGCCGACAGATAGCCGTCGACGAACCGTTGATCGTCGCCCCAGACGGTCGGCAGCGTTCCCGGCGGAAGTGGGAGCCGGAGCACGATCGCCCCCTCGGCCCCGGCGGGCTGCGACTGTCCGGACCCGTCGAGGATGTCCACCGCGTAGCCGGGCATGGGCACGGTCGGCGATCCCGGCTTGATCGGCAGCGACTCGAGACCGCGCGGGTTGGCCGCGATCGGCCAACCCGTCTCGGTCTGCCACCAGTTGTCGATCACCGGTACGCCGAGGGCGGCGGTCGACCAGGCGTAGGTGTCCGGGTCGAGCCGCTCGCCGGCCAGGAACAGCGTCTCCAGACTCGACAGGTCGTGGCCGGCGATCAGGGCGCCGTCCGGATCGGCCTTGCGGATGGCCCGCATCGCGGTCGGCGCGGTGAACATGGTCTTCACCCGGTGCTCGGCGACGACCGACCAGAAGGCTCCGGCATCCGGAGTGCCGACCGGCTTGCCCTCGTAGAGCACGGTGGTCGCCCCGGCCAGCAGCGGCGCATAGACGATGAACGAATGCCCGACCACCCAGCCGACATCGCTGGCGGTGAACATCACCTCGCCCGGGCCGATGTCGAAGATGGTCCGGATGGCGTAGTTGAGCGCGACCGCGTGGCCGCCCTGATCGCGGACGATTCCCTTCGGCTTCCCGGTCGTGCCCGAGGTGTAGAGGATGTAGAGCGGGTCCGTGGCCGCGACGTCGACGCAGATCGCCGGCTCGAACGATCCCGGCTTCATCAAGATCGCCAGATCGATGTCACGGGGCTCGGTCAGCGAGGCCCGGACCGGGCTGCGTTGATAGACCACGCAGTAGTTCGGCTGGTGCGTGGCCCGCTCCAAGGCGGCGTCGAGCAGCGGCTTGTACTCGATCACCCGGCCGGGTTCGAGCCCGCAGGACGCGGTGATGATCACCTTGGGCTGGGCGTCGTCGATCCGCGCGGCCAGCTCGGCGGCGGCAAACCCGCCGAAGACCACGGAGTGCACGGCGCCGATCCGGGCACAGGCCAGCATGGCGATCACGGCCTCGGGGATCATCGGCAGGTAGATCACCACCCGATCGCCGGCCTCGATGCCGAGCTGCTGGAGCGCACCACCGAGTTGGGCGACCTTCTCGAGCAACTCGGCGTAGGTGTAGGTACGCCGGATCCCGGTGTAGGCGGAGTGGAAGATCAGCGCCGGTTGCTCACCGCGGCCGCGGATGACGTGTCGATCGAGCGCGTTGAAGCTCGTGTTGAGGACACCGCCCGGGAACCAGCGATAGATCGGCGCCCCGCTGTCGTCGAGGACTGCCCTCGGACGCTCCGACCAGTCGATCCCCTTGGCCTGCTCGGCCCAGAATGCCTCGGGCTCATCGATGCTGCGTCGGTAATCATCGAGGTA
Source organism: uncultured Actinomycetota bacterium (assembly GCA_963815905.1). Lineage (GTDB taxonomy): Bacteria > Actinomycetota > Actinomycetes > Propionibacteriales > Propionibacteriaceae > Microlunatus. The sequence goes on along the minus strand of CAWFIO010000009.1, from coordinate 414,323 downwards.
GGCACCCATCCGATGAGGCTATAGGTGGTGCGGGTGACTACGCGGGGACGGTGTCCTTGTGGGGGACGACCCCCACACCCCCGCAGGAGTGCGGTTGAGTTCGGGAATGGGGTTCCAGCTCGCCTCGGGCCAGGGCCCGCCCGCCTCGAGCGCCGGCGGGGCGTCGGTGCCCGCGACCGGCCGGTAGTACGGGTCGATTTTGTGCTTCCTGGCCTGCCACAGGACCAGCGCGAGCGCCAGCGCATGGACCACCACGGCGGTGACGAACTGGATCGGGTCACCCTCGGTGTTCTGATCCACCAGGCTGTCGGCGTAACCGCCGTAGAGCGTCGTGAAGATGCCGATCAGCACGTTGTTGACGGCGTGCATTGCGATGCCCGCCTCGAGCCCCCCGGTGCGCTGGGTGGCAATCCCCGACGCCACGGCGAGGCAGCCGATCGAGCCGAGGATCCAGGGGTCCGGGCTGCCGTGGGCGGCGGAGAACAACACCGTCGAGAGGGCCACCGTGACGATCAGCCCGATCAACGGGCGACCGAAGTAGGCGCCGATGTTCTGCATGATCCAGCCGCGGAAGAAGTACTCCTCACCCGCCGCCTGGAACGGGGTCAGGACCAGGCCGAGGATCAAGATCAGCACCCACTGCTCCGGGCGGCCGGGGGTGGGCAGATCGAGCCAGAAACCGATCCCCAGGTAGACCAGCCAGAGCGGGGTGAGGATCAGTACGCATCGGACCAGCCAACGCCAGCGGATGCCGCCCGCAACCGAGGACAGGAACCGGGGCCGGATCCGGTGGACGATCCAGATCGACAGCCCGGCGGTCGGGATCAACGCGATCAAGACGACGTTCAGCACGACGAAGCTGACCGGGTCGGTCGGGTTGTCGCCGAACGCCCGGTCGAACAGGCTCTCACCGGACCCGAGGGCTCCGAAGACCCCCAGCGGGACGAGGACCACGAGATTGAAGACCAGATAAAGACCGAGGGCGGCCAGCAACGCCACCACCGGTTTCCACCAGCGACGGCGCGGGCCGCGCATCATCTCGGTGTAGAGCCGCGGACCGTCGGGCATCGCGCTGGGCTTGCCGACGGGAACGGGGGCCGGGGGCACGGCGTACGGGATCGCAGTCATGGGAGAAACAAGTGTGCCCGGTCCCCGACGGATCGGGGACCGGGCACGCTTGCGGCGATTGCGGGTGATCAGACCTCGCGGACCGGGGCGTCGACCGTCTGGTCGGCGGTGGCACCCGGAACGGTCGGAGCCGGACCCGGCTGGTCGGAGATGGCGATCGGGCGGCGGGTGCTGATCGTGACGGCGACCACCACGATGGCCAACGCGATGCCGGCGATCAGGAACCGCAGCGGGGTCGGCGACGAGCTGATCGGTGACATGGCCACGACGGCCGGAGCGATCAGCACCGCGACCAGGTTCATGACCTTGATCAGCGGGTTGATGGCCGGGCCGGCGGTGTCCTTGAACGGGTCACCGACGGTGTCACCGATGATGGTGGCCTCGTGGGCCGGCGAGCCCTTGCCGCCGTGGTTCCCGTCCTCGACCAGCTTCTTGGCGTTGTCCCAGGCGCCGCCCGAGTTGGCCAGGAAGACCGCCATCAAGGTGCCGGTGGCGATGGCGCCGGCCAGGTAGCCGGCCAGCGCCGACGGGCCGAGACCGAAGCCGACGGCGATCGGGGCGCAGATGGCCAGCAGGCCGGGGGTGGCCAGCTCGCGCAGCGAGTCGCGGGTCACGATGTCGACGACCTTGCCGTACTCCGGCTTGGTCGTCCCCTCCATGATCCCGGCGATCTCGCGGAACTGACGCCGGACCTCGTAGACGACCGCGCCGGCCGCCCGGCCGACGGCCTGGATGGCCAACCCGGAGAACAGGAAGACCACCGCGGCACCGGTGATGAGGCCGACCAGCGTCAGCGGGGCGAAGACCACCGACTCCTCGATGAACCGCGAGTACGCGTCCCCGAGGACTCCGCGGATGGCATCGGTGTAGGAGCCGAACAACGCCGTCGCGGCCAGCACGGCCGTGGCGATCGCGATGCCCTTGGTGATGGCCTTGGTCGTGTTGCCGACGGCGTCCAGTTCGGTGAGGATCTGGGAGCCCTCGCCATGCACGTCACCCGACATCTCGGCGATGCCCTGCGCGTTGTCGGAGACCGGGCCGAAGGTGTCCATGGCCACGATCACGCCGACCGTGGTCAGCAGGCCACAGCCGGCCAGCGCGATGGCGAACAGGGCGATGACCCCGGAGCCGCCGATGAGGAACGCTCCGAAGACCGCGGCGGCGATCACCAGTGCGGTGTAGACCGCCGACTCCAGACCGACCGAGATGCCGGCCAGCACGACGGTGGCCGCACCCGTCAGCGAGGTCTTGCCGACGTCGCGGACCGGACGGTCCTCGGTGCCGGTGTAGTAGCCGGTCAGGCTCAGGATGACCGCGGCCAACACGATGCCGATGACCACCGAGACGATGGCGACGATCCGTGGGTCGTCGACCGGACCGGTGTAGACCAGACCCTCGACGCCCAGACCGGCGAAGCTCGACGGCAGGTAGGCGAACGAGGCGATCGCGCACAGCACGGCGGAGATGCCCGCCGAGAGGTAGAACGCCCGGTTGATGGTCTTGAGGCCGTTCTCGCCCGGCCGTGGCTTGGTCAGGTACACCCCGATGATGGCGGTGATCACGCCGATGGCCGGCACGATCAGCGGGAAGACCAGGCCGTACTCACCGAAGGCCGCCTTGCCGAGGATCAGCGAGGCGACCAGGGTGACTGCGTAGGACTCGAACAGGTCCGCGGCCATGCCGGCGCAGTCGCCGACGTTGTCACCGACGTTGTCGGCGATCGTGGCGGCGTTGCGCGGGTCGTCCTCGGGGATGTTCTGCTCGACCTTGCCGACCAGGTCCGCGCCGACGTCGGCGGCCTTGGTGAAGATGCCACCGCCGACCCGCATGAACATGGCGAGCATGGCGGCGCCGAAACCGAAGCCCTCGAGGATGGTGGGGGCGTCGCTGCGGAAGGCGAAGACCACGACGGCCGCGCCCAGCAGACCGAGCCCGACGGTGGCCATGCCCACGTGCGCACCGGTGCGGAAGGCGATCTTCATCGCCGGGTCACGACCCGTGTCACGCGCGGCCGCGGCGACCCGGACATTGGCCCGAACCGCCAGCCACATGCCCATGTAGCCGATCAGTGCCGAGAAGAACGCGCCGGCCAAGAAGGCGATCGAACGCGCCACCCGCAGCAGCATGCTGCCGCCGGCACCGTGCACCGGGAGGAGGAGGAGAAGGAAGAAGGCCGCGGCCGCGAACACGCCGAGCGTGCGGAACTGACGCCCGAGGTACGCGGAGGCGCCCTCCTGAACGGCCAGCGCGATGACCTTCATACTGGCGGTGCCGTCGCCCGCCGCGAGCACCTCGCGACGGAACACCATCGCCATCACGATCGCGATGATCGCGATCACCCCGACGACGGCGACGAGGCTGAGATTCGAACCTGATAGGCCGGTGACTTCCAAGGGAACTGGAAGCGACATACGGCGCCCTCCTGATTACATGCGTCATTGCTGGCTAGAGAAGACGAGTCATTTCTGCCCGAAACCGACCGTCCCCACACGATCGCGGATCAACAGAGCTGCCCCAACCGCGCGAAGTCAACCACATGTACTACTGGTTTGCTCAACCCGGCCCCGGCGCGGCCCGAGCCGATTCCGGGTCGCCGGGCCGGGCCGGTCATCCAGCCCGGCGCCGACGACCCTGGTGTCCTCACCCGCCGAGACCGGCCGGTCCCGCATGCGCCCAGGCGTCGACCTCCACCGGGAGGCCCGGCAAGGCCCGATCGACCGCGACCACCGCCCGTACGGTGACGACGAAGTCCACCTGGTCACCGACCTGCTCGCAGTCCTCGATCCGCACCCCGTTGGCTCGAGACACGCGACGGGCGTCCGGGCAGGGTTCGCGGCCCTGCTCGTACGCGACCGCTCCGCTGAGGGCCGCCAGATCGGCACCCGCCCGGGCCCTGCGGTAAGCCAGGACGTATCCAGCGACCACCATGACCACCGCGCCGACGATCATCACCACGGCCAGGACGCCGACCATCATGAAGGTCGCCGCGCCCCGCTCCGACCACCGCGACCGCCCGGTCATCGCACACCCACCGGCTCCGGGACCACCTCGGCGCCGGCCCGCAGCGACACCGCCGGCAGCCATGCGGTCCAGGGCCGAGCCGTCAACCGCACCGAGACCGAGACCAGGCCCGGCGAGCGCCGCACGCTCACCTCCGCCCCGTCCGGTGCGCCGGACCGCGCCCGGGCGACGCCGGCCCGGTCGTCACGGGCCTCCTGACGGGCCACGGCGGCCGCCGTGTCGGCGCACCGCACCTGGAGCATCACGACCTGCACACCCCAGGTCATCATCGCCAGCACGGCCATCGCCGTGAGGATGGCGACGGCCAACTCGGCCGTCACCATCCCCCGCCGGTCTCGGTGCGGCTCGGTCACTGGTTGGCGGAGAAGGTCTTGATCACGCCGAGGATGAACTTCAGCAGCGCATCCTGGACCTGACCATCGGTGACCACCGCGAGCAGGACGCCGGCGATCGCGATGGCGGCGATGATGCCGACCGCCCACTCCGCGCTGACCATGCCCCGTCGGTCCTTCCCGGTCCGCGAGTCCGCGCCGTCGGGCTCGAGGGCCGCCGGGTCGAGGACGTCGACCAGACAGCGTCCGGGCTCGGCCGCGTCCGGTTCCGCGACGACCAGCTGATCGGCCGCCGGGCGGTGAGTGTTGATCATGGGTTTCTCCCTGTCGTACGTCGTCCCGGTAGGTGCGGGACGGTCCCCGAATTTCGGTGACATCTGGAGTGTGGGAAGAAAAATCCGAATCGTTCGGGCCGCTGAAAATCTGTGGATTGTGGTCTCGGACCCCCGCTCGGCTGTGGATAACTGCCCGGCCTCCGGGGGCCGAGCGGCTCAGCCGAAGGCATGTCGGAGGGCCGAGACCAGCGACGGGACCACGCCGAGCAGCAGGAACGACGGGATGAAACAGACCATCAGCGGGAGCACCGTACGGACCCCGACGGCCCGGGCCTGGACCTGCAGCGCGGCTCGCCGGGCCTCCCGCGCGTCCGCCGCGTGCCGACGCAGCGCGTCGACGAGGAGTGTCCCCGAGTCGACCGACCGGACCAGGTCGTCGGCGGCAGGTCCGAACTGCGCGTGGTCGTGCAGCGAGCGCCACGCGTCGGCGTCACCGGCCCCGAGCTCGACCAGCGCAGCCACCCGGCCGAGATCCTCGGCCACGGGCCCGTCGAAGGCGTCCACGATGACCCGGCAGGCCCGGCGTGGGGGCAGGCCGGCATCGAGCGACGCGGCCAGGAGTTCGAGGGCCTGCGGCGCGTGCCGGATCAGCAGCTCCCGCCGCTGGATCGAGGCGCGGCTGGGGATCCGGCCCAGCAGGAGCACGGTGCCGCCCAGCAGGAGCGGAGCCGCGAACCAGATCGCTACGCCCAGCCCGGTCCACCGACCGATCGCCGCGCACAGCCCGACCGCCACCGCGGCCCCGGGCAACACTCGCCGCCCCGGTGGAGCGGCGTCATCGCGACCGACCACCAGGCGCACCAGCCGCGCGGGCGGACCTGCTCGGCTCGGGCGTCCGGTCCGGGCCAGCCGCCGATCAGGCGACGGCGGGACGGCCAGCAGCACCGCTGCGGCAACGAGCAACGCGGTCGCGACGACCGCCGGGGTGACGCGGTCCCCTCCGAGGTGACCGAGGATCATCGATGCGGTCACGTCAGCCGTCCACCGAGCGCGCCGATCCACAGCACACCAACGCAGGCCAGTCCGACGCCGACCAGCAGACAGGCCCAGCCGGCCGGGCCACTCAGCAGCCACTGCAGCGGGTCTCCACCCAACGCGTAACCGATCCCGATCCCGCAGCCGGGCAATGCAGCCATGATCTTGCTGGTTGCCTGAGGCGCGGCCAGCTCGCCGGCCACCACCGCCTGGAGCGACCGCTCGGCCGATTGGGCGGTGGCCACCTGTTCGAGCGTGACGGCCATCGGCGCCCCCGACGTGATCGACACCGCCCACGCCCGGGCCAGCTCGGCCAGGCCCGGTGCGGCGTCGCGGACGGCCTGCCGATGCCACAGACCCACGACGTCGCCGCCGACCACCACGCACCGGGCCCCTGGCTCGAGCACCGAATGGTCGACCGCTGCTCGGGCCAGAGCTTCCGCCGGGACCTGACCGGCGCGCAGCTGGGCGGCCAGCGACGCACAGGCCCGGGCCACGTCGTGCTGCCGGTGGGTCCGGGCCCGGCGACCCCGCCAGCCCACCGCCATCCGGGTCACGGTCGCGACGACCAGTCCCAGCGCGCCACCGACCACTGCCCCGGCCGCGCGATCGAGGAGGGAGCCGACCAGGACCAGCCCGACCCCGAGTCCGAGGGAGGCCAGCACCGCCGGCCAGCGGGCCGGAGGGCTCTCGACCACGGGGGTCGCCTCGGGGCCCAGCCGCTCACGCAACCTCCGTCCACCCGGCGGTGGCAGCAGCCACAGGATCGCCGCACCGGTGGCGACCAGGCAGGCGAGGAGCATCACCGCGCCAACACCGCCTCGAGCCGGTCGATGCCAGGTCCACGCCGGATGAACCCGTCGGAGGCGAAGGCGACGGCACGTTGGGTGGCGACCAGGCCGGTGGACTCGTCGCGGACGAACACCGCGACCTCCCCCAGCCGCCGCCGTCCGTGTTCGTCGCGCACGACATGGATGACCGCATCAAGCGCCGAGGCCAGCTGCGCGTGCAGGGCCGGTCGCCCCAGCCCGCCGAGCGCGCCGAGCGCTTCCAGCCGGGCCGGGACATGGCCGGCCGAGTTGGCGTGCACCGTGCCGCAACCGCCCTCGTGGCCGGTGTTCATCGCGGTCAACAGATCGGCGATCTCCGGCCCTCGCACCTCGCCGACCACCAATCGGTCGGGGCGCATCCGCAGCGATTGTCGGACCAGGTCGGTCAGGGTGATCGCGCCGGCGCTCTCGGCGTTGGGGGGACGCGACTCCATCGACACCACGTGCGGGTGGTCGGGGGCGAGCTCACGGGAGTCCTCGACGATCACGATCCGCTCGCGGTCGGGAACGAGACCGAGCATGGCCGACAGCAGGGTCGTCTTGCCCGATCCGGTGCCACCGCTGATCAGGAAGGCGATCCGGGCATCGATCACCCGGCGGAGCAGCTGAGCCATGCCGTCGTTCATCGAGCCGGTCCGGACACAGTCGTCGAGGGAGAACGAGCGCCGGGCGGGGACACGGAGCGAGATGCAGGTGCCGGGAGCGGCCAGGGTCCCCAGCACCGCATGCACCCGGCAGCCGTCGGCCAGCCGGGCGTCGACGAACGGGACGGCATCGTCGAGTCGGCGACCGACCGAGGCGGCGAGCCGTTGGGCCAGCCGACGCACCTCGGCGTCGGAGTCGAATCGGATCCCGCTCAGCTCGAGCCCGGCGCCGCGGTCGACGAAGACCTGATGCGGTCCGTTGACCAGCACGTCGGTGACGCCCGGCGTTCGCAGCAACGACTCGAGGCGGCCGGCGCCGATGCTGTGGTGACGCAGCGACTCGACGGCGTCCCCGATCGAGGCATCGCTGACGATCAGCCCTTCGGCCCGCAACGCCTCGGCGACGTCGGACGGTGCGTAGGCGCGGCCCAGACCGGCCAGCCGGGTCCGGATCGGTTCCAGCGGATCGGTCCGGGACGCCCCGGTCTCGATCACGAGCCCACCCGTTCGCGGACGGTCGGCAACCGCAGCCAGACCGAAGCGCAGACCTCGGCCAGCGGCGTACGCGGGGATCGGCCGGGCGGCTCGCCGCGTTCGGCCGCCATCACCACGGTCGGGTCGTCGGGCCAGGCAGCGATCAACGGCAGCTCAACGCTGCCGGCGACCACCTCCGGCGGGATCGGACGATGACGGCCCGACCGCACGACCACGCCCGTCCGACCGAGCGGCAGATCGAGGGAACGCAGCGCCTCACCAGCGGCGGCGACCCCGTGTACGTGCGCCGACACGACCGCGACCACGAGGTCGGCCGGTTCGAGGGCCGCCCACCCACCGGGACCGAGGCTGCGTGGCGTGTCGACGACGATCCGGTCGTGCGAGCGGGTGGCTGACTCGAGCACGGCGGTCAGCGGCTCGGCCCCGAGCTCCCACTCCGGCACCGGCTCACCGCGCGCCATGGCCAGGACGTGGACCTCGTCCACCAACGGCAGTTGCGCCGAGAGGTCTCCCAGGTGGCCCCGGGCGCCGGCCAACCGGGGCCACCGCCATCCGCCGAAACGCTCCGCCCCGAGCAGCAAATCGATCCCGCCGCCACGGGGGTCAGCGTCGATGAGCAGGGTCCGGTCACCGTCACGACCGGCACAGACCGCCAGACCGGCAGCCAACGTCGACGCGCCCACCCCGCCCGAGCCGCCGAGCACGACCACGATCCGGCCGGCTCCGGTGCGCCGGCCGGCCACGTCGGCAAGGGCATCGGCCAACCAGCCGGCATGACCCGGCAGCCCGATCAACGCCGCCCCGAGCGGCACCGACCAGCGCGCACCGTCGGCCATGGCGCTCGGCACCGTCTCGTCGGCGGCCAGGTAGACCTCCGCCCGGCGTGGCAGCCCCACCGCAGCCACCGCCGGTGCGAGGTCGACCCCGATCAGGATCATCGCCGCCCCGAGCCAGTGCGGCCGCAACTCCGCCGGGTGGCGGAGCACGAGCGGATCGACCGGGACCGCCGCGGTGATCGACAGGATGCGTTCGAGCAGTTCGGAATCGTGGGTGATGACCACGAGCGGATCGGGCGAGCTGGGCGAGTCCATATCGAGAGTGTGTGGAGATCGACCCCGATCGTGCCGCCCGGCCGGAAATCTGTGGACAACGCGTCAGAGGGCGCTCCGCCTGTGGACAACCGGCGCGGCAGGGGCATCGATGAGCAGATCAGGAGCGCGACCCACGCCCACCCTCAACATGTGAGACTTTCTTAGCTTCGAGGGCTTCCCAACGCCATCGACCAGGCGTAGAACTGGTCTCAGGGAAAACCGAATCGTTGTCCAGGAGTACGCGTCTAGGAACCTCCTAGGCACCGTAGCCAAACCGGCACCTACGCGGTGGCGCGCAGTCTTCGACGAACGATTCGATGGACCTAGCACGACACCTGAGTACCCACGCGGCGATCACCCATCCGAGACGGGTCGTTGAGCCCCGGTTTGCCGGGGCCAACACGTTGAGAAGCACGCATGGTCGCTCGGTAATGGCGTGCCAGGCACGGCGCCCGCCACTTGTGGCGGGCGCCGCGTCATGTCCGGGCCCGACGCGGTCCGGCCTCCGGCGCGCGCGACCCACTAAAGTCGAGGCCATGAGCGGCCGGCGTACTCCCTACCCCGAGGCGGCGCCGCCCTGGCTGATCGGCCCCGAGCGGGCGCGGGTGCTCGACCTTGGTTCGGGATCGGGTGGATTCGCGGCCATGGTCCAGGCCCTCGGTCACGAGGTGTTCTGCCTCGACCGCTCGGTCCAGGCCATCGCCGAGCTGCCCGAGAGCCTGCGGAGCTTCCGCCACGTCGCGGGGCAGGTCGAGTCGCTGCCCTACCTGTCGTGCCACTTCGACGTGGTGACCGCCGCTCAGACCCTGCACCGCTTCGCGCCGGGCCTGGCCCTGACCGAGATCGCCCGGGTGCTGCGGCCGGGTGGTCACCTCGCCATCACCTACAACACCCGCGACGACACCGTGCCGTGGGTCAAGCGGCTGATCGCCTTGATGCACCGCTCGGATCCCGCGGCGATGCGCGGGGAGTTCGGCGACGACTCGGTGAACGCGGTGCTCGACAGTCCGTACTTCACCCGGGTCGAGCGTCGTCACTTCCGCAACTGGGTGCCGATCACCCGATCCGGCCTGATCACCATGGTCGAGCGGCGCGACTCGGTCACCCGCCTCGATCCGGAGACCCGCCGCGGGCTGCTGGCCGAGGTCGGCGAGCTCTACGACAACTCGGCCCGGGCCCCCGAGCCCCTGTTGCTGCCGTTCCAGACCTCGTGCTGGCGAGCCGTGGTCGACCATTCGAGCCTGGTCGTCGAGGACGATCTCGACGACGTCCTGCAGATCAAGCTCTGATCTCAGCCGGAGTCGCTCCTGCGAGCCCTGCGTTCTTCTCCCGACCCATCGGAGTTATGGTCGCGTCAACCCAGTCGACCAACGGAGGAGACATGGCCAAACGAACCCCCCGGAGATCGGGTCGGCCGCCGGGCCGTAGCGAGCATCAGGTCTACGACGAGATCGCCGCCTCGCAGGACTTCCAGACCCTGCGTAGTCACTACCGGCGCTTTGCCTTCCCGGCGACCATCGCCTTCATGGTCTGGTACATCACCTACGTCATCTGCAACAACTGGGCCCGCGGCTTCATGGACAACAAGGTCGTCGGCAACATCAACGTCGCGCTGGTCTTCGGTCTGCTGCAGTTCGCGTCGACGTTCCTGATCGCCTATCTCTACGCCCGGCACGCGGCCAAGGCGCTCGACCCCTTGGCCACCCAGCTCCGCGAGAAGTTCGAGAAGGAGACCGGCCAATGATCGAGTTGATGATTCCCCTGGTCACCGGGCAACGGGCCCTGACCATCGGACTGTTCCTCGCCGTGGTCACCCTGACGTTGGGGATCACACTGTGGGCCTCACGGCAGAACCGCACCGCCGCGGACTACTACGCGGGCGGCCGCTCGTTCACCGGGTTCCAGAACGGCCTGGCCATCGGCGGCGACTACATGTCGGCGGCCTCGTTCCTCGGCATCTCCGGCTCGATCGCGCTCTACGGCTACGACGGCTTCCTCTACTCGATCGGGTTCCTGGTCGCCTGGCTGGTGGCCCTGCTGCTGGTCGCCGAACTGCTACGCAACTCGGGCAAGTACACAATGGCCGATCAGCTCGCCTACCGGATGCGGCAGACCCCGGTGCGGGGAGCCGCCGCCACCTCGACGATCGTCGTCTCGATCTTCTACCTGCTCGCCCAGATGGTCGGGGCCGGCAGCCTGGTCGGGCTGCTGCTCGGGGTCAGCTCACCGGGGGTGAAGAACCTGGTCATCGTCGGCGTCGGCATCCTCATGATCATCTACGTGACCCTGGGCGGGATGAAGGGCACCACCTGGGTGCAGATCGTCAAGGCCGTGCTGCTGATGATCGGCAGTCTCCTGATCACCATCTTGGTGCTGGCCAAGTTCGGCTTCAACCTCTCCGAACTCCTCGGTGCGGCTGCGGAGAAGTCGGGCAAGGGACAGGCGTTCCTCGAACCCGGACTGCTCTACGGCAAGGATTTGACCGGCAAGATCGACTTCCTGTCGCTGGGTCTGGCCCTGGTGCTGGGCACCGCCGGCCTGCCGCACATCCTGATCCGCTTCTACACCACCCCGACCGCGCAGGCGGCCCGCAAGTCGGTGCTCTGGGCAATCGGTCTGATCGGGGGGTTCTACCTGATGACGCTGGTGCTGGGCTTCGGTGCAGCCGCCCTGGTCGACACGGGCAAGGGCAGCCAGATCGCCGCTTCGTCCGGCAACGCCGCGTCGCCGCTGCTGGCCCAGGCGGTGGGTGGTGGTGACGGCAGCCTGGGGGGCGCGATCCTCCTCGCCCTGATCTCCGCGGTCGCCTTCGCCACGATCTTGGCGGTGGTCGCCGGTCTGACCCTGACCTCCGCTTCCTCGGTGGCCCACGACCTCTACGCCAATGTGTTCCGCAAGGGTCGGGCGACCGAGAAGCAGGAGATGGTCGTCGTCCGGATCGCGGCGTTCGGGATCGGCGCGGTGGCCATCGCGCTGGCGATCCCGGCTCAGCGACTCAACATCGCCTTCCTGGTCGCGCTGGCCTTCGCGGTCGCGGCCTCGGCCAACCTGCCGGCGTTGATCTACAACCTGTTCTGGCGCCGGTTCAACACCCGCGGTGCGGTCTGGAGCATCTACGGCGGGCTCGCGGCCGCGGTGCTGTTGGTGATCTTCTCACCGGTCGTGTCCGGCGGGGCGGCCTCGATGTTCCCGGACTCCGATTTCGCCTGGTTCCCGCTGCGCAACCCGGGCATCGTGTCGATCCCGTTCGGCTTCCTGTGCGGTTTCTTCGGCACGATCTCGAGCAGGGACCGTTCGTCGGAGGAGCGCTTTGACGAGTTGTCCGTACGCGCGCTCACCGGCGCGGGTGCGGAGAAGGCCGGCTCGCACTGACGCGACGCTGACCGCGTACCCACGCCACCCGAGGACGGGCGAGACCTGAGGTCTCGCCCGCCCTCGGGTGCGTTCCGGCTCGGGTCAGAGGTCGACCTTCTCCGACTCACCGCCCTCGAAGCGGGTGCCGGTGACCTTCGCCTTGACGAAGCTGATCAGCGTGGCGACCTTGCTGCCCGGGGTATCCCAGTACTCGCCGCCGTGCCCGTCGACCTTGATCAGCACCACGCTGGGGTCGTTCGGACCCTGCGGAAGCCAGGCCTCGACCGAGGCATCCCACAGCTCCTCGGCTTTGGCCGAGTCCTCGACGATCGTGGCCTGTCCGTCGATCGCCACCCAGGCGTCGGAGGCACTCAGCGTGATGCCGACGTGTGGATTGGCCTTGATCTCGCTGACGATGTGCGAGTCGCGCTCGGTGAAATACCAGAGCGTGCCGTCGGCGTCGATCTCCTGCTGGCCCATCGGGCGGGAGATCAGGTGGCCGTCGGCGTCGATGGTGGTGACCATCGCGATGTTGATCTTGCTGGCGACCTCGATGAGTCGCTGTACTCCGGTGTCGTTCGACATCGGTGCTCCTTTCGGTTGTCGGGTCCTTACCCACTTCTACTCGGGGGTCGGCCTGGATGTCGTCATCTGTAGGCTGACCACACCGCGGAGGTCCAGCGAGGAGCCAGTCCATGAGCGATGACGCCCTGTCCAACTTATTGCACGAGGAACGACGGTTCCCGCCGCCGGCGGAGCTGAGCGAGCACGCCAACGTCACGGCCGGTACCTACGCGGCTGCCGAGGCCGACTTCGAGGGCTTCTGGCGTGAGCAGGCCCGGCGGATCACCTGGGCGAGGGAGCCGACCGAGGTGCTCGACTGGAGCAACGCGCCGTTCGCGAAGTGGTACGCCGACGGCACGCTGAACGCCGCGTACAACTGCGTGGACCGACACGTCGAGGCCGGCAACGGCGATCGCGTCGCCTTCCACTTCGAGGGCGAGCCCGGCGACACCCGCACGATCACGTACGCGGACCTGGCCGACGAGGTCAAGCGGGCCGCCAACGCGCTGATCGAGCTCGGGGTCAAGACCGGTGACCGGGTGGCGATCTACCTGCCGATGATCCCCGAAGCCGTGGTGGCCATGCTGGCCTGCGCGCGACTCGGCGCCCCCCACACCGTCGTCTTCGGCGGCTTCTCCGCCGACGCGCTGGCCACCCGCATCATCGACTGCGGGGTCGAGGTCGTCATCACCGCCGATGGCGGCTACCGCCGTGGCGCCGCCTCGGCCCTCAAGCCGGCGGTCGACGGCGCGCTCGAGCGGTGTCCGGACGTGCGCCACGTGCTCGTCGTCCGGCGGACCGGTCAGGACACCGAGATGACCGAGGGCCGCGACGTGTGGTGGCACGACTACGTCGGCCGGCAGTCCACCGAGCACGAGCCCGAGGCGTTCCCGGCCGAGCACCCGCTCTACATCATGTACACCTCGGGGAGCACGGGTAAGCCCAAGGGCATCCTGCACACCACGGGCGGCTACCTGGTCGGCACGGCGTACACGCACTGGGCGACCTTCGACCTCAAGCCCGAGAGCGACATCTTCTGGACCGCCGCTGACATCGGCTGGGTGACCGGACACTCGTACCTGGTCTACGGTCCGCTCGCCAACGGCACGACCTCGATCATGTACGAGGGCACCCCCGACACCCCGCACAAGGGCCGTTGGTGGGAGATCATCGAGAAGTACCGGGTGAGCATCCTCTACTGCGCGCCGACCGCCATCCGCACCTTCATGAAATGGGGAGCGGAGATCCCGAACGACTTCGATCTGTCCTCGCTGCGGATCCTCGGCTCGGTCGGTGAGCCGATCAACCCCGAGGCGTACGTCTGGTACCGCCACCACATCGGCGGCGACCGGACCCCCGTGGTCGACACCTGGTGGCAGACCGAGACCGGGATGCACATGATCTCCCCGATGCCCGGGGTGACCGAGGGCAAGCCAGGCGCGGCGATGAAGGGCGTACCGGGGGTGGTCATCGACGTGGTCAACGACGAGGCGCAATCGGTACCCGACGGGTCCGGCGGTTACCTGGTCATCCGTCAACCCTGGCCGGCCATGCTCCGCACGCTGTGGGGCGACGACAAGCGCTACGTCGACACCTACTGGTCGCGGTTCGACGGGCTCTACTTCGCCGGCGACGGGGCCAAGAAGGACGACGACGGCGACATCTGGCTGCTCGGCCGGGTCGACGACGTCATGAACATCTCCGGTCACCGGATGTCGACGACCGAGATCGAGTCGGCCCTGGTCTCGCACCCGAAAGTGGCCGAGGCCGCCGTGGTGGGCGCCTCCGATCCGACCACGGGTCAGGCCATCGTCGCCTTCGTCATCCTGCGCGGTGATGCCGGCGACGGGGGTGAGCACGTGGTCAAGGAACTGCGGGCGCACGTGGCCAAGGAGATCGGGGCGATCGCCAAACCGCGGCAGATCATGGTCGTCGAGGAGCTGCCCAAGACCCGTTCGGGCAAGATCATGCGCCGGTTGCTCAAGGACATCGCCGAGAACCGCGAGATCGGCGACGTCACCACGCTGACCGACTCCTCGGTGATGAACCTCATCAAGGACAATCTGAGCGCCGCCACCAAGAACGAGGACTGACTCCTGAGTCGCCGCGTCGTGCTGCTCGGCGCCGGGAACGCCGCCGACGCCGACGCCGACGCGCGGACACCGCCGATCGATGAGTAGGCTTCGACCCGACGAACAGGAGCACCACCATGGCTGATCAAGCAGTCGGCGACATCATCAAGACGATCACCGAAGACGTGAAGTCCTTGGTCCACGATGAGATCGCGCTGGCCAAGTCCGAGCTCATCCCGTCCGCCAAGCACGGCGGCATCGGGGCCGGACTGTTCGGCGCCGCGGGTTACTTCGCTATCTGCGCCCTGTCGGTGCTGTACTTCGCCGCCGCCTTCGGACTGGTCGCGCTGGGTCTGTCCACCCCGCTGGCCTTTCTGATCGTCGGCGTCGCCCTGTTGCTCATCGCCGGGATCTGCGCCGCCGTCGGCTACCTGCAGGTCAAGAAGGTCAAGGCGCCCGAGCGCACGATCAAGCAGGCCAACCTCACCGTCGCCGAGCTGAAGGCCGCCACGCAGCGCGGAATGGCCGCCGCGAAGGCACCGCAGATCGAGGGCGAGGTCGTCGACCAGCGGTCCATCCGCTGACCGATCGATTCCAGCGCTGATCGCCCGGCTCCACCGGGGTCACCGTGGCGGGCGCAGGTGTCCGCGACATCCTGCTCGACGGTCCGTGGACCCATCACGACCAGTCGGCCAACGGCATCCGGTTCCACCTCGCGCTGGGTGAGCACTTCAGCACCGAGCGGCCGCTGATCCTGCTGCTGCACGGCTTCGGCGAGTTCTGGTGGGCCTGGCGCGAGCAGATCCCCACTCTCGACGCCGCCGGTTTCAGCGTGGCCGCAATGGATCTGCGCGGCTACGGCGCCAGTGACAAGACCCCGCGCGGCTACGACCCGGTGACCACCGCGTACGACGTCAGCGGGGTGATCAAGAGCCTGGGTTTCGCCGACGCCACCGTCGTCGGTCACGACTGGGGCGGGATGGCCGCGTGGGCGACCACCGCGTACGCGCCGGGACCGGTCGCCCGGCTGATCATCCTGGCCGCGCCGCATCCGTTGGCCTTCCCGTGGCGGGCGCATGCGCGCACCCTCGGTTTCTTCCAGCTCCCGCTGTGCCCCGAGCGGCGGATCATGGCCGAGGACGGACAGTTCGTCGAGCGGTTGCTCCGCGGTCGTGCGTACGACGGAGCTGCGGTCTTCACCGCCGAGCAGGCGCGGCACTACCGCGACGCGCTGATGTTGTGGCCCAGCCCGCACTGCGCGCTCGAGTACCAACGGATGTTCGTCCGCGACCAACTCCGGGCCCGCGGTCGCCACTACCGCGAGGCGCTGCGAGGCGGGGTCGACGTTCCGCTGCTGTCCATCCACGGCCAGCGGGACGCTCTCGTCCCGCTCGGTTCGATGACCGAAGCGACGCGCTGGGTCCGCGCCCGACACGACCTGGTCAGCCTGCCCGACGTCGGCCACCTCCCGCACGAAGAAGCCCCCGCGGCCGTCAGCACGGCGATCATCGACTGGCTCGGCGGGTAGCCCATGCAACACACCTCGCAGACCGTCCGCCGGGCCTACTACATCCTGACCGCGGGGAACACGCTGGCCGCGTCGCTGATCTGGGGGATCAACACGATCTTCCTGCTCGACGCCGGCTTGTCGAACTTCGAGGCGTTCGCCGCCAACGCGTTCTTCACCGCGGGCATGGTGTTGTTCGAGATCCCGACCGGCATCGTCGCCGACTCGTGGGGCCGCCGGGCCTCGTTCCTGTGCGGCACCCTGACCCTGGCCGTCACCACCGGGCTCTATGTGCTGCTGTGGCGACTCGACGCCGGCTTCGGCTGGTGGGCGGTCGTGTCCGCGCTGCTCGGCCTCGGCTTCACCTTCTTCTCCGGCGCCACCGAGGCCTGGCTGGTCGACGCCCTGTCGGCCACCGGGTTCACCGGTGAGCTCGAGGGCGTGTTCGCGCGCGGCCAGGTCATCGGCGGGATCACCATGCTGATCGGGTCGGTGGCCGGCGGCTATCTGGCCCAGCTCTCCAACCTGGGCGTCCCCTACCTGATCCGGGCCGGCGTGCTCGTGGTGATGTTCGTGCTCGCGGCCGTGCTGATGCGCGATCTCGGCTTCACCCCGGTCCGCGGTCAGTCCCCGTTGACCGAGATGCGTCAGCTGGTCCGGCAGTCGGTCGACAAGGGTCTGCGGGTCCCGCCCATCCGCGCGACCATGCTGGCCGGGGTGTTCACCGGCGGGGTCGGGGTCTACGTCTTCTACGCGCTGCAGCCCTACCTGCTCGAGCTCTGGGGCGATCCGACCGCGTACGGGATCGCCGGGCTGAGCGCGGCGATCATGGCCGGCGCGCAGATCGTCGGCGGACTGGTCACCCCGGTCATCCGGCGCCGGTTCCGCCGCCGGACGTCGGCGCTGTTGGTGCTCCAGGCGCTCGGCGTCGTGCTGCTGGCCGGGATCGGGCTGGCGCCGAACTTCTGGGCCGTGCTCGCGCTCGTCGTGGTCTACTCGCTCAGCTCGGCGGCGATCCGACCGATCCGGCAGGCGTACGTCAACGCGATGATCCCCTCCGCGCAGCGGGCGACGATCCTGTCCTTCGACTCGATGATCACCAGCAGCGGCGGCATCGTCGCGCAACCGCTGCTCGGTCGTGCCGCCGACGTGTGGAGCTACCCGACCTCGTATCTGCTGTCGGCGGCTGCCTCGGTCTTCGCCCTGCCCTTCGTCTACCTCTCGCGCCGGTACGGGGCGCCGGCCGACACCGAGGTCGCGCCGACGCCCACCCCGTCAGCCCAGCAGCAGCAGACGTGACTCCCACGGCGCGAGCTCGTTGCCCATCCGGGCGCCGTGCGTGGTCAGCAGCACCCGGGCCCCGCTGAGATCGGGCAACACGCCGTCCGGGATCACCGCCGGCCGCGAGGAACAGTTCGCCACCGCGTAGAGCCGCTGGTCGTCGAGGGTTCGGCTGACCACCCAGAGCTGCTCGTGATCGGGCAGCCACAGCTCGAAGCGGCCCTCGACCAGGATGGGGAGCTCGTGCCGCAGGCTGATCAGGGCGCGGAAGTGGTGGAAGACCGAGTCGGGGTCGGCGACCGCCGCCTCGGCGTTGATGCTCACGTAGTTGGGGTTGACGGCGAGCCAGGGCACGCCCTCGCTGAAGCCAGCGTGGGTCCGGTCGTTCCACTGCATCGGCGAGCGTGCGTTGTCGCGGCTCTTGACCGACAGCGAGTTCAGCACCACCTCGGCCGACATGCCCAGGCTCAGCGCGTCAGCGTGGTAGTTCACCGACTCGATGTCTTGGTACTGCTCGATCGCCGAATAGTAGGTGTTGGTCATCCCGAGTTCTTCGCCCTGGTAGACGTACGGCGTTCCCCGGTGCGCGTGCTGGATGGTGGCCAGGGTTTTGGCCGAATGGACGCGGTGCTCGGGCGAATCGTCACCGAACCGCGACACCGCGCGCGGCTGGTCGTGGTTGTCCCAGTAGAGCGAGTTCCAGCCGGCATCGGCCAGACCGAGCTGCCAGTCGGCGAGATTCTTCTTCAGCGTCGGCAGCGCGAGCGGGGCGAGGTCCCACTTCGATCCCTCGGCCTGCTGGTCCAGCCCGACGTGCTCGAAGGTGAACACCATGTTCAGCTGCCGGTTGGCCTGATCGGTGACCGAGCGGGCCAGCTCGATGGTCGAGCCCGGCATCTCGCCCACGGTGATCAGGTTGTGCTCGCTCAGGCCGACGGCCTCGTTCATCTCCGAGAGGAATTCGCCCAGCCGGGGCCCGTTCGCGGTGTAGAGGAAGTTGGGGGCGAGCTTGCGGCCGGCCGGCGGCACACCGTCGTCCAGATTGCGCTTGGAGATCAGGTTGATGACGTCCATCCGGAAACCGTCGACACCCCGGTCGACCCACCAGCGCATCATCGCGTAGACCGCCTGGCGGACCTCGGGGTTCTCCCAGTTCAGGTCGGGCTGCTTGGGCGAGAAGAGATGCAGGTAGTACTCGCCGCTGGTCTCGTCGAGGTGCCAGGCCGGGCCGGAGAATGCCGCCTCCCAGTTGTTGGGCTCGGCGCCCTCGGCGCCGGCCTCGAGGCCCTCGCGGGCGGGACGCCACCAGTACCAGTCGCGTTTCGGCGAGGCCGGGTCCCGGGACTCGACGAACCACGGGTGCTCGTCGGAGGTGTGGTTGACCACCAGGTCCATCACCAGCTTGATCCCGCGGCCGTGCAGCGCGGCGATCAGCTGGTCGAGGTCCGCGAGTGTGCCGAACAGCGGGTCGACGTCTTGGTAGTTGCTGATGTCGTAGCCGTTGTCGTCCATTGGCGAGGCATAGACCGGCGACAGCCAGACCACGTCCACGCCGAGCTGGGCGAGATAGTCGGCGTGGGCGGTGATGCCCGGGATGTCGCCCATCCCGTCGCCGTTGCTGTCGGCGTACGAGCGCGGGTAGATCTGGTAGACCACCGCCGATTTCCACCAGTCGACCGGGCGGTCGAGACCATCGGAACGCAGGGTCGTCGTCGACGTCGTCATGGCCGCGATCCTTTCAGATCGACTCCCAGCGTGTCCGCGAGCTCGATGATCTCCGCGTCCAGATTGGCCTCGGCCTGCGCGACCAGCGCCTGACCCTTGCCGGTCCTGAACAGCGGTCGCCGCCGGAGCTCGATCAGCACCGACAGCCGGGCACGCATGAACTGCCGCTCGGGCACCGACGCGTACTCGTCACGGACCGCACGGACGTACGCCGCGTACGCCTCCGGCTCGGAAGCCAGGATGGACAGGTCGGCGTCGCAGATCAGTTCGCCCTCCTGATCACGGGTGCCGGGGATGTGGTTGGCCGTGACCCGGACGAGCCGGGAGACCTGGGCCATGTCCTCCTGCTCCAGACCGGCTCTTCCGAGCTCGCGCACGGCCAGTCGCGCCGACGCCTCGACGTTGGTCAGCTCGCGCTCGGGGATCGCGTAGACCGCATCGTGGAACCACGCGGCGAGCCGGACCAGGAACAGGTCCTGACCCTCGGCGAGGGCATCGACCTGTTCGAGGACGTGACGCAGGTGCGCGACCCCGTGGTAGCGGCGATGCGGCTCGCGATAGCGCTGGATCAGCCGTTCGCCGATCTCCGGCTGGTCGGGCAGCGTCGCGTTCCAACGGTCGAGCAGCTCCTGGTCGGAGTCGGTTTCGAGATCAGTGGGCATCGGGTCCTCCACGGTCGGGACGGGTGGTCGAGCCCGCCGGCGGCGGCCTCAGGTAGCGCTCGGGGATCGGCAGCGTACGCGTCGCGTCGTACGGTCGCTGCCACCCGGCGAGGTCGAGAACCCCGTCGAGCAGGTGGGCGGTCAGCCCCCAGATCAGATGGTTGCCGACCTCGAAGGCCGGCCCGGTGTAGCCCGACGGATGCCGGACCCGGGCCCGGTGGGCCGGGTCGGTCAGCTCGGTCACCGAGACGATGAGGATCGACTCGGCCTCCCGGGGGTCGACGACCGACACCGGGGTGGGGGCGAACCACCAGCCGATGACCGCGGTGACGTCGAAGCCGCTGGCCTCGACGTGGGCGGCGGGGAGCGATCCCGAGGATCTCCACCCCGGCCCGCTCGAGGCCGGTTTCCTCGGCCCCCTCGCGGAGCGCGGTGTCGGCCAGGTCGACATCACCGGGATCCACCGCACCACCCGGGAACGCGATCTGACCGGCGTGGGTCCGCATGGTCGATGCGCGTTCGACGAACAGGATCTCCGGCCCTTCGGGTCCCGATCCCAGCAGCACCAACACCGCGGCCTGGCGGGCGCCGATCCCCGGACGCAGCGCCACCACCTCGGCCAGGCGGTCGGGCTCGGTCAGGGACCGGGTCAGCGGTGCCAGCCAGTCGGGTCTCACCGCGCCACCCCGAGGTGGTCGGCGAGCAGGCCGCGGATCTGGTCGCTCGACGTGAACGCCCCGGCGTGCCGGGCGGCGATCGAGCCGTCGGCCCGGACGAACAGGGTCACCGGTGGCGCGGTGATCTGCAGCGCGGCGAGGCCCTGGTCCGCGTCCTGCAACTGGGGGAAGGTCCAGCCGGCGGCCTCGGCGTACTCCAGGGCCAGATCGGGGTAAGGGTCGCGGAAGTCGATCCCGATGATCTGTAGATCGGAGTCGTCGCCGGCCGCGACCTCGCGGAGGAAGGGGGCCTCCTGCCGGCACGGGCCGCACCACTGGGCCCACACGTTGATCATCATCGGCCGCCCGCGCAGTCCGGCGAGCCGGGTCTCGCGACCTCCGCCCAGACACGGCAACGTCACCTCCGGAAGACCATCGGGGCGCACGGCCACGTCCGGGTCCGACACCGGACAGTCGCCGATCCCGGTCCGCTGCTTCAGCGCCGGGAGGTCGGCCGTCGAGGCCACGGTCGGCGCCGATGACGGAGTGGTCGACGTCGGATCGGGCAGCCGGGTGACCGTCGACGCCTGGGTGCACCCGGTCAACGCGAAGACCAGCGCGGCGACCACCCCGCAGCGGACCCGCCCGATCATCCGCGGGGCTCGCGGATGAGCTTCGCCGCCTTGACCGGGTCGGTCTCACCCTCGCCGAACGCCGGGCACCAGCGCGCCACCGGACAGGCGCCGCAGGCCGGGTTGCGGGCGTGGCATCGACGCCGCCCGTGCCAGATCACGTTGTGGCCCAGCTGGACCCAGTCCTTCTTCGCAAACAGCGCGCCGACCTCGTGCTCGACCTTGACCGGGTCCTCCTCGGTGGTCCAGCCGAAACGGCGGGACAGCCGACCGAAGTGGGTGTCGACGGTGATGCCCGGGACCCCGTACGCGTTGCCGAGCACCACGTTCGCGGTCTTGCGGCCGACCCCGGGCAGCGTGACCATGTCGGCCAGCGTCGTCGGGACCTCGCCGCCGAAATCGGCGGTGAGGGCCGCGCCCAGCTTGATCAAGCTGTCGGTCTTGGCCCGGAAGAACCCGGTGGGGGTGATCATCACCTCCAGCTCGGCACGGTCGGCGGCCGCGTACGCCGCGGCGTCGGGATAGCGCGCGAAGACCGACGGGGTGATCAGGTTGACCCGCTTGTCGGTGCTCTGCGCGGACAGGATCGTGGCGACCAGCAGCTCCAACGGCGTACGGAAATCGAGCTCGCAGTGCGCCTGGGGTAGGTCGACGCGAGGGTCCGGTTGATGGTGCGGGCCCGCCGGACCAGCGCGGTGTCTGCCATGTCCCCGAGGTTAGCCCAGCCCCGCGACGATCGGGCTCCACGAAGATGATCATGACGGCCTCCTGCGCGTCGACCGCGATCGACGGTAGGGTCGCCTCGATAGGCACCCACCCCTGTTCGCGAGGAGGCAACCTGTGGACCCGGAAGTGCTGAAGAAGGCACCGTTGTTCGCCGGCCTGGAGGACGAGGCGGCCAGCGCGCTCTCCTCGGCCATGGGCACCATCCGCCTGAACCGCGGTGAGGTGCTCTTTCACGAGGGCGACCGCGAGGATCGGCTGTACGTCGTGGTCAGCGGCAAGATCAAACTCGGCCGCAGCGGCTCGGCCGGCCGGGAGAACCTGCTGGCCATCCTCGGTCCGGGTCAGATGTTCGGCGAGCTGTCGCTGTTCGACCCCGGACCCCGCTCCTCGACCGCCACTGCGGTGACCGCCTGCGAGATCCGGACCCTCGAGCACGACGAGCTGATGGGCTGGCTCGCCGGACGTCCCGAGGTCGCCCGTGGTCTGCTCGGCCAGCTCGCCGCCCGTCTGCGCCGCGCCAACGACGTGGTCGCCGATCTGGTCTTCTCCGACGTCCCCGGTCGGGTGGCGAAGCAGTTGCTCGAACTCGCCAACCGGTTCGGCGACAAGCGGGAGGACGGGGTGCACGTGCACCACGACCTCACCCAGGAGGAGCTGGCCCAACTCGTCGGCGCCTCGCGCGAGACCGTGAACAAGGCCCTGGCCGACTTCGCCGCCCGCGGCTGGATCCGCCTCGAACCCCGCTCGGTCACCATCCTCGATGTCGAGCGCGTGGAGCGCCGGGCCCGGTGATCTCTCGGGCGCTGAGCGCTCACCCCGGCTCTCCCGGCTGGCTGCCGGTTTCCCATGCAACATGGGAAACCTGCGGGTAGCACGCGAAACTTCGCGTGCTACCCGCAGGTTGTCCGTGGACTCGCGGCTGAGGCCTTTACTGCCGGCCGAGAGTGACGTCGACGGTCTGCGGGCGGCCGCCGTCGCGGGTGTAGGTCAGGGACACCTGGGTGCCCGGGGCGTAGAACCGGGTGGCCGCGATCAGACCATCGGCCGTGGTGGTCGGGAAGTCGTTGAGTCGGGTGACCACGTCACCGGTCTCGAGGCCAGCCTGGTCGGCGGCACCACCGGCGACCACGCTCTGCAGGGCCACGCCGGTCGCAGTCGACAGCGTCGCGTCCTCGTTGCCGACGGTGACCCCGATGGCGGCATTGACCGACTTGCCGTCGGCGATCAGTTCCGCGGCGACCCGCGAGGCCACATCGGCCGGGATGGCGAAGCCGATGCCGATGTTGCCGGCCTGGGTGTCCGACGAGCCGGAGCCGGTCGAGGCGATCGAGGAGTTGATGCCGACGATGTTGCCGTTGAGATCGACCAAGGGGCCGCCCGAATTGCCCGGGTTGATCGCCGCATCGGTCTGCACGGCGAGATAGACGGCGTCGTTGTTGCTGCCCGAGCGGACCGGACGGGCCGTGTTCGACACGATGCCGCTGGTCACCGATTCGGACAGACCGAGTGGCGCGCCGGCGGCGACGACCGCCTGACCGACCTTGAGGCGGTCGGACTTGGCGAAGGCCGCGGGGACCAGATCGCTGACGTTGTCGACCTTGATCACCGCGAGGTCGTTCGTCTCGGACTGACCGGTCAGGGTCGCCTGCGCGGTGGTGCCGTTGTGGAGGGTGACCGTGATGGTCCCGCCCTGCGCCGCCGCCTCGACCACGTGGTTGTTGGTCAGGATGTGACCCGCAGAGTCGAGCACGACCCCGCTGCCGATGTCGCCGCTGCGGCCCGACTGGACGGTGATGGTCACCAGCGACGCCTCGATCTTGGCCGGCGGCCGCCGACACGGTCCCGTCGAGCACCGGGCTGTCGGCGGCCGGAGACCGTGGTCACGCTGATCGGCGAGGTGACCACGCCGTCCTCGGCCAGGTACGCGTACGAACCGACGCCGGCACCGGCGCCGATCAGGGCCGCCATCACCGCCGCGGCGATCACCGCGCCGGGGCGACGGCTGGGCTGACGGCTGGGCTTGGCCAGCACCACCGCCGGGGTCTGGCTGAGGTGGGGCACCCCGGCCGGGGGCGGGAAGTGCGAGCCGGAGTAGCCGCCGAGCTCACCGCTGGGAGAAAGGTGGGTCGATGCGGGTCGTTACCGAAGGGCGGGGTGCTCAGACCCGGCTGGTCGTTGCTGTTCACATCGACCAAGGTGCCCGCCGAGTCTGTGCGCCAGCTGTGGATCAGGTCAGGAGCCGGTGTGACTTGCGTCGAGGTAGGCCAGCTGGGCCCGGACCGACAGGGTGGCGGCGGGCCAGACGCTGCGGTCGACCTCGGCGTAGACCCGCTCGACGATCTGTTCGGCCGTACGCGCCCCCGCCGCCTGCGCGGCGCGGACCTGGTCCAGCCGCTCGAGCCGGTGACGCCGGTAGTGATCGAGCACCGCCGGCCGGGTCGCGCAGCACCGGTCCGTGGCCGGGCAGGATCTCGCGTACGCCGCGCTCGGCCACCACGGCCCGCGAACCGGTCGAGCGAGGTGAAGTAGGCGGCCAGGTCGCCGTCGGGATGCATGATCACCGTCGTGCCCCGGCCGAGGACCATGTCTCCGGTCAGCAGCCGGGCGGCCCCGTCCGCGCGAGGTGTGCAGCAGCGAGGTCGAGTCACTGGTGTGTCCGGGCGTGGCCAGCACCTCGATCGACGACGGCGAGCCGGGCGCCGTCGACCAGCGGGCGGTCGCCGATCCGCAGCGACGGATCCGCCGCCCACACGTCACAGCCGACCCGCCGGGCCAGCTCGGGCGCCGCTTCGCAGTGATCGAGGTGGCGGTGGGTGAGGACGATTCCGGCCACCGGACCGGCGGCGACCAGGGCGTCGATGTGCGCCGGCAGCGACGGCCCGGGATCGACGATCCACCGCGGCTCGCCCGGAGCGCCGAGCAGCCAGGTGTTGGTGCCGTCGAGCGTCATCGGACCGGGGTTGTCGGCCCGGAGCAGTCGGACGTCGGCGGCGATGGCCGTCACTCGGCGGCCCGCCGCGGATACCGGAACCGCCAGCCGTCGGCGGTCGGTTCGACCACCGGGAGCACCGGTTCGATCACCCGATCCACGGCCGCCGCGAGGACCGCTTCGACCGATCCGAGATCGACCAGCTCGAGCAGGATCGACAAGGTCGGCGGCATCAAGCCCGAGGGTCCGGTTCGCGCCGGCCCTGACCGCCGCCGCGCGGCCGCCACCAGTCGGCCGAGTCGGTCTCGCCCGAGATGTCGCGCGCGTCCTGGCCCGGCGGCAGCGCCGCCACGAAGAACGCGGTGTCGAACCGGCGCGGCTCCGGTTCCGGGGTGATCCAGTGCGCCCAGGGCCGGATGCCGTCTGCTTCGAGCCGGACCCCGGTCTCCTCCCGGGTCTCGCGCAGCGCGCAGCGCACAAGGGCGTCCGGGCCCGAGCCGTCGACCGGATCGAGCCGGCCACCCGGGAAGACCGCCATCTCCGCGGCGAAGGCCATCCGGGCGTGCCGCAGCAGCAGATAGGTCTCGAGTCCGACCGGGCCGTCGCGGAGCAGCACCACGCTGGCCGAGGCCGCCGGGGTCACCGGCGGAGCGGTCGCGCGTCGAGCCAGCTCGACCAGCCGGTGGGGCACCTCGAGCGCGAGCCGACCGAGCACGTCGTGCGAGTGGGTCACCGGCGCGGATCAGACGGGCACGATCGTCGGTTGGGCGCCGACCGCCACGATCAATTCGATCTCGACCGGCGCGTCGAGCGGCAGCGAGGCCACCCCGACGGCGCTCCGGGCGTGCTGACCGGCTTCGCCGAACACCTCACCCAGCAATTCGCTGGCCCCGTTGCCGACCTGCGGCTGCCCGGTGAAGTCGGGCCCGCTGGCCACGAAGATGACCGCCTTGACGATTCGGACGACCGCGTCGAGCTCGCCCGCGACCGCGGCGACCGCCGCCAGCCCGTTGAGCGCCGCGGCCCGCGCACAGGCCACCGCCTCCTCGACGCTGACCTCTGCTCCGACCTTGCCGGTGGCCAGCAGCTTCCCGTCGACGGTCGGCAACTGACCCGAGGTGAAGATCAGGTCCCCGAACCGGGTGGCCGGCACGTACGCGGCCAGCGGTCGCGCCACCGCCGGCAGGGTCAGGCCCAGCTCGGCCAACCGCTCCGAGGGCAGCCCGCTCACGCCGCGGGCGCGATCGGCCGCTTGAAGTAGGCCACCAGGTTCTCCGGCTTCAGCCCAGGAACGACCTGGACCAGCTCCCACCCGTCCTGGCCCCAGTTGTCGAGGATCTGCTTGGTCGCGTGGACCAGCAGCGGCACGGTCACGTATTCCCACTTCGTCATGGGGGCCAGTATTCAGCAACCGCGTACGGGTGCCCGCCCGCGACCGTCCTCGTCAACATCACACCTCGTCGACACAGAGGCAGAACGGGTGACCGCTGGGGTCGAGGTAGACCTCGAAGCTGGGGTCGTTCTCCGGTCCGTCGACCGGCCGGGCCCCGAGCGACACCGCGTACGCCCCGGCCTCGGCCAGATCGGTGACCGTGAGATCGAGATGCAGCTGCTGCGGGACCCCGCTGCCGGGCCAGGTCGGCGGTTGGAAGTCCGTCGCCAACTGGAAGGCCAGCCGGGCGCCGGAGCCGCGCTCGGTCAAGGTGATCCAGTCGTCGGCGCGCTGGGTCTCGGGCCAGTCGAGCAGCGCGGAGTAGAACGCAGCCAGCGCGGGCGGGTCATCGGTGTCGAGCACGACGGTGCGCATGCTGATCGCCGGTCGGGTCGTTTCGGTCATAGCGGCGATGCTGCCCCAACCCACTGACGGTTCGGCCGCGGGACCCCTCACTACTATCGGCGCATGCAGATCGGCATCCTCGGCGGTACCGGCCCACAGGGCCGCGGCCTCGCCCGTCGGCTGGCCGCGTCCGGTCATCAGGTGGTGCTGGGCAGCCGTAACGCCGAGCGCGCGGCGGAGGTGGCCGCCCGCTACCCGGAGGCGGTGACCGGGGCCGACAACCGCGTGGCGGCCGAGGCCGAGCTGGTCATCGTGACCGTGCCCTTCGACGGCCACGCCGACCTGTTGACGGCGCTGGCCGAACCGTTGGCCGGCAAGATCGTCATCGACTGCGTCAACCCGCTCGGCTTCGACAAGCAGGGTCCCTTCGCGCTGCCGGTCTCCGCCGGTTCGGCTGCGCAGGAGGCCCAGCAGCTGCTGCCCGACTCGACGGTGATCGGCGCCTTCCACCACGTGTCCGCGGTGCTGCTCGACGACCCGGCGGTCGAGCACGTCGGCGGCGACATCCTCGTGCTCGGCGAGGATCGCGAGGCGGTCGAGGTGGTCTGCCGGCTGGCCGGGGCCATCCCCGGCGCCCGCGGTCTCTACGCCGGACGGTTGCGCAACGCCGGCCAGGTCGAGGCCCTCACGGCGAATCTGATCGCGGTCAACCGTCGCTACCAGGCCCACGCCGGACTGCAGCTCACCGGAGTCGGCCGGGACGACCAGGCGTGACGCCGCGACACTCGCTGCACATCGTCAGCGGCAAGGGCGGGACCGGCAAGACCACGATCGCCGGCGCCCTGGCCTGCGCCCTGGCCGAGCGCGGCGCCCGGGTGCTGCTCTGCGAGGTCGAAGGCCGCCAGGGCATCGCCGAGTTGTTCGGCGTCGCCGATCTCAGGGGCGACGAGGAGCGACGGATCACCCGCACCCCGGTCGGCGGCTCGGTCTACGGTCTGGCGATCGACGCCGAGGACGCGCTGCTGGAGTATCTCGACACCTTCTACCACCTGGGGCTGGCCGGCAAGGCGCTCGATCGGTTCGGCGCGATCGACTTCGCCACCTCGATCGCCCCCGGGCTGCGCGACGTACTGCTCACCGGCAAGGTGTACGAGGCGGTGCGGCGCGGCCAGAAGGGCAAGTCCAACGCGTACGACGCGGTGGTCGTCGACGCGCCCCCCACCGGTCGGATCGCGCAGTTCCTGAACGTGCACGAGGCGGTCTCGGGACTGGCCCGGATGGGCCCGATCCGCAACCAGGCCGACTCGATCATCCGCGTCCTGCGCTCCTCGATCACCGTGGTGCATCTGGTGACGCTGCTCGAGGACATGCCGGTGAGCGAGACGGAGGAGGCCGTCCGCGACCTGGCGCTGACCCGGATCAAGGTCGAGACCGTGATCGAGAACATGGTCCGCCCGACCCCGCTCGACGACGAGCAACTCGCCGCAGCGGCGGCGGGCACGGTGGCGGTCAAGGTCCCCGGGCTGAAACCGAAGCAGAACACGGCGCTGTCGACCGAATTCGCTCTCGAGGCGACCCGCACGCTGACCGAACGCGAACGGCACGAGCGGTTGACCAGGCTCGGCCTGCCGCTGGTCCAGGTCGCCCTTGACCCCAGCGGCATCGACGAGGCCGCCATCTTCGCCATCGCCCGCCAACTCTGCGACCAGATGGAACTCCGTCGATGACCGTGTTCGATGGTCGCGCTCCGCGCTCCGCGCCGTTCCTTGATGTCGACGCCATCCTCACCGACCACGATCAGCAGATGATCATCTGCTGCGGGGCGGGTGGGGTCGGTAAGACGACGACCTCGGCCGCGCTCGCCGTACGCGCCGCCGAGCTGGGTCGCAAGGTGGTCGTGCTGACCATCGACCCGGCCAAGCGACTGGCCCAGTCGCTCGGTCTGGGCGAGCTCGACAACACTCCGCGCCCGGTCACCGAGATCGATGCCAGCGCCGGCGGCCGGCTCGACGCCATGATGCTCGACATGAAGCGGACGTTCGACGACGTCGTGCTCTCGCAGACCACCCCGGACAAGGCCGAGTCGATCCTGAAGAACCCGTTCTACGAGGCTTTGTCGTCGTCGTTCTCGGGCACCCAGGAATACATGGCGATGGAGAAGCTCGGCCAGTTGCACGCGGAGGCGCAGTCGAGCGGACGCTGGGACCTGATCATCGTCGACACCCCGCCGGCCCGCTCGGCCCTGGACTTCCTCGACGCGCCCGAGCACCTGAGCTCGCTGCTCGACGGCCGCTTCCTGCGGCTGTTGCTGGCCCCGGCGCGGGGCCCCATGCGGCTGATGAGCGTGGGCTTCTCGCTGGTCTCGTCGGCGATGAACAAGGTGCTCGGGGCCGCGATCATCAAGGACCTGCAGACGTTCGTGACCGCGTTCGAGGCATTGTTCGGCGGATTCCGGCAGCGCGCCGCGGCCACCTTCGCCCTGCTGTCGTCGCCGCAGACCACGTTCCTGGTCGTGGCGACCGCGCAGCGCGATGCCCTCCGCGAAGCGGCCTACTTCGTCGACCGGCTGACCGAGGAGCGGATGCCGCTCTCGGGCATGCTGATCAACCGCGTCCACACCAGCGCACTCGACATCTCCGCCGAACGCGCCCTGGCGCTGGCCGAGGATCTCGACCCCGAGACGTCGGCGATCGAGATCGAAGCCCTACGCCGGCACGCCGATCTGACCCGGATCATCGAGGCGGAGACCCGCCTGCTGACCCGCTTCTCCGCGACCCGGCCCGACCTGGCCCAAGCGCGGATTCAGGCGCTGCCGACCGACGTGACCGACCTCGCCTCGTTGCGGCGGGTGGGGTTTCTCTTGTCGACCACGCCGGTGAGCTGAGGTCCCCGGTCTCCGACCAGGACCGAGCTCCACGACGTGACGTCGGACCGCTGACGCAGCAACAGCCGCCGTTCGCGCTCGGTCATCCCGCCCCAGACACCCCACTCGATCCGGTTGTCCAACGCCTCGGCGAGGCATTCGAACCGCACGGGGCAGCCCGCGCACAGCAATCGGGCCCGCTTCTGATCAGCGGCATCCGGAAACAGCGCGTCTTCCATGCCCCGACATTTGGCGCGCATGGTCCATTCTTCGTTCTGCACAGCAGTCATTACTGACATCTCCCCTTCGTGAGCGACCGCACCGGGCTTTCCCCGGCCCATCTGGTGCGGACATTCCGGATACTACGAACGGGTTTGCACGCCTGGCTAGACCGCTGACAACGATGTGTGTCGAGTTGTGACCTGATCCAAGGAACTTCCGGGCCGATGGCCCCGTGCGCCGTCGAATCTGGTATAACGCCGATTCGGTGTCCACGGGCTGCTCACGTACCCTGGTGGGCATGCCGTTTTCGCCCAGACGCGCCGGGAGCGTCGCCTACTCGCTGGTGATGTTCGTCATCGTCAGCGTCCTCGCGGGCGTCCTCGTCGCCGGATTGTTCGTCCCCTTCGCCGCTCTGGCCGGGGTGAGCAGCAAAGCGGCCGCCACCGAGTTGACGAACCTGCCGGCCGAACTGGAGACGCCGGCGCCCTCAACGCGGTCACGGGTGCTGATGGCCGACGGCAAGACGCTGGCCTACTTCTACGACGAGAACCGCATCCCGGTCTCGCTCAACAAGATCGCGCCGGTCATGCGGCAGGCCCAGGTGGCGATCGAAGACCACCGTTACTACGAGCACGGCGCACTCGACTTCAAAGGCACCCTGCGTGCCCTGGTGCGCAACTCGGCCAACGACGGTGTCACCCAGGGCGGCAGCTCGATCACCCAGCAGTACGTGAAGATGGTGCAGATCGAGGCCTGCGCGAGCAAGGACAC
This sequence comes from uncultured Actinomycetota bacterium, assembly GCA_963815905.1. Classification (GTDB taxonomy): domain Bacteria; phylum Actinomycetota; class Actinomycetes; order Propionibacteriales; family Propionibacteriaceae; genus Microlunatus. Next base: position 383,731 of record CAWFIO010000009.1, on the reverse strand, counting down.
GCTCAAGCAGCGCGAACTCTGCGTCCGGGACGCCCAGGCGCCGACCATGGAGCGCAAGATCCGTGAGCTGCGTTACGCGATCGCCATGGAGAAGAAGTTCAGCAAGGACGAGATCCTCAACCGCTACCTGAACATCGCCTACTACGGCGCCGGGGCGTACGGCGTCGAGGCCGCGGCCCGGCACTACTTCTCCAGCCACGCCGAACAAGCTGACCCTGGCCCAGGCCGCCATGCTCGCCGGTCTGGTGCAGAACCCCGACAGCAACAACCCGGTCCGCAACCCGAGCGCGGCCATCGACCGCCGCGACGTGGTGGTCAACCGGATGCTCGAGCTCAAGCTGATCACGGCGAACCAGGCGAAGTCGGCCAAGAAGGTCACGTTCAACCGCAATCAGGTCAAGCCGACCCGCAACGGCTGCCAGGGGACCAAGTTCCCGTTGCTCTGTGACTACGTCTACCGCACGCTGAAGACGCTGCCCAGCCTCGGCAAGACCACCGTCGAGCGTGACAACCTGATCAAGCGCGGCGGGCTGACCATCCAGACCGCCCTCGATCCGAAGATCCAGCGTCTGGCCGAGAAGCGCGTGGCCGGGGTCGTCGGAGCGAAGGATCCGCTCATCTCGACCATGAACATGATCCAGCCGGGCACCGGTCTGATCGTGGCCATGGCGCAGAACCGCACCGAGATGGGGAGCAAGAAGGGTCAGACCTACATCAACTATTCGGTCGGGGCCGGCGCCATGGGTGGCGGCCGCGGTTTCCAGGCCGGGTCGACCTTCAAGTCCTTCACCATGGCGGCAGCCCTGGAGAAGGGCATCCCGATCAGCAAGAAGTTCAACGCGAAATCGCCGTACAACTTCACCGGCAAGACGTTCCAGAGCTGCCAGGGCCAGGAGCAGATCGGCCGTTACATCGTGAAGAACTCGGTGGGCCACAGCAAGACCATCGGGATGATCGAGGCGGCCGAATTCTCCGTCAACACCTACTTCATCCAGCTGGAACTGGCCGCCGGCATGTGCCGGGTGACGAAGATGACCAAGAAGGCCGGCGTCGAGCTGGGTGACCCCGGCGTCGATCTGGTCGAGGAATACAACCAGTACCCGTCGTTCACCCTGGGCACGGCCAACGTCACCCCGCTGTCGATGGCCGAGGGCTACGCGACCTTCGCGGCCCGCGGCATCCACTGCGACCCCATCGTCATCTCCAAAGTGACCTCACGGTCTGGCAAGTCACTCGAGGTGCCGGACGGCAACTGCAAGCGGGTGATGAGCAAGGGTGTCGCGGACGGCGTCAGCAAGGTGCTCAAGTCGGTCATGGACAGCGGCACCGGCACGCGGGCCAAGATCTTCAACGGGCACGAGATGGCCGGCAAGACCGGCACCACCGAGTCGAACCGGGCGGTCTGGTTCGCGGGCTACACCCCTGAGATCGCCGGCGTCGCGATGATCGCCGTCGAGGGCGACAACAAGTACTGGAAGGGCAAGCGCAAGAGCGTCAAGGGCTACACCGTCCCGTCGACGAGGGTCTATCTCGAGGGATCCGGTAGCGGTGACTCCGGCTCGAAGATCTGGAAGCCGGTGATGGAGAGCTATCTGCGCAACGTCCCCAAGACCCGGTTCAGCCAGCCGCCGTCGGCCATCCTGCGGGGCAAGAAGGTCCAGGTGCCGAGCCTGTACGGACTGAGCTACGACGCGGCCAAGAAGAAGCTGGAGAAGGCGGGCTTCACCGTCGAGACCGCCTACGTGTTCAGCGATCGACCCAAGGGCACGGTTCTGGGCTGGTCGCCCTCACCGGGCAGCACCACCCAGCAGTACGGGACGATCTACTGGAACCTCTCGAAGGGCAAGGACCCCGAGGTGGTCAAGGAAGAGAAGCGGAAGAAGCGCGAAGAGAAGAAGCAGGCCGAGGAAGCGAAGAAGCGACGCGAGGAACAGAAGAAGCCTCGCTGATCCGCCCCCGACGCACGAACCGCCGCCAGCCCAGCTGGCGGCGGTTCGGCGTTCGTGGGTCAGTCCGGGTCGGTGGTCAGCTCAGCTGGCGACGGACCTCTGCGGCCACCGCGGAGCCATCCGCCTTGCCCTTGGTTTTCGGGGTGACGATCCCCATCACCTTGCCGATCCCCCGCTGACCGAGCTCGCCCGCCCCGGTGCTGGTGATGGCGTCGGCGATGATCGCGCTGATCTCCTCGGCACTCAACTGCTGCGGCAGGTAATCGGCCAGCACCACCGACTCGGCGCGCTCCTTCTCGGCCAGCTCGGCCCGGCCGGCGGCCGTGTACGCCTCTTCGGCCTCGCGGCGCTTCTTGGCTTCGCGGATCACCACATCGAGGACCTGCGGTTCGGTGAGCTCACGGGCCGTGGTCCCGGCGACCTCGGCCTCGCTGATCGCCGACAGCACCATCCGGATCGTGCCGGAGCGAACCTTGTCCCGCTCCTTGATCGCCGAGGTCAGATCGGTGCGCAGGCGCTCTTTGAGCGTCGTGGTCTCAGACATGGCCCCCATTCTGCTCTTGGTGTGCGGGGGACGACCCCCGACGCCCCCGCTCGCTGAGGATCGACGCCCAGGGGGCCGCCGCGCCTCGAGATCAGGGCGTGTCGCCGGACCTCATGCGACTGGACGTCGGTTTTCAGCAGGCCGAGGTCCGCCCGGTAACCTTTCCGGTCATGGCGACCTCACGCGCGACCCGCACCCTGCTCCGCGGAGCGGTGGGGATCGGCGCGCTCGGGGTGGGCGGGGTCGCCTACGCCGCGTTGATCGAACGCAACGCCTTCCAGCTGCGCCGGTTCACGGTCCCGGTGCTGCCGGCCGGGGCCCGGGACCTACGGGTCCTGCACATCTCGGATCTGCACATGACACCCCGGGCGACCGCGCGGCAGACCTGGGTGTCACGGCTGGCCGCGCTCGAACCCGATCTGGTGATCAACACCGGTGACAACCTCTCGCACACCGATGGCGGTGCGTTCGTGGTGCGGAGCCTGGGCCGCCTGCTCGACAAGCCGGGGGTGTTCGTCTGGGGGTCGAACGACTATTTCGCGCCCAACTTCAAGAATCCGTTGACCTACCTGTCCCAGCCCGATCGCACCGGCAAACGCGACGGGGATCCCCTCCCCTGGCGCGAGCTGGGCCAGTCGTTCACCGACGCCGGCTGGACCGATCTGACCCATCGACGCGAGGTGATCGAGGTCAAGGGGGTCCGGATCGCGTTCCGCGGCACCGATGACGCGCACCTCAATCTCGACCGGTACGCCACGGTCGCCGGTCCGGTGGATCGGGATGAGGCGACGCTGGCCCTCGGCGTGACCCATGCGCCCTACCGTCGGGTGATCGATGCCATGGCCGCCGACGGCCACGACATGATCATCGCCGGCCACACCCACGGCGGCCAGGTCTGCATCCCCGGCTACGGCGCGTTGGTCACCAACTGCGACCTCGACCGCGCCCGGGTCAAGGGGCTGTCTCAGCACACCGCCGGACGCCACACGGCGTGGATGCACGTCTCGGCCGGGCTCGGCACCTCGCCGTATGCGCCGGTCCGGTTCGCCTGTCCTCCCGAGGCGACCCTGCTCACCCTCACCGCGGCCGGCTGACCGCCGGTCACGTCCCGAGGCGGTCGCGCAGCGCCCACGCGTTGCGGACCGCGTGACCGCCGCCGTCGTTGTTGAAGTAGCCGTAGACCTCCAGACCCGACCGCTCCCACTCCCTGATTCGCCCGGCCCACCAGTCCAGATCGGTGTCGCTGTACGAGCCGCCGTAGAGATGATCGCGGTCGGGTCCGTGCCACCGGACGTAGACGAACGGGGCGGTGGCCCGGAGCACGCAGGGCAGCCCGGCTCCGCTCATCACGCAGTAGGCGGCCTGGTGATCGGTCAGGATCTGGAACACCCGCTCGTCCACCCAGCTCGGGTGTCGGAATTCCACCGCGATCCGGACCCACCAGGGAAAGCGGGACAAGAAATACCGCAGCCGCTCGTCGTCGCGCTCGTGGCCGGGGTGCAGCTGGACCAACAGGATGCCGCGCCGGTCCTCGAACAGGGGCCAGGCGCGGCAGATCCGCTCCACCCAGACCTCGGGCGCGTACAGGCGCTTGGCGTGGGTCAGGCCGCGGGGAGCCTTCACGGTCAGTTCGAACCCCGGCGGGAGTCGTCGTCGCCATGAGCTGAACGAGGCGTCGCGCGGCCACCGGTAGAAGCTCGCGTTGAGCTCGACGGTGTCGAAGCATTCGACGTAGCGGGCCAGCCGGTCGCGCGCCGCCATCCCGGGTGGGTAGAGCACGTGCTCCCAGTGGTCGTAGCTCCACCCCGACGTGCCGATCCTGGTCAGTGGGACCTCCCGCCGGCTCGTCCAACCAGGTGGGGCAACAGCGCGATGACCAGCACCACGACGAACACCCCGGAGCCGGCGATGGCGGCGGCGGTGTGGCCGGCGACGACGTCGAAGACCAGCAGCACCGTGCCGATCAGCACCAGCGCGACCCCGGCCAGCACCATGCGCAGCATCAGGTGTCCGGTCTGGACGATCACCGCCTTGGCGTGGCGACGGAACAGACCGCGATGCAGGTTGACCGGGGCGAGACCGAGGGCGGTGGTCAGCACCGCGATGACGACCAACCCGAGGTAGACCCGGTGCTGGCCGACGGTGAGCTCGGCGAAACGGTTCTGGAAGGCGATGGCGAGGAGGAACCCGGTCAGGATCTGCGTCCCGGTCTGGGTGACCCTGAGCTCCTGGAGGATCTCGATCCAGTTGCGGTCCATCCGCTCGTCGGCCGTTTCGTCGCGCCCGTCGCCGGGGTCCGCATCACCCTGAGCCGTCCGTCGTTCGAGCTCGCTCACCGCCACCACCCCTTGCGTCGACCTGTTGTGCACACAGTAGGTCGTCGCCGCGGTATTCCCGGATCAGATGCGGAGCAGGTCCATCCGGTTGATGAGATCCTCGAGCGAGTCCTCGAACTCGTCGTCGTACGCGTCCTGCGAGAGCTCACCGGACAACTCGTTCACCCGGGGATACGTCGCGAGGTCGTTGCTCTCGTAGAACTCGATGTCGTGGTCCGACGCCATCTCCTCGGCCGCGCCGTCGCCCACCTCGAGCAGCAGGTGGCCGAGCAGGAAGGTGGAGAAGGCGCGGTAGACGAGCACGCTGGCGTGGTCACCGAAGCCGAAGCCGCGGAGTCCGGAGAGGAACGCCTCGACCCAGCGCAGGCTGCGGAGTGGGGGCCGCAGCCAGGGGGCGGACGGGGGCCGGGTCGCGATCAACGGGAAGATCCGCGGGTGGCGACGGGCCATGGCCCGGGTCTCGTGGGCGAGTTGCTGCAGATAGGCCTGCCACGACTCGACGGACTTGTCGACCACGGTCGACTCGAAGAGCTCGTTGAGCACGTACTCGACCACCCCGTCGAGGAGTTGCTCACGGCCCGGGATGTAGCGGTAGAGCGCCATCGCCTCGACGCCCAGCTCGGCACCCAGGCGACGCATGGTCAGCCGCTCGCGGCCGTTCTGGTCGATGAAGCGGACCGCCTCACGAAGGATCTGATCGCGTCCCAGTCGGCGCGCGGGCGGGGCGGGCGGGGTGGGCGGGGCAGCGGGCGCGGCCGGGGCCACCATCACTTCGTCGTCATTCATCTGTCTCGCCCCTTTCGGTTCAGCGAGCAGAAGGTGGCGGCCACTCGTGGCGACGCGAATAGCGCACCCACCGCTTACGGCGTAAATCTCATGCTCTACGATCCATCAGACGGCATAACCGTCGGACTCTGCCGATCATAGTGGACCAGGTGAGGGTGCCCTCCGGGCGTCGTCTCAGGGCCCCTGTTGATCGGGGCTTCCAGGCTGCCGCCGGCAGTTGAGGCACGCGAACTGGTCGCGTGCACGGTTGAAAAGGAGTGGGCGATGAGTGGACTCGGAGACAAGCTCGAAGGCAAGGTCGACGAACTCAAGGGGCAGGCCAAGGAGAAGTTCGGCGACGCCACCGACGACCGCAGCACGCAGGCCGAGGGGCTCGGCGACCAGGCTTCTGGCGAGGCCAAGCAGAAGATCGGCGAGGCCAAGGACGCCGCTGCCGATCTGCGCGACGACCGCGTCTGATTACACCTGACCCAAACGCCACGACCCGCCCGCCCTCCGGGGTCGGGCGGGTCGTGGTGTTTCCGAGGTCAGGCCCCCATGCCAGTGGAGATGTGTTCGATGATCGCGGTGGTGGACACCGACGGCGTACGCGGCAGGTAGACGACCTCGCAGGCGTCGCTGAGGTAATCGAACTTGCCCGTCCAGTCGTCCCCCATGACCAGCAGATCCGCCTTGTGCTCGAGCACGTACTCGCGCTTCAGCTCGAGGCTCTCCTCGAGGAAGACCTGGTCGACCACCTTGAGGTTCGAGATGATCTCGATCCGCTCGTTCTGGTCGAACACCGGGTTGCGGCCCTTCTTGGAGAAGTTGAGCGCGTCGGAGGAGACCCCGACGATCAGCCGGTCCCCGAGGGCGGCCGAGCGGTTGAGCACCCGGACGTGGCCCACGTGCAGCACATCGAAGGTCCCGAAGGTGATCACGGTCTTGCCCGCCATAACTGCTGATTCCTCTCGTGAACGACAGTTCGGACCACCTTAGTGCCCCGAGCGCCGGTCGACCGGCCCTGAGCACAGCCGTCGCGATTCGCCGCGGTCAGGCGAGTTCGGCGAGAGTGGCCTCCAGCTGATCGAGACCGCGATCGAGTTCGGCGCGGGTGATGACGATCGGCGGGGCGAGCCGGATCGTCGAGCCGTGGGTGTCCTTGGCCAGGACCCCGCGATGGGCCAGCGCCTCGCAGACGGCCCGGCCGCTGCCCAGGGCGGGATCGATGTCGACCCCGGCCCACAGACCCCGGACCCGGACGGCCAGTACGCCGTGGCCGATCATCGCTTCGAGTCGCCGCTGCATCACGTCGCCGAGCTCGGCGGCTCGGCGTTGGTATTCCCCGGTGGCCAGCAACTCGACGACCGCGAGGCCGACCGCGCAGGCCAGCGGGTTGCCGCCGAACGTGCTGCCGTGCTGACCGGGCTTGAGCACACCCAGCACATCGCGGTCGGCCACCACGGCCGAGACCGGGACGATCCCGCCGCCCAGCGCCTTGCCGAGCAGGTAGACGTCGGGCACGACGCCCTCGTGCTCGCAGGCCAGCGTGCGGCCGGTACGACCCAGACCCGACTGGATCTCGTCGGCGATGAACAGCACCCGGTGGGTGGTGCACAGCTCGCGGACCCCGGCCAGATAGCCGGCCGGCGGGATGACCACACCGCCCTCACCCTGGATGGGCTCGATCAGCACGGCAACCGTGTCGTCGTCGATGGCCGCGGCCAGGGCGTCGAGATCGCCGTAGGTCACAGTGACGAAGCCGGGCGTGTACGGCCCGTAGTGGTCGTGGGCGACCGGGTCGTCGGAGAAGCTGACGATGGTCGTCGTACGCCCGTGGAAGTTTCCGCTGGCCACGATGATCGTGGCCCGGCCGTCGGGCACGCCCTTGACCTCGTACCCCCACTTGCGCGCGACCTTGATCCCCGACTCGACCGCCTCGGCGCCGGTGTTCATCGGCAGCACCATCTCCTTGCCGATCAGCGCAGCGAGCGCCTCGGCGAAGGGGGCCAACTGGTCGTGGTGGAAGGCCCGCGAGGTCAGGGTCACCCGGTCGAGCTGCGCCCGGGCCGCCTCGAGCAGCACCGGGTGGCCGTGGCCGAAGTTGGTGGCCGAGTACGCGGACAGGAAGTCGAGGAACTCACGGCCCGAGGTGTCGGTCAGGACCGCCCCGGAGCCGGAAGCGATCACGACCTCGAGCGGGTGGTAGTTGTGCGCCACATGGGCGTCCTCGCGCGCCAGCAGCTCGTCGCTACGGGTCATGGGGGCCTCCAGGGTCATGGTCATGATGATGGTCCTCTCGAGGTGGTCAGCCGTGGGCAGGTCATTCCCGCGGAGGGTGTGGGGGGCGTCCACCCACACGGCACCGGATCTCTTGGGTGCAGCACTTGACGCTGCCGCCGCCCTTGAGGAGTTCGCTGAGGTCGATCGACGTCGGGCGGTAGCCGGCGGCGACGAGGTCGGCGCGGAACTCCGCGGCGTGGATCGGGACGAAGACGTTCAGACCGTCGCTGACGCTGTTCAGCGCGAAGGCCAGGGCATCGGCCTCGCCGACGACGACCGCGTCGGGGAACAGCCGCTCGAGCAGCGCGAGGCTCTCGGCACCGAAGGCACCCGGGTAGTAGGCGATGTGATCGTGGCGGTCGTCGAGCACCGTCAGGGCCACATCGAGGTGGTAGAACCGCGGATCGACCAGTTCGAGGCTGATCACCTCGCGACCGGTCAGGTCGGCGAGTGCGCGATGGCCGTCGAGGGTGGTGCGGAAGCCGTGACCGGCCAACACCCGGTCGGCCAGCACGGCGAAATCGCCCTCGGCCTCGTTGATCGCGGTGGTGCTGACGACCCTGCCGGCACCGTAGAGGATGCCGTTACGGCGGTGCCAGGCCTCGTGCACGCCGGCCTCGGCGGCCCGCTGCGGGTTGGCGAAGCGAGCGATCAGCACCTGGCCGTCGATCACCGTGGCGCCGTTGGCCGCGAAGACCATGTCGGGCAGACCCGGCGCGGGATCGAGCAGGTCGACCCGATGCCCGGCCGATCGGAACGTCTCGACCAGACCCCACCACTGCCGCAGGGCCAGGGCGCGGTCCACGCCGCGGAGCGGGTCCATCCACGGGTTGATCGCGTAGCTGACCTCGAAATGGGTGGGCGGGCACATCAAGAAGTGCCGGCGCCGGGGTGTGCGGACCCGGCGTCCGGCCGGGGTCAGAACAGTGGTGGTCATCCTTCGAGATTAAGCTCGGCTGGACGCAATACCACTACGCGAACGCACGAAGATGAGGAGAGTCCATTGCGTATCGACGACCTTGATCACAAGATTCTTGCGCAACTGATCGAAAACGCCCGCGAAAGCTACGCCACGCTCGGTCAACGGATCGGTCTGTCCACCGCGGCGACCAAACGACGCGTCGACCGGTTGCGGCACGACGGGGTGATCCGGCGGTTCACCGCCGATGTCGAACCCGCCGCTCTGGGGTGGACGATCGAGGCGTTCGTCGAGCTCTACTGCGAGGGCCGGGTGCCGCCCGACCGGATGCGCGAGATGATCCGCAGCATCCCCGAGGTCGTCGAGGCCTACACGGTCACCGGCGAGTCGGACGGTCTGTTGCGGGTCCGCGCCTCCGACACCGGACACTTCGAGCGGGTGCTCGGGCGTGATCCGGAACTATCCCGGCGTCACCCGGACCCGTTCGGCCCTGGTTTTGTCGAGTCTGTGAGCCCCCACGTCGAACACCGGTGTTGATAGGTTGGCCCTCGTGAGCGCACCCGGGGACGAGTCGGCTGCGGAGCCGGTGCGCCGGATCCGGTTGACCGATTTCGTCGCCGCCAAACGCCGGCGCGAACGATGGGCCATGCTCACCAGCTACGACCAGTACACGGCGGCGTTGTTCGACGAGGCCGGGGTCTGGGCGCTCCTGGTCGGCGATTCGGCGGCCAACAACGTGTTCGGCTACGAGACCACGCTGCCGGTGACCGTCGACGAGCTCCTCCCGCTGGTCCGGGCCGTCGTCACCTCGACCAAGCGGGCCTTCGTGGTCGGCGACCTGCCCTTCGGCTCGTACGAGGACGGCCCCAGCCAGGCGCTGGAGACCTCGATCCGGTTCATGAAGGAGGGCGGCTGCCACGCGGTGAAATTCGAGGGCGGCGTGCGCGTCGCGGATCAGATCCGCAAGGTCACCGAGGCCGGCATCCCGGTGATGGGCCACATCGGCTTCACCCCGCAGAGTGAGCACCAGCTCGGTGGCTACCGGGTCCAGGGCCGCGGCGACGGCGCCAAGCAGTTGATGGAGGACGCGTACGCGGTCGCCGAGGCCGGTGCGTTCGGGGTCGTCCTGGAGATGGTTCCCGGGGACCTCGCCCGCCGGGTCACCGCCGAGCTCGACATCGCCACCATCGGTATCGGCGCCGGTCCCGACTGCGACGCCCAGGTGCTGGTCTGGCAGGACATGATGGGGCTGCGCCGCGGCAAGATGGCCCGCTTCGTGAAGCAGTACGCCGACCTGGCCACGATCGTCGGCGACGCCGCCCGTGCGTACGTCGACGAGGTCCGCAGCGGGGCCTTCCCGGCTGAGGAACACACCTTCGCCAGCACGGTCCCGCCGCGACCGTGAGGGTCGTCGAGACCATCGCGGAGTACGCCGCCGCCCGCGCGGAGTTTCGCGAACGCGGCGCGCGGGTGACCTACGTCGCCACCATGGGTGCGTTGCACGCCGGGCACCGCTCCTTGCTGGACCGGGCTCGCGAGCACGGTGACACCGTCGTGGTCAGTATCTTCGTCAACCCGCTGCAGTTCGGGCCCGAGGAGGACTACTCGCGCTACCCGCGGCCGCGCGAGCTCGATCTCGAGGTCTGCATCGCCGCCGGGGTCGATCTGGTCTTCCTGCCCTCGGTCACCGAGCTCTACGCGGCTGGTCGTCAGGTCACGGTCAGCGCCGGGACGCTGGGCACGCTGCTCGAGGGGGCCTCGCGCCCGAACCACTTCGACGGCATGCTCACCGTCGTCCTCAAGCTGTTCCACATCATCGACCCCCATGTGGCCGTCTTCGGTCAGAAGGACGCCCAGCAGCTCGCCTGCATCCGCCGGATGGTCGCCGATCTCAATGTCGGCGTGGACATCGTGGCCGCACCGACGATCCGCGATCTCGACGGTCTGGCCCTGTCCAGCCGCAACCGCTTCCTGAGCGCGCCGGACCGACGTACGGCGCTGGCCCTGATCGCGGCGCTCCAGGCCGCCGCCGGTCAACACACGGTGCCCGAGGCCCGATCCGCCGCGTACGCGGTGCTCGACGACGCCGCGCAAAACCCCGGTTTTCAGCTCGACTACGCGGTGCTGGTCGACCCGCGGACCTTCGCCGAGCTTCGCGACGACCACGTCGGGCCCGGCCTGCTGGTGATCGCCGCGCAGGTCGGCACGACCCGGCTGATCGACAACGTCGGCCTCCAGTTCGCCTGATGAGCGGTCTCGGCGACGCCGCTGACCGCCTCTACCAGGTGCCACCCGAGCAGTTCGTCGCGCTCCGCAAGGAGCTGGCCGCGGCGGCGCGGACGGCAGGCGACCGCGAGCTGGTCAAGCAGATCACCGCGCTCCGGCGACCGACCCGGACCGCCTGGCAGATCAACCTGCTCGCCCACTTCGATCCCGGCCGGCTGAACGAGCTGTTCGCGCTCGGCGAGCAACTGGCCGACGCCCAGCGCAGACGGGCCGGCGACGAGCTGCGCACGCTGTCCGGACAACGCCGCACCGTGATCGACGCGCTGATCAGGCAGATCCTCGCCCTGGGTGAAGAACACGGCTACGCCGCGCCCGACGGTGCTCGGCAGGAGATCAACCAGACGCTGCAGGCCGCCCTGGCCGACCACGAGGTCGGTGCGGCGGTCCGCTCCGGACGACTGACCCGATCGGTGGTCTACGGGGGCTTCGGCGGCGACGACCTGGTAACGGCGCTCGCCGCCTCGCTGCCGACGCCGACCGCCGCGGTCACCCCGCCCGGCAGCGGAGCTGTCGCGGACGAGCCCCCGGCCGAGGACCCCGCGGTGGTCGCCGAACGCCAGCGACTGGTCGCAGCGGCCGAGACCGCCCGGTTGGCCGCGGAGCAGGCCGAGAACAAGGCCGAGCACGACACGACCCGGGCCGACGAATGCGCCGAGCGCGTAGAGGCCCTGCGCGCCGAGTTGCGCGTCGCCGAGACCGAGGAGCGCGAGGCCCGCGACGCCGCGCGGGAAAGTCGCAAGCGCTACGCCCAGCTTCGGACGGCGGCCGCTCACGCCACCGCAGCCGCGGACCAGTGAGCGTCATCTGACACGATGGCGCCGACATCGATCGGGTCATGAAGGTAGGTACCACCGTGGATTCAGGTAGTCGGCGCTGTGCCCTCATCGTCAACCCCACCAAAGTCTCGGACGACTTCGCCGATCTCATGCGGAGCACGGCCGAACGACTGAACTGGGAGCTCCTCTGGTTGGAGACGACCGAGGACGATCCAGGTCGCGGGATGGCCCGTCAGGCCCTCGAGGAGGGGGTGGACCGGGTCGTGGCCGCCGGCGGCGACGGCACCGTACGGTGCGTGGCCGACGCGTTGGCGCAGAGTGGGACCGTGCTCGGGCTCGTGCCCGCGGGCACCGGGAACCTGCTCGCCCGCAATCTTGGGCTGCCGCTGACCGAGCCTGAGGCCGTCGAGATCGCTCTCGGCGAACAGACCCGGGCGATCGACCTGATCAAGCTGGTCGTCGACGACGGCGAACCGCAACACTTCGCCGTGATGGCCGGGGTCGGGATCGACGCGCTCATCATGGAAGAGACCAACCCCGCCCTCAAGGCGCGGGTGGGATCGGCGGCCTACTTCATGGCGGCAGGGAAAGCTCTGGGCCGGCTGCCGATGAGCATCCGGGTCAAGGTCGACCAGCACCGCACCCACCGACGGACGACGATGCTGGCGCTGATCGGTAACGTCAGCCAGCTGACCGCCGGCATCACGCTGATCCCTGGGGCCGAGCCCGACGACGGCCGGTTGGACGTCTACATCGCCTCCCCCCACCGATTCACCCACTGGCTGCGGATCCTGCTGCGGCTGATCACCCGCCGCCAGCATCGCGGGGACCAGGTCGACCAGTGGAGCGGTCGACGGGTCACTGTCCAGCTCGCCGAGCCCGATCTCTACCAGCTCGACGGCGACGTGATCGGCGAATGCCGCTCGATGGTGGCCGAGATCGTCCCGGGCGCGCTGACCGTCTGCGTCGGGCCGCGCTGAGCCGTGCGCACGCGTGAGCCTGCGATGAGCGCCGACAACCTGCAACCGAGCAACGGACGAGAAGAGAAGTGCCCATCGTGAGCAAGCTGACTGTCGTGGTGACCGGAGCATCCGGATTCGTCGGATCCCACCTGTGCGAGGCCCTGGTGGCCGCCGGTCATGACGTCCGAGCCATGACCCGGCATCCGGAATCCTACGAAGGGGCGGGCGACCCGATCTTCGGTGACGTGAGCGACCCGGCCAGTCTGGCCGTCGCCATGCGCGGTGCCGACGCCGCCTACTACCTGGTGCACGCGCTGGACTCGACCGACTTCGTGCAGAAGGACGCCAGCGCGGCGCGGATCTTCGCCGCCGCCGCGGAGAAGGCGGAGCTCCGACAGATCATCTACCTCGGCGGCCTCGGTCGCGACGACCAGGAGCTCTCGGACCATCTGCGGTCCCGACGTGAGGTCGAGCGGCTGCTGGCCGAGGGGACCGTGCCGGTCACCGTGCTGCGGGCGGCGATCGTGGTCGGGCACGGGGGAATCAGCTGGGAGATGACCCGCCAGCTGGTCGATCACCTACCCGCCATGGTCGTCCCGCACTGGGCGATGACCAAGACCCAGCCGATCGCGCTGGTCGACATCATCCGCTACCTGACCGGGGTGCTCGACCGCGACGAGGCCCTGGGCCAGATCTACGAGGTCGGTGGGCCCGAGGTGTTGACCTACGCCGAGATGATGCAGCGGGTCTCGCGGATCGTCAAGGGTCACTCGCTGCCGATGGTCGCGGTCCCGCTGCTGACTCCGCGCCTGTCGTCGCACTGGCTGTCCTTCGTCACCGACGTCGATCTCGAGACGGCCCGTAACCTGATCGCCTCGATGAGCAACGAAGTCGTGGTGACCGAACACCCGATCACTGATCTGATCCCCGGTGACCCGATGAGTTACGACGACGCCGTCCGCGAGGCCCTCCGCGAGCGCGCCGACGCCTGATGGTCGATCGCGGTGAGCCGGCTCTGAGCGAGCCCGACCGTTCGGCCAGCCGGCGGGCCCGAGTGCTCGGCCGAGCCGTCGGCGTGGTCCGGCCGATCCTGATCGACAAGGTCGAACGCGACCACCGCCAGTCCGATGCCGCCTTCCTGCGCCGGCGCATCGTCGTCGCCATCACCCTGCTCATCGGCGCGACCCTGCTGTTCCTGTCGTTCTCGCGCGAGCAGGGCAGCCTGGAGTTCTATCTGCTGACGTTCGCGCTGGCCCTGACCTGGATGCTCGGCAGCGTCGTGTCGGGTCCACTCCATCTGGGCCACATCTCGTTCCGGGGCAACCTGCGGCGGCCGATCATCACCCCGATCATCGTCGGGCTGCTGTTGGCGGCATTATTCGCGGCCGGTGCGCTGATCATCCGCGAGATCCCGCCGTTGGCCTCGCTGACCCAGGGGGTTCTGGGGTACGCCGCGGCCGGCAACCTGGCCCTGATCTTCGTCATCACCTTGATCAACGGGGTCGCCGAGGAGCTGTTCTTCCGTGGAGCGCTGTTCGCGGCGATCGGGGTGAGGCATCCGGTGTTGATCTCGACGATCATCTACACCCTGGCCACCGTGGCCGGTAGGAATCCGGTGCTGGTCTTCGCCGCCGCTGTGCTCGGCACTGTGGTCGGTCTGCAGCGCCGAGCCGGTGGCGGCGTGCTCGCGCCGATCCTGACTCACATCACCTGGTCGTCGGCGATGCTGTTCGGTCTGCCGCCGCTCTTCGGTCTCTGACCGGGAGGAGGCGGTGGTGGTTCAGACGGCCGGCGGGCCTTCGTAGCGAGTCTCCTGGACGTGCTTGGACCGACCGCGCTGGCGCTGCAGGACCAGGCTGAGGACCAGAGCGAGGACTCCGGCCACGATCAAGATGATGCCCAGCGTGTCGTCGGAAACGTAGGGCACATTAATTCTCAGTGCGAAGAGCAAGATGGCGCCCAGGACGATGAGCACAATGCCGAGTCCGATTCCCATGCGTACACCGTAAACGGAAATTCTGCCCGCGTCCTGGATTTGCCCACCCGGTTGAAGCGTTTGCGGCGCCCGGCGTCAGGCTGACTTCCTGGCCGCCGACCTCTTGGCCGACCCAGCCGTGGTCATCGCGATCAGGTGCCTCACCCGAGATGCCGACATCAGCTGAGCTCGCTTCCAAAACGGGGCCGGCGGGTCGTCGAACCCTTGACGCCCGCGGTGTCCAGACTGAACGCCTGGCTGCCCTTCGCCTTCGGTCCGGCCTTGCCGCGGGGGAACTGATAGATCCGACCGGCCTCGGTGTGACCGCTGACCTCCTCGTTCGGCGCGGAGACGATCAACGTGGCCTGCCGCCGGTCCTGCACGAAGGTTGCGGTCAGCTGAGCGCCGAAGAGGTCGTTCCGTTCGGCGGAGCCGGGCACGTAGCGGGTCGCTTCGGTGAACTTGAGCGTTCCCGAGGTCCGCAGGCCGGTGGCCCCACCCGGCACCACCGCGACCGCTCCGGCGTACTTCGCCGAACCGACCTTGGCGCCGGCACTGCCGATCACCACGTCGGCGCCCGCTCGGGCGTCGAGTGGGGCCACCGCCAGCGACGGGACTCCGCCCCCCTTCAGACCGAGACGCGCCAGCGCGTGCGCGCGACTGCCCTTCCAGGTCAGCCCCCTCGCCGATCCGAGCACGGTGACCACGCCGCCGTCACCGCCCACCCCGGCGACCAGGTCGTCCCGACCGTCGTCGTTCAGATCACCGGCCGCCAGTTCCGAGCCGAGAGAGCTGTGCCGCGACGGGGCACCGGGATCCTTGGCCTTCAGCGGGGCGGGCTGGACCGCGCTGAGCTCGGCGCCCGTGAACTCCAGGACCTGGATCAACGCCCCGTCGTACGGACCACCGACGGCCAGGTCGAGCGAGGAGTCCCCGTCGAAGTCGCCGGCCGCCAGAGCCCGTCCGAAACCGCACCAGCACCCGATGTCGAAACCCGGGGTCTGCATTCCGATCGTGAGCAACCGGCCCGTGCTGATTCCGGTGGCCGAACCGAAGAAGACCAGCACCGCCCCCTGCCCCCCGCGGTCGCTGAGGTCGTCGAACGCGTCCGACATGCCGACCGCGAGATCGTCGATGCCGTCGCCGCTGAAGTCGCCGGCCGACAACGCCGAGGGACCCAGCTCGCTGAATTCGCCGCGCGGCTCGATGTCAGCGGTGTCGACGTGCTGCCTCCCGACCACCGAGAGCCCGGTGGGCGAGCCGAACAGCACGGTCACGATCCGGTACGGACCGACCTGCGGGCTGCTCAGGGCCAGATCTGCGCACCCGTCGCCGTTGAAGTCGCCGAAGGCCGTCGAGCTGACCTGGGCCAACTCGGGCACCCCCAGCTGGGCCGTGGTGAACTGCTGATCGTCGAGGGCGCTGCCCTTCGCGTCCACGGCCAGGCCCGCCGGTTGGCCGTAGAACACGTGCACGGCGGCCAGACTGCTGGCGCTGACGGCGACCTCGGCGTACCCGTCCCCGTTCACATCGCCCGGGACGCCGGACGTGCAGTGCGCAGCGGCCGCGACGTTCGGTGACGCGTACGCGGCCGGCGCCGGTCCGGCCCCCAACGAGCCGGTCATCAGCAGGGCGGAGAGGGCCGCGACGACCGGCCCCACGAGTCGTCTGTTCATAGCGGCAGCCAAACACCGATCGAGCACCTGCACAGGTGGAGCCCTCAACCCAACGGACTCGTAGGCTCGGCCCGTGGCCAGAAGCGGACGCGATCAGGTGGTGACGGTCGGCGGGCGCGCGATCAAGCTCAGCAACCTCGACAAGGTGCTCTACCCGCAGACCCACACCACCAAGGCCGACGTGATCGCCTACTACGCCGAGATCGCGCCGGTGATGCTGCCGCACATCTTCGAGCGGCCGGCGACCCGTAAACGCTGGCCCGACGGGATCGGCGACGGAACCGGGAAACCACCGACCGTCTTCTTCAACAAGGATCTGGGCACCGGCACGCCGGAGTGGGTCGCGCGCCACACCCTCGCGCACCGCGATCACGACAACGTCTATCCGGTGATCAACGAGGTCGCCACGCTCACCTGGCTGGCCCAGCTGGCGGCACTGGAGATCCACGTCCCGCAGTGGCGCTTCGGCCCCGACGGGGCGCCACGCAACCCGGACCGGCTGGTGCTCGATCTGGACCCGGGCGAGGGCGTCACCCTGGTCGACTGCGCCGAGATCGCCGTCGCCGCCGCCGCCGTGCTCCGCGACATCGGGCTCGATCCGGTCCCGGTGACGAGCGGGAGCAAGGGCATCCACCTCTATGCCGCGCTCGACGGCTCGCACTCCTCGGAGGCGGCGACCGCCCTCGCGCGCGAGCTGGCTCGCGCGTTGGAGGCGGATCAGCCCGACCGGGTGGTCTCGCAGATGAAGCGCTCCGAACGCGACGGCAAGGTCTTCCTGGACTGGAGCCAGAACAACGGCAACAAGACCACCGTCGCGCCGTACTCGCTACGCGGCCGCGATCGGCCCTTCGTCGCCGCGCCGCGGACCTGGGCGGAGATCGAGTCCCCGGAACTGGCCCAGCTCGGCTACGAGGAGGTGCTGGCCCGGGTCGCCGCGACGGGTGACCCGATGGCGGTCCTCGGCGATCCGGACGCCCACGCCGCGACGACGGGACCGGACCGGCTGGCCACCTATCGCAGCATGCGCGACGCCGCCCGCACCCCCGAGCCGGTGCCCAGCGCGCCGGCCCGCCACGACCGCGACGGGTTCAGCTTCGTCATCCAGGAACACCACGCCCGAGCGCTGCACTACGACTTCCGGCTCGAGCGCAACGGGGTGCTGGTCAGCTGGGCGGTGCCCAAGGCGCCACCGACCGACCCGAAGCGCAACCACCTGGCTGTGATGACCGAGGACCATCCGCTCGAATACGGGACCTTCGAGGGCAGCATCCCGCGTGGGGAGTACGGGGGTGGCTCGGTGCGGATCTGGGACTCAGGGACGTACGAGCTCGAGAAGTGGATCGACGGGCGCGAGGTGATCATCACCTGTCACGGTCACCCGGACGGCGGACTGGGTGGGGTGGCGAAGAAGTTCGCCCTGATCCACACCGGCAAGGGCGGGGGCCGGGCCGACCGCAACTGGTTGATGCACCTGATGACCGTCGACCCCGCCGATGAGAGCGCGGTGCGTACGTCGGAGCACCGGGCGGGCGGTTTTCCCGATGCGATCGAACCGATGCTGGCCACGCTGAGCGACGGCTCCGGCCTCGGCGACGAGTCGGGCTGGGCCTTCGAGATGAAGTGGGACGGCGTACGCGCGGTCGCCTATCTGGCCGGCGACCAGGTCAAGCTCCTCAGCCGCAAGGGTCGCGACGACACGGCCGCCTATTTCGACGTGGTCGGCGATCTGGCCGCGCTCGGCGTCGACAGTGCCGTGCTCGACGGCGAGGTCGTGGTCGCGGACCCCAACGGCCGGCCCGATTTCGGGCTACTACAGAACCGGATCAACCTGACCAGACCGGCCGACATCGAGCGGGCCGCACGGACCTGGCCCGCCCAGCTGATGTTGTTCGACCTGCTCGAGCTGAACGGTCAGTCGCTCGTCCGTCGCCCGTACCTCGAACGGCGCGCCCTGCTCGAGGAACTGATCCGGCCCGCTGCGGGATCGCGGATCCAGGTCCCGCCGATCTTCGAAGGCGATCTGGAAGCGGCCCGCGAGACCAGCCTGATCCTGGACCTCGAGGGGGTGATGGCCAAGAAGCGCGACTCGATCTATCAGTCCGGTCGACGGGCCCGCACCTGGCTGAAGATCAAGAACGTGCGGACGCAGGAGGTCATCATCGGCGGCTGGCATCCCGGTCAGGGGCGTCGGCACGGCTCGTTCGGTGGGCTGCTGATGGGTGTGCCCACCACCGACGGTCTGCGCTACGTTGGCCGGGTCGGCTCCGGCTTCAGCGACAAGGTGATCACCGAGATCCAGGCCCGGCTGGACCGCCTGGCCCGAGCCACCAGCCCGTTCATCGAGGTCCCCCGCGAAGACACCCGCGACGCTCGCTGGGTCACCCCGACCCTGGTCGGCGAGGTGCAGTACACCGAGCTGACCGGTCCGGGTCGGATGCGGCACCCGGTCTGGCGCGGCCTGCGCCCCGACAAGCGTTCCGACGAGGTGGTCTGGGAGCAGCCCTGACCACCCTGCTCTCGAGCGCGCTGCTGCTGGGCGTGGAGGCGGTGGCCGATGACCTCCCACGCGTTCATCCGGCACTATGAACCCATGGCACTGGCCGTTCGACGCGGGTTCGCGTACGCCCCGACCATTCCGCCGGAACGCCTGGCCGAGCTCGCCCGGACGGCCGAGATGTCGGGGCTCGACGACTTCTGGGTCTGGGAGGACTGCTTCAAGCAGAGCGCGATCGCGTCGGCCGCGGTGGCGTTGGCGGCGACCGAGCGGATCACCGTCGGCATCGGGCTGATGCCCGCCCCGTTGCGGAACGTCGCCCTGTGCGCCATGGAGATCGCCACGCTGGAGCGGATGTTCCCGGGCCGGCTGGTGGCCGGCGTCGGCCACGGCGTCCAGCACTGGATGGACCAGGCCGGGGCCAAGGTCGACTCCCCGCTGACCCTCCTGCGGGAGTACGTCGGCGCGCTGCGCGGACTGCTCGCCGGGGCGACGGTGACGACCGACGGTCGGTACGTGAAGCTCGACCGGGTGCTGCTCGACTGGCCGCCCCAGCGGATACCTCCGCTGATGCTGGGGGGCTCCGGACCCAAGTCGGTCGAGCTGGCCGCCGAGCTCGGCGACGGCAACCTGCTGACCAATGCGCTGTCGGCCGACGAGGTCGCCGCGAAGTGCCGCGCGGTGGCCGCGGTCCGCGGTCCCGAGGTCCGCGGTCACGAGGTCCGCGACCTGCTGGCCGGCTGAATCGCGAGGCCACGATGAGCTCGGATCCCCTGGTCGACCGGCTGCGGGCGGCCGGCTGCGTCTTCGCCGAGGACGAGGCGGATCTGCTGCGGGCGGCCGCGTCGTCACCCGCCGAGCTCGACCGGATGACCGATCGGCGGGTCGCCGGCGCACCGCTGGAGGTGGTTGTGGGCTGGGCCGAGTTCGACGGGCTGCGGATCGCGATCGAGCCCGGGGTGTTCGTGCCGCGGCAGCGGACCCTGGCCCTGGTCGACGAGGCGGACCGCCGGGCCTTCCGGCAGGCGACGGTGGTCGATCTGTGCTGCGGTTCGGGGGCGATCGGCGCTGCACTGGCGCACCGCCGGCCCGATCTGAGCGTCCATGCTGCCGACTGCGACCCGCCCGCCGTACGCTGCGCCCGCCGCAACCTGCCCGCCGACCGGGTCTTCGCGGGCGACCTGTTCGCCGCCCTCCCCGATCGGTTGCGTCGCCGGATCGATGTCCTCGTGGTCAACGCGCCGTACGTCCCGACCGCCGCGATCGCCTTCATGCCACCGGAGGCGCGTGACCATGAACCCCTGGTCGCCCTCGACGGCGGTTCCGACGGCATGGACATCCACCGACGGATCCTCGCCGAGGTCGGTGACTGGCTCGCGCCCGGCGGTCAGCTGCTGATCGAGGTCAGCCGGACGCAGGCTCCGGTCGTGACCGGTCTGATGGAGCAGGCCGGACTGTCCGCGACCTCCCTCGAGGACGACGAGCGGGAATCGACCCTCACCCTCGGCCGGGCCCCGCCGCAGTCCGCCCAACCGGACCAGTCCGCTCAACCGGACCGCAGACCAGTCGGAGGTCGTCGGGCTCAGTAGTCCAGGGTCAGGCGACGTCGGGCTCGGTCTTGGCGCGCACCTCGTCGAGGCTGACGTCGGGGGCCAGCTCGATCAGCCGCAACCCGCCGGGAGTCACATCGATCACCGCGAGATCGGTGATGATCCGCTGGACCACTCCGCGACCGGTGTACGGCAGCGAGCACTCCTCGACGATCTTGTACGCGCCGTCGCGGGCCACGTGCTCCATCAACACGATGACCCGCTTCGCCCCGTGGACCAGGTCCATCGCCCCGCCCATCCCCTTGACCATCTTCCCGGGGATCATCCAGTTGGCGATGTCGCCGGCCACCGAGACCTGCATCGCCCCGAGGATGGCCGCGTCGATCTTCCCGCCGCGGATCATCCCGAACGAGGTGGCCGAGTCGAACACCGACGCCCCGCGCCGCAGCGTCACCGTCTCCTTGCCGGCGTTGATCAGGTCCGGATCCGCCTCACCCGCGTACGGGTAGGCGCCGACCCCGAGCAGCCCGTTCTCCGACTGCAGCACCAGTTCGACGTCGTCGGCCACATAGTTGGGCACCAGCGTCGGCAACCCGATCCCCAGGTTCACGTACGACCCGTCGGTCAGCTCCGACGCCGCTCGCGCCGCCATCTGTTCCCGCGACCAGCTCATGCCCGCACCCCTTCGAGCCGACGCGCAGAGCTCATGCCCGCTCCCGGACGGTCAGTCGCTCGATCCGCTTCTCGACCGCCTGCGCGGCGGTCAACGGCACCACCCGGTGCACGAAGACCCCGGGCGTGTGGATCTGGTCGGGGTCCAACTCACCCGGCTCGACCAGGTGCTCGACCTCGGCGATCGTCACCCGCCCCGACATCGCCGCCAACGGATTGAAGTTCCGCGCCGAGGCCCGATAGACGAGGTTGCCGTGTCGGTCACCCTTCCAGGCCCGGACCAGCCCGAAATCGGCCACGATCGCCTGCTCCAACACGAAGTCCTGCGCCACCCCGGCGGCGGTCGGGAAGCTGCGGGTCTCCTTCGCCGGCGACGCCACCACGACCGACCCGTCCGGGCCGTAGCGCCAGGGCAGACCACCCTCGGCGACCTGCGTCCCCACCCCGGTGGCGGTGAAGAACGCCGGAATCCCCGACCCGCCCGCACGGAGTCGCTCGGCCAGCGTGCCCTGCGGAGTCAACTCGACCTCCAATTCACCGGCCAGATACTGCCGGGCGAATTCCTTGTTCTCCCCGACGTAGGACGACACCATCCGACGGATTCGGCGAGCGGCCAGCAACTGACCCAGACCCCAGTCATCGACGCCGCAATTGTTGGACACCACCTCGAGGTCGTCGACCCCCGCCGCCAGCAACGCCGCGATCAGGACCGACGGGATCCCGCACAGCCCGAAACCGCCCACCGCCAACGACGCACCCGCCGCGATGTCGGCCACCGCGTCGGCGGCGCCACCGACCACCTTGTCCATGCCCGCTCCTGTCTACGGGGTCGAACCTACGCCCGGGCCGCCAGCGCCGACGCCAGCGTCGGCGCCAAGGGGAGCTGTGGGATGAGCATGGCCTGGACCGCGTGGTAGAGATCCGGCTTGCCCGGCCAGACCGTCCCGATCGGCCGGTTCTGCGCATCGAGCTGGTGGTGCCAGGACCCCAGCTCGCGATCGAGGAGCTGCTGCTGCGCGTACGCCCAGTACGTGCCGGCGTGGTCGGCGAACACCGGATCGCCGGTCCGCTCGTGCAGGCAGGTCGCGGTGGCGATGGCTTCGGCGACCACCCAGTGCATCCGGTCGCGGACGACCGGTGTTCCCGACCAGTCGGTCGTGTAGACGAAGCCGTCGGCGCCGTCGACCGCCCAGCCGTCAGCGACCGCGCGGTCGTAGAGGGCCACCGCGGCCGGCCGCAGCCAGACCGGGGCCTGAGCGCCGAGCGCGGCCTCGAGGTGTAAGGCCAGCCGCGACCACTCGAGTCCGTGGCCGATGGTCGCGCCGAACGGCTGGAACGGGTCGTCCGGTCGATCGCGGTTGTGCTCCAGCAGCGGCTGCCACTCGGGGTCGAAGTGCTCGGGGATGCGCCAGGCGTGCGCTTCCGCGCCCTGGGCGATCACCCGCTGGGTGATGGCGAACGCCTGATGGCGTAGCGCCGCGTCATCGAGCACGTCGGCCGCGGCCAGCAGCGCCTCGACGGCGTGCATGTTCCCGTTCACGCCCCGATAGGGGTCGAGCGCGGTGAAGTCGCGGTTCCAGGCGTCGAAGAACATCTCGTGCTCGCCGTCGAAGAACCGGTCCTGCCAGACGTCAAGGGCCTCACCCAGCAGTTCGCGGCCGCCGGCGATCCCCGCCAGCGTGGCCGTCGACGCGGCGAGCACCACGAACGCGTGGGCGTAGCAGGCTTTCTCGTCCGGACTGCTCCCGCCCTCGTCCACCGCGCTCAGCCAGCCACCCGACTTCTGGTCGCGCAGCCGTCCGGTCAGCCCGGCGAAGGCCTGCTCGGCCACGACCAGATCGCCGGGGCGCCCGAGCAGATGCCCGAGCGCATAGCTGTGCACCATCCGGCCGGTGACCCAGGTGAAGGTCGGTCGACGGAGATCGACCTGACCACGCTCGTCGAGATACCCCGCACCACCGGCCGGTCGGCCGCAGTTCAGTCCGAAGTCGAGCAGCCGATGGGTCTCGGCCTGCAGTTCGGCGACCGGGATGCCATGTCGGGTCAATTCGTCAGCCACCCGCCCTAGGCTAACTACCTCAGCGGGGCGCGCAGCAGGACCTCGTCGCTCGCGCTGTCACGGATCTGGACCTGGTCGATCTGTGAGATCCGCAGGGGCGTGTGACCACCGGGTCGCATCACCTTGTTGGGCTTGGCCGGCCACTGCTTGATCAGCTGCGTCTGGCCGCCCCGGTCGACGACCACGATCGAGTAGTCCGCGTACGCGCCGTGGGCCGGCTCGTCCACCTCGCCGTACTGACACTCGACCTTGACGTCGGTGCCCCCGTCCTGCGCGGGTACCAGATCGACGACCGCGGTGATCGCCGTCGGCGCCACCTGGCTGAACCCGAGCCGCTCCGGGCCCTGCGGTCCGAGCGGTATCAACCCGGACCCGACCGCGAGGCCACCGACGATGATCAACAGGGCCGCCGCGGCGCCCGCGAGCCATCCGATCGTCCGGCGGCGTTGCCGACCGGCCAGCTGGATCACGTGAGGCACCAGCGTGGCCGGCGGGTACTCCGTGGCCGGCTCGGGCGTGGCCGCCATCAGCACCTCGGCGTCCTCGAGCGGCACCTGGGCCAGCAGCCCCGGCATCCCGGCCAGCTCGGAAATTGCCGCCTGACAGGTCGGGCACCCGGCGAGGTGCTCTTCGAACTCACGGCGTTCGGCCGGCGAGAGCGCGCCGAGCACGTACGCGGCGTCCCATTCCCGGTAGGGGTGCAAAGGTACGGTCACGGCCGGGTCACCCCCTTCTCCTGCAGGATCAATCTCAGACTGCGCAGCCCGTAGTGCAGCCGCGACTTCACGGTCCCCTCCGGAATCTGGAGACGGCCGGCGATGTCGGCGACCGAGCGACCCTCGTAGTAGGCCGCGCCGATCACCGACCGGTGTTCGATCGACAACTGGCTGATCGCGTCGGTGATGAGCCACCGGTCGAGGACCACGCTGGTCGCATCGCCAACGCTCTGCTCGAGCGGATCCTCGGTCCGCTGTTCGTGCCGGGAGGCGGCGCTCCGCCAGCGATCGATGATCAGGTTGCGGCAGGCCGTGAACAGCCACGCCCGTGCCGCCGTGTCGCTCCGGCCGACCAGCCCCGCGTCCTTCCAGGCCCGGAGCAGGACCTCCTGCACGACGTCCTCGGCCAACTGCCGGTCGCGGGTCAGGCGCAGCGCGAAGCGCCACAACTCGCCCGCATGCCGATCGTGCAGTTGCTGCAGCGCGGCTTCGCGGCTACCCGCGCCCATCCGGCCTCCTTCCGACAACCCTCAGACGAGACGGGCGGCCGGTTCGTTCAGCGACGCGTACGCGACGCTCAGCTGCGGACGCTCGGGCGGGTCGAGGTGTGCACGTGGGTATCGATCGGCCGGTCACCCGGGCAGAGGACCAGCAGCGAACGACCCTCGTGGGCCTCGAGGCTGATGCTGAAGCTGTGGAGGTCGTCGACCTCACCGACCTCCTCGTCGGTGAACATGTCGACCAGCACGCTGCCCGGCACCAACGCGTCGGAACGGACGGTGCCCGAGATGGCTGCGCCGGAGAAGTTCAGCACGGTCACCTGCTCGGCGTCGCTCAGCTGGTGGACCATGACGAGCATCGCCTTGTTCGACACGTCGGGCACGTCGAGCTGGACCGCGGTGGCGATCCCGAAGCGCTTGCGCACGGCGAGGATCTTGGCCAGCTTGCGGGCGAAGGAGTTCTCGTCTGCCAGCTGCTGCGGCAGCGCGCCGTAGAGGCTGATCCCCCGCGGCATCTTCGACAGCGACTCTGTCGCCTCGGGCCGGTAGTCCATCAGGTCGTACGCGGACCGGTGGATCCAGCGGGTGTCGCCCTCGGAGAGCAGCCGGGCCACCTGCTTGCGGTCCAGGGTCAACGCGCCGACCAGGTCCCAGCCCGAGAGTGCGAACACGCCGGGCTGCAGCGCGTTGAACATGGCCAGCAGCAGGTGGGCCTGCTTGATCTGCTCGATCTGATCGTCGTCCAGCTGGGTGATGCTGGTGAAGCCGAGCGAACCGGCGATGACGGTGGCCAGCGTCGAGGCGATGCCGTTCTGGGTGAACGTGGCGTTGTAGGGCGCGGCGTCCCCGGCCAGGTGGTCGATCAACTCCTGCCGGATGGTGACGGCGAGCTCGTGGCCGTTGATCTCCTTACCGCGGAACGCGAAGAGATCGCTCGAGTGCAGGGTCTCGAAGTGGACCAGCTCGTAGGTCATCTCGTCGTGGTTCTGCAACGCGTGGACCAACGAGGCGGGCTCGATGTCCATCGCCTGACCGAGCCGCAGGGTGAGTCGTACGAACTCGGTGTCCCCGGTGGCCATGGCGTGGTGGTAGGCGGGTCGGTTGACGAAGTCGTAGGACAGATCGGCACCGCGCTCGGCCGAGCTCTTGATGTCGTCCATCGTCAGGTTGAGTTCCTGGAAGGTGAAGCCACCCACCTTGCGGACCATGCTGGCGATCAGCTGGTTGGCCGCCTCGGACAGCGGGTGACCCTCCGACCAGGCCGGGGAGTCCTCGGCGGACTTCTCGACCCCGAGGAAGCCGTTGGCGTCGAGCCGCAACGCACCGCTGCCCAGGTCACCCAGTGAGTGCAGCGCGTCGCCGATCACCAGCCGCATCCCGGCGAAGCTCGGGTCCAGCCAGTTGATCGAGGGCTGGCCCTCCTTGAAGTAGTGCAGGTAGACCCAGCGGCGCTCCTCGCCATCGGGTCCCAGCACCGGCGCCGTGGCACTCCAGTTGGTGTCCTTGACCCCCGGCTCGAAGAAGATGACCCGCTGGAGCCGGCCGATGATGTAGCCGTGCTTGGCCAGCTGGTCCTCGGCCTCGTCGTCGAGATTGATCGCGTCGCGCCCCTTGGGGACCTTGGGCAGCAGATGCCAGTCGTCCTTGGGGATCTCGATCATGTGGTAGATCCCGGGGAAGTCACCGACCTTCATCTCGGCCAGGCGGAAGTCAGCGCCCTTGCCGGTATGGCCGGGGACGATGTCGTCGATCACCATGCCGAGATGGCTCGCGGCCACCTCGCACATGCTGCGGAACTCGTCCTCGGTGCCGAATTCCTCGTCGATCTGGGTGCTGATCCGATCGAAGTGGCCGTCGACGCTCGGGGTCGGATCCCAACCGAGGATGCCGCCGGCCTTCTTCACCGGGCCGGTGTGGACCCCGTCGATACCGATGGCTTCGAACGCCGCCCACAGGGCCTCGTCGCCCAGGGTGCCCAGGAAGGACGACCCGGGCTTGGTGATCATCGAGATCGGGTACGCGGTGAACCAGACCGAGGACTTCTCGATCGCGGCCCGGGCATCGGGATTGGCGAACGGGTTCTGCCACATGCTCCCCTGACCGGAGAACTGCTTGGCGAAGTCGTACGCGTCCTGCAGCATCGACTGCTCGGTCAGCCAAGCGACGTACGCGGGGTTCGAACCGTCGGCCCTGCCGCCGCCGCGCTCGGTGCGCGGCAGCCGCGGGAACAGCCCGCGCAGCCGCCCTCGGGGCCGCAACCGCTTGGGTCGCGCGGGGTAGCGCTGCTCGTCGTAGGAGATCTCGCTGGCCTCGTGGGGCTGCTGATCCTGGTCGCCCACGGTCTCACTCGTCACCCCCACCACGTTAGTGCAGGCGGTCCCCCGTCGTTTCACCCAACCGTTGACGCGTCCGAATCATCCGATCGATGGTGAGCGGAGCTCGGGGCCCGCCGCAGCGTCGACAACATCAGCCCAGGAGCGGCAAGGTCACCCGGGTGGCCACCGAATTCGCCGGCGCGACCAATGTCGCGGTCCACAAGGGCAAGATCTCCGTTGCCGAGTTCTACGGCGGTCGGGTGTCGGTGATCAGGAACGGCAAGCCCCAGACGTACCTGCCCTTGCCCGGCGTGGCATCGATCGACCGGCGCCTCCGTCGGGGGCGCTCAGCGGGTCGACAGCTCGCTGAGCGCGCGGATGGCCAGCGGATAGCCGGCGACGCCGAGTCCGACGATGACCCCGGCGGCGACCGCGGAGATGTAGGAGTGGTGCCGGAAGCTTTCGCGTGCATGCACGTTGGAGATGTGCAGCTCGATCACCCGGAGTTCGGTGGCACTGATGGCATCGGGCAGCGCCAGGCTCGTATGGGTGTAGGCACCCGCGTTGAGCACGACGCCGGCGAGTTCACCGGCCTGCTGATCGCGCCCGGCCTGTTGCAGCCAGTCGACCAGCTCGCCCTCGTGGTTGCTCTGCCGGAAGTCGAGCGTCCAGCCGAGCTCATCGGTCACCAGGCGGCACGAGGCCTCGACGTCGGTGAGGGTGGCCGAGCCGTAGACCGCCGGCTCCCGTCGGCCGAGCAGGTTGAGATTGGGGCCGTTGAGCACCAGGGCTGTGGTCATGCGTCGGCCCGCCGACCGACGAAGAACTCGCGCGGCAGCCGGTCCTCCTCGGTGACCTCGGCCACCGACCGAGCGGTGAAACCGGCCTCGGCGAGCACGCGCAGCCAGGTCTCGCGCGGAAACAGCCCCAGCTGGTGGGTGTCGTGCGCCACCTGGGTGCTGCCGTCGGCCGCCCGGATCAGGAACGCGTACTCGGTGCGGGTCACGGTGTCGCCCGGATCGGGGTCGTCGGACCACTCCAGGTAGCGGATCCCGCGGCCGTCGTCGGCATCATGGCCGCCCGAGCCCGAGCCCGGCTCGAAGTTCTCGGCGATGTGGTCGGGAACCAGCACCGCGACCCCGCCGGGTCGGCAGTGGGCGTACACCGTGCCCACGGCGAGGCGGAGATCGTCCTCGGTGGTCATGTAGTCGATCGCGTCGTGGACGAACACGGCGTCGAACTCCCGCTCGAGCCGGATCGTCCGCATGTCGCCGGCCAGGTGCTCGCATTCGGGGTTGAGTGCGCGAGAGACGCCGAGCATGTCCTCGGACAGATCGACCAGGGTCATGGCGAACTCGGACTTGAGGTGGAAGGCGTTGTTACCGCCCCCGCTGCCGAGTTCGAGCACCGTACGCGCCGGCTCGACCGTCCGCAGCAGGGAAGCGGCGAAGGCCGCCTCCTCGGCGTAATCCTGCGGCGCGGAGACCAACGGCCACCACGGGGCGAGGTCGCCGTAGAACCGGTACTCGCTCAATGGTCCGCCGATCGCTGGTCGTGCCAGGCGGCCTCGCGATGCTCGACGAGCCCGCGTACGTAGGCAGCCTGTCCGAGGTGTTGCAGGGCATCGCCGATCACGCTGACCAGCCGGACGCTCGCGGTCACCGGCGGATCCCAGCGAGTGTCGACGACGCGGTCCAACTCCTCGGTGGTCAGGGTCTGGAGGTAGTCGAGGGTGACCCGGTGCACCTCGGCGTGATAGCCGGCCAGCCGTTCACCGTCGGCCTTGAGCTGGCCCACCTCCTCGGCGCTCTGGCCGTAACCCGTCGCATCCGGCGCGAAGGGCAGACCGAAGCGGTCGCGCCAGCGCTCCCAGACCTGCGCGGTCCCGGTCAGGTCGGCCACATGATCGTCCTGCACCCGGGCCGTGTGCCAGAGCAACCAGGCAATCGTGTTGGCCTGGTCGTTCGGGCGGTAGGTCGCGTGGTCGGCGGTCAACCCGTCGGTGAGATCGACCACCAGATCGCGGATCCGTTTGAACGAGTCGATGAGCACGGTCCTGGCCGCTGTTACCTCCGTCACGCAGGCGACGTTAGCGCGCCGCGTCGCGGAGGGCACCAGCGGAGACCTCGAACGGGGATCAGGAGGGCGCGACGGTTTGCCTCTGCCGGGCGCTACGGGCAGCGACCAGGACGACCGCGAAGGGCAGTGCCGCGGCCCCGTTGACCAGCCCGGGGAGGTCCTGGATGTAGCCCAACGGATGCGGGGCCAACGCGGCGATGACGCCCAGCAACCCGTAGCCGACCGCGGTCAGACCGACCCGGGTCAGCAGCCGTTCGCGGTGCAACGGCGCGCCGATCAGCCCCTGCGCCTCGGGTCCGAGCACAGCGACAGCCGGGGCGATGAAGGCGAGGGCGAGCAGCGGGGACGCTGCGGCCACAGGTAGTGCCGCGATCAGGACCGGACCCTCGACGATCACCGTGGTGGTGATCAGCAGCAACACCAGTTCGTACGCCGACACCTCGCGCTGGCGACCGAGCCTGAGCAGCAGGGCGAACACCGCGATACCGACGGTCAGCACCAGGTCGACGGCGATCGCGTTCGTCCCCGGGCGGCTTCGCACCAGCAGCGGGAGCGCGGTGGTGACCAGCACCCACAGCAGCAGGGCGAGGGAGAAGAGCCGGAGGCCGTGGAACCGGGGCCGACCGAGCGCGATCCCCGCCGCGACCACGGCCACGATCGCCGGGACGCCGAGCAGGATGGCCACCCGGTGCAGGTCCATGTCGGCCACGATCCGGTCGGCCATCCGGAAGTCAGGCGAGCGCGCGTACGCCCAGAGCAGCAATCCGTAGCCGGCGACCAGGCCGGCCGTCAGGACCAGGCCCGATCCGAGCCGGGCGGGCTGCCGCAGGAGGAACCCGCCGACCACGGCCACCGCGGTGAGGGCGACCAGGGCCAGCCCGAGCTCGGACCGAACGAGCAGACCCGAGAACAACGCCGCCAGTCCGTACGCCGGGACGGCCAGCAGGATCACCGTGACCAGCAGGGTGAAGCCGCGGCTGACCGCGACGAAGGCGTCGGAGCCGGGCCGGATCCACCGGTGCTCGTGCGACAGCAGGACCAGGATGAGGACGACGAGCGGCACCGCGAGCAGCAAAGCCGTCCTGCTCGGCGGCAGCGCGGCCAACCAGGCCGGCGGACGACCGAGCGCCCACCAACCCAGCAGTCCGACGACGAGGGCGAACTTGGCGATCAGCAGCCCGCGCAGCAGCCCGGTCGGCGGTAGCCGCTGCATCGCCCACTGCCCGAGGTCGCCCGACAGGCGCAAGCCTTCGACACCGAGCCAGATCAGCAGCGCCGGTAGGGCGATGATGGCGAAGAAGCCGACCAGGGCCAGGTTGTCACCCGCGACGACGACGGCGTGACACCCGCCGAAGATCACCCAGGTGGCGATGGTGTGGCCGGCGAACCCGCCGAAGCCGAGCAGCACGGTGAGCGCGGCCGGCATGGGTCGGCGCGGGCCGCGGCCGTGGGTGGCGATGAGCATCATCAGCAACCCGACCAGCGTCAGGAACGGCCAGACCGCGCGGGCGTGCGAGGTCGGCACCGACGCCCATCCGGCGCCGCGGACCCGCATCGAGATCAGTTCGGCGACCGCCAGGAGCAGCGGGGTCAGGAGGACCGCGACGAATCGCACGCGGGGCAGCGGCCAGGATCGGGCGACCGCACCGGCCGCGGCCACCGCGGCCAGACCGAGGGCGGTGGCGGTCACCGCGACGGTCAGCGCGGCGATCACCGGCCACGGCTGGTGTCCGGCGACGCACGGCTGTCGCTCGATGGTGACGCCGTCGAGGGTGAGCGCGACCATCGCGGCGGCAGCCAGGACGGCCACGGCGGTTCCCCCGTAACCGAGCCACCGCGTCCGCCGGTCCAGTCCGGCGACCGGGAGTCGGTAGCGACCGAGCCAGGTCCGGATCGCGTCGAGCCGGTCAGGACCCATTGGCTCACCGCC
This sequence comes from uncultured Actinomycetota bacterium, assembly GCA_963815905.1. GTDB lineage: Bacteria > Actinomycetota > Actinomycetes > Propionibacteriales > Propionibacteriaceae > Microlunatus. The sequence continues at coordinate 352,945 of CAWFIO010000009.1, read as the reverse complement.
TCGCCGAGATCGTTATCGGTGAGCTCAACCTATGGCTTGTGGCCCGTCCCGGGGAGTCGCATACTGGATGTTACTCACCAGTAACTTATGCCGAGGTGCCCGCGATGAGCCATTACCGAGCCAATCTCCGTGACATCGAGTTCAATCTGTTCGAGGTGCTCGATCGGCAGGCCATCTTGGGGCAGGGGCTGTACGCGGACCTGGACCGGGACACGGTCAGCGCGATCCTGGCCGAGACCGAGCACCTGGCCACGACCAAGCTCGCCGCCTCGTTCGCCGCGGGCGACCGGGTCGAGCCGGTCTTCGATCCGCAGGCGCACACCGTGGCGCTGCCCGAGGAATTCCGGAAGTCCTATCGCGCGCTGATGGCCGGCGGCACCTGGCAGCTGGAGATCCCGGCCGAGCTCGGCGGCACCCCGACGCCACCCACCGTGCAGTGGGCGGTCAACGAGATGACGATTGGCGCCAACCCGGCTCTGGTGCTCTACGCGGGCGGGCCGAAGTTCGCGAGCATCGTCTGGGCGTACGGCAACGAGCGTGACCAGCGGACGGCGACGCTGATGGTCGAACGTGGCTGGGGCGCCACCATGGTGCTGACCGAGCCCGAGGCGGGTTCCGACGTCGGGGCCGGACGGACCCGCGCGGCGCCGCAGGCCGATGGCAGTTGGCAGATCGAGGGGGTGAAGCGGTTCATCACGTCCGGTGAGCACGATCTGACCGAGAACATCATCCATCTGGTGCTGGCCCGACCCGAGGGGGCGGGGCCGGGAACCAAGGGGCTGTCGCTGTTCGTAGTGCCTAAGTTCCACTTCGATCCGCAGACCGGTGCGTTGGGCGCACGCAACGGCGTCTTCGTCACCGGGATCGAACACAAGATGGGCATCCGCGCGTCAACGACGTGCGAGATGGCGTTCGGGACCGAGGGCACGCCGGCGGTGGGCTGGCTGCTCGGCGAGGTGCACGACGGGATCGCCCAGATGTTCCAGGTGATCGAGCACGCGCGGATGCTCGTCGGCACCAAGGCGATCGCCACCTTGTCGAGCGGTTACCTGAATGCGCTCGACTACGCGAAGACCCGGGTCCAGGGGCCGGATCTGCTGCGGGCGTCGGACAAGACCGCACCTCGGGTCACCATCGCCCACCATCCTGACGTCCGCCGCTCGCTGCTGACCCAGAAGTCCTTCGCAGAGGGGCTGCGCGCGCTGGTGTTGTTCACCGCGAGCATCCAGGACCGGGTCGCGGTGGCCCGGGCCGAGGGACGCGAGGACGACGCCGCGCACCGGCTCAACGATCTACTGCTGCCGATCGTCAAGGGCTACGGGTCGGAGCGCTCCTGGGTGGTGCTGGGGACCGAGTCGCTGCAGACCTTCGGCGGTTCCGGTTTCGTCAACGACTACCCGCTCGAGCAGTACGTCCGCGACGCCAAGATCGACACCCTCTACGAGGGGACGACCGCCATCCAGGGGCAGGACCTGTTCTTCCGCAAGATCGTCCGCGACCAGCGGCGCGCGCTCGGCGATCTGTCCGGCCAGATGCAGCAGTGGCTGGCCGGCGAGGGGGGCAACGGCCAGCTCAAGGTCGAGCGCGGGCTGTTGACCCGCGCGCTCGTCGACGTCGACGCGATCGTCACGACGATGACCCAGGACCTGCAGACTGCGGGATCGGGCCAGGGCGACCCGCGGGTGCTCTATCAGGTCGGGCTGAACACGACCCGGTTGCTGATGGCGCTGGGCGACGTGACGTGCGCCTGGCTGCTGCTCCGCGGCGCCGAGATCGCTCTCGCCCGACTCAACGAGCCGCAGTCCGCCGACGAGCAGGCCTTCTACGAAGGCAAGCTCGCTTCGGCCCGTTGGTTCGCGCGCACCGTCCTGCCCAAGCTCGCCGCCGAACGGGTGATCGCGGAGTCCATCGACCTCGCGGCCATGGACCTGGCCGAGGCCGCCTTCTGATCGCCAGTCGTCGGCAAAGTGTCGGATAACGACGCAGAACCGCGGCCCCATCGCGTCGTTATCCGACACTTTCGCGATGCCGGGCCGGCTCAGTAGAGCAGCGCGAGCCCGGGGTTGGTCAGGATCTGAGCCACGGCGCTGAGGAAGACCGAGCCCTGTTCACCATCGGCCAGCCGGTGGTCGAAGGAGACGGCCAGGGTGCTGACCCAACGTGGCTCGATCCGCTCCTCCGAGCCGGTCCCGACCACCCACGGGCGGCGGGCGATCTGTCCGAAGCAGAGGATGCCGGACTCCCCCGGGTTCAGGATCGGCGTGCCGGCGTCGACCCCGAAGGTGCCCACGTTGGTGATGGTGAAGGTGCCGTTCGACATCGCGGCGGGCTGGGTCTTGCCCTCGCGCGCGGTGCTGACGATGCCGTTGATGGCTCCGGCCAGTTCGAGCAGGGTCATCGATTCGGCGCCCTTGATGTTGGGCACGACGAGTCCGCGCGGGGTCGCCGCGGCGATCCCCAGGTTGACCGACTTCTTGAGCACGATCTCCTGGACCGGGTCGTCCCAGAACGAGTTGAGTTCCGGCGTACGCCCCAACGCCAGGCAGACCGCCTTGGCCACGATCAGCAGCGGCGAAATGCGTACGCCGCGGAACTCGCGCCGTTCCTTGAGCCGGGCCACCAACTCGACGGTGGCCGAGACGTCGCAGGTCACCCACTCGGTGACGTGCGGGGCGGTGAACGCCGAGCGGACCATCGCCGCCGCCGTCGCCTTGCGGACACCCTTGATCGGAACCCGGGTGTCGCCGACCGCGGCCGGACGTGCCGCCGCCGGAGCCACCGCCACCGCCGGTTCCGCCATCGAGACAGCCGAGACGTCGGGGACATCCGAGGAATCCGAACCAGCCGAGGCAGCCGCCTCGACATCGTCGCGGGTGATCACCCCACCCGGACCGGAGCCGTCCACCGAGCCCAGATCGACGCCCAGATCCCTGGCCCGCTTGCGGACCGGGGGCTTGGCCAGGATGGCGCCGCCCGCCCGGACCGTTGAAGCGACGGCGTGCCCCGGCGAGGGCAGCGGCGCGGCGTCCGCCACCACGCCGTCGTCGCCCGGGTGTAACGCCTCACGGTCGTCGGCGCGCCGGGAGACCGGCTGCTCCTTCGCAAAGGTCGCCGCCGCCAGTTCCTCGTGGACCTCGGCCGGGCCGGTGTCGCGTACGGCACCCTTGCGCGGCCGCCGCTTGCTCTCGGCCGTCTTCGGGCCGTAGCCGACCAGGATGGCGACGCGTCCACCCGGGGCCTCACCGCCGATCTTGCCGGGCTCGATCGCCTCGTCCGCCGGCTCGGCGGCCACGCCGTCGTCGATCGCGATGATCGGCCGGCCGACGTCGACCAGGTCACCCTCGGCAACCAACAGGCCGCTCACCGTGCCCGCGTACGGGGTCGGCAACTCGACCAGCGACTTGCTGGTCTCCACCTCGACCACGATGTCGTTGATCTTGATCGTGTCGCCGACCGCCACCCGCCAGGTGACGATCTCGGCCTCGACCAGACCCTCGCCGGGATCGGGCAGCCGGAACTCGCGGATCGCCATGGACGTCAGTCCTCTCAGGTTGGAAAAGCCGCGTCAGTCTCTCAGTACGCCAACGAGCGGTCGACGGCGTCGAGGATCCGGTCCAGGTTGGGCAGGAAATCGTCCTCGACCCGGCTCGGCGGATAAGGGATGTCGAAGCCGGTCACCCGGAGCACCGGAGCCTCGAGCGAATAGAAGCAGCGCTCGTGCAATCGGGCCGACACCTCCGCTCCTATGCCGAGTGTCATATGAGCCTCGTGCACGATGATCACGTGCCCGGTCTTCTCGGCCGAGGCGATGACCGGACCGAGGTCCAACGGCGACAACGTGCGCAGATCGATGACCTCGAGACTGCGACCCTCGTCCTCGGCGGCGGCCGCCGCTTCCAGACAGGTCTTGACCATCGGCCCGTAGGCGAGCAGCGTCACGTCGGTGCCCTCGCGGACCACCTGCGACGCGTGCAGGGGCACCGGCGTCACCGACTCGTCGACCTCGCCCTTCTCGTGATAGCGACGCTTCGGCTCGAGGAAGATCACCGGGTCGTCGGAGGCGATCGACTGCTGGATCATCCAGTAGGCGTCGACCGGGTTGGAGCAGGTGACGACCTTGAGGCCCATGGTGTGCGCGAAGTAGGTCTCGGGCGACTCGCTGTGGTGCTCGACCGCCCCGATGCCGCCGCCGTACGGGATCCGGATGACCATCGGCATCGAGATGACACCCTTGGACCGCCAGCGCAGCCGCGACACCTGGGTGACGATCTGGTCGAAGGCCGGGAAGACGAACCCGTCGAACTGGATCTCGCAGACGGGCCGGTAGCCACGCATGGCCATACCGACCGCGGTGCCGATGATGCCCGACTCGGCCAGCGGCGAGTCGATGACCCGATGCTCGCCGAAGTCCTTCTGCAGACCCTCGGTGACCCGGAAGACACCACCGAGCTTGCCGATGTCCTCACCCGCAAGCACGACCTTGGGGTCGGCCTCGAGCGCCCGTCGCAGGCCGGCGTTGATCGCTTTGCCCAGCGTCAGTCTGGTCACGAGGCCTCCTCGAAGCTCGCCGCGTACTCCTCGTACGCCTCCCGCTGCTCGATCAGGTGGGCCGGGAGCTGGGCGTAGAGCCAGTCGAAGGTCTCGCTCAGTGTCGGCTCCTCGAGCTGCAGGACACGGCCGCGCAGATCGGCGGCGAGGGCGTCGGCCTCGGCGTCGATGCCGGCGAAGAAGTCGTCGTCGGTCGAGCCGCTGCGGGTCAGGTACGCGCGGATCCGGGCGATCGGATCCTTGAGCTTCCAGTGCTCGAGCTCGTCGGCCAACCGGTACTTGGTCGGGTCGTCGGAGGTGGTGTGCGCCCCCATCCGGTAGGTGTAGGCCTCGATGAGCGTCGGCCCGTTGCCGGACCGGGCCCGCTCGAGCGCGGCGGTCGTCACTGCGTGCACGGCGAGCACGTCGTTGCCGTCGACCCGGACACCGGGGAAGCCGAAGCCGGAGGCGCGCTGGTAGAGCGGGATCCGGCTCTGCCGTTCGATCGGCTCGGAGATCGCCCACTGGTTGTTCTGGCAGAAGAACACCACCGGGGCGTTGTACGAGCTGGCGAAGACCATGGCCTCGTTGACGTCGCCCTGACTGGATGCCCCGTCACCGAAGTAGCCGATGACCGCGGCGTCGCGGTCCGGATCACCGGTGCCGACGCAGCCGTCGCGTTCGATGCCCATCGCGTAGCCGGTCGCGTGCAGTAGCTGCGCACCGATGATGATGGCCATCAGGCTGAAGTTGTGCTCGAAGACGTCCCACGAGCCCGGGTCGATTCCCCGGAACAACGCCAGCACCCGCAGCGGATCGAGTCCGCGACACCAGCCGACGCCCGTCTCGCGATAGGTCGGGAACGCGAAGTCCTGCGTCCGCAGGGCGCGACCGGATCCGATCTGCGCGGCCTCCTGACCCAGCAGCGACGGCCACAGTCCGAGCTCGCCCTGCCGCTGCAGGGCGATGGCCTCGTGATCGGTGCGGCGGACCAGCACCATGTCTCGATAGAAGCCCTTGATCTGCTCGTCGTCTCCGGCGAAGGCGTACTCGCCGTTGTCGATCCGCTCACCCTCGGGGGTCAGGAGCTGGATGAGCTCGACCTCCATCGTCACGCCGCTGGCGTCGCTCAACTGATGTTCCTCTCGTCAAGGCCCCGGTCCGCGTTCCTCGCGGCAACCTCACCCGCCCGGCGTGGGATCACCGCGTCCGACGGGCCGTCACCAGCGCATCCACGGGTCCTTGTGAGGCCGTGACGTGCCGATTGGGTCAACGTACCGGTAGGGCTGTCGCGACGGGAAAACAACTTGCATGTCCTAGATCTTTCTTCAAAACTGACGTCAGGCCCTGAGCATCAGGGAGCACTTCGATCGAGGGGAGGCGTGTCGTGTCCATCACGGTCTCCGGGTTGCCCGCAACCCACCCCTTCGCTTCAGGAGCTTCTCCCTCTCATGTCTCACCCACCGCCCGACACCACTGATCTTTTCGCTTTCACCCCCGTCCGCGAGCCCGAACCCGGGCAACGCTGGTCCACCTGGGACGACATCGGGGTCACCGCCGGGCCCGAGCCGCGTCCCGACTGGGTGATCACGGCCGATGCCGCCATCGACACCGAGCTCGGCATCCTCAAGTCCGGCAAGGAAGCCGACGTCCATCTCCTCGAACGGGGCACCGACACCGCTTCGGTGGTGATGGCGGCCAAGCGCTATCGCGGTCATGACGAGCGTCTGTTCCATCGCGACGGCGGCTACCGCGAGGGTCGCCGGGTCCGCAATTCGCGGGACACCCGCGCTGCGGCCAAGGGCACCCGGTGGGGTCGCTCGGTCGAGGCCGATCTGTGGACCCGGGCCGAGTTCGGATTCCTCTCCGACCTCTGGTCGGCCGGTGTCCCGGTGCCCTATCCGGTCCAGCTCGACGGCACCGAGATCCTGATGGAGTTCATCACGACCGCCGACGGGCGGACCGCCCCCCGTCTGGCTCAGACCCGCCCCGATCCGGAGCTGCTGGCGTCCTACTGGCAGCAGCTCACCGACGCGATGCGGATCCTCTCCTCGATGCGGCTGGCCCACGGGGACCTGTCGGCGTTCAACCTGCTCGCCGCCGACGACCGGCTGGTGATCATCGATCTGCCGCAGGTGATCGACCTGATCGCCAACCCCCAGGGCATGGAATTCCTGGCCCGTGACTGCCGCAATGTCGCGGCCTGGTTCCGGGCCCGCGGACTCGACGTCGACGGCGAGCAACTGCTCGGCGAGCTGGTCGCGTACGCCTGGTGAGGTCAGCCGGTGAACCGGCGGGCCCCGGCCGCCTCTCCCCTACAACTATCTGGGGGCAGATAGCACGAACAGGCGCCCGTCAGACGCTATCCGCCCCCAGATAGTGAGTAGGGGAGGGGCGGCTCAGCGCAGCGGAAGTAGCGGCTAGGCGGACGAGAACCGGCGGATCCGGCCGAGGGCGGCCGCGACGATCTCCGGTCCGGCGGCCAGCGACAGCCGGACCGTCCGACCGCCGTCGACCGGGTCGAAGTCGAGCCCGGGGGTGAGCGCGACGCCCTCGGTCTCGAGCAGCGCTGAACACCAGGCCGCGGAATCGGGGTACGGCCCGAGGACGTCACCGATGTCGGCGTAGACGTAGAAGGCGCCGTCGGCCGGGGCCACCCCGGTCCAGCCGAGCTCGGACACCGCAGCCATCACCAACCGGCGGGCGTCGGCGAACTCCTCGACCGCGGCCCGGGCTTCGGCGTAGGCGGTGTCGGTGAACGCGGCGATCGCCGCGTGCTGGGCGGGAACCGGCGGGCAGAGCGCGTAGTTGCCGGCCAGGGCATCGAAGGCGGCGACCAGATCGTCGGGCACCAGTGCCCAGCCGAGCCGCCAGCCGGTCATCCCCCAGTACTTGGAGAAGGAGGAGATGACCACCGCCGACCGATCGAAGCTCCACGCGCAGTCCCCGGATCCCCCGGCGGGATCCGACCCGAGCGGAGCGAGCGACTCACCACGGCCGATCCCGTGGTAGATCTCGTCGCTGACCAGCCGTACGCCCCGGTCGGCGCACCAACCGGCGAGGGCACCGAGCAGCTCGGCGCCGATCATCGTCCCGGTCGGGTTGGCGGGCGAGGCGATGACGACCCCGGCCAGCGGACCGGCGGCGTCGAGCAGCGCGACACTGGGCCGGTAGTCCTCGGCCGGGCCGCAGGGCAGGTCGACCACCTCGCAGCCGAGCGAGAGCAGGATGTTGCGGTACGCGGGGTAGCCCGGTCGGGTCAGCGCCACCCGGTCCCCGGGGTCGAAGGCGGCCAGGAACGTCAGCAGGAACGCCCCCGACGAGCCGGTGGTCAGCGCGATGGTGCGCGGATCGATCTCCAGGTCGTACCAGCGGCGGTAGTGTCCGGCCAGCTGCTCGCGGAGCGGCCGGATCCCGAAGGTCTCGGAGTAGCCCAGCGGGGTGCGGTCGCTCATCAGCTCAGCCGCGCGCCGTCGGACGTCCGACGGCGCCCCCTGCGACGGCTCGCCGGCGCACAGCGAGAGCACGTCCCGGCCGCTCGCCCGCAGCTCCGCGACCCGGTTGAGGATGCTCATCACCGCGAACGGCGCCACCTGCGAGCGCCGCGACCCCGTCACGAGCGGAGCCTCTCGGGTGTCCAGGAGGCGAGCCGGGTCCCACGCTTTTCGTCCGCCGGAACGCCGATGGACGACCGAGATCGGGCGTCGCTCGAGACCCCGGAGCGCGGAGCGCGACCGTCGATCACCGCGCCGGTCATGCGTCACCGCGCTTGCGGGCCCGGTAGGCGGCGACATTGGCCCGGTTGCCGCAGTTGCCGGTGTCGCAGTAGCGCTTGGACGAGTTGCGGCTCAGGTCGACGAGCACGTCGTCGCAGTCGTCGGCCGCGCAGATCTTGAGCCGACCGAGCTCGTCCTCACGCACCACGTCGAGAAAACCCATCGCCGCCTCGGCCGCCAGCCGCTGGGCGAGCGGGGCGTCGGGCCCGGTCAGATGGAGGTGCCAATCCCACTCGTCGTGCTTGCTGAGATAGGGCCGAGCGTCGGCCTCGGCCAGGATCGCGTTGATCAGACCGGCCGCGACGTCACGGTCGCCGACGGTCCACAGGGCCCGCAAGGCGGGCCGGATCGCCCGCACCTCGGCCAACTCGGACGCGGTCCGTCGGATCGCGCCGGAGAACGGGTAACGGACGAAGAAGTCATCGAGCCCGGTCTGGGTGTCCAGCTCGTCACCGTCGCGGCCGAGCGTGTTGACCAACGCCGCCGTCTGCACCAGCGCGAGTTCAGCGTCATGAGCAAAAACCACATTGACTCCTGACATCTCGACGGATACTGTCACGAGTGTAACCGCACTTCGGTTATGACATTTTGACGATCCCCGTGCCGCCGAGGAGGCGAACCCATGACCACCACCCTTGAAACCGCTACGGTCCGCCCACCCGCGACCGCGGGCTACGGACAGTCGCTGCTGATCGGTCTCGGCTCCGCGGCCGCCTTCGGTCTGTCCGGCGTGATGGGCCGCTCGATGCTGGATCTCGGGTGGACCCCGACCGCGGTGGTCAGTGCCCGGATCCTCGGCGGCTTCATCGTCCTGCTGATCCCCACGCTGGTCCTGTTGCGCCGCATCGGGCGTCCCGACGGTCGGCAGTGGTCGACCATGGTGCTCTACGGGCTGATCGCGGTCGGCGGCGCGCAGCTCTGCTACTTCAGCGCCGTGCAGTACCTGCCGGTGGGCGTCGCCCTGCTGCTCGAATACTCCGCTCCGGTCCTGCTCATCGGGTGGCACTGGGCACGAAGCCGGAAGCGCCCGACCGCGCCGGTGCTGCTGGGCGCGGCGGCATCAATAGTCGGGCTGATCCTGGTCCTCGACCTGCGCGGCGGCTTCTCGCTGAACCCGATCGGAGTGTTCTGGGGCCTGGCCGCCGCGGTCTGCCTCTGCGGATACTTCATCCTGGCCGAAGCCGGTGACCCCGAACGCGCGGTGCACCCGCTGCTGCTGACCACGGTCGGCTTCGGCGTCGGTGGATCGGCCGTGCTCGTGGTGGGCGCGGTGGGCCTGCTCCCGCTGGCCGCCCGCACCGGCATGACCCGGCTGGCCGGCGCGACTGTGCCCTGGTGGCTGCCGATGATCGTGCTGGTCCTGGTCTGCGCCGTGCTGTCCTACCTGACCGGAATCGCGGCGGTTCGCCGGCTGGGCAGCTCGATCGCCTCGTTCGTTGCGCTCACCGAAGTCATCTTCGCGGTGGTCTTCGCCTTCGTCCTGCTGGCGCAGCAGCCGACCCTGATCCAGTTGATCGGCGGGCTGCTGGTGCTGTCGGGGATCGCGATCGTGCAGGCCCGTCGACCGGCGACGCTCGAGACCGCGACCACACCCGCCACGCCGTAACCGGGCGTAACCGGGCGTCCGGGCGACGTCGAGCACTCGTCACCACCACCGCATTAAGCTCCCTTTGGTGAAGGCGAGTGGTTTGGTGGTGGCGGGCACCTCGTCCGACGCCGGCAAGTCGCTGTTCGTCACCGGGCTGTGCCGGGTGCTGGCCCGTCGCGGCGTGTCGGTGGCGCCGTTCAAGGCGCAGAACATGTCGAACAACTCAGGAGTCTGCGCCGACGGTGCTGAGATCGGCCGGGCCCAGTTCCTCCAGGCCCAGGCCGCGCGGCTCGAGCCCGAATCGGCGATGAACCCCGTGCTGCTCAAGCCCGGATCCGACCGCCGCTCGCACATCGTCGTCCGCGGCCGACCGAGCGGTGAACTGAGGTCCGGTGAGTACGCGACCGGCCGCGCCCGGTTGGCGGTCGAGGCCTTCGCCGCGTACGCAGAACTCGCCGAGCGCTTCGAGGTGATCATCTGCGAGGGGGCAGGGTCACCGGCCGAGATCAACCTGCGGGCCGGCGACTACGTCAACCTGGGACTGGCTCGAGCGCAGGGACTACCGATGACCGTGGTCGGCGACATCGACCGGGGCGGCGTGCTGGCGTCGCTCTTCGGCACCGTCGCGCTGCTCGAGCCCGACGACCGGGCGGTCATCGACACGTTCGTGATCAACAAGTTCCGCGGCGACCCCGCCGTCCTGCAACCCGGGCTCGATGAGCTGACCCGGCGGACCGATGTCCCGGTGGTCGGGGTGCTGCCCTGGCTCGAGGACGTCTGGCTCGACGGCGAGGACTCGTTGTCGCTCGGGAGGTGGCGGCGGAGCACCGGTGATCTGAGCGTGGGCGTGATCGGATTGCCCCGCACCTCGAACGCGACCGATGTCGAGGCGCTGGCCGCCGAGCCCGGGGTCGAGGTCGACATCACCCGCGATCCGCGCACCCTGGCCCGGGCCGACCTGGTCGTCGTACCCGGCACCCGGGCCACGGTGGAGGACCTCGAGTGGCTGCGCGAGCGCGGGCTCGATGCGGTGCTGGCGGACCGCGCCGCGCGGGGCGCCCCGGTGCTGGGGATCTGCGGCGGCTACCAGTTGCTCGCCCGGGTCATCGAGGACGAACACGAGTCGGCTCGGGGCACGGTTTCCGGGCTCGGGCTGCTGCCGACCCGGATCCGGTTCGGGGCCGACAAGATCCTCGGTCGGCCGAGCGGGAGCTGGGCCGGTCACCCGGTCCACGGCTACGAGATCCACCACGGTCTGGCCACGGTCGAGCCGGGAACCGAGCCGTTCCTCGACGGCTGCCGGTCCGGGTCGGTCTGGGGCACCATGTGGCACGGCACCTTCGAGAACGACGACTTCCGCCGGGCCTGGCTGGCCGGGCTCGGCACCGAATGGGCCGCCGAACCGGGCGCCCCCGCGTACGCCGCCCGCCGGGAGACGATGATCGACACCCTGGCCGACGCCCTCGAGCAGCACATCGACCTCGACCGGCTGCTCGACAAGACCCGGGTCGGAGCGCGACGGTGAGCCTCGAGGTGCTGATCATCGGCATCGGTAGCGGTGCCCCCGACCAGCTGACCGGCGAGGCCATCGCGGCGATGAGCCGGGTCGACGTCTTCCTGGTCGCCGACAAGGGCGGGGCCGAACGCGATCTGGCCGACCGCCGCCGGGACCTGTGCCACGCCGTCCTCACCCACGAACCACGGATCGTCGAGGTCACCGATCCTCCGCGCGACCGCGGTTCCGCCGCGTACGAGAACGCGGTCCGCGACTGGCACGCCGCCCGCGCCGAGCGCTACGCCGCGGTCATCGACCGCGAGATCGGCGCGCGGGGGACGGTCGGCTTCCTGGTCTGGGGGGATCCGGCCTTCTACGACTCGACCATCCGGATCGTCGAGGCTCTGGCCTCGACCCGACCGTTGACCATGACCGTGATCCCCGGGATCAGCAGCCTGCAACTGCTGGCCGCGCGGCACCGGATCATCCTCAACCGGATCGGCCGGCCGGTGCATCTGACCACCGGGCGCCGGCTCGTCGAGGAGTATCGCCCCGAGCTCGGCGACGTGGTCGTGTGGCTCGACGGGGACCTCGCCTGCGCCGGCCTCGTCGACGAACACCCCGGGTTGTCCATCTACTGGGGCGCCCAACTCGGCCTGCCCGACGAGACGCTGCTCAGCGGCCCACTCAGCGACGTGCTGCCGCGAATCCGGGTGGCCCGCAACGACCTGCGGGCGACCCGCGGCTGGGTGATGGATCTGTATCTGCTGCGACCCGACCATACCGACGGCTGAACAGGCCCTCCCCAGGCGGTGGCCGTCGGGCTCGGGGTGTGGGCCGAGTCGAGTCCCTGGCTGGCCGTCACGGTCGTCACCCTGATCGCCGTGCTCGCGACGTGGTGCTGCAACGCGTTCAACCTCCAGCCCGGGGCCTACCAGATCGCCCTGAGTTGTGCCGCGGGGACGCTGCTGCACACGGCCGGTGCTCGTCCCCTCGAGACCGCGGCGCTGGTACTGGTCGGCGGACTGCTGGCCGGCGCGGTGTCCGCGGCCGGCGCGATCGCGGATCCCCGCGGGCCCGAACGCGAGTCGGTGGTCCCGGCGGCGGAGGCCGTGGCGAGGTTCTTCGACGGCCTCGATGTGGTCGAGTCGGCGCGGCTGCGCGGTGAGGATGCTCGACGTGCTCCGGCACCAGGCCTCGATCGCCCTGCACACGCCTGGGTCACCTGGCCAACCAACAGCCGTGGCGTTCACTGCACGCCTCGCAGCTGCAGCGGCTGCAGGAGATCGCCCGGCACCTGCAGTTGCTGCTGTCGGACCGGGTGCTGCGGCACCGCCCGGATCCCGATGCCGCCGAGCCGGCCCGCCGGCTCGGCCGGACCGCGCGCCGACGTGGGGTGCACGCCAGCGGTCCGGCTCTGCTCGCTCTGCCCCTCGGACGACCGACGGCGGCGAGCCTGCTCCGCAACGCCGTCCGGCCCTCATCCCGCTCGCTACTGGTGATCATCCGGGTCGCGGTCGGGTCGGCACTGGCCGGGGCGATCGGGGTCGGACTCGGGCTCAGCCACAGCTTCTGGGCCGTGGCCGCCACCGTGCTGGTGCTCAGTCAGGGACTGGACCAGCGGCGTACGGTGCAGCGCGGCCTCGAACGGACCGCCGGCACCTTTGTCGGCCTGGGGCTGGCGGCGCTCGCCCTGCCACCCCGCCACCTCGGAGCCCGTGCTGGTGATCATGGTCGCGTTCTGCCTGTTCGCCATCCAGTTGCTGGTCCAGCGCAACTACGCCCTGGCGGCCTTCATCACCTGTTCGGCGCTGTTGATGACGGGGAACGGATCGAGCGAGGCGCAGGCGGCCGGACTGATCCGGGCCCGCGGACTCGACACCGCGATCGGCTGCGCGGTGGCGGTGGTGGTGTTCGCCCTGCTGTCACTAAAGCCCCGGGCGGGGCCGTTCCCCGAGGAACCGCCGCCGAGCCGGGGGCTGCGTACTCTCGGTACCGCCGCTTGGCTCGAGGCACCGCCGGGTCCGGTCGGCGACGTCCCGGCCTTTCTGAGCCGCGATGTCGCCGACCTCCGGCACCTGCTGACCGGCCTGCACCGCACAGCCGGACCCCGGACGGGCCGTGGCTGCTCCGTCCGACTGACCTCAGATGACGGCGAAGCCGTTCGTCCAGGAGACCTGCTCGCTGGCGGCCAGGCCGATCTGCAGGAAGCCGACGGCCTCCAACTCGCGGGCCCGCTTGAGGCCGCCCGCATCGAGCGTGCGGACGCCGCCGGCCGTGATGGCCGCAGCCAGGGTCGACTTGGCGCCCTGGTCGTCGCCGGCGATCAGCACCGTGGTCGGGACGGCGCCGACGGCCCCGGCGGCCAGGGTGGCGGCGAAGTTGGTGTTGAAGCCCTTGAGCACCTGCGACTGCGGGAGGGCCACGGCCAGTTCGGCGGCGGCCGAGCTGTCGGCCGGCACGACGAGCGAGTCGAAGGTCGCGAAGTCGAGCGGGTTGGTGATATCGACGACGATCTTGCCGGCGAGCTGGTCGGCGTAACCGTCGACGATTGCCGCGACGGCCGGGTAGGGCACCGCGAGAACCACGATGTCGCCGTTGACCGTGCTGCCGGGCGCCGACTCGGTGGTCAGGTGCTCGACCGTCGCTCCACCCGAGGACAGCACGCCGGCGATCGCGCTACCCATGTTGCCGTCTCCGAAAATTGTCACGCTGGTCATCTGAACTCCTCAGTCCGTCAGTTGTAGGTACAACTAAAAGGTACCACTCTTTAGTTGTACCCACAACCAATCGACTAGAGTGCAGCTATGACTGCAGAGCCGTGGCTGGACCCCGAACAACAACTCGACTGGGTCCGGTTCGCGGCGGTGCTGACGCTGCTCCCAGCCGCCCTCGACGCGCAACTCAACCGCGACGAAGGGCTGACCCACTTCGAGTACGTCACCTTGTCGATCCTGTCGGAGTCTCCCCGGCGCACGCTGCGGATGACCGTGCTGGCCAGCCAGACGGCCGCAACGCTGCCACGGCTGTCCCGGGTGATCAGTCGACTGGAGGGTCTTGGGCTCGTCGAGCGGCGGCCCTGCCCGAGCGACAGACGGGCGACCAACGCGGTGCTCACCGACCGGGGCTGGGACAAGGTCGTCCGGGCCGCTCCCGGCCATGTCGCCGCGGTACGGCACTTCGTCGTCGACGCGTTGACCCCGGCCCAGCTGAAGCAGCTCGGCGCCGTCTCGGGCCGGCTGCTCGAGCGGTTGGATCCGGGCCGGCGGACCTTTGCCCGCCCGGATCCGCGGACGCCCTGAGCTACGGCTTGAGGACGATCTTGATCGCCCCGTCGGTCTTCTTCTGGAAGATCTCGTACGCGTGCGGCGCCTCGGCCAGCGGCAGCCGGTGGGTGGCGAACTCATCGACGCCGAGCGGGTCGTCGTCGCCCAGCAGCGGCATGATGTCGTCGACCCAACGCTTGACGTTGGCCTGGCCCATCGTGAGCTTGATCTGCTTGTCGAACATGGTCATCATCGGCATCGGGTCGGCCATCCCGCCGTATACCCCGATCAGCGAGAGGGTGCCGCCCCGTCGGACGATGTCGATCGCCGAGTAGACCGCGGCCAGCCGATCGACGCCGACCGTCTTGAGCATCGGCTCGGCGATGAAGTCGGGCAGATGGGCGGCGAACCGCTGCATCATCGAGGCGCCGGGCGACCCGTGGGCCTCCATGCCGACGGCGTCGATGACCGAATCCGGACCACGACCGCCGGTCATCTCGCGGATCACGTCGGCCACATCATCGGGATGCTCGTTCAGATCGACGACCTCGATCCCGCGGTCCCGGGCCCGCTGCAGGCGCTCCGGAACCAGATCCACCGCGATCACCCGGTCGATGGTCTTGAGGTGCTGGGCGATCCGCGCAGCCATGTCGCCGATCGGACCGAGACCCAGCACGACGAGCGTGCCGCCGTCGGGCACACCGGCGTAGACCACCGACTGCCAGGCGGTCGGCAGCACATCGGACAGGTAGACGAAACGGTCGTCCGGCGGGCCCTCCGGCACCTGGATGTGGGTGAACTGGGCCTGCGGGACGCGGAGGTATTCCGCCTGACCGCCGGGTACCGACCCGTAGAGCTTGGAGAAGCCGAACAGCGCTGCACCGTTGCCCTGGTCGCGGACCTGGGTGGTCTCGCACTGGGTGTAGAGCTTCTGGTCGCACATCCAACAGTGGCCACACGAGATCTGGAACGGGATGACCACCCGGTCGCCGACCTTCAGCGTGCCGACCGCGCTGCCGACCTCCTCGACGATGCCCATCGGCTCGTGGCCGAGGATGTCGCCGGGGTTCATCATCGCGCCGAGGGTCTCGTAGAGGTGGAGATCCGATCCGCAGATGTTGGTGCTGGTGACCTTGATGATCGCGTCGGTCGGCTGCTCAATGATCGGGTCGGGGACCTCCTCGACGGTGACCTTGCGACGGTCCTGCCAGGTGACGGCTTTCATGCGTACTCCTCGAGTCGGTGGGGTTTTCAGGGCACCGCCACTTCCGAGGGGATCCAGCCTGGCGCAGGGGCCGGGAGGTGGTGCCGACGCACGGCGGCGCCGACACCTCACGGAAGACGGCGATCTTCTTCACCTGTTCGCGAGCATACGACGCCGCTCGCAGCGGCCGACCCCGCCTCGGTCGGGACAAAGAGACGCGCGCATCAGCACCGCGGCGTCAGGACGGTCGCTGCGGACCTCGCGGTTGGCCCAGCATCCGCTCGACGGTCATCACCAGCACGACCCGCTTCGGGTTCTCCCGCGGCGGGCGGTAACGGGCGGCGTAGCGACGTTCGGCGTCGGCGATCTCCGTCGGGTCGGTCTCGACCCGGATCGGCCCGCTCACAGTCAGCCAGCGGGCCCGGTCGACCTGGCACAACGCCGCAATCGCGCCGTCGCGGCCGGCGTTGCGGGCCTTGACCGACTCGCCGCTGGTGATCACCCGGGCCAACCGGGTCTCGGGCTCGTAGGTGAAACCCACCGGCACCACGTGCGGCGAACCGTCGGCCCGCAGGGTGGTCAAGGTGGCCAGATGACGCTCGACAAGGAAGTCCAGCACCTCCGGGCCGAGGTCGCCGAGATCGATACTCATGGCGTCACCGTGCCTGACTCGGCGTTTGCAGGTCCAGTCAGCCGAAAACGGGTCCTCAGAGCCCAATCCGGGCAACTGGACCTGTATCTGCCGATTCGACGCCGACCACTCATCCGGCCACGTCCTCGAGATCGCCCTCGACATCGAGGTAGACCTGCTGCAGCTGACCCATCAGCTCGGGGTCGGGCTCGGCCCACAGCCCGCGGTCGGCGGCCTCGCTGAGCTTTTCGATGATGCCGCGCAGCGCCCACGGGTTCGCGTGCTTCATGAAATCCTGGTTCTCCTGGTCGAGAACGTAGGAGGCGGCGAGCTGCTCGTACATCCAGTCCGAGACCACTCCGGCCGTGGCGTCGAAGCCGAAGAGGTAGTCGACCGTCGCCGCCAGCTCGAACGCCCCCTTGTAGCCGTGTCGCTGCATCGCGGCGATCCAGCGCGGGTTGACCACCCGGGCCCGGAACACCCGGGAGGTCTCCTCGCTCAGCGAGCGGGTCTTCACCGCATCGGCGTTGGTCGAATCCCCCACGTACGCCTTGGGTGCGGTCCCGGTCAACGCGCGGACCGTGGCCACCATGCCACCGTGGTACTGGAAGTAGTCGTCGGAGTCGAGGATGTCGCTCTCGCGGATGTCGATGTTCTTGGCCGCCACCGCGATCCGCCGGTAGTTGGCCTCCATGTCCCCACGGGCCGGGATCCCGTCGAGATCACGCCCGTACGCGAATCCGCCCCAGACGCTGTAGACCTCGGCCAGATCCTGATCGTCGCGCCAGTTGCCCGCCTCCATCAGCGGCAGGATGCCGGCACCGTACGAGCCGGGCTTGGACCCGAAAATCCGCGTGGTGGCCCGCCGCTGGTCGCCGTGCGCGGCGAGATCGGCCTGCGCGTGGGCGCGGACGTAGTTGAGCTCGAGCGGCTCGTCGCGCTCGGCGACCAGCCGGACGGCGTCGTCGATCATCGCGACCACGTGCGGGAAGGCGTCGCGGAAGAACCCGGAGATCCGGACGGTGACGTCGATCCGTGGACGGGCGAGCTCGTCGAGATCGACTGCCTCGAGCCCGACCACCCGCCGCGAGGCGTCGTCCCAGACCGGCAGCACGCCGAGCAGCGCGAACACCTCGGCGATGTCGTCACCGCTGGTCCGCATCGCCGAGGTGCCCCAGACCGACAGCCCGACCGAACGCGGATACTCCCCCGTGTCGTCGAGGTGGCGGCGCAGCAGCGAGTCGGCCATCGATTGACCGGTCTGGAAGGCCAGCCGCGACGGGATGGCCTTCGGGTCGACCGAGTAGAAGTTGCGCCCGGTCGGGAGCACATTGACCAGCCCGCGCAGCGGCGATCCGGACGGCCCGGCCGGCACGTAGCCCCCAGCGAGGGCATGGAGGGTTGAAGTGATCTCGTCGGTGGTCCGACGCAGTCGCGGCACCACCTCGACGGCGGCGAACCGCAACGCGGCCTGCGCTCCGACGTTGTCGGTCAGCTGCGCGCAGATCGCCGGGTTCCAGTCGCTCTCGGAAAGCGCGGTGACCATGGCCTTGGCCTCGGCCTCGATCCGATCGACCTCGGCGATCGGCGCCTCCTCGGTCAAACCCAGTGCCGAACGCAGCCCAGGCACCCCGCTGACCTGACCGCCGAAGACCTGGTTGGACCGCAGCACGGCCAACACCAGGTTGATCAGCTCCGGCCCGGCCGGAGCCTGCCCGAGCACGTGCAGACCGTCGCGGATCTGGACGTCCTTGATCTCGCACAGCCAACCGTCGACGTGCATCACGAAGTCGTCGAACTGCTCGTCCCCGGGGCGCTCCTCGAGTCCGAGATCGTGGTGCAGCTGCGCGGCCTGGATCAGTGTCCAGATCTCCCCGCGCAACGCCGGCGCCTTGGCCGGATCCATCACCGAGACGTTGCCGTACTCGTCGAGGAGCTGCTCGAGCCGGGCGATGTCGCCGTAGCTCTCGGCCCGCGCCATCGGCGGAACCAGGTGGTCGATGATCGTCGCGTGGGCCCGGCGCTTCGCCTGGGTACCCTCGCCCGGATCGTTGACCAGGAACGGATAGATCAGCGGCAGTGACCCGATCGCGGCGTCGGTCCCGCACGACGCCGACATGCCCAGCGTCTTGCCGGGCAGCCATTCGAGGTTGCCGTGCTTGCCGACGTGGACCACCGCGTGCGCACCGAACTCGCGCTCGATCCAGCGGTAGACGGCCAGATAGTGGTGCGACGGGGCGAGATCGGGATCGTGGTAGATCGCGATCGGGTTCTCTCCGAAGCCGCGGGGTGGCTGGACCAGGATGACCACGTTGCCGGCCTGCAGGGTGGCGGCGACGATCTCGCCGGCGGCGTCGCGGCTGGTGTCCACGAACACCTCGCCCGGCGCCGGACCCCAGGCCGCGGTCACCGCCTCGACCAGTTCGGCGGGCAGATCGGCCAGCCAGCGGGCGTACGTCGCCGCTTCGATCCGGACCCGCTGCCCGGCCAGTTGCTCGCTGGTCAGCCATTCCGGATCCTGTCCACCGGCGGCGATCAGCGCGTGGATGAGCGCGTTCCCGGCGGTGGTGTCGGGGTGTTCGCCCTCGACCGGAGTCGAGCTCACCGGTGCCCGGGATCGCCCCCGGCGCACCGAGGTCGTAGCCCTCCTCGCGCATCGCCCGGAGCAGTCGGATGACCGAGACGGGGGTGTCCAGACCGACGGCGTTGCCGATCCGCGAGTGTTTGGTCGGGTACGCCGACAGCACCAGGGCGATCCGGCGCTCGGACGGCGGGATGTGCCGGAGTCGGGCGTGGTTGACCGCGATCTCGGCAACCCGGGTGCACCGCTCGAGGTCGGGGACGTAGTGCGGGAGGCCGTCGGTGTCGGTCTCCTTGAAGGAGAACGGGACCGTGATGATCCGGCCGTCGAATTCGGGGACGGCCACCTGCGTCGCCACGTCGAGCGGGGACATCCCCTCGTTCGACTCGGCCCAGGCCGCCCGGCTCCAGGTCAGGCAGAGCCCCTGCAGGATCGGGATGTCGAGGGCGGCCAGCGCGCGTACGTCCCACGCCTCGTCGTCACCGCCGGCGCTCGCCGTCGCCGGCCTGGTCCCGCCGGCCGCCAGCACGGTGGTGATCAACGCATCGAGCGTGCCCAGGTGGGCGAGCAGGTCGTTCGGGGCGTCGCGCAGCGAGGCGGCGAAGATCGGTTCGCCGATCCCGCCGGCCGCGTCGATGGCGTCGGCCAGCGTCTCCACGTACGCGGTGTTGCCGGCGGTCTGCTGGGCCCGGTAGAACAGGATGCCCACCCGCGGGCGCACCGCTTCCGAGGGGGCTGGGGTCGGCCGGGGCAACACGCCCCAATTGGGCTGCTCGATCGGTGGCTCGAAGCCGACCCCGGTCAACAGCACGGTGTCGGAGAGGAAGGCGTGCAACTGACGGAGGTTCTCGGGTCCGCCCTGGGCCAGGTAGACGTGCGCGTCGGCGGCCACCCCCATCGGGACGGTCGACAGCTCCATCAACGCGGCGTCGGGGGCCTGTTCGCCACCGAGCACGACCATCGGCTGGCCCTCTCCGCGGATCCGGGCGAAGCCGCTGCACAGCGACTGCGGCGACCCGAGGATCCGCGACACGATCAGGTCGGCGCCGGCGAAGACCTCGGCCATCTCGGTGTGCGCCATCCGGGAGGGGTTGACGTAGACGTAGTCCGCACCACTGGCCCGGGCCGACAACAGGTCGGTGTCCGAGGTGGAGATCAGGGCGATCACGGTCACGGGCGGGGCCTCTCGGGAGTGCAGGAGCGATCCGGGACGACACGCTTCACCGTCGTCTCGGATCGTGACGAACGACCGAGATTTGCCCCGCTCGTGACCCCGGAGCACGGAGTGCGACCAATCCCTACGGTCACGGGCGGGGCCTCTCGGGAGTGCAGGAGCGATCCGGGACGACACCAGTGGAAACGGTCATGGGCGATGGCTCCTCCTCCGAGGTTTCCGCGCCTCGGATCATGGTCGGGCGGCCGCATCGACAGTGTCTGACTACGCCCGGGTGGGCTCACAGTGGCGGGACCGTCCTGGATTCGCACCAGGTTCCTGACCCGACGTCGGCCGCGGTCAGTCTAGGGGCGATCGCAGGGTGGCTGGTTCAGAGTCGGACGTCGCCGCTGATGACGACCCGGGCCGCGCCGCCGACCCACAACCCGTCGGGGTCCTCGGTGATGCTGACCCGACCGTCGGCGCCGACCTCACGGCCCTGCGAGGCGACATAACGCTTCGAGGCGACCCCGGTGTCGATCAGCCAGCGGGCCAGCCCGGCGTGGAGGCTGCCGGTGACCGGGTCCTCGGCAGGAGTGCCTCCGGGGAGCAGGGCTCGGACCTCGAAGTCGGTCCCCGAGCCGGAAGGAGTGGGCGCCACCAGCCCGAGATCGAGACCGGCCAGAGCGGGGTCGACCCGGATCGTCCGCAGGTGGTCGACCGAGTCGAGCCGGATCCCGATCCATTCCGGACCGTTGACCAGCCAGGACGCGTCGAGGACCGCGGCCCCGTCCAGCCCCAAACCATTGACAATCCGGGCCCGGAGGTCGTCGTCGAGCGGCTCGTACCGGGTCAGCGGCGGCGCGGCGAAGGCCAGCAGCCGCCCGTCCGAACGCAGCGGTATCTGGCCGGCGCCGCACTGCTGGACGACCCGGTCCGGATCTGCGGGCAGCCCGCCGGCCACCAGCCAGGCCGCAGCCGAGCCGAGCGTCGGATGGCCGGCGAACGGCAGCTCGCGTTCGGTGGTGAAGATCCGGACCCGGTAGTCGGCCCCGGGCTCGGTCGGCCGGAGCAGGAACGTGGTCTCGGACAGCCCGGCCCAGTGCGCGAACCGCTGGAGCTGCTCGTCGCTCAGGTCGTCGGCGTCGTGCACCACCGCCAGCGGATTGCCGCGCAGCGGCGACGCCCCGAAGACGTCGACCTGGCTGAAGCGATGACTACTCATGCGAGCCGGTTCGGGCCACCCGCCAGGCCCACCCGACCAGGGGGATCTGCAACGGCAGTCGGGCCAACGTGATCGCCCGGGCCTTCGGCGTACGCGAGGTCCGGACCATCTCCAGGTTGCCGGGGAACACCGCGACGAAGAGCGCGGCGGTCGCGTACCCGCCGAGGCGCCGGGTCCGCGGGACCGCGACCGCGGCCGCGCAGATGAGCTCAGCGACGCCCGAGCCGATCGCCCAGCCACGGCGCGAACCGGGCAGCCAGGGGGGTAACGCCGCGTAGAAGGTGCGGGGTCGGATCAGGTGCACGGCGCCGGTGAAGGTCAGCAGTCCGGCCAGTGCAGCAGAGGCGGCCATGCGCTCACCCTAGTCGTGCGGGGCGGGTAGGAATGGGGGTGATCTTGACTGATCTCCGCACCCTCGGCGGGCCGGTTCCTCACCGAGCGCCGGCTCCGCAACCGGGTCGTGCTGCTCGCTACATACGGCTTCGGCGCGGAATGGGGCGACTCGACGTGCCCGCCTGGTTCACCACCCGGCTGGCCACGATGGCCCAGGCCGTGACCAACGGCACCGCCGTGCGCGGCTGGTCCGAGCAGTAGGTTGAGCCGCATGCCCGTCACTCCTGCCCGCAACGTGTCCACCGCGCCGATCGTCGCCCTCGGGCTGCTCGGCGGCTACCTGGTCGCCCGCGAGAGCGGGATCCGAGCGCTCGGCGGGGTCCTCCTCGGCGGAGCCGGGCTCTTCGCCGGACGGACCTGGCTGACCAAGCGCGGGCCCGCGGTGGCCGGCGGCCTCGGCGCGCTCTACCTGCTCGGCTTCGGCGCGTCACACCCGCTGGCCAAGAAGATCGGCGCCTGGCCGTCGGTGCTCACGGTCACCGCGGCCTCGGCCGGGGCGTCCTGGGCGCTGGTCGATCGCGATTCCTGATCCTCGGCAGCGCCTACCATGGCGGCCGTGAAGCCGCCGGATCGTTGCCCAGGGGTCCTGCGACCCCACCTGGCGGCCGACGGCGCCCTGATCCGGATCCGGGTGCCCGGGGGTCAGACGACCGGCGCGGCGCTGGCCCGACTGGGCGAGGTCTCGCGGCGCCACGGCAGCGGGCTGCTCCAGCTCACCTCCCGCGGCGGCATCCAGGTCCGCGGTCTGCCCGCAGAGCTGCCGGACGCGGTGGCCGACGATCTGGCCGACGCCGGTTTCCTGCCCTCGGCCGACCACGAGCGCGTCCGTAACATCGCCGCCTCGCCGCTGACCGGGCTGGTCGGCGGCCGCGCCGATCTGCGACCGATGGTGGCGGCGTTCGATGCGGCGCTGATCGCCGAGCCCGAGCTGGTCGATCTGCCCGGCCGCTTCCTCTTCGTGCTCGACGACGGACGTGGCGACGTCGGCGATCTGGCCGTCGACCTGGGCTACCGCGCGCTCGATCACGACCACGGGGTGCTGTTGATCGGGGCGGGTGATCGCGGTCGCCCCGTTGCCGCGACCGAGGTCGTCCCCACGCTGATCGCGCTGGCCCGGCGGTTCCTCACCGTGCGTGAGGGGCAGTGGCACGTCCGTGATCTCGACGCACCGCTGACCGCGGATCTCGAGCCCGTCGACCGCCCGTCCGCGGTCAATCATCCGCTCGGCCGGGTCGGCGATCACGCGTCGGTCGCCGTGCCACTGGGGCTGCTCGCACCCGAGGCTCTCGAGGTGGTCACGCGGATCGTCGGGGCCGGCCCGGTGGTCGTCACCCCGTGGCGCGGGCTGGTGCTGCCCGACGCGGCCGACCGGCTCGACGACCTGCGCGCGGCCGGACTGGTGGTCGACGACGACTCGGCGTGGACCCTGGTCACTGCCTGTGTCGGGGCACCCTGGTGCGGCAATGGCCGCGTCGACACGCAGGACTGGGCCCGCACCGTGGTGGCCGGAGCGCCGACCGCGCGTACCCACATCAGCGGCTGCGAACGTCGTTGCGGCGCGCCGGTCCGTTCCCACGTCGACCTGGTCGCGCATGGCTGAGGCACCGCACCGGCGTTACGACTACATCGCCGACGGCCAGGAGATCTATCTCCGCTCGTTCGCCACCATCCGCTCCGAGGCGGAGCTGTCCGGTCTGCCGCCCGACGCCCGGACCATGGCCGTGCGGATGATCCACGCCGCCGGCGACGTCGAGCTCCCCCGGCTGCTCCAGGTCCACTCCCGGTTGGTCGCGGCGGCGCGTACGGCGCTCGACTCCGGCGCACCGGTCTTCACCGACTCGAAGATGCTGGCTTCGGGCATCACCCGGGCCCGGCTCCCGGCGGACAACGAGGTGCGCTGCCTGCTGACCGATCCGCGGGTCCCCGACCTGGCCCGACGTTGGCGGACCACCCGGTCGGCGGCGGCGGTCTCGTTGTGGGGCGACGACCTGGCCGGGGCCGTGGTGGCGATCGGCAACGCCCCGACGGCGTTGTTCCACCTGCTCGAGACCATCCACGACGGCGGTCCGCGACCGGCCGCGATCGTCGGGATGCCGGTCGGCTTCATCGGCTCGGCCGAGTCGAAGGACGCCCTGGTCGCCAATCCCTGGGACCTGCCGTACGCGGTGGTCACCGGTAGGCGCGGCGGATCGGCGATGGCCGCGTCGGCGATCAACGCACTGGCCCGCGAGGAAGAACTGTGACCGCTTCGACCGGGCGTCTTTACGGCGTCGGGGTCGGCCCCGGTGACCCGGAGCTGATCACCCTCAAGGCGGCCCGACTGATCCGTGCCGCCGATGTCGTGGCGTTCCACTCGGGCCCGGCCGGCCGCTCGATCGCCCGGCGGATCGCTGCCGACCTGATCGGGCCGGAAGCGATCGAGGAGCTGTTGATCTATCCGGTGACCACCGGAACCGTTGACCATCCGCAGGGTTATGACGGCGTGGTGAGCGAGTTCTACGACGAGTCGGCCGCGCGGCTCGAGCGACACCTCATCGGCGGGTAAGACCGTCGTCATACTCGCCGAGGGAGACCCGCTCTTCTACAGCTCGTACATGTACCTGCACGACCGGCTGGCCGAGCGCTTCCCGTGCGAACTGGTGCCCGGAGTGACCTCGATCAGCGCCGTCTCCGCGGCCGCCGCGCAACCGCTGACCCGACACGAGGATGTGCTCACCGTGCTACCGGGCACCCTCCCGGTGCCCGAGCTGGCGCGTCGACTGGCCGACACCGATGCGGCCGCGATCATGAAGCTCGGCCGCACCTTCCCCGGCGTACGCGAGGCGCTGCGCCAGGCCGGCCGGCTCGAGGACGCCATCTACGTCGAGCGGGCCAGCGCCAGCGGCGAGCGGGTGGTCCCGGTCGCCGAGGTCGATCCGGACACCGTCCCGTACTTCTCGATGATCATGGTGCCGGGTCGTGACCGCCGCAACGACAGCGCCGGCCGGGTGAGCGAATCGGTGCGCGGGCGCGGCGTCGCGAGCGCCCACGCGCTGCTCGTCGTCGGTCTGGGACCGGGTCCGGATCGGTGGCTGACCCCCGAGGTCAGCGAGGCCCTGGCCGGGGTCGACCACGTCATCGGCTACGCGCCCTACGTCGAGCGGGTGCCGCAGCGCGCGGGGCTGCAGCGACACGCGTCGGGCAACACCGTCGAGATCGACCGGGCCCGGCACGCCCTCGACCTGGCCACGGCCGGGGAGCGGGTGGCGGTGGTCTCCGGTGGTGACGCCGGGGTGTTCGGGATGGCGTCGGCGGTCTACGAGGCCGCCGCCGACCCGCGCTACGCCGGGGTCGCGATCTCGGTGCTGCCCGGTGTCACCGCAGCTCAGGCCGTGGCCGCGAGGGCCGGCGCCCCGCTCGGCGGCGACTACGCGGTGGTCTCGCTGTCGGACCGGCTCAAGCCGTGGTCGGCGATCGAACAACGGCTCCGGGCGATCGCCGAGGCCGATCTGGTGCTGGCGATCTACAACCCCGCCTCGCGGACCCGCCGCGACCAGCTCGTCCGAGCCCGCGACCTGCTGCTCGAGCTCCGCGACCCCGAGACCCCGGTGATCGTCGGACGCCACGTCGGCCGCGAGGCCGAACGCCTGGAGATCACCACCCTGGCCGCCCTCGACCCCGACACCATCGACATGGGCTGCCTGCTGATCATCGGCTCCTCGGCCACCACGGTCAGCCCGGCGGGTGTCTGGACCAGCCGTCGCCTTGACTGAATCGGGTGCTCAGGTCCGGATCCGCTTGCTGTAGAGGTGCGACTCGACGAACTCCTCGGCGGCCAACGCCCAGCCGACCAGGATCACCGCGGCCTGCCGGAGCCCCGCGGCCTCGACCTGATCGGCGATGTCGGCCAGCGTGCCGCGGAGGATCAGCTGGTCGGGCTGAGTGGCCCGGGAGATCACCGCAACCGGGCAGTCGGCCCCGTACGCCGGGGTCACCTCTGCGCACAGCCGACGGGTGTGCCGGATGGCCAGGTGCAGCACCAGCGTGCCGCGGGACTCGGCCAGCCGGGCCAGCGACTCACTTCCGGGCATGGCCGTCGACTCGGCGTACGCCCGGGTCAGGATCACGGTCTGGGCCAGCTCGGGGACGGTCAGCTCGCGCACCGAGCAGCGCGGCGGCGGCGGCGTACGCGGGGACTCCCGGGGTGACGTCCCACGGCACACCGGCCCGGTCGAGGCGACGGGTCTGCTCGGCCAGCGCGGAGTAGATCGACGGGTCGCCGGAGCACAACCGGGCCACGTCGCGGCCGGCGGCGTGCGCGGAGACCAGCCGATCGGTGATGGCGTCGAGGTCGAGGTGCTGGCTGTCGATCAGCTCGGCACCCTCGGGGCACAGCGCCAGCACCTCGGAATCGACGTAGGTGCCCGCGTAGACGCAGACCGGCGCCACCGCGATCATCCGGGTCGCGCGAACGGTCAGCAGATCGGCCGCCCCTGGGCCGGCCCCGATGAAGTGAATGGTCACGCGTACTCCTTGACCACACTCCACTGGACGACCGGGCGGGCCGGCTTCCAGCCGGTGAAATGGCCGATCGGGCTCGAGGTGTTCGATGGCGATCCGGGTCAGTTCGCCGCCGTGATCGCTGCGGGCCAGGGCCATCACCATCTCGGTTTCGTGGGTCACCGCGTGGACCACCAGCCGGCCACCGGCCGGCAACGCGGCCCAGCACCGCTCGATCACCGCGCGGCTGGCCCCGCCGCCGATGAAGACCGCGGCCGGTGCGGGGAGCTCGGCCAGCGCGTCCGGCGCCTCGCCGACGACGACGACCAGGCCGGGCACCCCGAGCGAGCGGGCGTTGCCGGCGATCCGCTCGGCGCGCTCGGGCACCTGCTCGACGGCGATGGCCCGGCAGCTGGGGTGGGCCCGCATCCACTCGATGCCGATCGACCCGGCGCCGGCGCCGACGTCCCAGAGCAGTTCACCCGGGCGCGGCATCAGGTGGGCGAGCGCGGAGGCCCGGACGTGCCGCTTGGTCAACTGTCCGTCGTGCGCGAACGCCTGATCGGGCAGGCCCGGGACCAACGAGCCGGTCGGCGGCACCGACGGCCTCGACGCAGACGACGTTCAGCGGCGGACCCGGAGCGCGCCGATCGCGGGCCAGCGAGTCGATGCGGGTCTCGTGGTCGGAGTCGAGGTCGCCGAACACGCTCATCGGACTGTCGCCGAAGCCGGCGGCGGTGACCACCTGGGCCACCTCGGTCGGGCTGTCGGCGTCGCGCGACAAGACGACCAGTCGGCGCCCGGGATAGAGGAAACGGCGGACCTGATCGACGTCGTCGCCGCGGAGTCGGACGACGTCGACCGAGTCGTCCGGCCACCCCATCCGCGCCCGGGCCAGCGCCACCGAGGAGAGCGCCGAGTGGATGCGCACCCGCTCCGCGCCGAGCACCTCGATCAGCGTCGAGCCGATCCCGGCCAGCAGGGGGTCACCCGAGGCGAGCGCGACGATCCGGTCTTCCTCGAAGCGAGCCAGGAACGCGGACAGTCCCGGCCGCAGCGGGGTCGGCCAGGCGTGACGCCGCTGGCCGGCGATCGGGGGGATCAGGGCGAGCTGGCGGGGGCTACCGAGCAGCACCTCGGCCCGGCGGATCAGCTCGTGCAGCCGCGCGGGCAGGTCGGGCCAGCCGCGGGCGCCGATTCCCACGACGTCGATCACAAGGCAAGACCATAGCCCGGGCCGGTGCGGTTCGCTGTGGCATCATCGAGCGCTGCCCCACGACCGGCGAAGGAGGACCAGATGCCGTCGTATCCGTTCTCGGCCGTCGTCGGATCCGACGATCTCGGTCTCGCGCTGATCCTGACCACCGTCGCCCCCGAAGTCGGCGGCGTCCTCGTCCGCGGCGAGAAGGGCACGGCCAAGACCACGATGGTCCGGGCCCTGGCCCAGGTGCTGCCGGGGATCACGGTGGTCGCCGGCTGCCGGTTCAGCTGTGACCCCACCCACCCCGACCCGGCCTGCCCCGACGGCCCGCACGACGATCCGGTGGCCACCACCCGGCCCGCACGGCTGGTCGAGCTCCCGGTCGGAGCGAGCGAGGACCGGGTCATCGGCTCGCTCGATCTGCAGCGGGCGCTCGGTGCCGGTCAGGTCACCTACGAACCCGGCCTGCTGGCCGCCGCGCACCGCGGCATCCTCTACGTCGACGAGGTCAACCTGCTCCACGACCATCTGGTCGACCTGTTGCTCGACGCCGCGGCCATGGGCCGTTCGACCGTCGAGCGCGAAGGGGTCTCGGTCGCCCACGCCTCCCGGTTGGTGCTGATCGGCACGATGAACCCCGAGGAAGGCGAGCTGCGCCCACAGCTGCTCGACCGGTTCGGACTGACCGTCGAGGTCGCCGCCCCCCGCGACCCCGTGCTGCGCGCCGAGGTCGTCCGCCGCCGGCTCGGCTACGACGCCGACCCCGACGGCTTCGTCACCGCGTACGCCGACGCCGAGTCCTCGGTCCGCGACCGGTTGGTGGCCGCCCAGCAGCGGCTGTCCGAAGTCACCCTGAGCGACGAGCAGCTGCTCAAGATCGCGGAGGTGTGCGCCGCGTTCGAGGTCGACGGGATGCGCGCCGACATCGTCATCGCCCGCGCCGCGACGGCGCACGCCGCCTGGGTGGGGCGTACGACGGTGCTCCGCCAGGACATCCGGGTCGCGGCCCGACTCGCGCTGCCCCACCGGCGTCGCCGCAACCCCTTCGATGCTCCCGGGCTCGACGAGGAGCTGCTCGACCGACTGCTCGGCGACGACGAACCCGAGCCGGAGCCCGAGCCCGCCGGACCCGGACCAGCCCGATCCCCACGAGCCCGATTCGGACTCCGCCCACCACGACGAAGAGCCGCCCGAGGCGAGCGCGCCCTCGGAGACACCCCAGGGTCAGTCCGGCGCCGCATCGGACTCCTCCTCCCCCGACAGTCGACCGGACGCGCCGGATGCCGCGAACGCGGCCGAGCCCACCCCGCAGGCCGACCCGGCGCCGGATCCCGTCGCCGGCGAGCCGCCCCTCGGCCGGGTCGATTCGGCCGGGGACGCCTACCGGACCCGACTGTTCACCGCCGCCGGCATCGGTCGCGGCGAGGCCGGGAAGCGCAGCCGGGCGATCACCAGCTCGGGACGTACGGTCGGCGCCGCTCCGGCCCGCGGCGAGCGGGGCACCCTCCATCTGCCCGCGACCATCCGCACCGCGGCCCCGCACCAGGTCGCTCGCGGCCGCGACACCGGGCGGCTCAAGCTCGCGGGGACCGATCTCCAGCTCGCGGTCACCGAGGGTCGCGAGTCCAACCTCGTGCTGCTGGTGGTCGACGCCTCGGGTTCGATGGCGGCCCAGAAACGGATGAGCGCGGTCAAGGCCGCGGCGATGTCGCTCCTGCTCGATGCCTATCAGCGCCGTGACAAGGTCGGACTGATCACCTTCCGGGGCGGCGGGGCCACACTCGCCCTGCCGCCGACCTCCTCGATCGACATCGCCGCGCGGCGGCTCCGGGACCTGCCGAGCGGAGGGCGTACGCCGCTGGCCGAGGGCCTGATCTGTGCGGCCGAGACCCTCCGCCTCGAGGCGATCCGCGACCCGCGGCGCCGGCCGCTGCTGGTGGTCGTCACCGACGGCCGGGCCACCCACGGCCCGGGCGCGGTCGAGCGTTCGCAGGTCATCGCCGCCCAGCTCCGGCACTCCGGCATCGCCAGCGTGGTCCTCGACTGTGAGACCGGTCGCTTCACCCTCGGGCTCGCGGCGCGACTGAGTGAGCACCTCGGCGCCGAGTACGTCCCGGTCGGCGAGGTCGGTGCCGACCAGCTGGTCGGCACCCTGCGGCAGATCCAGGGCGCCCGTAAGGCCGCGGCCTGATGCCCGAGGGCGTACCCGAGCAGGTTCCGGCCGACGGGCTGACGACCAGACAGCGGCGGAACCGGCCGCTGCTGATCGTGCACACCGGGCCCGGCAAGGGGAAGTCGACGGCGGCGTTCGGGCTGGCGCTGCGCGGCTGGAACCAGGGCTGGTCGATCGGGATCTTCCAGTTCGTGAAGTCGGCCAAGTGGCGGATCGGCGAACAGACCGCGTTCGAGACCCTCGGTGAGCTGTCGCGCGAGAAGGGCCGCGGCGAGGTGGAGTGGCACAAGATGGGCGCGGGTTGGTCGTGGTCGCGCAAGACCGGCACCGAAGACGATCACGCCAGCGAGGCGATCGAAGGCTGGCAGGAGATCAAGCGCCGGTTGGCCGCTGACCGGCACGACCTCTACGTGCTCGACGAGTTCACCTACCCGATGACATGGGGCTGGATCTCGGTCGAGGAGGTGGTGGAGACGCTGGTCAACCGCCCCGGCCACCAGCACGTCATCATCACCGGTCGGAACGCCGATCCCCGCCTGATCGAGGCCGCGCAGCTGGTCACCGAGATGACCCAGATCAAGCACCCGTTCGAGCAGGGCCAGAAGGGTCAGCGGGGGATCGAATGGTGAGGCTGCCACGGATCGTCCTCGCTGCCCCCGGCTCGGGACACGGCAAGACCACGATCGCCACCGGGCTGATGGCCGCACTGCGGGCCGAGGGGTTGGAGATCTCGCCGTTCAAGATCGGCCCGGACTACATCGACCCCGGCTATCACACGCTGGCCACCGGGCGTCCGGGTCGCAACCTCGACCCGCATCTCTGCTCGCCCGAGCTGATGGCCCCGCTGCTGCTGCACGGCGCGCAGCACCCCGAGCCGTCCGACCTCGCAGTGATCGAGGGTGTGATGGGGCTGTTCGACGGGCAGATCGGTGGGGACGGGTTCGCGTCGACCGCGCACGTCGCCGGGCTGATCGCCGCCCCGATCATCCTGGTCCTCGACGTCTCGCAGGTGTCGCGGACCGCGGCGGCGATCGTCCACGGGCTGCACACCTTCGACCCACAGGTCCGGCTGAGCGGGGTCATCCTCAACAAGTCGGGCTCCGAGCGGCATTCGGGCGAGATCGTCCGAGCGCTCGAGGCCACCGGTCTACCGGTGCTCGGGGTGCTGCCGCGTGACGCCGGGATCGCGGCGCCCTCGCGGCACCTCGGTCTGATCCCCGCCGCCGAACGCGAGCACGCCGCCGCCGGCGTGGCGCTGATGGCCGAGCGGATCGCCGCACACGTCGACCTGTCCGAGATCGTGCGGATCGCCCACGGTGCCGCCCCGCTCGACGTCGCCCCCTGGAGTCCCGAGGCGCAGGTCACCGCCGCCCAGCGACGACCGGCCCGTGGTCGCGGTGGCCGCCGGGCGGGCCTTCACCTTCCGCTACGCCGAGACCGACGAGCTGCTGCGCGCCGCCGGCTGCCGACCGGTGCCGTTCGATCCGACCCTCGACCGGACACTCCCCGCCGGGACGGCCGGGCTCTATCTGGGTGGCGGGTTCCCCGAGGTGCACGCCGCGCCGCTTACCGGCAACGCCCAGCTTCGGACCGAGATCGCCGCCGCCATCGCCGGCGGTCTGCCCACGGTCGCCGAATGCGCGGGTCTGCTCTACCTCTGCAGCACCCTCGACGACGCACCGATGATCGGCGCGATCGACGCGACGGCCGCGATGACCCCGAAGCTCACGCTGCGCTATCAGACGATGATCGCCGACCACGACCAGCTGCTCGCCGTGGCCGGCACCCGGGTGACCGGTCACGAGTTCCACCGCACCCAGGTCACGCCGCGATCCGGCGCGCGTACGGCCTGGCTGGTCGACGGCCAGCCGGTCGGTTTCGCCGACGACACCCTGCACGCCAGCTACCTCCACGTGCACTGGGCCGGTCACCCGCGGCTCGCCCAGCGCTTCGCCGACGCGGTGCACCGCTACGCCCACGCCCACCCGCACCCGCACCCGCACCCACACCCACTCGCCTCCGCCGCTTCCCACTAACTGGGGGCAGATGACATGGCCGAGCGCGATCCAGACGCTATCTGCCCCCAGTTAGTGGACCTGGGGCATCACGGTGACCGCGACATCGCCGACGGGTTGGTCGATCTGGCGGTGAATGTCCGGGTCACCGCCCCGCCGAACTGGCTGGCGCAGGTCATCGTCGACAGCCTCGCCGGGATCGCCGCCTATCCGCGACCCGAGGCGGCCGCGGCCGCGATCGCCGCGGCCCACGGACTCGATCTGGCCCAGGTGTTGCCGACCGCCGGCGGGGCCGAGGCGTTCACCCTGCTGGCCCGGGCGCGAGCGTGGCGGCATCCGGTGGTCGTGCATCCGCAGTTCACCGAACCCGAGGCGGCGCTCGCCGCCGCCGGTCATCCGGTCGCGCGGGTCATTCTGGCCGCCGAACAGGGCTTCGTGCTCGACCCTGCGGCCGTCCCCGGCGACGCCGATCTGGTCGTCGTCGGCAACCCGACCAACCCGACCAGCGTGTTGCACCCCGCGGCGGTGCTGCGCCGACTGATCCGCCCCGGGCGGGTGTTGGTGGTGGACGAGGCGTTCATGGATGCCGTCCCCGGCGAACTGGAGTCGATGATCGGCGGCCCGATGGGCGGCCTCCTGGTACTGCGGTCCCTGACCAAGACCTGGGGCCTGGCCGGGCTCCGGGCGGGCTACGTGGTCGGTGATCCCATCGTGCTGGCGGACCTGGCGGCCCAGCAACCACCGTGGTCGGTGTCGACCCCGGCCCTCGCCGCCACGGTCGCCTGCCTCGCCCCCTCGGCTCGCGAGCAGGCCGGACACGCCGCGTCCGAGATCGC
The DNA here is from genome assembly GCA_963815905.1 of uncultured Actinomycetota bacterium. Lineage (GTDB taxonomy): Bacteria > Actinomycetota > Actinomycetes > Propionibacteriales > Propionibacteriaceae > Microlunatus. The sequence goes on along the minus strand of CAWFIO010000009.1, from coordinate 320,402 downwards.
CGAGGCCCGCGCCCACCTGGTCGGACGACTGATCGAGATCGGCCTGCCCGCGGTGGCTCCCGCCCGGGCCCCCTTCGTCCTGATCGATACCCGGCGCGTACGCGGTCCGCGCCCGGCCGGCTGGCTCCGGCTGTCTCTGCGCGACGCCGGCTTCGCGGTCCGCCGCGGCGAGACCTTCCCCGGCCTGAACGCCGACTGGATCCGGGTGGCGGTCCGCAACCGCGCCACGACCGACGCCTTCATCACCGCCCTCACTCGGCATGTGCAGGTCCAGTGAGGCTCACATGGCCGAAACAGGCCCCCGTGCTCGATCTGGACCTGTGAATGCCGATTCCAGCCGGAGGCCGGTTAGATCCGGCCATCGCCAGGGCTTCGCGGATCTCGGCGATGAAGATCTCCGGATGCTGGGTGATCTGCAGCCAGCATGAAGCGCAAGCCGCGCCAACCATCCAGCACCAGGGCGTTCTGCCGCCGTCGATCCGACTCGAACAGCTCCGGGTCGAGCTGGTGGATGCGTCCGTCGATCTCGACGATCAGCTTCTGCCGCTCGAAGCACAGATCGAGGTAGTACTTCTGGCCGCGGACGATCTTCGGAGCGTTGGCCCGCCATCCGACGATGCCGGCCCCGCGCAGTAGGCGGTGGGCCTCGCGTTCGGCACCCGACCACGGCTCGTCACGCGAGTCGACCAGCACCTGACGCCGGTCCTGATTTCCCACCCGTCCGGCCGTCAGCCGGAGGGCCTCACGCATCCCGTCCAGGGTGGCCGCCCGAGTGCGCAGCGCGATGTCGATGGCGTCGGCGCAGTCGAGGGTGGCCAGAAGGTGAGCCAGGCTGCCACTGCTCCGCACACCACTGCGTCGGGATAGCGAGCCATCACCGCGCGGAGCTTCACCTGCGGATCGCCCTCGGTGCCGGCCGCCCCGTAGACCCCGGGCAGGACGCGTACGAGCTCACCCTGGGCGGCCAACCACTGGATCGATGATCGGAACTCGGGGTGACGGGCCAGGGGCAGCACCCCACCGCCTTCGGTCAGGATGCGCGACAGCTGCGGTCTGGGGTCCATATCGGGAGTGTGTGGAGGTTTGCGGAAATGTGCCGGGGGTGGCCGAGATCTGTGGATTGCGCTCGGGAGCGATGACCACCTGTGGACAACGCAGCCGAATCGGCGTTTACCGGTCCAGTCGGGCCAGGTGGGCTCGAAAACGGCCCCGGGGTGGATCTGGACCCACGAACGCCGAGTCGGCGACGACCCAGGCCAGCCCCGAGATCAGCGCGGGGCCCGGAAGCCGCGGCGCGAGAATGAGCGGGTGAGCTTTCGCACCGACCTGGATGTCGCCGGCCGCCGGGTTGTCGTCTGCGGCGGGGGTCCGGCGGCGTTGGGCCCGATCCGCGGGCTGCTCGACGCCGGGGCGGAGGTCACCGTGGTCGCGCTGGAGCTGACCGATTCGGTGGCCGATCTGGCCCGCCGCGGCCTGGTCACCGCAGTCCGGGCCGATCCGCAGGACGCCGAGCTGACCGGGGCGGCACTGGTCGTCCCGGTCAGCGGCGATGTCTCCGCCGACGAGAGCATCCGGGCACGCGCCCGGGCCGCCGGAGTCCTCGCGCCGGCCGCCGACGGGACCGCACCACGGACCCGGACCGGTGTCGGGCGGGTCACCCTGGTCGGTGGCGGACCCGGCGATCCGGGGCTGCTGACCGTGGCCGGGCTGGAGGCCATCCGGAGGGCCGACGTCATCATCTGCGACCGGCTGGCCCCGCTGGCCGTACTCAGCCAGGCGCGCCCCGACGCCGAGATCGTCGACGTCGCCAAGATCCCCCGCGGCGCCTACACCTCGCAGGAGCGGATCAACGCGCTGCTGGTCGAGCACGCGGCAACCGGGGCCGACGTGGTGCGCTTCAAGGGCGGGGACAATTTCATCTTCGGTCGCGGCGGCGAGGAGTGGCAGGCCTGCGCGGCCGCCGGTATCGAGGTCACAGTCATCCCTGGTGTCTCCTCGGCCACCGCGGGCCCGGCCCTCGCCGGAATCCCGCTCACCCACCGACAGCTCACCCAGGGCTTCACCGTGGTCTCCGGTCACGCTGCCCCCGGCGACCCGGCCTCGACGCTCGACTGGGCCGCGCTGGCCCGGGTCAACACCACCCTCGTCGTCCTGATGGGTCTGGCCACCCTGCCCGCGATCACCGCGACGCTGGTGGCCGAGGGCCTGGATCCGACCACCCCGGCGCTGACCATCGCCGACGCCGGGCTGCCAAGCCAGCGGGTGGTCGGCGGCACGGTCGCCGACATCGCTGCCCGCACCTCCGACGCCCGTTTCACCCCACCGGCCGTCACCGTGATCGGCGCCGTCGCCGGATTCGACCCGCACCAGGCCTGACGGCCGGATACCGATAGTGGCGTGTCGGTGCGGGCCTGAGCGTCGCGAAACGCCACGAGACTTCGCCTAGAGAGGTCGCTAGCGACGAGCCAGTTCCTGCAGGCGCCAGAAGCTCCCGCTTCGCGAAAGCAGCACCCGCCCGCCGGGTGAGACGTCGACGCGGAAGATGACCTCCGGCCGCGCTCCGAGCGCGTGCACGACCAACCCGCGAGCCACCAGCGAGGAGGTCTCGACCTCGGTCTTCGCGTCCGGCCAGTCGGTCGTGTCGAGCCACCGGCCGAGCCGGATGACCATGGCGGCCAACGACTCGCCGCCGTGCGGCGCGGCGTACGGATCGCTGAGCCACGCCTGCAGCCCCTCCGGTTCTGACCGGCCCACCTCGAGAAGTCCACGACCGGTCCAGCGCCCGAAGTCCGGCCCGGCGGGCTGCCCCGCAACGGGCTCGAAAACCAGGTCCGGCGACACCGGTCCGGCGATGAGCAGCACCCGGGCCGCCATCACTTGTCCTCGGAGTGCACCATGCCGCGCCCGATGGTCAGACCGACCAGACGGGACACGAACAACGCGACGTAGCCGAGCCCGGCCAGTTGCTCGATCATCACCACCGATCGGGCGTGCGCGGTGATCGGGGCGACATCGGACAGCCCGGTGCTCGACAGGTTCGTGAAGCTGAGGAAGAGCAGTTCCATCCAACTGCGGGGCTCGGCGGCGTTGATCGCTGCCGTGAAACACCCCGGCTGCAGGATCTGCAGCACCACGAACACGTACGCGAACGCCCACGCCACCAGGGTAAAGGTCGCCCCGACGGCGTAGAGCTCGTCGGTGGTCACCTTGGAGTCCGAGAGCATGTAGACCATCAGGCTGCCGGCTGCCCAGAAGTAGAAGAGCGCGTGACCCACCGCCGAGAGCCCCTGCAGCCACACCGAGTGGTCGATGGCGTCGGCGATCCCGAGCGACGAGGCCACCACGGCGAGGGTCACCGCTATCCAGGTCGGACCGGCGGAATCGCGCACCGACCAGATCGCCAGGGCGAGGACGAGCGCGCCGAAAACCTCGAACAATCCGCGACCGAGAGCGGTCTGCTCCATGAAGGGATAGATCAGCACCCCGAGCAGCTGGACGACCAGCAGGACCGCCGACGGATGGGTGATCACCTTGCGCCGCCAGCCAACCGTCATGCCCCGGACCCTACGTCGTCCGGACGCTGGGCCGGGGCCAGCGCGAACGGGTCGCCGAGGGGTAGTGTGCCCAGCACAAGACGTTCGCGGAGGAATCGGAAGTCCGGTGAGAATCCGGCACGGTCGCGCCACTGTAATGAGTCATCCGGCTCGAGTCAGACCCCTCCTCCGTCGACATCCAGGACCGACGGGTCGCCGAACCCCAGGAGGAAACCATGAACAACCAGCCCCGCAGCGAAGCCGTAGCTCTGGCGGTCGCCGCACCGGCAGCGATCGCGCTGCCGCCGTTCTCCGTCCGCCAGATCATGCCGTGGCTTGCCTTCGCCGCGCTGCTGGCGATCGTGCTGATGTACTTCGTCTCCGCCGAGGAGGGCGCGTTCTCGCTGCTCTCCAGCAACGCCGTTCACGAGTGGGTCCACGACGGACGCCACCTGCTCGGTTTCCCCTGCCACTGACGTGGCGACCACGACGAGCCGACTTTCTGTTCGTAGCTTCCTGGTCCGTGGCCTGCTCGCCGGTCTGATCGCCGGATTCCTCGCCTTCGGGGTCGCGTACGCCGTGGGCGAGCCCCCGGTCGAGGCGGCCATCGCCCTCGAGGACGTCGGCACCCACAGCCATGCCGGTCCGGCCGAGGCCGCAGCCCCGCACAGCCACGGCGAGGCCGGCACCGCGGTGCCGCGCTCGCTCCAGTCGACCGCCGGTCTGCTCACCGGAACCGCCGTCGCCGGCACCACGCTGGGCGGCCTGATCGGGGTGCTCAGCGCGCTGGCTCTCGGTCGCTTCGGCGCATGGGGGGTTCGGGCCAGCACGCTGGCCGTCACCGCGATCGGCTTCGGCGCGCTGTACGTGGTCCCGTTCATCGCGTACCCGCCGAACCCACCGGCCGTGGGTCGGGGCGACACGATCGCCATCCGCACCGCGCTCTATTTCATCCTGGTGGCCGTATCGCTGATCGCCGCGGTGACCGCAGTGTTCGTCGGGCGCCGACAGGCCCCAGCCTGGGGCGGTTGGTACGCGGGCCTCACCGCGTTCGGCGGCTACCTCGTCGTGGCGGTCATCGCGATCGCGGTGATGCCGACCTACAACGAGGTGCCGGCCGACTACCCGGCCACCGTGCTCTACGAGTTCCGCACCGCCAGCTTCGCGACCCAGCTGACCCTGTGGGCCTCCCTCGGCGTCCTCCTGGCCGAGCTCACCGCTCGCGCCGCCCGCTCCCACGCGGCACTGCGCCCCGCGTACGCCGACTCGGTGGTCTGACCTGATCGCCGCACCGTCGGCCGGGGCCGCCGCCTCGGCCCGACACCGACTGTCCGAGCTGGCCACCCCGGCGGGCGCGCTGGGGCGGATCGGCGAGCTGGCCGTCTGGATCTCGGCCGTCCGGGGCGTCTGCCCACCCCCTCCGCTCGACCGCGTCCGCGCGGTGATCCTGGCCGGTGACCACGGGGTCTCGCTCAATCAGGTCTCGGCCTACCCGCGCGAGGTGACGCCGGCCATGGTCCGGGCCTTCGCCGCCGGGGTCGCCGGAGCCAACGCGCTGGCCCGTCAGCACGGGGTCGCACTGCGGGTCCTCGACCTGGGGGTCGACGCCGATCTCAGCGACCTCGGCGTGTCCACCCACCGGATCGGACCGTCGGAGTCGATCGACCGGACCGATGCGCTCAGTCTCCAGGCCACCCGTGAGGCGCTGCGGATCGGGACGTTGATCGCCGACGAGGAGATCGCCGCCGGCGCCGATCTGTTGATCATCGGCGACATGGGCATCGGCAACACCACGCCGGCCGCCGCACTGATCGCCGCGAGCCTGGGGCTCGGCGCCGAGCAGGTCGTCGGCCGCGGCACCGGGATCGACGACGCCCGACTCGCGCACAAGACCGAGGTCATCGCCCGCGCGCTGGATCGGGCGGGAGACCGGGTCCTCGATCCGGAGTCGCGGCTGGCTGCGCTGGGCTCGGCTGATCTGGCGGCCGGCGTCGGGTTCCTGGTCCGGGCGGCCGAGCGCGGCGTGCCCGTGCTGCTCGACGGCATCGTCTCGGTGGCCGAAGCCTGCGTCGCCGAGGACCTGGCCCCCGGGGTGATCGCCTGGTGCGCCGCTGGACACCGCTCCACCGAGCCGGCCCAGCAGGTGGCCCTGGACAAGCTGGGGTTGGAGCCGATCCTCGACCTGGGGCTGCGGCTGGGCGAGGGCACCGGCGCGCTGCTGGCGCTCCCGGTCCTCCGCTCGGCGGTCGCGCTGATCGGCGAGATCGCCTTGCTCTGCGACCTGCTCGGCTGATGGCCGGACGCTTCCCGTCCCTGCGGCTCGCCGTCGGGACTCTCACCGTCCTCCCGGTCGGCGCGATCGGCGACATCGACCGCCGCACCGCCGGCCGGGCCATGCTGCTCGCCCCGTTGGCGGTGTTGCCGCTGGCCGTGCTCGGCGGGGCGATCAGCTGGGCCGGGGCGGCCGTGGGCTGGCCGGGCTCGGTCTACGGGCTGCTCATCGTCGGCGCGCTCGCCCTCGGCACCCGGGCCCTGCATCTCGACGGGCTGGCCGACACGGTCGACGGCCTGGGCTCGGGCTGGGACCGCGAGCGCGCGCTGACCATCATGCGCACCGGCGATGTCGGGCCGATGGGGGTGGTCGCCCTGATCCTGGTCCTCAGCCTGCAGAGCCACCTGTTCGGTCTGGTCCCGCCGCTCGCCGTGGCGGCCGTCATCGTCGTATCGCGCGCGGCCCTGGCCGTGGTCTGCGTACGCGGGGTCCCGGCCGCCCGGCCCGGACGGGCTCGGCGCGAAGGTGGCCGGCACGATACCGCCGGTGGCGGCGGTCGCCACCGGCTCGGGCGCCGCAGGAGTGCTGGTGCTCGTCCAGCGCACCTGGATCGGGCCGGCCGCCGTGGTGGTGGCCGCCCTGATCGTCCTCGCACTGGTCCGACACTGCGTACGCCGGCTCGGCGGGGTCAGCGGCGATGTGATGGGGGCATCGATCGAGGTGGCTCTGACGGTCCTGCTGCTGGTCGTCGCCGCGTCGTGATCAGGTCACAGCGTGAGCGCGCGACCGGCCACGACCAGGATCACGTCGTCGCTGGCTGCGGCGATGGCCTGGTTGGTACGCCCCAGGAGATCGGTGAAGATCCGTCCGCTGCGGTGTTCCGAGACCAGGCCCCAGCCCACCTCGTTGGTGACCGCGACGGTCAGCGACTCGCGGCACCGCCAAGCCTCGACCACCGCGTCCAACCGGGCGTCGAAGTCGTCCTGCCAGTCGCGCAGCGGCTGCTCCCAGGCCCCGAGGCCGTCGATCACCGCGGTCACCCACGTGCCGAGGCAGTCGATCAGCACCGGATCGGGTCCGCTCAGGGCGGCAGCCAGATCAGCGGTCTCGATGGTCGTCCAGTGGGCCGGTCGTCGGGCCTGGTGCACCGCGATCCGCGCCGCCCACTCGGAGTCGCCGATGCCGGTCGGACCCGGGGCGACGTAATCGACCCGCTCCTGACCCGACAGCAGCGATTCGGCGTGGCGGGACTTGCCCGAACGCACGCCGCCCGTGATCAGCACTCGTCGGGTCATCGCTGATGACCCTAGTGGCAGGTGAGCGACCAGTCGCCACCAGCGCCGGTCTGCTCCTCGGTTTCGTCGCCGATCAATGGTTCGGTGACCCCCGGCGGGGCCACCCGGTGGCCGGGTTCGGCCGAGGGGCGGCCCGGCTCGAGCGCGTCTCGTACGCGGACCACCGGATCGCCGGCGCTCTCCACGTGGGGCTCCTGGTCGGGGCCGCGGTCGGTCTGGGCGTGGTGGCCGAGCGGCTGCCGTACGCCCGGACCGTGCTCACCGCCGCCGCTACCTGGGCCGTGCTCGGCGGACGCTCGCTGACCCGCGAGGCCCACCTCATCGCCGGCCAGCTCGACGACGGTGACCTGGCGGCCGCCCGGCGGCAGGTCCGCAACCTGGTGGGGCGGCGGACCGAGGAGCTGAGCGCCGACGAGATCGCCCGGGCCACGGTGGAGTCGCTGGCCGAGAACACCGCGGATGCGGTGGTCGCGCCGCTGTTCTTCGGTGCGGTCACCGGCATTCCCGGCCTGCTCGGCTATCGCGCGGTCAACACCCTCGACGCGATGATCGGCCACCGGTCCGAGCGCTACCTACGCTTCGGTTGGGCCGCCGCACGACTCGACGACGTGGCCAACTGGATACCGGCCCGACTGGCCGGGACGTGCGCCGCTGTCGTCGCCCCGGTGGTCGGTGGCTCACCGCTCGCCGTGCTCCGGATCGTCCGCCGTGACGCCGGTCGACATCCCAGCCCCAACGCGGGCGTCGTCGAATCGGCCTTCGCCGCCGCCCTCGGCGTGACCCTCGGGGGTCGGAACGTCTACGGGGGTGTGGTCGAGGACCGTGGTCGACTCGGTGACGGCCCGCCCGCCGCCGTCCCCGATATCGCCCGCGCCGCCCGGCTGAGCACCGCCGTCTCGGTCACCGCGCTCGGCGTTTGTGTCCTGGCCCGCCTCGCTCGCCGCCGGCGATGATTCTCCTCCTGGGCGGGACGGCTGAGGCCCGCGCGCTGGCGGTGGCCTTGGTCGAAGCCCGCATCGAGGTCACCAGTTCGTTGGCCGGCCGGGTGGCGGATCCGGCGTTACCGGCGGGCGCGGTCCGGATCGGTGGGTTCGGCGGCATCGATGGGCTCGTCCGCTATCTGCGCGACCAGCGGATCACCGCGGTGGTCGACGCCACCCACCCGTTCGCCGCGGCCATCTCGGCCCATGCCGCCGTGGCCGCCGAGCTGAGCGGGGTGCCGCTGCTCCGGCTCACCCGACCCGGCTGGCGCCACCATCGCGACGCCGATCGTTGGCTCTGGGTCGCCGACACCGATGCCGCCCGTCGGGCCGCCGACACCGCAGAACGGCCCTTCCTGACCACCGGTCGCCAGTCGTTGGACCGGTTCCTGCCCTGGTCGGATCGCGCGGTCGTGGTCCGGGTGGTGGATCCGCCGGCATTCGCGGTCCCGCCCGCCTGGACCGTGATCCGATCCCGCGGCCCGTACCGGTTGGCCGCCGAACGGCAACTGATGCTCGATCACCGGGTCGACACCCTGATCACCAAGGACTCGGGCGGGCAGCACACCGAGGCCAAGCTGCAGGCGGCCAGGGAACTGGGCCTGCCGGTCGTCGTCATCGAGCGACCAGACCCGGCGGCGGTGCCGCAGGTCGCAGACGTGACCGAGGCGCTGGTCTGGGTCCGGGCCCGGGTCAGCGCGGTCGAACCCGGGCGGCGCTCGAGCGGATGATCAGCTCGGGTGGAATCAGCCCCGGGCGTGGGGCGTCCTCGCCCGAGATCGCGGCGATCATCAGCGCGATGGCCTGTCGCCCGACCTCGGGGAAGTCCTGCCGGACCGTGGTCAGCGGCGGGATCAGATAGGGCGTTTCGGGCAGGTCGTCGAAACCGACCACGCTGATGTCCTCCGGCACCCGCAGACCGGCCTCGTGCAACGCGCGGAGCACGCCGATGGCCAGCTGATCGCTCGCGGTGAAGATCGCGGTGACCGTGCCCTCCGCCGCCAACCGCTGCCCGGCGCGGTAGCCGGAGGCGGCACTCCAGTCGCCGTGGATCGGTTCGAGCGGGCGAACGCCGGCATCGATCAGCTCGGCCCGCCAGCCGTCGCGGCGGGCCCGGGCCTCGCTCCAGTCGGCCGGTCCGGCGACGTGGGCGATCTCGCGGTGACCGAGATCGAGCAGGTGCCGGGTGGCCATCCGGGCCCCCGCGACCTGGTCGACGCCGACGGTCCACTGGGCCCGCGTCAGATCACCCTCGACGACGACGACCGGAACCCCGACCCGGCGGCTCCGGGCGAGTTGCAACGCCTCGTCCTGCCCGGCGACGACGATGATCCCTTCGACCAGTTGCCGCTGCAGGTGCTCGACGGCCTGATCGAGCATGTCGCGGGTCAGCCGCGGCAGGCTGACCGAGCTGGCGAACAGCCCGGCCGTCTGGGCGGCGTCCTCGATGGTGCGTTGGATGCTGGTCGGCCCGAAGTGCGCGAGACCGGTGCTGATCACCCCGATCACCCCGCTGCGGCCCTTGACCAGCGCCCGGGCCGCCGAATTAGGCCGATACCCGAGCTGCTCGATCGCCTTCTGCACCCGTTCGCGGGTCGCGGGGCGGATGCTGCCCGCCCCGTTGATCACCCGCGACACGGTCTGGTGTGAGACACCGGCCAGGCGCGCGACGTCCGCCATCACCGGCGGTCTCGTCGAAGCCGCCCGTATCTCGATCGACATGGGTCAATCTTTCCGTACGGACCCACTGCGGCTGGCGATGGCCCGCTGCATCACGATGAAGATCAACAACAGGACGCCGATGGCGATCTTGGTCCACCACGAGCTCAGCGTCCCCTGGAACGAGATGAGCGTCTGGATGACCCCCAGCACGAGCACCCCGACCACTGAACCGGCGACATAACCGACCCCGCCGGCCAGCAACGTGCCGCCGATGACCACCGCCGCGATCGCGTCGAGTTCCATGCCGACGGCGTGCAACCCGTAGCCCGACAGCATGTAGAACGAGAAGAGCAGTCCGCCGATCGCTGAGCACAGGCCGCTGATCACGTAGACGCCGACCTTCACCCGGGCCACCGACAACCCCATCAACATGGCCGAGTTCTCACTACCGCCCACCGCGTACACCGTGCGGCCGAAGCGGGTCCGGTGCAGCACGTACGCGGCCAGGGCCACCACGAGCAACGCGATCACCACGCTGTAGGTGAGGTACACCCCGCCCGGCAGCGTGATGCTGCTCGTCGCGATGGTCCGGAAGACGTCGTTGTCGATCGACACCGACTCGACGCTGATGACGAAGCACAGCCCGCGGGCCAGGAACATGGTGGCCAACGTGGCGATGAAGGGCTGGATCTGGAAGTGGTGGATGACCACGCCGTTGATCAGTCCGAGTCCGCCGCCGATGACCAGGACCAGCACCACGACGACGCCGGCCGGCAGACCGGCCTGCAGGCTCGACGCGGCCACCATCGACGAGAGGGCGCCGACGGCGCCGACCGAGAGATCGATGCCGCCGGTCAGGATGACGAACGTCATACCCGCGGCCAGCGCGATCAGAAAGGCGTTGTCGACGAACAGGTTGGCGAAGACCTGGGCCGACCCGAAGTTCTCGTAGCGGAACGATCCGAGGGCGAACAGCAGGATGAACAGCACCAGGCTGGCCACCACCGGCAGCGCGCGGGTGGGGATGGCGAGACGGCGGCGACGGTCGGTCACCAGATGCTCCGGCGGGGACGTCAGCGTGGTCATGAGCGAAGCCTCTCGGGCAGCACGCAGATGGCCAGCACCACGACCGCCTTGAAGACCAACGTGATCTCCGGGGCGATGCCGACCGTGTAGACGGTGGTGGTCAGGGTCTGGATGGTCAGTGCGCCGAGCAGGGTACCGACCAGCGAGTAGCGACCGCCGGCCAGCGAGGTGCCGCCGATGACGACGGCGAGAATGGCGTCCATCTCGATGAACAGGCCGGCGTTGTTGGCGTCGGCGGCGTTGACGTTGGCGCTGATCATCAGCCCGGCCAGCGCGGCGCAGAAAGCCGCGAACACGTACGTGGTCCAGATGATCGTCCGGGAGCGGATCCCGACCAGCCGGCTGGCTTCTGGGTTGATGCCGACCGATTCGATCAGCAGTCCGAGCGCCGTACGCCGACTCAGCAGCGCGACGACGATGAGCACGCCGACGCTGATCGAGATGGCGATCGGGAGCAGCAGGAATCCGCTGCCGACCGCGGAGAAGGTCTCGATGTTGACGGTGATGATCTGACCGTCGGTGATCAGCATGGCCACTCCGCGTCCGGCGGTCATCAGCACCAGGGTGGCGATGATCGGCTGGATTCCGAGGACGGCCACCAGGAAGCCGTTCCACACCCCGAGGACCAGGCAGACCACGACGGCTTTGGCCATCCCGGTCAGTGCCGCGGTCGGACTGCTCGGATCGGGCGAGTTGACGATCCAGGTGGTGGTGATCGCGGCCGCGATGGCCACGACGGCACCGACCGAGAGATCGATGCCGCGCGTGGCGATGACCAGCGTCATGCCCAGCGTCATGCCCAGCGCGATCAACACGATCGGGGCGCCGTTCTTGCAGATGTCGATCAGGCTGCCGTAGAGATGGCCGTCCTGCACCCGGATCGACAAGAACGACGGGGTGGCGATGGCGTTGCCGACCAACAGCACGGCCAGCGCGACCGCCGGCCAGATGAGTCGACTCGAGCGGATCTGGCCGAGGGCGTTCACGAGGCCTCCTGTTCGCTTCTCGGATTGGCGTGCTGGGCGATCAGTTGCATGATGTCGTCGACGTTCGGACTCTGCAGTTCGGCGACCTTGACCCGGTCCTTGAGCACAACGACGCGGTTGCTCAGCCGGGTCACCTCCTCGAGCTCGGCGGAGATGTAGAGGACCGCCATCCCGTCCTGGGCCAGCTCGGCGACCAGCTTCTGGATCTGGGCCTTGGCGCCCACGTCGATGCCGCGGGTCGGTTCGTCGAGGATCAGCAGCGCCGGTTCGGTGATCAACCAGCTGGCCAGCAGGACCTTCTGCTGATTGCCGCCGGACAGATGGCCCACCAGGGCGTCGGGGTTGGCCGGGCGGATGTCGAGCATCTGCAGGTAGCGGGTGACCAGCTCGTCCTTGGTCCGGCGGGAGAGTGGGCGGGCCCAGCCGCGGGCCGCCTGCCGGGCGAGAATCAGGTTGTCGCGGATGCTCAGGTCGGCCAGGATGCCGTCGCCCTTGCGGTCCTCGGAGCAGAACGCGAGCTTGTGAGCGACCGCCGTACGCGGTGAGCGCAGCGTCACCGGTCGTCCCTGCAGGGTGAGCGTCCCGGTGTCGGCGCGATCCGCGCCGAAGAGCAGCCGGGCCAACTCGGTGCGACCCAAACCGAGAAGCCCGGCGATACCGATCACCTCGCCGGGTCGGATGGTCAGGTCGAACGGGGCGATCGAGCCGCGCCGCCCGAGGCCACGGGCTTCGAGCACGGTCTGGCCGCCGGCCTCCTCGGCCGCCTGCTCGGCCAGCTTCGAGACGTCATCCGCGTCCAGGCTCGAGGTCGGCTCGTCGAGGATCAGCACCCGGGCGTCGATAGCGACGGCGCGCGCGATGGCGACCAGCTGCTGGATGGCGATCGGGTGGTCGCCGAGGGTCGAGGCGGGGTCGACGTACAGCCCGATCCGGGCCAGGTGCTGGCGGGCGTCGGCCTTCAGCTGCCGACCGTCGATGGCGCGAGCCGCGTACGCGGTTCCCGGCCGAGCAAGATGTTCTCCGCCACGGTGAGGTGGGGACAGAGGTTGACCTCCTGGTAGACCGTGCTGACGCCGGCGTCCTGCGCGGCGCCCGGCCCGGAGAACCGGACCACCCGGCCCTCGAGCGTGGTGGTTCCCGAGGTGGCCTTGTACACCCCGGTCAGGACCTTGATCAGCGTCGACTTGCCGGCGCCGTTCTCCCCCATCAAGGCGTGGACCTGCCCGGGAACAGCCGAAAATCGACCGCGGACAAAGCCTTCACCCCCGGGAAGTGCATGTCGATCCCGGTCATGCTCACGATCGGTTCGGTCATCGCTTCAGCTCCTGCTGACTACTCGAGCCCCTCCGCCCGCTGCCGACGACTAACTGGGGGCAGATAACGCGAAAGCGGATCGGTATCCGGCTATCTGCCCCCAGTTAGCCGGGGGGAGGGGGTTTGGCTGGTGGTGTATCCGGCGTCGGCGAGAGGAAGCGGAGTCAACTCCTCTTCCTGCGGCTTTCCGGGGAGAGCGGCGGCCCGAGCACTCCCGGCCCGGGCCGCCACCGTGGGTCCGTTCAGCAGAGGCCTCAGTACTGCCGGGTGGGCAGGGCTTCCTTGGCCTGGGCCTGGTCGAAGGCGGACTCTTCGGTCTCGACGCGGGTCGGGACGGTCTCGCCGGCCACGACCTTCTTCGCCAGGTCCATCAGCTGCGGGCCGAGGAGCGGGTTGCACTCGACGATGTAGTTGATCTTGCCGTTGGCCAGGGCGGTCATGCCGTCCTTCACCGCGTCGACGGTGATGATCTTGATGTCGACACCCGGCTTCTTGCCGGCGGCCTCGATGGCCTTGATCGCGCCCAGACCCATATCGTCGTTGTGCGCGTACACGACGTCGATCTTCGGGTTGGACTTGAGGAAGGCCTCCATGACCTGCTTGCCACCGCTGCGGGTGAAGTCACCGGTCTGTGAGGCCACGACCTTGATCTGCGGAGCGGCCTTGATCGCCTCGGCGAAGCCCTCCTTGCGGTCGATCGCCGGTGCGGCGCCCGTGGTCCCCTGCAGTTCCACCACGTTGACCTCAGAGGCGCCCTCGGAATCCTTGACCAGCCATTCGCCGGCCTTCTTGCCCTCGGCGATGAAGTCCGAACCCAGGAAGGTCTTGTAGAGCGAGGTGTCCTTCGAGTCCACCGCACGATCGGTGAGGATCACCGGGATGTTGGCCCGCTTGGCCTCGAGCAGGACGGTGTCCCAGCCGGTCTCGACGACCGGCGAGAAGGCGATCACGTCGACCTTTCGCTGCACGTAGCTGCGGATCGCCTTGATCTGGTTCTCCTGCTTCTGCCGCGCATCGGAGAACTTCAGGTCAACGCCCGCGGTCGCGGCCGACTCCTGGACCGACTTGGTGTTGGCCGTACGCCAGCCGCTCTCCGCACCCACCTGGGCGGAGCCCATGGTGATCGACGCGTCGGCGATGCCGGAGTTGGTCCCGTCCGGGGCCGCCACGGAGCCTCCGCCGCCGCCACAGGCGGTCAATGCGATCATGGCCAGCGCGGCACCGGCCGCCACGGGCGCCAGCTTGTTGAACTTCATCGTTCCTCCACGTCGTCGTGGCGCACTCGGCGCCGTGCTCGTGTTCGGAATTGTTAACGCACACATTCGCGCTCTCAAGCACCCTGAGCGCTTTGACACGGTCAAAATCTCATGACAAACTCAGCCAACTGTTATCGTTAACACGTTCCCGGCCTCGGGTACAAGGGTCAATGGAGAGCCATCTGTGAGCATCAGCAGCGACGTCGCCGACACGATTACCGGCCTCCGGCGCACGGTCGCCGATCTGCACGCCGAGCTGCCGCGCAACGAGCTCGTGGTCTGGACCGCCGGGAACGTCTCGGCCCGGGTACCGGGACGCGACCTGCTGGTCATCAAGCCGTCCGGGGTGAGTTACGACGACCTGACCCCTGAGGCGATGGTCGTCTGCGACCTCGAGGGCACGCTGGTCGAGGGCGAGCGCAGCCCGTCCTCCGACACGGCCGCCCACGCGTACGTCTACGCCCACATGCCGCAGGTGAACGGCGTGGTCCACACCCACTCCACCTACGCCACAGCGTGGGCGTCGCGGGGCGAGGCCATCCCGTGCGTGCTGACCATGATGGCCGACGAGTTCGGCGGCGAGATCCCGATCGGACCGTTCGCCATCATCGGTGACGACTCGATCGGACGCGGGATCGTGGAGACCCTGACCGGTCACCGCTCGACCGCGGTGCTGATGCAGAACCACGGTCCGTTCACCATCGGCAGCTCGGCCAAGGCCGCGGTGAAGTCGGCGGTGCTGTGCGAGGAAGTCGCCCGTACGGTGCACATCGCCCGCCAGCTCGGCGACCCGCTGCCGATCGAGCAGAAACACATCGATGCGCTCTACGAGCGTTACCAGAACGCCTACGGCCAGCGCTGAGCCGGCCCCGACCTCATTCCGCCGCAAAGGAGCGTCATGTCATCCACCCCGACCGTCTGGTTCCTCACCGGGAGCCAGGGTCTCTACGGCCCTGAGACCGTAGCCCAGGTCGAGCAGCAGTCCCGCCAGATCGTCGCGCAGCTGAACGACGCCGATCTGCCCGTCGACGTCGAGTGGAAACCGGTCCTCACCGACTCGGGTGACATCCACCGCGCCGTGCTCGCCGCGAACGCCGATCCTGACTGCATCGGTCTCATCGCCTGGATGCACACCTTCTCCCCGGCCAAGATGTGGATCACCGGTCTGGACGCGCTGCGTACGCCGTTGCTCCACCTGCACACCCAGGCCAACGTCTCGCTCCCCTGGTCCGAGATCGACATGGACTTCATGAACCTCAACCAGGCCGCCCACGGCGACCGGGAGTTCGGTTACATCCAGACCCGGCTCGGCGTCCCCCGCAAGACCGTGGCCGGACACGTCAGCGACCCGCTGGTCATCGCGCGGATCACGGCCTGGCAGCGCGCGGCGCTCGGTGTCTCGGCGGTCCGCAGCCTCAAGCTGGCCCGGTTCGGCGACAACATGCGCGACGTCGCGGTCACCGAGGGCGACAAGGTCGAGGCGCAGCTGCGCTTCGGCGTGTCAGTGAACACCTACGGGGTGACCGAGCTGGTGGAGGCGGTCGATTCGACCACCGACGCCGATGTGGACACCCTGATCGACACCTATCTCGAGCTCTACGACGTGGCCCCCGAGCTGCGGCCGGACGGGGAGCGGCACGAGTCGCTGCGCTACGGCGCCCGGCAGGAGCTCGGACTGCGGTCCTTCCTGACCGATGGCGGGTTCGGCGCGTTCACCACCAACTTCGAGGATCTTGCCGGACTCCGCCAGCTCCCGGGTCTGGCGGTCCAGCGGCTGATGGCCGACGGTTACGGCTTCGGCGGCGAGGGCGACTGGAAGACCTCGGTCATGCTGCACACCATCAAGGCGATGGGCGCCGGCACGGGCCGCGGCACCAGCTTCATGGAGGACTACACCTACCACTTCGGTCCCGGCCAACCCAAGATCCTGGGCTCGCACATGCTCGAGGTCTGCCCGACCATCGCGGCCGAACGGCCGCGGGTCGAGATCCACCCGCTCGGCATCGGTAACCGCGAGGATCCGGTCCGGTTGGTCTTCGACGCCAGTCCGGGCAACGCGGTCGTGGTGGGCATCTGCGACCTCGGCGACCGCTTCCGGCTGGTACTCAACGAGGTCGACGTCACCGCCCCGGACGAGCCGCTGCCGAAGCTCCCGGTCGCCCGCGCGGTGTGGGAGCCGCAGCCCAGCCTGGCCACCTCGGCCGAGTGTTGGATCACCGCCGGCGGCCCGCATCACACGGTGCTCAGCCAGGGTGTGGGGACCGAGGAGATCGCCGACTTCGCCGAGCTCATCGGGGTGGAACTGCTCATCATCGACCGTAATACGCTGCCACGGCAGTTTGCCCAGGAAATCCGCTGGAACCAGGCCTACTATCGCCTGGCGTCCGGCTTCTGACAGGTACGCAAAATTCGCAGCGAATGACGCTGCGGATCCATCAAGGAGGATGTAGATGAACCGCAGGAAACTGTTCGCTTCCGTCGCGCTCACCGCGGCGGTCGCCCTGGCCGCTTCCGCGTGTGGTGGCGGGGGCCGCGCCGGCACCGCCGGCAACGAGGCGCCGGCTGAAGGGGCGAACAAGGGCGCGCTGGTCGGCGTGGCCATGCCCACCAAGACCTCGGAGCGCTGGATCGACGACGGTAACAACGTCAAGGCCAAGCTCGAAGCCCTCGGCTACAAGGTCGATCTGCAGTACGCCAACGACAAGGTCCCCGATCAGCAGCAGCAGATCGAGTCGATGCTCAACAACGGCGCGAAGGCGCTGATCGTGGCGTCGATCGACGGCACCGCATTGACCACGCAGCTCGCCGACGCGGGCAAGGACGGCGTGAAGGTCATCGCGTACGACCGGCTGATCAACGGCTCGCCGAACGTCGACTACTACGTGACCTTCGACAACGAGAAGGTCGGGATCCAGCAGGCGACGTCGTTGCTCACCGGTCTCGGTGTCCTCGACGCCGACGGCAAGGACACCGGCAAGGAGGGCCCGTTCAACGTCGAGCTCTTCGCCGGTAGCCCGGACGACAACAACGCCACGTTCTTCTTCAACGGTGCGATGTCGGTCCTGCAGCCCTACATCGACAAGGGCACCCTCAAGGTGGTCTCCGGTCAGACCTCCTTCCAGCAGGTCGCCATCCAGCAGTGGCAGCTGAAGACCGCGCAGGACCGGATGGAGACCATCCTCAACGGCTTCTACGCCAAGGGTGACACCAAGCTCGACGGCGTCCTGTCTCCGTACGACGGTCTGTCGCGCGGCATCCTGAACGCCACCAAATCGGCGGGCATCCCGAATCCGATCGTCACCGGGCAGGACGCGGAGAAGCCTTCCGACAAGCTGATCCAGCAGGGTGTCCAGTACTCCACGATCTTCAAGGACACCAGCAAGCTGGCCGACACCGCGTCGACCATGGTCGACGCCGTGCTGAACGGCAAGACGCCGGAGACCAACGACACCACGACCTACAACAACAAGGTCAAGGTCGTCCCGGCCTACCTGCACGAGTCGATCATCATCACCAAGGACAACCTCCAGAAGGAGATCATCGACTCGGGCTACTACACCCAGGCCGAGATCGACAAGGGCGAGTAGTCACTCCTCCTCACCCCCACTGACTCGGGCGGGGCCGCGCCGTCGAGACCGCGGCCCCGCCCGATCTGTCGAACACGAAGGATGATCATGGGCGATCCGATCCTGCAGATGCGGGACATCACCAAGACCTTTCCCGGGGTCAAGGCGTTGCAGAATGTGAACCTCACGGTGGAGCGCGGCGAAGTGCACGCGATCTGCGGCGAGAACGGGGCGGGCAAGTCGACCCTGATGAAGGTGCTGTCGGGGGTCTACCCGCACGGCACGTACGAGGGCGACATCATTTTCGAGGGCGCCCCGGCGTCCTTCTCAGGGATCCGCGACTCGGAGAAGTCGGGCATCGTGATCATCCACCAGGAGCTGGCGCTGAGCCCGTTCCTGTCGATCGCGGAGAACATCTTCCTGGGCAACGAGCAGCAGCGTGCCGGTCGGATCGACTGGAACGCCACCAACCTGCGCGCGGCCGAGCTGTTGAACCGGGTCGGGCTGGCCGAGAACCCGGTCACCAAGATCACCGACATCGGGGTGGGCAAGCAGCAGCTGGTCGAGATCGCCAAGGCCCTGTCCAAGGACGTCAAGCTGCTGATCCTGGACGAGCCGACCGCGGCGCTCAACGACGAGGACTCCGCACACCTGCTCGGACTGATCTCCGGTCTGCGTGAGCACGGGATCACCTCGATCATCATCAGCCACAAGCTGAACGAGATCAAAGCCATCGCCGACCGGGTGACGATCATCCGCGACGGTCAGACCATCGAGACCCTCGACCTCGAGGCCGGGCAGATCTCGGAGGAACGCATCATCCGCGGCATGGTCGGTCGCGACCTGGAAAGCCGCTACCCGCACCGTTCGGTCGAGATCGGCGAGGAGGTGCTGCGGATCGAGGACTGGACCGTCCACCACCCGCTCGAGCACAGCCGCCTCGTCGTCGACAGCGCCAACCTCTACGTCCGGGCCGGCGAGGTCGTCGGCATCGCCGGACTGATGGGGGCCGGTCGGACCGAGCTCGCGATGAGCGTCTTCGGACGCTCGTACGGGCACGAGATCAGCGGCAACCTCTACAAGAACGGGGCCCCGATCCAGGCCCGCACGGTCAAGCAGGCGATCGGTCACGGGATCGCGTACGCGACCGAGGACCGCAAGCGCTACGGGTTGAACCTGCTCGACGACATCAAGCGGAACATCTCCGGTTCGGCGCTCGACAAGCTGGCCCGCTGGGGACGGGTGGACGCCAACGAAGAACAGGTCGTGGCCAACAGCTTCCGCAAGAGCATGCGGATCAAGGCGCCGAACGTCGCCGCGGTCACCGGGAAGCTGTCGGGCGGCAACCAGCAGAAGGTCGTGCTCAGCAAGTGGATGTTCGCCGACCCCGATGTGCTCATCCTCGACGAGCCGACCCGCGGGATCGATGTCGGCGCGAAGTACGAGATCTACACGATCATCAACGAGATGGCCGCGCAGGGAAAGGCGATCATCGTGATCTCCTCCGAACTGCCCGAGCTGCTCGGCATCTGTGACCGCATCTACGCGCTCTCGGCCGGCCGGATCACCGGCGAAGTCGAGACCACCGATGCCCATCCCGAAAAGCTCATGCAGTACATGACCATGGAAAAGGAGTAGCCGCGATGTCTTCCGCGACTGAGTCAACGACGACCGAGCCCGATCCGGTCATCCCGCCACCCCGGACCGAGGCCAGCGGCAACGTGCTGCAGTTCCTCGGCGCGCGGTTGCGGCAGATCGGCATTTTCATCGCCCTGATCGCGATCGTGATCTTGTTCCAGGTCCTGACCGGGGGCACGCTGCTGACCCCGCGCAACGTGACCTCGATCATCAACCAGAACGCCTACGTGCTGATCCTGGCCATCGGCATGGTGATGATCATCATCGCCGGTCACATCGACCTCTCGGTCGGCTCGGTGGTCGCCTTCGTCGGCGCCATGACCGGCATCTTCATCGTCAACTGGGGGCTCCCCTGGTGGCTCGGGGTCATCCTCGGCATCATCGTCGGAGCGCTGATCGGCGCCTGGCAGGGATTCTGGGTCGCCTACGTCGGCATACCGGCCTTCATCGTGACGCTCGCGGGCATGCTCACCTTCCGCGGACTCACGCAGATGGTGCTCAACAACGTGCCGATCACGCCGTTCCCCGACGCCTATGTCGCGATCGGCTCGGGCTTCCTCCCCGACCTCACCGGAGGCCAGTCGACCTTCGAGGTGCTCACCCTGATCCTGGGTATCGCCGCCACCGTCGGTCTGGTCGCCCAGCAGGTCCGCGAGCGGGCCAAGCGGGTGAAGCTCGGACTCGAGGACGAGCCGATCAGCTGGTTCGCCGCCAAGGCCGGCTTCACCGCGCTGTTCATCCTCGCCATCACCTTCGTCCTGGCCAGCTACCGGGGCACCCCGATCGTGTTGGTCATCCTGGCCGTACTGGTCCTGATCTACACCACAGTCATGAACCAGTTCGTCTTCGGCCGCCACATCTACGCACGGGGCGGCAACCTGCACGCGGCGCAGCTGTCGGGCGTCGACACCAAGCGGGTCGACTTCATGCTGTTCGTCAACATGGGGATCCTCGCCGCCATCGCCGGCATCGCCTTCACCGCCCGGTCCAACTCGGCCCTGCCGGGTGCCGGCACGGGCTTCGAGCTCGACGCTATCGCCGCCGTCTTCATCGGTGGCGCAGCGGTCACGGGTGGCATCGGCACCGTGACCGGCGCCATCATCGGCGGTCTGATCATGGGTGTGCTGAACAACGGCATGTCCCTGCTCGGCCTCGGCAGCGAAGTGCAGTCCTTCATCAAGGGCTTCGTCCTGCTGCTCGCCGTCGCCTTCGACATCTTCAACAAGCGACGCGCAGCCAACGCCAGCAAGTAATCGCCCTCGATAACGTGGTCGATCCGACCGGGACAACCCGGTCAGGTCGACCACGTTGTCGTTTCACGGCCCTGGTCCGGAGACTCACGATCCTTCGTGCCTGGGCCGGACCCGCAGCCTCCCGTTCCCTGTCCCCGCCCCCCGCCGCGTACCCGTCCCCGCCCAATCCCCCCCCCCGTCCCGGCCCCGGTCTGCAGGAAGCGGAGTCAACTCCACTTCTCTCACCGACCGCCCGATACCTCCGGCGCGAAGCGACAGGAAGTGGAGTTCACTTTCATTCTGCGGAAAGCGATCCGCGAGCCCCGCCCGCGAGGGAGGCCGGGCCGATCTGCGAGGGTGAAGAGTCAAACCGTTATGCATTTGCTCACGTGGCGATCCTCGCGAGCCCCGTCGCCGCGAAGCTAGGGTTCGGAGCGGTCGGCAGGCCTTGCGGGAGGGAACTATGTCGAACGTCTTCAGTGCGTCGCGCCGTGTCGCGATCGGGGCAATTGGGTTGTCGATGGTGATGACCGGGCTGGTGGTCGGCTCGCCGACCGCTTCGGCGACCGGCCCGGACGGGCCGACGACGGCCCTTCCCTTCAGCTCGGTCCCGTTCACCGACCACGGCTCCGGCGACGAGGTCCCGTATCCGCAGTCCACCGGAGCGGCGAACAGCGCAGTGGCCGCGGAGTGCAACAGCGGTCAGCCGATCTTCTCGGCGCGCTGGTACGCGTTCACCCCGGCCAACGCCCAGTCGGTCGTCGCGCTCGGATCACTCAGGTACGCGCCGGACCGGATGGACGCGTACGTCCGCGATGGGATCGCCATCCTCGACGCCGACCTCGCGGTGATCGACTGTAATCGACGCGACGCCCGTCGTCAGGCCACCGCCGGAGCGACCACGGTCGCGGCCGGGGCGAAGGTCTATGTCGTGCACTTCGCGCTCGACGACTTCTGCGACCCCGACGACTGCATCTATGGCGTACCGGATCGCTCGGTGCAGGTGCTGACCACCCCGCCGGCGCCCACCGGGGACGATTGGCCGGACGCCACGCCGATCACCCGGCTCGACACGCTCTATCGCCAGGACCAGACCCTGGCCACCAACGGCGACGGCGATCCGGGCTGCGAGATCTACTACGAGCAGACGACGCCGTCGACCTGGTGGACCTTCACCCCGACCGTGAGCGGCCCGTTGGACCTCGGGAGCGACACCTTCTACCCGGGCGCGCGACTGGCCGAGCTGACCTCCGACGGCCCGAAGTGGGTCGAGAACGCCGACGAGCCCTGGCTGGCCGGCTGCGACTCGAGCCAGGGTCTGCCGGTCGAGGCCGGTCATACCTATCTGCTCACCCGGGCCGGAGCGTCGGTGAAGATCATGGGACCGGCGCTCGGCCGACCCGACCTCACCGTCACCGCGGTCACCGCCAGTCCGGCGAAGCCGAAGACCGGTCGCCCGGTCGCGTTCCGGGCCACGGTCAAGAACACCGGCTCGGCACCCACGGCGGGCGGGGTCCCGCTCGTCGTCAGCTTCGAGATCGACGGCACCCGTCGGCTGCAGTCCAGCTCGTTCGTGGGTGCGTTGGCCCCGGGGGCCTCGGTCACGCTCACCGGGGATCGCGGCACGGCCGGGGCACGCACCTGGCCCGCAACGACCGGCAAGCACACCCTCCGCGCGTACGTGGACCGCGGCGATCAGATCGACGAGCTCACCGAATCCAACAACGCCCGGTCGACCCGGATCACGGTGAGGAAGGCGGCGCATCGACCGGATCTGGTCGTCACGTCGGTCACCGCACGTCCGGCCCACCCGGCGGCCGGGACGCCGACCCGGTTCATCGCCACGGTCAAGAACATCGGCCGGAAGGCGACCAGAGCCGGGCGGGTGCACAGCGTGCGCTTCACGGTCGACGGCGTGGCCTCGACCTGGTCGCGCACCCGGAAGGCGGCGATCAGGCCGGGTGGGGCGGTGAAGCTGATCGCCAGCGGCGGCCCCACCGGTCGTAGCACGTGGTCGGCGAAAGCCGGCTCGCACGCCATCGGCGCCACCGTCGACGACCGGTCGACGATCGCCGAGAGCAACGAGGCGAACAACACCTCCTTCGCCCCGTTGGTCATCGGCGCCGCGCTCAGCCGACCGGATCTGCAGGTCATCGGGGTGTCGTGGTCTCCGACGTCGGCCAGGGCCGGCGCCCCGGTCCGCTTCAGCGCGGTCATCAAGAACACCGGCACCCGCTCGACCATGGCCGGCGCGGCGGTCCGAGTCGCCTTCAAGGCCAAGGGGTCGAAGCCCCGGTACGCGGTGACCACGACTCCGCTGTCGCCCGGCGCGACCGCGCGCCTGACCGCCGACGCGACGTGGAGCCCGCCCAAGGGTGCCTCCGACATCGTCGTCACGGTCGACGACACCCACGTGGTCAGCGAGGACAACGAGGCCGACAACGCCCTGACGACCACCTTCACCCGCAGCTGAACCGCCGGGGCCCATGGTCGCGGGGGAGGCCACGACCCGCAGAGCCGTTGTCCGGTCGTTGTCGCTGGGACCGGTCGACCACGCGGGCGAGGATGGTCGGATGGGAATCCAGGTGCGGGAGCGTACGCGGCCAGCCCGTCCGGTGCGCCGCCCGGGCTCGGTCCGCAGGTCGAGCCATCCGCTGCTCGACCTGCAGGCCTCGGTCGGCAATCGCGCCGTCACCCAGTTCGTCCAGCGTCGGGTGATCGGCGCCGGCGGGCGGGCTTCGGACGTGCAGTTCCGGGTCGGGACCGAGATCTCGACGAGGCTGGCCACGCAAGCGAGACGCGCGGCACCGGGCGGCGTGGACGCCGCGGAATTCCGTCGGCTCCGGGCAACGGCGGTGGCGAGTGGCGGCACCGTCACCGATGACGAGCGGATGTTCCTGGCCGGGCTGATGGACGCGGGCAACGCTGCGGCCGTGGCGGCGATGACGACGACCCGCGGCTCGCAGGTGACCTTTTCGGTGGCCAGCGTGCGGCCGCAACTGCGCGCGGCGGCCGACCTCGGACGCACGCCGATCGATCCGGCGGTCGACAGCGCGTTGCTCGCGGCGCGCGCCGACCCCCTGCGCTTCCTGAGCCACCTCGGCGCCGCCCACGCCGCCGCGGTCGGGCAGATCCATCGACTGTTCCCGCGGGGACCGCTGCGCGTTCAGGCCGACCGTCTGGTCGTGGCCGCACCCATCTTCACCGCCGCGCTGCTCCGCGCCATGCTGGCTGCGGCCTCCGACAGCACCCCCGGGGATCGGATCCTGGCCGGGACCGTCTATCTGATCGCCGCGCAGAGCGGTCACCCGATGGCCGATGCCCTCATCGCGGGCACGCTCCAGGTCGATCAACTTCCTGGTTCGCCGCCGGGCAACGAGTTCGCCCACTACCGCGCCTTCGGCGCCGACGGCGACAAGGGCGACACGATCTACGCCTACAGCGGTCTCGACCACGCCAATCTGGCCCACCGGCGGGCGGTCATCCACGAGCTCGAGCATGCGGCCGACGACGAGTCCACGCCCAGCGGCCGCTGGCGTCCGCGCCTCGTCGACGATGCCGAGGTCCAGGCCTACCGGGCCGGGTCGAAGTATGCGCTCGAGCGGCTGGCCACGCTGGACGACCAGCGGACGGCGGCCGGGCTCGGCGGCGTGCCCGCCGAGATCACCCGCACCGGACGCGCCTACCGGGCTGCGGTGACGCAGTTGGCGACCGAGCCGCACCCGATCCATCTGGTGGGACTGGCGCTCGAGGCGCACAGCAACCTGACCCGGTTCGAGATGCGCGTCGTCGACGTCAACGCCGCGTTCCCGACGGCCAAGCAGGCGCCGAGCGGCCGGCTGCTGCGCCTGCTGCACGACAGCGACGCCGTGGTCGAACAGGACCTGCGGGACCGGATCCGGGCCGCGTACGGGTTGCTCGATGCTTCGGGCAACCTCGACCCGGCCAAGAATCTGGGCCGAATGGATGGCCGGTCAGGGCCGAGTGTGCTGGACACGATCGACCTGCCACGGATCTGACGCCCTCGGTCGGACCAAGGAGATCGTGCGCACCCCGCCCGGCGGCACCACCGACGAACTACCCTGCACAGCATGGGTCGCGATGGTCGCCAGGCCATGCCGCCGGGAGCGGACGCCACCCGGCTGACCCGCTATCTCCACCAGGCCCACGACCGGTTCGTGGCGACCGGCGATCTGGACGACGGGTTGCGCCGGATGGTGATGGAGTCCTGGCGTCGCAGCGTCGGCACCGGGGTCGACCCGGAGGCGGCGCTCGCCGCCATCACCCTGACCAACGACCAGCTCGCCGAGCTGCGCGAGACCCATCCGCTCGCGGCAGCGATGCCGGTGATCCGCCGATTGCTGCTCGATGCGGTGACCGACGCCGGGTTGCTGGTCGCCGTCAGCGACGCGGCCGGCCAACTGCTCTGGGTCGAGGGTGCCTCAGGTCTCCGGTCGCTGGCCGAGGGCATGAACTTCGTGCCGGGCGCCGATTGGAGCGAGGCAAGCGCGGGCACCAACGCGCCGGGGACCGCGCTGGCTCTCGACGCCGCGGTGCAGATCCTCGGCCCCGAGCATCTGTCGCGTCAGGTGACGCCGTGGAGTTGCGCGGCCGTGCCGATCCACGAGCCGTCGACCGGTGCGGTGCTCGGCGTCCTGGACATCACCGGCGGGGCCGAGGTCGCCAACCCGCAGACGCTGGCCCTGGTCCGGGCGACCGCGGCGGCGGTCGAGTCGGAGTTCCGGTTGGCCCGGTTGGTCCCGCAGCCCAGCACTCCGGCCCGGTCGGCTCCGGCCCAGCTGACCACCCTGGGCGTGCGCCGGGCGCGGCTGTCGTACGGCCGCAGCAGCACCGAGCTCAGCCTGCGGCACAGCGAGATCGCGGTGTTGCTGTCGTCGGCGCCCGACGGGATGTCGGCCGCCGAGCTCGCGGTCGCGCTGAGCTCCGACGAGGTCAGCGACGTCACCATCCGGGTCGAGCTGTCGCGGATGCGCGCCGTCCTCGGCCCGGTCCGGATCCAGTCGCGGCCGTACCGGATCGGTGACGGGCTCACCACTGATCTCGCCGCCGTACGCCGCGAGCTCGCCCGCAGCCGGATCCGCGCCGCCGTCGGGCACTATCGCGGACCGCTGCTTCCCGCCTCCGACTCGCCGGCCGTCGCCGCACTCCGCAACGACCTGCACGACGCTCTCCGCTCGCGCCTGCTGACCGGCGGCGACGCCGACGCCCTGCTGGCCTTCGCCGACACCGCGTACGGTCGCGACGACTACCCGATCTGGGCCGCCGCCCTCGACGCCCTCCCCGCCGGCTCCCCGCGTTACGCCGAGACCCGCAGCCACCTCGACCGGCTCGACGAGACCCTCGGACCCTGACCCTCCGCCCCCTTGCTCCAACCTCAGACCGAAGGGCCGGCCGGACGCGAGCCGGCGTGAACAACAGCACGGCAACGTCGATGCAACGGTGGCGCTTCTAGCCTCGGTGAGAGGCGGCTGACCACCGCCGCAGCACCTGCCAGCCGATCAGGTTGGCCAGACGAAGGAGTCTTTGCGCAGATAAGTGTGTACGGGAGCCCAGACCCCGGTCTCCTGACCCTCCCCCGAACCGACTGCCCCTCCCCCAAAGGAAGCAACTGGGGGCAGATGACGTCTCACCCACCTGGCGCAGCGTCATCTGCCCCCAGTTGTGAAGTCGGGGCCCGCCACCGCAGGGTCGTTAGAGTGGCCCGGTGAGCGAGGCTGAGGAACGGGCCGGGATCTCGCTGAGTCATCTCGACCAACCACTGTTCGACGGCACCGACGTCACCAAGCGCGAGCTGGTCGACTACCTCGACGCGGTCGCCGACCGACTCATCCCCGAGCTCAGCGGCCGACCGCTCTCGGTGATCCGGGTCCGCCCCGGATCCAAGCCCTTCATGCAGAAGAACCTCCCCGCGTACGCGCCCGATTGGATCCCCCGGGTCGGCGTCTGGGCCCAGGCCTCGCACCGCGAGGTCAACTACGCGCTGTGCGAGGATCGGCGGACCCTGATCTGGTTCGCCAACCAGCGGGCCGTCGAGTATCACCCCACGATGCTCCACGGTCAGGCGTACGCGGTCAGCCATCTGATCATCGACCTCGACCCACCGGAATCCGACGCGGCGACCTGGGGCCCGGACGCGCCGGTCGTCCGGACCGCCCTGCTGGTTCGCGAGGCCCTCAGCCGGGCCGGTCTGGCCGGGGCGCTCAAGACCAGCGGCGCCAAGGGGCTGCACATCGTGGTCCCGGTGGTCGGGTCGACCTCGGCTGCCGAGGCCGCGGCCGCCACCCGTGCGCTGGCGGCCCGGGTCGAACGACTCGATCCGACGACCGCCACCACCGCGTACGTGAAGGACGATCGCGAGGGGAAGGTCTTCGTCGACTCGACCCGGTCCGGCGGAGCGACGGTGGTCGCCGCCTACAGTCCTCGGGCCCGACCCGGCGTTCCGGTCTCGTTCCCGATCACCTGGGCCGACGTGACCGTGATCGACCCTCGCGACTTCACGGTCCGGACCGCAGCGACCCGCTTGGCCGAGGCCGACCCCTGGGCCGAGGAACGGCCCGATCCGCAGACCCTGCCCGCCGAGTTGCTCATCGAGGGCGACGCCATCCCGGTCGCCCGGGTCCAGGCCATGCACGAGGGCAAACGTCGCAAACGCGCCGGCCGTCGACCGCCCATCGAGGACGGACCGACCAGCCCCTGAGGTTAACGCTGGTCCAGCCGGGTAGGAAGGAGGTATGGAATTCCGCTACCTCGGCCACTCCGGCCTGAAGATCTCCGCCGTCACCTACGGCAACTGGCTCACCCACGGTTCACAGGTCGAGAACGAACAGGCCACCGCCTGCGTCCGGGCCGCCGTCGACGCCGGGATCACCACCTTCGACACCGCCGACGTCTACGCCAACACCAAAGCCGAGACCGTGCTCGGCGAAGCCCTCAAGGGCGAGCGGCGCGAGTCGCTGGAAATCATGACCAAGGTGTTCGGGCCCATCGGGCCCAAGGGACCCAACGATCTCGGGCTCTCGCGCAAGCACATCATGGAAGCCGCCCACGGCTCATTGGCCCGGCTGCAGACCGACTACATCGACGTCTACCAGGCGCACCGCTACGACTACGAGACGCCGCTGGACGAGACCATGCAGGCGTTCGCCGACCTGGTCCGGATGGGCAAGGTCCTGTACGTCGGGGTCAGCGAGTGGACCGCCGACCAGCTGCGCGCCGGCCATGCGCTGGCCACGGACCTCGGCTTCCAGCTGATCTCCAACCAACCGCAGTATTCGATGCTGTGGCGGGTCATCGAGGGGGAGGTCGTTCCGGCCTCGCGTGAGCTCGGGGTGTCCCAGGTCGTCTGGTCGCCGATCGCGCAGGGCGTGCTGACCGGCAAGTACCTCCCCGGCCAGCAGCCGCCCGAGGGATCTCGTGCCACCGACGACAAGGGGGGCGCCAGCATGATCGCGCGCTGGATGCGCGACGACGTGCTCGAGCGGGTCCAGCAACTGGTGCCGATCGCCGAAGAGGCCGGGTTGTCGATGGCTGCGCTGGCTGTGGCCTGGGTGCTCCAGAACGACAACGTGGCCACCGCGATCATCGGCGCCTCGCGTCCGGAACAGGTCTACGACAACGTCAAGGCCGCCGGGGTCACCTTGCCGGCGGAGGTGCTGGCGAAGATCGACGAGGTACTGGATCCGGTCATCGAGCGCGACCCGGCCAAGACCGAGGAGTCGTCACCGAAGACCCGCGAGGCGTAGCCGGACGACCGCCCGAGGTGTGGGCCCCTCGACTCGGTGGCCAGGATGGCCTGGCTGCCGACCGAGCTGCTGAGTCGGGGGGCGCGGGCCATGCCCAGGATTCAGTCAGCTCCCCCCGACTCGAACAGCACCCGGACAAGCACCGAGTTCGCACAGAATTTCGCCCTCGGACCCCGATCCGCTGGCTAGCATGAGGCGGATCGCGCCGCCCTCGCCGGCGCGAACGGCCCTGGGAGCGGCCCGTGTTCGAGGCCAAGCCACCGCGTCGGTCGCGGTGCCCTCGCGGTATCAACGCCGCGCGGGCGACCCTCTGTCCGGGCATGGTCGGATACGCCGCGTAGCCCATGGACCCCGTCATCTTCTTGGAGAAGGTTCGCCGACCCGACCTGCGCGGGCTGGTCCGCGAACGCCTGGAACGGCGTACGGCGGATCTGCAGACCGGTGGCGACGCCGTTTCGGTCGGTCTGGTGCTCGGGCCCCCGGGGTCGGGGAAGACCACCTTGCTGAGCCACCTCGCCGCCACGGCACCTTCCGCCTCGGCCTGGTACCGGGCGGGGACCGAGGACGACGAGGAGGTCGCGCTGACCCGGCATCTCGGCCATACCCTCGGCGCCGCTCTGGGTGAGCCCGTCCTGATCGACGCGGCGGCGGGCGGGCGGATCGTCGACCTGTTGGCCGCCCTCGACGACCGGCCCCGGCGCCCGGCTCAGCTGATCATCGACGACCTGCACGAGATCGCCGGAACCGCGGCCGAGCGGGCACTGCAGACGTTCGTCGACCTCCGTCCGCGTAGCATCACGGTGATCCTGAGCAGTCGTCGGCCGCCGCTGATCAACACCTCGCGACTGCTGGTGTCGGGCGAGCTGGTCGAGCTCGACGGCGACGACCTGCGGTTTCGGTCGTGGGAGGTGGAGCAGCTCTTCCGGACCGTGTACGCCGCCCCCCTGTCCCCCGAGTCGGCGGCGGCACTGACCCGTCGCACGGGCGGCTGGGCTGCGGGCCTCCAGCTGTTCCACCTGGCCACCGCCCCGATGGCGAGGCCCGAACGCGAACGGGCGGTGGACGAGCTCGGCGGCCGGTCGCGGCTGATCCGGTCCTATCTGGCCCGCAACGTCCTCGCCGGTCTGGATCGCGAACGCCGACGATTCCTGCTGCTGACCGCCACCCTCGGCGTCCTGACCGGGGACCTGTGCGACGACTTGCTCGACGCCTCGGGAAGCGCCGCGGTGCTCTCGGAACTGGAGTGCGAGCAGTTCTTCACCACCTCCACCGACGGTGGGCTGACCTACCACTACCACCAGGTCCTGCAGACCCACCTCGAAGTGCTGCTGGTCGACGAACTCGGGGGCCGGCGGGCCCGGGAGCTGTACGCGCGCAGCGGCCAGCTGCTCGAGGCGGCCGGACGGATCGGCGAGGCGATCCGCGCGCACGCCCGGGCCGAGGATTGGGGATCGGTGGCCCGGCTGCTCAAACCGGGGACCTCGCCGGTCACCGGCGACGACGCCCTGTGGGGGATGTTGGCCCTGCCGGGGGCCCCGACCGACGATCCGGGGCTGGTGTTGGCCGGGGCTCGGCGGCTGGCGCGTCTGGGTCAGATCAGCGCTGCGGTGACGGCCTTCCGCCGAGCCGAGGAGTTGCTCGACGACCCGGCGTTCCGCCGACGATGTGCCCTCGAGCGACAGGCGACCGCACTCTGGCTCCCGCAGACTCAGCTGCCCACCACTGTGATCGAAGGGAACACGGCGGCGGTCCGTCGCTCGGTCGCGCTGCGGCAGCTGACCCGCCAGCCGACCGGAGGCGACGAGCCGCTGGCCCGCGCGCTGGGCCTCACGATCGTGGGCGACCTGGACGCCGCGTCGGCGGCCCTGGACCAGATCGTCGACACGTCGGGGTGGCCGGCGCTGGCCGTGCGGCTGGCCCGGCGCTGGATCGATCTCCTGCGCGGACCGGACGAGTCCGCCGCCGGTCAGGTCGAGGAAATCATTCTCGACGCCGAGGTGTCCGGCTGGCCCTGGCTGTCGCGGATCGCCCGCGGACTGCAGATCGCGCTGCTGGTGGCAGCCGTCCCCGACGACTGGCGGGTCGCCTCGGCGACCGAACTGCTCGACCGCCTCGAACGTCGGGACGACCCGTGGACGCTGTGCCTGAACGCGCTGGCCGTCGGGGTCGGGCTGATCCACGCCGGTCGCGACGACCTGGCCCACAGCGTCCTCAACCGGGCGGCCCAGCTCGCCGACGACCTCGACGCCCCGACGCTGCGCTGGTGGGCGCTGTCCGCGGAATTGCGCCGACCACGAGCACCCCGGCCGCCGGCGGTCTCCGCGGGCCCCGAGCCGCCGACTCCGGCACCCGTGGCTGCGCCCGTGATCCGTCTGCGCTGCCTGGGCGGTTTCGGGCTCGCGGTCGGGAACCGCGAGCTGGGCTGGCGTACGCTGCGGCCCCGCGTCCGTTCGCTGCTGATGCTGTTGGCCCTGAACCACGGCCGAGCCGTGCATCGCGAGTATCTGGTCGATGCCCTCTGGCCGGACGCCACCCTCGCCGCGGGCGTCCGGAGCCTCCAGGTGGCGGTGTCGGCGATCCGGCACTGCCTGGTCACCGGCGGGCTGGGCGAGGAGGCGTTGCCGCGGCGCGGTGACGGCTATGCACTGGATCTGCCGGGGGCGCACGACCAACTGGCGGAGTTCGAACGCCTGGCCCACGCGGCGGGACGCGACGTCGGACCGACCGCAGGAACCCAGCGGCTCGCGGCGTTGGCCGAGTACGCCGGCGATCTGCTGCCCGAGGTCGGCCCGGCCGAGTGGGTGGTCGAGGAACGCCATCGGCTACGGACGCTCGCCGCCTCGGTGGCCGTCGAAGCCGCCCGGGCCGCCCTCGACACCGACGATCTCCGGAGCGCCCTCGACCTGGGCCGCCGCTCGATCAGCCTCGATCCGTACGACGACTCGGCCTGGGAACTCGTCATCGGTGTCCACACCCGGCTCGGCAAGCCGGCGGCGGCCGCGGTCGTCCGGCGCGACCACGCCCGGGTCTGGGCCGACCTCGGGCTCGTGGGGTCCTAGCTTCCTCGGGTTGCGAGACTGCTGGCGCCCCCGAACCGCTACCGCAGGGTCCAGAAGGGGCGGGTCACCGCTCGCGCCTTGAGCCCGAGCGGCGCCAGCACCTCGCCGTCGCTGACCCGGGTCAGCCACAGGTCGTAGGTCTCGCCCGCCGGGCCGAACGTGGAGGTGCGGTTCGAGATGATCAGCAGGTTCTCGTTGTCGGGTGACCAGATCGGCTTGAAATCGGCCGCCGGCGTCGTGGCCACGGCCCGGGCGCCCGACCCGTCGGCGTTCATCACGAAGACGTTCCGGTTGCCGTCCGCGGTGCCGTTGGGGACCGTGCGCCGGAAGGCGATCTGGGTCGCATCGGGCGACCAGGCCGGATCGGAGTCGACGCCGTCAGCGGACTCGGTGAGCCTCTTCGGCTCACCGGTCCCGACGGTGGGCAGGGTGAAGATTGCGCCGCCGTCGAGATTGGGGTTGTTGCTCGCCCAGTAGACGAGCGTCTGACCGTCGGGGGTCAACCCGAAGTCGCCGATGATGTCGAGGCCCACGTCGAGCCGGCGCACGAGCTTGCCGGTCAGATCGATGACCAGCAGCGAGTCCTTGGCCTTCGACACCTCACAGCTGATCACCATCAGATCGGGGTCGGCGAGGTTCCACGAGGCGTGCAACACCTTGTCGCAGCCGGCCGGGTCACGGTCGAACAACTCACGGTCACCCTGACCGTCCGACGCCATCACCCGAAGCACCCCATCGCTGAGATAGATGATCGTGTCCCGACTCGCCTGCATCATCGGGTTGGAGTTGCGGCCCTCGGCCGGCAGCTTGACCCGGTTGATCTTGCTCTCGGTGTCGACCAGATAGAGGGACCGGTCGCTGCCTCCGGTACGCCGCATCGGCACGACTGCGAGCGTCAGCGGGAGGGGCGACGCCTTCGGCAGATCCTGCAGCGGCTCGTTGCTGGCCGAGCTCGTCGGGGTCGGACTAGCGGTGGGGTCGGCGGTCGGCTCGGCCGAGGTCGATGACTCGCTCGTCGTCGGGGTCGACGCCGGCGACGTCGAGGCGGACGGCACGACGATGGTCGAAGGAGTCGGATCGGCGCCCGGATCGGGCCCACCGCGGAGCGCGAGGACGATACCGATCGCCGCGCCGATCAGCACCACCGCGCCGACAACGATCGCGACAATCATCTTGCGCTTCGAGCCGGAGCCGTCGTCGAATCCCCCGGGACCCGGCCCGTAACCGCCGGGGCCGCCCGGTCCCCCCGGTCCGCCGCCGCCACCGGGCTGGGTGGGCGGTCCCGGTC
Organism: uncultured Actinomycetota bacterium; assembly: GCA_963815905.1. Taxonomy (GTDB): domain Bacteria; phylum Actinomycetota; class Actinomycetes; order Propionibacteriales; family Propionibacteriaceae; genus Microlunatus. The sequence continues at coordinate 287,472 of CAWFIO010000009.1, read as the reverse complement.
GATAACCCGGGGGCGGCGTACGCGGCCCCGGTGGGCGTTGCCCCGGCGGCCGCTGACCGGGAGGAAACTGCGGTGGGTACTGCTGCGGCGGGTAGCCGGGCGGCGGACCCTGGGGCGGCCGGCCGGGCGGGCGCTGATGAGGACCGTACGGGCTGGTGGCGTTGCGCAGCGTCCGCGGGGGGTGCAGGTGCGGGACATACACCGCGGCCCGGGCCGGCGCGGGTGGGTCCTCGTCCTCCTCGACGGTCGCCGTCGGGAAGCGGTCGAAGATCAGGTGGTTCGGCATCGTCGACTCCGGAGTGGGGGCGAGGGGTTCGGGGAGCGGCTCCGCGGCCGGTGCGGCCGGTGTCCAGATGATCGGGGCGGCCGACAGCACGGTCGTGTCTTCGCGTACAACCGGCGGCAACGTGCGGTCGGGATCCCAGACGGGAGCCGGGTTGATCACCGTGGTGACCGCGGCGTGGTCCGGCTCGGGCGGCGCATCTGCCTGCGCGCCCTCGATGCCCTGCCGCTCGGCCATCCGGGTGCCCCCTCTCGGTGGGCTCATCGTAGGCCCGACGCTCGGCCAGGAACGGTTTCGTGACCACACAGATACGCCGGTCGCCGTGGTCACGGATCGGTCACCCAACCGGCCAGGAAGTCGAGCACCTTCCGCTCCGGCATCTCGCACGGCTTGAGCCGTGCGCCCTCGTGGATGCGATAGACGTTCGCGCTGATCAGATCGCGTCCGCCGAGCTCTTCGGCCCACAGGGTCACCATTCGCCCGTCGATGCGGGTCCGGCGCACCAGCCCGTAGCGGCGCCCCGCGTACGCGACCGCGCTCCACCCCTCCGGTATCCGTTCGATCAAGGCCTCGAGCTCCACGGCTCACGCTTGGACCGAGACGACATGGCGGACGTGCGCCGGCTTGACCGAGCGGATCAGCGCGTCGAGTCGGTCGGCGTCCACCTCGGTGCCGGCCGGGGGCCGGACCACCACACTGATCGCCGGGTCGTTGCGTCCGGGCAGCGGGCCGCCCGGATGGGGACTCCATCGGGCGCCTCCGGTCTCGGCCACCTCGACCGGCATGCCGAGGGCGTTCTCGAGGACCAGCTCGATGCTGCGCCGGGTGCCGCGGGTGGCGTTCAGGCTGCCGGCGATCCGCAGCTCGTGGCGTTGGCGCGGCTGCTCGACTCCCGGCTCGACGGCCAACCCGAGCCATTGGGCCAGCCACGGCAGCAGATCCTCAGGCGTGGTGTCGGGATCGAGGTAGGCATCGAACGTGTCCAGGCTGAGGATCGCCGGCGCCAGCAGCTCGTCAAAACTGGCGCACAGACTCCGGGCGAACGGATCCTCGCGCAGCATCGACGGCAAGGTCTCGGTGAGCGGGTGCGGGCTGGGCAGCTCGCGGATCATCCCCCTCACGACGGGAACCCCCGGCCGCGGAACGCGTCGATAGCGGTCGTCCGCGTCATCGCGTCACCCGGACCTGGTGGTCGAAGGAGTAGACCAGCCCGGTTTCGGGGAGGTCCATCCGCTCGACCACTCCGCCACGACGACCAGTGTCGGCCTCCGCGGGGAAGAGGGCGACGTTGACCTCGCGCGACATGTCGACCCCGGGAATCCGAGCCAGGGCGGCGTGGACCTCGTGCGACTGCACCGAGCGACCGAACGGCCAACCCGTGCCGTCCGGCCCGCCGATCAGCGGATGGTAGAGCCGGTAGAGCGCCCGCAGCACCTCGGTGCGGACCTCGCCAGCGTCGAACCGCGGTCGAGCACTCAGTCGGACGACCGCGGTCAACCACAGGTAGTCGGGTGGTTGGACCAGCAGCCGGGTGCCGACCAGCCGGCGCTCGTCGAGGCTGTTGCTGATCCGTTCGAGGATCTGGGCCGGCGGGTCGAGATCGGCGCGTTCGATCCGCCCGACCTCGTCGCTCGCCACGTGCGGGACGACGAGGACGCGTACGCCGGCCGCGGCTCCCGCTTCGGGCACGCACGTCACCCGGGCCGCATCGGGCGCGACATCGCGAGCCAACTCCTCGAAATCCTCGGCGGTGACCGCCCGGCCGCGCGACCGCAGCAGCAGCGGCCCACGGGCCTTGGCGTCGGCCAACGTCTCGGCTTCGGCACCGCCGATCGCCGGCGTCCGGTTCTCGACCCGCGACACGTACGGAATGCTCGTCTTGAGCACCCGGACCTGGCCGCGGGCGACGTTGCCGGACTGGCCGCCACCGGTCCGATACGACTCGAGCCGCAACACCGCACCGATCGGCGGAACATCGCCGTGCCGCTGCAGACTGCCACCCACCATCCGCAGGGCCGGACCGAACTGGACCTCGCCCGCGTACGCGTCGATCCGGAAGTGTCGGTCGTCCGGCCCGGACTGCGCGAAATGCGGCACCTCGCTCCACTTCTGCGGATCGTCGCCGACCAGCACGGTCAGGGTGAGCGGTGCCTCGGACGTGACGACCGGTCGGCGTTGCAGAGCGAAGCGTTGCGCGGGTGTGCCGTCGGAGCGCCCGACGATCTCGCCGCGCACCACTTCAGCGTTGGTCGTCGGCGCGGTCCCGCCGATGGTGTGGGCCTCGACCGCCAGCACGGTCGGAGACTCGACGTAGGTCGGCTGATCGGGCTGCGCCTCGACCAGGCGACAGCGCAGCCAGCCGGCCCGTTCGCGGGCTATCACCGAGGTCTGGTGGCCCTCGGGGACGTGCAGGACGACGTCGCCCGGCTTGTTCAGTCCGCCGGTGTCGTCGCGGTCGAGCTCGCACGCCGACCAGCCCTCGTCGGTCCAGGCCTCCCAGACAACCGGTGGTCGCCGCGGGTCCACCCCGCGACCGGAAACCGTGCAGTCGAGGCGCAGCAGCACCGCGCACGACGGCACCGCCTCGGACAGGCCGATCAGCAGCGCGTCGCCGGCCACGGGGGTGGCGCTGAACGCCCGGAACCCCCCGCGGCCCAACGTCATCGTCGTGTCGATCGGCGCGGACTGCGCGGGCTGGGTGGCGGCGTGCGCGAAGTCGCAGGGGATGATCGCCAGCTCACGGGTGGTGGAGAACACCACCGGATCCGAGATGTCGGTACGCGGGGTCGCCACCTGGCTCTCGGCGCGTACCGTGACGATCTGCGGCTGCGGCGCCGACAGCCAGAAGGTGACGCTGCCGTGGGCGGCGGCCGGCGAACGGAGCTCGACCCCGATCAGTTCGAGGAACTTGATGTAGTGGAGATCCGGCACCCGGTTGAGCCGATAGATCAACTGGTCGACCATCTGGGCCACGGCCTCGATCAACGTCACCCCCGGATCGGACACGTTGTGATCGGTCCAGGTCGGGCACCGCTGCTGGACCAGTCGCTTGGCGTCGTCCACCAGGTCCTGGAAGTGCCGGTCGTCGAGATTGGGGGCGGGCAGCATCAGGCACCTCCGGGGAGCGCGGGCAACTGGGTCCGGGCGGCGAGGGCCGGGAGGGGCTCGTCGTCGGCGGGGATCACGTAGAAGGGGAAGACCAGGTTCCGGGGGTCGTTGAGACTGCGGATGGTGTAGTTCACATCGACGTAGAGCACGCCCTGCTCCATCCCGTCGAAGCTCACGTTGACGTCGAGCACGTCGATCCGCGGCTCCCAGCGGTTCAGCGCGTCGCGGACGTCGTACGCGATCTGCCCGGCGGTCGCCGAGGTGGCGGTGTCGAAGACGTGATCGTGGATCCGGCAGCCGAACTCCGGCCGCATCGGTCGCTCCCCGACGGCCGTGCCCAGGATGAGCCGGATGGCCTGTTCGATCTCGCGGTCGCGGTTGACCAGGGCGACGCCACCGGTGGCGTCGGTGCCGAGCGGGAAGCTCCAGCCGGCGCCGACGAAGTCGACGGTGTCGGTGAGTGCAGTCATCGGTTTCAGCCTCCGATCATCACGGTGGGGGCGCCCATCACGATCGGGGCACCGCAGGCGGACAGGTCACCCATCCGGGCGGCGGGCATCCCGCCGATGAGCACCGTCGGGCAGCCGGGCGGCACGATCGCCGTCGGCGGATGGACTGCCGGGGGCGGGAAGCTGCAGATGTGGGGCGTACCCACCGTGGCCGCCGGCATCCCGCCGATCAGCACGGTCGGCACCCCCGGCGGACCCACCACTCCCGGGTGACCCGTCGGATCCCCCACCCGCGCAGCCGGCGGCATCAGCGCTCACCTCCCCCGACGTGGACCGACCGGTCGAGCCGTTTGGGCACGTGTGTGCGCAAACGACCGGTGGACAACGGAGTCACCCGGCCGTTCGGGCCCGTGTGTGCGCAAACGGCTCCCGTCGCCGGAGCTAATTGATCTTGACCAGAGCCGCCTGGACCGAACACAGCGAGCCTCCCTTCACCTCGGTGGTGCCGCTGCCCTCGAGCTTGGTGCTGACGCCGGTCAGACTGAGGGAGGAGCCGGCCTTCACGTCGACCGCCCCGCCGCCACCGTCGACCGACACGCCGGACGTGGCCTTGAGCGTGATCTGCGCGCCCTTCAGGTCGAGGTTGGCGTTGGCCGAATCGATGGTGATGCCCTGGGTGCCCTCGATCAGCACCTTGCCGTCGGCGTGCAGGGTGATCGTGGTGCCGCTGTGATCCATGATCAGCTTCAGCTTCTCACCCGTCGTAGCCAGCCGTACGCCCTCCGTGCCGGCGGCGTCGACGAGATCGACCCGGTGCCCGAGCCGCGACACCATCGAGCGACGGTTGACCCGGCCGGCGCCGCCGTCGATCAGATCGACCGGGCCCTTCGGCAGGGTGTCGACGCCGTTGAACAAGCCGCCGACCACCACCGGGCGTCCGAAGTCGCCCTGTTCGAAGGCGACCAGCACCTCGTCGCCGACCTCGGGCAGCACCTGCCAGCCGCGATCCTTGCCCGCGCCGGGCTGCACCGTCCTGGCCCAGTCGCTGACGTAGTCGTCGGAGAGCCACGGGAACGTCAGCTTGACCCGACCGGCGTTCTCCGGATCCCGGGCGTCACTGACCTGACCGATGACGATGCCGGCCGGCGCCCGTCGCGGACCGCCGCCCCCGGTCAGTCCCAGCATCGTGCGATCGCGGCGCCCGGTGACCGCGAAGGAGGTCGTGTAGCCCGTCGTGGGGTCGAATCGGTGACGCGACGAGGTGATCGTGTACTTGCCGTCGAACGGCTCGCCCAACCCGTCGATGCTGACCGAAGCCCCGGCCCGCACCTTCGGGTTGCCGCGTGCGGACCCTTCGAACTCGGCGAACGAGCTCGCCATCTCGTCGGCCAGCGCCTTGGCCGCCTCGTCGACCTGGTTCTGGTTCCGATAGGGAACGTCGGTGGCCACGTACGTGGGGTCGCCGAAGGTCTTGGCCAGCTGCTGCGGGGTGACGCTCGGAAGCTCGATCCGTTTCGAGGCGGCGGGTTCGGTCGCGGTCAACGCCTTCTTGGTCGCGACATCCCAGCCGCGGACCTCGACCTTGCCCACCTGCTGGGCCGAGGTCAGGATCGAGCGGAAGCGCAACAGGTCGCGGCCGAGCGCCAGGACCAAGGGATCGGTGTTGGCCGACCCGCCGGTCGCCGGCGCGGTGCTGGCCACCGCCGGCGCGCTGAAGGAGAACGTGTTGGCTCGGACGGACACCTCGAGATTGTTGGCCCGGGCCAGCACCGACAGCACCTCCCAGTCGGTCTGCGCGGCCTGGCTGTAGTGGTCGTAGACCGTCTTGGTCGGGGTCACCACGCCGATCTCGAGACCGGCCCGCTGGGCGATCTTCGTCGGCGATGTCGGAAGCCGTCATCTGCTGGTAGCTCGCGGTCATCCGGCCCCGGAAGAAACGATGGGTCTGGTCGTACCCGCGGACCACGGTGAACGTGCCCGACTGGTCGTACTCGGCCTCCAATGCGGTGACCTCGCCGGCGATCAGCACCTCGGGCTGGGGCCCTTCCGCCACCTGGACGCTGACCGTGGCGAGTGAGCCGATCCTGATCGACGCCTTCGACAGCACGAGGCGGTTCGGGTCGCGGAAGCGCAGGGCGAACGTGTCCGGGAGTTGCTGGCTGTCGTCCACGTACGCCGAGACGAGCAGCGGCACGATGTCGGCCGGCAGCGGTTTGCCGTCGAACTCGACCAGGCAGGTGCTGGTGATGCTCATCGCGCGCCCGCCAGCGCCGGGGCCAGCTCCTCCGGCGTCGGAAGCAACAGCATGCTCCCGGTGGGCACGCGGAGCGGGTCGTCGATCCCGTTGAACGCGGCCAGCGCCCGCCAGGCGGTCGGATCGCCGTACTCGGAGAAGGCCAACGAGGCCAAGGTGTCACCGGCGACGGTGCGGTGGACGCGACGGACCTCGTAGCTGCCCGAGGTCGGGTTCTGCTTGCGGAACTCCTCGCCCGGCATCTCCTCCATCGCCACCGTGCACACGGCTCGGATCGGGGTGCCATCGGTCCCGAAGAGAGTGAACTTGGCGCTCACCGAGGTGACGAAGGCCGGGAAGCTGGCGGTGGAGCCCCAGTGCAGCACCACGATCGGCGGCGTCGGCTTCTTCTGACCAGCGCTTTTCTCGGTGGGTACGCAGCAGGTCAGCAGCGTCTCGACCGCCTTCACCACCGACCCGTCCCGCGTGCTCGTGGCGTCGAAGAACATCTCCAGGGTCATCTTCGAAGGCTCCGGACCGGTGAACTCCGGGGGTCCCGCGGTCTTCGAGCCCTTGGTCGGCTTGCGTTCCCACTTGGCCGCCTTGGTGATCGTCACCTCCTTGGGGTTGAACTGGAAGGGGACGACTCCACGCTTCGCGCCCGCCGATCCACCCGGGGAGGGGTCGTACAAGGTGAGTTGAGCCTTGTCCATCTTCGGCCGGCCCTTGACCGGTCTCCCGTTGACCATGCTCTTGACCGTCGGTTGATCGAAGTCCTTGAGTGCGGCCTCGGTCATCAAAGCGATGTGCTTGTCGGACATCTCAGTTCTGCTTTCCGCCGCCGGCGCCGAGCGGGAGGAACCCGTGGTGCGCGAGCTCGACCGTCTCGGTGGCGACCTTGGGACTGTCCGGGTTGAGGCTGGGACCGGTCCAGCGCACCGGGATGACCCCGGCGAGATTCCAGGTGGCGACCTCGTCCATGTCACCGGTCATAGCGGTGATCGTGGCGGTCTGCTGCCGCACCCCGTTGGCGAAGCTGCACAACCAGGCGGTGAGCTTCGCGCTGTGCGCGCCGACGGGGCGGCTGAGCTTGACGTTGGAGTACTTGATCCGCGTCGGCAACTGCCACACGAAGCCGTTGTTACCGCCCTCCTCGCGCTGCTCGATCACCACCTCGAGCCCCAGCCCCTCGCAGGTGTTGAACCAACCGAGCTCCTTGTCGTCGATCTGCACCTTGAAGCAGACGCTGACCGCCGGGTCCTTGTTCTCAGCCATGGTCGAACATCCGTTCTTCAGAGGTCGCTCAGGAGGCCGGCGCGTTCGCGATCGAGCCAGAGCTCCTCACGGAGACGGGCGGCGAGCGGCTCGTAGAGCCGGCGGGCCATCTCGTCAAGATGAGCGCCGGAGGTCGAGGCGGCACCCGGTGCCGCGGGTGCCGCCCCGGCGGCGACGGGCGCGGCGGACTCGACGGGGGCGCTCGGCGCAGGATCGGCGGCGGACTCGAGCTGGACCGGGATTTCTGCGGCCTCCGCGTCCGCCTCGCTCGACCCGCTGTCGATGCTGGCGAACATCGAGGCGAAGGAGACGCCCTCCCCCGGCCGTCGCTCCGCACCCGAGCCGGCCGGACGCCGGGACACCACCAGAGGTGGCTGGACCACCGAGGCCGCGGAAGCCCGTTGCAGCGGCACGGCGGGACCCACCGAGACGGAAGACGATTCGAGCGGTGCGTACGCGGGCGCGCGCCCGGCCGGAGCGGCGGGCTCCGGATGGCTGACCGAGCGACGCTGGACGGCGGCGATCGGGGCGACGATGTGAGCCGAACGGACGCCCGGTGACGGGGGCCGACCCTCCCGGCTCGCCGTGAAGCTCGGCGCTTCAAGCGCTGCGGGCGCTGCGGGCGCTGGGGTGCTGGGGGCGCTGGGGGCGCTGGGGGCGCTGGGGGCATCGACGCCCGCAGACGACTGACCGTGGGCTGGGTCGGCTCGGAGCGGTGCGCGAGCGGCCGGGCCGACGGTGGCGCCGTGACCGGTGGGGTCGGCAACGACCGGGACGGGTACGCCTGGGCCGGGGCGGCCTCGGTCGGGGCGGCCTCGGTCGGCAACCAGGCCTCGAGCGCGACCGCCGGACCGTACCCATCGACCCCCGGGACCGCGTCCTCGACCGCGCTCCGCTGGAGGCTCGGGCCCGGAGCGTTCGGCGTCTCGACCGGACCCGACGTCAGCCCCTCCGGCGGCCCGGTGACCACGAGCGGGATCTCGGTGTACCCGGGCCGGTCATCCCCGGGGGCCACCGGTCGTTCGGAGCCGATCAGCCGGCTGAGCAGCACTTCCGGCGTGGAGTCCGTATCCGCGACGCGGTCCGGCCCATCGGTCGGTTCCTCGACGAGCCCCTCGGACCGGGAGCCGGTCGCGGGTGGCCCGTCCGCCGCGCTGACGGGCATCGGAACCGGTGCGCTGACCGTACGCGAGACCGGAAGGGGTTCGACCGCATCGGCAGACCGACCGGGCCGGTCCCCGACCGGGTCGGCCGCTCGTCGAGCGACCGGGACAGCCGGAATCTCGTGTCCGCTGGGAAATGGACCGACGGCATCGACCAGACGGCGCTGGACCGTAGTCGGCGCAGCGGTCGTCAGGGCTCTGGTCGGCGTCAGCGTGGGCAGCGCCGCGGTCGCCTCGGACCGGGCGACGCTGAGGGTGGGGAGTTCGCGCATTCCCACTCCGGTCGGTGTCTCCGACCGCAGATCGCCTGGAGGTGGTGATCCGGGTCGGGATTCCGACACTGAGACCGACACCGGGGGAACTGGGCGGTGATCCGCCGATCGATCGGCGATCGGCGTCGTAGCCGATTCCCTGTTCGTTCTGGACGACTCGTAGCGGATCCGCTGCACCGGCGCTTCGGAGGGGACGGCGACGCGGGGTGTGATCGGGACGGGCGACGAGCTGAGCGGGTTGGCCAGCAGCCGCGGGCCGAGGGTGGGAAGCGAAGCGACCGACCCGATCGCTGCCCGTTGGAGGGTGGGGCCGCGGACCGACGTCGGAGTCCCGCGTACGGGAACCGGCCCGGAAGACGTCGAGGCGGTCACCGGGAGGTCGATCACCGCGGCCGGATCGGCGGGCGGCGGCTCGGGGGCGACGACATCGAGGCTCACCGAGGGCGGAGGTTCCGGCCGATCGAGATCATGGTCTTCTGTGGACCGATCACGGTCGATGACGTTCCTCGATCGGGCGGCGTCGGCCGGCTCGGGGTATTCGAGCGGGACGGTCGCCACCTCCGGCTCGCTCCACGAGGTCAGGCGCTGCACCCGTGGCATCGAGGCCGGCTTCGGATGAGCAGGCACTACCAGCTCGGGGCCACCATGGGTCAGGGGCCGGCCGGGCACGACGAGTCCGTCCACCAGTCCGCCGGCCCTGGGCTCGATCCGATGGGTGAGGGGCGCGGTGAAGCTCGGATCGGTGGAGGTGACCAGCGCATCCCGGAACCGGTCGTTGATCGACACTGGGGCCAGCGGAGCGGCGAGCGTGCGCTGGAGCTGCGGCACATCGCGCCAAGCCTGCGGCGTCGGTCGAGCGGCGGGTGCGGCGTCCGAGCGGGCGGTCTCGTGCGGCGGCGTTCCCGTGGACCTGCCGAACGGCCACCACCGCATCGGGCTCACCTCCTCACGTCGATCAGGACTGCTGGATCCGGGTGTTCAGGGCGGCGACCTCGGTCACGAAGCGATGCCGCTCCGCGTGCTCGAGGTCGAGGATGTCGTCGCGGGACCAGTGCAGGTAGTAGGCGACGTACGCGACCTCGGCGTAGAGCCGCTCGGCCGCGTACGTCTCTATTCCCCCAGGCGCCCACCCGAGACGTCGACGGCGAATCGGTGCTCGCAGGACGGGCAGGTCACGGCCGCACGGGTGTGGCCCTCGGTGTTGACCCGGCGATAGAGGTCCTGCAGGAACGCGAGGTCGGCGGCGAAGAGGTTCTCGACCACGCCGGCGTGGACGTCGGTGACGGAGCCGATCCGGGTGATCACCCGAGCGAGCAGCACGACGGTCAGGTAGGCCGAGTTCTCCCGGACCCGGTCGTCACGCAGCGGGATCAGCTCGTCACGCGCCGTGGCCAGCCGCATCGTGCCCTCGCGGTGCACCACACCCGAGCCGTCGACGTAGCCACGGGGCAGCACGAAGGCGAACTCGGTGACCAACCGCTCGCGGACCTCGACCGGCTCGGTGGTGGGCTGGTCGGAGTCGCCGAACATCTCCGCCAGCGACCCGCGACGCATTACTCGACCTCGATGCTCTCGCAGGTCAGGACGAGCTTCTCCGAGAGGTAGGAGGTGTCCCCCGCCTTGAGGCTGCCGATCTCCAGGCTCTTGGGCCAGGCGTTGGTCAGCTTGTACCGCTTGACGGGATTGCCCTCGAAGTCGAAGACGATGATCGCGCCGCCCTTGCGGACATCGGCCATCTTGCCGAACCGGCTGTCCTTGACCCACTTCTCGAAGCTCTGGTCCTGGGTCAGGCCCCGGGTCAGCGTGATGTCGGGCGCCTTCGGGCGGCCGGGCAGCCGACGGATCTGATACTTGCCGTCCGGCCCGTTCTCCTTGTACTCGACGACGTCCTGCTCCATCTTGAGCCCGGCGACCTCGGTGATCGCCTTGATCGTGATGCCGTCGAACTCCAGCCCGAACGAGTGGCCGACCGAGCTGTCGCCATCGGGTAGTGCCATGGTGAATGTCCTTTCCTGGTCCGCCCCCACCCGCAACTGGGGGCAGATGACGTCGATTGCGGAGCTGAGGGTGTTATCTGCCCCCAGTTAGTCGAGGTGGGAGGGTTACTCCGAGACCAGCGCGGTGCCGCCGGAGAACTGGGCGAGGCGGAAGATCACGAACTCGGCCGGCTTGACCGGGGCGACCCCGATCTCGCAGACCACCTGACCCGCGTCGATCCCCTCGCTCGGGTTGGTCTCGGAGTCGCACTTCACGTAGAACGCCTCGTCGGGGGTGCTGCCGAACAGCGCACCGTTCCGCCACTCCTGGACCAGGAACGCGGCGATGGTGCGGCGGATCTTGGCCCACAGCGCCTGGTCGTTGGGCTCGAAGACCACCCAGTTGGTGCCGTTGAGGATCGATTCCTCGAGGTAGTTGAAGAGCCGTCGGACGTTCAGGTACTTCCAGGCCGGGTCCGAGGACAGGGTCCGGGCACCCCAGATCCGGATACCGCGGCCGGGGAAGGCCCGGATGCAGTTGATGCCCTCGGGGTTGAGCAGATCGTGTTCGTTGCGGGTGATGTTGATCTCGATGTTGACCGCCCCGCGGACCACTTCGTTGCCGGGCGCCTTGTGCACGCCACGGGTGTCGTCGTTGCGTCCCCAGACCCCGGCCATGTGGCCCGATGGCGGCATGTACGACAGCAGGCCGGTCGCCGGGTTCATCGTCTGGATCCACGGCCAGTAGAGGGCCGCGTACATCGAGTCGTATCGGGCCTTGTCGACGCGCCATTCCTTGATCTGCTGGGCGTTCAGTCCGGGCGGGGCGTCGAGGATGGCGATCCGGTCACCCATCAGCTCGCAGTGGGCGATCATCGAGGTCTGCACGGCCTGCACGGTGTCCAGATCGATGGCGCCCTGCTGGTACGCGCTCATCAGGTCGGGCACGCAGAGCATGGTCACCTCCTCGACCGCCTCGAGTCCGGCGAACCCGCTCCGCTGGGCCACGTCGCCGACGTAGTCGTCCGCGCTCAGCCGGGTCGACGGCAGCGCGGCCGGCGCCGGCGGGGCGGCGAGCGCGGTCTCGGAGCTCGGCAGTCGCTCGACCGCGCCGCTGCTGGTCTCCTCGACGTTGATCAGCTTGGAGTTGGCATTCACCAGAGTGACCACGTTCTGCTTGCCCTTGGCGAACGTCAATCGGTCGAACTCCTCGACGACCTCGCCGTTGCGCTTGACCACCAGCTTGAACAGGTCACCGCTCGGAGCGTCCCCGCCGGGATCGGCGATCTGCACGCTGACCTCATTCGGCTGGACGGCGGGGTCGATCACCCCGACCCGCAGCCGGCCGATCTGCGCCGTCGGCGCGGCGGCGAGCTCTTTCGCCCGGGCGCTGCGAGGAGCGGGCCCACTCGGACCGGGGTCCTCGCCGATGCGGACGACGTAGCAGTTGCCGCCCCCGTTCATGAAGTAGCCGTACACCGACTGGGCCAGATAGCTCCCGGCCACGAACCCACCGAACGCGGTGGTGAACTGGGTCCAGTTGCTGACCAGGGTCGGCCGGTTGAACGGACCCGACTCGGCCAACCCGACGAAGGCCGCGATGGCGGTCCCCACCCCGGCGAGCGGGCGGGCGCCCGCAGCCACTTCCTCGACGTACACCCCTGGCGACTGGTAGGTCGGCATGCTCCATCTCCTCGGTCGGGATTCCTGCTTCCCGACCAGCCTCGCCGCGTACGCGGTGGCCCGCCACGGCCAGCCGGACGCATCCGAGGGCAGCGCTTGCTGCCCGAGTGGGCAGCGCCTCGGTCAGCGGCGCTCGCGGTGACGCCGGGCCGTCACCTGTTGGTGGATCACCGTGCTGATGATGAGCAGATCGATGTCGTGCGGCTCTCGGCGCCGCCGCTCGGTTTCTCCGACATCTCCGAGCTCGGCCTCAACGAGCTGCTCGGCGTAAAGGCGGGCGATCTGTCGACAACGGTCAGCCGGCAGGTTCGTCGCGGCGATCTGCACCTCCGGTGTCCCGGAGCGCGGATGCCCGTCCCGAAGCCGCTGGATCACGCCCGCGTAGACGCGACTGATTCGCGTACGCGGGTAGAGGGCCTTGTTCTGAGCGACCTCGTCGAGGTGCTCGACATCCAGGCCGAAAATCGCCCGGCCGCCGTACAGATCCTGAATTCTCGAGGCTGCCGCCCGGAGATAGCGGTAGATCGAGGTCTCCTCCGCCGATGCCTCCGCTGCATCGATCCTGGCCGCCGCGAAGGTCACGGCGGCGCTCCGCTGAGCGGCGGTCGCTCCGCTCTGATCGGCGAATTGGCGAACGGCCCGGTGGTTCCAGCGCACCGCATGGGCCGAGAGCTGTACCGGCACCGCACGGGTCTGACCGGCCGCCTGACCCGGCCGGGGCGACCGCCAATTCGCGAAGTTGTTCAGATAGTCCTCATTCACCGATTCCGCGACGACTTCGAACACACTGGCGGGATCCTGTGAGCTGTATTCGTCGGAGGCGGCCTCGGTCGTGGGCAGCGTGTAGCTCGGTGTCGTGATCGTCTGCACGTGGACCAGTTCCGACCCAGGCTGCTGACGATCCACCACGATGGTCAGCGGGACGCCGAACTGGCGGCGCAGCACCTCGAGTCGCTCGTCCACCTCGCGCCGCGAATGGCCGGCCCGTAACGCGACACCGGCTTGCCGGATCGCTTCGGCACCTGCTCGCTCGGTGGCGCGCCCGGTCAGTCGGTCCCGCACCGCTTCGGCTTTGCCCTTCACCCAGGCCTTCCCGGCGGCGACCTTGGCCTTGACCTTGCCGGCCACGCCGGCCACCCGGCGGATGATCGGGCCGGCGAGTTGCAGGCCCTTGGCGATCAGGAAGTCGACCGCCTTGGTGACGGGCTTCTGCAGCCGGTTGACGAGTTCGCGGATCTTCTGGCCGATCCCGCCGAGATTGACCAGGCTGGCGAGGAATCCGATGATGATCGGCACCATCTGTCCGAGGGCGTCGTTGACCTTGTTCACCACCGCGCCGACATTGCCGCCGACCATGTCCGACACCGAGTCGAGAACGGTGTCGACGAAGGTTTTGATCCGCCCTGCGTTGTTCACGAAGAAGATCACGATGTCGTAGATCATCTTGCAGGCCTTGATGAACGCGGCGGCCGGATTGAGCAACCCGATCAGCCACGTGACCCCGGCGGTGATGATCCGGTCCTTCACGAAGTCCTTGACCGATTCGAAGATCATGTTCTTGACGTCGCCGACCTTGTCCAAGATCATCTGCCACAGCCCGCCGACGCCCTCCGGTCCGGACAGCAGCGTGAAGATCTCCACCCCCTTCTCCACCGCCACCATCGCCGGTTCGCCGATCTGGCGGACCAACCGCTGACGGATGTTCGACCAGGTCAAACCGAAGATCGAAGCCAGGAAGCCGACGATGCCCTTCAGGTCGAAGGACTTGGGCAACTCCACGCCACTCTCGGCCAACGCACCGAACAGCCAGCGCATCAGACCGCGCTTCAGATGTCCGAAGAAGTCCTCCTTGAATTTCATGATGCCGCCCTTGACCCCGGCGACCAGGTTTTCCAGGAAACGGATCGGGTGCTTGACGATCTGGCCGATCACCCCAGCCGCCCGAGCCAGCACCCCCGTGAGCATCGACACCAGTTCGCGAATCGTGTTGATCACGGCTTTGATGGCGCCGATGGCCTTGTCGATCAGCCCGCGATTCTCGGCCTGGAGGGCCTCGATCCGCTCGTCCAGGCCCTTGCGGGCCGCGACATAGCGGCTCGCCAGGTCGTCGACCAGTGCGTCCTTCTTGGCGTCGACGTCGCTTTCGAGTTGCGCGAATCGGTCAGCGATCTCCTTGCCGGCGTCGGCGCCGACCTTGCGCAGGTCCTTCGGCAGGCTCTTCACGTAGGAGGCGATCTCGGCCTGACCTCGGGCGATCCGGGCCTTCGCGGTGTTCAGACCCGTGCCGACGATCTCGGCGACCCGCGAGATGGTCTTCTCCATCTCCTTCAGATAGAGCTCTCGACCGGCCACGTAGAACTCGTTGACCTTGTCCGGCATCCCTTTGATCTTGTCCCGGATCCAGCGGAACTTGCCCAGCCAGCCGCCGTACCGGTCCTTCTTGTACGCCGACATCTTGGCGCTGACGAAGCTCTCGAAGAGTCCGCGCGCCGACGCCTCGCCCGCGTTGAACTCCTTCTCGACGAGCGGATCGATCCCGTCCAGGGTCTTCTTCACCTCGGCCTCGGTGAGGTTGAAGATGGCTTCGATCGTGGTGGTGACCTCGGCCCGCTTGGCCTCGTCCTTGGTCTTGGTCTTGCCCTTGTCGGCGACCAGTGACGTGAGTGCCCCGCCTCGCGCGCTCTGCATTCCTCCCAGTCCGGCTGCCGTCGTCGCCTGCGCCTCCGCCTTGTGCTGATCGATCACCTGGGCTTCGTCGGCCCGGTACGCGGCCGGTGCGGTCTCGGCGTGGGCCGCAACGGCGCGCTTGTCGGCCAGCGCCTCGTTGAACTGCGGCTCGTTGGACTCCGCCAGCTGCTCCTCGGTGACCTCGGCCTGGGTCATCTCGTCCTGGGTCTGGTGGGTTCCCGCAGCCAGGTTGAGCTGGTCGGCCGGCGCCGGCTTCGGTACCGCCCCGGTCGCGGGGACGGGGGTGAGGAGGCCGGGTGGTTCCGGGCCCATCGGCGTGACCGGTTTGGCCAGGGTCTTCGACTGGTCGGGTGCAGCTGCGGTGGCGTCGACGATGTCGCGGGCCTGGCCCTGCTTGCCCTCCGCAACCATGCCGCGGACCTCGCCTTTGACCTCGGCGGTCTTGCCCGACTCCTTGTATTTGTCCGCCTGGGCCAGCGTCTTCGGGGTCTTCGCCTCGATCGCGGCCTTCACCGCCGTGATGAACGCCACCTTGTCGAAACTGCCCGGTCGTTGGGCTTCCATCGTGTCGGCCTTGGCCGCCTTGGCCTGCGTGCCGATGTCGTTCGCGGGCGGCAGCGCCGCGTCCTGCGCTTCCTTGGCCTTGGCCGAGGCCGGTGGGTGTGACCGCTTCTGCTTGGCCGTCGCCTTGACCTTGCCGGTCACCGCGGCGAAGGCCGGATCGTCGACCGGTCGCACGAAGGCGGGTGCCACCGGCGCCTGGAGCGGGTCGGTGATGACCGGCGCGGCTACGCCGACCCCGCCGCCCACGTCGGGCGCCGCCACCGGAGCGGGGCCCGCCGCCTTCGCTCCCGCCGCTCTCGCTCCCGGCGCCTTCTTCGCCGACACCTGGCCCAACGGGCTGAGGGCCGGCGTCTTCTTCGGCGGCAGCACGGGCTTCTTCGCCGCTACGTTGCCCGGCCCGAAGCCCGTGGTGGTCACCGCCAGTGCCGACGCCGGCGGCCTGATCCCCTCCAGGTCGACCGGGATACCCAGAGCCTTGGCCGCCCTGAGCCCCCGCTCCACCTTGTCGACCACCGGCTCGTCGCGGTGCAACTCGGTGTAGGCGTCGTCCATCTCCCGTCTGGCGGTAGCGCCCGGCATCCGCATCCGGCCAAGCATCAGCGCGTTGATCGCCTCGTTCCCGGCCGCCCGTTGCAGGGCCAGGACGGCGGCCGCCCCGGGGGGCAGGGTCGGGTGCGGACCCGGGCGCGTACGACCGCGCTGCAACGCTTCTCCGGCTGCGGCGCGGACACGTTCGGGGGTCGCGGATGCACCCACCTCCCGAGCATCGACCCGCCCGACGGCGATGGCTCCGCGCGCCGGGGCAGCCGATCGCGCAACCCTTTTCGCCCGTACGGGCAGGTGCATCTCAGTGACTAGGTGCGTTCGTCGAGCCCGACCGCCAATCCATCCGGCGGTCCGCGTCGAACAGCACAGGGAGTGAGCCCGATCACCGAGTTGCCTAGGAACCTCGGGACGGGCCGCCACCGCACGCAGGATCACCACGAGCTATCGCCGGACTTCCGTCGGTATCGCGTGACCCAAACCCATCTGTTTTGTCGCATCCGCTCCGGAGGCGAGCAGTGACGCCTACGTGCCCACAACCGGAGCTCACCCAGCTAGGAGCAGCATGTTCGGAAAGAAACTTGTGGTCGACATGATCGACCGCAGCGCCGAGAACGAGCAGGATCGGCGCAAGTTCCTCAAGGTGGCCGGTCTCAGCGGCCTCGGTGTCGTCGGCGCCGGTGCGCTCGGCGCGGCGGGGGCCACGACGGCGGATGCCGCCGGACCCAGCGACGGCGCCATCCTCAACTTCGCCCTCAACCTCGAATACCTCGAGGCCGAGTTCTACCTGCACGCCTACTACGGCTGGGGCGTACCGACCAGCCTGATCGGCGGCAAGGGCGACGTCGGCAACGTCAAGGGCGGCCACAAGGTCAAGTTCGAGTCCAAGGCCATCGCCCAGTACGCCCGGGAGATCGCCGAGGATGAGCTCAACCACGTGGCCTTCCTGCGGAGGACGCTCGGCAAGGCGCGCGTCGCCCGCCCGGCGATCGACCTGCAGGACAGCTTCACCGCCGCTGCCCGGGCCGCCGGCCTGATCAGCAGCACCCAGACGTTCGACCCGTTCGAGAACGAGACCAACTTCCTGCTGGCCGCGTTCATCTTCGAAGACGTCGGCGTCACCGCCTACAAGGGTGCCGCTCCGCTGATCCGGAACAAGACCTATCTGGAGGCCGCAGCCGGCATCCTGGCGGTCGAGGCGTACCACGCCGGCATCATCCGGACCGTCCTCTACGAGCGTGGTCTCTACACCGCGGCGCAGAAGATCTCGAACGCCCGCGACAGCCTGGACAACAAGAAGGACGTTGACCGGGGCATCGGCACCGAGGACATGGCCAACCTGGTCCCCGCTGATCGCAACTCGATCGCGTACAGCCGCACCCCGGGCGATGTGCTCAACATCGTCTACCTCAACCCGAAGAAGACCAGCAAGGGTGGCTTCTTCCCCAAGGGTGTCAACGGCTCGATCGACACCAGCAGCGCGCTGTAACGAGATGACCGACCTGGCCGAGAATCCCGTCGGATTCGCCCTCCCGGTGCCCTCGGGCACCAGGCGGCGGACCCGTCTGATCGGGGTTCTCGGCCCGGCGCTCGTGGCCGGGGTCGCGTATCTCGACCCCGGCAACGTCGCCAGCAACGCCAGCGCGGGCTCCAGCTACGGCTTCCTGCTCGTCTGGGTCGTCGTGGTGGCCAACCTGATGGCGTGGCTGGTGCAGTACCTGTCGGCGAAGCTCGGTCTGGTGACCGGGGCGAGCCTGGCCGATCACGTCGGGATCGGGCTCAAGCCGGCCTGGGCCCGACGCCTCTACTGGGTGCAGGCTGAGCTGGTCGCGGTCGCCACCGATCTCGCCGAGATCACCGGTGGCGCGATCGCGCTGGCCCTGCTCTTCGACCTCCCGCTCCCGTTCGGCGGGCTGATCACCGCGATCGTCTCGATGATCGTGTTGTCGATCAACGGAACCGGCCGTCAGCGGCGGTTCGAGCGGGTCATCATCGCCATGCTCGCGGTCATCACCATCGGCTTCGGCGCGGGTGCCGTGCTCAACCCCCCGCCCGCGGGCTCGGTGATGGCGGGGATGGTCCCGCGCTTCGACGGACCCGGCTCGATCCTGCTCGCCGCCTCGATCCTCGGTGCGACCGTGATGCCGCACGCCATCTACGCGCACTCGGCCCTGACCCGGGACCGGTTCCGCGGCGCGCTCACCCATCCGCTTCGACAACTGCTGACCATCACCCGGGTCGACGTCACCATCGCGCTCGCCCTCGCCGGCACGGTCAACCTAGCCATCCTGCTCTTCGCCGCCCAGACCCTGCACGGCGTCCCCGGTACCGACACGCTGACCGGCGCGTACGCCGCGATCCAGCAGTCGATGGGCGACTCGGTGGCCACGGTGTTCGCCATCGGGCTGCTCGCCTCCGGCTTCGCTTCGACCTCGGTCGGCGCGTACGCGGGTTCCGACATCATGGGCGGCCTGCTGAAGCGCCGCTGGCCGGTGCTGGCCCGGCGGATCATCACCGTGATTCCGGCCCTCATCGTGCTGAGTTCGGGTTTCGACCCGACCCGCGCCCTGGTGCTGAGCCAGGTCGTACTGTCCTTCGGCATCCCCTTCGCCCTGGTCCCGCTGATCTGGTTGACCGCGCGTCGCACGGTGATGGGCGCTCACGTCAACCGACGGGTGACCACCCTGCTCGGGGTGTTGATCGCCGCCCTGCTGATCAGCCTCAACATCACTCTGCTGGTCCTGACCTTCGGCTGAACCCGGGTCGTCACTCTGCGTGGGGACCGACGCTGGCGCTCCTCGCACCCGTCAACCTTGTGGGGGGACGACCCCCCACACCCCCGCCGGGCGTCATCGCTGGCGGTCGTCGCAGTAAGCGGAGCCCCACTCCTCCCGCACCGCGTCGAACCTCCGCCTCCCGTGGGGGGTCAGGCGGGCGCCTCTTCCTCTTCTTCCTCGCCTTCACGCTGGACGAACAGGCCCTGGACGGGTTCCTCGTCCTCCTCGGTCTCGCCCTCGCGCTGAACGAACAAGCCCTGGACCGGCGCTTCGTCCTCCTCGGCGTGCCGTTGCACCGCGGGCGTAATCGCCGCAGCGTCGGAGTCGACCAGGGTCTGGACCGGTGCGGGTGCGGACATCACCCGCTCGGCATTGGCCGAGGCCTCGCGCTCGAACCGGTCACCCGGATCCGAGACCTTGATCCCGCCCGGCACCGAGGTGCCGTCGACCGGTCCGCTGCGCTGCTGCACCACGTGGGTGAGCTCGTGGGCCAGCGTGGTCTTGCCCTGCGCCGACGTGGGGTCGTAGGTGTCACGCTGGAACACCACGTTCGAGCCGACGGTGTAGGCGTGGGCGTTGACCGCACCCGCCGAGGCGTTGGCGGCGGAGTCGTCGTGAATCCGGACGTCGGAGAAGTCGTGACCGAGCCGCGACTCCATGTCGGTGCGGACCTCGGGCTCGAGCGGCCGCCCGCCGGAACCGATGACGTCGTGTACGGGCGAACGGTCCTCCTCCAGGAGCTGGGCGACCGCGCCGTTGCCGGCCTTGCGCTGTAGTCCGAGCACCGCCTCGGCATCGAGCGCGTCGACCCGACCCTGCCCGGCCGCCCGGCCCGCCATCGCCGGCTCGCCAGTCTCGACCCGGGACGATTTCGGCCGCAGCGTCGCAATCCGCTCGTCGCTCAGATGGTCCTGCATCGGGCACCTCCGCCTTCCTCGCACTCTCCTGGCAGCGTCGCACTTCCGCGGGCGGATCGGTAGAGCCCGAGGCGCAGTCCCCGCTGCCCCTTCGGGCACCGCCCACCCCTCAGAGCACGGCGTAGAAGCGGCCGAACTCGCGCTCGAGGACCAGTCGGCCGAGCTTGCGATATTCCTGTTCTACCGCCATCACCACCAGGCGCATCGTCACCTCGGATCCGACCGCCGCAGCGAGATAGGCCGCGGTGGTCGAGGCGGACCGGATGTTGCCACCGGCCATCTCGAAGCCCTCGGCCAGGAAGTCGAGATCGAGGTCGTCGGCCAGGGGCAGCGGTGGAGCGAGGCAACGGACCCACAGCGCGCGGCGGAGGTCGGCGGCCGGTGCGGGGAAGTCGATGATGGTGTCGAGCCGGCGGGTGAAGGCGTCGTCGATGTTCGCCCGCAGGTTGGTGGCCAGCACGGCCAGGCCGTCGAAGGTCTCCAGTCGCTGGAGCAGGTAGGCGCTCTCGATGTTGGCGTAGCGGTCGTGGGCGTCCTTGACGTCGCTGCGCTTGCCGAAGATCGCGTCGGCCTCGTCGAAGAACAGCACCGCGTTGACCCCGCCGGCCTCGGCGAAGATCCGCTCGAGATTCTTCTCGGTCTCCCCGATGTACTTGTCGACCACCGTGGCCAGATTGACTGTGTAGAGATCGAGCCCCAGATCGGCCGCGATCACCTCGGCCGAGAGCGTCTTGCCGGTTCCCGAGTCTCCGGCGAACAGCGCGGTCACCCCGCGCCCCCGCCCGCCCCCGCGCCGCATCCGCCATTCGGCGAGGACCCGGTCGCGGTGCCGGGCCCGCGCGGCGAGATCGGTGAGCGCGCGCCGCACGTTCGGGGTGACCACCAGGTCGTCCCAGCCGACCTCGGGCTCGATCCGCCGGGCCAGCCGTTCGAGCCCCGCAGCGTTCTGGGCGCGTACGCCGCGGCGCAGGTCGTCGGAGGTGATCCGCCCGTCCCGCAGCTGCGCGGTCGTCCGCGCCGCCTCCACCGCCCGCCGGATCTGGGTGGGCCCGAGAGCCAGGTGACCGGCCAGCGCGGCCGGATCGACGTCAGCCGTGGCCTCGGGACCGGCGACGGCGAGGTGCTGCCGCCACAGCCCCCATCGATCGGTGGTGGTCAGCACGGGGGCGTCCACGGCCAGCGGGTTGGTCGTCGACCACTGCGGATCCCAGGTGGTCTGACCGACGAACAGCACCGGCACGGCTGACCCGGTGAGCCAGCGGACGATGTCGGGGTGCGTCTCGGCGAGTTGCTCGACCGGCCCGGCGACCAGCCCGCCCCCGCGCAGCAGCGCTTCGCGGACCGCCAACCGCGCGGCCGCGTACGGTTCGGGCACCGCGGCGAAACGGGTCAGATCGAGCGTGACCGACGCGATCCCGGCCTCGCGCAGCGCCGCCACCGCGGTCGCCAGGCCGCTGCCGGCCAGCCGTTCCTTGAGATGAACCAGCCGCACTCCCGACCCGAGCGCATGGGCGATCTGGGCCGAGAGCGAGGTCGCGTACGCGTCGGCCTCCACCAGCAGGCCAGTCAGTCCCGCGTCCGCGGCGTCGTCGCCGAGCAGGTGCGCGGTGACCCGGTCGGGGACCCGGAGCGCACGGCTGAGGAACGGCCGTTCGGGGTCCTCGAGGGTGATCAGCCCCTGCTGCAGCAGCGGTCGGCTCGGTTCGAGCCGACCCCGGACCGCGGCCTGCAGCCCGGAGGCGCCCGCCAGGTGCAGGGCCAGCCCGACCGAGGCGCGGCGCCGGGTGACATCGTCGTTGAGGTAGCCGTAGAACCTCTCGAACCGGGCGTCGAGATCGGGCAGCAGGGCAATGATCAGCAGTTCGACATCGAGCTCGCCGAGCCGGGCGTCCGCGGTCAGGCGGCGCAGCCGGGTGTCCGGGCCGGCGGCCTGGTCCAGGGTCGCGATGGCCTGTGGGTCGACCCCGGTGGCGGTGATCGGCTCGCTGTCGAGCAGTCGGTCGATGACGTCGTCGGTCAGGTATAAGCCGCGGAACGGATCGTCGGGGTTGGGGTCCTCGGCCCGGCGCTCGGCAACCAGCGTGCGTACCCGTTGCTCGACCAATCCGGCGCGACCCAGCAGATAGCCGAGCGAATCGCTCATGGAGTCTTCTTGATCGTCAACCGCCGCCGTCGACGCATCGAGACCCGGTAGGGATCGGGGGGGCCGGGTGGCCCGATCCCGCGCGCCGGTTCGCCGGCCCGGGTCATCTCCCCGGGCAGCTCGGACCCGATCGCGGCGCCGTCCGCACCGGACGCCGCGCCGACCGCGCCGGACGCCGCGCCGACCGCGCCGGCACCACCGCCGCCGGCCGGAGTGCGGTCACCGTCGCGGCCTTTGCCGACGCCCTCGCCGACGCCCTCGCCGACGCCCTCGCCCTCGGGATCGGTCGCGAAGGAGATCCCGACCGTCTCGTTGCCGGGGAAGCCGCCCGACCCACCGAAGGTGAAGCGGGGCGGCTCGGTCACCGGTGGGCCCATCGGGAACTGCTGCCCGGTGCTGATCGGCGCGCTGACCACGACGTCGATCGACGGCTTCAGCTCGCCGCCGAGCGCCGACCAGACGTCGGCGAAGCCGCGGTCCTCCGGGGGCGGGAGCCCCACGGTCAGCGGGATCGGCAGGCCGGTCTCGGCCAACGGACCCTGCAGCAGATCCGCGGGCAGGGCCTCGAACTTCAGGAATGCTCCCAGCAGCGCCGACAGCAGCCGGTGTTCGTCCTCGGGCCGCTGGGTCCAGGCGGTGACCAGGTAGGACAGCTTGAAGTGGCGGGGTGGCAGGTGGCGCCCGACGATGCGGGTCTGGTCGGCGTTGTACTCGTTCAGGACGCCGCGCTCACGTCGGCGCAGATCCTCGCGGATGTCGTACAGGTAGACGTCGACGGTCGGCACGGTCCGGCGGCCGGCCCAGTCGCGGGTCGGGGCGTCGAACACCACCTCGACATCGCGGATGCCGGTCTCTCGCTCGATCAGGGCGCGCAGCGCCGAGTCCACCTCGTGGATCACCCGCTCAGTCTCCGCGCCGGAACCGCCTGCGACCAGTCGTCGCCGCACCGTTTCCAGGGCAGCAGAGGGTGCCCGTTCGGGCACCCATCGCCGGGTCGGCGGCCGTAGGATGCGAGCTGTGGCCGACCCCCTGATCAGCCTGGACACCGAGCACGCCTCGGCGCAGCCGGGTGGGCAGGCGCGGGTCAGCGTCACCCTCACCAACCCCGGGACGGTCGTCGAGGGATACCGGCTCCAGGTGATCGGACCCGCCGCCGCCTGGGCCGAGGTGATCCCACCCGAGGTCTCGGTCTATCCGCAGCAGGACATCAGCGCGGCCGTCGTCTTCTCCCCACCGAGTGGCACCACCGCTCCGAGCGGCACCTATCCGTTCGGGGTGATCGCCCGCTCGACCCTCGACCCGCAGGTCAGCGCGGTGGCCGAAGGCGACGTCGAGGTGGGATCGGTCTACGGGCTGCAGGCCAAAATCGTGCCGGTCACGTCGTCGGGCCGGTGGCGCGGCCGGCACGTGATCCTGGTGAGCAACTGGGGTAATGCGCCGGCCCAGCTGCGGATGTCGGCCTCGGACCCGGACGAGGCGATGGGCTTTTACGTCAGCCCGATGATCGTCAGCCTGCCGCCGGGCGGCCGCGCCTCGGTGCGGGTGTCGGCGCGGACCAAGCACCCCTTCCTCCGCGGTAGCCCGGTGCGGCTGCCGTTCCAGGTGGTCGGCGAGCGGCTCGACGCGGCCGCGGGTCCGGCACCCGCGCCAGGGATGGCGTACGGAGATCCCTCGCGGCCGGTCGTCGACGCGGCGTTCAACCAGAAGCCCATCCTGGGCCGGGGCCTGCTGACCTTCCTGATCGCGTTGGTCGCCGCCGTCGTCGGCTTCATCGGCTACCTGCAGCTCAAGCCGCCGACCGCGGAGGACACGCTGGCCTCGCGCGGAGCCCCGCCGCGGCCGACGATCACCGTCACCGGAACCACCCCGGAGACGGTGGGTCTGCGATGGGACCCGGTCGAGCTGGCCGAGGGCTACAACCTGCAGCACATCGACCCCAAGACCGACGACATCACCAAGGTCGACAAGCTCGACGGGCTGGTCAGCGTGGCCACGGTCGCCGGCCTGCCACCGGACACCGAAGCGTGTTTTCGACTCAGCGTGACCCGCGGCGGGTTGATCGGACCGGTCTCGGAGAAGGTGTGTACGCGGACCGCGCCCGCCCCGGTGGCCACGCCGACCCCGACGCCGACGCCCACCCCGACGCCGTCGGTCACGCCTTCACCGAGCCCGGGAGCGCCGACCCCGTCCAACACCCCGGGCGATCCGGCCACCGATCCGTTGATGCAGCAGAAGTGGATCGCCGTCGGGGTGATCCTGCCCAAATCGGCTCACGTCGAGGCCGAGGCCCGTTCGGTCGCACAGGACCTGATCGACGCCGGACTGGCCGGCCGCTACCTGGACACCCGCTTCTATCCGCGCCTGCTACTCGGCGGAAGCACCCCGCCCGCCGCCCCGGTCGAGGAGTCGTACCTGGTCTATCTCGGTCCTTTCCTCTCGCCCCAGGAGGCCGAGGACCGGTGCGGCCCGATCACCGCAGCCACCGGCGACCCGTTCTGCGTCGCCGCCCAGCCCGACCCACCGCAGTAGCCGGCGTTCTCAGCTCGGGTAGGCCTGGAGGCTGATCTCGGTGATGCTGATCAGCGGTTGGGCGTCGCCACCCACCGGGTAGGCCGAGCCGATGCCGATCCGCACCGAGGTCACCGCCCTCTCGCTGTCGAGCTTGATCGGTTCCTGCTTGACCGTGTTCTTCAGGGCGACCCGCTGGCAGGGACCCTCGTCGAAGCTGATCCCGAGGTCCTTGGGCAACGGCTGCAACGGTCGTTGGGGGTTGCTCTCGGCCAGGCCGGGGAGGATGGAGATCTGGCGGATCCGGGTCGGCGCGAAGGTCAGGACGATGATCCCGGTGTTGCCGGCCGGTCCGCAGGAGTTCACCGAGTTGGGCTCCCACCGCATGGTGAACTCCTCGACCGTGCCGTCGACCAACGTCGCGGGGTCGGCCTTGGCAGCGATCGCCTCGGGTGGCAGCACCGTGGCCGCGATCGGCTTGACCGTGACGAACTGTCGATTGAGCGAATACCAGACGTCCTTGAGGATGCCGACCGGATCGCGATGCAGCACCACGATGCCGGCCGTGGCCAAGGCGGCGACCACGATCGCGATGATCACCCGGCGCCAGCGGTAGAGGGGCGGGAGCGAGCGTCGGTATTCACGCCTGGCCGTCCGGTCCGACGCCGCCACGCTCCAGGCCGACGGCTGGGAGTTCTGGTAGTCGGCCGGCTCGCTGGAGACGAAGCTGTAGCCGCAGCGGGCGCAGAACCGTTTGGTCCCCGGGTTGACCCGGCCGCAGTTCGGGCAACTCAGTTCCGCAGGCGGCGCGTACACCCCCTGGTCGTACTGGGCCTGACCCCACTGGGCCGGGTCGTACTGGGCCGGGTCGTACTGGGCCGGGTCGTACTGGGCCTGGTCGTACTGGGCCTGCTCGTACTGGGCCTGCTCGTACTGGGCTTGGTCGTACTGGACCTGACCCCATTGGCCCCGATCCCAGTGTTGGTGGTCGTATCCTCCCTGGTCGTACGCGGTATCGCCCGAGCCCGGGGCCGGGATGACCGGCGGGATCGGCTGGGTCGGATTCTGCTGATCGGGGTAGACCGGGCGCGTCGACGGATAGCCCGGATGGACGTGGCCCGCGTACGGGTCGGGTGGGTAGGCCGGGGTCGGCTGGCCGTGCGGCGGCTGCGGGGCGGCGCTCGGTCCCGAGCCCGGCGGGACCGGCCCGGGCGTCGGCGGCGGGCTCGCGCCACGGCGGCCCTGCGGCTTGATCAGGACGGAGCGGTCCCAGGCCAGGAACTCGTTGCAGTTGCTGCAGAACTCGCTTCCGGCGGGGTTGGTCTCACCGCACGCCTCGCAGATCAGCTCGATCGTTCTCACCTCCGGTCCGCACCATCACGCCCCCCCGGGACCCATCCCCGGCAACTGGGGGCAGATAACAATTCTGCGCCCGCTGCAGACGTTATCTGCCCCCAGTTAGTGGAACGGGGAGGGCGCGTCCGGCCGGGGTCGGATCGTGGTCGGGGCGGGTGGTTCAGATCAGGCCCTCACGGACGGCGTACGCGACGGCATGGGTGCGATTGCGCAACTGGAGTCGCGTGGTCAGGTCGTGCAGCACGTTCTTCACGGTGCGCTCGGAGTAGCACATCCGGAGCGCGATCTCGGTGGTGTCGAGGCCCTCGGCGACGAGCCGCAGCACCTCGGTCTCGCGCGGGGTCAGCCCGGTGAAGGTGAGTCCGCGCGGAGCGAGAACCTGACGCTGCAGCCGGCCGACCTGTTCGAGCAGCCGACCGAGCAGATCTGGCGGCACCTCGCCCTCGCCGGAGGCGACCTTGACGATGGTCCGGACCAGCACATCGGCGCTGGCGTCGCAGCGGCGGACCAGGCCGGCCACCCCGGCCTCGGCGGCGGTGACCAACGCGGCGTCGTCGACCGTCGTCGCGATCAGCATCAGCCGTGGGTGACCGTCCTTGGACAGTGCCCGCAGATCACGGGTGGTCGCGTCGTCGACGCTGTCGGCGATCACCACCGCGACCACGGCCGAGGCGGCCGTGTCGACGATCTTGATCTCCGGCCGCATCCGCAGTTGCGCGACGACTCCGGCCTGGGAGATCGGGTCCCGGGCGTGGACGAAGGTGGCGATGGCAGTGCTGGGCATGATTCCTCCGGTAGGACGCTGACCCCATCCAGCATCGCGACGGCCCTCACCCATCGCTCAACGCCCGCTCAACGGGCGCTCAACGTCGGCGGACCTCCCTAAGCTGGCGGGCATGGCGCGGGTGCTGGTCGTCGAGGACGACACGACAATGGCCGAGGTGCTGGTCGCCTATCTGACCCGGGCCGGCCATCAGGTCGAGTGGAGCCCCGACGGTCCCGACGCGCTCGAGCGCTGGCCCCGGTTCGCCCCCGACGTCGCGATCCTCGACATCATGCTGCCCGGGTTGTCGGGGCTCGAGGTGCTACGGCGGCGTCGGCGCGCCGACGATCCGGCCGCGGTGATCATGCTCTCGGCCCGCGGAGAGGAGGAGGACCGGCTGATCGGGCTCGAGACCGGCGCCGACGACTACGTGGTCAAACCGTTCTCACCGCGCGAGGTCGTGCTGCGGGTCGAGGCGCTGCTCCGCCGGGCCGAGCGGCTGGCTGGTCTGCCGATCCGCATCGCCGGCCAGCGACTCGGGCCGGTGCTGCTCGATCTCGCCGCCCGCGAGGCCCGGTTGGACGGCCGACCGCTGGCGCTCACCATGCGTGAGTTCGACCTGCTGACGTTCCTGATGGCCCACGCGGGTCAGACCTTCAGCAAGGAGGAGTTGCTGCGTCGGGTCTGGGGCTGGGACTTCGGCGACGCCTCGACGGTGACGGTCCACGTACGCCGGTTGCGCGAGAAAATCGAACGCGACCCGAGCGATCCGGCCCTGGTGCTGACCGTCGGGCGGGCCGGTTACCGGATGATCCGCGACGACGAGATCGAGGCCCCGTGACGGGCCTGATATCGATCGTGGCGGGGGACGTCGGGCCGGGACGACGGCGGCCGGTTCTGGTGGTCCTGCCGGCCGGACCGGCGACGGGTGGCCGGCCGTCCCGGACCGGCGCCCGATCAGGCGCCGAAGCGGGTGACCGGGTCGGTGGCGTCGGCCCAGCGCGCCGCGTCGACCGCGTGACGACGACGCTTACGGTTGTTCATCCAGTAGGCCGCACCCGCGGCGGCTCCTACGGTGGCCAGCAGCTTCCACATCACGGGTCCAGCCTATGCGGCCCCCGCGCAGCGCGGACGGCCCGTCGCGGGGTGATCCCCGGGCGTCTCGGGGTGGCGTGGGCGCCGAGGCGGCCCGGGTCATTAAGTTGACGAGGTGATCGCTCGACGCCTGTTGCCCCTCGTCGTCGTGGTCGCGCTGACCGCCTGCGGCACGCCGGCGCCCTCGACCGGCGGGAGCCCCGACCCCTCGGGTCCGACCGGTGCAGCCGCGAGCCCCACCGCGTCGGGCAGTGCGGCACCACCCGCCGGCAGCGCCTCGCCCACCCCGCCCGGCCCGGCGCGCTCGTCGACCGGCGCCCGGCCGAGCTCGGCGGCCACCCCCGACGTGCCCGCCGACCAACGCTTCGCCATCGGCGATGTCGCCGAGTTCGATGACGGACTGCTGCTCGAGATCGCCGGCGCGGCCGCCGATCAGGCCCGCAAGACCGAGAAGGGGGCCGAGCGGACGGGCGGAGAGATCATCATCGTCTCGGTCCGGCTTGAGAACGGCACCCGGCACAACTACGATCCGCGCCCGATCCAGGTCACCGCGACCTACGGCAACGGCACCGCGGCCAAGCTGATGAAGGATTCGGGCGGCAACCTCCAGCCCGGTTTCGCCACCGTGATCGAACCTCGCGACGAGACGGTGGCCACCCTCGGCTTCGCGGTCCCCAAGTCCGGGCTGAGCAAGGTCACCCTCTACGTCGACCCGCGGGACGACGAACACGATCCGGTCAGCTTCACCGGAAGGGTCCGTCGGATCTGACCCACCCCACACCCCGGGATCACCCCAGACCCGCGCGCCCGGTCGACCTCAGACCCCCGAGGAAGCGGCTGACCCCGGGCGCCGGCGCTGACCAGCCATCAGCGGTCTGAAGCTGCGACCGCAGTCGGATGTCGGGATCGGCGTCGGAGCCTAGGCTGATCGGGCCATGACCACACCCGAACCGTTCGTTCGCGACCGCGTCTGGGCGTTCGACATCGCCCTCAGCTTCGCGGTGGCGTTCCTCTGCGTCCTGCCCTATCGCTACGAGTTCGAGACCGCCCTGCTGGGCGCGGTGCTCGCGGCGTCGTTGATGTTCCGTCGGACCATTCCGCCGCTGGCCATTGCGATGGGCGTGACCGCCTGCCTGGCCCAGCTCCTGCTCAGCACCGAGCCGACGCTCAGCCTGGTCGCCGTACCGATCCTGGTCTACAGCGTGGCCCGCTGGACCGAGGGCTCGATCGGACGCATCACCGTGTCGATCGCGCTGACCGGCTCGGTCCTCGGGCCGATCCGGTGGTCGCTCGACTACGGCATCACCGGCCGGACCGGGCCGTACGGGATCGCGCTGATGATGGCCTGCCTGGCCGGGGTGGCCGCGGTCTACGTGCTCGGCCGACGCCGGCGCGACGCCGAGGTCAACTCGTTCGCCCGCCGCCAGTCCGAGGCCGAGCGGCAGCGGTTGATGCTGGCCGAGCAGCAGCAGCGCGAGCGCAGCGTGACCGTCGAGGAACGCAACCGGATCGCCCGCGAGCTGCACGACATCGTCGCCCACTCGCTCTCGGTGATCGTGGTCCAGGCCGAGGGCGGTCGAGCGCTCGCCGCGCGTCGACCGGAGAAGGCCGGCGAGGTGCTCGGGACCATCGCCGAGACGAGCCGCGAGGCGCTCGACGAGATGCGCAGGATGGTCCAGTTGCTGCGCGGCGACGCGCCGCAGTCCGAGGCGTACGTGCCGACCCCGGGCCTGCGTGACCTCGCCGAGCTGGTCCGCAAGACCAGCGACCTGGCCCAGCTGACCACCTTCGGGACCATGCCGCGGGTCAGTCCGGCGCTCGGTCTGACCGCGTACCGGATCGTCCAGGAGTCCTTGACCAACGTCCTCAAGCACGCCGGACCGGGCGCGGTCGCGCGGGTCAGCGTCGCCTACACCGGGGAGTCGATCGAGCTGGAGATCAGCGACGACGGCTCCGGCCGACGGGCCCCCGGCGCGGTCAACGGGGACGGCCGTGGTCACGGGCTGCAGGGAATGCGCGAGCGGGTCGCGCTGCACGGCGGCCGGCTACTGGCCGGCGCCCGCGCCACCGGCTTCGTGGTCCGGGCGTCGTTGCCGTACGCGAGCGAGCCGGGCATTCCACGACCGATCGATGACCTGAGGGTGATGCGGCGATGACGATCTCGGTGTTCCTGGTCGACGACCAGGCCCTGGTCCGGGGCGGTTTCCGGATGCTGATCGAAGCCGAGGACGATATGGAGGTCATCGGTGAGGCCGGCAACGGCGCCGAGGCCCTCGACCGGCTGCGCACGCACGACGCGGACGTGATCTTGATGGACATCCGGATGCCCGTGCTCGACGGGGTCGAGGCGACCAAGCGGTTGGCCGCGCTCGGACACGCCGCGCGGGTGTTGGTGCTGACCACCTTCGACCTGGACGAGTACGTGTTCGCCGCGCTCAAGGCCGGGGCCAGCGGCTTCCTGCTCAAGGACGCGCGCCCGGAGGAACTGCTCTCGGCGATTCGCAGCGTGGCGGCGGGCGACGCCGTGGTGGCACCCAGCGCGACCCGGCGGTTGCTGGCCCACGTCGTGCCGACCCTTCCGGCCCGGCCCGAGGACCTGGCCCCCGACGAGCGGCTCGAAGCGCTGACCGCCCGCGAGATCGAGGTGCTCAGCGAGATCGCCGGCGGTGCGACGAACGGCGAGATCGGTACCCGGCTCTACATGGCCGAGGGCACGGTGAAGACCCACATCGGCCGACTGCTGTCCAAGCTGGCCATCCGCGACCGGGTGGGGCTGGTGCTCTTCGCGTACGAAACGGGCCTGATCGAGCGCTGACTCACCGCTCGTGGTCCTACCTGGGTCGTACGCGGGCTCGCGACGACAGACTGATGTCCACACCCCCCATCGCTTCGTAGTTTCGAGGTCAACGCAACTCGAAAGGGCGCGCACCATGACGATCTCCCTCGAAACCCCGACCCCCACCGGCACCGTTGCGGTGAGCGCGCTCAACGTGACCCGCACCTTCGGGCGCGGATCCGGGGCCGTTCGCGCGCTCGACGGCGTCAGCGCCAATCTGCGTCGCGGCGAACTGACCACGATCACCGGCCCCTCGGGGGCGGGTAAGTCGACGCTGGTCCAGTGTCTGGCCGGGACGGACCGGGTGAGTGGTGGCCGGGTCTTCCTGGGCGGGCGGGAGATCTCACCACTACGCGGCCGGGCGCTGCACCGGGCCACCCAGGGTCGGGTCTCCGTCCTGGTCGGACTTCCCCGGCTGCTGCCCGAGTGGAGCATCCTGCAGAACATCCTGCTGCCGCTCGACCTGGCCGACGGGCACGCCGACCCGGCCCACCTGCGTCGGGTGGTGGACGCCCTCGAGCTCGAGAACCTGCTGACCCTGCCGGGCCGAGCGCTGACCTCGGTGCAGCAGCAGCGGGTCGCGTTGGCCAGGGCGGCGATCACCCAGCCGGAGGTGATCTTCGCCGACACGGTGTGCGGGAGCCAGGACGGAGCGAGCTGCCGTGATCTGCCGCTGGCGTTGCTCCAGGTCTGCCGTCAGCTGGGGATCACCGCGGTGCACGCCGCCCGTCAGCCCAACCCCCACGCCGACCGTGTGCTGACCCTGGATCACGGCGTGCTGATCGCCGACCAGTACCGGTGAAGACGAACGTGACCCGATCGCACGGTTGAGGGGATCGGGCCCCGTTCGCGTTCAGAGGGCGCGGAGCTTCTCCAACAACGGCCCGGCCGCCCGGTCGAGGAACGCCTGTTGCCCCTCGTCGCCGACCTGGACCAGGGCGACATCGGTGAACCCGGCGTCGAGGTACTTCTTCACCGCTTCGGCGATGGCGTCCAGATCGGGTCCGCAGGGGATGGTCTCGGCGACGTCCTCGGGTCGAACGAACTGACTGGCCCCGGCGAAGCCCGCCGGGGTCGGCAGATCCGCGTTGACCGCCCAGCCGCCGGCAAACCACCGGAACTGCTCGTGGGCGCGGGCGACGGCCGCGTCACGATCGGGATCCCAGCAGATCGGTAGCTGGCCGATCTTCCGCGACGTGCGATCCCCCTTGGCCTCGTCCCAGCCTTGGATGAGCTCGGCGTCCGGCTCCACGGCGACCAGGTGCTCGGCCAGCGGCGCGAACCGCTCGATCGACGTGGGCCCCGAAACCGCGATGCCGATCGGCACCGGCGCGGCATCCCAGATCCGCGCCGAGTCGACCCGGAAGTAATCGCCCTCCCAGGTCGTCAGCTCACCCGACCACAGCTCGCGGATGACCGTGGCGGCCTCGACCAGCATGTCCTGCCGCTGGTTGACCGGCGGCCAGCCCTCGCCGGTGATGTGCTCGTTGAGGTTCTCCCCCGAGCCCAGACCGAGGATGAACCGGCCGTCGGACAGCAGCTGCAGCGTCGCTGCCTTCTGCGCCACCACGGCCGGGTGGTAGCGAATGGTCGGACAGGTGACATAGGTCGCCAGCTCGACCCGCTCGGTGGCGTGCGCAACCGCGCCGAGCACCGCCCAGGCGTACGGCGCGTGGCCCTGAGTGGTGAGCCAGGGCGAGTAGTGGTCGCTGGACACCTCGAAGTCGAAGCCGATGCGCTCGGCGTCGACTGCGTATCCGACCAGGGCTTTCGGACCACTCTGCTCGGTCATCAAGGTGTAGCCGAAACGGGTCATGGCCGGATCCCTACTGACCGGTCTCGTTCTTCAGGCGCTCGATGTGCTGCGACGCCTCGGCCTTGGTCAGGTTCGCGTTGATTTCCTCGCCGGCCTGGCGGGCCAGGGTGTCGAGGTAGCTCTTCTGCGCAGCGGTGGCCGGGTCGTCGCCACTGACCCAGTCGCTCGGGTCCTTCTCGAGGTTGTCGTTGCCCGGGGTGGGTGCACCGAGGGTCTCTTCGTTGCCTTCGGGGGACGCGTGGACGTGCTGGACCTCGTCTTGTGCGGCGTCGGTCGTTTCGGAGGTGAATTCGCTCATGGTTTACACCGTATTAGCCACCACCGACCGCGGTGTAGAACTGGTGTCGTGCCACGGCTGCGGACGGTCTCGCCGAAGGACCCCGGCTGGACCCGTCGGCGCGCCGGCAAGGGCTTCGTCTACCTCGATCAGCTGGGCGCACGGCTGACGAACGACGACGTCGAACGCTGCAAACTGCTGGTCATCCCGCCTGCGTGGGAGGGGGTGTGGATCTGTCCGGCCCCCAACGGCCACCTGCAGGCGGTCGGCACCGACGACGCCGGTCGGCGGCAGTATCTCTACCACGAGCAGTGGCGGATCAACCGCGACAAGAGCAAGCACGACCGGGTGCTGACCGTCGCCGATCGTCTGCCCCGGGCCCGCCGGCGGGTGGCCAGAGACCTCCGACTCGAGGGGATGCCGCGGGAGCGGGCGCTGGCCACCGCGTTCCGGCTGCTCGATCTCGGCTTCTTCCGGATCGGCGGCGAGGCGTACGCGGAGGCCAACAACTCCTACGGGCTGGCCACCGTCCGCAAGGAGCACGTCACCCTGGAGGACGGTTCGGTGGTCTTCGACTACATCGCCAAATCCGGGAAGGAGCGCTACGTGGCCCTCGCCGACGACCTGGTGCGCGCCGCCGTCGAGGACCTGCTGCGCCGCCGCTCCGGCGGCGCGGAACTACTGGCCTACCGCGACGGCAACACCTGGCACGACGTCAGCTCCGCCGACATCAACGCCTACGTCAAGGAGAAGGTCGGTGACGACGTGTCGGCCAAGGACTTCCGCACCTGGCACGGCACGGTGATCGCATCGGTGGTGCTGGCCGGGGCCAACGCGACCGCCGGCACGACCGCCGCCCGTAGGCGGGCGGTCTCGGGGGCGATGAAGGAGGTCTCGGTCTACCTCGGCAACACCCCATCGGTGGCCCGCAAGTCCTACGTCGATCCGCGGGTCATCGACCTGTTCAACGATGGCGTGACGATCTCCCCGGCCCTGGCCCGCCGCGACCGCGACCTGTCCGACGGGGTGACCCACGGCAAGATCGAACGCGCCGTCCTCAACCTGCTGCTGGCCCCGAAGACCGAGCTCAAGAAAGCGGCGCGGGCCGGCTGAGCCCGGCCCGGTCAGGCCAGTTGCGGCAGCGTGGCCAGGGTGCAGAACCGGCGGGGTCTGGGTCGGGGTCGGGAAGTACGTTGTACCAACGGGTCGGCAGTGAGCGGGGGACGGTATGGACAGCGCGACGTGGCCACAGCGGATCGCCGCTCTCAGCCTGGATCCGAGCGACGATGTGGCCGATCCCGCGAGGTTGAGATCGCTGGTCGGTGATGCCCGAGTGGTCGGTCTCGGTGAGTCCGCCCACGGGGTGCACGAGTTCACCACGCTCAAACGGCGGCTGGTCGAGTTCCTGGTCGTGCACTGCGGTTTCCGGGCGATCGCGCTCGAGGCCAGCTACTCGGCCTGCACAGCCATCGACCAGTGGATTCGGCGCGGGATCGGCGACCGTGCGTCGGCGCTCTCCGGGCAGCACTACCTCGCCTGGGACTGCGAGGAGTTCGCGACCCTGCTCGACTGGCTCCGGGCCCACAACGAGCGGGTGGCACCATCCGAGCAGGTCGCCTTCTTCGGTTTGGATTCGGGCTACAACAGCGCCGCCCGCGACGTGGTCACCGCATTCCTGACCGCGTACGCACCGGGCCGGCTCGCGGCGATCAGACCGGTCTTCGACGTGTTGGCGGCGCAGGAACCCAACTGGCCGTTCCGGATCGGGGAGGACGCGACCGCGGCCATCATGGCCACCCGCACCCCGCTCGACGCACTCGCCGACTATCTGGACGAGGACCCGGACGGGGTCCTGACCGCCGCTTCCGCGGACAGCCGCGCCGAGGTCGCCCGACTGGTCCGGGTGATGAGGCAGTCGGCGGACTGGCCCGACTTCACCCGGTCGGTCCGGATGGGTGAGAACCTGCTCGATCTGGTCGAGAACGGCGGCATCGATGGGGGGTTTGTCGTCTGGGCCCACAACACCCACCTGGGGGTCGCGCTGCCCGACGGCCAGCAGCACCTGGGCGATGTCGTACGCGCCCAACTTGGCGATGCCTACCGGCCGATCGCGTTCGAGTTCGGCACCGGGTCCTACCTGACCCGGACGCTGGATGACGACCTGTTCGCGGGCACCCTGGTGGCCACGACGATGACCTCGGCCCGACCGGATTCGACGCCCGACCTGCTCGCCGGGTTAGGGCCCGAGGCCTGGATGACGGACACCCGGGGCCTCGGCGACGGGGAGCGCGATCTGCACGGCGGCATGTGGATCGCAAGCGACGAACCCGACACGCTCTACGAGCCGGCCGACATCAGCCGGAGCTTCGACGGGCTGGTCTACGTCGACAGCATCACGCCGACGCAGCCCACCGAGAATGCCCGACGGGCTGCGGACCGGCGTGAGGGGTTCTAACCTGTCGCGGCAGGTCTAGACCTCGCTGTCGCCCTTGTGGGCGGAACCGGCGTCGCGAAGGGCGTCGACGACCTTCTCGGTCTCCTGCTTCAACTGGCCCGAAGCCTCCTCGGCCTTGCCCTCGGCCTGCAGGCTGCGATCGTCGAACGCATCACCCACCGCAGCCTTGACCTTGCCCTTGAGCTCCTCAGCCTTGTCACCGATTCCCATGACTCCTCCTGGTTGACGTACCTGCTCGAACGCTATCGAACGGTTTTCGGCCCCCGCCTACGGTGGTCGCATGATGTCGCTGCCATGGTCCGGCACTTCGATGCTGCTCGAACTCGATCTGACCGAACCACCGGCCGATCCGTCCGGCAACGATCCGCTGACCAGGCTCCGCAGCCGCGGGCGGCGCCTCCTGCGCCCGACGCTGCGCGCACTGCACGAGGCCGGGAACGACCGCCGCGTACGCGGACTGATCATCAAGGTCGGCGGCTCGCTGCCCTGGGCCACCATGCAGGAGCTGCGGATCGGGCTGCTGGCCTTCCGGGAGTCGGGCAAGCCGGTGGTGGCCTGGGCGGAATCGTTCGACGACACCGCCGGCCTCACCGGGTACACCCTGGCCACCGCCGCCGACGAGATCTGGCTGCAGCCAGGCGGCGGGGTCGGACTCCTCGGCGTCGGCATCCAGGCCACCTTCCTGCGCGGGGTGCTGGACCGGATCGGGATCGAGCCCCAGTTCGAGCAGCGTCATGAGTACAAGAACGCCCCGGACCAGTTGGTCCGCACCGAGCTGAGCGAGGCCCATCGCGAGTCGCTCGAGCGGGTCACGGCGTCGATCTTCGACGACGCCGTGGGAGTGATCGGCGCCGCCCGGGACCTGCCGTCCGAACGGGTCCGCGAACTGGTCGACACCGGCCCACGAACGGCCACGGAGGCGCACGACGTCGGCCTGGTCGATCGGCTCGGGTATCGCGACGAGGCGTACGCGGCGGTCCGCGACACGCTCGGCGAGGTCACGCTGCTGTTCGCCGACCGCTGGTCACCGCGACCCAGGCTGCCCCAGCCCCGCCGGCGGCACGTGGCCCTGGTCGAGGTCCGCGGCGGTATCGCCCCCGGGCGTAGCCGTCGGGGCCCGATGGGTCAGCAATGCGGCAGCGACACCGTCAGCACGGCGCTCCGAGCGGCGGCGGCCGACGATCGCGCGGCCGCGGTGCTGCTCAAGGTCGACTCGCCCGGCGGCTCGGCCGTCGCCTCGGAGGTCATCTGGCGTGAGGTGACGCGGGTCCAGGAGGCCGGCAAGCCGGTGATCGTGTCGATGGGATCGGTGGCCGCGTCGGGTGGCTACTACGTGTCGGCGTCCGCCGACGTCATCGTGGCGTTGCCCGCTACCTTGACCGGCTCGATCGGGGTGTTCAGCGGCAAGCTGGTCGCCACCGAGGCGCTGGACCGGATCGGGGTCGGCACCGACACCGTGCAGCGCGGGGCCCACGCGCTGATGTACTCCGGCCGGCGCGGCTTCAGCGACTCCGAGCGCGAACGGCTGGCTGCCACGGTCGACGCGATCTACGACGACTTCGTAGGAAAGGTCGCCGCCGGCCGACGGCGGCCGTTCGAGGAGATCGAGCCGCTGGCCCGTGGCCGGGTCTGGACCGGACG
This sequence comes from uncultured Actinomycetota bacterium, assembly GCA_963815905.1. Taxonomy (GTDB): domain Bacteria; phylum Actinomycetota; class Actinomycetes; order Propionibacteriales; family Propionibacteriaceae; genus Microlunatus. Next base: position 250,651 of record CAWFIO010000009.1, on the reverse strand, counting down.
AGACGCGTACGAACGTGGTCTGGTCGACGAACTCGGCGGTCTACGCGACGCCCTCCGGATCGCCCGCGAGCGGGGCGGCCTCCCCGATGACGCCCCGGTGGTGCTGGCCGGTCAGCTCCCGGCCGTCGCCCGGCTCGGTCGGCCGAAGAACAGCGAGGACCCGCGCGCCGCGGCCACTGGCCTCCACCTGCCCACCCTGGCCACGCTCACCGCGGAGCTCACCGACGCACTCCGGATGCCCCCGTTCCGGCTGCGCTGACCCGCCCGGCTCACTCTGCCTGCCCGAGGCCAAACCTCGGACCCCTGCCCGTTCTGCAGACCCCGGGGGCGGGGGCTGCGCGGCGCGCGGGGGTCTGAGGCTGAAACATCTGGTCAGTAGGGTCGGGGCGTGGCCCTGGGCGAATCGGAGATCGAGCTGGTGCGGAGGTCGATCGCCTTGGCGGTGGAGGCACGAGCCGACGGCCGTCACCCATTCGGATCGCTGGTTGCTACCGCGGCTGGCGAGATCTGGCCGAACGCGGCAACAAGGCCCGACCACCCGAGGGTGATCCGGCCCGTCGAGGTCATCGGCCGGTGCTCGAGGATGAAGCCGCCGCCGTCCACGAAGGGTTCTGGGCATGAACACCCCACCGACCGCTGAGCTGCACCTCCACATCGAGGGCACCTTCGAACCCGAGCAGATCGTCGCCATCGCGGCGCGCAACCGGGTCTCCCTCCCGACGACCGACGTCGCCGAGTTGAGGGCCGCGTACGCCTTCGCCGATCTGCAGTCGTTCCTCGACCTCTACTACGCCAATCTCGCCGTGCTCCGGACCGAGCAGGACTTCTTCGAACTGGCGACGGCGTATCTGGATCGAGCCGCGGTGGCCCACGTCCGCCGGGCCGAGATCTTCTTCGACCCGCAGGTCCACCTGGGTAACGGGGTCGCCCTCGAGGCGGTGATCGGCGGACTGTCCGCCGCGATCCGGGCGGCGCCGGCCAGCCACGACATCTCCGCCGACCTCATCCTCTGCTTCCTCCGCGACCTCGGTCCGGACGCGGCGGACGAGATGCTGACTGCAGCTCTGCCGTACCGCGAGGCCTTCATCGGGGTCGGGCTCGACTCAGCCGAGGTCGGCTATCCGCCGGAATCCTTCGCCGACGTATACGCCCGGGCGGCGGCCGAGGGGCTGCACCTGGTCGCCCATGCCGGCGAGGAGGGCGGGCCCGAGAACGTGGCTGCCGCGCTCGACATGTTGCACGTGGAACGGATCGATCACGGCATCCGCGCGATGGAGGATCCGACACTGGTGGCGCGACTCCGCGACGATCGAGTCCCGCTGACCGTCTGCCCGTTGTCCAACGTCGCGCTGCGCGCGGTGCCGCGACTGGCCGAGCACCCGTTGCCGCAGATGCTCGACGCCGGGATCCTGGTCAGCGTCCACAGCGACGACCCGCCGTACTTCGGTGGCTACGTCGACGACAACTACACCGCCCTGCGGACCGAACTGGCCCTGACCGACGACCAACTCCGCCGGCTCGCGGTCCACTCGTTCGAGTCCGCCTTCATCGAGGTCCCCGATCGCCGACGCTGGATCGCCGAGGTCGAAGCCTGGCGTCCGGATCTGGACGACTGAGCCTGCTGCGGGCCTGCCGGCGTTTCCGGCACCTGCTGCGAGGCGGTAGCCGCGTACGGGGTCGTTTCCCGGCACCTGCCGCGAAACGGACCAGATCAGGCCGCGTACGGACCGGATCAGGCCGCCACGAGTCCGCCCCGACCCGCCGGAGGTCAGCGGCCGCTGCGCTTGCCTGCGTTCGGGCCCCAGGCGGCGAGGGCGGCCGATTCGACGATAGCGGCGATGGCGTAACCGACGATCGAGGTGACCACGGAGACCACGACGATGGCCCAGACGCCGCCGAAGTTGCCGCGACCCTTGTAGTCGTTCAGGATGCCGCCGAGACCGGTGAACCCGGAGAGCCACTCGGCCAGCATCGCGCCGACGATCGCCCCGGGGACCGAGATCCGGATGGAGGCGAAGAGCGCGGGCAGTGCCGAGGGGACCCGGACCATCAGCAGTGCGCGCAGGTCGGAACCGCCGTTGACCGCCACCAGGTCGAGTGACATCGGCGAGGCCGAGCGCAGCCCGAGGGCGATGTTGACCAGGGCCGGGAAGAGCACGACGATCGCACCGATCATCGCGATCCCGACCTTGCCCTGACCGAAGATCAGCAGCAGCACCGGCGCCATCGCGACCAGCGGGACCGAGCGCAGCAGCATGGCGATCGGCATGAACGCGAACTCGAACGGCTGGAACAGCACGAACGAGGCCGCGATCGCCATGGCCACCATCAGCCCGACGACGAAGCCGATGCCGGCGTTGCCCAGGGTCACCAGCCAGGCGCCGCGCAGTTGTTCACGTGCGGTGTCGGCGCTCATCGAGGCCGGCCGGATGCCGCGGGTCGCCGGCTTCTCGGTGAACAGGTAGTGGAAGACGTCGCTCGGGGTCTTGCCCACGAAGGTGGAGACGTCGAAAGCCTTGAGCAGCAGGATCCACACCACGGTCAGCACGATCAGCGCCGAGACGACCACCACCAGCGAAAGCCCGACCCGGCGGAGCACGGCCCCGGCGACGGCGCGGTTCGAGACGGTCTCGGCGACCGGCGCGGCCGCCATCACCGCCGCGGTCATGGCCGGCCCCGGTCGGTGTCCCCGGACGACCACGGCGTGACCAGCCGGGCGACCAGGCCGATGAGCGCGTACGCGGCACCGGCGACACCTCCGGAGACCAGCGCGAGATACCAGAGTCGCGGGCCGTCGGCGGTCGACTGGGCCGCGATCAGGGCGCGGCCGAGGCTCTGGTCGCCGCCGCTGCCGAGGTATTCCGCCAGCACCGCGCCGAGGAAGGCGGCCGGCGCAGCGATCTTGAGCGCAGCAAACAGGTTGGGCAGCGCGGCGATCAGCTGGACCTTGGTCAGCGCGGTGAACTTCGAGCCGCCGTACGCCTTGATGACGTCGAGGCTGGTGGCCGGGGCGGCCCGCAGTCCGAGGAGGGCGCCGACCACGGTGGTGAAGAAGACACTGAGTGCGGCGAGTACGACCGAGGCGCCCTGCGGGTGGTCTCGGCCGGCGACGATCACCAGGATCGGGCCGATGGCGACGAGCGGTAGACAGTAGGTGACGATGCCGATCTGGGTGGCGACCTGTTCGAGCGCGGGGATCAGCAGCACGAGCATGGCCAGCACCAACGCGGCCGCGTTGCCCCAGACGTATCCCGTCCCGGCCGCGGCGAGCGTTCCCCTCAGGTTGGACAGTGTGGTCGCCCACTCGGAGGCGGACAGGAAGTAGCGGAACACGACGGGCGGCGACGGGATTGCCTGGCTGGCCTGGAACAAGGTGGCCGACGCGATCCACCAGAGGACGATGATCGCCGCGACACCGACCGTGGCACCCAGCCAGGTCGGGGTCGAGTCGATGCGGTTGCGCAGCGACACCGGCCGCACGCCGGCGGTGGCGGCGCTCACGATTCCGTTCCGCTGCGGCCGAACAGGATCTCCGACAGCTGATCGTGGTAGGCGTGGAACTCCGGGCTACGCATCAGGTCCGGCGTACGCGGACGCGGGAGATCGATCGGGACCACCTCGACCACCCGACCCGGCCGTGGGCTCATCACCGCGACCACGTCGGACAGGAAGACCGCCTCGGCGATGCCGTGGGTGACCATCAACGTGGTCGCCGGCTTCTCGGTCCAGATCCGCAGCAACTCCACGTTCAGCCGCTGCCGGGTCATGTCGTCGAGCGCGCCGAACGGCTCGTCGAGCAGCATCACCGAAGGCTTGACCACCAGGCAGCGGGCGATGGCCACCCGTTGCCGCATCCCCCCGGACAACTGCGCCGGCTTGGCCTTCTCGAAGCCCTGCAACCCGACCAGCTTGATCAGGTCGTCGATCAGCTTCGGCTCGACCTTGATCCCCGCCACCTCCAGGGGCACCCGGATGTTGGCCGCGACCGTCCGCCAGGGCAGTAGCGCGGCGTCCTGGAAGGCGATCCCGAGCTGATGGGTGCGCTGGATCTCCTGGGTCGACAACCCGTTGATCAACGCACGGCCGTCGGTCGGCGTCTCCAACCCGGCGAGGATCCGCAGCACGGTCGACTTGCCGCAGCCCGACGGACCGAGCAGCGACAGGAACGAGTTCTTGGCCGTCCCGAGGTTGGTCGCCGACAGCGCGGTGACCGACGTACGACCCAGGGTGAAGATCTTGCTCAGGCCCTGGATGTCGATGCCCGTCGCGGCCAGCGGCTCGCCGGCCGGATCGCGGGTCGCGACCGGCCGACTCCCGGTCTCGGTGGACATGGTCGTCAGGCCTTGATCAGGTCAGGGTTTTCGGCGTAGACCTCCTGGAGCAGGCTGAGGTCGAAGAGCTCCTCCGCCGCCACCTCGACGCCGATGGCGCCGATCGCCGCGATGATCTTGGTGACGAACTCGTCCGTCAGCGTGAACAACCCGTTGGCCTCGGTATCGGCGGTGGAGACGAGCATGTTCTGGGCCTTGCCCTGCTTGAGCTGGTCCTCGTAGTCGAGCTTGAGGTCCTTGCCGTACTTCTCGACCGCCAGCTTGGCCGCGCCCTCGGGATCGGCGAGGACGTCGTTCCAGCCCTTGATCTCGGCCTTGAGGAAGGCCTTGAGCTTCTCCCGGTCGCTCTCGATGGTCTCCTGCAGGACCGTGAAGGTCTCGGCGGTCAGCGGCAACCCGTTGTCGGCGAACGACAGGGTGACGGGGGTGAACCCCTTGCTCTCGACGAGGATCGGCTCGTTGGTCAGGTAGGCCATGAAGCCGTCGACCTTCTTCTCCAACAAGACCTTGGGGTCGTACTGCACGACCTGGGTCTTGAAGGTCGCGGGGTCCACGCTGTTGGCCTTGCAGAACCCGTCGAAGATCGACTGGTTGGTGCCGGCCTGGATGCCGATGGTCTTGCCGGACAGATCGGCGGGCGTCCGGATCGGCTTGCCCTCTTCGAGCGACAGGATGCAGAAAGGGTTCTTCTGGTAGGTCGAGCCGATGATCTTCAGCGGCGCGCCCTGTTCGACGATGAACCGGGCCGTGGCGTCGGGGGCCGACAGACCGACATCGACCGTTCCGGCCAGGACCAGCGCGTCGGCGCTGTCGACCGGGCCGGTCACCAGATCGACCTCGGTGAAACCGGCTTCGGTGTAGTAGCCCTTGTCGTCGGCGAAGAATTCGCCGCCGAATTCGATGTTCTTGATCCACGACAGCTGGAGCTTGAGTTCACCGTAGGCGCCGGCGGCGACCGACGAGCCCCCGGCCGACGGCGCGGAGGCGGTGGCCGGGGCGGCATCGCCACCACCGCACGCGGCCAGCGCGGTGAGCGACAACGCTCCGAGGCCGGCGGCGGAAAGGAAGCCTCGACGCGAGAGCGAGGCGGAGGAAGTGAAGGCAGACAAGGTGGGTTCCCCCTGGCGAGAGGCCGATCTGATCGGCGTAGCGATGCTGGCGCCCCTGCGGAGCATGGCCAGAATCGCAACTGCATCCGTCACCGCCGTATCGGAGGTGTAACAGGTGCATTGCGTCGCTACCCAGAAGGGTCGATCGTCACCAGTGTCGCTCAGCCGAGGGCGGCCAGCCGGCGCCCGATCTCCTTGGCCTCCTTGGCCGCGGCTCGCGATCCGAACACATCGCCGCCCCGCAACCGGGCGCTGGTCAGATCTTCGAGTGTGGCCTGGAGCATCGGGCCGTAGGTCGCCAGATCGGTCTCGACCTGCGGCCTCAGTACCTCGACGAGTCGGTCCCCGGCGGTCCTCACGCTCCTGCGATCACCCGAGGTCCGCGCCTGGTGGAACGCCTGCTGGGCGCGTTCGAGCGCGTTGCGTTCGAGCGTGGCTCGCTCGGTGGCTTCCGCGTCCTGCCGGGCGGCGGCCCGTTCCGCCTCGGCCCGCTCCTGCTCGGCCTGATATTCGACCAGCCGCTCCTCGCGACGACGCTTGCGTTCGGCCTGCTCGGCCGCTTCCCCGGCGGCCTGCCGCTCAGCCTGCAGCCGTCCCTCCTCCGCGGCTCGAGCATCGTCGGCGGCGCGGTGAACGGCCGCGGCCTGCTCGGCGGCGGCGCGGTCGGCTTCGGCCTGCGCCGCCTCGCGTCGAGCCTGGTCGAGCCGTCGCTCCTCCAGCCGGTGCGCCTCGGCGCGCTGCGTCTCGAGCCAGGCGGCCGTTTCGCGTTCGCGTTCGCGTTCGAGCGCGGGCTCCGCCGGCACACCGACAGCGCCACCGGCCGTGGTCACCGCGTACGCCGCGGTCCGGTCGAGCGGCGTCCAGCTCACCGCCGGGCCGGATGGTGTCCGCGTACGTTCGACGGGTACGCGACCGACCGCCGCGATCTCGGTCACGACGATGTCGGCTTCGGCGTCACGACCGGCCGATCGCAGGTCGAAGGCCAGATCGCTCATCGCCTGGATCAGCCGGTCGGTGCTGGGCTCGGGGAGCCGCGCCGCTACCGCGCGCAGCTGCTCGACCAGGTCGCGACGGGTGACCAGGCCCAGCTCGACCTCTCCCACCGCGGGCAGCCGGTCGGCCAGATCGCCGTAGACCCCGGGCAGGGGCTCGGCGAGCCGCTCGAGCAACGCGGGGCTGAGGCGGGCCGGCTGCGCCAGACGGCCATCGAGGAAGCGGTCGAAGCGGTCCCTGGCGGCATGCAGATGGGCGAGTGCCTCGCCCGTGCGGCCGGCGCGCCACCGGCCTTCCGCAGCCAGTCGCTCGACGTCGACCACCAGGTACACCGCGTCCGGATCGGCGGCCAGCCCGGACTCGGCGAGTCGGTCCAGGGCGGCGTCGGCGTACGCGTTGGCGGAGCTGATGTCGTCGGCGGCAAGCAGCGCGCGGGCCTGGCCGATCAGGGCCCAGAGAGCGGTCCTGGGGTCGATCTGCTCGTCGAGGGCGGGCAGCTGCGAGCGCAACGGATCCAGCGCATCGAGAGTGCGGCCGGCGGCTTCGGGGGCCCCGAGCGCGATCTGGATCTGGGCAAAATGAACCACGGCGGCGACGTAGCGGGTGCCGTCGGCGACGACGGTGTACGGACCGATCGGCCCGTTCGCGGTCAGGAGCTGGGTGGCCCGCCGGGCCGCATCCTGCGCGTCCGCCGCGGCGGCCGCGTAGGCATGCCCGAGCAACCGGTGGGCGTTGAGCTCGACCAGGGCGTCGGCGAGCTCGGGCTCGCGGGAGGCGTCGGAGGACACCCATCCGCGCAGTCGCTGGGCAGCGGAGGTGAGCTGCTTGGTGCGCTGGGCGTACGGGTCCTTGGGCGGCTGGGGTGACGTGCTCTTCTGTGCCATCCCGGACGAGCCTAGACCGAAACGCATCAGGCGGTGCCCCCGGAAGATCCCGGGGACACCGCCTGATCACCTGGTGCCCGAGTTCAGCCCGGGACCGTGGTGGGTGAGACTCAGCGAGTCAGCCTCTGCGACTCCTCGAGCGTCAACTCCTGCATCACCGGCTTGCTCGACTTGGTGCTGAAGGTGCTGGCACCGCCACCGACGGCGCCGCCGCCGTAGACGATGTGAGCCCAGTTGTTGTAACTCTTCAGCGTGGACAGCTGGCCGTCACCGTTGATGTCGGCCGAGACCGAGGTCGACAACCGGCCGTTGCAGTTCCAATCGATGTTGCGATCGGCCCGCCCGCTCTGGAAGAGCGAGCTGTTGCAGAAGTAGCGGGTCTCATAGGTCTTGGCCGCCGAGGTCCGCAGACCCGACCTCTCGTTCAGCCTCGACTCCTTGAGATCGGGCAGATCCCGCGACGAGTAGCCGAAGTACGGCGGACGGGTCCCCGTGCGCTGCACCCCGTCGGTCTGGAAGGCGTAATTCATCACACTCAGGTAGTTGGGCTCGTAGTTGCCGTGGTCGTCGCCACCGTGCTTCTGACCCAGCGCGTGTCCGAACTCGTGGATGAAGGTCCCGACCTTCTGGTCCGGGGTGCCGAACTCGGCGTTCCACTTGCCCAGGGTGACCAGGAACTTGTCACTCGGGATCGCGAAGGCGTTGCCGCTCGACGTACCGCCGCCGTAGCCGTGGCCCCAGATCATGTAGTAGTAGATCTTGGCCCGAGCCGCGTTGAAGTTGGCCGCGCGGATCGCGTCGAACTGGGCCTCCGCCGGGTTCAGATCGTCGTCGAACGGGACCTGATTGCCCCCGCCGAGGTTGTACGCGTCACCGCGTGCGGTTCCCGCGTCGAGGTGCAGCCGGATCCCGGTCCTGCCGTTCGGGTTCTTGGCGTACGGCGCCGTGGCGAAGACGTTCGTGATCCGGTTCAGATCGGCGGTCTGGGCCAGGTGCGAGGGGCCGTCGTTGGCCGGACCCATCCAGTCCATCTCGACGTAGAGGTCCTTCTGGACCACGCTGGCGCCCGGCAACGGGACGTCGGCGACGTTGTTGTTGTTCGAGTCGTAGCCGTTGGCCTCCCACCCGTCGAGCAGCTTGTCACCATCGGTGTCCGCGTAGCCGTAACGACCGATCGAGAACGCCTGACCGGTCCAGACCAAGCAGTCCGGGCCACCGTTGACCGTGATGTTGGCGCTGGTCTGACCAGGCTTCACCACATCGACGAGGGCGGCCGTCTGGGTGTCCCACAGGTTGCCCTGGCTGTACTTCGGATTGGGTCCGTCGTTCCCGTCCCAGTCCACGCCGGCCACCGGGACACCGTTGACCGTCGAGGCGGGCTCCTCGGCCAGCTGGCCGTCACCACCGATGAAGGTCGTCGTGACCTCGCCCACCGGAGTCGTGGCGGCAAAGCCGAAGGGGAGCGTCATCGACATCGACGCCGGACCAACGGATCCACCGCTGACCATGCCGTAGCCGTTGGCCAGCACGATCCTGGTCGTCGGATAACTCGACTTGGAGTAGACGACGACCAGGCTCGCGCCCTCGGCCAACGGCGGCACCGCGGTCGTGTTGAAGGGATCGGAGGCGTCTCTGACCCCCGAGGCGAAGCCGCTCAGCGCGTACGTCGCGTTCTTCTTGGTCTTGACCCACTTGGTGACGTTGGCGCGGTAGGAATAGCCCTGCTGAGCGGTCGGCCAGCACGGGCTGTCGCCCGAACCGACGAGCGCACCGGTGATGCTCTTGCCGCGGAACTTGCCCTTCTTCAGGTTGCTGGCCGGGGTAGCCCCGCCAAGCGTGCTCCACAACAGGTAAGCGGCCTGGACCTTGGCTCCCGCCGGGATGCCGGTGATCTTGATGTTGCCCTTGCCGCGGTTCCGCAGGCTGACCCCAGCCGCGGTGTAACCGCCCTTGATCGTCATGGAACGGAACACGCTGGGTGCCGCTCCGGGACCGGCGGTGTTGCCGCCGGTCGAACTGTCGGTGGTGCCCGGCACCGACGCCGGTGCTTCCGCTTGAGCCTGCAGCGACGTGAGCCCCGAACCCACGACGAGTGCTGCCGCAAGCGCCAGGGCGACCCTGGCCTTGACTTGCTTCACTAGACTTCCCCTCCCAGATGCGGTGAGACGCGCGGCAACCGCCGGCGCGACGCGTGGACCGACGCTAATCCGCCGGCCGGTCGGTCCGCAGTCGGTAGCCCCAACTGCGTTCGGACTGTGACCAGCGATCGCGTCGGTGGGCAAGAGTCGTGGGCCCCGACCCTGATACCTGCCCGGGCGTCGCGTACGCGGGTCAGCGGGTGAGTTCGCCGAGCGGGACCTGGTAGAGGAACTGCCGGCCCGCCTCGGTGACGCTGACGAAGCGGCTGCGGGTGTAGTCGATGTAGATCGACTGACCATTGCCGTGCGGCATCCGGTACTTGGCCACCTCACGGCCGTTCTTGGTCACCACCGCCGTGTCGCCCTTGCGACCGTTGAGTCGCATCGACGAGGAGTTGGCGAAGCCGTACGCACCGCTGCTGGCCACACCCTGGAAGCTGCTCCCCGAGATCGCCTCCGACCTCACGCTGTGGACGGTGGCCGGGCCGCGACGGCCGAAGCCCGCGGTCAGGGTCAGCCCCCCCGGCGTACGGTCGGCCCCGGTGGCCAGGGCGCCGTCGGGTTCGAGCTCGAAGCTCTGAATGTGGGCGGTACCGGTCTTGTTGTAGTTGATGCTGCGTAGCTGGTTCGGGGCGGTGGTGCGGTCGATCGAGATGCTCGACATCCCGCCATCGCCGCTGACCTTCCACCGCGACACCGCGGGAAGCACGAAGCGACCCCCGATCTCGAGCAGGTCGTCGGAGTTGTACATCAGCAGCTCGGAGCGGCTCGAGGAGTAGAGGTACTGCCCCGCCCACACCAGTCCGCTGCCGTGCGAGCCGAGCTTGCGCAGGGCGCTACCGCCGCCGGGCCGGGCCAGGTCGACGGTGTTGTAGCGCCACAGATCCAGGTCGAGGACGACCAACCGGGTGATCCCGGACGAGGCGTACCAGCTGATCACGACCAGGTTGCGCTGGGCGGCCGGTCCCTCGCCGACCCAGTAGCCCTCGGTGGTCGCCGATCCGCCGACGCCCTGCGGCTTGAAACCGCGGCCGGCGAGCTCGTCCAGACACAGGTAACTCACCGTGTCGCGGGCGATCCGGGCGTCGAGGCCCGCGGACTGCCAGCTCCGGGTGCAACCGGCGCTGATCGAGGGCAGCGGACGACCCCGGGTGATCAGCTGGTCCCAGTCGACCCGCACGGCACCGGCTCGGCGCAGGTAGCGGTCGGCGATGTGGTGGGAGGTGTCGGGCAGCAGCACGCTGCGCATCTGGGTCGACCGCACCGGACCCAGGGCGTCCGGATCGAAGGGCGGCTCCATCGTCGGCGGCTTGATCGTCGGCGGCTTGATCGTCGGCGGCTGGGTCTGGGTCGGCGGGGTCTGGGTCGGAACCGGCTGCGTACCCTCGGCCCCGGGTGCGGGGGTGGTCACCGGCTCGGGGGTGGCGGGATCCGGATCCGGAGACGTCGACACCGGCGCATCCGGGTCGACCACGGTCGGGACCGCGGCGACCGTCGGCGCCGACTGCTGATGCAAGGTGTTGCCGGCCAGTCCGATCACCGTCAGGGCCAGCACGAGGGCGACGAGCCACCCGCGTACCTGCCGTGTCATCGTGTGGTCCTGTCCTGTCACGCCCGAGCGAGAGTCGTCCTTCACATTATGCGGGGCGTGGGCGAACCGAGCCTTGGCCAAACCGGCATCGTTATGTCATTGCGAGCCGCGGTCGGCGATCCAGATCGACAACCTGGTGACCTGTTCGGGCGGCAACCCGGCGAGCCGGGCTAGCAGGATGTCGACCATTCGCCGGCCGACCTCGAGCGTCGGCTGCTCGGCGGTGGTCGGCCGACGTCGCTGAAGGAGTGGGACCCCTTCACACCTGGCCGAGCCAGCCCTCATTGACCGGCCCCCTCCCCAGATCACTAACTGGGGGCAGTTTGCAGCTACAGCCGGCCGATGGGCGCTATCTGCCCCCAGTTACTGGGGTCGGGAGGACCTGGGGTGGTCGGTAGGCGGATGACTCCAGACTCAGACGCGTACGCCGGCCGCCCGGAACTCGGCCACCGCGCGTTCGGCGGAGGCCGGGGCCACCGCGGCGCAGAGGTCGAGGAGCACCGCTGTGGTGAGTCCGGAGGCGACGGCATCGAGAGCGGTGGCTCGTACGCAGTAGTCGGTGGCGATCCCGACGATCTCGACCTGGTTGACGTGGTGGGCGGTGAGCCAACTGCGGAGATCCAGCCCGCCGGGCTCGGTCCCCTCGAAACCGGAGTACGCCGCCGCATACGCGCCCTTGTCGAAGACCGCCTCGATCCGGGCGATGTCGAGGGCCGGGTGGAACGAGGCACCGGCCGATCCAGCGCGGCAGTGCGGCGGCCAGGAGTCGACGAAATCGGGCTCGGCGGAGAAGTGCCCACCGGGATCGATGTGGTGGTCGCGGGTGGCGACCACGTGGTCCCAGCGGTGGGGCTCGCCCTGCAGCAACGCGGAGATCCCCCCCGCTACCGCCGCCCCACCGGTCACAGCCAGCGAGCCGCCCTCACAAAAATCGTTCTGCACATCGACGATGATCAACGCCCGAGTCATGCTGTGATTGTCTCGCGCTGAAAACCGACGTCGACAGCAGCGCCACCCCCGGTTTCAGCGGCGAGTCGGCCTCCCGCCGAGCACTGGGCGTCGATTTTCAGTGGCGCCGATTTTCAGCGGCGATTTTCAGTGGCGCGGCCAATGACCGGCTCGACGCTCAGGTGGTGGCCAACGGCGGTTCGGTGGGCGATCTACGCCGACAACGGTGGCGCCGCGATGACCCTGCCGGCCGGCCGCTGATGGTGACCAACGCCCGGTTCCAGTTCGTCCTGCTTGAGGCTTAGCGGATCCGGAGGGTGGATTCTCCGGCCGGCACGACCTCGCCGATGACCGTGCCGCCGGGGATCTCGCCGACGATCAGCAGGCCGCCGCTGGTCTGCGCGTCGGCCAGGAGCAGCAGCTCGTCCTCCGACACGGAGGCATCGAGGTGCGGCGCGACCCAGGCCAGGTTGCGCTTGGTCCCACCGCTGACGAACCCGTCGGCCAGGGCCTCGCGGGCCCCGTCGAGGTAGGGCACGGCGGCGGCGTCGATGACCAGCGAGACCCCGGAGGCGCGGGCCATCTTGTAGCCGTGACCGAGCAGCCCGAACCCGGTCACATCGGTCGCCGCGGTGACCCCCGCGGCCAGCGCCGCGCGAGAGGCGTCGCGGTTCAGGATGGTCATTGCGTCGATGGCGTTGCGGAACACCTCGCCGGTGCTCTTGTGCCGGTTGTTCAGGACCCCGACGCCGAGCGGCTTGGTCAGGGTCAGCGGCATTCCGGCGCGGGCGGCGTCGTTGCGGAGCAGCCGGTCCGGGTCGGCGATCCCGGTGACCGCCATGCCGTATTTGGGCTCGGGGTCGTCGATGCTCTGACCGCCCGCGATATGGCACTGCGCCTCGCGCCCGATGTCGGCGCCGCCGCGCAGGACCTCGCCGAGGAGCTCCATCGGCAGCACGTCGCGCGGCCAACCCACCAGATTGACCGCCACGATCGGCTCTGCCCCCATCGCATAGACGTCGGACAACGCGTTGGCGGCGGCGATCCGGCCGAAGTCGTACGCGTCGTCGACCACCGCGGTGAAGAAGTCGGCGGTGGCGACGACCGCCCGACCGCCCTCGATCCGCACGACCGCCGCGTCGTCGCCGGTGTCGAGCCCGACGATCAGGTCGGGTGACGTCCACGGCTTGAGCCCGGCCAGCACGCCCTCGAGCTCACCGGGCGGGATCTTGCACGCGCAGCCGCCGCCGTGCGCGTACTGGGTCAGTCGGATAGCCACGCTGGCCACTCTAGGTACCCTCCCCGCCCCGCTAACTGGGGGCAGATAACCCCTCCGCCGCCGGTTGCGTCGCCATCTGCCCCCAGTTGGTGGGATGGGGCGGTGGATTAGCCTCGTGGGTGGAGGCGTACAGGTGCCTGGTGGCCCTCCCGGTCTTCAAAACCGGTGAAGCCGAGGATCTCGGCTTGGCGGGTTCGATTCCCGTCCGCCTCCGCCAGAGCGTCTCGAAGGAGCCGGATGGATCAGCGACGTCGGGTGCCGCGCACCGATCGTGTGCTGGCCGACCCGCGACTCGAGCGGGCCCACGCCGAGCTCGGTCGCGACGTGGTCAAGCGGGCGGTCGTACGCGCGCAGCAGTCGGTCCGCGACGGTCGCCTCGACCCCGGGTCGCTCGTGGAGGCGGTGATCGACGCCCTTCCCCGCGGGCTGGCCACCACGCGTTCGGTGATCAACGCGACGGGGGTCGTGCTGCACACCAATCTGGGTCGCGCGCCGCTGGCCCCGGGCGCCATCGAGGCGTTGGTCGGGGCGGCCGGCTACACCGACGTCGAGTACGACGCGGCCACCGGGCAGCGGGCGCGGCGCGGGCGCGGGACCCTCGAGGCGCTGCAGGTCGCGGTGCCGGCGGCCGGCGATGTGCTGGTCGTCAACAACGGGGCCGCCGCGCTGGTGCTGGCCACCACCGCACTCGCCGCGGGCCGTGAGGTCGTCGTCAGCCGCGGCGAGCTGGTCGAGATCGGCGACGGGTTCCGGCTCCCCGATCTGATCGCCTCGACCGGCGCCCGGCTCCGCGAGGTCGGCACCACCAACCGCACCCACCTCGCCGACTACGCGGACGCGATCGGTCCGCAGACCGGCTGCATCCTGAAGGTGCACCCGAGCAATTTCCGTATCGACGGCTTCACCTCCGCGGTTCAGATCGACGAGTTGGCCGGGCTCGGCGTGCCGGTGATCGCCGACATCGGCAGCGGGCTGCTCGCTCCGGATCCGCTGCTGCCCGACGAACCCGACGCCGGCACCGCACTGCGCGCGGGGGCGAGCGTGGTTACGGCCAGCGGCGACAAGCTGCTCGGCGGACCGCAGGCGGGACTGATCCTGGGCGACGCCGAACCGGTCGAGCAACTCCGACGCCACCCGTTGGCTCGGGCCCTGCGGGTGGACAAACTGACCCTCGCCGCGCTCGAGGCGACCCTGCGCGGGCCGCTCACCCCGACCTGGTCGGCGCTGCGGGCCGACCCGCTCGCGCTCCGCACCCGGGCCCAGGCGCTGGCCGACGAGCTGGTGGACCTCGGGGCCGAGGTGGTCGAATCCGACGGCGCGGTCGGCGGCGGTGGCGCCCCCGGCCTGGCCCTGCCCGGCTGGGCGGTCGCCCTGCCCACCGCGTACGCGGCACCGCTGCGGCTCGGCGACCCGGCGGTCGTCGGGCGGGTCGAACGCGACCGCTGCCTGCTCGACCTGCGGTGCATCCCGGCCGCGGATGACGCTCGACTTGCCGCCGCCGTACGCGCAGCCCTGCCCCGCTGATGTACGTCATCGCTACCGCGGGCCACGTCGATCACGGCAAGTCGCTGCTGGTCCGGGCGCTGACCGGGATGGAACCCGACCGGTTCGCCGAGGAGAAACGGCGCGGGATGACCATCGATCTCGGGTTCGCGTGGACCCGGATCGGCGACGACGATCTGGCTTTCGTCGACGTCCCCGGACACGAGCGTTTCATCGGCACCATGCTCGCCGGGCTGGGACCGGCGCCCGCGGTGATGTTCGTGGTCGCGGCCGACGAGGGGTGGCGGCGGCAGTCGAGTGAACACCTGGCGGCGATCGACGCCCTCGGGCTCGCCCACGGTCTGCTCGTGGTGACCCGCAGCGATCTGGCCGACCCCGGACCCGCCACCAGCGAGGCCTTGGCGCAGATCGCCGCATCGAGCCTGGGCGTCGTCCCCGCGGTGGCGGTCTCGGGGCTGACCGGGGCCGGTCTGCCCGAGCTGCGGACCGCCCTCGCCACCCTGGTCGCCACGCTGCCGCGGCCGCAGACCACGCCCCGGATCCGGCTCTGGATCGATCGGTCGTTCACCGTCAAGGGTGCGGGCACCGTGATCACCGGGACGCTCGGGGCGGGGACGCTGCGGGTTGGGGACACGGTCGAGCTGGGCGAGAAACGGGTGCGGATCCGCGGTCTGCAGAGTCTGGAGACGAGCCGGGACGCGGTCGCGGCCGTTGCCCGCGTCGCGGTCAACCTCCGCGACGTCGAGGTCGAGCAGGTGGGTCGGGGCGACGCCTTGCTGACCCCGGGCGCCTGGCACCTGACCACCGCGGTCGACGTCCGGTCCGCAACGCCCATCGAGGCCCGCCGAGCGATGGTGCACCTCGGTACGGCCTCGGTCCCGGTCCGGATCCGGCCGCTTGACGGCGAGCTCTACCGGCTGACCTGGGACCGCGCGCTGCCGGTACAACCCGCCGACCGGCTGGTGCTGCGCGACCCCGGACGCCACGCCATCGTCGCCGGGGTCGACGTACTCGATGTCGACCCGCCGCAACTACGCCGCCGTGGTGCGGCGCGAGCCCGCGCGGCCGAGCTGACCCAGGGCCTCGGGAGCGATCCGGGCGCGGCGCTGACCGCGCAGGTCCGTCGGCGTCGCTACGTCCTGACCACCGAGCTCGAAGCGGCCGGGATCGACACCACCGACCGCGCCGGGGTCGAGGTCATCGGTTCGTGGCTGATCGACCGAGCCCGCTGGGACGGGTGGATTCGTGAGCTGGTCAGCGTTGTCGATGTCCAGGCGACGGCTCATCCGCTCGATCCGCGACTGAGTGCCGACGCCGTACGCCGACGGCTCGAGCTCCCCGACCGAGCTCTGCTGGCCCCGCTGGCCGAGGCGGCCGGTCTCGCGTACGCCGAGGGTGCGGTGAGCCGACCCGGATCCGACTCGCTCGGGCCGGCCGAAACCGGGATCGCCGAGCTGACCCGGCATCTAGAAGCCACGCCGTTCCTGGCCCCGGAGCGACCGGAACTCGACCGCTGGGGGCTGGGGATCGCCGAGCTCGCGGCCGCCGAGCGGCTGCTCCGACTGATCCGGCTGACTCCCGATGTCGTCCTGTTGCCGAGCGGACCAGCGCAGGCGATGCGGGTCCTCGCCGGCCTCACTCAGCCGTTCACCACCAGCGAGGCACGCCAGGCCCTCGGCACGACCCGCCGGGTCGCGATCCCGCTGCTCGAGTATCTCGATCGCCGCGGCTGGACCCGGCGGCTCGACAGCGGCCACCGCGAGGTGCGGCGGGCTTGAGTCCCCCACCCACCACCCACCACCTGTTCGCCGTCCATGCGCTGTGTCGACGGTGATCAGTGGCCGCGCTGAACGCCCGGTACCCCGCGATGGTCATCTTCCTGGCCGGTCAGTTGGCACTACTCGAGGTGCTTCCCGGCTGGTTGCAGTCGGCGGGCGGGGTGGAGGCCCGTCGTCGACTCGGCAAACGCAGGTCCAGTCGCACTCAGCGGCCCGATCCGGGGCTTCTGGGCGCAACTGGACCCACGAATGCCGAGTGAAGGCTCACGCAGTCGGGATCCCGGCCCGGCGAGCGGCATCGAGCAGGACGCCGGCCGCGACCTCGAGGCCCTCGATCCGGCCCAGGCTGGTGTCCTCGTGCTCGATGTTGACCCACATGTCGGGGTCGACGGCGTAGAGAGCGGACAGCCAGGTCGACCAGTAGACGGCGTCGTGACCACGACCCAGAGCGACGAAGTCCCAGGCGGCGTCCTTCGGCCATTCGTTGGCCCATTCGTCGCCACCGAGATTGGTCCGCGGCTCGTCCTCCCCGAGTCGGCGGAAGCGGTTGTCGAGCACCCCGTACACCGCGGCGGCCGGGTTGATCCTGACGTCCTTGGCCGCGGCGTGGAAGATCAGCGGGCCGAGGTCCTGGACCACCGCAACCGGATCCATCCACTGCCAGAACAGGTGCGATGCATCGAGCTCGACCCCGACATGGGTCGCACCGGTGCGCTCCACCAGCTCGCGGATGCCGGCCGGATTGAAGACGAGGTTTTGCGGGTGCAGCTCGAGCGCGACCTTGACCCCCAGGTCGGCAGCCTCACGGTCCACCTCACGCCAGAAGTCGGCCGCGATCCGCCACTGGTGGTCCAAGACATCGAGGGCGGCGGAGTTCCAGGCGTTGACGACCCAGCTGGGTTGGGTGGCCCCGGGCTCGGCACCGGGGAGGCCAGACATGGTGACCACGCGGGTCTGCCCGAGCCGACTCGCCAGCCGGATGCTGCGGCGGATGTCTTCGGCATGCCGATCGCCGATGGACCGGTTCGGGTGCAGGGGGTTGCCGTTGCAGTTCAGCCCGCCGATCTCGACCCCGGTGCCCTCGAACAGGCCGAGGAACTCGTCGCGGGCATCGTCGGAGACCAGGATGTCGTCGAAGGTCGGGATGTGGGTGGCGGGCAGGAAACCGCCGCTGTTGAGCTCGATCCCGGTCAGCCCGAGACCGCCGATCACCTCGAGTGCTTCGGGGAGCGAGCGGTCGTGCAGGACCGCGTTGTAGACACCGAACTTCATCGAACAACCTCTTCCGAGCTGGTGAGCTGGATCGCGCAGCCATCGGACAGCGCGGATTCGGTGATGGCGGCGAGCACTTCGAGGTTGTGCAGGCCGTGGGCCAGGGACGGGACGGGCGGCAGCTTGCCGATGCCGGCGACCTGGTCCAGGAACGCCCGGGCCTGCCACGCGAAGAACTCGTTCTGGCCGTGCCCCACCGAGGGGAAGTCCATCGGCAGTCCCTTGGTCAGATGGGGATGCTGCGGGCCGATCAGGACCTGGCGGTAGCCGGCGGTGGCGCCCGGAGCGGAGAAGTCGGCGAAGGTGAACTCTCCGGGACGGTTCAGGTCGTACGCGGCGGCCCCGCGCTCGGCGAAGATCTCGAAGCCGAGCCCGTTGGGCAGCCCGTGGGCGACCCGCGAGATCGAGAACGTGCCGACCGCGCCATCGGCGAAGGTGGCGGTGAAGGTGACCAGGTCCTCGTTGTCGACGTCCTCGAGCTGGTCGCTCACCGCTCCGGCCGCGTGGCCCATGGTCGCGCCGACCGGCACCGGGCGCTGCCGCGTGAACGTCTCGAACACGGCGCCGCGGACGCTGGTCACCGCCCCGCACAGGTACTCGCCGAGGTCGACCATGTGGCTGCCGATGTCGGCGAGCGCGCCCGAGCCGGGCCCACCGCGGTAACGCCAGCTGATCGGGGCGTGCGGGTTCTGCGCGTAGTCGCACCAGTAGTGGCCGTTGAAGTGGCGGACGCCGCCGATCGTGCCGGCCTCGAGCTGCGCGCGGATCGCGTTGATCCCCGGCGCGCGCCGGAAGGTGAACCCGACACCCGACTGCGTGGTCGCCCGCTCGGCGGCCGCGACCATCGAGCGCGCGTCCTCGATCGACGGGGCCATCGGCTTCTCGCACAGTACGTGCTTGCCGGCAGCCAGCAGCGCCTCGACGACCGGGCGGTGCAACTCGTTGGCGATGACCACGCTGACCACATCGATGTCGGGCGCGTCGGCGATCGCCTGCCACGACGTCTCGGCCCGCTGGTAGCCGAAGCGTTTCGCCGCGTCGACCGCGAACGGCTCGTACGCGTCGGCGATGGCCACCAGCCGCACGTCGGGCAGGTCCAGGTCGTACATCTGACTGGCTGCGCGATAGCCGGCCGCGTGGGCGCGCCCGGCCATGCCGGCGCCGATGACAGCAATGCCCAAGGACATCAGAGGTGCTCCTTCTGCTCTGCACTCAAGTGGTGAGTCAGATCACTAGACCGGTCTAACTTGCTGTTTGAGCAGACTAGGGATCGACTCCCGTATTTGTCAAGACATAAGATCGAAGGCCCGCCCGGTGCTGGCCCGCACCGTGAGCTCCGGGGTGAGGACGATTTCACGATCGTCGATCCGACGCTGCTCGCTACGGGCCACGATGCGTTCGACGGCCAGTCGCCCGATGACGTCGGGGCGCTGGGCGACGCTGGTCAGTCCGACCGGGGACAGCGCCGCCACCTCGCTGTCGTCCCAGCCCACCACCGACAGCCGACCGGGTACGTCGACGCGCTGTTGTGCGAACACGCCCAGCGCGGCGGCGGCGAGGTCGTCGTTGAAGGCGATCAGACCGGTCGGCAGATCTCCGCCGTCGACCAGGCGCCGGGCCGCGCGCTGACCGTCGAGCTGGGTCAGGCCACCGGTGACTACCTGTGACTGGCTGGCCAGGCCGTGACGGCGCATCGCGCCGAGGTAGGCCTCGCGGCGGGCGTCCGCGACCAGATCGTCCCCACCGTCGACGTGCACGATCCGGCGATGGCCGAGCCGGGCCAGATGTTCGACAGCCAGCGCCATCCCCTCTTCATCCGAGGTTCGCACGACGTCCACCGCCGGGTGGTCGACCCGCCAGCCGACCACCAGCACCGGTACCTGGCCGGCGAGCAGCGGCATGGCCGTCGCCGGACCGAGCATGATCAGCCCGTCGAACCGGAAGTCGCGCAGCGATTCGGCCGCCGCCGCCTCGTCACGGCCGCGGATCACCGGGCTGAGGATCAGATCGTGACCATGGTCGGCCGCCGAGGCGTACAGACCCTCGAGGAGGTCGAAGTGGAAGCTGCCGAGACCGACGCCGAACATCACCCCGATCAGCTTGGACTTCTGCCCGGCCAGCGACCGCGCCCGCAGATCCGGGCGGTAGCCGAGCTCGGTCGCGGCGGCCAACACCCGCTCCCGGGTGGACGCACTCGCCCCCGGCGCCTCGCGCATCACGATCGACGCCATCGCCTTCGACACCCCGGCGCGTTTGGCGACGTCCTTGAGCGTGACCCGACCGGTGGAGCGCCAACCCCCACTCTCCGTCACGCGCGTCACCTCCCGCTCACCCGGCCGCCGCAGCCTACCGAGCACCGGCCCCAGGCCGCCTCCAGCCGCCCCGCGCGCCCCGCCCGCCCCGCCATGCCCGCGGCCGCCCTGCCATGCCCGACTATCTGGGGGCAGATCGCGCTTCCGGAGCCGTCAGTAGTGCTATCTGCCCCCAGTTAGCGAGGGGGGGAGGTCGCGAGGGGGGGAGGTCGCGAGGGTGGTGGAGGAGGTCGGCGGAGGAGCTCGAGGTCGGCTGGGTGATCAGGCGGTGAAGTGCTGGTCGATCAGGGCTTGGGCCTTCTCGCGCTGGCGGGTGTTGACGTTGTCGGCGTCGTCCTCCCAGCCGAAGACACAGCTGCTGATCACGCCGTCGAAGCCGACGGCAGCGAGGGCGGCGAAGACCTCGTCGTAGTCGACCTCGCCCATCCCCATCTCCATGTGCTGGTGCACCCGGGCGGTGTTGCCCGGCGGGTTCGAGATGTAACGCAGGCCATGCGAGGTCGTGTGGTCCCAGGCGTCGGCGAGGTGCACGTAGCGGACCTTCTCGGCCGCGGCAGTGATGATCTCCGTCGCGCTGTGGCCCTGGTGGAAGGCGTGCGGGGTGCAGTAGAGGAAGCCGATCCAGTCGCGGTTGAGCCCGCGGATCATCTCCACCGCCTCGATGCCGTCCTCGATGAAGTCGTCCGGGTGTGGCTCGAGGATCAGCTGGACGCCTTCGCGCTCGAAGACCGGGAGCAACTCGTCCATCGACTTCAGGAACTGCGCCTCAGCGTGTTCGGATGCCTCGGGCCGCCCGTTGAACTCGGAGTTCATCACGTCCACGCCGAGATCCACGGCGATCTGGATGGCCCGCTTCCAGGCGCGTACGGCGGCTTGGCGCTCGTCCTCGCCGGGCCCCGACCAGCGCAACACCGGAAGCAGCGAGGCGATCCCGACGCCGGCATCGGCGGCGGCCTTCTTCAGCTTGCGTACGCCGGCGTCGTCGATCCGCGGGTGCTTGAAGAACGGCACCAGGTCGGCTTTGGGCGACAGCTCCATCCACTCGTAACCGAGCCGGGCGACGATGTCGGGCAGCTCGTGGACGGCGTGGGTGGCGAAGTACATCTGCGGGTCGAGGGCGAGCCTCACGGCACTGGTCACAGCGCAGCCTCCATGTCCGGTGCGGTGATCCCGCCGGCGAGGACGGGGATCGGCCGGGACTTCAGTGCGACGGCCACCTTGCCGCCGGTTCGCACTGCTTCGACGCCGGCCTCGCACACGGCAACGGCCGCGTACCCGTCCCAGACACCCGGCCCGTCGATCTCGCCCCGCTTGGCCGCGTCGACCCAGCGCTGCAGTTCGACGTGGTACGCCTGCCCGAAACGCTCGACGAAGCCGGGGGTGATGGCGCCGCCCCAACGACCGTCGATCGACTTGACCTGCAGATTCTGGTCGAGCCCGATGAACACCGAGCCCTGCTCCCCCACGACCTCGGTGCGGACCTCGTACGCGACCCCGGTCCGCACGAAGCACTCGTCGGTGACGATCCGCCCCGACTCGGTCTCGAAGATGACCAGGATCGGGTCGGAGCTGCCCTCGGGTGTCGAGCTGCTCGGCAGCCCGGCCAGCACCTGGACGCTGACGATCTCCTCGTCGAGCAGGAAGCGGGCGACGTCGACCTCGTGCACCACCGAGTCGCGGATCATGAACTCGGTGGTGAAATGCGGCCCGACCGCGGGGTTACGGTGCGTGCAGTGCACGAGCAGCGGGTTGCCCAGCCCACCGTCGGTGATCAGCTTCTTGAGCGCGACGTACTCGTCGTCGAAGCGCCGCATGAAACCGACCTGAATCAGCGCTCGGCCGAGCGCGGCCTCGGCCTGGACCAGTTCGTACGCGGTGCCGATATCGGTGGTCAGCGGCTTTTCGCACAGCACCGGCTTGCCGGCGGCCAGACAGGCGCTGACCTGCTCGAAGTGGGTGTTGCCCGGAGTGGCCAGGAGTACGGCGTCGACCTCGGGGTCGTTGATGGCCTCGATCGGATCGGCCACGACGCGGGCCCCGATCCGGGCGGCGACCTCCTCGGCCTTGGCGTGGACGAAGTCGTTGACCACGGTCACGGTGGCACCCTTGATCCGGGTGGTCAGCGCCTCCACGTGGAACGCACCCATCAGGCCGAGGCCCAGGACGGCGATTCTGAGGTCACTCATCGGACGGCTCCCTTGTCGATCGAACCCATGTCAATTGATACCGAGCTACAGCCGGCGAGGTAGGTCTTGGTGCGCCGCGCGATGGGCAGCGGCACGTCGGGCGCGCACGGATAGAGGTCGTGCTCGATGATCCCGGAGAGGTCGCGACCGAGACCGGCCAGGGCCTCCAGGACCGGCGGCATCTCGGGCAGCCCCAACGGCGGCTCGATCATCGCGCCCATCCGGACCGCCTCGGCGAACGGCAGATCCCGGTCGAGCACCTCGGCGACCACGGTCGGGTTGACCTGTTTGAGGTGGACGTAGCCGATGCGCTCGGGATACTTCGTGATCAGCTCGACGCAGTCACCGCCGTAGTAGGCGACGTGACCCGTGTCGAGACAGAGATTGACGTACGCGGGGTCGGTCGACTCCAGGAAGCGCTCGATCTCCGGCTGGTAGCCGACGTGGCTGTCAGCGTGGCTGTGGAACTGGACCTTGAGCCCGTATTCGTCGAGGATCCGGCGGCCCAACTCGTCATGACCTGAGGTCAGTAGTCCCCACTGCTCGTCGGTCAACGTCGGGTCCTCGACCGGCGCTCCGGTCTTGTGGTCGCGCCACACCTCGGGGATCACGACGATGTGCTCACCTCCGACCGCCTGGGTCAACGCAGCGACGTCGGTCACCTGCTTCCAGGTGTAGTCCCAGGCGCCCGGCTTGTGTAGATGCGAGAACACCGTGCCGGCCAGCACCGAGAGTCCGTACCGGTCGAGCTGCTCGCGCAACCGGCCCGGATCGGTCGGCAGATAGCCGTACGGGCCGAGCTCGATCGCTTCGTATCCGGCTTCGGCCACCTCGGACAGGAACCGGTCGGCGGGGGTCTGTTCGGGGTCGGACGGGAACCACACACCCCACGAATCTGGCGCGGTGCCGATGGTGAGCTTTGACGTCATGACGTTCTTCCTGGGGATCGAGGGGCGGAGACATAGGTGCCGGAGCCACGCCGGCGAATGATCAACCCGCGCCGGCTGAGCCGGTCGAAGGCCTGGCGGAGGGTGGGCCGGGAGACGAACAGCTGCTGGCACAGCACGGCTTCGGGATCGAGACGTGAACCCGGTGGCAGCACACCCTCGCTGATGGACCGGGCGAAGGTCGCTTCCAGCTGGGCCCAGAGCGGGACCGGTGAGTTGCGGTCGAGGGTGGCCGCGAGATCGGTGATGGGGGTGGGCATCGTTGCTCCTCCCTGGGGGCGGGTCGCGTCGACGGACCCAGGGAGGATGCCCCTGGGTCCATCGGCGCGCGGGTTCGTGCGTGAGCGCCGGACGCCGTGCTCAGCGCTGCAATTCGTGGCTGAGCTCAGCCAGCTCGTCGCCGCCGGCCATCTGTCGCGTGAGCTCGTCGAGACCGACGTCCTCGCGCTTCTTGTCGAGCACCGCCTGACCCAGCTTCAAGATGATGAAGTGATTGCCGACCAGGTAGGCGTGGTGCGGGTTGTGGGTGATGAAAACCACGCCGAGCCCGGCGTCGCGGGCGGCGGCGGTGTACTTCAGCACCACACCCGACTGCTTGACGCCCAACGCGGCCGTCGGCTCGTCCAGGATGAGGACGCGAGCGCCGAAGTAGACCGCGCGAGCGATGGCCACGCACTGTCGCTGACCACCGGAGAGGGTCCCGATGGGCTGGTCGATGTCCTTGACCACGATGCCCATCTTGCGGAGCTCCTCGTCGGCGATCCGCTTCATCTCCTTGACCCGGAGCCCGGCCAACGGGAACCGACCGCTGGTGAGCTCGGAGCCCAGGAAGAAGTTGCGCCAGACCTCCATCAGACCGACGACCGCGAGGTCCTGGTAGACGGTGGCGATGCCGTGCGAGAGCGACTCCCGCGGGGAGCTGAAGTGCCTCGGCAAGCCGTCGACCAACAGGTCACCCTCGTTGTGCGGGTGCAGACCGGCCATGATCTTGATCAACGTCGACTTGCCGGCGCCGTTGTCGCCGAGCACGCAGGAGACCTCGCCGGCGTTGACCTCGAGATTGATGCCCTTGAGCGCTCGGATGGCGCCGTAGGTCTTGCCCACGTTGACCATCCGGATCAGCGACTCGCCCTTGGTCAGGGTGGGATCGGCGTGTTCCTGCAGCGTGTCCGACATGATCAGCCCACCTTTCGAGCGGTCGAGAGCTTCTTGATGTAGAGGTTGACCATCACGGCCAGCAGCAGCATCACACCGAGGAAGGCCCGGAACCAGTTGGGATCCCAGCCGGCGTAGACGATGCAGAGGTTGGTCATGCCGAAGATGAAGGCACCGATCGCCACACCCCAGGCGTTGCCGTAGCCACCGGTCATCAGCGTTCCGCCGACCACCGCCGCGATGATGTAGAGAAACTCGTTGCCGATGCCGTTGCCGGCCTGCAGGGTGTCGAAGCGGTAGAGCGTGTGCATGCCGATGAACCAGCCGAGCAACGACACGGTCATGAACAGGCCGATCTTCACCTTCCGGACCGGAACACCGACGGCCCGGGCGCTGTCGGCGTTGCCACCGACCGCGTAGATCCAGTTGCCGATCCTGGTCCGCTGCAGGATGTAGGCACTCAGCGCGACGAACGCGACCCACCACAGCACCGAGGTCCAGACGGTCACCGGGCCGATGGTGAAACTCGAGGAGAACACGGCCTTGAGCGAGGCGTACCCGTCCATCTGGTTGATGTTGGGGGTCGACACCGAACCGGTGACGATCTTGGTGATGCCGAGGTTGGCGCCCTGGAGCACGAAGAAGGTGCCCAAGGTGATGAGGAAGGACGGGATCCCGGTGCGGACCACCAGGTAGCCGTTGATGAACCCGATGGCCAGGGCGAAGACCAACGACAGCAGCGCTCCGACCCAGAGGTTGAGGCCGAGGTTGTAACAGATCATCGCGTTGACCAGACCGGCCGAGGTGACGATGACGCCGGCCGACAGGTCGAACTCACCGCCGATCATCAGCATGCCCACCGCGACGGCGACGATGCCGATCGTCGAGGCTTGGTAGAGCACGGTGAAGAAGGACTCCGGCGATCGGAACGGCGGCGCGACGATCACGAAGAAGACGAGGATGACGACTGCAGCGACCAACGCGCCCACCTCGGGGCGGGCCAGCAGTCGATTGGACAGGCCGAGGGTGACTCGGTTGGACGCCTCGGCCGGTGCACCGGCAGGCGGAGTCTTGACGGTTTGACTCATGGGTGGCTCCGATTCGTTGCCGTTCCCGGGTGAGGCCGCGTACGCGGTGACCGCGGCCTCACTGCGGGATGCGGACTAGCGGGTGTTGTTCTTCGCGAACGGAAGGATGGCGTCGATGTTCGTGCTGTCGACGAAAGACGGACCGGTCAGAGTGGCCTTGCCACCGCCGATGTCGTTGCCGTTCTTCTTGGCCAGGTAGAGCGAGGTCACGGCCAGGTAGCCCTGCACGTAGGGCTGCTGGTCGACCGAGAACTGGATCTTGCCGTCCTTGATCGCCTGCGCCGCATCGACGTTCAGGTCGAAGGTGGCGAGTTTGGCCGAGCTGCCCGCGGCCTCGAGGGACTTCATGGCGTCCAGGGCGATGGGAGCCCCGAGGGTGACGACGTAGTCGATGTCCTTGTCGGTCGACAGCTTCGCCTGCAGGGCCGCGGTGACGGCCGAGTCGTCGGCACCGTTGACCTGGATGTTCTCGGTGTTGGCGATGCCCGCCTTGACGCCCGCGCAGCGCGCCTCGAGCGCGACCGACCCGGCGGCCTGGATCACGCACAGCACCTTCTTGCCACCGTCGGCGGCGATGCGCTGGCCGGCGGTCTGACCGGCCAGGTTCTCATCCGAACCGAAGTACATCGATGCACCGGTGTCCTTGTACTGGTCGATGCCGGAGTTGAAGGCGACGACCGCGATCTTGGCGGCGACGGCCGACTCAACCGAAGACTTCAGTGCATCCGGAGTGGCCAGCGTGGTGGCGATCCCGTCGACCTTCGCATCGACCGCGCTCTGGATCAACGTGGCCTGCTTGGCCGGCTCCGGGTCGGCGGAATAGTTCAGCTTCGAACCGGTGTCCGTGGCGGCCTGGTTGGCCCCGGCCTTGATCTTGTCCCAGAACGTGTCGCCCGGGGTCTCGTGGGTGATCATGGCGAAGGTGAAACCGGAGTTGCCACCACCGCCCCCGCCCTGTGGGGCCTCGGTGGCTGCCGGTGCGCCGCCGCCACTGCAGGCGGTCACGGTGAGGGCCAGGGCGACCGCTGCGCCTACGCCGAGCGCGCGGAACGTGCGAGGGATCATCAGTGATTCCTTTCGTGTCGCGGCAGGTTGCGCGCGAACGGACTGGTGGACCTGAGGCGATGGGAACCGCCGAGTCGGAGGAGCAACTACTAACTGTGAGCTGACTCACTAGAGGGCTCTAGTAGCGCCTGGCCAGTAGTTAATCGCCTAGTGGGTCTCATTGTCAAGACATGCGCCCGAGGAAGTTTCTGGGCGCTGTCGCGACATCATCCATCAGGACGCGCGCGGCCGCGCCGTGCTCGAGCGGACGCGTACCTCGCCGTCGAGGACGATCTCGCGATCAGGGATCCGTTGTTGCTCGACCCGGGCGATGACGCGATCGATCGCCCGACGGCCCAGCTCGGTGGGGTCCTGGGCGACCGTGGTCAGCGGAACCGGGGACAGCTCGGCGATTTCGCTGTCGTCGAAACCGGTCACCGACAGCTGGTTCGGCACGCTGATGCCCTGCTGCCGGAACAGACTGATCGCGGCGACCGCGGTGTCGTCGTTATAGGCCACGACCGCGGTCGGCAGGTCGCCCTCGTCCAGCAACCGCTGGGCAGCCCGCCAGCCGTCGAGTTGCGACTGGCCGCCGGTGACAACCCGCACTTCGCTGCCGAGACCGTGCCGGGTCATGGCCGCGGTGTACGCGGTCCGGCGGCTGTCGGAGATCACCGTGGCCCCACCATCGATGTGGGCGATCCGCCGATGCCCGAGGGCGACCAGGTGGTCCACCATCGCCGCGATCCCCTGATCGTCGGAGACCCGCACGACGTCGACGTCCGGGTGGTCGATGTGCCAGCCGATGACCGCGAGGGGCAGCCGGCCGGCCAGGATCGGATGCAGGGTCGGGGGGTTGAGCATGATCAGGGAGTCGAAGCGGAAGTCCTGCAGGGCCTGCGCCGCCTGTCGCTCGTCGCGCCGGCGGGTCAGCGGCGACAGGATCAGGCTGTGCGAACGGGCCTCGGCCGCCTCGTACAGACCGTCGAGCAGCTGGAAGTGGAAGACACCCACGGTGACCCCGAACATCACCCCGATGGTCCGCGACCGCTGGCCGGCCAGCGCTCGGGCCCGCAGGTCGGGTCGATAGCCGAGCACCCGGGCGGACTCGAACACCCGCGCCCGCGTCTCGTCGCTGGCCCCGGGAACCCCGCGCATGACGATCGAGACCAGCGCCCGCGACACCTCGGCGTGTCGCGCCACGTCCTCCATCGTCACGCGGGGGCCGTAGTGGAGGCCGTCGTCGCGGTTCATGGGCACACCGTAGGAGATCGACACTCGATGGTGTGACGCCTCACCCATGGGGTAACAGAGTCGGCGCCATCCCAGCCCGCGTCAGGAGTCGATGTGACCACCACCGGAACGATCTTCGACGTCGTCGACGGCGTGCACCTGGTCGAGCACGGCCGCACCAACTGCTTCGTCATCGAGGCCGACGAGGGTGTGACCCTGGTCGATGCCGGCTTCCCCGGGACCTGGCGCCTGGTGGCGGCCGCCCTGCGCGAGGTCGGTCGGTCGGTCGACGACGTACGCGGCCTGATCATCACCCACGGCCACTTCGACCATCTCGGGTTCGCCCGCCACCTGCAGCAGCGGTACGCCGTCCCGGTGTGGGCGCACCCCGCCGATGCGGCGATCGTGCGGTCGCCCTACCGCTACCGGCCGCAGCGGCCGCGGCTGCTGTATCCGCTGACCCACCCGGGAGCGCTGCCGACACTGGCCGCCATGGTGGCCGCGGGCGCGCTCCAGGTCCCGGGCACCCTGGCCGACCGTCCGCTGCTCCCGGGAACCCTGCCCCTGCCCGGGGCACCGCGGATCATCCACACCCCCGGGCACACCGACGGCGCCTGCGTCGTCGTCCTTGCGGACCGGTCGGCGATCCTCACCGGAGACGCGCTGGTCACCCTCGACCCCTACACCGGGCGGCGCGGACCCCGGATCGTGGCCCGGGCCGCCACCCACGACCGGCAGACCGCGCTCGCCTCGCTCGAACCGCTGGTGGCGACCGGGGTCCGCGCCGTGCTCCCCGGCCACGGCGCGACCTGGACCGACGGCATCGAGTCCGCCGTTCGGGCGGCGCAGCTTGATGGCGGCGCCTGAACATCATCCGCCCGAGCGGGAGACCACGTCGGACGAGCGCCCCGGGCCGCGCCCCCAACAACAGCGCGACGGGATGTGCAGAGTGTCGCTTCCGGCAGGCCTCCTACTCGTCGCCGTGTCAACCGGACGGGCAACCGAGAGGATTCGGCCCAGCACGCATTACTGGAGGTAGTTGTGCCGGGTACTCACGGCACAACTACCTCCGTTGATGCGCGATCGAGGCGGTAGCCATCTCGGGGGTTTCCCCGGTCGGGCCGACCGGCGTGCGTCAGGCGGCGACGAGCGCGCGCTTGCGTAACCCTCGGACCTTGCGGGTGCCGGCATCGCGTACGCGCTGCACCAGATCGTTCGGCAGCGACAGCCGGATGACCTTCTTCCAGGCGGACCCGACCTGGCGGGGCAGAGATCCGGTGGTGTAGCTCAGCGCGTAGCGATCGAAGATGGCCTTGATCTGCGGCGCGACCTCGGCGTAGCGGTTGCTGGGCAGATCCGGGAACAGGTGGTGCTCGATCTGGTGCGACAGGTTGCCGGTCATGAAGTGCATGGCCTTGCTGCCGGAGATGTTGGCCGAGCCGAGCATCTGGCGGAGATACCACTCGCCGCGCGTCTCGCCCTCGATCGAGCGACGCTCGAAGGTCTCGACCCCTTCCGGGAAGTGGCCGCACATGATCACCGAGTGGGTCCACACGTTGCGGATCAGATTGGCCGTCAGGTTCGCCGCCAGCGTGTGCAGGAACGACGGGCCCGACAGCGCCGGGTGGATCAGGTAGTCCTTGGTCATCTGCTTGCGGATCTTGCCCAGGACCTGCTTCACATCGGCGCGGAACTCCGGATTCTGCCGACGCTTCTTCGTCTTCAGGTTGCGACCCAGCTGCAGGTCGTACGCGGCGATCCCGTACTCGAAGATGCAGGCGTTGACGAAGTTCCACAACGGCTGGGCGAGATACATCGGGATCCAGCGCTGGTCCTCGTCGACCCGCATGATGCCGTAGCCGAGGTCGTTGTCCTTGCCGATCACGTTCGTGTAGGTGTGGTGCAACTCGTTGTGGGCGTGCTTCCACTGCTCCGACGGCGAGGCGTGGTCCCACTCCCAGCTGGACGAGTGGATCTTCGGGTCACGCATCCAGTCCCACTGCCCGTGCATGACGTTGTGGCCGATCTCCATGTTCTCGATGATCTTGGCGACCGCGAGACCGGCCGTGCCGAGGATCCAGGCCGGCGGGAAGAACGAGGCCAGCAGCACGCCCCGGCTGACGAGCTCGAGCTTGCGCTGCACATCGATCACCTTGCGGATGTACGCCGCGTCATCGGCCCCGCGGGCGTCAATCACCGACTGCCGGATGGCGTCCAGCTCGACCCCGATCTGCTCGATGTCGTCGGCGCTGAGGTGTGCGATCGGATTGTCGTTCTTCTTCTGGATGACGGTCAAGGTGTCCCTGCTGGAGTCGTGGTTCGGTTCGGGTGGAGGTGGTTCAGTGGTCGAAGTCGCACGGGCCGGCGGCCGCCGAGATGCAGGTCTGCACCAAGATGCCGCGGCCGACGGTCTCCCCCGGTGCGGCGGTGGTGATCTCGCCGTTGCGCAGGTCGCGTACCGATCCCGACTTGAGCGGGAGCACGCACCCGTGGCAGATGCCCATCCGGCAGCCGGAAGGCATCAGGACGCCGGCCTCCTCGGCCGCGTCGAGGATCGGCGTTGCGCCATCGGCGATCACGTCGCGCCCGGCCCGGGCGAAGGTCACGGTGCCGCCCTCGCCGACCGCCACACGGGCCGCCCGGAACTGTTCGGTGTGGAGCGAGACCCCGCGTACGCCGTGATGGCGATCGAGAGCATCGAGCAGACCGGCCGGACCGCAGGCCAGGGTCTTGCGCTCCAAGAGGTCCGGGACCAGCTCGTCGAGGAGATCGACGTCGAAGGAACCGTCCGTGTCGGTGTGCCAGTCGATCAGCCGGATGACCCCGGCCGCGGCGAGTGCACGCAGATCGGCGTTGAAGATCGAGTCGGTCCGGCTCGGCGCGAGGTGGACCACGACGATGTCGTAGCGGCGGGCGCGCGGCAGCCGCAGCACATCGGATTCGGTCACCGGAAACAGGTTGCGCAGCATGCCGATCACCGGGGTGATGCCCGACCCGGCCGTGACGAACAGGAACCGACCGCCGTCGGGCGGCAGCACGAACTCGCCGGCCGCCTGCTCGAGGTGGATCAAGGTGCCGGGATGGGCCCGGTGGACCAGGAAGCTGCTGACCTTGCCGTCCGGAACAGCCTTGACGGTCACGGAGATCCGCCCGTCGAGCCGCGGCCCGTGGGTGAGCGAATACGCGCGCCACTGGCGGACCCCGTCGACGTCCACGCCGATGCGGACGTACTGCCCCGGCACGTGGCCGGCCCAGTCGGCGCCGGGCTGGATCACGATGGTGGCTGCATCGGCGGTCTCGGACTCGACGGCGACGATCCTGCCGCGGAGGTCGGCGCCCGGACGCAGCGGATTGAAGAGGTCGAGGTAGTCGGCCGGGAGCAACGGGGTGGTCATGCGCTCGGCCAACCGGGTGAGCCGATGGCGCAGCGACGGCTGCTTGACTGCGTACGACACCTGGTTACTCACACTTCCAGTGTGACTGACTCAAGACGCTAGAATCATGACCGTTTGGCGTGAAGTTTTCCGTGCATCTTGTTCGGAGGGAACAGTCGATGACCCAGCCGCGCGTGCCGGCCCCGCACGACCGCCTCCTGCCCGGCGAGCAGACGTTCGCGATCGATCCCCAGGTGCTCCGCGCGCTCCGCGACGTCCTTCCTGCCGTGGCGACCCAGACCGCGAACGCCGTCACCTCCGAGGTCCCCGAGTATCGCGGCGCCCTCCACGGGCCGATGCGCGAGATCATCGAGCCGGCCGTGCAGATGGCGCTCGCCGGCTTCCTCAACCTCGCCGGGCGCTCGCGCGGCTCCGATCCGAGTACCCCGTTGGGCCCGACCATCGACGGCGCTTACACCCTGGGTCGCGGCGAGGCGCGCGGCGGACGCTCGATGGATGCCTTGCTCGCGGCCTACCGGGTCGGGGCCCGGGTGAGCTGGCGGGAGTGGGCCCGGACGGCTGCGGACGCCGGGATCGAGGCCACCGCGATGGCCCAGTTCGCCGAATTGCTGTTCGCCTACATCGACGCCCTGTCCGCGGCCAGTGCCGCCGGCCACGGTGACGAACTCACCACCAGCGGCCGCGTACGCGAGCGCTATCGGGAGCGACTCGCGGCCCGGCTCGTGGCCGGCGCCTCGGTCGAACTCCTGACCGCCGCGGCCGAGCAGGCCGACTGGACCCCGCCCGGGTCGCTCACCGCCGTGCTGCTGCCGCAGACGCACGTCCATGGGGTACTGGCCGCGCTGGGCACCGAGGCGCTCCAGCTCCGAGAGGACCTCCCGGGTGCGGACACCTGGCCCGCCGACGAGCCGCTGAGCCTGCTGCTGGTGCCCGATGCGGACGCATCGGATCGGCGGCACCTCCTGCGGATACTCGCCGGTCGGCAAGCGGTCGTGGGTCCGCCCCGTCCCTGGATCCGGGCGTCCTCGTCGTACCGGCGCGCTTCGCGGACCCTCGAGCTGGCCGGTGCCCTCCCGGCTCAATCACCCCTCGACAGCGAGGACCATCTGGCCGATCTGGTCATCACTGCCGACGCCGAGGCGCTGACCGATCTCCGCACTCGCGTCCTGGCCCCCTTGGCCTCCGTCCCGGCCGCAACCCGGGACCGTCTGACCGAGACCCTCCACGGCTGGCTGGTGCACCTCGGCCGGCGGGACCAGGTCGCGGCCGAGCTCCACATCCACGCCCAGACGGTGCGCTACCGGATGGGCCAGCTCCGCGACGCCTACGGTGACCAGCTCGACGATCCGCACTTCGTCCGCGACGCCGTGATCGCGCTCGCGCCGACCCTCGAACCGCCGGTGAAGTCCGCGGCCGACTCCGCAGTCGACTCGGCGGCCGACTCCGCGTGAACCCGCTGGTCAGCCCGCCATTCCAGAGCAGGGGCTCTGCTCGCGGTCGGGATCAGCGGCTCCACGGTGGCGCGTTCCTCCTCGCCGCTCTCCGACGTCGACCGCCTGCGGGCCAACTTTGTCCATCGAGGTCTTCCCTGTGCGCCTGCTGTGGGTTTAGGTTCGAAGGCGTGCAATGCGGCACGGCAGCCTAACGAGGAGGAAGATCTCATGCGGGGACGTAGGAGAGTGGCAGCGTTAGCGCTGGTGAGTGCGGCGGCGCTGACCGCCACGACCGGGGTTGCGGCGGAGGCGACGCAGAACGCGGCCGGTGGCGGCAAGGTCAAGAACGTCATCTACCTGCTGGGGGACGGGATGGGCCGGACCCACGTCACCGCGGCCCGCGACCGTTACTACGGCGCGTCCGGCCTGCTCAACATGGAACGGCTCCCTGTGGTGGGTCAGGTCAAGACCTACGCGGTGCAGAAGAAGTCCGGCCAGCCCGGCGACCCGGACTTCATGCCGGAGTACGTCACCGACTCGGCCTCGTCGGCGACCGCGTGGGCTTCAGGGGTGAAGACCTACAACGCCGCCCTCGGTGTGGACGGCAAGGGCAACGTCGTACCCACCGCCATGGAGTTGGCCAAACAGGCGGGATACCGAACCGGCAACGTGTCGACCGCAGAGATCACCGACGCGACCCCGGCCAGCCAGATGAGTCACGCGCTCGCGCGCGGCTGTCAGGGTCCGGTCTACACCGCGTCGAGCTGCCAGGACCTGGCGATCACCGGGGAGCCACTCCCCACCAGTGACCGACGCGTCACCCCGATCGCCGACCAGATCGCCCGCAATGGCACGGCCGACGTCATCCTCGGCGGTGGTCTGTCGCGCTTCGACGCCGACGACGAGCGGGCTCTCCTCCGACAGGGCTACAACGTGCTGGGCTCGCCCGCCGACCAGACGGTCGCCACCCGTTCCGACCTGCACCACGCGTCCGGTCGCAAGGTGTTCGGCCTGTTCAACAAGGGCAACCTGACCATCCAGAAGTACAAGCGGGAGAACCCCACCAGCACCCAGGCCAACGAGCCGACGCTGCCCGAGATGACCAAGAAGGCCATCAGCCTGCTCAACAAGTCCGGAAGGAACCGGAAGGGTTTCTACCTCCA
Source organism: uncultured Actinomycetota bacterium (assembly GCA_963815905.1). Lineage (GTDB taxonomy): Bacteria > Actinomycetota > Actinomycetes > Propionibacteriales > Propionibacteriaceae > Microlunatus. The sequence goes on along the minus strand of CAWFIO010000009.1, from coordinate 216,869 downwards.
GGTCGAGGGCGCGTTGATCGACAAGCGTTCGCACGCCAACGATGCGGCGCAAGTGCTCGAGGAGATGAAGGCGTTCGACGACGCGGTCGCCGCTGCCGTCGAATTCGCCGTGCACGACGGCCACACCCTGGTCATCGTGACCGCCGACCACGAGTGTGCCGGCTTCGCCATCATCGAGCAGGGCACCTTCACCAACGCCGAGGCATCGGCCCCGCCCGCGAACGTCGACTCGGGCAACCCGGCGAACAGTTCGACGCCGACGCGTGGCAGCAACCAGAAGGATCCGGCGCGGTCCACCGGCCCGATCAACGGCAGCGGTTCGGGTGACCCGGCGAACTTCGCACCGGCCACCTTCCGTACCGTCGACGATCCACCCTCGGTGCAGGACGGGTCGCCCGATGCGCACCTGTGGCTGTCGTATCTGTCCGGCAACCACACCGGTCAGGATGTGCCGCTGTTCGCGTACGGACCGAAGTCGAAGGCACTGGCCCACACCATCGACAACGTCGACCTGTTCGACGTGGTCACCGAGGCGCTGCGGATCAACTAGCGTCGAGACACGCGCGGGGCCCGCACATCTGGTGCGGGCCCTTCCGCGTGCGTCGTCGACCGATTCGAGAACGAGGCCCTGTGAGACCGAAACGCCTGGTGCTGGCGACCGTCATCGCCGTCCTGGTGGCAGCGACGGTGGTCGCGGTGACCTGGTCGATCGTCCGCTCCGAGCCGGGGTCCACGGATCCGCAGACGGCCGCCCGGACGACGTTTGCCGATCTCGAACCGGCGTCCGAGTCGCCGACTCTGGGAAGCCTCGACGACCTCCACCCGGCACCCGGTCAGATCGTCCAGGCCGCCGGGCCGTTCGATGATCGCTTCCGGTTCGAGAAGCTCCGGTTCACCGGCTCCAAGCTCACCGGTGCGGTCATGGTCACCAGCGACGTCAGCGACTTGCTGGACCTCGAGACCGTGGCGGGGTTCTACGACCGCGACGGGACGCTGATCGGCACGGCGCGCGACAGCTATCACCTCGATGAGACCACGGCCGGGCACGGCGACGGTCCTCCGGACGAGAACCATCCGTTCAGCATCGCCGTGCCCCACGAGATCCGGGGTCGGGCTGAGTCGGTGGCGGTCGGGGTCCTCGTGCTCGTGAACGAGTGAGTCGTTCGGAGTCCTCCCACGAGCGAGACGTTCAGCGCCCACGTCAGCGTCACCGTGTCACCGCCGTACGGGAAGGCCTGATCGGCTAGGGCGTGTCTCTATAGGTGCTTGAGCCAGATGGTGACCGCTCGTAGGACTGCTGCGCCGCGGTAGACCTGTCGCTGATGCGTCCCTGGGGCTGTGAGCGCCGTCCCGTGCGGTTTCACCGAAGCGCACCTGGACAACGCCGAGTTCATCCTCAATAGCGAGTATCGCTCGTTGCGTAAATCTAGTTTGAACTGCGCCCTCGGCGGGTGTACTTCTATTGACGACATGACCGGGTGCTTCAGCTCAGGCTCGAGCTGTCGTCAAAGCGAGCTCTGGCGGGATCTCGACAAGATTGGCGGCTCGTGTGTTGACGCGCGACAGCCAAGTTGGAGACCGCCCATGGTGCGGGCTGCCTGTTGGGGCACGTCATTGTGCCCGAGTGGTCACCCATGGTTCTCTTCGACGACGCAGAAGGATGGCTGATGATCAAGGGGTGAATGCTCGCACACACCGGAGCCGCCAGTCGGAACCTTCCGCAGTGTCCTGTCCCGGTATCGCGACCGGCGGGACGGGTCCGAATCTACGCATTCTCCAACTACAGAGGGCCGCGGGCAACCGCGCAACCACCGCGCTCTTGCGAACCCAACCGGTTCAACGCGACGACATGACTGTTGATCTTGAGCAGGTCAATCCTCAAGATCAGGCTGATCTAGCACGCCGGGGCATTCAACTTCCGGCTGCGTCGGTCGCGGCCACCGATCCTCGATTGCACTCGGACTACATCGATCGCCGGATGAACGCGGTCGGCTACGGCATTTATCTCGGCGGATACCTCATCTACTGCGAGGGGCTACCCGTTCCGATCATGGTCCCTGAGCAGCAAGTCGACTTGGGTCTTACTAGAGCCGCGCACCCTGACAACGTCATCTATCCGGACCGGGCCCAAGCGCTAGCGTCCGTGCCGTTCGGGCCCCCGGCTCAGGGGCAAGGCCCGCCGGTCCTCTTCTATCGCGGCGCGGGCGGTGCTGTCGTTGCACCCACAGTCCTCTCGCCAGCCACAACGCCAAGAGTTGTCGAGACGGCGATGCGAGCACGTCGCGAGCTGGCAGCGCAGGTGCAACACGACCTGGCTGTCCTGGCGATCTCACTGATCGGCGGCATGGCACTGCGGGCTCTGCTAAGCCGTGTTGCAAGAGCCGGCGGAGGTGAGCCAACTTCACCGCGTCGTATCGTCGTCCCGGAATCTGGCGAAGTCTTCGGAACGAGGATGGCCCGCGACATGGCAGCGGAAGGTTTCAGCGGAAACCCGTATCGAGAGTTTGCGCGACGGCTAAATGCAATGCCCAACCGCCTTCCGCCGGAAGAGGCTGCTGAGGCGATTCGCGTAGCGACTGCCAAATATACGAACGGAACACAGGGAACGATGCCGCCCGTGCAGGTCGGGAACATCTTAGTCGTCCCTTCGCGAGCCCCAATCCCTAATGCGCCCGTCATGGGGATACGAGGCGACGGCGCGGTGATCATGGGTCGTGCTCCACGCCTCGAGCTCGCTAAAGGCCCAGATGGACAGTTCCTCATGCCACCCCAGACAAGAATTCAAGGCGATATCAGCTGGGAGTGACGGAACGAACCGTACTCACCAAATTGTTACGGACGAAGGAGTCGGAGGTTGGCGTCGCGCGGACAAAGTCGTGGAGGCCACCGGCCACCGGGGCAACCGGGGCCTAGCCGGCCCTGGTGGTTCGGGCCCGGGAATCGGGTTGGTGGGCGACCGAAGCGGCGCGGATCCGGTCGAACAGGTCGCCGGTCAGTTCGCGCCCGCCGATGGCCGCCAGCGCGGCGGCCCACCCGGCCAGGAAGTAGTCCCAGCCGTCCTCGACTCCGACACCGGCGGCGCGAGCCTGCTCCAGGAAAGTGAGCGGTCCGCGGTAGTTGAAGTCCCAGGCCAGCACGTCGGCGGCGAACGCCTCCGGCCCGGTGACCGGTGACCCGGGTTCGAGCTTGCCCAATCCGGTGGCGTTCGCGATCACGGTTCCGGGCGCAGCCTGGGCGGTGCGGATGGAGACCTCGTCCGCGGTCCGGGCCAGGGTCAGGGTGATGTCGGCCTTGCCCAGACCGGCGCGCGTTCGGACCTCCTCGATCTCGGTCAGCGCGTCCGCGCGACGACCCAGGATGGTCAGCGGCCCGCGCCGGTGTTCACCCGCACGCGGGGGCGGCCGGCCGTCGACCGGTGCGGCGGTCAGGTCGAGTCCCAGAGCCAGCATCAGGGCGATCGCCGAGCCGCCGGCGCCGATGCAGACGAAGCTCCGCCCCGGTCGCGGGCGGTCGGTCCCGGTGGTATCGAGGATGAGGTCGAGCGACTGCGCGTCGCGGGCGTAGCCACCGACGCGGCCGTCCCGGGTGTCGAGCGCGTTGATCTCGTGGGTGATCGCCACCAGGGGATCCGCGTGGTCGAGCAGATCCGCGACCGCGCGGTGCAGTCGCAGCTTGTGGCTGGTGATGACCGCGCCCCGGACCCGAGGGTGGTCGCGCATCGTGGTCACCAGCCGCCGGAACTCGGCCGGATCGGTGTTCTCGGACAGATCGACCCCGCGCAGCACCGCGCCGGGCGCGAGGATCGGCGCCCACTCCGGGAAGACCCGGTGGACACTCGACCCGGCCGTGCTGATGCCGAGGAACAGATACAGGTCGGGTCCGTCGTAGCGAGCCAGCTCGTCGATGCTGATCAGCACGCTCATCGGCCGGTCTCCCGGGCCAGCGTGGTCCGCCAGGCGGTCACCGCGGCGGCCGGATCGGCCGCGGACTCGAAGGCGCTGGCCCCCATGAAACCAGTGACCCGGTCGGCCAGATCGTCGGGTAGCGTCGCGAGCAGTCGATCCAGGTCGGCGGGCGTGCGCAGCGCTCCGCCGTGCAGCAGTGCCACCGGTACGTCGCGATCGCGGACCACCCGCAGGCAGTCCGACGCGACATCACGTTGCCGCTCGCCGTCCTCGGTGGGGCCGGTGACGCCGAGGTGGATGATCACCCCGGTCGCGCCGGCGTCGAGCGCGAGCGAGGTCCACGCGCCGTCGAACACGTACGCCCAGGCTTCGAGCCCGGCCGCCGCCGCCTCGGCCATCAGCGCGATCTCGGCGTCACGGCCCAGCCCTTCGCGCTCGAGCACCGAGCGCACGGCCCCTTCGAGCAGCCCGACCGTCGGTGCGTTGAGCACCCCGCGCGCCCCGAGCGCGGCCGCCCGGGCGAGCGCCTCGCCCCGCGGGAGCAGCCCGTCGTTGGCGCACACCGTGGCCAGCACCGGGGTGCTGCCCGCACCCGCGACCACCTCGGGCAGCAAGCTCAACGTCTGCTCGTTGGCACTCCCCCACGGGAGCAGTCCGGCGACCGACGGCAGACCACGCTGCCGGTAGACGCTCGAGTGGTACGCGACCATCCGATCCACCCCGGCGTCGGCCAGGGTTCCGGCGAAGGCGCGGGTGCCCGCCGCGGCGATGATTACGTTCGAGCGGGTCACGACAGGTTGGCGTGGCGTCGATCGAGCTCGGAGGTCGCGACCCCGAGGATCTCCTGGACCCGCCGGCAGATCGCGTCACCGACCACCAGCGCACTCTGCTCGAACAGCGATCCGGCGTGCTGTTCGGTCGGCACCCGGGTGCGGACCGGCAGGCAGACGACCGGGTGGGCCAGTTCCTGCAGCTCGCCTTCGGTGCGGGTGGTGACCGCCGCCACCCCGGCTCCGTGCCGCAACGCCGTCCGGGCCTGGTCAACCACCACGCCGCGGCCGGTCGCGGTGAGGGCGACGAGCAGGTCGCCGGCCCCGATCCCCGGCGTGGCGACCTCGCCGACCACGTACGCCGCCCGCCCGATGTGCATCAGGCGCATGGCGATCGCCCGCCCGGCCAGCCCCGAACGACCGACCCCGGTCAGATAGACCCGGGGCGCGGCGATGATCGCCGAGACCAGCTCCTCCAGCGGTCCGTCGTCGAGGGTGTCGACCACGGCGGCGATCTCCGCGGCGTTCGCGCGGGCGTACGCACCGACCCGGCTCACGACTTCTGCCCGCCGATCCGGCCGCGGGCCGCGACCAGCAATCGCCGAGCGGCGCCGTCGTCGCGGCTGGCGAACCGGGCGTGCAGCGCGGTGGTCAGCACCGGGGTCGGTACGGCGAGCCGGATCGCCTCTTCCGCGGTCCAGCGCCCCATCCCCGAGTCCGGCACCTGGGTGCCGACGCCGTCGAGGGAGGGGTTCTCGTGAAGGGCCTCGAGCGTCTGTTCGAGCAGCCACGAGCGGATCGAACTGCCCTGCTGCCAGGCCGAGACCGCGGCCAGCGCATCGACCTCGGGGTGCGCGGACAGCAGCGCGTACCCCTCGCCGTACGCCTGCATGATCGCGTACTGCACCCCGTTGTGGATGGCCTTGACCAGGTGTCCGGAGCCGACGTCGCCGACCCGGTGGTAACCGCCGGCCGCCGAGAGCGTGTCGAGCAGCGGCTCGATCCGGACGAACGCCGACTCACTCGCACCGACCATCAACCCGTAGCCGTTCTGCCAGCCCCACTGGCCGCCGCTGACCCCGATGTCGACGAACTCGACGCCCCGCGCGGCCAGCGTCGCCTGATGGTGCGGGGCGTCGCGGAAATCGCTGTTCCCGCCGTCGATGACCAGATCGCCGACGTCGAGCAGTCCGGCGAGGTCGGTCACCACCGTGCGGGTCAGCGGGCCCGCCGGCAGCATCACCCAAAGGGTCCGTGGCCCGACCAGCCGGGTGACCAGCTCCGCCGCGCTGGCCACCGTGGTCGCGCCGACGTTCTCCACGCGGGTTCGGGCCGCCTCGTCGAGGTCCAGCCCGACGACGTCGTGGCCCCCCTGCACGAGCCGCAGCACCATGCCGCCGCCCATCGTGCCGAGACCGATCAGACCGATCTGCATGAGGTGCTGGACTCCTTCACCGACGGGATGGGGGCCAATCGAGCGGGATTGGCCGGACGAACGGGCTCGACGCTTGTCAACGCCGGTCGCCCGTGGCCATCATGGGCGCCAGTCGCCTGCCAATGAAGGGCCAATCGTGGCCAATTGGTTCTGACTCGATCGCGAGGAGCCGACCATTCCGCTCAACATCATCGACGCGCTGGGCGGCTGGTCCGGCCACGCCGGACCGCTCTACCGCAAGCTCGCGACCGCCTTCCGGCACGCCATCGAGACCGGCGAGATCCCGCCGGGGACTCCGCTGCCCGCCGAGCGCATCCTGGCCCGCCAGCTCGCGATCGGACGGAGCACGGTGGTCGGCGCGTACGACTTGCTGCGCGCGAGCGGCATCGTCCAGAGCCGCCAGGGCAGCGGGACCTGGGTGTCCGGCGCGGCCCGACACACGTCGGGTCGACCAGTGCCGCAGGAGTCGCTGCGGGGCGCCGCGCTGTCCGGGGCGGACAGCGTGATCGACCTGGCCACAGCGTCGTTGCCGGCGGCCGCGGTGGTGGCGGAGGCGCTCGACGGGATCCGCGGGCCGGCGCTCGACCGGCTGCTGTCCTCGACCGGTTACTCGGCCGACTCCGCGCTGGGTCTGGGCGAGCTGCGGCGTGCGGTGTCCGCGATGTTCACCGCCGACGGTCTGGCGACCACACCCGACCAGGTGCTGATCACCACCGGGGACCAGCAGGCGCTCTCGCTGATCTGCGGGCTGGCTCTCGCCACCGGTGACACCGCGGTGGTCGAGGATCCGACGTCGCCGGGGATCCTCGATCTGCTCCGTGGGTACCCGATCACCCTGCGTAGTTGTCGATCGTTGTCCGACGGCGGAGCCCGGCCGGTGATCGATACCCTGGCCAAGGCCAATCCGGCCCTCGTCTATCTGCTGACCAACCTCGGGCCCGAGGGGCGGGCGAGTGCCGAGGGCGAGCTCCGCACCCTGGCTGCGGCACTGCGCGGCTTCGGCGGACTGGTCGTCGAGGACACCAGCTCGCGGCTGCTGCTCGCCGAACCCCGGCCCAGCCTGCTCGCCCGTCTGGCCCCCACCGCGAACGTGCTGACCGTGGGTTCGATGAGCAAGGTGTTCTGGGGCGGCCTGCGGGTCGGCTGGGTACGCGGCGACGAGGCCGTCATCCTCCGGCTGTCCCGGGCCAAGGCCCGGGCCGATCTGGGCACGCCGTTGCTCAGCCAACTGATCGCGGCCTGGCTGCTCGACCGGCTCGAGGAGGTGGCGGCCGCGCGGATCGATGAACTCAGCGATCGCTACGCTGCGGCCACCGCCGTGATCGAGGAGCGGCTCCCCGGGTTCGCGTTCCGCCGCCCCGACGGCGGGGTCGCGCTGTGGCTGCGGATGCCCCACGGCGCCTCCCGGCCCTTCGCGGAGCTGGCCGGACGGCTCGGGGTCGCCGTGGTCGCGGGGTCGGCCCTCTCGCCCGGCGGGGCCGGCGACCGCCACCTGCGGGTCGCGCTCGGACTCGACCCCGAGACCTTCGCCGCCGGGATCGCCCTGCTCGCCCAGGCCTGGGCGCACTACGACCGTCCTCCCGCCGGGTTCGACGGGGCGACGACGGGTGGGCCGATCCTTGTCTGACGCCGACCGGTGTCTGGGCATCGACCTCGGCGCCACCCAGCTCCGCTTCGCCCTGGTCGATCGGAACGGGGCGGTCCACCACACCGAGCGCCGGGCACTCCCCGACGATCCCCGGGCCCGGGCGGCGCTTCCGGGGGAGATCGCGGCGGCCCACCGCGGTCATGTCGTCGGCGTCGGGCTGGCGGTGGCCGGGACCGTGGCCGGGGGCGTCCTCACCTGGTCGGCCAACCTCGGGCTGCACGACCTCGACCTCGGTGCCGAGCTCGCCGCCCGCAGCAGGGGACCGGCCGTGGTGCTCAACGACGCCCGAGCCGCGGGCTATGCCGAGGCCCTGGTCGGCGGGGGTTCGGGCGCCTCCTCCGTCCTCGCGGTCACCGTCGGCACCGGGATCGGCGGTGCGGTCATCCTCGACGGCCGACTGGTCGAGGGCACCGGAGACGCCGGGGAGATCGGCCATCAGGTGATCGACCCCGGCGGCCCGGTCTGCGGCTGCGGACGACGCGGCTGCTGGGAGACCTTCGTCGGTGGCCGGGCGCTGGCGCGGACCGCCGGGCAGCACTATCCCGGTGACCTGGACCCGCTGGCCCGGCTGATCACCCGGGCCGAGGCCGGTGACCCGTCGGCCGGCGCCGTGGTCGAGGCGGCGGCGGCGCACTTCGCGCTCGGGCTGGACAACCTCTGCGCCGTCCTGGCCCCGGCGGTCGTCGTGCTCGGCGGCGGCGTGATGGCCCGGAACGGCCTGATCGCCCGGCGCTACCGGGCCGCGGCGCAGACCCTGCGCTGGGGTGCGCGGACCCAGGTCCGGGACTCGCTGCTCGGCGATGCCGCGGGTCAGATCGGAGCCGCGCTCGCCGCGTACGCCGCCGCAGAGCCAAACCAATGACCCGCCAATGGATCTGTCGGTGGGTCCAATAGCGCTCCACACTCGTCCGCAGCAGACCAATCGAGGGAGGGGCCACACGTGCGCATCGGGATCGTCGGAGCCGGACTACGCGGCAGCATGTTCACCCATGCGCTGGCCGGGACGGCCGGGGTCGAGGTCGTTGCCGCGGCCGAGCCGAACGCGCCGGTCGCGGCGGCCTGGCGGCAGGAGTTCGGCAGGCCCACGTACGCCTCGGCCGACGCCCTCTACGACGCCGAGAACCTCGACGCCGCGATCATCGCCACCCCGGACTTCGCCCACGAGCAGCCGGCCGTGGCCGCGGCCGAACGCGGACTCCACCTGCTGATCGAGAAGCCGCTCGCCACCACGCTCGAGGCCGCGTACGCGATCGCCGACGCCGCCCGGAATTCGGGCTCGTTGGTGGTCGCCGCCTTCGAGAACCGCTGGAACCCGGCCTTCCTCGAGGCCAAGTCGGCGGTGGCCACCGGACAGATCGGCGGGGTGATCTCGCAGTCGGCGTTCCTGGCCAGCACCACCCGGGTGCCGACCCAGATGCTGTCGTGGGCCGGGAGGACCTCGCCGACCTGGTTCTTCATGTCGCACACCGTCGATCTGGCGATGATGTTCGCCGCTCAACCCGTCGTCGCGGTCTACGCCAAGGGCTTCAAGCGGGTCCTGATCGCCCAGGGCATCGACGCGCTCGACTCGGTCCAGGCGATCCTGACCTTCGCCGACGGCACCACCGCCGTGCTCGACTCCACCTGGGCGCTGCCGGACAACTGGCCCTCGCCGTTCCCGTTCCGCTTCGAGGTGCGCGGCACCCACGGCTCGATCTACATCGACCAGACCAACCAGTCGGTGCAGATCAGCGGCCCCGCCGGCTACGTCTGGCCGCGGACCTACTTCCCTACCGCGGACGGCCGGTTCCACGGATTCCCGGCATGGATGGCGCAGGCCTTCGCAGACAATATCCTCGGTAACTCCACGCCCGAGGTGAGCCTCGAGCACGCCCTGGCCGTCACCGAGGTCCAGGTCGCCATCGAGACCTCGATCGCCGAGGGCCGTGAGGTCACCCTGCCGTTACCGCGGTGACCCGACACCCTGCACGATCGACCAGTGAGGAGTAGTACGCCCATGCGCGCCGTCGTCTACCACCAGCCCGAACACTTCACCATCGAGGAGGTTCCCGACGTCGAGCTCGGCCCGGGTCAGGTCCGGGTCAAGAACGTGATCGTCGGTGTCTGCGGGACCGACCAGCACCTGCACATGGGCGAGTTCGCACCGGCCTACCCGCTGACTCCGGGCCACGAGATCATCGGCGAGGTGGTCGAGGTGGCCGCCGACGTCACCGGTCTCGAGCTGGGCACCCGGGTGGCCATCGACAACACCATCTTCTGCATGCGCTGCGACAACTGCCTGCGCGCCGACTTCAACTTCTGCCAGAACCACCTCGCCCTCGGCGTCCAGCTCCCCGGTGGGTTCGCCGAACACACCGTCGCCTCGGTGGGCAAGCTCTACCCGATCGGTGATCTCGACCTGGAGACCGCCGCGTTGGTCGAGCCGACCGCGTGCGTGGTCCACGGCCTCGATGTGCTCGATCTCAAGCCCGGACAGGACGTGCTGATCACCGGCGCCGGCCCGACCAGCCAGATCCTGGCCCAGCTGATCGTCAAGGGCGGGGCGTCCCGGGTCACCGTGGCCGCACCCACCCAGTTCAAGCTCGACGTCGCCCGGTCGCACGGGGTCGACGAGACCGTGGTCCTCGACCGGTCCGATTTCGGCGCCGCAGCCGAGCGACTCCGCGAGCTGGCTCCGCGAGGTTTCGATGTGGTCATCGAGGCCACCGGCGCGGTCGGGATCCTGCAGCGCATCCTGCCGCACGTGAAGTCCGGCGGCACCCTGATGGTCTACGGGATGGCCAACGAGGCGGCCACCATCGAGATCCACCCGTACGAGATCTTCCGGCGCGAGATCACGGTCAAGGGCTCGTTCGCCCAGGCGTACCAGTTCGCGCGGTCCATCGACTACCTGAAGAACGGCAAGGTCGACCCGACCGGCATCGTCACCCACCGCTTCGGCCTCGACCAGTACGGCGAGGCGCTCGCCGCACTCCGGGCCCCCGACTGTCTCAAAGCGGTCCTGCTCCCCAACGGCTGACCCCGATCCTGCGCTCCGTTGCCAGGGGGCCGGGAGAGTCCGGGGCCGTCAGTCGCGGCTCTGCCAGGTGCAGAGGCACACCTGGTTGCCCTCGGCATCGGCCAGGACCCAGAAGGCCGGGGCCTGGGCGTCGCTGAGGAGGATGCCGCCCGCCGCCACGGCGGCGTCGATTCGCGGCTGTACGTCAGCGGGATCGACCCAGACATCGAGATGCCAGCGCTGCCGCGGTTCCTCCGACCCGGATTCCTGGAACCAGATGGTCGGCAGGGCGTCGCTGGGGTCGCGGATCTCGTCGGGGGCGTCGTGCGCGGCGCCGTCCTCGAGCTGGAGTACCGCCGACCAGAAGGGCAGGACCTCGCGGTACGCCGGGCTGTCGAGCGCGAGTTCCCAGCGCGACAGACCCGATCCGTCGATCGCGACCGCATGATCAGCGGCGATGGTGGTGATGCGGCGAGCCAACCGGATGTCGCGCCCGGTGAGTCCGCGGACATCGTGGCTGAGCAGCCGGATGTCGATGTGGCCGTAGCGCAGATCGAGATCGGGATGGTGGTCGAGCTCCTCGGCCGCGGCCCCGATGGCGTTGACCACCGTCAGCCCGGTGGCGAAGTCCCCGGTCGCGATGCGGGTCTGGATCCCGCCGTTCAGGTGGACCCAGCCGGTGAGGCCGGCGTCGGCGATCTGCTGTCCGTTGAGCTTGGTCATGGCTCATTGTCGCCCCCGGGCCGGACTCACCCGCGGGTCAGGTACTCCCGCAATCCGAGCGCCGGTCGGCCGGTCAGCCGACGGACGTCCTCGCTGACCGCGGCGACCTCGCCGGCCGCGATGGCGGTATAGGTCGACACCCACGCGTCGTACTGCCACTGCGGAGCGGACCAGCGCAGCCGCGAGGCGTACGCCTCCTCGATGGTCTCGTCGTGGAAGCTGAGCCGACGCCCGGTCAGCTCGCTGACCGTGGCGGCGATCTCGCCGAGGGTCAGGGCCTCCGGTCCGGTCAGGTCGTACGTGGCGTCGCGATGCGCCTCCGGCTCCGACAACACGGCGACCGCCGCGGCCGCAACGTCGTCACGGGTCACCGCAGCGACCCGCCCCGCGCCGGCCGGACCGCGGATGACCCCGTCCTCACCCGCGAACTCCGGCAACAGGTCGAGGTAGAAGTTGTCGCGCAGGAACGTGTGACGCAGCCCGGCGGCGACGATGTGCTGCTCGGTCGCGTAGTGGTCGCGACCGAGGGTGAAGGTGCAGTCCGGCGCTGCGGCGGCGAACGAGGTGTAGACGACGTGCTCGACCCCGGCCGCCGCGATGGCGTCGACGAACGCCCGATGTTGATCGAGCCGGTCGGCCGCCTCCGAGCCGGACACCATGAACACGGTGTCGCACCCACGGAGCGCCTCGGTGGCCAGCTCGACGTCGGTGAAGGAGAACGGCACGACGCTGGCCCCGGCGATCCGGGGCGCCCGGGACAGATCCCGGACCAGCAGCCGCTGCTCGATCCCTCGCTCGGCCAGGCCGCGGGCGACCCGGCCACCCAGCTGACCGGTCGAACCGGTCACCGCCAGGGTGGTCACAGCGCCACGTGGAAACGCTGACGCGCGTGCGTCGGTCGCTCGATCTCGTCGAGCACGGCGAGCGCGAGGTCCGGCGCCGCGATGTAGCTGTTGCCCTCCTCGTCGGTGAGCAGCACGTCGTCGCTGAGCCGGTAGGTCCCGGTCACCCGCTGCGGGAGCCAGGAGCCGAACTCGAGCGCAGGACTGACGTAGAACCAGTCGAGCGATTCCGGGGCCGACGCGAACTGCTCGAGCTTGTTCAGTCCGGTCTGGATCTCCGGCATGACCTCGGGCGGCGGGGCACCCAGATCGATCATGCGGGGTCCGTCCGGGCCGACGAGCAACGACGACGCTCCACCGAGTACGCCGAGCCGGACGCCGGCCTGATCGGCCAGCGGGATCAACGCGTCGATCAAGCCTTCGACCTGTCCGGCCATGTCGCCGCGCGGCGACAGTGCCTCGAAGACGACCTCGGAGCCCTTCACCACGTCGGCGAGGACGGCCGGGTCGAGGACCGAGCCGGTCACGTAGTCGACGCCGGCCACCGGCTCGCTCGGCACTCCACGACTGACCGCCGTCACCTGATGCCCGCGGGCTGCGGCCTCGCGCACCACCGCCGCCCCGGCGTAACCCGTCCCACCCAGCACCGTGATCCGCATCGGTCCGCTCCTCGTCTGTCGTCGATCGGTGTCGATCCGTGGCGATCGGTGTCGTTGATCGCTCAACGAGGCGAACCCCGATGGCGCCAGGTTATTCCGACCAGGTGACAGGATCGGCCCATGGCTCTGTTCGATCTGCCGGTTGCCGATCTTCTCGGCTACCCCGGCCGCAATCCCCGTCCCGACGACTTCGACGCCTTCTGGGCCGAAGCGCTCCGCGAGCTCGATGAGGTCGACCCGGACGTCGCGCTGGTGCCGGTCGACCATCCGACTCCGGTCGCCGACCTGTTCGACCTGCACTTCACCGGGATCGGAGGGGCGCGGATCTACGCCAAGTACCTCCGCCCGCGTACGGCGAACCCGGCCCCCGGGCTGGCGCACTTCCATGGCTACAGCGGGAGCAGCCCCGACTGGTTCGATCTGATCCCGTACGCGGCCCAGGGCTTCGCCGTCGCCGCGATGGACTGCCGTGGCCAGGGCGGCCGCTCGGTCGACGTCGGCGGCGTCGTCGGCAACACCCTCGAGGGCCACATCATCCGTGGGCTCGACGGGGCGCCACACGACCTGCTCTACCGCTCGATCTTCCTCGACACCGTGCAGCTGGTCCGGGTGCTCGCCGCCCGCGCCGAGGTCGACGACACCCGGATCGCGGCCACCGGCGCCTCGCAGGGCGGTGCGCTCACCCTCGCCTGCGCCGGCCTCTCGACGCAGCTCCGCGCGGCTGCCCCGGTGTATCCGTTCCTGTCCGACTACCAGCGGGTCTGGGAGCTCGAGCTGGCCCGCGACGCCTACGGTGAGCTCGACCAGTACTTCCGTCGCTTCGACCCCACCCACGAGCGCGAGGCGGAGATCTTCACCCGACTCGGCTACATCGACGTCCAGCATCTCGCTCCGCGGATCAGCGCCGAAGTCTTCATGATCACCGGGCTGCGCGACACCATCTGCCCACCGTCGACCCAGTACGCGGCCTACAACAAGATCACCGCCGCCAAGTCGGTCCTGCACTACCCCGACTTCGGGCACGAGAGCCTGCCCGGCGCCAACGACCGCATCCTGCGCTTCCTGCTCGCCGCCCTGGGGCGCTGAGCAGGGACAGGCCCTTGGACCGTGCCGGTCGAGCGGGTCGACGTCGTGGACTACCCCAACGGCTGACCGGGGTCAGCGGATGCGCAGCTGACCGGTCATCGGGCAGTCGAACGGGTCGCGGGCCGAAAGGCCGACCCGGTTCAGGTAGTCGATGACGATCGCGTACGAGTTGATCAGCGTGGTCTCGGTGTACGGGACGTCGTGCGTACGGCAGTAGTCCAGGACCAGCTCGCGGGCGCGGCGCAGGTGCGGACGGGGCATGCTCGGGAACAGGTGGTGCTCGATCTGGAAGTTCAGGCCGCCCATCAGGGCGGTGGCCCACCAGCCGCCGGAGATGTTGCGCGACGTGCGGACCTGCTTGGCCAGGAAGTCGAGCTTGACGTCGGCCGGGACGATCGGCATGCCCTTGTGGTTCGGCGCGAAAGTGGCGCCCATGTAGAGGCCGAAGACGGCGAGCTGAACACCGACGAACGCGGCGGCCATGCCGAACGGCAGCAGCCAGAAGAGCAGGCCGAGGTAGATCGCGAAGCGACCGAAGATCAGGCCGAGCTCGAGCCCGCGTCCTTTGACCGGGTGGGGGCCGAAGAGGGTGCGGACCGAGCGGAAATGCAGGTTGATGCCCTCGAGCAACAACAGCGGAAAGAACAGGTAGCCCTGACGACGGGTGATCCAGCGGACCCAACCGCGGCTCGCCTTCGCGTCCTCCTCGAGGAACGAGACGGTATCGACCTCGATGTCGGGGTCCTTGCCGACCTTGTTGGGGTTGGCGTGGTGCCGGGTGTGCTTGTTCATCCACCAGGCGTAGCTGATCCCGACCAGGCCGTTGGCCAGCACCCGACCGGTGCGGTCGTTGGCCAGGCCGGACTCGAAGATCTGCCGGTGGGAGGCCTCGTGACCGAGAAAGGCGAGCTGGGTGAAGATGAGTCCGAGCGCCGCCGCCATCAGCAGCTGCAGCCACGATTCACCGAGCAGGACGACGCCGGTGGCGACGCCGCCCAGGGCCAGGCCCAGGGCGATGAACATCATGATGTAGAAGCCGCGACGACGACCCTGCAGACCCTCTTCGCGGACGTCGCGGGCCAGCTCGGTGAACGAGCTGGTCAGCGGCTGACGGGCCAGACGTTCGGTCGCTGCCCCTGTTCGTGGGTGCACCTTATTGATCGTCGACATGGGCGGACTCCTGGAACTAGTCGACTTCCCAGTCGGGATGCGAGCGGGAGAACGATGCGCCGCTCGGGGCGAGCCGCGGGCCGCTGCTCACGCAGATATCTGTAGTCTACCCAGTCCGCACAAAGTCTAGACGTGGTCGAGACCTGGCTCACACCGGCTCGACGTCGACCCCCGTTGACGACCTCGCCCCCCGACCGGCACGGTCCCGCGGTCAGGACGCGGCGTACTCTCGCTGCGGTTCGTCGGTACGGCGCAGCAGACGCCGGCGTTCCCGCTCGGTGAGTCCGCCCCAGACGCCCCACTCGATACGGTTGGTCAGGGCCTCGTCCAGGCATTGGCGACGGACCGGGCAGTCGGCGCAGAACCGGGTGACCATCTTCTGCGCCGCACCTTCGACGAAGAAGTTGTCCCCCATGCCAATGCACTTGGCCGCGAGGGTCCACTCGCGCTGGGTGATCTCGTTGTTGGGCATGGGGGTGCTCCCTCGTTGGCTGGAATGGTTTCCCCCGAAACAGTGAGCACAGTGTTTCGGGGCCACCTCGAGCCGCCCGCACGCTCAGCGCGGCAATCCCTCAAGAGATTCTTTTCGTTTCAACTACCTTTGCTCAAGACGTATAGGGGCCGGTCAGAACGGGTTTGAGCGTTATCCGCCCGTGACCCCGGAGCTGTTGATCTTCCAGATTCCGTCGACCTGCACCAGTCCGTATGCAGTCCGCTCAGTCGAGGGCGGGCGGTCGTTGTCCTTGAACACGTAGGTCACCGTGGCCTCGGCCCGATCGGGCGGTCGCCCGACGACCTTGCTCACCGAGACCCGCTCGATGTCTTTCCAGAACTTCTCGTACGCCTTCTTGCCGCCCGAGGGGTTGGCCTGGTAGGCCGTGGTCAGCCGGGTCCAGCCCTCGTCGGTGTCGTCGGGCATCAGCGCGTAGTAGCTGGAGATGGCGGTGGCGAGTTCGGCAGCGGTGGCGGTCGTGGGCGACGCCGTGGGGGTCGGCGACGGGGTCGCACTCGGAGTCGCCGAGGGCGTCGGACTGGGCTCGCTCGGGTCGGCCGGGGTCGAGGGTGCCGCGCTGCTCGTGGACGGCGCCGGGGCCGAGTCCGACTCCAGGGCCGAGGCGCTGGAGCTGGTCGACGGATCGGCCACCTGGTCAGATCGATCGCGAGTCAGGGCGACCGCGGCGACGGCGGCGATCAGCAGGACGACGAGGACGAGCGCGATGATCGGGCCGGTACGCCGACGAGGTCCGGGCTGCGCCGGCGGGCGCGCAGGTGCCACCGGTACCGGTACGCCCGGGGGGGGTGGGTCGGTCGGTCCGGTGCCCTCCGCCCGGTGGATCGGCGGAGCGACCGGCCGCAGCGGGGTGGCGTCGTCACGGCCCAGCACGGCGGTCCGCTGGTCCGGCGGCGGGACGGCCGGTGGGAGCGGCCGGGTGGCCGCCGCGAGGGTCGGCTGGTCCCCGGGCGGTGTGGCGGCTACCCCCGAGCGGGCGATCTCGGCGATGGCGTCGGCGACGTCCTTCATGGTCGGCCGGGCCCGGGGATCGGTGGCCAGCATGGCGACGATCATGTCGCTCAGCGGGCCGGCCCGTTCGGGCGCGGCGAACTGGCCCGAGGCGACCCGGTGCAGCAGCGCCATGGTGTTGGGGTCGGTGCCGAACGGCGGCTTGCCCTCGACCGCGGCGTACAGCGTCGCCCCGAGTGAGAAGACGTCCGAGGCGAAGGTGGTGGCGGCACCACGTGCGACCTCGGGGGACAGGAAGGCCGGCGTGCCGTGGACCAGGCCGGTGGCGGTCAGCGTCGCGTCGCCGAAGGCGTGCGAGATCCCGAAGTCGCTGATCATCACGTTGTCGTCGTCGCCGACCAGGATGTTGCCCGGTTTCACGTCGCGGTGGACCACGCCGACCGTATGAGCGGCAGCGAGCGCCGAGGAGACCTGAGCGCCGACCTTCGCGGCCTCGATCGGATCGAGCGGTCCCGTCTGCTTGAGCAGCGTCGAGAGCGCGATCGAGGGAAGGAACTGCATCACCAGGCACGGCCGGCCCTCGTGCTCGACCACGTCGAAGACCGGTACCGCGTGACGGTGGTGGATCCGGGCGGTGATCCGGGCCTCACGCATCGCGCGCTGGTTGTTGAGCTCGGCGTCGGCCGGAGCGAGACCGAACTGCTTGTGCAGCAGCTTCAGCGCGACCGGTCGACCGAGGCGCTCGTCGCGCGCCTCCCAGACCGCGCCCATCCCACCACTACCGACCAGCCGGACCAGCCGGTAGCGGTCCGCGATCAGGTCGTCAGGCGCACTCACCGAGAACCCCCTTGACGGTTTGTCTGACGCAGAGCAGGAAGCCTACGACATCGACGCCCGACGCGAGGCTCAGAAGCCGCCGTAGCTGTCGATCCGGCGGTAGGAGCGGAAGGTCATCACCATCGTGGCGATCCCGGCCAGCACAGCGGGCACCCAGGCGATCCCGATCTCGATCGGCACGGTCTGCGCCCGCAACTGCGCGGCCCCGACCAGCACCGGGATCGGCACCAGTACGAGCAGGTAGCTGGCCAGGTGGCACGGCCACCAGAAAAACTTGTTGATCTCGTCGAAGAACTGCCCGATCAACGTCGCGGCGACGACCAGGCTGCCGATCTGCTGCAGCCCGAGTCCGGCCGACAACGTGTTGAGCCCGAGCGTGTACGCGCTCCGGTTGTCGATCACGTAGCCGGGCAGGTAGGTCGGGTCGATCCCCCCGATCAATGTGCCCGCTCCGATCAACCGCTCGGTGCCGGTGACCGGCTCACTCGCGGTGTTCAGATACGTCATCGTCAAATACGGCAGGACCGCACCGAGCAGGATCAGTACGAGCACCGCCCCGACACCGATCAGCCGATCCCGGGTGAAACTCATTCCCTTCCAACGCATCGCACCATCATCTCGCGGAGCAACGGGTCGAGGCCACGCTCACCACTCGGACAACACAGAAGTGTCGGATCGCGACGGGGAATGTGCTCGATCCCGCGTCGCTATCCGACACTCTTGGCTTGTCTGTGACGATCTGTAGGTGGAACCCGGCCTTTACGAACTGCTGATGACTCACGCGCTGGGGCAACGGCTGAGCACGATCGGGCCAGCTACGGCGATCCTGCAGAAAGTCGATGCGGCCGACGAGCCGCACGTGCTGGCCAGACATATCGCAGCAGCGACAGAGCACATACTCGCCGCCACGAAGGATTCCGCCAGACGGGTGGAGATCGCCAACGCCGTCCTCCTCGCTCTCGGCACCGCCGTCGATCCCGTGACTGACCCGGCAACCCAGCTGCAGGCCGTCCAGGATCCGGTTGGCCCCGGGGCGCCGCCGACTCTGACTCTTGTACGCCCTTCGACCCCGCTGTCCGATGCGGCTTTGCTGACCAACAGCCCGAATGAGCCCAATCTCGGCGCCGAGCTCCGATCGGAGATCGATTCCTGCGATCGCGCCGACCTGCTGTGCGCCTTCGTCAAGTGGCACGGCCTACGCCTGCTCGAGCCAGAGTTGCGCCGGCTACGAGAACGCTCAGCACCGCTCCGGGTCATCACGACGACCTACCTGGGCGCCACTGACGCCGACGCCCTTGATCGGTTGGTGCGCGACTTCGGTGCTCAGGTAAGGATCCAGTACGACGCCCAGCGCACGCGCCTGCATGCCAAGGCCTGGCTGTTTCATCGAAGAACCGGCTTTGACACCGCGTACGTCGGATCATCCAATCTTTCCCGCGCCGCCCTGCTCGATGGCGTCGAATGGAACGTCCGCCTCTCGCGGGTCGCCACGCCTGCCCTGCTGTCGAAGTTCGAAGCGACCTTCGACACCTACTGGAACGACGCCGGCTTCGAGCGGTATGACCCTGAGCGCGATCGCGACCGATTGGATGACGGCTTGGCGGAAGCCTCCGGGCGATCGACCCACAGCCGAGTCACCATCTCTGTTTCGGGACTTGAGGTGCGTCCCTTCCCCTATCAGCAGACGATCCTGGATCTGGTGATGACCGAACGCGAGGTGCACGATCGGCACCGAAACTTGGTCGTCGCCGCGACGGGCACCGGCAAGACCGTCATTGCCGCCCTCGACTACCGCCACCTCGCTCGAGACAAACCGAGCCCCCCGAGTCTCTTGTTCGTGGCGCACCGCCGCGAGCTTTTGGAACAGGCGATGAGGACCTATCAAGAGGTTCTCAACGACGCCAGTTTCGGCGAGCTCTACGTGGGTGGGGCGCGACCGGAACGGTGGCGCCACGTCTTTGCTTCCGTGCAATCGCTGAACGCCTACGGCGTGCTCAACCTCCCGCCGGCCGCGTACGACGTGGTCGTGATCGACGAGTTCCACCATGCCGAGGCGCCGACCTACCGACGCCTCATCGATCATCTGCGCCCGCAGGAGCTTCTCGGCCTCACCGCTACCCCGGAGCGAACCGATGGTCTGGATGTTCGGTCCTTCTTCGAGGGACGGATTGCCGCCGAGCTGCGACTGTGGGATGCGCTCGGCGCTGATCTTCTCTGTCCCTTCCACTACTTCGCGGTAGCGGACGGGACGGATCTGCGGCGCATTGCCTGGACTCGAGGTCGCTACGACGATCACGAGCTCGCCGGCCTCTACACCGGTAACACCAGTCGAGCCGCGATTGTTCTCGGCCAACTGCGCGACAAGGTCGGCAATGTGGCAGCGATGTGCGGCCTCGGGTTCTGCGTCAGCGTCGCTCACGCGCAGTTCATGGCCGATACCTTCAATCAAGCGGGCATTCCGGCGGCCGCCGTCAGCGGTACTACGCCATCAGTGATTCGGCAACAGGCTCTCGATGACCTGCGCGCCGGTGATCTCAAGATTCTCTTCGCCGCCGACCTGTTCAACGAGGGGATCGACCTCCCGGATGTGGACACGATCCTCTTTCTGCGACCCACGGAAAGCGCCACCATCTTTCTCCAGCAGCTGGGCCGGGGCCTTCGACGAACGGCGACGAAACCCGTGCTGACGGTGCTCGATTTCGTCGGCCATCAGCACCGCGCGTTTCGTTTCGATCGACGTCTCCGAGCGCTCACCGGGCAAACTCGGCGGGCCGTCATCCACGAGATCGAACGCGGCTTCCCGTTCCTCCCCGCGGGCTGCCAGATCATCATGGATCGGGCTGCGCAACGGATCGTGCTCGAGAACCTGCGGTCGCAGGTCACCCACGGGTGGCGTGACGCGATTGCCGAACTCCGGACCTCGGGCGATGTCGACCTCGGCGACCTTCCTGCGTGACTCAGGTCTGGAGCTGTCCGATCTCCTCAAGCGGGACAAGTCCTGGACCGTGTTACGACGAGCGGCAGACCTGCCGACGCGACCGGGTGGAGAACACGAGAAGTCGCTGTTGAGGCGAGTCCGTGCTTTCGCGCACGTCGATGACCACGATCGAGCCCACACCTACCGTCAGCTGCTCGCCGACGATGCGCCCAGCTACAACGACCTCAGTTTCGGTGAACAACAGTTCGCCAGGATGTTGTTCTTCTCGCTGTGGCCGACCGCCGGGCGGCCCACCAGCATCCAATCCGGATTGGACCAGCTGCGGACTGAGCCGGCGTTGCGCGATGAGCTCGACCAAGTGATCGATCTCGCCTTCGACCGAGCGCCTCATGTCACCTTCGGGCTGGCCCAGCCCTGCGCCGGTGTCGCTGCCACTGCGCGTACACGCGGCTTACCAGCGCGAAGAGATTCTGACCGCGTCTAGGGCACGCCCGGCTCGATCTCCCGCCGAGCACCTTCCGAGAGGGCGTCCTGTACAAGCCCGAGATCGATGTCGACGCCTTCTTTGTGACGTTGCAAAAGTCAGAGGCCGACTACTCCCCGACCACGCTCTACCGCGACTATCCGATCAGCTCGACGTTGTTCCACTGGGAGTCCCAGTCGCAGACGTCGGTCACCTCCCCCACCGGTCAGCGCTACATCGGCGGATCGAGTACCAAGCTTCTCTTCGTCCGGCTCGCCCGCGCATCCGACCTGGGCACCAACCCGTACCTGTTCGCCGGGCCGGCCCGATACGTCAGCCACTCCGGCGACCGGCCCGTCGCTTTCGTCTGGAGACTCGACCACGCGCTGCCCGCGGACTTCTTCGCCCAGGCCACTGTCGCTGCCAGCTGACGGCTCGTCCAACCACAAAGTGTCGGATCGCGACGGGGAATGTGCTCGATCCCGCGTCGCTATCCGACACTTTTCAGGTGGTGCGGCCCGGTGTCAGGCCGAGCGGCGGCGACGCGAGCTGAAGTTCGCGGCGCTGTGGTCGCCGTTGCTCGAGGCGTTGGCCGTACGCGGTGCGGCCTTGCGCTGCCGCGACGGTGCGCTGGGCCCGCCGGCCTTGGGACCCGCGGCCTTGGGGCCGGAGGCCTTCGGACCGCGCGAGGTCGATCCGTGCGCCTTGGTCCCGGAGCCGGTCGAGGCACCGCGGCCGGCGCCGCCGGAGCGGCGACGGGGCTGCTGCTGCGGCTGGGCGTTCTCGACCGGGAGGATCGGGGCGCCGAAGACGCGCTCGCCCGGAGCGAGCTCGGTGAGGATCGGGTGGCGCGTGGACTCGACCCGGGTCATCTTCGGGCTGACGCCGGCGGCGCGGGCCAGCTTGCGAACGTCGTTGAGCTGGGCGTCGGTGGTCAAGGTGACCACCGTGCCCGCCTTACCGGCGCGGGCCGTGCGTCCGGAGCGGTGGGTGTAGGCCTTCGGGTCGACCGGCGGGTCGGCGTGCACGACCAGGCTGACGTCGTCGACGTGGATCCCACGGGCGGCGATGTCGGTGGCCACCATCGTGGTCACCTTGCTCGACTGGAACGAGTCCAGGCTGCGCGCCCGGGCGTTCTGGCTGAGGTTGGCGTGCAACTCGACGGCCGCGACGCCCATCGCGTTCAACTGGCGGGTGATGGTCTTGGCCCGACGCTTGGTCCGGGTGAAGACCACGGTCCGGCCGGGAGCAGCGGCGAGCTCGGACAGCACGGAGAAGTGCTGGCCGTCGGGGACGTGGAGCACGTGGTGGGCCAGCAGCGGGGCGGCCTCCTCGGCCGAGTCGGCCTCGTGCTTGGCCGGATCGTGCAGGAACCGGCGGACCAGTCCGGCGACGGCCGAGTCGAGCGTGGCCGAGAACAGCAGGCGCTGGCCGCGGGCCGGGGTCTGACCGAGCAGCCGGGTCACCGCGGGAAGGAAGCCCAGATCAGCCATGTGGTCGGCCTCGTCGAGGATGGTGACCTCGATGTCGGCCAGGCTGCAGGACTGGTTGCGGATCAGGTCCTCGAGCCGGCCGGGGCAGGCGACGACGACATCGACACCCGAACGCAGGGCGGCGACCTGGGGCCGGTCGCTGACGCCACCGAAGACGGTGATGCTGGTCAGACCGGCGGTCGCGGCGAGCGGCTCGAGCGCGGTCTCGATCTGACGGACCAGCTCGCGGGTCGGGGCCAGGATCAGGGCCCGGGGACGACGCGGCTTGCGGGCCTGCGGAGCGGCAGCCAGCCGGGCCACCAGCGGCAGCAGGAAGGCGTAGGTCTTGCCGGAGCCGGTGCGGCCACGGCCGAGCACGTCACGACCGGCCAACGCGTCGGCGAGGGTGGCTTCCTGGATCGGGGTGGGAGTGGTGATACCGCGCTCGGTGAGCACGCGCAACAGCGGTGCGGGCAGGCCGAGATCGGTGAAGGACGTTACTGAGGACAAGAGTCTCTACTTCGCTAGACGGTGCTCACCCGGGAATCGCATCGACGCGGGTGTTGCGCAACAGATCGGGGAAGGAGCCGAAGCATCGACTTCACCGGCGATCCGTTGGTGAGAAGCGGACCACTGCAGACCAGACTACGCGTACGAACAGGCAGAACCTATTCGCCACCGGCTCTATGCCGCAGGTCACACTGGGTTTGAGGACCGAGACCGCACCCCGAGCCCCGCAGGTATGGCCGTGGTCTCGCGCCCCATTCCGCCTGACCCCGGGTCGTCGCCTCCGACGCCGAGGTGCTGAACGAACTGGGCGGCACGGTGTAGGAGCGCCGCGAGTTCGTCTGTTCCGACCCCGAGGGCAACTCGTCGTCGTTCGGGACCTACCGGGGTGAACCGGACGGGGGCGACGCCGACTGAGTCGACGCCGCCCCCGCGGACCTCAGCGGAGGTCGAACCGGTCGGCGTTCATCACCTTGACCCAGGCGGCGACGAAGTCGTCGACGAACTGCTGCTGGGCGTCGTCGCTGGCGTAGACCTCGGCCAGGGCCCGCAGCTCCGAGTTTGACCCGAAGACCAGATCGGCCCGGCTGCCGGTCCACTGGACCGCGCCGGAGGCGTCGCGGGCCTCGTACGCGTCCGAGGCCGAGGTGACCGGCCGCCAGTTCGTCCCGAGATCGAGCAGGTGGACGAAGAAGTCGTTGCTCAGCGTCCCCGGGCGATCGGTGAGCACGCCGAGCGAGGAACCGTCCCAGTTGGCCTCGAGGACGCGCAACCCACCGACCAGCACGGTCATCTCCGGGGCGGAGAGGCCGAGCAGGTTGGCCTTGTCCAGCAGCAGGTACTCGGCCGGCAACCGGTTGCCCTTGCCCGGGTAGTTGCGGAACCCGTCGGCCGGCGGCTCCATCGCTGCGAACGACTCGACGTCGGTCTGCTCCTGCCCGGCGTCGGTGCGACCCGCAGCGAACGGCACGACGACCTCGTGGCCGCCGGCCCGCGCCGCCCGCTCGATCCCCACGCCACCGGCGAAGACGATCAGGTCGGCCAGCGAGATCCGCGTGCCGCCGGCGTTGAACTCGGTGCGGAGGCTCTCGAGGGTGTTGAGCACCGAGGCCAGCTCGCCGGGGTTGTTGACCGCCCAGCCCGCCTGCGGCTGCAGCCGGATCCGGGCCCCGTTGGCCCCGCCCCGCTTGTCACTGCTGCGAAAGGTCGAGGCCGAGGCCCACGCCGTGGTGACGAGCTGCGACACCGTGAGCCCGGAGGCCTCGATCCGGGACCGCAGGTCGTCGAGTTCGGCGTCGCCGACCAGCTCGTGGTCGACCGCGGGCAGCGGGTCCTGCCAGAGCAGCACCTCGCTGGGGACCTCGGCGCCGACGTAGCGGGCCAACGGCCCCATGTCGCGGTGGGTCAGCTTGAACCAGGCGCGCGCGAACGCGTCGGCGAACGCGGCCGGGTCGGCGTGGAAGCGACGCGAGATCGCCTCGTAGACCGGGTCGACGCGGAGCGCCAGGTCGGAGGTCAGCATCCGCGGTTCGCGCGACTTCGACGCGTCGTGGGCCAGCGGCACCAGGCCCTCGCCCGCGCCGTTCTTCGGTCGCCACTGGTGGGCTCCGGCCGGGCTGTCGAACAGCTCCCACTCGTAGCCGAACAGGATGTGGAAGTACTCGTTGTCCCAGCGGGTCGGGTGATACGTCCAGGTGACCTCGAGCCCGCTGGTGATGGTGTCGTCGCCGTTGCCGGTGCCGAAGGTGTTGCGCCAGCCGAGTCCCTGCTCCTCCAGCGGCGCGCCCTCGGGCTCCGGACCGATGTACTGGTCGGGGTCGGCCGCACCATGGGTCTTGCCGAAGGTGTGACCGCCGGCGATCAGCGCCACGGTCTCCTCGTCGTTCATCGCCATCCGGCCGAAGGTCTCGCGGATGTCGCGGGCGGAGCCGAGCGGGTCCGGGTTGCCGAGCGGGCCTTCGGGGTTGACGTAGATCAGACCCATCTGGACCGCGGCCAGCGGACCCTCCAGCTTGCGTTCACCGGTGTGCCGCTCGTCGCCGAGCCAGGTGGTCTCCGGTCCCCAGTAGACGTCCTCGTCGGGCTCCCACACGTCGACCCGTCCACCCGAGTAGCCGAAGGTCTCGAAGCCCATCGACTCGAGCGCGACGTTGCCGGTCAGCACGATCAGGTCGGCCCAGGAGAGGTGGCGGCCGTACTTCTTCTTCACCGGCCACAGCAGTCGGCGCGCCTTGTCGAGGTTCGCATTGTCCGGCCAGCTGTTCAGCGGGGCGAACCGCTGCTGTCCCGCGCCCGCGCCACCGCGACCGTCGGCGATCCGGTAGGTCCCGGCGCTGTGCCACGCCATCCGGATCATGAACGGGCCGTAGTGACCGAAGTCGGCCGGCCACCAGTCCTGCGAGGTGGTCAGCACCGACACGATGTCGGCCTTGACCGTCGCGAGATCGAGCGTGGCGAATGCCGCCGCGTAGTCGAAATCGCCACCGAGCGGATTCGCGATGGCCGGGTTCTTGGCCAGGATCTTCAGGTTGAGGTGGTCGGGCCACCAACCGCGGTTGTCACCACCTTCGGTGGGGTGCGGCGCGCGGCCGTGCAGGACCGGACACTGGGCAGCGTCGACATCCTCGTTCATCTCTTGAACGACGGTCTGATGGTCTTCGACCACGGGGGGTCCTTTCTGAGCGGGCGACTTCCGGAGGCGGTGGGTCAGGCGGGGGTGGAGCAGGGGGGGCAGATGCCCCAGTAGGTGATCTCGGCCTCGTCGATCGCGTACGCGTGATCGTTCGAGGGGTGCAGGCACGGGGCGGGACCGACCGCGCAGTCGACGTCGGCGACCGATCCACAGGAGCGGCACACGACGTGGTGGTGGTTGTCACCGGTCCGGGTCTCGTAGCGGGCGACCGAGCCGGCAGGTTGGATCCGGCGGAGCAGGCCGACCTCCGTCAGTACTCGGAGACAGTCGTAGACCGCCTGCTGCGACACGGTGGGGAGCTCACGTCGGACGGCGCCGAGGATGCTCTCGGTGTCGGCGTGCGGATGCTCGCGTACGGCGTCCATCACGGCGAGTCGAGGGCGGGTGACCCGGAGCGCGGAGTCCCGCAACCGGCGGGTGACTTCCGTACTCGACATGGTTCAATTTTGCGGCGTTATCTGGAATCAGTCAAGACTTCTGGCTCGGGCCCATTCCCTAGAGGCGCCAGGCTCGGAAGGTGGCGGAGCTATCGGTTCGACCGCGCGTCGCCAGGTAGCCATCGAGGTGGTCGACCTGCAGTAGCTCCCTCGACCTCCGGGTCAGGCGTGACCCGCCGTCGGACCGTCGAGCTCGTTGGGGCCGTCGTCGCCGGGCACGGCCGCGTCGAGATCCTCGTCGCTGATGGTCACGCCGGCCACCGGGTTGCCCTCGGCGACCCCGCCGTAGGTGGGCTCGGGGAGCTCGCCGGCGTCGGGGGCCACCCGCGGGGGCGCACCACCGTCGCTGGCCCGTGCGATCCGGCTCGTGGTCTGGGACTCCCCGGCGCGCGACTCGCGGTTGTTGTGGACGTCGATCTCGGTCAGCTCGGGCTCAGTCACCGCTCGACCCTAGCGCGCGTACGCACCGCGTCCGGCCGGCGCCGATGTCGGTGCCCGGGACTAGGGTCGGCGATCGGGAGGTGGACCGATGACGGCTGAAGCCGTGGTGATGAACAAGTCGTGCGTGGCCCTGGCCGCCGACAGCACGGTTTCGATCAGCGCGGGCCGGCAGGGCTTCAAGACCTTCGACAGCGTCAACAAGGTCTTCGAGCTGCAGCGCGGCGCCGGGGTCGGGGTGATGGTCTACGGCAACGCCGAGCTCAACCGGGTGCCGTGGGAGACCCTGATCAAGCGTTACCGGTCGGCCCATCTCGGGGTGGAGTTCGACACCATCGAGGAGTACTACCGCAGCTTCTCCGCGTTCCTCGAGGGTGGCCGGCTGCGGATCCTGGACGACGACACCGATGTGCTGACCCTGCTCGACGCCTGCTACTTCCACGCCCTGGCCGTGCACGACTACGTCAAGAACCGGATGGGCGAATGGTCGACCGCCCAGGGCTCGGTGAACACCGGCCGACTCCGTGCGGTCGCCGACGACAGCCTCGACGTCTGGGAGGCGACGCTGGAGCGGGCCGAGCCCGGACCCTGGGCCGCGGAAGCGCCGGCCGAACTGATCGCCTCGCGCTACAAGTCCGAGCTCGCCACCTTCGTCCGCGAGATGTTCCGCCGCTTCGAGCTCCCACGAGCCCGGCAGCAGCGGATCGCCGGACTGTTGGCCGTCGCCACCACCAAGCTGTACTTCGAGCCCCAGGAGAGCGGTCTGGTGATCGCGGGGTTCGGGCGGTCGGAGATCATGCCGGCTCTGCACAGCTGCAGCATCGCCGGCCGAATCGCGGGC
Organism: uncultured Actinomycetota bacterium; assembly: GCA_963815905.1. Lineage (GTDB taxonomy): Bacteria > Actinomycetota > Actinomycetes > Propionibacteriales > Propionibacteriaceae > Microlunatus. Next base: position 189,546 of record CAWFIO010000009.1, on the reverse strand, counting down.
GTGCTGCGCACGTCGGAGGATCGGCTGCACCGGATCACCCCGACGAACCCCTCGTTCATCGAGACCTTCGCCCAGGACGAGGAGGGGCGGGGTTTCCTCAGCGGGACCACCCCCACCATGCGGCGACGGATCGACAACTACTGGACCGGTGCCGTCGACCGTTTTCCGGACCGGATCACCGAACGACTCAGCGCCGACGTGCCCGAGTTGGCCGATGAGGGGCTACGGCGGGAGGTGGCGCGCGTCGCCACCGAGCTGGTCCGCAGCGAGGTCGACGACTTCACCACCGACATGCAGGAGTTCCAGAGCAGCAACTACACAGCGCCGATGAACACCAGCATCACCGCGCTCCCCAAGGACGAGGTGGGGATACTCGCCGAGAGTCTGGTCAATCTGACGCTGTTGAAACAGCGGATCAGCGTACGCGGGCCGGCCAGCGTCGGCGGGCCGATCGATGTCGCGCTGATCTCACCGGGCGATGGCCTGGTCTGGCTCAAACGCAAGCACTATTTCTCCGCCGACCTCAATCCCACCTGGGCGATCGACCACCAGGCCGTCGTTCGCCGGGATAGAATGAGGGCCTCTCCTACGGAGGAACGCCTATGACCAAGAGTTCACCATCGGCTTCCACCGGCCCCCGCGGTAGTCGCTCCGGCCAGTTGTCGATGACCAGCGCACCGGACGTGGTCGAGCGGGTGCTCCGTGAGGTGTTCCCCGACGACGTGCTCCGCGATCTCAACGATCCGCGGCGGCCCCGCCTGCGGTTGCACGACTCGGGCTCCGGCGCCGCGCGCTAGCCCCAGCCTCACACGTTCGCGGGGGGGAACCCGTTCCCCGTTCCGGATTAGCTGGCCTGATTTCCTGCCGGCGTGAGATTCCCGGGTTGTGACGTTTCGGACCACCCCGAACTGGACATCATCTGCACGTGCGCAGCTGCGTCCGGAAGCAGCTGCGCATAGGTCCCCGGGGTTGAGAAGACAGCCCCGGGGGCTGCTCGAGCCGGGTTCATCTCTTCATGCTGAGACGGCTACGACCCGGAGGACCGGCCTGCCGGCGGCGAACGGCTCCGGAGTCGGCGCGGGCACCCCGAGGCGCGACCGGATCGGCGTCCGGGGTCGACGGCAGGAGGTCGAGGGCGCGGAGCACCCGCTCGGTCGCTCCGCCGTCCTCGAAGTGGCTGTAGCGGTCACGGAACGCCTCGTACCGCGAGGCGTAGGCCGGGATCATGGCGGGCAGGTCGAGCAGGGTGGCGAGGAGGGCGTCGGGATCATGGACCAGCGGTCCCGGCGCCTCGGCCTCGAGGTCGAAGGTGAATCCCCGCAGCCGATCGCGGTAATGGGCCAGATCGTAGGTGTACAGCACGATCGGTTTGCCGGTCACCGCGAAGTCGAACATCGCCGACGAGTAGTCGGTGACCAAGACATCGGCCGCCAGATAGAGCTCGGCGATCTCGGCGTCGGCGAAGACGTCGGTGAGTCCGGCGGCGGTGCCGGGCGGACGTCGATGGCCCAGGTAGTAGTGCTGGCGGAGCAGAAGGTGGTAACCCGACCCGAGCCGCGCCGCCATGGCGGGCGCGTCCAACCGCAGCGGGACGTCGACCTCGTCCACGTCGTCATCGCGGAAGGTCGGCGCGTAGAGCACCGCCGTGGTTCCGTCGGCGATCCCGAGCTCACGCCGTTTACGCGCCCGCCGCTCGTCGCGGTCCGGGGCGCTCAGCAGGTCGTTGCGCGGGTAACCGGAATCGATGAGCGGGCCGGTGTAGCCGAAGGCGGCACGGAGCAGTTGGCCTCCGGCCCGGCTCGGCGAGATCAAATAGTTCCAGCGGGCGATGTCGGCGTCGAGCTCGTCCATCACCTCGGCCGGGGGGTGCGCGACCGCCGATCGGTGAATGCGTTTCAACGGCGTACCGTGCCAGGTCTGCACGTAGCGCGATCCCGGCTTCGGGTGCCACTCGTCGAGGGTGAGGTGACAGTTCGCCACCACTACGTCGGCGTCGTCCAGCGCGGCCCTGGCCTGGGGGGTGGCGATCCGGACGGTCCTCACCTCGGGCGGGAAATCCGCGGCGCGCCGGTCGTCGAGCAGCCAGGTGTGCTGCTCGCCCACTCCGCGCGCGATCATGGCCTCGTAGAGCACGCGGGGACTATCGGCATAGCGACCGTTGAAACTGTTGTAGACGAACTTCAATCCGACCTCTTTCCATGGCTTGGCGTCTAACTATCCCGGACGGACCACACCCCATCCGACCAATGACCACCGAGCTCGGGCCGACCCCGGGGCGCGCGCGTATACGTTCGGTGCTCCGGGGTGCACGGCGGGCCGGGTGAGCACACCGGGCGAGTTCGGGTCCAGACCCGGTTCCCGCCGCGTCAGACCGAGGAGAATGTGATGACGACCGATTCGCGCGACGACGGGGGACGTGGTGACGGTCTCGACCCTCCTCGGACCGCGTGGACCTGGTGGAACAAGCTCACCGGTTGGGCCCTCGACTACGGCTACGTCGTCTACTGGCAGGCCCGGGGCTTGCTCTCCCGGACCACCGCCGCGGACTTCCTCCACCCTGCCGTCCCGAAATCGCCCGTCGTGCTGATCCCCGGCGTCTACGAGAGCTGGCACTTCATGCAGCCGATCGCCGAGCGCCTGTACGCGGCCGGCCACCCCGTCCACGTGCTCGACAAGCTCGGATACAACACCGGTGCCATCCCGGCCATGGCCACCATCGTGTCGGACTACCTCGAGGACGCCGACCTCACCGACGTCACCCTCATCGCCCACAGCAAAGGGGGATTGATCGGCAAGTACGCGATGGCGCGACCGGAGACATTGCGGCGGGTTCACCACATGATCGCGATCAACTCTCCGTTCTCCGGCTCGCGGTACGCGTACCTGTTCCTGATCCGCAGCATCCGGATGTTCGCCCCGACGGGCCCGGTCATCCGCGAGTTGACCAAGAACGTGGTGGTGAACCGCGAGATCAGCTCGCTGTACAGCGCCTTCGACCCGCACATCCCCGAGACCAGCGAGCTCCCGGGAGCGGAGAACATCGTGCTCGCCACCGTGGGTCACTTCCGCCCGATCGCCGACCCCCGGACCTTCCAGGTCATCGCCTCGATCCTCGATCGGGCCACCGCCGACGCCACCGAGCCCGAACAGCGGGGTCTCGCCGAGCCGGCCTGATCCGACGTCGTCGTTGACCGAAGCGTGTCCTGAACGGGCTGACACGATCGTGTTGTTCTTCCCCGGGCCCATGTCGGGGCCACGTACGACCCCAGGACGACGGCGAACATCGTTCATCAGCAGGACGCGCTGACCCCCTCCGCAGAGCCATGCTCGAGGCCTCAACCAGTCATCGCCCCGGACCAGCTGCGGGCGATCACCTCAGGAGGGTTCAGATGTCTCGTTCCACCCAGCGGGCCGGCGCACTCGTCGCCGCCACCGCACTGCTCACCGGTTTCGGCACGTACGCGGTGCTGACCACCACGGCTCAGGCCGTCCCCGGCGCCCAGGAGAAGTGCGCCTTCGGGCTCAAGACCATCGAGGTCAAGGACGGCTGGCAGCCGCTCGGCCTCGGGGTGTCGATCGACAACGGCGACGTCTCGCGCAAGGTCGTCGCCCAGCTCGCCGCCGACATGGGCGTGGTGTCGGACGCGGAGATCCGCGTCGGCTACTCGATCGACGGCGGCGCGGTCCAGGAGAAGGTCTACGGCCCGGGCAACCTGGCCAACCACACCGAGTTCTGGCAGACCCGCAGCACCATCGCGGTGATCCCGCTGAAGTCCGGTCGCCACACCGTCCAGCCGCACTGGCGGATCAGCGGCGCCGCCGGCCTGAGTGGGGCGTTCGAGGGCGGCTGCTTCACCGTCGAGGGCCGGACCAAGTAGCGACCGGCGTGCCGGGTCAGCGACGACGGGGCAGCGGGTCGTCCGGCTCGAGGACGTGCCGGCGATAAGCGACCGCGACCGCCTGGGCGCGGTCGCGCAACCCCAGCTTGATCAGGATCCGGCTGACGTGGGTCTTCACCGTCGTCTCGGCGATGGAGAAGAACTCCGCGATCTCCCGGTTCGACAGGCCGTGGGCCAGCACCCGCAACACCTCACGCTCGCGGGCGGTGAGCTCCGGGGTGCCGGCCACCGGGGCGTCGGACTCGGGCCGGTCCCGCCTGACCTCCTCGATCAGCAACCGGGTCACCGCCGGGTCGAGCCAGGCCTCCCCGTCCGCGACCGCGCGGACGGCGAGCACCAGCTCGTCCGGCGCCGCGTCCTTCAGGACGTAGCCGGACGCACCGGCTCGCAGCGCGGAACGGACCGCGTCGTCCGCCGCGTACGTGGTCAGCATCAGCACCGCGGCGGTGGCGTCGGGATCGGCGACGATGCGTGCGGTCGCCTCGACGCCGTCCATCCGCGGCATCCGGACGTCCATCACCACCACATCGGGCCGCAGGCCGGCGGTGCTGCTGACCGCGGCAGCACCGTCTGCAGCGACGCCGACGATCTCCAGGTCGTCCTCCGCCTCGAGGATCATGGCCAACCCCGTACGGACGAGTTGCTCGTCGTCCACCAGGAGTACGCGGATGGTCATCGCTGACCCGTCCGGCTCAAGCCACGACCGGTCGACTGCGGCTCCGGTCGGCTGAACGGGAGCACGACCTCGACCCGGTAGCCCGAGCCGTCCGACCGGGGCCCGGTGTGCAACCGGCCGCCGACGAGCTTGACCCGCTCGGCGAGCCCGACCAGCCCGTACCCACTGGGGATCGGCACCGGCACCACGTCGACCGGCCCACCGTCGGTGACCTCGATGACCAGCGAGTCGCTGGTCCAGTGGAGCCGCACCTCGGCGCGCGCTCCGGTCCCCGCGTGCTTGTTGACGTTGGTCAGTGCCTCCTGGATGACCCGGTAAGCAGCGAGATCGACGCTGGGGTCCAGCGCCCCGGTGGCCGGTCCGGCCGACACCTGGACGTCGATCCCGGTAGCCCGGACGACCCGGACGAGATCGTCGAGCCCGGCCAGCCCGACGACCCCCTCCTCGGCGGGCGCCGCCGGCTCCGGTCCGGACTCACCGGCCCGCAACACGTCGAGCAGCCGACGCAGCTCGACGATGGCCTGCTTGCCGGTGGTTTCGACCGCGGCCATGGCCTCGACCGCGCGGGCGGGGTTCTTCAGCGCCGTGCGCCGGGCCCCCGCCGACTGCAGCACCATGACGGTGACCGCGTGGGCCACGATGTCGTGCAGCTCGCGCGCGATCCGGAGCCGCTCGGCGTCGACGGCGGCGGCCGCCATCGCCGTCCGCGACGCCTCGAGCTCCCGAGCCCTCGACCGCGCGGCCGCGCCGGCCCCCCACCGACCGGCCGCCCAGGTCGCCAGGTCGAGCAGCCCGTAGACCGCGGCCACGGCACCGACCGCACCACGCGACGGCGCCGCCGGGGTGAAGGACGCCTCGTAGACCACCGCGACCGTGTGCGCGATCAGCACGGCGACCAGGCAACCGATCGCCCGGCCCCGGTTCGACCACACGGCGGCGGTGTACAAGGCGACGAGCAACGAGACCAGCGGCCGCGAGCCCAGGGTCGTCGTGACCAGGATCGCGTGACCGGCGACGATCAGACCAGCCAGGGCCGGGGCCCGATGCCGCAACGCCAACGGAATCGCCGCGAGGGCCCCGACGCCCAGGATCAGTGGTGCCGGCAGGCTCCGACTCACCCAGCTGACCTGGTCCGACGCGTCGGAGAGCTGGGTGAACAGTGCGAGGTCCAGACCGACGGCGACGATCGCGATGACCAGGTGGCGCACCGCGAGCCCCATGTCAGTCCCACCGGAAGATGCGACAGATCGACCGCGCGGCGAGCCGGGGCTCGCCGGTCGTGACGGCGAAGTCCGTGGGCACAGCCCGGGCCGGCGGACCGGCGCCGGTGAGCGGTCGCGCGACCGTCGGCGTACGACGGGAACGGCGCCCGAGTCCGCCGAACCGGTCCGCCCCCAGCTCGAGCAGGGCCCCGCGGCTGCCCTTGGCCCGGTCCTCCAGAGCGTCGATGACCGCCTGGTCGGGAACGCGTTCACCCAGCACCACGGGGAACTGCGAGGACCGGTCCAGCGTGACCCCGGCGACATTGGTCTTCTCGTCGGCCCCCTCGAGACGGAGGTACACGACCTCGACGGGTAGAGCCCACTCGTCGGCGCTCAGATCCGCCGCAACGATCCGCACCGCGAAGGGAGTCCGATAGTCGAGGGCGACCGGCCACGGTGAGAACGCGGCGACGGCGGGAGCGACGAGCACCCCGGCCACCCCGCTGATCCGACCCGTGGGTCCGTACAGATGGGCGCTGGGATTGGTGGTCACGCTGTCCCCCTCCGGGAATGACCTCAGGCTATCGCTCACCCGGCCGGCACGCTCGTCAGTACTCCCTCGCCGGGTGGTGAATCGCCGCCATCGCCGACTGAGGGCCGAGAAATCCCTGGCGTCAGTACGCGCCGTCTGCGGCGTCGACCAGTTGGAGCATCGCCCGGGTCCCCGAGACCCCGAGCCGGGTGGCCCCGGCCGCGATCATCCGCTGGGCATCCTCGAGGGTGCGTACGCCGCCCGAGGCCTTTACGCCCAGGCGTCCGTCCACGGCCTCGGCCATCAGCCGGACTGCGTGCTCGGTGGCGCCGCCCGCGGGGTGGAACCCGGTCGAGGTCTTGACGAAGTCGGCGTCGGCGGAGACGGCGGCCCGGCAGACCGCGACGATCTCCTCGTCGCCGAGGGCGGCGGACTCGATGATCACCTTCAGGACGGTCGGCCTGGGCGCGGCCGAGCGGACCGCCGCGATGTCGCTCTGCACCGAGGCGTAGTCGTGGGCCAGGGCCGCGCCGACGTCGATGACCATGTCGATCTCGTGGGCCCCGTGCGCGACCGCCCCCGCCGCCTCGGCCGCCTTGACCGCCGAGGTGTGCTTGCCGCTGGGGAAACCGGCCACGACAGCGACCTTGAGTTGGCTACCGGCGGGCAGCGCGACCGGCACCATCGACGGTGAGACGCAGACCGAGTAGGTCCCGAGTGCGTCGGCCTCGACGATCAGGGCCTCGATGTCGACCCGGGTGGCCTCGGTCTTGAGCAGGGTGTGATCGATCAGCCCGGCGATGGCGGTCGGGCTGGCGGGGCCGGTAGGGCCGGCGGGGGCGGTGGGGGCGGTGGTCATGAGGGTCCTTCGGTGGTGCGGTGGGTGCTCGTGGGGTCGCGCCGGGCGATCTCGAGGGCGGCCTCTTCGTCGGTGACGAGCACCGAGCACAGGCCGCTGGCGAGGGCGGCGGTGATGATCCGGCTCTTGCCGGGGCCAGCGGCCACGGCGATGGCTTGGCTCGCGTCGCGCAGGTCGTCGAGGGTGAGGCCGACCGTCCGGCTCTCGATGTCGTCATCGGCGATCCGACCGTCGGCGGTGATGAAGTGTCCGAGGACGTCACCGCACGCACCCGCGGTGCGCAGCCGACGCAGCTCGCCGGGGGTCACCGCACCGCTCTCGACGAGCACCGAGTCTGGGCTGAGCACACCCAGCGAGAACAGCAGGGCGTCGGCGGACCGGGCCTTGGTCAGAGTCTCGCCGACGAAGCTCTCGCCGTAGAGCGCCCGCCGAGTGCTGGCGTGTTCGACGATGGCGGGTACCGGCAGCAGGGTGGCGCGCCCCTCACCGTGGTGGGCGATACTCAGCGCCACGTTCGCCCCGGTCGTCGGGCGCACCGATCGGCTGATGCTGCCGTTGATCTGGATGACCTCGATGCCCCGGGTCCAGCCGGCCGGCAGCACGGCAGCGATCTCCTGCAGCGTGTTGCCCCAGGAGACGCCGAGGGTACGGATGCGCTTGCCGTGCGTGCGCAGGTAATTGGCCGCGGCGAGGGCCACGTGACGGGTGGCCGGCCGACCACCCTCGGTCGGGGTGGCGGACCGAGGGGTGGGGACGACGATGCAGTCACGGAGCCCGAAGCGACTGCGGAGCGCCACCTCGAGATCGGCACGGCGAGCCTGGGGGTGGACGATCCTGATCTGGACGATTCCCTCGGTCCGGGCTTCCTCCAGCAGCCGCCCGACCTTCCAGCGGGTGAGGTTCAGCTCGCGACCGATGTCCTCCTGGGTCCGGTCCTGCTCCCAATATCCCTGCGCGACTCGGAGCAGCAACTCGGTGCGGTCCCGAAGCGGGGGCTGAACCGCCGGGACGGGCGTACCCGCGTCCGGCGGGAGGTTGTCGTTCGTCGGTCGACGCACGGCTAACGCCCGTCGAGGCGATCGACGATGTCGTGCATGGTCGGCGTCAACGCCGCGACCAGCCCGACGTAGTCGTCGTAGGTCTGCCCGTACACGGTGTGGCGGTTGGGATCGGGCGTCAAGGTGCGGGTGTGGGGGGTGAGCATGGCCGCTCCCTCGTCCAGGTCGCGGACCAGACCGGCCCCGGTCGCCGCGATCACTGCGCACGCCCGCAGGGTGAGGTTGTCGCCGTCGACGATCTGCGCCTCGACCCCCAACACATCGACGGTGACCTGCTGCCACAGGGGGTTGCGCTCGATGCCGCCGGAGAAGACCAGCCGCTCACAGCGGACGCCGGCGCGCTCGAACGATTCGACCACCGCCCGGGTGCCGCAGGCCACGGCCTCGACGGCGGCGCGATAGAGCTCCTCACGGGTCGTCCCGAGCGTGAGTCCGACGATCGCTCCGCGCAGCCGTGCGTCGCGGTAGGGCGTGCGGTTACCCATGAACGTGTCCAGCGCCCGCAGCCCGTGTGCACCCGGTTCGATCGCGGCGGCGCCGGCGATCAGGGTCGAGAGGTCGTCGCGGGCGAAGCCCATGATGCCCTCGCCCGCCCATTTCAGGACCGAGCCGCTGGTGACCTGGCCGCCCTCGACGAGCCACTTGGACGTCCGCAGCGCGTGAGGATAGGGACCCCAGACCTCGTTGGACTCGCAGGGCTCGTCGATCTCGGCGATGATCGCCGACGACGTGCCCGAGACCAGCGAGACCAGCCCGTCGGAGGCACCGCCGCAGGACAGCAACGAGACGTGGGCGTCGATCCCGCCGACCGCGACGGGTGCGCCGGCGGCGATGCCCAGCTCGTCGGCCGCCTGAGCGGTCAACGCACCGGCGACCCCGCCGACCGGGACGATCTCGGTCCGGGAGCTTGTCGCGGAGATCAGCGATCCCGAAGGCTGCGTAGAGCTCATCGGGGAAGCGGCCGGCGAGCGGGTCGTAGTTGTACTTGCAGACAGCGTTCATCTGCGAGCCGACCCAGCGGCCGGTCAGCCGGAACGTCAGGTAGTCGACCGCCTCGACGATGCGGGCGGCCCGGGCGTACGTGGCCGGCTCGTTCTCCATGAGCCACATCGCTTTCGGCAGCAGCCATTCGGCGGCGTCCGAGCCGCCCGACCAGGCCAGGATCGGATGCTGGTCGGCGAACTCGGCGGTGCGTCGCGCCTGGTCCGAGGCTCGTGAGTCCATCCAGAGAATGGCCGGGCGGAGCGGGCGTCCCTCGGCGTCGAGCACGGCCACCGTCGAGGCGGTGGTGGCGGACGCGATCGCGACCACCGGCCCGGCCGCGCGACAGGCCTCGGTGGCCATCAGTTCGTGCGTCGCATCGACGATCGCCCGCCACCACTCGGCCGGATCCTGCTCGGCCCAACCAGAACGAGGGAAGGTCGTCCGGTAGGTACGCGGCACCGAGCCGAGGGCGCTGCCGTCGTCGGTGAACGCACCGACCCGGGCGCCCTCGGTGCCGAGGTCGAAGCCGAGGATGACCCCCATCGTCAGTCGGCGTTGGGCATGAAGATGACCTTGGAGCTGTGCTCCGAGCGGGCGCCCAGCGTGGCCATCATGTCCGGCAACGCGGACAGCGGCAGCTCGTGGGTGATCATGAACTCCCACTTCAGGTCGCCGTTGGCGAGCTTGTCGGCGGCCGTACGCCACTCGTCGCCCGGGAAGGGGGCCGAGAACGAGTTCCACGAGCCGTGCAGCGTGGCCTCGATCCGCATGAACTGGTTGAACGTCTCCTTCGACAGCGTCACCGGGAGCGTGCGGGATGCCGACGAAGACGGCGTGACCCTGTGGGCCGGTCAGGTTGGCGGCCATGTCAGCGGTGACGGCGACCCCGGCCGACTCGAGCACGATGTCGAAACCGCGTCCGGCCAGCGCCTTGGCCTCCTCGTACGACTGCACCGCGGAGGTGGCGCCGGCCTCGAGGGCCATCGCCGACTTCTCCTCGCTCAGGTCGATGGTGACGATCTGGCCGGCGCCGGCGAGCTTCGCCCACTGGACCGCGAACAGTCCGATCGGACCGGCGCCGACGACCAGAACCCGGTGCCCCGTACGCAGCCCGGTCTTCCACAAGGCGTGCAGCGCGATGGCCGCCGGGTCGAGCATGGCCGCCGCCCGGGGGTCGATGCCCTCGGGCATCTTGAGCAGGTTGCCGACCGGCGAGACGACGTACTGCGCGTACGCGCCGTCGCTCCGGCTGCCGAAGTAGTCGTAGTTCTCGCACAGCCCGAAGTCGCCCCGGACGCAGAAGTCGCAGCGGTAGCAGGGGATCAGCGGGGGCACTGATACGAGGTCGCCGAGCTCGAAGCCGCTGACGTCCTCACCCAGCTCATCCACCCAGCCGGAGAACTCGTGGCCGCAGATGATCGGCATCACGTAGCCGCCGTTCTTCAGCATCCGCGGGATGTCCGAGCCGCACACCCCGCACGCCGCGACCTTGAGTCGCACCTGACCCGGACCGGCCGACGGCACGGGCGCGTCCTCGACCCGGATGTCTCCGGGGGCGTACATGACGGCTGCGGTCATCGTCTCGGGGGCCATGGGGTTCTCGTTCCTCGGGCAGGGGCGTTCGCTGACCCTGCGACGCTAGGACAGACCCCGGACGAGTGCAACATCCGCGCACCCGTTTGCTCTTATGAGCACCAGCAGACACCGGCAGACCCTGTCGGACCTCGTCATCATGGCCACTCGGCGAACATCCAGCAGGTAGGTGATAGCGGAGCCTCAAACCCATCGGCGTCGGTCGGCCAGATCGTCGTGACCGGTTCGGCAGGAGTCTGGGCTCCTAGTGCAGACCCAAGCCTGAAAGCCGCCGACCAGATCAGTCGCCCGACGCAAACCGAGCTGCCGAAGAGTCGCGGCGGCGAGGCTGGAGCTGTAGCCCTGGTTGCAGACGACGATGATGCGCCGACCCGGATCGGTCGACTCTGGGAGCCGATCCGGGCAGCTGGGGTCGAGCCGCCATTCGAGGACGTTGCGATCGACGACCAGCGCACCTGGCAGAGCGCCGTCGCGTTCGCGCTGGCCGGCCGGCCGGATATCGACGACCAAGGCTCCGGCGGCAAGCTCGGCGTCCAGGTCGGCCGGCTCCACCCGGTCGAGGTCGGCGCGAGCGTTTGCGAGGAGCGAGTCGATCGCCGCGGGTCGGTCGCGGGGGTGCACCGCGGGCGTGCTCACGTGGGCGATGCTACGTTTCGCGGCGCTGACCCGGTAAGCGCCCCGCGAAAGTTTGCGTAGCGGGGCAATGCGGTTGACCGGGAGGGCCACCAGGCACGTGCACGCCTCCGAGCAAGGGAAAGGTACCCGGCGCGGTGCAAACCCCGATTCGACTCACCCAGTACGCGCACGCCGGCGGTTGTGCCGGTGAGATCCCTCTGTCCGCTGAGCTCAGCGGCTCGCGGCGCCGGTCCCCAGCTCACCCTCGGTGACGGACGTGCGGACCCTGGGCAACCGGGTGACCACCGGCAGGACGATAGCGACGAGGGCAATGATCCCGATCGTCGTGTACGCGGTGCTGTAGTCCTTGTCGCCACCGATCAGGGCCGCGGTGATCAGTGGGCCGACGACGCCACCGAGGCTCCAACCGATCAGCATCAGGCCGTAGATCCCGCCGGCGTTCTTCACCCCGAAGAAGTCTCCGGCGGTCGCGGGCATGGTGCCGAAAGCGCCGCCGTAGCAGAGATAAACCACCGCGCACAGGATGAAGAACAACACCGCGTTGTGTACGTGCGGGATCAGCAGGAGGCAGCTGCCTTCCAGCGCCAGAATGGCGATGAAGGTCGGCATCCGCCCCAGCCGGCCGGATACGGCGGCCCAGAAGATGCGGCCCGCCCCGTTGAACAGGCCGAGAAACCCGACGGCCGCGGCCGCCGCCGCGGCGGTGTAGCCGGAGATGTCGGCGAAGCTGGCCGCAGCCTGGGAGATCAGCGAGATCCCGGCCATCACGGCCAGGGTCAAGATGGCAGCGAGCGCGTACCACTGCCAGGTGCGCAGCGCCTCGCGCTGGGTATAGTCCCGACCACTGTCGACGACGTGGCCCGCGGTGGCCGGCTGGTACCCCGGGACGGTGTAGCCCTGGGGTGGGTTCCGGAAGAAGAAGGCGCCAGCGAGCGAGCCGATGAGATAGGCGATACCGAGCGGCAGGAACGCCGCGGTGGGAACATCCTTGTTGCCGGCGATCAGCGATTGCGCAATCGGTGCGGTGAGCACCGCGCCGAAGCCGAACCCGCCGACGGCCAGGCCCGTGATCAGGCCACGCTTGTCCGGGAACCACTTCTGCAGCATCGCGATCGGCACGATGTAGGCGAGTCCGAGCCCGAAGCCGGCCATCACCCCGTAGCCCAGCACGAGCAGCCACAGCTGGTCCCCGCTCCGGGCGAACGACGCCAGGATGACTCCGAGACCGTAGATGATGCCGCCGACCATCGCGACCGTACGCGGACCCCGGCGGTCCTGAATCCGGCCGCCGATGAAGGTCCCGATAAAGATCATCCCGATCGCCACCTCGAACGGCAGCGTCGCCTCGACCTTACTGAGCTTGAACGGAGCGGCACTCTGCAGCGCCTTGGCGAACACGCTCCACGCATAGACCGCACCGATGGACAGCTGGAGGAGCAGCGCAGCCGCGACAAGACCCCAGCGCCCCTTGGTCGGATTGCCGGTGTCGGCGTTCGGAGCGGCGGTTGGAGACATCAGACCTCCTGCTCATGGTGGGCTTCGCCGGTGTCGGCTCGGGCGGCGGCTTCGGCCGCCCGGCGTCGATCGAGCCGTTCACGCTGGGGGACGACGGTGTACTTGGGGTCGTGGGCCGATTCGATACCGGCCTCGAACACCCCGAACCGGGTGCACGCAGAACCCGCCATCAGCATCAACCCGGAAGCGGCCGCGGCCACCCGGCTGCGACCGCCGAGCAGCAGTGCTCCGGTGGCCCCCACGGCGGTGAGGATCTTGCTGGCGAGGATCAGCTTGCCCGGCTTGCCGTGGTGCAGGGTCTCGGCCGACAGCCCCATCGACTGCTCCATCCGGTGCTCGACCAGCAGCTCGGTGACCGCACCCGCGATGGCCAGCTTGCGGGCCGGGCCGGTCTCAGCAAGGGGGGCCATCAACATCCCGAAGCCCCCTGAGGCCGCCGCGGCCGAGGCGACGAAGACAAAGGGCAGCTCCCGGTGGGCGTCGTGCCAGGCCGGCGTGGAGGTGTCGGTGAGCAGCACCGCGGTGTAGGAGGCGACCCCCGGCGCGAGCAGGGCCGCGGCGATGCCGCCCGGCCGGGCGGCGAGGTCCAGCAGGGTGGTCAGGAACCGCAGGCGCGTCGGCAGGATCTGCGCGAGCGGCAACAGCCTCGCGATCTCGGCGGCGCCGGCGATGATATTGCCCGGCGCGTACGCGGTGATCACCCAGGTGCCGACCGACATCGGGGAGGTGGGCTTGAAGACCCGCAGCATGTTGATGAATCGGGTCGGCCGGCCCAGGTCGTAGACCAGGGCGACGAGGCTGGCGCTGATCGCTCCGGTGGCGCCGATCCGAGCGGCGCGGCGCAGCGTCGGTCGGCCGGAGAGGTCGGCGCCGGCACCCAGCAGGGACGAGCCGCCGGCCAGTCCCCCCATGAACAGGTAGAACGGGATCGCGGCCTCCCAGGGCGCGGCCTTGACCACCGGGCGCCCGTAGTAGGAGCTGAAGGTGGCGTCGGGGACCATCATCTCCTCGGCGCGGCCCTTCTTCCGTCGGCCTCCGCTCCCCCGCCTCTCGCCGGCCGGCCGGCCGCCCCGCGTACGCTCCGCGGCCGCGGCCGCACTTCCCCGACCAGCCACGCCGGGCATGGCGCCCAGCTCGTCGGTGGTGTTCTTGGGTCCGTCGATGATGGACGGGTTGGCGGCCTTGCCGACCTCCTGCTGGCCCCGCTCGTAGTCACCGGTGCTCATGGCCGACGACCGATGAAGGCCGTGGCCGCCGCGGCCAACAGTCCGAGAGCGGCCAGGCCGGCGTGCCGCCACATCCGGGGCAGGTCGGCCGTGGTCACGATGGGATCGGGCGGGAAGCCGTACACCTCCGGCTCATCGAGCAGCAGGAAGAATGCGCCGGCGCCGCCGACCCCGTTCTCCGGGTCCTCGGCGTACAGCTGGGCGTTCATCACCCCGGCGGCCTGGAGGTCGGCGACCCGTTTCGCGGCCCGCTCCCGGAGCTCGTCCACGTCGCCGAACTGGATCGACTGGGTAGGGCAGGCGTTCGCGCAGGCCGGGGACTGGTCGTGGCTCAGTCGGTCGTAGCAGAGGGTGCACTTCTGGGCGATGCCGACGTTCTTGACCGGGGGTCCGTTCTTGTCCTTGTTCTTCTCCCCGATCCGGCGGTCGATCACCCCGAACGGGCAGCCGGCCACGCAGTAGCCGCAGCCGTTGCAGATGTCGTCCTGGACCACCACGGTGCCGAACTCGGTGCGGAAGAGGGCCCCGGTCGGACAGACGTCCAGGCAGCCGGCGTTGGTGCAGTGCTTGCAGACGTTGGACGCCATCAGCCAGCGGAAGTCGGTCCGCTCGCCGGCATCGGGCGAAGTGCTGGGCAGGTCGAAAGCCGGCATGCCGAGATCGACCATCGGCTTCTCCGGAGTCGACGGTCCGCCCTTCAACCCGCTGAACAGGTCCATCCCGCTGTGGTCCGGCGGCATCCGGTCAGGCCCTTCGACCGGCTCACGGAGCAGGGCCTGCGGCCCGTCGACCAGCTCAGGGAACACAGAGGTCTCGGGCACCCCGATCGTGATGCCGGTGTCCTGGTTCCCGAGCGGCTTGCGCTGCTCGATGAACTCGACGTGGCGCCAGGTGTTGGCGCCCAAGGCGCCGGTGTTGTCGTACGAGCTGCCGAGGAGTTCGTAGATGCCGTCCTGGGGGACGCCGTTCCATTCTTTGCAGGCCACCTCGCAGGCCTTGCAGCCGATGCAGATCGAGGTGTCGGTGAAGAACCCCTTCCGTGGCGGCGGCGCCTCCCAGCCGGCCGTGACGGCTGGGCCGGCCGGGCCGGCTGAGGTAAAGGCCTGTTCCAGCCCGAGGTGCCCGTCGCCATGAGCGCGGTCAGCATCGCGCTCGTGCCCGTACGCGCTCATGAACGTCCTTCGTCCGGTCCTTCGTTGGTGAACAGACCAGGGCTCGCGTGCCCTTCAGCCTCGCTCGGCTGCGTGCTGTCCGCACCCAGTGGCGGGGTCCGGTGCTGGTTGCCGGTGAGCACGGTGACGCCGGCTCGCTCGCGGTACGACGCCACGTACTCGAGCAGGGCGGGGCCTCGCGGGCGCCGACCCGGCTGGATGTCGCAGGAGCCGACCTTGCTCTCCTGGATGTGGACGTTCGGATCCAGGGTGACCCCGAACAGGTCGTTGGCCGAGTCCCC
This sequence comes from uncultured Actinomycetota bacterium, assembly GCA_963815905.1. Lineage (GTDB taxonomy): Bacteria > Actinomycetota > Actinomycetes > Propionibacteriales > Propionibacteriaceae > Microlunatus. The sequence goes on along the minus strand of CAWFIO010000009.1, from coordinate 173,913 downwards.
GCTGATCAGCGCATCGTCGCCGACGCCCCAGTGGTAGGGCAGGCCGATCTGGTGCAGCGTCCTACCGCCGATCTGCAGCGATGCCACGCGTTCGGTGACCATCACCCGGGCCTCGATCGCGGTCCGAGCGCTGATGATCGTGGCCCAGCCGTTGTTCTCCAGGCCACGCTCCCGGGCCAGCTCGGGCGAGACCTCACAGAAGAACTCCGGCTGCAACTCGGCCAGATAGGGCTGCCACCGGCTCATCCCGCCGGCGGTGTGGTGCTCGGTCAGCCGGTAGGTGGTGAACACGTACGGGTAGACCTGCGAGCCCGCCTCGTCGCCGGACGGGTTCTGCGGGTTGTCGCGCCGCAAGAACAGCTCGCGGGTCGGGCTGGACTGCTGCCGGTACATCACGTTGCTGACCGGCGACTCCTGCGGCTCGTAGTGCGCCGGCAGCGGTCCGTCGAGCAGACCACTGGGCGCGTACAGCCAGCCCACCCCGTCGGCCTGCATGATGAACGGGTCGTCACCGCGCAGCCCGGCGGGACCCGACGCGCCCGCCGGGGGTCGGTAGGACGGTGCCTTGCCGACCTCGAAGTCGGGCACGTCGTGACCGACCCACTTCTGCTGTTCCTCGTCCCACCACACGTACGCCTTGCGTTCGCTCCAGGGCTTGCCGTCCGGATCGGCCGCGGCCCGGTTGTAAAGGGTCCGGCGGTTCATCGGCCAGGCCCAGCCCCATTCTGGTGCGACCCAGGATTGCTCCCGACCGGGCTTGCGGCGCATCGACTGGTTGATGCCGTCGGCGTACACCCCGGTGTAGATCCAGCAGCCGCCGCTGGTCGAGCCGTCGGGCATCATCTCGTTGAAGGTGTTGAGCGGTTGGCCCTTCTTCTCCCCGCTCAGGTGCACCCCGTTGATCTCGCGCAGCACGGCGTCGGCGGAGATCTCCCCGTCCTCGTCCAGCGGGTAGTCCCAGGTCAGATCGAGGACTGGCCGGTCCCGCTCATCGGTCGAGCCGGCCAACCGGGCCCGCAGCTTCTGCCCAAGGAGGTAGAAGAACTCCAGCTCGCTCTGGCAGTCACCGGGTGGGTCGACGGCCTTGTGGTGCCACTGCAGCATCCGCTGGGTCTGGGTGAACGTGCCGCCCTTCTCCACGTGCGCTGCCGCCGGGAAGAAGAACACCTCGGTCTCGATGTCGGTGGTGGTCAGCTCCCCCGTCTCGATCTCGGGCGCGTCCTTCCAGAACGTCGCTGACTCGATCAGGTTGAGGTCGCGGACGACCAGCCACTTGAGGTGGGAAAGCCCCATCCGCTGCATCTTGCCGTGCGCCGAGCCGACGGCCGGGTTCTGCCCGAGCAGGAAGTAGCCATCGATCTCGTCGCGCAACATCGACATGACCGTCGCGTACGTTCCGTGGTCCCCGGTGAGCCTGGGCAGGTAATGGAACGCGAAGTCGTTCTCCTCGGTCGCCGCATCGCCCCACCACGCCTTGAGCAGGTTCACCGTGTAGCTCTTCGCGTTGGTCCAGAAACCCTTCTGGTTCGGACTCGCGATCTCGGCCACGTACTCGTCGAGCGAGTCGTGCGGACCGGCCTTGGGCATCGGCAGATAGCCCGGCAACAGGTTGAACAGCGTCGGGATGTCGGTCGAGCCCTGGATGCTGGCGTGGCCGCGGAGGGCCATGATGCCGCCGCCCGGACGGCCCATGTTGCCGAGCAGCAGCTGAATGATCGCCGCGCCACGGATGTACTGCACCCCGACGGTGTGGTGGGTCCAGCCGACGGAATAGACCCAGGTCGTGGTCCGCTCCCGGCCGCTGTTCTCGGTCACCGCCCGGCAGACGTCGAGGAGCTGTTCGGGAGCGATGCCGCAGGCCTCCTGCACCATCTCGGGGGTGTATCGGGCGTAGTGCCGCTTCAGGACCTGGAAGACCGAACGCGGGTGCTGCAACGTCTCGTCCCGCTTGATGCTGGTCGGGTCCATGGCGGCACCGTGGCCACCCAGCTCGTGGCCCGCGCCACGGCTGCTCTCGGACTCCTCACTCTCGGCACCCGCCCCGCTGCCCCCGCCGCCGGCCTCAGCGTCTTTTTGACCGTCGTAGGCCCAGCTCGTGGTGTCGTAGATGCCGGTCTCGGGGTCGTAGCCCGAGAACACCCCATCGAGGTCGTCGACGTCGCGGAAGTCCTCGCTGACCAGGGTGGCGGCGTTGGTGTAGGCAACCACGTAGTCGTGGAAGTACTTCTCGTTGGTCAGGATGTAGTTGACCACCGCACCGAGGAACACGATGTCACTGCCGGCCCGGATCGGGACGTGGGTGTCGGCCACGGCTGACGTCCGGGTGAAGCGCGGGTCGATGTGGATCACCCGAGCCCCACGCGCCTTGGCCTCCATCACCCACTGGAACCCGACCGGATGGCACTCGGCCATGTTCGAACCCTGGATGACGATGCAGTCAGCGTGCTGGAGATCCTGGAGGAAGTTGGTGGCGCCGCCCCGCCCGAATGAGGCTCCCAAACTGGGAACCGTGGCACTGTGTCAAATACGAGCCTGGTTCTCGATCTGGATGGCGCCCAGTGCGGTGAAGAGCTTCTTGATCAGATAGTTCTCTTCGTTGTCCAGGGTTGCGCCACCGAGGGCGGCCATCCCCATCGTGCGGCGCAGCGGGATCCCGTTGGCGTCGGTGTCTTGCCAGTGCTTCCGGCGGGACTCCACCATCCGGTCCGCGATCATGTCGGTGGCCTCGGCGACGCCGATCTTCTCCCACGTGGTGCTGCGTGGCCGACGATAGAGCATCGTCGTGGCGCGTCCCGGAGAGTTGACCAGCTGCTCGCTGGCCGAGCCCTTGGGGCACAGGCGGCCGCGGGAGACCGGCGAGTCGGGATCGCCCTCGATCTGGACGACGTGGTCGTCCTTGACGAACACGCGCTGGCCGCAGCCGACGGCGCAGTAGGGGCACACACTCTGGACCACGCGGTCGGCCGTGGTGGTTCGGGGGACCGACGCTCGGTTCTTGGCCGACTGCACGGCGCTGCCACGGCCGAGCGGATCTGAACCAGTCAGCTGTTTGATGACCGGCCAGTCGAGAAAAGTCTTGCGGATGTCCACGATGAAACCTCCTCGACGCAGCGTAGCTGTAGCGCGCCCGGAGTGGGAGGGAGCCCCGTTTCGGTCGACGTCATCGCCCTATGTCGAGCAATGTGTCACGCCAGATGGACCGGCGGGGCGTAGCCGAGGAATGATCGCCGGGGGCGGTTGATGGCAGACAAGGCAACGATGACCGTCACCACCGCCGCCCTGGTCGGCCTCGCGAGCAATGATGCGGTGGGGCGGGAGGGCACGCCACGGAGTTCCGTTCTCGAGCCCCCGACGACGCCAGGTGGCCCTTGTTGCGACTTCCTGCTGGTTCGCATCGCCCATACCGTATGGCGGCTGACCCTTCAGCTCCCGCTGGTCCCCAGCATGACCGCGACGTCAGCCAAGCGGTAGACCCCGGATCAGGAGACCGCTGACCGTCGCCGGGCCGCTGCGTTGACAGCGTCCTGCGGCTGAGGGTCCCGACTACTTCAACCCGATCCTCAGGCCGGCAACCGATGCAGGGCCTCGTACGCGCGCCTGGGTCCGGGTCGATCGGTCAGCGAAGCGCTCAGCCGCTCCAATCGGCCGCGCGTCTCGCCCGACGAGGTGAGGAGACCGGAGGCGGCAATGCGGAGCTTCTCGACTGACGCGGTGTTCGGATCGAGTGAGGCACCGAATCCCGCGGCTTCGACGGCGGCCGCGCCCGCGAACTGGTCGGTCGAGAAGGGCAGCAGGAGAAGCGGAACGGCCGCGGTCATCGCCTCCGTCACGCTGTTGTTCCCGCCGTGGGAGACAGCGAGTGCGGCATGGCGGAGCAAGGTGACCTGGGGTAGGAAGTCGCGTACCAACCAGGAGCTGGGTAGCTCTCCGAGCTCGTGTCGAGGAGTCGAGCCTGTAGCGATTGCCACGCGTACGTCGAGAGTGCGCAAGGCCGCGGCCACCCTCGATAGCACGTCGCCGCGTACGGACAGGAAGCTGCCAAAGCTGACGTAGACCACGGGCCGACTGTCCGCGGCGAGCCAGGTCTGAACCTCGTCGTCGACCGGTTCTTCGCGTACGGCGGAACCCAGGAAGGCGTGCGGGGGGAGCAGCCCCGTACGGGTCTCGTCGTGTAGGGCGGCCGGGTAGTTCAGCAACAACACGTCGCCGGTCTCCGCGAACGTGTCCGCGCTCGGAACCGCCCTCGGGTCAAGCTGGTCGAGCGCGTCGTTCCATTGCGCGGTGAAGTCGTCCCGGACCTCTTCGCACAACTGCCTCAGAGCGGCCAGGTCGGCCCGGTCGGGGGTGAAGGCCGCAGGCCACGCGGTCGGGTAGCCGTACACCTCGTCGCCGACCGACAGAGCTGACGGGTGCCCCAGGACCACGTCAGCGTGTCGAATGCCGCCGCTGATCAGGCCCAGCCGCGCGCTGAAAGCGAGGTGATCGACGATCACGTCGTCGGGGCGCAGCCGGTCGACGATCTGGTGGACTTGGCCCGCGATCGCCACCGGGTTCCACAACAAGTCGTTGCGCCGTGCCCGGGCCTGGAACAGCAGGGTCTCCAGCATGCCCCGCCGGGTCGCGTCGAAGAACCCGCGCAGCGCGTCGTCCTCGCCGCGGGGTTGCTGGTCCGCGCGGATGACGCCGGGGTTCGAGCCGGGGCCCAGCCGTAGGTCCACGTGCCCGAACCCGAACGACCGGACGATATGGGCCGTGGCGGGCCCGGTCGCGACCACCACCTGCTCTCCCGCGTCGCGCCACGCGGTTCCCAGAGTCGCGAGTGGGAGAAGGTGGGACGCGTAGTCGGGGCTGATGATCAGCAGCGTCACCAGGCACTCACCTCGGGGACCAGCGCCCGCTCGGGTGCAGCGAGATCGGCGTAGACATCGGTCAGGGCCGTCGCCATCGCGTCGATCGTGAAGTTCTGCGCCACCATGGTGCGAGCACGTTCGGCCCCGGCTCGGCCGCTCGGGCCTGCTGCTAAATCGAGGGCCTGCCCGATTCCCCGAGCCAGGGCAACCTGATCGCGGGTATCGACCAGGAACCCGGTCAACCCGCCCTCCACGTACGTCGCCGGGCCCCCCGAAAGCGGAGCAACCACGGTGAGCCCGGTCGCCATTGCCTCTAACAGCGCTATGCCGAACTCCTCCTTCACGCTCGCACACACATAAACCCCATGAGGTGCCGCCAGTCCGGGCCGGCCGTACCGGGCGGCAGCGAGCCAGCGGGCCACCGTGTCGTTCGGTCGGTGGCCCGCGAGCAGCAGACCGCGGCCCGGAGCCTCCGGGAGCGGCACGGCCTGACCGATCCAGTCGAGCTGCTCCTGCTCGTCATCGGACGGGTGCACGAGGTCGCCGCCGACAACGAGGAGGTTGCACCGTTGCCGCAGTCCGGGGTCACCTGCCCACGCCTCCACCAGTGTGGCCATGCCCTTCACCCGGTGCAGGCGGCCCACCGAAATAGCCAGAGGCAGACTCCGCCGATCCTCGGGCAGCGAACGGAGCAGATCGTCGAGATCGGTCACGGGCGGAACGGATTCCGCATGCACGTCCGTACGGGATCTCTCGATCACGGCGAGGTCAATCCCTTCGGCGACGACGGAGTATCGCCCTTGCGGCTCTTTGTTGAGGTCGACGCCGAGAAGGGTCTGCAGGTCCCGGGCCAGATTCTCCCGAGGGAAAAGCACGAGCCGCGCGGCATCGGCAGCGATGCGTTGCACCAACCGGGTACGGAACCAGAAGTGTTCGCCTTCATCAGCGATGCCGAAAGCTGTCCGGGTCAAGGCTCCGGACGCGTCGAGGCGATCGATGACGGCGTGGGGGTCCGGTGCAAGGGTGAAGACGACCGGGATTCCTCGTTCCCGGGCGACCGCGGCGGCCGCCAGTGAGCCGACGTCGGCCATCCGGAGATGGATCGCGTCGATCGGCTCGGCCGCGCGCAGGATTCGATGGATCCCGCGTTGGATGGCGATCCGCCGCGGCCACGCCTGCGCCATCGGAACATGCCCTCCGAGGAAGGGAACCGTTGCGAACGCGTGCCCCCGGAGGACCGAACCAAGATCGGCGACGGAGGAGAGCGCGTCGTCGTGCCGCCCACGGGAAATCGTCACCACGCGTTCGACCTGGGTCCGCCACTTCGACGCGCTCGAGTCCCACGGCGGCTGACTCCGCGCCACCAGAGCGTCCCCGAGACGTACCAGCAAAGTGGCGATGCCACCGTTATCGCCCGCCCCGACCTGTGAAAGGTGGCGGTCGATGTCGGCATGCAGGAAGAGCTGCGCAATTGCCGGAGCCTGCCTGATCGAGGCCGGCGGCGAGGCCGGGCTCAGGTCGAACAGCGCCAGCCGGGCTACGTCGGAGAGGACGTCGGTGCGACGGCTCATGACGGTCAACATCGAGGCGGTCGTCTGGTTCGGTCGGCGGTCGCCGAGGCCTTCGATCGCCGCGACCCGGGTCGCGATGCTTTCGTCGGCGTCGCCGGCGACGCGGCGCAGCAGCTTCTCGGGGAGGCGTCCGGGCCCGCGGGCGGCCGTTTCGACGAGACGAGACCGGGCGCCGGCATCCGGCACGCCGGTCAGAGCCTCTTCGAGGGCCAGCGCCAGCCGATCGGGCGCGTTACCGCTCCACTCCTCCAACGTGCGCTGGGCCAGCATCCCAACGAATCCGCCCTCGACAACCATTTCCGCCAGCAGGGGAATTCCGCCAGGCTGCGGCGGACGGGCACCAAGCGCCCAGGCGGCGTGCTCGCGCAGGTAGAGCGCATCGTGACTGAGGAAGGAGACGAGCACCGGATCAGCCGAGCCGTCGCGGATCTGGGCGAGCGCGTGGACCGCCGCGATGGCCGTCAGCTGGTCAGCAGGCTCCGTGGCGGCCGCAGACAGGATGTTGACGTCGCGCGCGCACCCCTTCCGGGCGGCGACGACGGACAGGTCATCGGCACGGCGGATGCCCTCGAGAATCGAGGGCGCCGTACGTACTGCCTCAAGAGCACTCTGCAGTTCCACGGGATTGCTTCTCCTCGCAGTGACCTCGCGGATTCATTTGCTGGGCGCAACCCGCCCCCGCCTGACCATCGCGTTCGGTGAGACGATCCTGGCCACTGGCTGCGCGACGATCGCGGCCCCGTACGAGGCACTGACCTCCTGACTGACTCGCGGCCTCAGGGGACCTCGCCTTGTTCCGGCTCTTCTTCAGCCGGCTCGGAGCACACGGGCATGCGTCGTCGGCAGGTGAAGCGCCCTCAGCAGGGTGGGCCTAAGTGGACTTGAACCACTGACCTCTGCCTTATCAGGCCGTTTCAGCGCCTCTGTTCCTGCTCATCAACGGTCACTGGCAGCTGTGGAAACCTGCTTAGGCTAGGCGTTCCAGCGGCGGAGTCGTTCTTCATCGATTGTGATCATTTGCCACCCATTCTCGCTCTCCTGCGTCCCTGGTGCGCCCTCGACCAAATAAAACGGTGGCTTCGATGTCCGCAGCCTCATGTCCATCACGTGGCGTATCTTGGCAGCAGCCGGGCCGCGCCGACGAGAAGATTCCATGGGTAGATGCTCGTGATGAAGAGCTGCTGGCTGGTTTCCCAAGGGTCATCGGACAGGTGGTGACGGACGTCGGCCTCGCTGGCAGCTTCGGCGATCAGCAGAACGCGGATGCGACCGCTCTCGCTCCCTGCCAGCGGCCCGGCAAACAGCACAGAGCCCTCGTCAGCGAGGCTGCTCATGAACGCCACGTGCTCATCCACGCCCGGTTGCTCGAAGGCGCCCTTGCCCTCTGTCCAGGAGGGCCCTGCGTCGCGAGTTACGGCAAAGAGGCTCATCGGTCGCTGCTTGCCAACGCCGGTCCGGCAGCGGCGGCGGATGCGGATGCGGCGAAGATGCTGCCGACGTTTTCCTCCGAAAAGAAGTCGGCCGGCGACACCGCTCCGGAGATGACACTGACGAAGGCGTCCATGGCTTGCTGGTTCCCGTGCACGGCCGCGAGGAGCTGTTGCATCTCCGGCGGCGGCAGCGCGAGGGTGGCGAGCTGCGCGGTGAACTCGTAGATGGGCGTGTCCTTGGCGTCGCGCTGCTGGTGCCAGGCGCTCATCACCTCGTCGAACGGGTGGCCCCCGCCGAGCCACCGGTGGACCGCGTCGGTGCACCGTTCGGCATCGAGGAAGGCGTCGGTGATGCCCTGCGCGGTGATCGGGTCCTTGTTGTAGCCGGCATCTCCGACGAGCGCCCACCCCTCGCCATACGGTTTGCGGAACCAGCTCTGTACTGCTCCGCCGAGGAAGGGCGCCTCCCGTTTCGCCTTCGCCACCCGCGCCGCGAAGTCTGGAGCCAGTTGCAGGGTCTGGAAGAAGTTTCCCTCGACGTCGGCCTTGTAGGCCTGCGCCTCGGCGTATGGCCAGCCTGCGACGACCATCGTCTGACCGTCGTTGGTTGGTGCGCACGCAAACCCTCGGTCGGGTCGGACGAAGGTCTCGAACTGATCGGTGGGCAGGCCGCTGAAGTAGGTGTAGTAGGAGTACTGCAAGCGCGGCTTGGTGTTGTAGTTCAGGGCGTGGACGGCCTTGGCCACAAGACTGTTACGGCCGTCGGCGCCGATGACGATCCGGGCGCGGTCCTCACGTTCGCCCCGTCGAGTCCCGACGACCCTGCCGTCCTCGATGAGGATCTCGTCGACGTTGTGGTCTTCGCGGACCTCGACGCCGGCCTCCCGGGCACCCGCGGCGAGGACCGCGTCGAGCACGGTCCGACGCGGGGCGTAGGCCGTGGTGATGCCCTCAACGGGTTGGGTGGTGCCGCTGATAATGATCGGGCCAAAGTCCAACCGGTACCCGGTGATCGCCGGGCAGCCCGACTCGATCACCGCGTCGAGCAGTCCCCACCGCTTGAGGGCAGCCACGCCCGGCGCGTGGAGAACGTGTGTCGACAGGGTGTCGCTGGGGAAGCTCGCCCGGTCGACGGCGAGCACGTCGTGGCCGTTGCGGGCCAGCAGCATGGCCGTCGGTGACCCAGCAGCGCGGGCTCCGATGACGATGGCGTCGTAGTGCATGGTTTCTCCTCGGCGCGGGCGATGAAGAGCGAAAGTGACCCTTCATGCAACAGTCGCGGATCGAAGTGGAACCGGTATCGGGGAACTCCCCTAGTTGCGGGCTGGTTCTCGGCGTATGGCGTAGGCGGTGGCCTCGGCGCGGTTGCGGAGGCTGAGCTTAGCCAGCAGGTTGCCGACGTGGTGTTCGACGGTCTTACGGCTGATGAAGAGGCGCTCGGCGATCTCTGCGTTGGAGAGCCCTTCCCCGAGCAGCTGGAGCACGTCGGCCTCCCGCCTGGTGAGCACCTGGCCAGAGGGTCGTGGCGGTGCGATTCTATAGCCGAGTTCGCGCAGCACCGCAGCAGTAGCATCGACGTACCGTGCCGCCTCGAGCTTCTCGAAGACGGCCAGCGCCGCCCGGGCCTCCGCCACCGCCCCTCGGGAGCGTCCCGGCGATACGCCCGGGCGAGGTCGAGGCGGCACAACGACATCTCGAAGGGCAGCTGGGCCTGGGTGAAGCCGTCCAACGCATCGCGCAGCCACTCCCGCGGATCGCCGAGCTCGGCGTGTCCCCGGGCCAGTGCGACCAGGGCAGTCGTGTACGGCGTCCGGTGCGCCTCGGCACACATCACGAGCTCGGCGATTGTTTGCTGCGGGTCCTCGCCGCAGGCCAGCTGCGCCTCGATGAGCTGCGCCAGCAGCGGGATGCACGCACCGCTGCGTAGATCTGCCTTCCGCGCAGCGCGCTCCAGCAGGTTCAGCGCGACCGTCGGCTCACCTCGCGCGAGGTGGAGCGCAGCGCGCGGCAGCACCGCCTCGCCGTCGGTCTGATCCTCGAGCAGGAAGGCCGCCTCGTCGTACCGGCCCTGCTTGATCCTCAAGTCGGCCAGTCGAATCAGTGCACCGGCCTTCAGCGAGCGCTTACCCAAAGCCCACAACCGCACCGCCTCGGTCAGCGCCACATCGGCCTCGGGCCACCTGCCGGCGGCAGTAAGAATGCCGCCGTAATGGGTGCGGCAATACGCGCTCACCGCTGGCAGCTTGCGCCGCTCCGCGATCTGCTCGCCGATCCTGATCCACTGCTCGGCTCGTCGGACGTCCTGGGCGTGCTCACAGGCCGCGAACAGCTGGCAGAAGATCTCCTCGACGATGATGAAGTCCTCGACCTCACCACCGGCCACCGCTGCGAGCGCCTCGTCAAGCAACGACATCCCTTCCTCGGTGCGGTCGCCGTGAACGAGGCTGGCGCCGAGATAGGCCATGGCCGAGAACGTCAAGTGCGGGTCCTCCGTGGTCCGCCCGATCTCAATCGCGGTGTGGAAGGCGGCCTCCTTCGTGGCACGTGCCCCGGCGAACATGCCCTCGGTCAGCGCCACCCATCCCCGTTCGCTCGACTTGGGCAGCTCGCTCAGCAGCGTCTTCGCCCGCGCGATCCATCCCCCGGCCACCGCCCAGTCGCCAGCCGTCGTGCCGTACATGTAGCCCAAGGTCCGCGCCACGCGCGCCGAGCCCGCCCCGTTACCCTGTCGGCGGTAACCGGCATAGGCGCGCTCGAACTCCGCGATCGCCCGTGGATACTGCAGAAGCACGTAAGACGCCGCGGCCAGCCCCTCAAGCACCTCCGGCGTCAGGTCGACTAGCTCGAACTGCGCCCTCGCGCCGGCCGCATCACCCACACGCAACGCAGCACGTCCCAGCTCGACGTGCCTCTTTGCCGCCACCATCCGATCATTCCACCGATGCCAAATCCTGACCTCGCATACGCACATGAGGGTCAGGGATATCTGCGATTTCCACCTTGATGAGCGTCCCCTCTTGGCCGACGTGGACCTGGCGGCGAACGATGGCCGCCTGTTCACGAACGCCGCCCTGAACGTTCCGCTGCCGGCGGAACGCGCGAGGCCGCGCTTTCCTTACCCAGGCCGAGTTCGAGCGGCTATGTGCCGCCATGCCCGAGCGCTACCTGGCTCTCGTCCTCGTCGGTCCGTATGCCGGTCTGCGATGGGGCAAGGCCGCCGGCCTGACTCGAATGAACGTCAAGACTGAGAGGTCCCGGATCCGGGTGACAAGTACGGCTATTGAGATCGGAGGGCAGGTCTCGCTCGGTCAGCAGCCGAAGACCACGAGATCGAAGAGAACTATCCCCGTTGCGCGCACCGTCATCGAGCGCGTCCGGGCGCATCTGGACCAGTTCGTGCCGGCCGATCCCGATGCGCTGGTCTTCACCTCGCCGATGGGTGGGCCACTGGCGAGATCGCGGTTCACCCGCCGCGTCTGGCGGCCTGCGACTGAGGCCGCGGGCCTACGTGGGCTCACCTTCCACGGTCTCCGGCACAGCTTTGTCGCGATCCTGGTTGCGGCGGGCTGCAACGTACGCGAAGTATCGGAGTGGGCCGGACACACTAGCGTCGCGTTCACCTGACCCGCTACGGCGGACTTTACGACGACGGCTCCGATGCAGCGGTCGACCGGTTGGACGCGCTACTCAACCCGTCCACTGACCCCGCCACCGAGGAGGATCCCCGCCACGTCGACGACGGCTCGTGTGCCCCTGTGGTGCCCTCGACGACATCGACCGATGATTAAACATCAGCGAACGGGGTGAATGGCCTGGTCAGAGCCTTATCTGTAGGTGGGCCTAAGTGGACTTGAACCACTGACCTCTGCCTTATCAGGGCAGCGCTCTAACCGACTGAGCTATAGGCCCGCATACGCGGTGTGCCCTCAGGCACGATCGCCAACCTTAGCCGATCACCCTCCCGGGGCTCAAGTCGGTCGATCTGACCGCGTAGTCGCGGTCAGATCGACCAGGTTGCCGTGGGTTGAGGCGATCAGTCCTCGGCGAGGGTCACCTCGAGGCCGCCCAGCATGGTGGCCGCGAGGTTGTAGAGGAATGAGCCCAGGGTGGCCAGCGCGGTGAAGATGACCACGTCCACACAGGCGATGAGCGCAGCGACGCCCATCACCTTCTGGGTGTTGATGTACTCCTGGATCCGGAACGGCGTCGTGTCACCCGGCGTCGAGACCACGCTCTTGACGATCTCGTTGACCGACTCGAACAGCTGCGAGGTGCTCAGCACCGTCCAGACCGCATACACGGCGACGACCAGCATGATGCCGGCGGCGATCGAGAACAGGAACGATGTCTTCATCACCGACCACGGATCGAGCCGAGACAACCGGAGCCGGGCCTTCCGCGTACGCCGGGCGGAGCCGACCTTGCTCTTGGCGCCGGCGGCGGCCACCGCGGTGGCGCTCCCGGTCGGTAGCGACTCCACCACGGGGATCGGCTGGGTGATCGGGCCATCGGGCCCGGCGGGAGCGACGGGTCCGGCGAGCGCGACCGGCGCGACGATCGGTGCGCTCGGACCGGTCTTCGATCCAGGTCCGGTCGGCCCGGGTGCCACGGGTCCGGTCTTGGCCCCCGGTCCCGGCACCGGCTTGCGGACTGGGGCCGGCTGACCGGCCTTGGCCTGGATCGAGGGCGCCTGAGCGGCGCCGCTCGGCTGGCCCGATGACGTTCGTGCCGGACCGGTCGGACCCGATGCGGTCGGCTGACCGGCGGGCTTGGCCGCCGGCTTGTCCGGCGTTGTTGTCTTGGCCGCCGCCGGGCTCACGGCAGGCGGTGGAGGACCCGAAGGCTCAGCCTTGGCCTTGGTGTCGATTGCAGCTGCAGTGGCCGAGGCCACTTTCTTCGCTCCACCCAAACCCAGTCGCTCGCGCCAGGACTGCTTGGGCTTGGCCGGTGGCGGCGGGTCCCAGATCGGGACCGTGGCGGGCGGGCCGGCGATCGGTGCCGGCGGCTGCATCTCCGGACCGGAGGGCTGGCCGAGCGGGGCGGGTCGGCGCACCGGTGCGGTGGAACCCTTGGCGGGCTGAACCGCGGCGCCCTTGGCCGTGGCCACCGGCGTCGAGATGGCCGGAGCCCTGACGGCAGGGATCGGTCGGGTTGGTGTCTGATCCGATTGTGTCACCGGCGGCGTCACCGAACTGGACGGCCGGCGGTTCGCCTGTCCGGTCGGCGGTTGCCGATTCGGTGCCGGGGGCTTCTGTGCCTGAGGCTTCTGCGGTTGGGGCTTCTGCGGTTGTGGCTTCTGGGCTGATGGGCTCTGGGCGGACGGGCTCGCGTTCGGCGCGTTGGGCGGTCGCTGCGCCGACGATGGCTGGTTCGGAGCCTGACCGGGCGGACGTCCACCGGGCCGAGCGGACGGCCCACCGGTGGCGGTATTGCGCGTGGTGGTCAGCTCAGTCTCCCGGCCACCGTTCGGGGTGTTCTTCCCGTTGGCGCCGCTCGCCGGCGAGTTACCCCTCGTCGGTTCGTTCACTGTCCAGTCCTCCCGCGGCGGCATCGTCAGCCACCTCTTCGGTCGCTTCCGGGTTGATGGCGATGACGACCACTGAGTCGCCCTCTCCAACCCCGACGAACTTCACTCCCATGGTGTCACGGCCCTTGACCGGCACCTCGCTGACCGCGCTACGCGTGATCTGGCCGCTCGCCTTGATGGCGATGACCTGATCATTCTCGGACACGATCAGCCCTCCGACCAAAGATCCGCGGTCGTCGTTGAGCTTCATGGCCTTGATCCCGAGCCCGCCACGCCCCTGCTGACGGTATTCGCCCACCTCGGTGCGCTTGGCGAAACCGCCGTCGGTGACGGTGAAGACGAACCGTTGGTCGCTCTCCGCTCCGGCCCGGATGACCGACAGCGACAACATCTCGTCGCCGTCACGGAATTTCATCCCGGTGACCCCGGAGGTCGCCCGGCCCATCGGCCGCAGCTCGGCGTCGTCGGCCGGGAATCGAATCGACTGACCCTTGCGCGAGATCAGCAGCACCTCGTCGTTCGGGGCGCACAGCTCGGCGCCGATCAGCTCGTCGTCGTCGTCGCGGAAGTTGACCGCGATGATCCCGGCCTGGCGCGGCGAGTCGTAGAGCGGCAGTGCGGTCTTCTTGACCAACCCGCGCTTGGTCGCGAGCAGCAGGTACGCGGCCGCCTGGTAGTCCCGGATGGCCAGGACCTGGGCGATCTCCTCGTTCGGCAGGAACGACAGCAGTCCGGCCACGTGGCCGCCCTTGGCGTCGCGCCCGGCCTCGGGTAGCTGCCACACCTTGGCCCGATAGACCCGGCCCTGGTTGGTGAAGAACAGGATCCAGTGGTGGTTCGTGGTCGCGAACAGCTGGTCGACCTCGTCGTCGGTCCGCAAGGTCGCCCCGCGTACGCCCTTGCCACCACGCTTCTGCACGCGGTAGAGGTCGGTGGCGGTGCGCTTGGCGTAACCGCCACGGGTGATGGTCACCACGACGTCGGAGTCGGGGATCAGGTCCTCGTTGGACAGGTCACCGTCGGCCGAGATGATCTGGGTCCGTCGCTCATCACCGAACTTGGTGACGATCTCGGCCAACTCGTCGCTGACGATCTGGCGCTGCCGCTCCGGCCGGGCCAGGATGTCGGTGAGGTCGGCGATGACGGTTTCGATCGCGGCCAGGCGATCGATGATGCGCTGCCGCTCGAGCGCGGCCAGCCGCCGCAGTTGCATGTCGAGAATGGCGGTCGACTGGACCTCGTCGATGTCCAGCAACCCCATCAGGCCGTCACGGGCCTCCTCGGTGCTGGTGCTGCGCCGGATCAGCGCGATGACCTCGTCGAGCGCGTCGAGCGCCTTGACCAGGCCGCGGTAGATGTGGGCGTCACGTTCGGCCTGCTCGAGGCGGTACTGCGTACGCCGCTGGATGACCTCGATCTGGTGGGTGATCCAGAAGCTGATGAACTGGTCGAGCCGCAGCGTACGCGGCACCTCGTCGACCAGCGCCAGCATGTTGCAGCCGAAGGTGTCCTGGAGCTGGGTGTGCTTGTAAAGGTTGTTGAGCACCACCCGTGGCTGGGCGTCGCGTTTGAGCACGATGACCAGCTGCTGCCCGGTCCGGGCCGAGGTGTTGTCGCGGATGTCGGAGATCCCCGACAGCTTCCCGGTGTTGACCAGATCGGCGATCTTCAGTGCGAGGTTGTCGGGGTTGACCATGTGCGGCAGCTCGGTGACGACCAGCAACGCCCGTCCCGACTTGTCCTCATCGATCGTGACGACCGCCCGCATGGTGACCGAGCCGCGTCCGGTGCGGTAGGCGTCCTCGATGCCCTGCCGACCGACGATCAGGGCGCCGTTCGGGAAGTCCGGACCCTGCACCCGTTCGAGCGCCGCCTCGAGCAGATCCTCGGCGCTGGCCGTCGGGTGCTCGAGCGACCACTGGACCGCCGACGCCACCTCACGCAGGTTGTGGGTGGGGATGTTGGTGGCCATGCCGACCGCGATACCGGTCGAGCCGTTGACCAGCAGATTGGGGAACCGCGCCGGCAGGACGACCGGCTCGGTCTCCTTGCCGTCGTAGTTGGGCTTGAAGTCGACGGTGTTCTCGCCGATGTCGCGGACCATCTCCATGGCCAGCGGCGCCATCTTGCACTCGGTGTACCGCATCGCCGCGGCCTTGTCGTTGCCCGCGGACCCGAAGTTGCCCTGCCCCGAGACCAAGGGATAACGCATCACCCACGGCTGCGCGAGCCGCACCAGGGTGTCGTAGATCGCCGAGTCACCGTGCGGGTGATACATCCCCATCACCTCGCCGACCACCCGGGCGCACTTGTTCCACCCGCGATCCGGCCGATACCCGCCGTCGTACATCCCGTAGATGATCCGCCGGTGCACCGGCTTCAACCCATCCCGGACATCCGGCAACGCCCGCCCCACGATCACGCTCATCGCATAATCGAGGTAGGACTTCTGGATCTCGTCCTGCAGATCCACCAACTCACGGCGATCGTGCGATTCGAACGGCGTCTCAGTCATCCTTCAGTCCTTCAGAGTTGGAAAGGAGCGCGGCGGGTCGCGAGGCGCACAGTTTCACGGGAAACACCGACGACGCGCGGCTGTCATCAACAGCAGTGCGGGTCGCGAGTCTCGACCGGTGGGCCGAGCGTGGATGGGCCTGGCGGGAGCGCGAGCCTGCGAGCGCGGATGGCTGCGAGGCCCACCGGTCGAGGATCGCGGCCCGTACGTCGAGGTGATCAGATATCAAGGAACCGCACGTCCTTGGCGTTTCGCTGGATGAAGATGCGCCGCTGCTCGACGTCCTCGCCCATGAGGATCGAGAACATCTCATCGGCCCGGGCGGCGTCTTCGAGGGTGACCTGCAGCAGGATGCGCTGCGCCGGGTCCATGGTCGTGTCCCACAGCTGATCGGGGTTCATCTCGCCCAGACCCTTGTAGCGCTGGATCGGGTTCTCCTTGGGGAGGCGCCGGCCTTCCTCGGCGCCGATCCGCAGCAACGCGTCGCGCTCGGCGTCGTTGTAGGCCAGCTCAGCCGTGGCGTTGGTCCAGTTGATCTTGAACAACGGCGGCTGGGCCAGGAAGACGTGGCCGGCCTCGATCAGCGGCTTCATGAACCGGAACATCAGGGTCAGCAGCAGGGTCCGGATGTGGGCTCCGTCGACATCGGCGTCGGCCATCATCACGATCTTGTGATAGCGCAGCTTCGCGATGTCGAAGTCCTCGTGGACGC
Organism: uncultured Actinomycetota bacterium; assembly: GCA_963815905.1. GTDB lineage: Bacteria > Actinomycetota > Actinomycetes > Propionibacteriales > Propionibacteriaceae > Microlunatus. The sequence continues at coordinate 157,308 of CAWFIO010000009.1, read as the reverse complement.
CGGTACCCAGCGCGGAGATGATCGCCTGGACCTCCTGGTTCTGCAGGATCCGGTCGATCCGGGCCTTCTCGACGTTGAGGATCTTTCCGCGGATCGGCAGGATCGCCTGGACCCGCGGGTCGCGACCACCCTTGGCCGAGCCACCGGCGGAGTCACCCTCCACGATGAAGACCTCGCACTCCTCGGGGTTGGTCGACTGGCAGTCGCTCAACTTGCCGGGGAGTCCACCGCCACCGAGGAGGCCCTTGCGGTTACGCGCCGCCTCCTTGGCCTTGCGCGCCGCGAGCCGGGCGATCGCCGCCGCCTGGCCCTTGCGAATGATCATCTTGCCCTCTTGCGGGTTCTTCTCGAACCAGTCGCCGAGCTCGGCGTTGACCATCTGCTGGACGAAGGACCGGGCCTCGGTGTTGCCGAGCTTGGTCTTGGTCTGACCCTCGAACTGCGGCTCGGCGAGCTTGACCGAGATGATGGCGGTGAGGCCCTCGCGGATGTCGTCGCCGGACAGTCGGTCGTCGGCCTTCTTGATCAGTCCGTAGTTCTCACCCCACTTGTTCGCGGTGTTGGTCAACGCGGAGCGGAAGCCCTCTTCGTGCGTGCCGCCCTCGTGGGTGTTGATGGTGTTGGCGAAGGTGTGCACCGACTCGGTGTAGGACATGTTCCACTGCATCGCGACCTCGACGCTGATCCCGGTCTCCGGTCTTTCGGCCTCGACCGCGATCACCGAGGAGTGGACCGGTTCCTTGCTGCCGTTGAGGTAGTGGACGTAGTCGATCAGCCCGTCGTCGTAGCGGAAGGTGTCGGTGTAGAGCTTGTCGTCGTCGTCGCGGCGATCCGGTCGCTCGTCGACGATGGTGATGGTCAGACCCTTGTTGAGAAAGGCCATCTCGCGGAACCGGGCGGCCAGGGTGTCGTAGGTGAAGGTCGTGGTCTCGAAGGTGTCCTCGCTGGCGTAGAAGGTCACCGTCGTGCCGGTGACCTCGGTCGCCTCGAGCCGGTCGAGCGGGGTCACCGGGACACCGTGCTCGAAGTCCTGGCTCCAGCGGTACCCGTCGCGCCTGACCTCGACGTTGAGCCGCTTCGACAGCGCGTTGACCACCGAGACGCCGACGCCGTGCAGACCACCGGACACCTTGTAACCGCCGTCACCGAACTTGCCGCCGGCGTGCAGCACGGTCAGCGCGAGCGTGACCGCCGGGATCTTCTCCTTGGGATGCTCCTTGACCGGGATGCCGCGACCATTGTCGGTCACCTTGATCCCACCCTCGGGCAGGATCTGCACCAGGATCGTGTCGCAGTAACCGGCCAGTGCCTCGTCCACCGCGTTGTCGACGACCTCGTAGACGAGGTGGTGCAGACCACGCTCACCGGTGGATCCGATGTACATGCCGGGGCGCTTGCGGACCGCGTCGAGTCCCTCGAGGACCGTGATCGACTCCGAGTCGTACACCCCGGGATCGACCGATGGCGGTGCGGGGATGACCACCTCGGCGAGAGCGTCGACGAGGCCGTCGGTCTCCACGGATGTGTCCGGGTTGACGGGCTCGTCGGGGTAGACGGGTTCGTCGGGGTTCACGGGTTGGTCGGGCAGAGACGACGGCACCGAAGCGGCTCCTGTCACACGGATGCCGCCTGGACCTCGTCGGAAAACGGAGACGACGAGGGAGGCGGCAGCCTGGGTGGTTCACAGATCGAATTGTCTTCCTACAGTTTAGCGGCTCCGGCCCTCATTACCGCGCCGGAACCGGTCCGTGGAGGAAGAAGATGTGGCTGGCTGGCACTAGGAGGCCGATTCTGCGCATCGGAACCCGTCCCTGGAGGTCCTGTACGTCACCGCAGGCGCTCGCGCCCTCCAGCGGCTGCATCGAAGCCGCCCCCCGTCGGAGGGCGGATTTCCTAGACTCAGTGCGTGACCGAGGAGCTCCGCATCGACGAGACGGCGGCCGGCCCGGGTCCGGCGCCCACCGGGGAGACCACGGCCGATCATCGGCGCCGGCTGTCCGCGGGCCTGCTCACGGGGCTGATCGCGGCCGCGGTGGTGCTCATCGTGGCGGTGGTCTGGGCGGTCGGTGGATTCGAGAAACGGCGGGACCTGCTCACCGAGATCAGCCCCGGCACGACCATCACCACCGGTCCGTACACCTTCACCTTCACCGAGGTGACCGCGCAACGGACCATCGATGTCAGCGACCGGATCCAGTGGGAAGTCATCGCGCTCGGCACTGGCGAGAGCAACGACACCGAGACCGGCGCCCCCGACTACGGCGACAGCGGCAGTTTTGTCAGCCGTGATGTCGCCAGCCGCGAGGTCCAGGTGCCGAAAGGCATCAGATTCAGCGATGGGGAGGTGCGCCACAACTTCACTCCGGGTCTGGCGCCGGTGCCGTTCAGCGTGTCGTTCAACTACCCCGAGAGCTATCAGCCCCAGGCGACCCTGCAGTTCGTCGTCTTCGATCTGGAGAAGTACGACAACGCCCTGCTCGGCGAGGGTGACGAGGAATGGCACAGCGCCGGCAAGGGCTACAGCATGAACCTCCCGATCCGGATCCTCCCCGACCAGACCGGCTAGCCACGTCAGGCGGGTGGGCGGAGCAGCGACGTACGCCGCGCGGTCGTCGGGTCGGGCACCGCCAGTCCGGCAATCGAAGCCGCGAAACGCTCGGGTACGGCGAAGGTCGCCTCGAAACGATACGGCTGACCGGCGACGATCTCCCCGCTGCTGCACCGCGGCAAGGTGCGGTCGGCCAGTGTCGACGTGGTCGACCACGCGCGCAGGTCAGTGTCGACCAGTTGCACCCCGCAAGGCGAGCGGTCGTCGGTCACCGACTTGACCACCTCGACGGTGGCGACCACCCAGACCGTGCCCGGCAGTGGCGCCTCGGGCTCGTCGGTCGGGTCCGTGTCGGCCAACTGCGCGGACTGCTGCAGCCCGATCAGACGTACCGTGGCTCCACCCACCTCGGCCGGTGCGCCCGGGGCGAGGACCGCGTATCGATCCTGCTGGTGGATCTGGGCGTAGGTGCTCCACCACAGCACGTAGAGCGCCGTGGCGAGGGCGGTGACGATCAGGAACAGCCAGGACCGGGACCGGGTCATGTCAGACCCCGCTCGACGTCGGCCCCGACCTCGAGTTCGCGGTCGCGGGCGGTGGCCGCCCAGGCGGCCTCGTTGTCGCCGGTGATGCCCAGATGTACGCGGATGTGCTGTTGGTATCCGGACACGATCTCGGTGGGCTGCAGCTCGAGGGTGAGGTCGTCGATCCGGGTCGGGTCCACCTCGAAGACGAGGTCGGTGGCCACGGCGAACCCCGGCTTCACCGTCACCCCGGAGGTCAGCGTGAACGGCTTGTAGGTGACGTCATCGTCGGTCAGCAGCGTGGGACGCGACATCCGGAGCTGGTCACGACCAGGCGCAGTGCCTTCGAGGCTGAGCACGACGAACATACCCTCGGTCCGCGTGATCCGGCCGTACTGGGTGAACGACGTCCCGACCTGCACCCGCTGCACCTGCACGGTCCCCTCGCGTACAACGGTCGGTCGCCCGATCTGGCCATGGATCAGCTGGGCCTCGGGTCCGGCCTCACTCAGCCGCAGCCCGCAGACGGCGAGGGTGAGCAGACCGATGGTGGCCAACACCGTGGAGAGCCGGGTCCGCGTCATCGTGCTGTCGACACCTGCCCGGACCCGTCACCGACCGGAACGCCGGCCCGGGTGCGGAACAACTCGAGGCAGCGGTGGAACGCGACCGCGAGCAGGCAGAAGCGGAGGGTCTCGAACAACACCTGCTGCAGCAGACCGATGAGCGGTCCCCAGCTGATCCAGAACGGAACGAGATGTCCGCCGAGCAGCACACCGGTCAGCTTCTCGGCGTAGTTCTCCGCCATCACGATCAGCGAGTAGACGAGCACGTACGAGCCGAGGAAGAGTCCACCGGCCCGCAGGACCAGCCGGATCGAGTGCAGGGTCGGCAGGTACTTGTCGTCGATGTCGCCGAGGAACGCCTCACGGAACTGTTGCCCGGCCAGTCGTACGCCGCGGGGCGCCGCACCGCTCGGCCATAAAGCGATCGTGTCGCGATAGTGCGCGAACCGGGTGAGCCCCGGGACCACCTGGGTGACCGGGCGGCCACGTCGCCACAGCTCGGCCAACGACAGCACCCGCGATCCGAACACGAGCGCGGCGACGGCCAGCCAGATGATCGGCTGACTCAGCACCTCCCAGAAGACCGGCCAGACCTGGTCGGCGAGAAAGGCGGCCACCCGGTCGAGGATCTCTGGCAGGTCGATGGCGAAGCGGGCGAAGAACCGGCCCAGTGCCGCACCGATGCCGTCCCACCACGACGCCACCACCCGGTCGTCGAGCCAGATCCGGAAGATCTGGAAGGCCCGTACTCCGCCCATGATGATCATCAGCAGGAAGAACGCCTCGATCAGGATGGCCAGGATGGCCAGCGCGCTGCGCTGGGTGCGGTCATGGCAGAAATCCACCAACCGCCGCAGGGCGTAGGTGCCGACGATCAGTGCGAGCAACCAGGGCAGATGCTGAGTGGCCATGGTGTTGAGCAGTCCGAGGACGGTTTGCTGATCGCTGACGATCCCGTAGCGGACGGCCTGCTCGGTCTGCATGGTGCGGGCCGCGTCGTCGACCTGACCGAAAGCGGCGTAGATGCCCAGGAACGGCAGCAGGGTGACCGATAGCAGCCGGGTCACGCTGGTCTCACGACCGTCGGCGGTCAGGTCCTCCTGCGGGATCATCTGCCGGATGCTCAGCTCGCGTTCGACCAGCCGCAGGATCAGCACCGTCGCCACCAGCTGACCGACGAAACTGCCCGAGAACAGGATCAGGGCCAGCCAGGCGCTGTAGTCGCCGGCGATGACCGCGATGCTCAGCACCAGCCGCTGGGCCAGCCAGCCGAGGAGGTAGAGCCCGATGACCTGCGGCAGCAGCCGCCACCACGTCTTCGCCGTCCGGGTGACCAGCAGGACCAGCTCGGCTCCGTACGCGGTCCGCGGTCCGGCGGCCACCGGGGCCTGCGTGGTCGCGGTCACCGGTACACCTTAGGCAACGGCGGCGCCGTCGCCGCTGAAAATCGACGTCCAGTCGAGCCACGGCCGGCGACACGCCGCGCTCTCGGCTTGGGTCACGCCACTGGACGTCACTTCTCAGTGCGACCAGCGACCAACGACTCACCCGTAGGTGTCGCGCGGACCCCGACCGTCGCGGACCGAGCGGGGGCCCTTCTTCCACGAGGGGGCGTCGGGCCCCAGGATCTTGATCGTGGTGATGGTGCCGTCACCGAGCTGCTCGTTGAGCATCGCCACCAGTCGCGGGGCCATCATCCGCAGCTGGGTCGCCCAGGCGGTCGAGTCGGTGCGCAGCGTCAACACCGAATTCGCGTACGCCTCCGGTCGGGAATGCTCGGCGATCCCGGACCCGGCCAGCAGCCCCCAGCGGGCCAGCAGGGTGTGAACATTGAGTTCGGTGGTCCAACCCCGGCTCTCGACCAGCTGCTCCATCGCGTCGGACAGCAGCTTCGGATCGCGGGCGTCGGGATGCGCACCGGACGACTGGCGTTCCACGAACGGTCGCGGCGTGGTGGTGCGGCGCCGCGGCGTACGCCGTTTGGCCACCGAGCGCGCCAGGTTGCGGGCCAGGCCGAGCCCGGTGGGGTCGTGCGGCGGCACGTCGGGGGGCGGCGGTTCGAAAGCCGGGGGCTCGGCGGAGCCCGGCTCGTCAGTCATCGGCGGTCACCGAGCCGAGAGTGACCTGATAGCGCCGGCCGCGGAGCAGCTCGGGCACGTCGGCCCCGACCGCGGCGGTGACCAGGACCTGTTCGCCGTCGTGTACCCCGGCGGCCAGCCGGTCGCGGCGCGTCGAGTCCAGCTCGGCGAACACGTCGTCGAGGATCAACACCGGCTCGACCCCGTCCGCGCGCAGCAGCTGGAAGCTCCCCAGCCGGAGCGCCAGCGCGAACGACCACGATTCCCCGTGGCTGGCGTACCCCTTGGCCGGGAGCGGACCCAGCGCCAGCACCACGTCGTCGCGGTGCGGTCCGACCAGCGACACCCCGCGCGCGATCTCCTCCCCCCGACGCGCGGCCATCGCCGCAGCGAGTCGCTCGGCCAGGTGTTGGCGGGTGGCCGCTCCCTCGGGGGGCTCGATCGAGAACTTGTACTCCGCCGACGCGTCATTGTTGGTCGGGGCGATCTCCGCGTACGCCTTGGCCATGTGCGGGGCCAGGTCGCCGAGGGTGATCAGCCGGGCCTCGAGCAGCTCGGCGCCGGCCGCCGCCAGGTGCGAGTCCCAGACATCGAGCGTCCCGGCGGCATCGGGGGTCGGCGCCCCACCCCGGGATCGCCCGGACAACGACTTGAGCAAGGTGTTGCGCTGGCGCAGCACCCGGTCGTAATCGGCGCGTACGCCGGCCAGCCGCGGCCAGCGATTGGTGATCAGCTCGTCGAGGAACCGGCGCCGCTCGCTGGGGTCACCCTTGACCACCGCCAGATCCTCCGGCGAGAAGACGACAGTCCGCAGCGCGCCGACCAGTTCGCGGGCCCGGCGCAGCGGTGACCGGTTGAGCTTGGCCCGGTTGGCCTTGCCCGGCGTGATCTCGACCTCGAGCTGGAGCTGCCGCGCGTCGTCGACCCCGGCCTGGACCCGGGCCCGGATCACCGCCCGCTCGGCCCCGGCCCGGACCAGCGGGATCTCGGAGGCCACCCGATGCGAACTCATCGTCGAGAGGTACTCGACCGCCTCGACCAGGTTCGTCTTCCCCTGACCGTTGGCCCCGACGAACGTCGACACCCCCGGCCCGAGCGGCACGTCGACCCCCGCGTACGAGCGGAAGTCGCTCAGCTGCAGGTGGTCGACGAACACCCGAGCAGCCTAGTAGCGCGGGCGCTGGGCCTGGGGAACACGACCCCCACAGGACAGAGCCTCAGGCCGTTTTCGGGTGGCTCCCGCCCTGGTCAGCGGTTTCGGCACCGGCTTCAAGCGAATCGCCGGCCGGAAGCTCGTGGTGGCCACCGAACTGCTGACGCATGGCCGAGAGGATCTGGTTGGCGTACTTGTCGTTGTCGCGGGAGGCGAACCGCTCGAACAACGAGGCGGCCAGCACCGGGACGGGGACACCGACGTCGATCGCGGCCTTGACCGTCCAGCGGCCCTCACCCGAGTCCGAGACCCGGCCGGCCAGACCATCGAGTCCGGGGTTGGCCTGCAGGGCGGCGGCGGTCAGGTCGAGCAGCCAGGAGCTGATCACCGAGCCGCGACGCCAGAGCTCGGCGACCGCGGGCGTCGGGATGTTGAACTGGTAGTACTCCGGCTCCTCGAGCGGGGCCACCTCGGCGGAGTGCTCCGCGGACTTGATCCCGGCATCGGCGTTCTCGAGGATGTTGAGGCCCTCGGCGAAGGCGGCCATGATGCCGTACTCGATGCCGTTGTGGACCATCTTGACGAAGTGTCCGGCACCCGAGGGACCGCAGTGCAGGTAGCCCTGCTCCTCGGCGGTGAGCTCACCGGTGCGACCCGGCGTACGCTCGATCTCGCCGACCCCGGGAGCGATGGTCTTGAGCAGCGGATCGATGTGGGCCACGGCGTCGTCGGGTCCGCCGATCATCAGGCAGTAACCGCGTTCGAGACCGAACACGCCACCGCTGGTGCCGATGTCGATGTAGTTGATGCCCTCGGCCGACAACTTCTTACCGCGCCGGACATCGTCGTGGTAGTTGGAGTTGCCGCCGTCGATGATGATGTCGCCCGGCTCGAGCAGCGCCGAGACCTGGTCCACGATCTTGCCGGTGATGCCGGCGGGGATCATCACCCAGACCACCCGCGGTGTCACCAGCTTGGAGACGAAGTCCTCCATCGACTCCGAACCGGTCGCACCCTCAGCGGCCAGCGCGGCCACCGACTCGGGGTTGGCGTCGAATGCGACGCATTCGTGCCCGTCGCGCATCAACCGACGCACGATGTTGGCACCCATCCGGCCGAGGCCGATCATTCCGAGCTGCATACGACCCCACCTGTCTTTCGCCAACAGAACGCTCAGAACACTAGTGATCGGGATCCCGATCGAACAGGACGGGTCTCACCGACTGGCGTCGACTCAGGTGGGCAGCCGCATCAGCATGATCACGTGGCGGTAGTCCGTCAGCGGTTCACTGTCCAGATCGGCCACTCCGGTCAGCTGACACGGCTTGCTCGGCGCAGTGAAACCGAAGTTCACGTACGGCGTGTCGAAGGCACCCAGTCCGTCGAGGAGATAGCTCGGGTTGAAGCCGGCCGCGCTCAGGGCCAGATCGCCGCCGCCGGGCTGGTCGACGGTCGCCTCGATGGCTTCGGAGGCCTGGGCCTGGTCACCGGTGGCGGCCTCGAGGGTGATCGAGCCGTCGCCGATCAGCATCCGCAACGAGGTGTTGCGTTCGGCGACCAGAGCGACGCGCTTGGCCGCGGCGATGCACTCGGCGGTGTTGACCCGGACGTTGAGCACGGCGGCGGTGTTCATGATGTGCCGCACCTTCGGGAATTCACCGTCGAGCAGTCGCGTGGTGGTCTGCCGCTCACCGGCCGCGCCGTGACCCTCGAATCCGATGATGCCGTCACCGGCCGCACCACCGGCCAGGCTGAGCGAGACCTCCTCGCCCGCAGTCATCGAACGGGCGGTCTCGCTGAGCACCTTGGCCGGGACCAGCGCCGAGGTCGAGATCTGGGTCGACGTGGGCGTCCAGGTGAGCTCCTTGAGCGCCATCCGGTAGCGGTCGGTGGCCAGCAGCGAGACCTGGTCACCCTCGATCTCCAGCCGGACACCGGTGAAGACCGGCAGCAACTCGTCGCGACCCGCGGCCACCACGACCTGGCTGACGGCCTGGGCGAAGTCCGAGCTGGCCACCGTTCCGGTCGTCTCCGGCATCGAGGGCAGCGACGGGTACTCCGCCACCGGCAACGTCTGCAGGGTGAATCGGGCGCTGCCGCAGACCAGCTCCATCTTGGTGTCGTCCGACGTCAGATCGACGGGCTTCGCGGGCAGACTGCGCGAGATCTCGGCCAGCAACCGCCCGGAGATCAGTGCCTGGCCCTCGTCGCTGACCTGGGCCTTGACGGTGATCTGAGCCGAGGTCTCGTAGTCGAAGCTGGAGAACGTCACACCCTCGGCATCGGCGCGGACGAGCAATCCGGCCAGTACGGGCACGCTCGGTCGGGCCGGCAGGCTGCGGGCAGCCCACTGGACGGCCTCAGCCAGCACGTCACGTTCGAGGCGGATCTTCACGCAGGACTCCTTCGACAGACGGCAAGCCGCTCGATCATAAGCGGTGCGCGCCGTCGGTGGTCAGCCACGCACCCACCGGGGACATCCGCAGGTCGCCCATCGACGACGACGGCCCGAAGTCAGCCCTTCTCGCCGGGAAGCAGGACACGTAGGTCCTCCGCGGCCGCCAGCACCTCGTCCTGGAGCGGGACGAGGCCCTCCATGCCCTCCGGGGCGGTACCGCTGAACACCGGTCGGATCTCGAAGACCAGATCGACGATGGCGTCGCGAGTCGGGGCCCGGCGCAGCATGGCCGCCTCACCGGCCAGCCGGCTGTACTCGTTGACCCGACCGCGCCACCCGGGGTTGTCCATCGTCTGCTCCTCGCGCATCCGGCGGGAGAGCGCGTCGAGCGCGCTCTCCAACCGGTTGAGCTGGACCTGACGCCGCTCCACATCGAGGGTGATGACCACTTCTTCGGGCTCTTCTTCGGTGCGACCCAGCAGCCGGCTCAGAAACCCCACGGTGTCTCCTCGATGTCACTCATGCACAACCGGGCGTGGTTGTCATTAAGACTCCCTTCACCTTATGTAACTCCTCGTCGTAGTCGTAGGTGCTGTGGATCCTGGGGATAACTGCCATCACTCCCGGCCAGCGCCCGGATGACCCTCGGGTCATGCTGTGCGCAACTCGAAATGACACGGGGAGGATTTGCGGACGAGCTGTGGGCCGCCCTGCCCCCGTCCCAGCTTCCTCCGCAGCATCCACCCCCTCATCCCCAGTTATCCACAGGCTTCTGCACAGGTGTGCAGCCACCGTCACCCGACGTTTACCTGAGCCCATAGACAAGAAGCGGCAAACGGAAGTCATGGAACTGCCAGCCGAGGAACCGGATCACGCGGAGACGACGCCGAGCGCGTCCGACCAGCGGCGGCGTGCGGAGAAAGTCCAGGAGGGACCGGACGAGCGTGGATGGGTCTGGCGGGATCACCGGAGCGAAGCGAAGGTTGCGGGATGGTGGCGAGGGCGGTCCCTCCAGGACTACCGGAGCGAGGGCACGCGCCCCAGCCAGAAGAGTTAGCGGCCGGTCGCCTGTTGCTTGATCCGGTTCGTCAGCTCGGTGACCTGGTTGAAGACGCTGCGCTTCTCGCCGATCATCGCGTTGATCTTCTTCGTCGCGTGCATCACTGTCGTGTGGTCCCGGCCGCCGAACTGCTGGCCGATCTTCGGCAGCGAGAGGTCGGTCAGGTCGCGGCAGAGGTACATGGCGATCTGTCGCGCGGTCACGAGCTGGTGGGTGCGGCTCTGGCCACACATGTCGTCGATGGTGACGTCGAAGTAGGCCGAGGTCTGGGCCATGATCATGCCGATGGTGATCTGGGCGTCGCCGCCCTCGGGGATGAGGTCCTTCAGGACGACCTCGGCGAGGCTCAGGTCGACCTGCTGACGCTGCAGGCTCGCGTACGCGGTGACCCGGATCAGCGCGCCCTCGAGCTCGCGGATGTTGGTCTGGATCCGGCTGGCGATGAACTCGAGGACATCGGGGCCGGCGACCAGGCGTTCCTGCGCGGCCTTCTTGCGCAGGATGGCGATGCGGGTCTCGAGGTCGGGGGGCTGGACGTCGGTGATCAGACCCCAGCCGAACCGGCTGCGGAGTCGCGGTTCGAGGTTCTCGAGCAGCTTGGGCGGCCGATCGGAGGTCATCACGATCTGCTTCTGCGCGTTGTGGAGGGTGTTGAACGTGTGGAAGAACTCTTCCTGGGTCTGTTCCTTGCCCTCGAGAAACTGGATGTCGTCGATCAGCAGGACGTCGATCTCGCGGTAGCGGCGGCGGAACTCGGCTCCCTTGTTCTGCGAGATCGAGTTGATGAAGTCGTTGGTCAGCTCTTCGGTGGAGACGTAGCGGACCCGGACCCGGTCGAAGTAGTTGCGGACGTAGTGCCCGAGCGCGTGCAGCAGGTGGGTCTTGCCCAGTCCGGACTCGCCGTAGATGGTCAACGGGTTGTACGACTTGCCCGGGTTTTCCGCGACCGCGATGGCGGCGGCGTGGGCGAAGCGGTTCGAGGCACCGATGACGAAGGTCTCGAACGAGTACTTGGGGTTGAGCCGGGGGTCGGCGTCGCGGCGGGGTCGGAAATCCTCGACCGGCAGGACATGCTGTTCGTAGCCGGTCGGCGATTCGCTACCGGGCGACGACGGCGGCCGGGCGCTGGGACCGGATTCGGCCGGCGGCATCGAGCGGGTGTAGTCGTTCGAACGCTGGACTCCGTTGCCGAGGAAGTCGTGCGCCTCGGAACGTTCGGGCTCGTCGTAGCCGTGCGCGGCGTAGTTGGGCGGGCCGGCCAGGTCTTCGGGCGTCTCGAGGGTGTCGTCGACCTTGACTGCGAGCTGGATCCGGCGGTTGAAATAGGCGCTGAGGACGGCCTCGATGGTGGTCCGGAAACGGTTCTCGAGTTGGTTGCGGGTGAAGTTGTGCGGCACCGCGATCAGCATCAGATCGTGGTGCAGATCGACCGGCTGAGCGGTCAGCAGCCAACGACGCAGCTCCGGTGACGCCTCGGAATCGAGGTGTTTCCAGGCCAGCCGTATCGACTCGGACACGGTTCCCACGGGCTCGCTCACATGATCTCCACTGCAACTGGCTCAATCTGCACTGTTGGTATGTGCGCCAACCGGGTTTCACGATCAGTGGATCCACAGCAGAGGATCACTGAGACGTGTCGGTGGGGTATAGGGCGGCGTACTGCGCCCACTCTTCCACAAGCGTCGTCCACAGGTTGTGCATAACTGTGTGGGCAACTACGGCCGCGGCAGCACTACGGGGTCGAGCAACGCTGCCGGTCGGACCACGGTGAAGTGGTGAGCACGATGGGCGACGCTAGCAACCGTCTGGTTCGCTGGCAAGCGGAACGGACAAATTGACGGGATGACTGCGGCGTGTCGGCTGGACATCATCGAGGTTTCGATCGGACGAACGTCGGGCCGGTCGAGCGGCGTCGGTTTGACCCCCTTGCCGCCTCCCCGTACCGTTAGCAGGTCGCTGTCCACAGGCGACCGGTGCTTGCTGTCTGCGTTGGCTCGCTGCAGTTCGATTCCGGCCATGTGTGGCGGCAATCCCGTGAACACAGCCAGCAACGACGATGTGGGAGTCCTCCCGTGACCAAGCGCACTTTCCAGCCCAGCAACCGGCGCCGCAGCCGTACCCACGGTTTCCGCCAGCGGATGCGGACCCGTGCCGGTCGCGCCATCCTCGCCGCGCGCCGCCGTAAGGGCCGCGACGAGCTGTCCGCCTGACCCGGCCGCAACCCACCCGCCGGTGTTGCCGCGCGCACACAGGATGCGCCGATCGGGGGACTTCCGACGTACGACGCGATCCGGCGTCCGCGTCGGGAGGTCGACCCTCGTCGTCCATCTCGGGCGCAACGACGCCGGCACCGGCACGTTGGTCGGCTTCGTGGTCGGCCGGGCCGTCGGTCCGGCGGTGACCCGGAACCGGGTTCGCCGTCGGTTGCGGCACCTGTCGGCGGAGCAGTTGCCGCGTACGCCGGCCGGGGTCGATGTCGTCATCCGCGCTCTGCCGCGGGCCGCGACCGATCCCGACCTGGTGCCGATCGATCTGGCCAAGGCCTGGGACCGGGCGCTCGCTCGCGACTCGGGGCGCGGTCATGAAGTACGTGCTGATCGGGCTGCTCAAGGTCTATCGCCTGGTCATCAGCCCGTTGTACGGCAACGTGTGCCGCTACTACCCGAGCTGCTCGGCGTACGCGCTGCGTGCCGTCTCGGTGCACGGCGCCATCAAGGGCAGTGGGTACGCCGCTCGTCGGCTTGCCCGTTGCCACCCTTGGGCCCGGGGTGGGTATGACCCCGTACCGGGAACCCCTGAATTCGAAGCGGAACAGGCCGAGCAGGCACAGCATGCGTGCAGACTTGAGTCCATCGAACGACCCGACGCTGGGAAAGCCGACGCCACGGCGTCACGACGAGGTGTGAATTGATCGAACTGCTCCTGACCCCCATGAGTATCTGGGACCCCTTCGTGAAGTTCGGCAGCACGATCATGCAGCCGCTCTACTGGGTCGTCTCGGGCATCCTGGTGCTCTTCCACTCGTTGTGGTCGCCGCTACTCGGCCCGAACAGCGGCTGGACCTGGGCCCTGTCGATCGCCTCGCTGACCATCGTGATCCGCGTGGCGCTGATCCCGCTGTTCGTCAAGCAGATCAAGTCATCGCGCTCGATGCAGCTTCTGCAGCCCAAGGTGCGCGAGCTGCAGAAGAAGTACGGTCACGACCGCGAGCGTCTCGGCCAGGAAACCATGAAGCTCTACCGGGAGAACAACGCCAACCCGTTGGCGTCCTGCCTCCCGCTGCTGCTGCAGATGCCGATTTTCCTGGCCCTGTTCCGGGTGCTCGACGGCGCTGCCCGCGAGATCCCCCGCGGCCAGTGGTTGAAAGATCGTCCCGACCTGCTGAGCTCACTGAACGACTCGACCCTGCTCGGCGCGCGGATCTCCGACACCTTCATGAAGGTCGGTTTCGCCAACGGGATCAACCCGGTGCACATCGTCACCCTGGTGCTGATCATCGCGATGACGGTCACGCTGTTCGTCACCCAGCTCCAGCTGATGCGCAAGAACATGCCGCCCGAGGCTCTGACCGGGCCGTTCGCGCAGCAGCAGAAGATCATGCTGTACCTGTTCCCGCTGATCTTCGCGGTCGGTGGCATCAACTTCCCGGTCGGCGTGCTGATCTACTGGTTCACCTCGAACCTGTGGACCATGGGCCAGCAGTTCTACGTCATCCGTCGCAACCCTGCCCCCGGCACTCCGGCGTACGACGCCTGGGAGGCCCGGCGCAAGGCGCACGGCAAGGTCGACGAGCCCGAGGCGAACGCCAACGGCGCCGGTCCGCGCGGTGGACGTCAGACCGGTGGCGGTGCGGCCGAGCCGGTGGTGGCCGACGGACCGACCGAGAGCAAGGTCATCCGGCAGCAGCCGCGTAAGCAGACCCGTCAGCAACGCAAACACTGATCGCCTGATGACGTCGGAGTCGTACGGTCCATTCGCCGGTCGACTCCACCCCAGCCAACACCGATCCATCACCGCGGTGAGACCGGTCGTTCAGCGGTGCAGAGATGCGCCGTGAGGAAGGAACGTTCGTGAACGACGCAGTGGAGTCCACCGTCGACCAGCCCGAGGACTCGACCGAGGCCGGATCGGCGGAGGTTTCCGAGACCGAGGTGTTCGACAACGAGGTGTCCGAGGTCGGTTCTGCCCAGGGCGGCGCCGAAGCGGCCGTCACCGACGGTGGCGACACCGACAGCCCCGATAGCTCCGGGTCCGACCAGGAGGACGAGTCCGACGAGGGGTCGGCCGGACCGGAGAACCCGCTCGAGACCGAAGCCGAGGTCGCCGCCGACTACCTCGAGGAGTTGCTCGACATCGCCGACCTCGATGGCGACATCGACACCTACATCGAGGGTGATCGGGCGCACGTGTCGATCGTCAGCGACTCGGAGGTATTGGTCGGAGCGGACGGCAGTGTGCTCGATGCCCTCCAGGAGCTGACCCGGCTCGCGGTGATGAGTGAGACCGGTGAGCGGAGTCGGCTGATGCTCGACATCGCTGGTTACCGCGACCGCCGGCGCAAGGAGCTCACGAGCCTGGCTACGGACGCCGTCGCCGAGGTCAAGCAGTCGGGTGAGCGGACGGCGTTGGCGGCGATGAACCCGTTCGAGCGCAAGATCGTCCACGACGCCGTTGCTGCTGCTGGTTTGACCAGCGAATCCGAGGGCGAAGAGCCCCGGCGCCACGTCGTGGTTCTGCCTGCTTGATTTCTGATCCCCGTACGACAGATCGAGCCGCGTCGTCGGTCGAGCGCTCGCCGCTCGACCGGCTCCGACGCGGCTTTCTGTCTGGGTGAACCCATGATGGCTGAATCGGAGGTAGGGACATGGTCGACGAGCAGGCACTGGCCGCCGAGATCTTCGGGGATCGCTTCGAGTCGATAAGTCGTTATGTCGACATACTTGCTTCAGATGGTGTGACCTGGGGGCTGATCGGTCCACGGGAGGTGGATCGACTCTGGGGCCGACACATCCTGAACAGCGTGGCCCTCAGCGGGCTGATCCCCGAAGGGGCCTCGCTGGTGGATGTCGGAAGTGGAGCGGGACTCCCGGGATTGCCGTTGGCGATCCTGCGGCCGGATCTCCACATCACTCTGCTCGAACCGTTGCTGCGGCGCTTCGATTTCCTTACCCACAATGTGGAAAAGCTGGGGATAACCCGCGTCGGGGTGGTGCGGGGCCGGGCCGAGGACCATCGCCACGACTATGACGTCGTGACTGCTCGAGCGGTGGCACCGTTACCCAAGCTGATCGGGTGGTGTGCGCCGCTAGTCGGTCCGCGTGGCGTGTTGTTGGCGCTCAAGGGCGAGCGGGCGGCTTCCGAGCTGGCCGGATCGACCGTCGAACTGCGTCAGCAGAGGCTCACCGGTGAGGTGCTGAGCGTTCGTGCACATCAGACGGCCGAGCCCACATCGGTGGTTCGACTGACGCGTTCCTGACACGCGCTCGCGCAACCGGATCGGACCGCAGACGGTTGCTAACGTGAGTCGACCATGTCGAACGAGGGGGACCCATTGGCCGCGGGCGCGGAAACTGTTGATCGAGTGACCTCTGGGTTGGGCTGGCCACGCCACACCGAGGGCGATCCGCGCGTCGGATGGCCCGATGTTCCACGTGGAACGCTCGACTGGACTCGTGACGCTGTGGGGTTGACCCTCGTTGGGAACGCTACCGGTGAAGCGTCGACCGCGGTCGACGGCTCCGTCGATGAGCCGGTCCCCGCCGCTGATGAAGACGAGGCGGACGGCGAATCGCGAGCGCCCTGCGCAACCGTGCGGCAGCATGCGGACGCGGCTCTGGTCGCTCCACCGGCGGAGATCCTGCGCCCGCCCGGACCGCGCCGCGCCTGGTTCGACAACGACGAGTTCGAAGCTCCGCTGCCCGAGCCTGAGTCACCGGTTTCACGTGAAACGCCGGGTGCCTCAGCATCGACCTTCCCGGCTCCCCCGACCACACGGATCTTCGTCGTCGCCAATCAGAAGGGCGGGGTCGGCAAGACGACCAGCGCGGTGAACCTGGCTGCCGGGCTCGCTCTTGGGGGCCTGTCCGTTCTGGTGGTCGATCTCGATCCCCAGGGGAACGCCTCAACGGCGCTCGGTATTGACCACGAGCCAGGCACACTGGGCACCTACGAGGTGCTCATCGACGGCCATGCGATTGCCGACCACGTGGTCGCGTCACCAGAGGCTCCCCAGCTGATGGTCCTGCCGGCGACGGTTGACCTCGCCGGCGCGGAGATTGAGCTGGTCTCCACCGTCGCGCGGGAGAACCGACTCCTCCGGGCTGTTCGCAGCTACCTGGTCGAGCACCCGGTCGACTACGTCTTCATCGACTGTCCCCCGTCGCTCGGACTGCTCACCCTCAATGCGTTGGTCGCGGCCACCGAGATCCTGATCCCCATCCAGTGCGAGTACTACGCCCTCGAGGGGGTCTCCCAACTGATGCGGACCATCAACCTGGTCAAGGGCGAGCTCAACGACCGTTTGGAGCTGAGCACGGTGCTGCTCACCATGTCGGATGCACGTACGCGACTGTCCGCTCAGGTGTCGCACGAGGTCAGGACCCACTTCGCCGAGCAGACGTTACTCACGGCGATCCCCCGCTCGGTGCGGATCTCGGAGGCGCCGAGCTACGGCCAGACTGTGCTCACCTACCATCCCGACTCGGCCGGAGCGGTGTCCTACCTCGAAGCAGCCCGCGAGATCGCCTACCGCGGAGCGAAGGAGTCAGCGTGACCACCTCGACAGAGCGGCGCGGTCTCGGCCGGGGTCTCGGCGAGTTGTTCCAGAAGACCGAGCCGGGACCATCGCCCTACGCCACCGGTCGGTCGACCTTGGCCGCCCCGGGAGATGCTGACGGTCCCACGGCTGGGCCCTCGGTCCCCGAAGGCTCGTACTTCGCCGAGCTGCCCGTCGGTTCCATTACTCCGAACCCACGGCAGCCGCGCACCCACTTCGACGAGGAAGCCCTCGACGAGTTGGTTGCTTCGATTGGCGAGGTCGGCCTGCTCCAGCCCATCGTGGTGCGGCCGGTGGAGCCGGGCCGGTTCGAACTCGTGATGGGCGAGCGCCGGTGGCGGGCCGCTCAGCGTGCCGGGCTGACCGAGATCCCGGCCATCGTCCGCGAAACCGAGGAGCACGATCTGCTCCGCGACGCGCTCCTCGAGAATCTGCATCGGGCCCAGCTGAACCCACTGGAGGAAGCGGCCGCCTACCAGCAGCTGCTGACCGACTTCTCCTGCACGCAGGAGGAGCTAGCCGGGCGGATCAAGCGGTCACGGCCGCAGATCTCCAACACCATTCGACTGCTCAAGCTGCCGCCGACCGTCCAGCGCCGGGTGGCGGCCGGTGTGCTCAGCGCGGGTCACGCGCGCGCCATCCTCGCCGTCGAGGATCCGGCGGCCCAGGAGCGCGTCGCTCAGCGGGTCGTCGCCGAGGGACTGTCGGTCCGTGCGGTCGAAGAATTGGTGACGCTCGGGGAGACGGGGCGTGACGACAAGGTCCGAGTCTCGCCCACCCCCACCGAACGTGATGCCCGAGGCGAGGAGCTGGCGCAACAGCTGTCGGATCAGCTCGACACCCGCGTACGCGTCGACATCGGCCGATCGAAGGGGCGCATCACGATCGAATTCGCCACCACCGACGATCTCGAGCGGATCGTCGAGCGGATCGGGAGCGCCTCCGCAGCGCAGTGATTCGGCGAGCGGTGCTACTGGATGGGGTCGGCCACGGCCGGCGCGTCGAGGTCGGCCTCGCCCGCCGCCAGCTTGGCCCTCAGATCCTTCGAGGCCGAGCGCTCGGCGACGAACGACAGGAACGGCACCGTCCCGGCCAGCGCGATGAGGATCAGCCGCGTCCAGCTCCACTTGGCCCGGCGTCCGAGGTCGAACGCCGTGATCAGCAGGATCATGTAGAGCCAACCGTGCGGGATCGCCGTCCAGGTGACGACATCCGGGTTGTTGAGCACGTACTTGAACGGTAGTCCCACGCACACGAGGACGACCAGCAGGCAACCGACGATCCAGGCCATCACCCGATAACGAATCCACGCTCCACGCACGGGCCCGAGCCTACGTCCCCGCCACCGGTGATCCGAATCTCCAATGGGCGGCCAGCCCCTCCCCGAGTTCACTAACTGGGGGCAGATGACGGCTGACGGCGCAGTTCCGACGCTATCTGCCCCCAGTTAGTGGGTCCCGGGGAGGTGGCGTGAGATGAAGTGACCGAGGCAGACGTGGCGTCCGCCGCCGAGGCCACGGTGGGTGGGTCGGTCGGTGACGGTGATGTCGAAGGCCGACTGGGCCCCCATCGCTCGCGGATCGGTGCCGCCGGTGTGACCGCACCTGCACTATCCCCCCTCTTGCGGGGTCGACAGTCCGATCGACGTACGCGGTCACGCCCGGATGCCACGAATTCCCGGGCCGAAATTTCTGTCGGTGGCGGATGAGACGCTCTGGTCATGGAACAGCGCCTCAGTTTCGTCACCCTGGCCGTCGCCGATCTCGTACGGACCCGACGTTTCTACTGCGACGGGCTGGGGTGGGAGCCGGTCGTCGAGGTGGCCGGGGAAGTGCTGATGTTGCCGGTTGGCCCGCTGGTGGTGCTGTCGCTGTGGGACGAGCGCGGGTTCGAGGCCGAGGTCGGACCGATCCGCCGCGGGAACGGCATCGTGCCGATGACGCTGGCCCACAACGTGGAGTCCGAGCAGGAGGTCGATGCCATCCTCGAGCTGGCCCGTCGCGCCGGGGCTGATCCGGTCGGCGCGGCCGAGCACCGGGGGTGGGGTGGTTACAGCGGGTACTTTGCCGACCCCGACGGGTTCCGCTGGGAGATCGCGGTCAATCCCGGTCCGGTAGGTCAGCTGGTTCTACCGGCTCACCCTCGATCAGATCGCGGCGACCGAAGTCCCGGGCCATCCTGGCCGCCATGACCAGGGTGAATGCGGCGAAGACCCACCACTGCAGCGCGTAGGCGCCGTTGCGGAGCCGTCCTCGCGCCTCGGGGAGGTCGGCGGGGGCGGGCCCGAGACCCGCCTCGGCCGAATGGGCGGGCGGCACGGTCAGGAAACCGTCGATCAGGGGGCCCTGCCAGGTCTGCGCCAGCTGGGGCACGCGTACGGATGCGATCTGACCGTCGGGCATCGCCGCATCGGCGACATCCTCGGAGGGCAGGAAGATCCCGCTGAGCTGGACCGATCCGCTGGGCGGGGCCGGGGCGGGTCCCGTGTCGACCGTGCCCCGGACCACGGGGAGGACGCTCCCGTCGGCCTGTCGGAGCCCGGTCAGCACCCGGAAGCCGCCGTGCGGCTGGGGGATCAACAGCTGGGTCTGCGGCTCGAACGTCCCCTGCGCCGTCACCGTCCGGCCGTAACCGTCGCCGACCCGCTGCCCGGCGCGGGCCGCCGAATCGAGGGCGATCGGCGGCTCAGCCGCCCGAGTGGCTGACGCTGCCGCGCCTTGGGCGGCGTAGACCCGCCACTGCCAGAAGCCCAGCCACACCATCGCCGTCGCCAGCACCACGGCGAGGAGCAGGATCAAAGACTGCTGGAGTCGAACGGGCACGGCGTACGCGGACCTCAGCCCGCCGCAATGACGTCGGGCTGGGTCACGTCGTCGGGCTGGGGACGTCGGGCTGGGTCGCGCCGGGCTGGGTGGCGTTCGAGCGGGCCGCGGCCGTCCGGACCAGGTCGGCGCACATCTTGCCCAGGCTCCAGCCGGCGGCCTCGATGGCCAACGGCACCGCGGAGGTCTCGGTCATCCCCGGCGACACGTTGACCTCGAGGAAAACCGGCTCACCGTCGGGAGTGATGATGATGTCGGTACGCGAGAGGTCGCGTAGCCCGAGCACGTCGTGCACCTGCAGCGCGAGGTCGGCGCACCGTTGCCGGGTCGTCTCCTCGAGCTCGGCCGGGCAGAGGAACCGCGTCGCGCCGGCGGTGTAGCGGGCGGTGTAGTCGTAGACCCCGGAGTCGGGACGAATCTCGACGATGGGAAGGGCCTCGGGACCGGTGCCGCGGTCGACGACCGCCACGGTCACCTCGGTGCCCTCGATGAACTCCTCGATGACCGCGACCGGACCGTAGGCGTACGCCCCGACCATGGCCGACGGCAGCTCCGAGGCGTGGTTCACCCTGCGGCAGCCCAGGGCCGACCCGGAGCGGGACGGTTTCACCATCATCGGGAAGCCGATCTGCTCACCCAGCGCCGCCACCAGCGACTGAGCGCCCAACTCGCGGAAGATCTCGTGCGGCAACGCGACCTGGCGTGGCGTACGCAGCTCGGCCTCAGCGATCACCGTGGTCGAGATCGACTTGTCGAAGGCCACCCGGCAGGCCGATCCGATCGACCCGACGAAAGGCACACCGAGCAGGGCCAGCACCTCGCGGAGCGCACCGTCCTCCCCGGCCTCGCCGTGGAGCACCGGGAAGACGACCGGGCTGCCCAGCTCGGTCAGTCGTGGGAGCAGGGCGGAGTCGACGTCGGCCTCGACGACCTCCAGGCCGCGCGAGCGCAACGCCTGGCTGACCCGGCGTCCCGAGCGCAGCGAGACGTCCCGTTCGTGGGACAGTCCGCCGGCCAGAACGACGACGGTCGGTAGCTCGGTCACCGTGGATCCTTTCGCTTCGACCATCAGGTCTGGTTGGCGCCGGGCGCCTCGTACGGCCGCAGTGCGCGCAACTCCCCGCCACTCGCCGTGCCGAAGGTTGCCATCACCCCGGCCTCGTACTGCAGGACCTCACCGAGTCGGCGGGTGCCTTCGATGATCCGTTGCGGAGTCGGATAGCAGTAGGACAGCCGCATGTGGCGGCTGCCGAACCCGTCGGCGTAGAAAGCGGTGCCGGGCACATACGCGACCCGGGCGGTCACCGCGCGCGGCAGCATCGCTTGCGAGTCGATCCCCGGCGGCAACGTCACCCAGACGAAGAACCCCCCGGCCGGGACCGTCCAGGTGGTCCCCGCCGGCATGTGCTCGGTCAGGCCGGCGATCATGGCGTCGCGGCGCTCGCGGTACATCTCGCGGAAGATCTTGATCTGACCGCGCCAGTCGTGGTCGTGCAGGTACGCGGCCACCGCGAACTGCGAGAACACCGGCGGACACAGGGTGGCCGACTCCTGGGCCAGCACCAGCTTCTCGCGGACGGCGTGCGGTGCCAGCACCCAGCCGATCCGAAAGCCCGGGGCGAAGGTCTTGGAGAAGGAGCCGAGGTAGACCACGTGCTCGTCGTTCATCGAGCGCAGCGCGGGCAGCGGCTCGGCGTCGAAGCCGAGCAGCCCGTACGGATTGTCCTCGATGATCAGGAGGTCGTGCTTCTCGACGACGTCGAGGATCGCCCGTCGCCGCTCGACCGGCTGAGTGATGCCGGCCGGGTTCTGGAAGTTCGGGATCGTGTAGAGGAACTTGACCCGCTTCCCGGCCCGGTGCACGGCCTCGATGGCCTCGGCCAGCGCCGCCGGACTGAGACCGTGCTCGTCCATGGCGACGTGGACCACCTCGCACTGGTACGAGCGGAAGACCCCCAGCGCGCCGACGTAGCTCGGCGCCTCGCAGAGCACCACGTCGCCGGGATCGCAGAAGATCCGGGTCACCAGGTCGAGCGCCTGTTGCGACCCGACGGTCACGGTGACGTCGTCGGGGTGGGCGGTGATGCCCTCGAGCTTCATCACCTCGCAGATGGCTTCGCGGATCGCGGGTTCGCCCTGGCCAGAGCCGTACTGCATGGCCTGCTGGCCGTTGCGCAGCACCAGCTGGCTCAGCGAGGCGCCGACGACGTCGAGCGGCAGATCGGCGATGTTGGGCATCCCGCCGGCCAACGAGACGACTTCGGGTCGGTTGGCGACGGAGAACAGAGCGCGGATGGCCGATGCCGTCATCCCGTGGGTACGGGCGGCGTACCGGTCGACGTAGTTGTCGAGTCGGGTGTCACGCGTCCGCGTGAGCCCGGTCGGAAGTGGCGGCTCACCATTCATGCGCTAAGCCTGCCACTGTTTGCCGCTCCAGCTGCGCCAGCCCACGTCCACCCCGCCTCACGTGGGCTCCTGCGGTGCGTCGGGTACGCGGTTACGATGGCGACATGGCGCGGAGCGGGGTCTCTCGGGTGGTGGTCAGCCGACCGGTGCGCTGGTCGGCGTGGCTTCTTCTTGGCGTCGTCCTGGGGCTGGCAGTGGGTTTCCTGGCCGGCCTCGCGAAACCCCGGATCCGGCGCCGAGGAGCTGAGGACGATCGAGCCGACCACGCTTCTCCGTCGACGAGCGAGGACGACGTTCCTGGCCAGCGGCCGGACCCCCAGTGGGCGGAACGCGCCATCACGCACCGGCTGCGGAAATAAGACGTGTCCGGCCGCAGGGTGCGGGCGATGACCGCCGCCGACATCGCCACGATGCCGCCCGCCTGTGCCGCTCGGGCGCACCGGCCCGGATGGCCGCAGGCCGTCCAGTCGCACTGGGGGGTCTGCGGAATGGTCGCGGGCCCCGAGGATGCGCCCTTCGGCTGGCTGACCGTGGACGCCGAAGGTGATATCGCGGAGCTGACCGCGATCGTGGTGAGTGAGTCCCACCGCGGCCAGGGTGTCGGACGGCACCTGATCCAGTCCACCGCAGCCCTGCTGGTCCGTCGCGACGTGAGCCTGCTCGAAGCCGACGGCGGGTACGGCGCCTCCGCCCTGTTGCCGGTCGCGTTCTTGGAGAAGGTCGGCTTCCGGGTCGTCCGGCCGCATCCGGTGCGCCCGCGGCTGCGGATGGAGCTGCACACCACGCTGCGGTGGAAGCCGAGTCTGAGTGCCGCCTGGAGTCGGTTGAGCGGCCTCGTCGGCCAGCCGACGGCGCCGGAACCAGCGACGTACGCACGCCGGGAAGCGTCCGAACCCATGGCGCAGCACCCGTGACCCGGCCGGGCGACTGGCCGACGCAGTGGCGTGCCCAGACGGCCATTGCTCCCCATGGAGCTGCCTGAGATGGGCCCGGACGCGCGGACACCGGGCGGAGGCACCCTCGGATGAGCGACGAGCGTCGGGTCGAGCTGGTCCGCGACGGACTCCTCCGTTTCACCGCGACCAACAGCCGGGGTGGCACGCTCGCCATTGGCAGCGGTCAGGACGACGACTTCACCCCGGTCGAGCTGCTGCTGGTGGCCATCGCCGGGTGCACCGGGATGGACGTCGACTCGATCGTGGCCAAGCGGTCGGAGCCGGAGACGTTCACGGTCTCGGCCCGCGCGGACAAGGTGCGCGACAGCAGCGGCAACCATCTGACCGGCATCGAGGTGGTGTTCGACGTGACCTTCCCCGAAGGCGAGGCCGGCGACGCGGCGCGTGCGGTCCTTCCGGTCGCCATCACCAAGTCGCACGACCGGCTCTGCACGGTCAGCCGCACCGTCGAGCTCGGCAGTCCGATCGACACCCACTGACGCCGGCCGTGTCCGATCCGCCGGGCCGCGCTCACGACGACCTGCTGGTCCACCTGCGTCGGGCGCGCGACCATGCCGATCGGAACTTCGCCGAGCCGCTGACCCTCGAACAGCTGGCGGCCGTGGCTACGATCAGTCGCTGGCACTTCCACCGCTTGTTCACCCGGACCTACGGGGTGACACCGTCCGCCTACCTCTCGCGGCGGCGGATCGAGCGGGCCCAGGACCTGCTGCGGACCAGCAACCTGACCGTCACCGAGGTCTGCCACCTGGTCGGCTTCTCCAGCCTGGGCTCATTCAGCAGCCGGTTCGCCGAGATCGTGGGGGAGACGCCGAGTGCGTTCCAGGCCCGGTACGCGCAGAGCGGGGCGCCACGGATCCCGGGCTGTTTCGTCTTCATGTGGGGGCTCGCCGAGACCAGGCCTCCAGACACCGCAAACGAGGAGAAGCGCCGAGGCACCGGGTCTTCCTAGGCTCAAGGCCATGATCACCAACATCTCCCTGGTCAGCGTCTGGGTCACCGACATCGACACCGCCCTGGCCTTCTACACCGACATCCTCGGTTTCGAGCTGCGCGAGGATCTGCAGCTGGCGGAGGACTTCCGCTGGTGCACCGTGGGCCACCCCAGCCAGCCCGAGCTGTTCGTCCACCTGACCACGCCGAGCAAGCCACTGTCGGACGACCTGATCGCGGAGATGAAGCGCGCCCAGGCCTCCGGTGGGCTCCCCGGCATCGGGCTCTCGGTCGACGACTGCCGCCAGACCTGCGCCGAACTCAAGGCCAAGGGGGTCGAGTTCCTCCAGGAGCCGAGCGACCGCCCGTACGGCGTCGAGGCGCTGATCCGCGACAACTCCGGCAACTGGATGGTGCTGGTCGAACACCGCGACTACACCCCGGAGGACTTCGCCGGTTTCGCCGACGTCTGACCCGGCCCGGGGGCCCAGCGGTGGGAGGCGCCGATTAGGGTCGGGTCTCATGGACTATCGCCAACTGGGCCGCTCCGGCCTCCGAGTTTCGACCATCACGCTGGGCACCATGGGATTCGGCGGGACCGGCTGGGCCGCCCCGGTCGGCAACCTCGATGTCGCGAGCGCCCGTGAGCAGATCGCGATCGCGCGCGACGCCGGGGTCAACCTGATCGACACCGCGGACGTCTACTCCGCCGGGCTGTCCGAGCAGATCCTCGGTGAGGCCCTCGGCGACAGCCGCGACGAGGTGCTGATCGCCACCAAGGCACGGATGCCGATGGGCGACGGCCCCAACGACGCCGGTCTGTCGCGGCACCACATCATCCGGGCGGCCGAGGCAAGCCTGCGGCGACTGAACACCGACTACATCGACCTCTACCAGGTGCACGAGTGGGACGGTCAGACCCCGCTCGAGGAGACCCTCAGCGCGCTCGACAGCCTGGTCAGCAGGGGCCTGGTGCGCTACATCGGCTGCTCCAACTACGCCGGTTGGCAGCTGATGAAGGCGCTGTGGACCTCCGACGTACGCGGGTTCGAGAGGTTCGCCAGCATGCAGATCTACTACTCGCTGCAGGCCCGCGACGCCGAGTCCGAGCTGGTCCCGGTGGCCATCGACCAGGGACTCGGCATCATGGTGTGGAGCCCGATCGCCGGCGGTCTGCTGTCCGGCAAGTACCGCCGAGGGGTCGAGGCCCCGGCCGGCAGCCGGCACCTGACCGAGTGGAGCGAGCCGCCCGTACACGACGAGGACCGGCTCTACGACACCATCGAGACGCTCGTCGCGATCGGTGAGGAGCACGGGGTGTCGGCCGCGCAGGTCGCGCTCGCGTACACGCTGGCCAAGCCGGCCGTCACGACGCTGGTGGTCGGCGCCCGGACCACCGATCAGTTGCGCGACAACCTGGCCGCCGCCGAGCTCACCCTGTCCACCGAGCAGATCGGCCGGCTCGACGCGGTCAGCGCCACGCCGCTGCTCTACCCGCACTGGCACCAGGCCAACACCTCGGGCGACCGGCTGGGCCCGGCCGACCTGCCGCTGCTCAGCCCGCACCTGCCGCAGGACTGATCGCCCCGTGCCGACCACCGCGCCGCATCTGGCCACGCCGGCGCTGCGCCGGGTCGGAGCCGACGACCTCGACGACTTCCTCGACGTCACCCTGCGCGGGTTCCACGCCGATTACGAAGCCGAGCCGTGGGCGGCCAATCGCGCGGTGGTCGAACCGGGGCGCTCGTTCGGGTACGCGGTCGACGGTCGGTGGATCTCCACCTGCTCGATCTACAGCCGGGTGATGACCGTCCCGGGGGGCGCGTTGCCGACGGCGGCGGTCACCTTCGTGACCGTCCAGCCGTCGTACCGGCGGCGCGGCTTGCTCCGGGCGATGATGAAGCAACAGTTCGACGACATCGTCGAGCGGGGCATCGAGCCGGTGGCCCTGCTGTGGGCCTCGGAATCCTCGATCTACGGACGGTTCGGTTACGGCCCGGCCACCGCACGGCATCTGCTCAGCGGGCCCACGACCGGTCTCGCCTTTCGGCCCGGGGTCGATCTCGGTGACGGATCGGTCGGCGAGGTGGCTCGCGAGGAAGCGCTCCCGGCCATCGTGGAGCTGCGACGCGGCTGGCTGTCCGATCGGGTCGGCGCGCTCGACCGCTCGGAAGCCTGGTGGGGCGTGCGCTGGCACGACCCGACCACCTGGCGGAACGGGGCCACGGCACTGCGGTTCGCGCTGCACTTCGGCCGATCCGGCCAACCGGACGGTTACCTGGCGTTCCGGATCAAGGACGGTGGACCGTCGACCGGGGCCGAGGTCCAAGTGGTCGAGATCGACGCCGCCGACCCTGCCGCGTACGCCGCGCTCTGTCGGTTCTTCCTCGACCTCGATCTGGTCCGGAAGTTCACGCTGGACGCGCCGACCGACGATCCGCTGCGCTATCTGGTCGCCGATCCGCGGCTGATCAGGACCGAGGTGTCCGACGGCACCTACCTGCGACTGATCGACGTCAAGTCGGCGCTCGAGGCGCGGCTCTACGCGGCCGATCTCGATGTGGTGATCGGCGTACGCGATGCCCTCCTGCCGGACAACGACGGCGCGATCCGGCTGCAGGCCGGTCCGGACGGCGCGGAGGTGACCCGGAGCCGGCGCAAACCCGACCTGAGCCTGGATGTCAGCGACCTCGGGTCCAGCTATCTCGGCAGCGGTGCGCTCAGTGCGCTGCAGGCCGCCGGATGGATCGAGGAACGCACGTCGGGATCGGTCGCAGCGGTGACCGCCGCGTTCACCAGCGCGCGGGCGCCGTTCTGCACCGATTTCTTCTGAGCCCCACCCGGCGCGTGCGCGGCGGGTGGGGCGGTCAGCTCAGAGGTACTCTTCGATCGCCTTCAGCAGGGTGGACTTCGTCTTCGCGCCCTTGAACGCCTTGACCAGCTCGCCGCCGACGTAGACCTGGATGGTCGGCAGGCCGAGCACGTGGTTGTTGGCCGGGGTGATCGGGTTGGTGTTGGTGTCCATCTTGACGAAGGTCACCTGGTCACCGTGCGCTTGGGCCAACTCCTCGATGATCGGGGCGACCTGCTTGCACGGCCCGCACCAGTCGGCCCAGAAGTCCACCACGACCGGCTTGGCCGACTTGAGAACGACGTCGTCGAAGGTCGAATCGGTCACTTCGGATACTGCGCCCATGCTGTTGTCCTTTGCTCGAAGAAACTGGATCAGTGGAGTGCGCCGGTGAGCAGCGCGTGGTCGGCCGCAGCCAGAGCGCCTCCGCTGGCACCGACCGACTCGAGATCGTCGAGATCAGCGAGGTAGCGCTCAGCGTCCAGCGCCGCGGCACAGCCCGAGCCGGCGGCCGTGATGGCCTGCCGGTAGGTGTGGTCGACGAGGTCACCGCAGGCGAAGACGCCGGGCAGGTTGGTGCGGGTCGAACGACCGTCGGTCAGCACATAGCCGGCGCCGTCGAGCTGCACCTGGTCGTGGACCAGCTCGGAGCGGGGGTCGTGGCCGATGGCGATGAACAGCCCGGAGATCGCCAGCTCGCGCTTCTCCCCGGTCACCGTGTCGGTCACCGTCACCCCGGTCAGCGACTTCTCGCCGTGGATCTCCTCGATGGCGGAATTCCAGGCGAAGTGGAGCTTGGGGTCCTTCTCGGCCCGAGCGATCATGATCTTGCTGGCCCGCAGGTGGTCCCGACGGTGGACCAGCGTCACCGACCGGGCGAACCGGGTCAGGAAGGTGGCCTCCTCGACCGCCGAGTCACCGCCACCGACGACCGCGATGTCCTTGTCGCGGAAGAAGAAACCGTCACAGGTGGCACACCACGACACCCCGTGACCGGACAGCCGCTCCTCGTCGGGCAGGCCCAGCTTGCGGTAGCCCGAACCCATCGCCAGGATGACCGCGCGCGCGGCGAAGGTGTTGCCCTCGTCGTCGGTCACGGTCTTGATCTCGCCGGTCAGGTCCATCGCGGTGACGTCCTGGGTCCGCAACTCGGCGCCGAACTTCTCGGCCTGTCCGCGCATCGCGTCCATCAGCTCGGGACCCTGGATGCCCTCGGGGAAACCGGGGAAGTTCTCGACCTCGGTGGTGTTCATCAACGCACCGCCCGCGGTGATGGCGCCTTCGAAGACCAGGGGCTTCAGGTCGGCCCGGGCCGCGTACGTCGCGGCGGTGTAGCCCGCCGGGCCGCTGCCCACGATGATGACGTCACGCACGTTGTCGTTGCTCATACAGATCTTCACTGCCAATCTCCGAAACCGGTCGGGTAACCCTACCCCCGCACCAACCATCTCCCCGGTCTCGGTATTCCGGGGCCGGTCGGCGCGTACGCGGTTACCGACCCAGTTGCGCGGAGGGTCCGGCCGAGGGATCGACACCGCCGCAGCCGGTGACCACGGTGACCTGCGTGCGGTGGTTCTTACGGCTGTAGACCAGGAGGGCCGGGGTGCCGTCGACCACCGCCGAGGCCAGTCCGGTGATCCGACCCGGGACCAGCGACCGGGCGCAGTTCCAGGCGCGCGAGAAGCGGTGCGGGTCGAGGTCGGTGACCTGGCGCAGTGCACGGGCGTCGGGACCGAGCTGGGTGCTGCTGATGGCGGACACCCTGGGCGGCTCGTTGAGCCCGGCCCGAGCGCTGACCACGTACCCACCGAATCCGAGGGCGCCCGCGGCCGCGGCGGCGACCAGCAGCGAGGGCAGCAGTCGACGGGTCCGCGCCGGTCGCGGCAGGTCGGCTCCGAAGCGTCCGAGGCTGGGGCGGAGCGGTCGTCCGCTCGCGGCCCGGTGTGCCGACTCGGTGGTCAGCACGGCGGACAGCCGGGCGCTGACGGCCTCGGGCATCGGCGGTGACGGCTCGCTGGCCAACATCAAGGTGATCTCGGTGAACGCCGTGGCGAACGCGCGGCAATCGGCGCAGGCGAGGAGATGGTCTTCGACCGACCCGGCCCGCTCATCGTCCAGCAGCCCTGCCGCGGCTTCGGCCAGGTCGTCCGGCGACGGATGTGCCTCGCTCACCTCATCACCTCCTTCTCGTTCCGGATGTCGTCCGCCACGGGCCGAGGAAACACCTCGGGATCACCGGGGGCGGGGGCGGGCGGGCGACGATGAGCCCAGTATTCATCGCGTCGGGTTCGGTTCACGGGTCGTCGGCCGGTCTGCGGAGGTCGGCCAGCAACGGAACCAGACGGCCGCGGCCGCGCGCGCAGCGGCTCTTCACCGTACCGGGGGCACAGCCCAGGATGGCCGCCGCCTCGTCCACCCCGTAGCCCTCCATGTCGACCAGCACCAGGGCAGCCCGCTGGTCGGGGCTGATCTGATCCATCGCGGTCATCACCCGGCTCCGCTGCTCGGCCACCAGCAGGCGTTCGTCGGCGGCGGCCACCGAGCCGGTGCCGACCAGAGTGGTCCGGTCGAGGTCGTCGGGCAGCGCGTCGGTGGCCCGGCGTTTCATCGCCCGCAGTCGGTCAAGGCAGGCGTTGACCACCACCCGGTGCAGCCAGGTGGTCAGCTGCGCCTCGGCGCGAAAACCGGCCGCGCCGCGGAAGGCCGCGATGTAGGCATCCTGCAGGGCGTCGGCGGCGTCGTCCGGATTGCGCATCAGCCTCATGGCCAGACCCCACAGCCGGTCACGGTGACGGGTGATCAGCGCCGCGAAGGCGTCCCGGTCACCGGCCAGGTGGGCGTGCAGCAACTCGAGATCACTCGGGGAGTCGGGCTCGAGCTCGGGCCCAGCACTCACCGACGCACGGAGATCTCATAGATCCCGCCGCGGAAGCCGTCACCCTCCTCGGGCAGCGACGTCAGATAGACCAGGACGAACCGGGTGGTGGCGGCGCTCTTCGGCGTCAGCGTGGCGTTGGCCCGGGCGTTGTTGTCGGTGGCCACCCGTCGCCACTGGCGGTCCGAGCGCATCGGCGGGCTGGTGATCCCGGTCGGATTGGTCTTCGGGATCCGCAGCTCGACGTCGGTGCCGCGGCCGCTCAGGGCGACCTCGACCCCGCGTACGGGTTGCGGGCTGCCGAGGTCGACGACCAGGCCGACCCCACGCTTGAGGTTGCCGAGATCGGCGCTGAAATAGCTCACGGTGCGCCAGCGGGTCTTCGGATCGCCGTCGTACGCGAGCCCCACCTCGCCGGGGTTCTCGCTCGGCGGGTCGGCCTCGGGGTCGAAGTCGCGGGCACCCACGATGGTCAGGCTGAGCGGCGCGGACGGGGTCGGTGACGGCTCGGTGCTGGCCGGCGGGTCGACGATCGCCCGGCCCTGGGGTGCCACCCGGCCCATCAGGGCGACGGCCGAGATGACGCCGGCGGTGACGAGGAGGACCGTGAGGATCAGCAGCACGCCGATCCACCGCCGACTCTTCGACGTGTCGACCGGGCGGACCGGTCGGGTGAGCGTGGTCTGCCCGGTGCGTGCCCCCACCGGGGGCGGGTCGGCCTGCGCCGCCGGACGGCTCGCTGGGGTCGGGGAGGCGGGCCGGGTGATCAGCGAGGGCGGCTGGTCGAGCAACGCCGAGACCGGGACCGGGTCGCCGGGCTTGGCCCCGATCCGGGGGACGGGCTGGCGGAGTCGGCGTTCGAGGTCACCCGACGCGTCGGCCGGTCCGAGCACCTTGGTCAGCGCGGTCACCACGGCTCCGGCGCTGGTCAGCCGGGGCATCCGGTGCCGGGGCGGATCGCCGAGGATCTGGTCGCAGACGTTGTCCAGCGACGGGGACACCCCGGCCTTGACCTGCCGCGGCGTCATCCAGTGCCGTCCGACCACGGGCGCATCGGGCAGTCCGAAGCCCGGGCCACCCGGCCACCGGCAGACCAGCGCGGCGTAGAGGAGCCGGCCCAGGTCGGTGACGTCGACCATCTCGGGACTGTCGGCGCCGTGCACGACTCCGGCCCGGGCCGGCCGGAGCGAGGACTCGATGAGCAGGCCGACGATCTTGATGTTGCCGGTCGGGGTGATGATCACCGTGTCCGGGTTGATCCGCTGGTGGTGCAACCCGACGGCGTGCACGCCGGCGAGCGCATCGGCGACCTCGCGAACCACCCAGGCCGCCTCGAGCCCGGAGAGGCTGCCGTGACTGAGGACCATCTCGAGCGACTGACCGGTCGCGTACTCGCAGACGATGTAGGACCCCAGACCGGGATCGGTGCTGTGCACGGCGTCGAGGACGCGCAGGAAGCGCGAATCGGTGGCGACCGAGGCCTTGCGGGCCGCGCTCAGCAGTGTGGCCTCATTGTCGGCGTCGGGGGCGAGCAGGTGGACCAGCACCGAACGCGACAGCACGAGATCGGTGGCCCGCCAGGTGACGGTGGGCACCGATTCGGCGATCAGTTCCTCGAGCCGGTAACGCGAGGCGAGGACGGTGCCGGCGGGCAGGCTGGCGGCTCGGGGCGCGATGCGCTCCATCGGCTCGGTGTCGGGTCCGTCGTCGGCTGCCCCCGCAGTCCGATCGTCGCCCGTACGGGTGAGTGCGGCCTGTGCCATGCCTTCTGCGTCTTCTGTCGGTAGTTCTGGTGATGCTTCGGTCGGTTCTTGCGGACCAACCGGGAGTTGGGGGTCCGGTTCGACCACAGGTTCGGTTTCGATCGTGCCACGGGCGGTCCCGTTCCCCGACCTCGAATCGCCGATCGTCACCTCTTCGTCGCTTTGCTGTGGCCCGCTCGTTCCCGAGCGACGACGGCGGACGACGGCGAGGATCTCGCTGACCTCGCGGACCCGGAGCATCCGCGCCACGATCAGGAACAGCAGCAGGGCGGCCACCGCAGCGAGCACCAGGCCGACGGCCAGCACCAGGCGCGAGTCGGACAGGCCGGTGAACAGCCACACCACCAGCCAGGCGACGACGCCGGCGGGGGTCACGGCCAGGATCAGCCGGATGCAGTGCCGCACGAGTGAGTCGCCGTGCAGGTCGGGCAGGTGTTTCTTGAGCCGTTGGAAGGAGACGAGGACGCCGATCGCGTACGCCAGCGAATAGGCCAGTCCGAGGCCGGTCGCGACCAGGGCCGGGTCATCGAAGGTCAGCACGGCGACGATGCCGATGGCCACGTTGGCCGCGGCGATCAGGCACTGCAGGAAGAAGGTCGAGCGGGTGTCCTCGAGCGCGTAGAAGGCGCGCAGACAGATGTACTGCACCGTGAACGGGACCAGGCCGACGGCGAGAGCCATCAACGCGCTACCGGTGTAGACCGCGTCGTCGGCACCCTCGCCGAACCCGAAGAGCAATTGCGCGATGGGCACGCCGAGGACGAGGAAGGCCACGGCCGCCGGCAGCAGCGCGGTCACCGCCAGCCGGATGGTGCGCATGGTCTCGGCGGCGACCTCGGCATGGTTGCCCTCGGCGGCGTGCCGCGAGGCCGACGGCAGCATGGCCGTGGCCAGCGACACGGTGATCAGCGAGTGGGGCAGGATCCAGACCGCGTACGCGTAGGTGTAGGCGGTGATGCCGGCACCGGCGCCGCCGACGGTCGCGCCGCTGGCCAGCCGGGTGACCACGACCAGGGCGATCTGGGTGACCAGGACGAAGCCGAGGGTCCACTTGGCCAGGTGCACGGTCTTGCCGAGCCCGGTGTGGCGGAAGTCGAACCGCGGCCGGAACCGGTAGCCGACCCGCTTGAGGAACGGCACCAGGACCGCGGCCTGGGCGGCGATCCCGACGGTGGCGCCGAGACCGAGGAGGAGCTCCTCACCGCTGGTGAACGCGCGGCCGGTGTTGTCGTCGTGGCCGAAGACGATCAGGAACAAGGTCAGCACCAGGATCGAGATGACGTTGTTGGCGATCGGGGCCCACATCATCGGCCCGAACTTGTCCCGGGCGTTGAGCACCTGCCCGGCGAGGACGTGCACGCCGTAGAAGAAGACCTGCGGCATGCAGTAGAAGCCGAGCATGACCATCGACTGGTACTGCGCCGACAACGCCGGCTCGCGCCAACTGCCGGCCGAGTAGAGATGGATGATCGCCGGGACCAGCGCGGTCAGCAGCACCGTGATCGAGCCGAGGGCGATCAGACCGAGGGTCATGATCCGGTTGGTGTACGCCTCGCCCTGGTCGGCGTCGGTCCTGATCGCGCGGACCAGTTGCGGGACCAGCACCGTGTTGAGGACGCCGCCGGCCAGCAGGATGTACATGCTGTTGGGGAGCTGGTTGGCGATGGTGAACATCTCGGCCTGCCGGGTGCCGTTGCCGAACAGGTAGGCCAGCAGGACCAGGCGGAAGAAGCCCATCACCCGCGACAACGCGGTCCCGGCGGCCATCACGGCGCCGGCGGAGATCAGCCGTGACATCCGTCCGTGATCCCGGCCGGGCGCAGGGCGGGTGACCGTGTCGAGCTCGGCCTCGTTCGGGCCCGCGGCGGTGGGACCGGTGGCGGTGGGACCGGTGGCGATAGAACCGGTGGCGGTGGAACCCGTGGACGGGGACCCGGCCGTGTTCGGCGGGTCGGTCCGGTCAGACATCGCGCACTCCCCCAGAGCTGGTGTCGTCGGTGTGACCGGCATCGTCGACCGGAGCGGCGGAGGTGAGGGCGGATTCGCCGCCGGAAGCCTCCTTGGCCTTGGCCCGCTGGACGGTCCGGATCCGCAGGGTGGTGGTCCCCGCCAGCACGATCCCCGAACCGATCGCGATCGCCCAGCCCGTGGTGCCGTTCTGGGTGACGTCGACGTCGACGGTGACCGGGCGACCGATCTTGCGGCCGGACCTGGTCGTCAGCTGGGCGACGACCGGGACGGTGCCGTTGGCCTTCGCGACCACCTGGACCGCCTCGGTGGCGCTGTCCTGCGCGCGGATCGGATCGAGATCGATGCTCTTGATCGACAGGCGCTGGCTGTTGTCGGAGGTGAAGACGAGCGTGAGCGCGACCGCGCTGGCGTCCGGGCTGTCCTGGTCGGGTTCGAGGTTGTTGACCACGGTGATCGGGAACGCGACCTGGCGGCCGACGGTCTGCACCCGCGCGCTGCTGCTGATCCTGATGTTGGTCAGCACCGCGGCGTCGAGGGCCGCCTGCTGGGGATCGAGGAAGCGCTGACGCGAGCGGTCGTGCTTGCGCCAGCCCGCGCTGGCCGCCCGGGCGATCGCGGAATCCGCCCGGGTCCGGATCGCGCTGCCGTCGACCAGCATCTCGGCGTAGCTCTGGTAGCCCGCGGTGAGTCGGCGCAGCCGGTCGAGCTGGCCGAAGGTGAGCTCAGCGGTGCGGGCGGCCGTGGCGTAGCGGTAGCGCTGGTCCCACGCGCGGGGCTTGGTCTTCAGCAGGTCAGACAACGTGGTGGCCCGCAGCCACGGCGCTTCGCTCGTCGAATCGTCGCCGCGGGCCTGCGCCGCGGTGCTGATCACCCGGACCCGGCCGTGCACCGACTCGTCGCTCTGAGTGGTCGCCTGGATCCAGGTCTCGGCCAGGAACCGCTGTTGGACCTGGGCCGCGGTGTTGCGGGGATCGGGGCCCGGTCCGCCGCCGGTCCGTGCCTCGGCGGCCGAGTAGCTGATGATCGGCGGTCCGGCCGCGCCGTCGAGCGGTGGCCCTTCCAGCAGCGGACCGTTCCCGGCCGCGCTGCTGTCGGCGAGCAGGATCGCCTCGGGGTCGAGCGAGGCCGCGGTCTGGACGGTCTCCAGATCCGCGGCGCCGGCGGCCGGGAAGGCGAGCAGCGGCAGCTCGCGGGTGTCCTCGACGAGTTTTCCGGCCGCGGTCGAGGCGCGTACGGCGTCGAGCTGTTGGTCGTGGGTCAGGGCGGCGAGGTCGGGGCTGGCGTACGGCAGCCGGAAGCCGTCTCCGTCGGCGAGCAGGTCGTCGAAGTCGTCGAGCCAGCGCGCGGCGTCGCTCTGACCGACGCCGGCCACCGTGCTCCCGTCCCCGTTTCGCACCTGGTAGCCGTCGGCCATCGCCCCGAGTTCCTCGACCAGGGCCGGATCGACCGCGAAGCTCGAACCCGCGGTGGCGGCCGCCTCGAGCAGCGCGGTCAGCCGGCCGCCGGAGCCGACCTCCTTGGCCAGATGCTCGTCGGCGAAAACGTTACGCATGATCAGCGACGGTCGGCTGGTGAACAGCACCAGGGACGTCATCCGCAGCGGGGCCATCGTCGTGGCCGTCTGGTCGACGACCGGGACGAAAAGCCGGGCGCGGCCGATCGCGAAGTTGCTGGTCGGCACCAGAACGTGGACGCCCATCAGATAGACCCCGTCGGTGGGCGGGAGCTCGAGCGCGGCGACCGGGACGGTGATCCGGAAGCCGGCCGACTTCCCCGGCTCGAGCACCGGGTTCTTGTCGGTGGTGAGGTCCTGAGCGGTCTCGTCGAGCAGCCGTTTGCCGAGCGGGTTGTTGGCCTCGGACTCGAGGGCCTGGTCGACGCCCTCCTGGCTGGTGATCGGGGCCTGGTTACGCCAGAAGTAGAGCCGCGGTCGATCGAGGGGCCGGTCGGTGATGTTGGTGACCCGCCCGCGCAGGGTGATCGTCTGGTCGCGGGTCGGCAGCGACGGGGTGATCCGGGTCAGCGTGATGTCGACCAGTCGGAGCGGCTCCTCGGCCGAGGCGGTGGGGACGACGACACTCAGCCCCGCGTACGCGGCCAGCAGGGCCAGCGCGGCGACGAGGACGCGGAACAGCGTCGCTGTCCGCCGGCTCATCACCGGGTCATCCTAGTGGGGGAGGCTGGTGACTGCCGGGCGGCACGAAGCGTCGGGAGGTCGCCAGATCGCCTAAAGTGGGCCAGCGTGTCTGAATCCCGGCTGAACACCGCCCAACTGGCGGCCGTGGCCGAACTGCTCCGCATCGCCCCGGTCGCCGACCGGCTGGGCGAGTTGTTCCGCGACGCCGGCCACGAGCTCTATCTGGTCGGCGGGAGCGTCCGCGACGCGCTGCTCGGGCGGCTGCAGCACGATCTCGACTTCACCACCTCGGCCCGTCCGGACGACATCGAGGCGCTGCTACGGACGTTCACCCGGGCCGTCTGGACCATCGGCAAGGAGTACGGCACCGTCGGCGGCAAGGTCGTCGAGGGTGGCACCGACTGGATCATCGAGGTCACCACCTTCCGCTCCGACGCCTACGACGCCGACAGCCGCAAGCCCGTGGTCGCCTTCGGCGACACCCTCGAAGGGGATCTGCTCCGCCGCGACTTCACGGTCAACGCGATGGCGGTCTCGGTGCCGGACAAGCGTTTTGTCGATCCGCACGGCGGTCTCGCCGATCTGGCCGCCCGGCGGATCCGGACCCCGGCCGCGCCCGAACTCTCGTTCAGCGACGACCCGCTGCGGATGATGCGGGCGGCCCGCTTCAGCGCGCAGCTCGGTTTCACCCTCGACCCCGAGGTGGTCGAGGCGATGACCGGCATGGTCGACCGGATCTCGATCATCTCGGCCGAACGGGTCCGCGACGAGCTGATCAAGCTGCTGCTCGCCGACCGGCCGCGGCCCGGGCTCGACCTGCTGGTGCAGACCGGTCTGGCCGCTCGGGTGCTGCCGGAGTTGCCGGCGCTGCGGCTCGAACCCGACGAGCACCATCGGCACAAGGACGTCTATCAACACAGCCTGACCGTGCTCGAGCAGGCCATCGATCTCGAGGTGCGGCTCGAGCAGCGCCCCGATCTGGTCAGCCGGCTGGCCGCGCTGCTGCACGACATCGGCAAGCCGGCGACCCGACGCTTCGAGCAGGGCGGCAAGGTCTCCTTCCACCACCACGACGTGGTCGGGGCCAAGCTGGTCCGCAAGCGGCTGACCGCGCTCCGGTTCAACAACGACGTGGTCAAGGCCGTGGCCGAGCTGGTCTATCTGCACCTGCGGTTCCACGGCTACAGCGACCGGGCCGGCTCCGAGGGGGGCTGGACCGACTCCGCGGTCCGACGCTATGTCCGCGACGCCGGTGACCAGCTCGAGCGGTTGCACATCCTGACCCGGGCCGACTGCACCACCCGCAACCAGGCCCGCGCGGCCCGGTTGCGCACCGCCTACGACGACCTCGAGCACCGGATCGAGGTGCTGGCCGAGCAGGAAGAGCTCGACTCGATCCGGCCCGATCTCGACGGCACCCAGATCATGGCGATCCTGAACATCCCGCCTGGTCGCGCGGTCGGTGACGGCTACAAGTACCTGCTCGAACTCCGGATGGAGGAGGGCCCCCTGGGTGAGGAGAAGGCCCGCGAGGCGCTGCTGGCCTGGTGGTCCGCGCGTTGAGGCCCCCCGGCCTCGCGTAGCCGCCTCGTCGCCACCGATGCTGGTCGGCGTATCCGACCGTGAGGTGCGCCGACGACGACCGGCCTAGCACGGGGTGTGGGGGGTCGTCCCCCACTCACACCGCTTTGAGCGACTCGGTGCCCTTGTCCATGCTCAGTCCGCGGCTGGCGACGGTGAACCAGGCCGCGGTGGCCAGATAGAGGACGGCGAGCACGATCAACACCGGGACCGACCTGCCGTTCGCCGGGAGGATCAGCGCGCCGATCACCGCGGCGGCGACCAGGGCCACGTTGAAGACCATGTCGTAGAGGATGAAGACGCGGCCCTTGACCTCGTCGTCGACGTGCGCCTGGACCAGGGTGTCGACGCAGATCTTGATGTTCTGGGCGAGCAGTCCCAGGACGAAGGCCGCGATCATCAACGGGACCTTGGCGTAGATCGCCCCCGGGAAGATCTGGAACACCGCGGACCCGAGCAGGCAGACGATGAGCCAGCGGCGTACGCCGATCCGCGCAGTGACCGGCGGGGTGACCACCGCGGCGAAGACGAAGCCGGCGCCGGTGATGGCGACGAGCAACCCGAGGTCGGCGATGGCGGCGTCGACGGCTTCGAGGGTGTGGAAGTAGTTGCGGTAGACCAGGATCGTGGCCACGGTGACGATGCCGTAGGTGACCCGGTGGGCGCCGATGGTCAGCAGCCCGAGACCGGCGGGACGCCGTTCGCGCAGGTGGGCCAGCGCTTCCGCGAGCCCGGCGACGATGTCGCGGGCGCGGGTGGGCTCGGCGTCATCGGGTCCGAGCTGGTGCCGCGGGATCCGCAGGGCAAGGGTCACGCTGATCACGAAGCCCACCGCGGCCAGGCAGAACACGAACGCGTTCGCGGTGTAATCGGGCATCGTGCGACCGAGTACGAGGCGCAGGGTGGTGCCGACCCCGGCGCCGATCAGCACTCCGGCCGGACCCACGGTGGGCACGACCGAGTTGGCCACCATGTATTCGCCGGAATCGATGGTGTGCGGCAGCGAGGCCGAGAGCGCCGCCAGCAGGAAGCGGTTCAGGCTCATCAGGACGAGCACGATCCCGTAGAAGACGACCTCGACCCCCGGCGTACGCAGCCCGGTGGCGACCAGGACGGCCAGGCCGACGGCCAGCACCGCCCGACTGAGGTCGACGACGACGAGCACCTGGCGGCGCGACCAGCGATCGAGCACCACCCCGACGAACGGACCGAGAATGGAGAACGGCAGCAGGGTGATCGCGAGCACGGTGGCGATCGACGCGGCGTCGGGCTGACGCTCGGGCGAGAACAGCACGTATGAGGCCAGCGCGATCTGGAGCACCCCGTCGCCGGACTGGGTGGCGACCCGGACCGCGAGCAGGCGGCGGAAGAGCCGGTGCCGCCACAGCTGGCGCAGACTACGGACGAACTCCATCAGCCCTCGGGATACTTCTTCAGGTAGGCGCGCAGCTTGTCGTTCCTCAGCGCCTCGGACAAGTCGGCCAGCTTGGCCGGGTCGACCAGGTCGACGCTCTGGCCGCCCTCGGTGCCGAAGCCGGCCAGCGGTGCCTGCATCAAGACGATGTGATCGACGTCGAGCCGCAACGACAGTGCAGTCTTGCGGATGTCGTCGTCACTCAGGCTGTTGTCCACGGTGACGTGCTTGGCCACGTTGGCAAGGAAGTTCGTGAACGTCGCCGGATCGGCGACCACCTCGGCGCTCAGACCCTTGGCGACGATGGCCTTGATCACGGTGCGCTGGTTACGGGCCCGGTCGAGGTCGCCGCGGGGCAGCGAATGGCGCTCGCGAACGAACCACAGCGCCTTGGCCCCGGCGATGGTGACCTTGCCCTTGGGGTAGTCGTACCCGTGCGAGGTGAAGGCGACCCGGTTCTTGACCGTCACCCCGCCGAGGTCGTCGGTCAGCTTGATGAACCCCTCGAAGTCGACCAGCACCACGTGGTCCATCCGGACGTCGGTCAGTTGCTCCAGGGTGGCGACCATCAGCGGGGCGCCACCGAAGGCGTACGCGGCGTTGATCTTGTTCCTGCCGTAACCGGGGATGTCGACGTACATGTCGCGCGGGAACGAGATGATCCAGGCCCGGGTGCGGGCGGCGTTGAGGTGCACGACCATGATCGCGTCGCTGCGACCGTTGCCCTCGTTGTTCGGGTCGCGGCTGTCGGAGCCGAGCAGCACGTAGTTGAGGGTGCCGGTGGCCCGGTCCTCCGCGGCCGGGCGGGTCGACTGCCCGGTGGAGGGGTGGTCGCTCGGCAGGTCGATCCCGCGGGTGATGTTGCCGGTGACGCTGCGATCGATCGTGTACGCGTACACCCCCACCGCCGTGGCCAGGACGACCAACGCGATCGCGACGATGAGCACGACCCGCGGCCACCGACGTCGACGCACCGGCGGACCGGTGGGGCTGGGTCCAGAGGGGCCGGATCCAGAGGGGTCGGGCACAGGCGAGGTGGAGGTCATTAGATCCTTGTCGGTGGGCAGAAGCACCGTGAGTCTAGGAGCGACAGCGGTCAGCGCGACGCGGTTCGGAGGATCGTTATGGCCGACCTGACCGGCGGTCACCGGCCCGCAAACCGTTACCATCCGGATATGTCGCGGGCCGAGGACTCAGCCAAACGGGTCGAACTGGAACAGGCGGCGGCGCGGGAGGAGTCCCGCAAGGCCCAGCTGCTGATCGACGAGTTCGTCGCCGAGGCCGGCCGGCGCGGGATCGCTCCGCACCCGTTGCGCGCCACCACCTACGACGGGCATCCGGTGAAGACCGACAAGACCGGGTGGTATCTGCGGCGCAACGAGAGCCTGGCCATCGGCGCGGACGGTGCCTACTACATCCTCACCGTCCCCGGCGGTCTCCGGGAGCGGTGGACCGGGGTCAAGCTGTCGCCCGCCCCGCCGCCGCTGACCGTCGGCAAGGGTGGCCGGGACGGGGAGTCGGGCGACCTCGGGGATTTCCTCCAGCGTCGCCTGGATGCCGGCTGATCTCGTTCTGACCGGACGGACGCGACAAAGCCCCCGCGACCAGGAGGTCGCGGGGGCTTCGTCGGCGTTCGGGGGCGATCAGAGGGCGATGTAGGTCAGCTCGACGGAGGCGTTGCGGCCCTTGCCCTCGAACTCGTTCGACCAGATCCGCAGGTCGTCGTTGCCGGTGGAGTGGATGGCCAGGGTGGTGACACCGGTCTTGAGCTTGGCGGCATCGAGGGTGGCGACACCGGCGGTGTCGATCTTGGTGGCGCCGGTGATCGTGCCCAGCGTGGTCGTGGTGATGGCGGCCTTGGTCTGATAGGTCATCGTTGCCTCGGCCCAGTTGCTGTCGGCGACCGAGATGGTGTGGGTGGCGGCGGAGCCGGAGTCGGCGCCGGTGGCGACCCAGTAGTTCAGGGTGGCCTTCGAGAGCTTCATCCCGACCGGGGCGGTCGGCAGGTCGAACTTGAGGTAGGCGTTCATCTGGACGTCACCGCGGGAGACCAGCGAGGCGTTGGCTCCGGAGATGCGGGTCGGGGCGAGCTGGTGGACGTAGGTGTCGGCCGAGGCGGTGACGTTCTTGACCACCGGAGCGAGGCTGGTGGGGGTCGGGATGGTGCTCGGAGCGGCGATCGTGGCGACCGGGCTCGGGGTGACGGTGGCCGACGGGGCGGTGGTCGGGTCCGGCTTGCCGGTCGGGGTCGCGGTGGCGGTCGGAGCGGCGGTCGGGGTGACGCTCGGTGCCACGGTGGCGGTGGCGGTGGGAGCGGCGGTCGGGGTCACGGTGGCGGTGGCGCTCGGGGCGGCGGTCGGGGTCACGGTGGCGGTGGCGCTCGGTGCGGCGGTCGCGACGACCGGCGTCGTGGTGCCGTTGCGGAGGCTGCTGGTGTAGACGTAGTCCATGTCCTGGACGGCCGGGCTGGCGACCACCGGGGTCTTGGACGTGACCGAGGAGACCGGCTGGCCGCCCCGGACGACCTCGGCCTTGACCGTGCC
This sequence comes from uncultured Actinomycetota bacterium, assembly GCA_963815905.1. Classification (GTDB taxonomy): domain Bacteria; phylum Actinomycetota; class Actinomycetes; order Propionibacteriales; family Propionibacteriaceae; genus Microlunatus. The sequence continues at coordinate 115,954 of CAWFIO010000009.1, read as the reverse complement.
GACGGCGAGCGGGACGCGGCAGAAGCTGATGCCGGCCGGGGCGTCGCAGGTGGCGGTGTTGGCGCCGGAGGTGACGGTGACCTTGCCCGGTGCGGTGAGGAAGACCTGGGCCTCGGCCTCGTCGTAGACCTTCGCGGCGCTGTCGATCGTCATCACGGCGGCGTAGGGGATCGGGGCGGTCGAGAGCTCGTTGCGGTTGCTCACGTAGACCGCGTCCCGGACGATCTTCGGCGCGACACCGGTCTTGTACCAGGTGAGGTAGTAGGAGTTCAGGTCGAGCGGAGCCCAGCCCATCTTCTGCGAGGGGGCGATCTGGGTGCCCTCGGCGTAGTCGTTCCAGGTGGGCAGGTGCACGGCGTCGGCGTTGCCCTTGACCGCGATCTCCCAGGTGCTGCGGAGATTCTCGGCGTTGTGCGGCTCGAAGTAGCGCAGCTGGGCCGGGCGGGCGTCACCGATGGAAACCGCCTGCATCCACTTCTTCCCCCGCGCCTTGACGGTCGCGATGCGGCCCATCTTCGAGGTGGCGGTGGTCTTGTTCGGGTCGTTGGAGGCAGCGGTGCGCTCGCCCCAGGTGGTCTCTCCGTAGGTGACGGCGGCGTATTTGGGGCCGGAGGTCATCTCGTTGAGGAACATCGGCCAGAAGGCGACATCCTCGCCGTGGGCCAGCTTCATGGTGGAGAGGAAGGCGGTCCAGTATTCCGGGGTCATCGACTCAGCCATGAACGGGGAGAAGACGAGCTGGCCGTTCTTGAGGCGGTAGACGCTGGTCGACTTGGCCAGCGCAGCGACCTCGGTGGCGAGCTGCTCGGGGGTGAGGGCCTTGATGCCGGAGGCGATCATGTTCGGCCGCAGCATGATGGTGAAGTTGCCGACGTTCTTCGACGCGATGAGCAGGTCTTTGACGGCCAGGATGGTGCGGCTGGCGCCGAACGAGGTGACGCTGACCACGAAGCCGTCGATCCCGGCGGCCTGCGCCTGGCGGATCTCGGTCTCCATGTCGCGGATCTCCCAGTCGAGGTCGTTGGCGATGGGGCCGCGGGTGAAGGGCCGGTCGCGGAGGAGGCCGCCGTGGGCCGCGTACTTGCCGCCTTCGCCGTTCACCGCGACGTAGTTCTTGTTGTAGTAGTCGGGAGCCGCGGCGTCCTTGTTGTCCAGCGAGAGCGGGTACCAGGGGACGTAGTGGGCGAAGACCTGCTTGTCGGAGCCGTGCAGCGCGGCAGTGGAGGGCAGATCGAACGGCAGCACGGAGGAGTTGGTGGGGGTGGTGATGGCGACGGGGGCGCTGCCGGCGGTGGTCGGTGCGGCCTGGGCGTCGAAGAGGGCGGCCCCGGCGAGGACACCGGCGAGAGCGGAGGTGGCAGCGGCGAGCGAAACGACCTTGCGAACGGTAGGGCGGGAGAACATCTGGGATTTGGACATAGCGGGGCTAACCTCTCGATTTCAAGGGATGCCACCAGCGCGCAGAAAAGGGCGGTGGCCAGGAATGACGCAGGAATTCCCCGAGGAGCCGTGAATACGGCGGGCAGAGCTAGTGTGCGAAGGTGTGCGTCGCGACGGCGACGACGTTTGCGGAAAGCCAGTATGAGTTCGTATCCGGAGCCGATGGCATCCGAAGGAGAGAACACTCGACGCTCAGCAACACGGGAACATGTGAGGCCAGTCGCTGTCTGTGCAGATGACAGATCGGAGACGACTTACACTCGTGGGTTCACGGGAGAGCATCAAACCCCTGCCCTCAACATTGTGAGAGCCGGCTTGACCGCAGTTGTCGTGGTTTCTTCTGAGAAGATCCCCCCGGAACGACCTGAAGTGAACCCTATGTAATGGCTAAACGGTTTGTCAACTCGCGTCGCAGATTTTCCTTCAGGTTTCCTTCATCTGCGATCTGGTTTTCCGCAAACGGCTGTGACTAGGTGCGTCGCGAGATGACACCGGTGTCGATTCGGTAACGGCGTGGCCGTCGCCCGGTCGTCGGCCCCGAACCTGACCCGATCCTCAGATGTCTTCCATGCTGAGGTCGGAGTCCTTGACCTTGACGAACTTCATGTAGGCCTTCACGACCTCGTTGGGTTCGCCGACCATCATCAGCGTCCCCTTGTTGATCCACATGGCCCGGTTGCACATCTCCTTGATGCTGCCGAGACCGTGGCTGACCAGGAACATGGCGCGGGCGCTCTCGCGCAGCTCGGACATTTTGGCGTTGGCCTTCTCGCGGAAGTGCGCATCACCGGTGGACAGCGCCTCGTCGATCATCAAGATGTCGGGCTTCATGTGCACGGCGACCGAGAAGCCGACGCGGGCCGACATGCCGGAGGAGTACGTCCGCATGGGCATGTCGATGAAGTCACCGAGCTCGGTCCACTCGGCGACTTCGTCGGCGCGTTCGTCGACCTCTTTGCGCGACAAGCCGGCAGCCAGACCGCCGAGAATGATGTTTTCCCGGCCGGACAGGCTCTTGTTGAAGCCGACGCCGAGGGCCAGCAGGGTGCTCGCTTTGCCCCAGACCTCGATCGAGCCCTCGGTGGGCGGCAGGATCCCGGCCATCGCGCGCATCAGCGTCGACTTGCCGGCACCGTTCGAGCCGATGATGCCCATCGCGGTGCCGTTGGGGATCTCGAACGACATCCCCTTGATCGCCTGGATCTCGCGTACGGCGCGCTGCCCCCGCCCGAAGCGGACCAGGGCCTGCTTCAGCGTGGGCTTGCGCTCGAAGGTGGTCCGGTAGGTGATGGAGAGGTCGCGGACGCGTACGGCCAGGCCCGTTTCCAGCTCAGACGAGACGGACAGCGAACTCACGCTCCCTGGAGACGAAGTAGAGGAATCCGATGATGATCGCGGCGATGGCCCAGAGTGCGGCGCTGACGAAGAGGTAGGGCCCCGGGACGACGCCGCCCTGGATGACGTCCTCGTAGCCGCCGAGCATCGCGTACATCGGGTTGATCTGGATGATGGTCTGGATGGTCTTGGGCAGGTTGGCCACGTGGGCGGGCAGCCAGAGGATCGGCGACAAATACATCCAGATCCGCATGAAGTAGGGCAGGAACTGCGAGGTGTCGCGGAAGTAGACCTGCAGCGTGGCGAAGAAGGCGGCCAGCCCCATGCTGAACAGCACCATCATCGCCAGGAAGTAGAGGGCGAGGAACATCCGCGGGTGCCAGGTGTCGGCCGGGACGAAGAACGCATGGATCAGCAGGTAGACGGGCACGGTCGGTAGGAACCGGAAGAACGCGGTTCGGACCGCTGACAAGGGGATCAGCAGCCGCGGGAACGCGGTGTTGATCAGCAGCTTGCCCGAGCCGACGACCGAGGTGGCGCCGGAGGTGGCCGCGGTCGAGACCATGGTGAAGGCGAAGATGGCCAGCGCGATGTGCGGGAAGTACGACGCGTCCGCTCGCTGCCGGATGATCGTGACCAGCAGGTAGTAGATGCCGGCCAGCAGCAGCGGGTTCAGGACCAGCCAGGCCTGACCGAAGAAGGTCGAGACGTTCTGGCCGCGCATGTTGGCCTTACTCATCTCCGCCGCGAAGTAGCGGCGGTGCCACAGCTCGCGGAAGTAGGGGATGAGGGGTGGTAGCCCGGCCCGGTGCGGCCCGTAATTGTGGTAGACGGGTTCGAACTCCGTCGCACGGTCGGCGGTCACGAGTCGACAGTCTGCCATGCGCGACGCCCCGGGCCGCCCGCTTGCGAGCGGCGACTCAGCGGGTGTTGGTCTCGACGGGCGCTTCGTCGTGACTGCGGGCACCCGGCCGGCCTGACTTGACCGGCTCGGCGGAGCCGAGGCGTCGGGTGCGGATCAGGACGATCCCCACGACGACCGCGGAGGCGAGGAATCCGACGGCGATGCCCGGGACCAGCACCTGGCCCTCACCGCGGAGCCGGGCCTGGGCCGGATCGTCGGGGTTGTAGAGCACGGTCACGGTCTGGCCGACGCTCACGCGGGGGCGGTAGCGACCGTGGGCCGCGGTGTAGTCGTAGCCCCGGCCGCCGACCTCGTAGTGCACGGTCGGGGCCCGGCTGATCATGCGGCGGTCGGTCGCCCGGGCCGAGCCGGCCGGGGGGCGTACGACCAGGGCGGTCACCGTGCCGGTGGTGCTGGCGGCGTTGTGGACGAACTCGCGCCCCTCCATCGACAGTCCGCCGAACACCGCGGCCATGCCGATCAGATAGAGGCAGACGACGATGCCCAGCACCCGGGGAAACCTGAGCCACCGCACGTTTTACACCCTAATGGCGATCGAGTTAATGGCGATCGGGGCGGCCAGACCGCTGGTCGCTGAGGGGACAACACCACGGGCGCGTCCGCCAACGATCCTGACAACACCTCCTTGCCAAGCTCAGTCCAAGACCGAGGCGGGGAGGGTGGATGGCCGGGACGTCGAGGGCCGAGCAGCCGGGCATAGTCGGGGTGCTCAACCGCGAGTGGGCCGAACTGGTGAGCAACCATCAGCCGGCGACCGCTCGCTGGGCCGCTCGGCACGACGCGCTGGCGGGTTGCCGATCACTCGATGATCTGGTGGCCGCGGCGTCGATCGACGCCGATCCGGTGCTGACCGCCCTCCTCGCCGAGGTCGCCACCGGGGACCGGCTCGCCGGGCGTGTGGTCGTGCAACTGCTGATCGGGCGGATGGTGGCGATGAGCGGACGCGACCACCGAGCGACGGTCGACGACTATCTCTCGGCCCTGTGTTGTCGGATCTTCAGCTACGACTTGGTGGCGCGGCCCTGCTCGATCGCCGCCAATCTCTCGATGGATGCCCTGCAACTGGTGTCCGCCGAACGCCGGTGGACCCGGTACCGGGAGGTGGTTCCGTGGCCGATCGAATCTTTTCGCGAAGATCATCTCGGGCCGCAGCCCGTAGACGATGATGGGCCGGGAGGTGCGCAGGTGCTGGCCGCCGCGAACCGACTGGGATTGATCGATCGCGGTGCGGCCGAACTGCTCGACCAGATCTATGTTCGCGCGGTCAGCACGGACACCATCGCCCGACGTCATCGCGTGACACCCAGCACCGTTCGCGTGCGCTGCCACCGCGCCGTCTCCACCCTCGCCAGCCATGCCGATGAGCTGCTCGAGGCGTGTTGATTCTGCAACCCCCTTGCCATAAAGCGGGAGGCTCTATCGAGCGCATCAGATTCCGCCCCTGAGAAAGTCACACGACATTGCTCCTGGCCGTCGAACGCGCCGGTGAAACTCGCGCAGAGAAGGAGAATGGCTTGTATTAGAACAGACGTTCTTATAGAATGAGAGCATGGTCGATAAGGGCTCCCAAGGGTCACTGAGCGCGATTGCTCGGTTGATAGCGGCACGCGACGACCTCTTGAGAGAGTTGGCCGATCTGGAAACTGTGCCCGTGGACGAACAGATCGTCGTGGCTCGACAGCTGGAGAATTTTCACAATGCGTGGATTTCAGTGGAGTTGAGCGTGATGGCCGCACTCGACCGGGCAGACGCGGCGACCGTGCTTTGTCAGGGAAACCTGCGAAGAGTTCTCACCTCAGCGTTGGGAATCTCGAAGGCTGAGGCCGCTCGTCGGACCACCGCTTACGAGCAGATGGGTCCCCGTCGGTCGATGCTCGGCGAAAAGCTGGGGCCGGTCCGACCTTCGCTGGCCCACGCCGCGGTATCCGGTGAGGTGTCAGCAGAGAAGGCCGCCATCATCATGCGCGGGCTCAAGGCGGTCGACCACCCAGGCTTCGATCCAGAAGACATCGTCGCCGGTGAGAAGCTGCTCGCGGATGACGCGAAGGTGTTCAGCCCTGAGGACCTCAAGATCCTGACTCAGCGGGTCATCGACCAGATCGCTCCGGACGGGTCGAGGCCCGACGAGCAGTTGCAGCGGAGCCGGCGTTGGTTCGAGATGCGCCCCACGGCTGATGGTGGGTTTGTCGGCGAGTTCCGGCTCACCGCCGCCTGTGGGGCGAAGCTCGCGACGTTGCTCCGTCCGCTGTCGAAGAGCCGGGTCGACCAACCGTGTGCCGGCGGCGAAACCGAGAGTATGGGTAATCGATCGCGCCTCGTGGACGAAAGGACATTCGGCCAGCGGCAGCACGATGCGTTCGAACAGTGCTGCGACCGACTGCTGCGAGAGGGCGGCGTGCGGGAAAACAATGCACCGGTCACCGTCATCGTCACCGTCGACGAAAAAGATCTGCTGCGTCGCAGCGGGCACGCCACCACGACGACCGGCATCTCCCTCTCAACCGCAACGTTGTTGGAGATGGCCGATGAAGCTGAGATCTACCGGGCCGTGCTCGACGGATCGGAAGTCCCGCTCAGCCTCCAACGGTCGAAGCGTTGCGCAACCAGACACCAGTCGATGGCGCTGATAGCGCGCGACATCGGGTGTTCGTTCCCCGGCTGCGCTCATCCGGCCGACTACTGCGAACGTCACCACGTCGTGCCGTGGATCGACGGCGGCCCGACTGACCTCGACAACCTCACTCTGCTGTGCATCTATCACCACCACAACTTTTTGCAGCGCGGTTGGGTGGTGAGGATGAACGAGTCGCGCCTCCCAGAATGGTTGCCGCCCCGGTGGGTTGATCCCGAACAGACTCCGCTCATCAACAGACGAATACGCGCCGCCCACGGGCTCCCCTGACGACAGGTCACGCATGCACGACTTACGCGGCGCGCCCCCGCGCGGTTACGGCAGAGGGATAGAGACAACACCAGGGCGGGTTCGGACAACACTTCGGACAACACCATCGGGGCAAGGTGGACCTCGTGACCAGTTCAGTCCACCGCTCCGACGTCATCGTGACGTTCTCTGGTGGTGCCGTGGTTACGCGTGTGAAGCATGTGGTCAAGGCGATTGAGAAACAGCAGATTGACCGTTGCGGTCCCAGGATGAGCTGTGGCAATCTGACGGCTCCCACCAATGAGGAGTGCGCCATGCGACTCAGGACGCGGGGCACGGTTCTCGGGGCAATTGTTATCGGCAGCATGTTGCTGTCCAGCTGCGGGCCGGAGGCCCCACCTGCGCAGAGCCCGACGCCGAGCGTCAGTGCCACGCCGCCACCCCAGTCGCCCACGCCGACCGAGTCGGACTCGCAGCGCGAGGAACGCGAGGCCTTCGAGGGAGCGCGAGGTCGCCTACCGAACCTTCATCGCCGAGTACTCACGCGTCATTCAGCGAGTGATCGGCCGAAGGTGACTGCGCTGATGCGGGAGAACGCTAATGGTCCCTACTTGAAGTGCGTATGCGACATTTCGTCAAGTCGCGAAGAGCGGCTCGCGTTCGGACGACAGGCACATTTGAGTCGTGTGGGTCGACCGTGTGGCTTCGGTCCGGCGGGCCGCGTCTTGCTAAGAGTCTGTCGGATGCGATCGCAAGTTGAAGACTATCGATACGATAATGGGAGGGCCGCGTCAAACGGACGTGACAGCATCACTCGACGCTTACGGTTAAGCTCAGCGCGGGCCAGCTGGAAAGTTCGTGGACGGCAACAATCAGCAAGAAGGTCGAAGTCGTGCGTCCGCTAGGCAGAGTGCTTGTGATGCATCTTGCCTCGCATGGACGCTAAGGCAATCTGCTCATATGGCAGTCTCTGCGCCAGCGCTTCGCTGATTGCAGGAGGTGACCATAGAGCAGCGAGTTGAAAAAAAGAACGCATCTGTACCAATAACAAAAGTATTTCGAAAACAGTCGACTGAGCTCACAGCAAAGCCGCTGCCGAGCGCGATGCCGAGGCGGCGAAAAAGTTCCGTCAGCTGATGCTCCAATACGAGCGCGCGATGGACGCCTATGTCAGCTGCACGCAGTCGACCGTTCCACGGACTTGTGTACCCCCGGAGCCACCTGTTGGACCATGGATGGTTTTGGCGGCCGACGCTATCGGGTCGCCCCTCATCTCAGACGAGACGGCCGCCTACCTGGCCTTCGCGCGGCTGCGGCTCAACCCGCCGAAGCCGGTCATCACTCCCGAGCCGGATCGCAACCGTTGGAAGATGGCCGCTGTCGGATTCCCGCTCTGGCTCTCGGTCGAGGGTGACACCTCACCGCCCGCCGTGTCCGACAGCGTGGCCAGTGTCAGCGTCTCGCTCAAGGCTTCGGTCGACCGGGTGACGTTCGCCATGGGGGACGGCCACTCGAAGACCTGCCGGCAGTTCACCACGCGGTGGAGCTCCCGCAACGAACCTGGTAAGTCATCACCGGTCTGCGGCTACACCTACACCAAGCCGTCGCTGCCCGACGGCTCGTACACGGTCACGGCAATCACCCACTGGTCGGTTGCCTGGTCCACCAGCCGCGAGAGCGGCGTCATCGACTTCGTCCAGACCGACAGCGTGCAGCTGCCGGTTGGCGAACTCCAGGTGCTCGTGCGATGAGCAGAGCCACCTCCACAGGCGCTACGCCTGCCACCACTCGCCCTCCTCGGGGGTTCGACAACCGAACCTGAGGTCGAAAGGAAACGCCATGCTCCACACTCGCCATCTCGCCGTCCTGGTCGGCGTCCTCGTTACGTTGAAGGAGCTGCCCCGACAGGACCGTCGGGGCCTCAGTCAGTCGGCCGAGACCGCGATCCTGATCGGCGCTGCGGTCACCGTCGCGGTCGCGGTGATGACCTTCATCATCAGTTACGTGAACGGCAAGATCGGCGAGATCAACGGCTGATCGCGACGATGCCCCACGATCAGCGCGGCCAGTCCGAGTCCGTCCAATGGGCCCTGCTCTGGCCGGCAATCCTCTTGGTCAGCCTGGGCATCATCCAGGCCGGGATCTACCTGCACGGACGCAACGTCGCCCAGCGTGCGGCGACCGCGGCGGTCGACACCGCCCGTGGCACCTACGGTTCGGCCGGCGAAGCCCGACAGCGCGCGGAGAACATCGCTCGCGCCGGCGGACTTCGCTCGGTCACGGTCGTGGTCGACCGCGGTACCGAGCAGGTACGGGCCCAGGTCCGCGGGGACCCGGTATCGCTGATCGACCTGGGGCTGAGCCGCGTCTCCGAGACCGCCACTGCGCCACGCGAACGGTTCACCCGACCATGACCGCGCTGGTCGACCGTCGAGGCGCCGCCGCGGCCGAGCTCGCCGTGCTGATCCCTGGTTTCGTACTGATCCTCGGGCTGATGATCTCCGGCGGTCGGGTGTGGTTCGCTCGGACCACCGTTGTCGAGGCGGCGCAGACATCGGCCCGCGCGGCGTCGCTCGAGCGGTCCGCCGCCACGGCCGGCGCCGCGGGTCGCGAAGCCGGCCGCCGATCGCTCTCGACCGCTGGCCTGTCGTGCGCAAGCGCCTCGGTAGCGGTGGACACCCGCGCCTTCGCCTCTCCCGCCGGCATTCCGGGAACGATCAGCGCTCGGGTCGACTGCACGGTTCGGCTCAGCGATCTGGGGATCCGGTTTCTGCCCGGCTCGATCGAGCTGACCGGCCGGGCGGACACCGCGCTCGACACCTATCGGGCACGTCGATGAGCCCTGCACTACGGCAGGATCAACGCGGCGCGAGCCTGACGCCGTTCGCCGTGGTCATCATGGGCGCGCTGCTGATGACCGCGGGACTGGTCATCGACGGAGGTCAGAAGATCACTGCGGCGAGTCGGGCCGATGCCGCTGCTGCGGGAGCGAGCCGGGCCGCGGGCAATGCGGCAGCAACCCGCGAACTGGCCGGTGCCGACTCGGCCGGGGCCGCCGTACGTGCCGCTCGGAGCTACCTCGCCGGTCAGCCGGACGTCACCGGGTCCGTCAGCGTGAGCGACGGCATTGTCACCGTCCGGACCCGGTCAAGCGAGCCCACCGTCCTCCTGTCGCTGATCGGCATCGATGCCGTCACCGGAACCGGGTCGGCTGCGGCCAACATCGTCGCGAGTGGACACGAGCGATGAGTCCGTCGTTGCCCTCGCGGCTCTCCGGTACGTCTCGATCCTCGCCCTTCATCGCGTCGTTCGGGTCCCGTCGCGCCGGGCGCGGTCGCGCCGGACGACTCACCCCTCCCCGCCGAGGAGTCGATACCGCGTACCCCGCCTCCCCCATTGCTACCCGGGCGGCGGAATCCCCGCTGGATCGCGCTGGGGGTGGTGGCGATCTGCCTCGGTGGGTTGCTGTCCTACGTCATCTACGCGCGGGTGGCGACCACCATCTCGGTCGTGGCGGTCGCGCAGACCGTCAGCCGCGGTGAGATCGTCGAGTCCGGGGATCTCACCACGGTCACCCTGCGCGGGGGTTCGGTGCCACAGGCGATCCCGGCGGCGCAACTGCCTGATCTCGTCGGACAGCGAGCGCTCTTCGATCTGCCGGCCGGATCGATCATCCCGTCCACCGCGATCGGCGAGCAGTCGATCCCGGCTCCGGGCCGCGCGGTGGTCGGGCCTCAAACTCGCCGACGGCCGGGTCCCGGCAACCTTGCTGTCCCCCGGCGTCCCGGTGCGACTCGTGGCCCTGCCCGACCCCGACCGATCCGTGAACGACAAGCTGGCCGGGACCCGGTTCCTCGGTTCGGTCGTCAACATCGCCGCCGGCGCCGACGGGACATCGAGCCTGGTCAACGTCGAGGTGAACACCAAGGATGCCGACCTGGTCGCCCGGTTGGCCGCGACCGACCGGCTGGCCCTGGTTCGTGAATCGGAGGGGTGAGCGATGGCCATCCTCACGTTGACCTCCGCCGGAGGTTCGCCCGGTGTCACCACCCTCGCCGTCGGGTTCGCCCTCACCTGGCCGCGGCCCGTGCTGCTGGCCGACGGTGACCCGGGGGCGCACCAAGCGGTGCTCGCCGGGTTCTTGGCCGGCCGGGTCGCGGCCAACGGGAAGGGTCTGCTGCGGATCGCCGAGGCCCATCGCGACCGCCGGCCGCTCCGCGAGGTGATCATCGATCAGACCCTGCCGCTGGCCGAAGACGAGAGCATCCGTCGTCTGTTCCTCCCGGGGTTCACCAAACCGGGAAGCGCGGCCCACTTCGGCGCGGTCTGGCCCGATCTGGCGGAGGCGTTCGATCGGTTGGCCGACGTCGATGTCGATGTGATCGTCGACGCCGGCCGACTGAGCCCACTCGGCTTACCACCGGCCCTGGTCGAGCGGAGCGCGGTCACCGCCGTCGTGGTCGGCTCGTCGCTGCGGGCGGTGATGACCGCGCGTGTGCATCTGCCGCTACTGCGCGACCAGAACCGGTGGGCCCGGACGGCGGCAACCCGATCAGCCTCATCCTGGTCGGGGAGAACCGTCCGTACGCGCGGGGCGAGATCGCCAAGGCCCTTGACGCGCCCGTCCTCCACGCGCTCCCGCACGATCCGTCGACGGCCGCGCACCTGTCGGACGGTGCTCCTCGTCACCGGCGCTTCGATGCCTCACCGCTGGTACGAGCGTTGGCTGACGTCAGCTCTCAGCTGGCCGCGTCTCTGCAGCGGTCGACCGACCTGGTGAGGAGCTGACGTGGAGTCCAACGCTTCCGACCTGGACCCTGCCCCAGACCTCGATCAGCTGCCGATCTTCTCCGGCGATGACGACGCCGAAACGGCACGGGTGGGGCTGACCGACCGCGCTGTGACCAGGGGCTACGGCGCTTTCACGAGGGATCAGCTGCGCGGTTTCGGAGCGGATGACGTCGATGGAGAGATCGACTGGGCCCAGGTCGTCGAGCTGCGCCGTCGAGCCTCCGAGGCGATCACCGACGAGAGCGAGCACGAGCTGCGGCTGAGCGGGAGGGCGCTGACCGGCGACGATCGGTTGCTGCTCGGTCGGGCCATCATCAGACGGGTCGTCGGCGATCACGTACGCGCGCTGCACCGCGAGGGCTCCGAATTGTGGTCGCCGGGACGCGAATCCGCGTACGCCACCGCGGTCGAGGACGCCGTGTTCGGCTTCGGGCGACTCCAACCGTTGCTCGACATGCCGGACGTCGAGAACGTGGAGATCCACGGTTGGGACTCGGTGGTCGTGCAGTACGGCGACGGTCGGCGCGAGCGGATGCCACCGATCGCCGACAGCGACGAGGAGCTCGTCGACGCCGTGCGGTTCCTCGCCCAGAACGGCGGAGCCGTCGCGACCCTTCGACGCCACCCATCCGACGCTGACCCTCGCACTCGGCGAACGGTTCCGACTGCACGCGATCGGGTTCGGTCTGTCCTACCGACCGAGTGTGGTGATCCGGCAGCACATCCTGACCGACATATCGCTGGTCGAGTTGGCCGACGGTGGGCTGATGCCGTACGAGGTCGCCCAGTTCCTCGATGCCGCGATCCTCGCGCGGAAGTCCATGGTCATCTCGGGGGATCAAGGCGCCGGCAAGACCACCCTGCTGCGCGGACTGATCAACTCGATCCCGAGCAACGAGCGGTTCGGCACCCTCGAGACCGACTACGAGCTGATGACCCACCTGCAGCCCGGTCGACACAACATCCTCGCGCTGCAGGCCCGGTCGGGACACGGCGAGACTTCCGGCGGCGTACGGGTCGGCGACTTCACCATCTCGGATCTGATGCCCGAAGCGCTTCGGCAGAACCTGTCGCGCCTGGTGGTCGGCGAGGTCCGGGGCGGCGAGGCGGCGGCGATGTTCGAGGCCATGCAGGCGGGTACCGGCACGCTCAGCACGACCCACTCGCACTCGGCGGAGTCGACGATGGACCGCCTGGCGTCCCGGGTCGCGCAGGGTGGGGTGCTGTCGGTTGATGAGGCGTACCGGCAGATCGCGCACAACATCCACCTCTTCATCTACGTCCGTCTGGTGGACGACACCTGGAAGGGCGGGGCTCGCCGCCGCTACGTGTCCGAGATCCGGCAGGTGACGCGCTCGCTGGAGAACGGCCGCCCCGTCACCCACCTCACCTATTCAGCGAGCGGTACGGCGGTTCAACCGCCGGGGTTCTTCCCCGATGCCGACTTCGAGGCGGAACTGTTGCCGTTTCGCCGCGATCTGCCGGGCCGATCATGACCGAGGGGCTCGCCGCACTCGGCGCCGGTGTCCTCGTAGGTGCGGGGATCTGGGCGTTGATCAGGGGCTTCAGTTCTCGCCCTGAGCAGAGTCCGGCCCGCTCGCGGCGGGCACCGATTGATCTCTGGGCCCGAGTGAGTCGGCGGCCGCCCGGAGCACGGGGTCGCCGCCGCGACCTGGTCCTGCTGGTCAGCGCGTTGACCGGGTTCGCGATCGCGGCGCTCACCGGCTGGCTGGTGGCCATCGTTCTCGTTCCCCTGCTGGCGCTCGGACTGCCGTACCTGCTCGCGCTACCCGAGCCCCACGATGTCGAGCTGCTCGAAGCCCTGGACCGGTGGATCCGGTCGCTGTCGGCGACGCTCAGTACCGGTCGCTCGATCACCGACGCGATCCGGATCTCCCGGCGCACCGCGCCGCCGCTGATCGCCGACGAGATCGGGGTCCTGGTCACCCGACTCAACAACCGGTGGGAGACCCGCGACGCCTTGATGAGATTCGCCGACGCGATCGACTCCCCGGACGCGGACGGGGTCATCGCTGCGCTGATCCTGGCGGCACAACGAGGAGCGAACGGGGCCTCGGTGACCCTGCACGCGCTGGCCGACTCGATCCAGGCGCAGCTGAAGGGTCGACGGGCCATCCAGGTCGAACGAGCCAAGCCGTACGCGGTGGTCCGGCAGGTCACCGTGATCAGCCTGGGCACGATGGTCGTGGTCTATGCGATGTCGCCCGGCTTCTTCGCGCCGTACACCACCCCCGTGGGTCAGGCGCTCCTGGTCATCCTCCTGCTGCTCTACTTCGGCTCGCTGTTCGCGCTGCGTCGTCGGGCCACACAACGGCCGCGACCGCGGATCCTCGTCGGGACCTCTCGATGACTCCTGCGGCGGTGCTGCTGGCCGGGCTGCTGATCGCGGGCGGGCTGTGTTGTCTGGTGGCCGCGTTCGTACGGCCCGTGCCCCGGCTGCAGGCTGCCCTCGATCTGGTCACGGGCGATACCGCGAGCCAGCCCATCCAGGACGTCGGGCCGATCGGCACCCGCTCAGAACGTCTCGGAGCTGCGCTCTACCGCGTCAGTCCGGTGTCGCTCAGTGAGAACCAGCGGACCGCTCTGCACCTGCAGAACAAGTCGATCGCCGAGTTCTACGCCGACAAGGCCGTGATGGCGATCGTCGGCGCGGTCCTCCCCGGCATCTGCGGCTTCCTGCTCGGGGTGACCTTCGAGGTGCCCTGGCCGGTGCCCGCGATCGTGGGGTTGGTCGGCGGGATCATCGGGTTCTTCGTCCCCGATCTGCAACTGCGACGTGATGCCGCTTCAGCCCGATCGGGCGCGGCCGAAGCGCTGCTGGCCTACATCGAGCTGGTGACGCTGGAGCGACTGACCAATGCCTCGGCACCCCAGGCCCTGCAGAACGCCGCTTCGCTGAGCGAAACACCACTCTTCCTGCAGATCCGGGTCGCGTTGGAGCGCGCCCGGCTCGAACAGCAGCCGCCCTACGCCGAACTCCGTCGGCTGGCCGACCGGCTGCGGCTGCCCGAGCTCGGGGATGTGGCAGACGTGATGCAACTCGACGAGTCGGGCGCCGCCTTGTCGGGGACGCTGCGCGCCCGGGTCCGTGAGCTGCGTGACGCGCACCTGGCTCGGCAGCAGACCAAGGCGGCGACCGAGGCCGAGGGAATGACCATCTACATGACCATCCCCGCGCTGATCTTCGGGCTCATCTTCCTGGTCGCGGCCATGCTTCGCATCGTCTTCTCATGAGACCGGACAACACCGGTGACAACACCACGGCGAAACGGACAACACCTGGCCCGAACGGACAACACTTCCCTCTGTCGCACGACGACCGGACCGGCCAGAGTGGAGGTGCAGCCGAACCGAAGGGGAGCGGCCCGACGATCCCGAGGTGCAGCCGGTGAGCAGGGTGTTGCGGGGGCTGGGGGCGCTGACCCTCCTGCTGGTCGGCCTGATCGGAGCACCGCTCGCGTTGGTCGGCCTGGGTGGAGACCCGATCCCGGACACTTTCAGCTGGGCATCGCTAGGCGCGGCGTTGCTCAGGCCGGACGACGGCACGATCCTCGTCCGGCTGATCGCGCTGATCGGCTGGGCGGCCTGGCTGGTGTTCGCAGTCTCGGTGTTCGTCGAACTCGTGGGTGTGCTCTCACGGAACCGCATCCGCATCCGGTTGCCCGGCTTGGCTGGACCACAACGCCTTGCTGCCGGCCTGATCATCGCCGTGATCGGTCTGACCTCGACCGCCCCGTTGGGCCACGCCGTGCCGCCCGCGCCTGCGGTCGCCACCCCGGCGGTGAGCATCCCGGCGTCCGGACCGAACGAGAACGCACCGCGAGCGTACGAGGACGAACGCCACGCTGATCGACGCACCGTAGCCGCGGCCGCCCCGGCGACCGATCCGAACACTCATCGACACACGGTGCGGGCCGGCGACGACCTCTGGTCGCTGGCCGAGCGTTTCTACGGCAACGGTCGGGACTGGCGCAGGATCGCCGAGGCCAACCGACGGCTGCTCAGCGGTGGGCCGGACCGGCTGACTCCGGGAACCGTTCTCCTGATCCCGGCGGTGCGCCCCGAATCGGTCGCTGATCAACGCCTCGTGACCGTGCGCGAAGGGGACACGCTGTCCGCCATCGCCGAGCGCGAACTCGGGTCCGCCGAGCGGTGGCCGGCTGTGTTCCGCCTCAATCGCGCCGAGCTGAGCGATCCGGATGAGCTCGCGGTGGGAACTCGGCTGCGACTACCAGCAGCCCACCCGAGGACATCGAAACCCCAGGTCCCTCAGCCGGATCCCGAGGCGACTGCCTCGACGTCGGTGTCACCTGCGGACGCGACCCCACCACCGACCCGGCCCGGGCCGGGTCGACGACCAAACGATCCCGGGGCGACCCCGGTCAACTCGTCTCCGGCCGGCCCCACCCCGGCGCCGGATCCGAGTCCTGCGCCTGACTCCAAGGCCGCGCCGAGGCCCCCGGCCGAGGACCGCTTCGACGCGTCCTCGATGATCGACGTGGCCCTCCCACTCGCCGGCGTCGGTTCGCTGCTGGCGGCGGGCTTGCTCACCGGGCTGGCTTGGCGCCGCCGGATCCAACTGCAGGGACGACCGGTCGGGCGCAGGATCATCCCGGCGCCGCCGCAGACGGTGCCCGTCGAGGTCGGGCTCGGCGCCCGCCAACGCCCCCTCAGTCTTCGGACCCTCGATCGTGCCCTGCGGGCCGTCGCCGCGCACAGCCGGGCGACCGGGACGATGCCGCCGACCCTGCAGTTCGCCGCCGTCGCCGACGACCACCTCGAGCTGATGGTCGACGGCTCGAACGATGACCCGCCCCCGGGTTTCACCCGCGATGGCCCTCGCTGGCGGTTGGCGGCGGTCGACGTCCAGAAACTCGATGGGGTCGTGGGGCTCGGTGATGCGCTGCGGCCCTGGCCGGCGCTCGTCGGTCTCGGACACGATGACCAGGACCGCCAGATCCTCCTGAATCTGGAAGCCGCCGGACGGTTGGGGATCGCCCTGCCCACCGAGCGGGCCACGTCGATGCTGGCCGCGATGGCGGTCGAACTGTCCTTCTCGCCGTGGGCCGAGGAGATGAACTTGACCCTGGTCGGTAGCTCCCCCGGGCTGCCCGAGGCTCTGGGCCGGCACAACATCACCCGGACCGAGGACCTCGACGATCTTCTCGACCGGCTCGAACACCGTGCCATCGCTCAGCGGGAGCACCCGCCGGCGACCTCCCTGGGTGCTTATCGGATCGATCCCGATCTCGCTGACCCCTGGGCCCCCGAGATCGTGCTGATCAATGTGGCGCTGTCGACCGCCCAGGCCGAACGACTCGGGGCGGTGATCGATGCCGACCCGCCGGTCAGCATCGCTGCGGTCGTTATCGGCCCGGTCAGTGGCCGATGGAATCTGCGTTCGTGGGACGACGGACGGGTCCGACTCGAACCGGCCGGCCTGGAGTTGTACCCCCAGCTACTGGAGCCACCCGTCTACGACGCCGTCATCGATCTACTCGAAGCCACCGGGAACGAACGGACCGAGCCGGCGGGCTGGTGGGCGCAGGCCGAGGCGCCACCCGATCGTCCGCCCGACAACGTGACCTATCTCGGTCGGCGTTACGCCGACGCCAGCCGATCCGACGACGACCAGGAGGTGATCATGGAACCGCCCACCAGCATCAGGGCCGGGGTCGATCACCCGACCCTGCTGCTGCTCGGCCCGGTCGAGCTGCTGGGTGCGGCCGGCCCGGTGCCGCCGCGCGCCGGTAAGCAATGCCTGGAGTACTGCGGCTGGTTGCTCGAGCGCCCCGGCACCACGGCGATGCAGATGGGTACGGCGCTGCAGGTCGCCGAAGGCACCCGCCGTTCCAACATGAGTCGGCTGCGGACCTGGCTGGGATCCGACCCGACCGGGGCGCCTTACCTGCCGGATGCCTACAGCGGGCGGATCGTGCTGCACCCCAGCGTCAGCTCGGACTGGCAGCGGCTGCAGATCCTCACCGCCGTCGGGATCAACCGGGCCTCGGACGGCACCCTGCGGGCCGCACTCGAACTGGTCCGCGGCGCACCGCTGGCCGACGCCGCGCCGGGGCAGTGGCACTGGGCCGAGTCGATGCGGATCGACATGGCGTCGATGATCCGCGACCTCGGCGTCGAGTTGGCGGATCGTGCGCTCGCCGCCGGAGACCTCGACCAAGCCCGCTGGGCCGCCGCCCGGGCGTTGGCGGCGGCGCCGGGGGACGAATTGCTGCTCTGCGCGCGGATCCGCACCGAACACCGGGCCGGTAACGCTGCCGAGACCGAGCGGCTCTCGCTCGCGCTCTCCGCGCAGGCCCGAAGCCTTGGCATCGATCTCGACCCGGACACCGTGACGCTGTTGCAGGAGGTGGTCGAAGGACAGGTACGCGCCCGCCTGGCCTAGCCGCAGGGCGGGTTCAACGGACCGACGCTCGGGAGAACCGTCGGTGTTCGGTGAGACGCTGCGGTGATGTTGACGCAGTACTACACCGCGACCAGCATCGACGGGTTCATCGCTGATGCCAACCACTCGCTGGAGTGGCTGTTCACCGTCGATGACGCACCCGGGATGGCGGAGGAATACCCGCGGTTCATCGCCGACGTCGGCGCATTGGCCATGGGGTCGAGCACGTACGAGTGGATCGCCCGGCACACCGGGTTCCTCGATGACCCGAGCAGATGGGAGTACACCCAGCCGACCTGGGTGTTCAGCAGCCGCGAGCTCCCGCGTCCCGATGGCCCCGACCTCCGGTTCGTCTCCGGTGACGTTGCACCGGTCCACGCCGAGATGGTCGAGGCGGCGGCCGGGAAGAACGTCTGGGTGGTCGGCGGTGGTGACCTGGTCGGTCAGTTCCACGATGCCGGGCTGCTCGACGAGATCGTGCTGTCGGTCGCCTCGGTGTTCCTCGGCTCCGGCGCCCCGCTGCTCCCGCGACGTATCCTCAGCGCCGAGCTCGCGCTGGTCGAGGCCCGGGCGTACGGCACCGGATTCGCGACCCTGCGCTACCGGATCCGGCGACCCGGCGAAGTGAGTGGTGGCAGCTAGCCGGCGCGTCTTGGCAGAAATCTGCTTGTCATAGGACGGCTGCCACTTCTAGCCTGATCGGAACTCGGCTCTCGGATCGAAAGCAGGCTATGGAACCCGACCTCGGCGTCCCGCCAGTCACCCCCGTCTCGGTCCCCGAACCGGCCGCCACCCTCGGCGCGGATCGGCCGCGCGGTCGCATCCACCCGGCCTGGTGGGTCGCGGTTGTCGCGTTCGTCGCGCTGCTCGGCGCGGCCGGGTTCCGGGCCGCCCCCGGCGTGTTGATGATCCCGCTCGAGGAGGAGTTCGGCTGGCCGCGGAGTCTGATGTCCGGCGCGGTCAGCGTCAACCTCATCCTCTACGGCGTGATGGCTCCGTTCGCCGCCGCGCTGATGGACCGGTTCGGTATCCGCCGGGTCACCTCGTTCGCGCTGATCACCGTCGCCGCCGGCAGCGGGCTGACGATCATCGTCGACCAGGGCTGGCAGCTGTTCCTGACCTGGGGCGTGCTCATCGGGATCGGCACCGGCTCGATGGCCATGGTCTTCGCCGCTACCGTGGCCAACCGCTGGTTCGTCGCCCGCCGGGGACTGGTCATGGGCATCCTGACCGCCGGCGGGGCAACCGGGCAGCTGATCTTCCTGCCCGTCACCGCCCAACTGGCCGACGACTACTCGTGGCGGGCCGCCTCGCTCGCCGTCACCTTCGCCGCGCTGGCCGTGCTGCCCTTCGTCATTCTCGTCCTCCGCGATTACCCGGCTGACAAGGGCGTACGCCCCTACGGCGCACCCCACGACGTCCCCGACCCGCCGCGACCCAACCCGGTGGGCGCGGCCCAGCGGGCCGTCGGCGCGCTGCGCGAGGCGGCCCGGACCAAGACGTTCTGGGCGTTGGCCGGGGGGTTCGCGATCTGTGGGGCCACGACCAACGGTCTGATCGGCACCCACTTCATCCCCAGCGCGCACGACCACGGGATGCCCGAGACCACCGCCGCTGGACTGCTGGCCCTGGTCGGGATCTTCGACATCGTCGGGACGATCGTCTCCGGCGCGCTCACCGACAAGGTCAACCCGCGGATCCTGCTGGTCGGCTACTACTTCTTCCGCGGGGTCGGGCTGCTCGTCCTGCCGCTGCTGCTGTCCGACACCGTGCGCCCGAGCATGCTCGTCTTCATCGTCATCTACGGCCTCGACTGGGTGGCCACGGTGCCGCCGACCGTCGCGCTGTGCCGGGAGGCGTTCGGGGCCAACGGCACCATCGTCTTCGGCTGGGTCTTCGCCTCGCACCAGATCGGCGCGGCCATCGCGGCCTCGGCCGCCGGTGCGATCCGCGACGCGACCGGCGCGTACACGCTGGCCTGGTTCGGTGCCGCCGCACTGTGCGTGGTGGCCGCGGCCATCTCGTTCGGGATCAGACCCGGGTCGCGTCAGCCGGTGTGAGCTCGGCGAAGACGTGCGGGAAGGGCCCGGATCCGAGGTCCTCGACCACGATCGGGAGCCGGTGCGCGGTCGAGTTCGAGCAGGACCACGTCGTCGTCGGGCAGGTCGGCGTAGTAGCGCTCACGAACACCCGGGACCTGATGCGCGAACGACGCGTGGACGAAGCCCTCGTCGTCGTAGCCCACCCCGCGGCTCGACCACGGGTAGCTGCCGGTCGTCTCGGCCTCCTCCCAGGCCCGCCGTTCAGCCAGGTGGAAGACCGGCTCGGCGATCGGCACCCGCGGTCCGAGGACGCCAAGCCGGACCAGATCGGCGCGAAGCTGCTCGGCGTCGGTGAACCGCAGACCGGTGAGCCCGACCGCGCCGGCCGCCTCGACGTTGACCGGCAGGTCGTCGACGAACGCCGTCGTCTCCGCGGTCAGCCCGTTCCGTTCCAGCGCCAGCCGGTAGAGCGCCGGATCGGGTTTGACCAGGCCCTCGGCACCCGAGACCACGATGTCCTCGAAGCGCTGCAGCAGCCCGAACCGCTCGCGGGCGTGCGGGAAGGTCTCCGCCGACCAGTTGGTCAGCGCCACCAACCGCACCCCGGCCCGTCCCAGCTCGGCGATCACCGCTCCGGTGCCGGGGACCAGGCCGGTCAGCGTCTCGGCGAAGTTCGCCCGATAGCCGAGGATGGCTTCGCGGTCGGCGGGGAAGCGTTCGATCAGCGCCGCCTCGGCGTCGGCGAACGCCCCGCCACCGTCGTTGCCGTGGTTCCAGGCGAAGAAGTCGATCCGCTCGAGGAACGGGCCGATGGCGTCCTCGGGCAGCACCGGGGCGTACGCGCGGCGTGGGTCCCACGACAGCACGACACCGCCCAGGTCGAAGAGGACCGCGGTCACCGCGGCGGGCTCGGGGGTCACGGGGTGTCCTTCGGCCGGAAGCTGAGCAGACGCAGGCTGTTGCCGACCACGAAGACCGAGCTGAAGGCCATCGCTGCGGCGGCGATCATCGGGTTGAGCAGGCCCGCCATGGCCAGCGGCAACGCGGCGACGTTGTAGCCGAAAGCCCAGACCAGATTGCCCTTGATGGTGCGGAGCGTACGCCGGGCCAGGCGGATCGCGTCGGCGGTCAGCCGCAGGTCGGAGCGCATCAGGGTCAGGTCGCTGGCCTCGATCGCCGCGTCGGTCCCGCTTCCCATCGCGATGCCGAGGTCGGCCTGGGCCAGCGCGGCCGCGTCGTTGACCCCGTCGCCGATCATCACCACCCGGTGGCCGGCCTCCTGCAATCGGGCGACCTGCTCGGCCTTGTCGGCCGGTCGGACCTCGGCCAGCACCTCGTCGATCCCCACCTCGGCCGCCACCGCCTGCGCCGCGGCGACGTGGTCGCCGGTCAGCAGCACCGGGCGCAGACCCAGCGCACGTAATCGGGCGATCGCCTCGGCCGCTTCGGGCTTGGCCGTGTCGGCCACCCCGATGACCCCGAAGGCCCGCCCGGCCCAGCCGACCGCCACGGCGGTCGCGCCCCCGGCCTGGATCCGCGCGTACGACGCCCGCACCTCGGCGTCGATCTCCAGTCCTTCGGCCTCGAGCAGATCGAGGCGGCCGACGACGACGGTGTCGACACCGAGCGACGCGACGATCCCGGCGCCCGGTCGGTTAGCCAGTGCGTCGAGCGGGAGGAGCGGACCGCCGGCCCGGGCTTCCTCGGCGATCGCCCGGGCGATCGGGTGTTCCGAACCGGACTCCGCGGCGCCGGCCCGGCGCAGCAGCTCGGGCTCCGCGACCCCGTGGGCCACGACCTCGGTCACCCGCATCCGGCCGCTGGTGACCGTGCCGGTCTTGTCGAGCACGACGACGTCGAGACCGCCGGTGCGTTCGAGCACCTCCGGGCCCTTGATGACGATGCCGAGCTGCGCGCCCCGGCCGGTCCCGACCAGCAGCGCGGTCGGCGTGGCCAGCCCGAGCGCGCACGGGCAGGCGATGATCAGCACGGCCACCGCGGTGGTCACCGCGAAGTCGGCGCCCGCCCCCTGCCACAGCCAGAACCCCAGCGTGAGCAGCGCGAGCGCGATCACCACCGGGACGAAGACCGCGGCCACCCGATCGGCCAGCCGCTGGACCGCGGCCTTGCCGCTCTGCGCGGCCTCGACCAGCCGGGCGATCTGCGCGAGCTGGGTGTCGGCACCGATCCGTTGCGCCTCGACGATCAGCCGGCCGTGGGTGTTGACGCAGCCGCCGACCACGGGATCACCGGGCCCGACCTCGACCGGGATCGACTCGCCGGTGACCGAGGACGCGTCGACCGCACTGTCCCCGGAGACGACCGCGCCGTCGGTGGCGATCCGCTCACCCGGGCGGACCACGAACTGCTCGCCGACCCGGAGCGCCGCGCTGTCGATGAGTAGTTCCTGACCCTCGCGCAGCACGCTGACCTGGCCGGGGGTGAGCTCGAGCAGCGCGCGGAGCGCGGCCCCCGAACGGCGCTTGGCCCGTGCTTCGAGGAAGCGACCGAGCAGCAGGAAACTGGTGATGGCCACCGCTGCCTCGAGATACAGCCCGCTCGTGGCGTGGCCGCGCATCAGGGTCAGCTCGAAGGCGTGGGTGAACCCGATTTCACCGGCCGGGCCGAAGGCCAGCGCGTACGCCGACCAACCGAAGGCGGCCAGGCTGCCCAGGCTGATCAGGGTGTCCATGGTGGCGGTGCCGTGCCGCAGGTTGAGCAGCGCGGCCCGATGGAACGGCCACGCTCCCCAGGCGACGACCGGCACCGAGAGCGCGAAGCAGAACCACTGCCAGCCGGCGAACTGCCAGGCCGGGACCATCGACAACAGGATCACCGGCAGGCTCAGGGCCGCGCTGATCACCAGCCGGCGGCGCAGGGCGCCGACCTCGGCCTCGGGATCGCGCTCGGTCTCGGTCGGCAGGGTGGCGCCGTAGCCGGCCTTCTCGATGGCGGCGATCAGCTCGTCCGGGTTGGTCTGCCCGCCGACCTGCACCGTGGCCTTCTCGGTCGCGTAGTTGACCGTCGCGCGTACGCCGTCGATCCGGTTGAGCTTCTTCTCGATCCGGGCGGCGCACGAGGCACACGTCATCCCGCTGACGTCGAGTTGGACCATGCTCAGCTGCGGCACGAAGTCACCTCAGTTCCCGACCACGCCGTAACCGGCTTCGTCGACGGCGGCCGCGATGGTCGCGAAGGGGATGTCGGAATCGCTGACCACGCTCAGCTGGCCGCTGTCGAGATCGACCTCGACGTGGGTCACGCCCTCGATGGCCGCGACCTCCTCGGTGACCGAGCCGACGCAGTGCTGGCAGGTCATCCCGGTGACGAGGTATTCGGCGGTGACGGACATGGAAATCTCCTGGGATGCTCGGCGGATGGTGCGGTGGGTCAGGAACGGACGAGGCGGGCGATGGCGTCGGAGGCTTCCTTGATCTTCAGATCGGCCTCGGCACCGCCTTCGACGGCGGCACGACGGACGCAGTGGTTCAGGTGCTCGTCGAGCAGCCCGAGGGCTACCGACTGCAGCGCGCTGGTCATGGCCGAGACCTGGGTGAGGATGTCGATGCAGTACTTCTCCTCCTCGACCATCCGCTGGAGTCCGCGGGCCTGACCCTCGATCCGGCGCAGCCGCTTGAGGTAGTCGTCCTTGCTGCTGATGTAGCCGTGCGGATGGGTGCGCTCGCTCATCGTCGTTCTCCTCGCTGTCGTTCTCTTCATTGCTATACCCCCCAAGGGTATCACCCACGGGCCGGCGGTCGGGTCCCGGTGGGGAACACCGCTGTCACCAGGAGATTTGTCCCCAGGTTGTCAACAGGCCTGTGGACATAGACGGCTCAGACGGCTGCTGTCAATCCCCCGGCCTGTCGACTCCGGAGAGGGACAAGATCATCGCCACTATTCCCCTGTCCACCGAGCCGGCAACACGAACGCCCTGATCAAAGCAGATAATTGAACATTCATCCATAGTTGTCCCCAGGGTTGTCCGCAGCCTGTTCACAGGTCGTCCGCGTGTCCCCCACAAGCGCCGCCCCGTTGTCCACAACCCCTGTGCACAACGGGTGGCTGCAGGCCCCCGGCTACGCCTAGGTTGACGGGTCGGGGACCAGGGTCGAGGAGTACGCCGTGAAATGTCAGCGGGGATGATTATGGTCGCGAACATGCATTCGATTGAACGGTCGGCGGTCGAGCCACGGCTCGGGCTACGCGTCGTGAGGGGCGGATCGCGATGAGCGTCGCCGACATGATGCCCGCGTACGAGGAGACCAGCACCTCGCGGTTCGACCGCACGCCGCCGCAGGACATGGATGCCGAGCAGTGCGTGCTCGGGGCGATGTTGCAGAGCAAGGACGCGATCGCCGACGTCGTCGAGGTGCTGCGCGGGGTCGACTTCTACCGGCCGGCCCACGAGCAGGTCTACGAGGCGATCCTCGATCTCTACGGGCGGGGTGAGCCGGCCGACGCGGTGACGGTGGCCGACGAGCTGAGCAAGCGCGGCGAGCTCGGGCGGGTCGGTGGCGGCGTCTATCTGCACACGCTGCTGGCGAGCGTCCCGATCGCGGCCAACGCCGGGTGGTATGCCGAGATCGTCCGCGAGAAGGCGATCCTGCGGCGGTTGGTCGACGCGTCGGTGCGGATCGGGCAGATGAGCTACGCCGGCGAGGGAGACGTCGACCTGATCGTCGACCGGGCCCAGGCCGAGGTGTACGCGGTGACCGAGCGTCGCGCGGCCGAGGACTACAAGCCGCTGTCGGAGCTGATGCAGGCGACGATGGATGAGATCGAGGCGATCGAGTCGCGGGGCGCCGGGCTGTCCGGAGTCCCCACCGGGTTCGCCGACCTCGACGAGCTCACCAACGGTCTGCACCCGGGTCAGATGATCATCGTCGCCGCCCGACCGGGTTGCGGGAAGTCGACCCTGGCGCTCGACCTGGCCCGGAGCGCGTCGATCAAGCACGGCATGGCCTCGGTCATCTTCAGCCTGGAGATGAGCCAGATCGAGATCACCATGCGCTTGCTGTCGGCCGAGGCGACGGTGCCGCTCGGCCACATCCGCGGCGGTCGGATGAGCGAGCAGGACTGGCAGCGGGTGTCGTTGAAGATGGGCCAGGTCGCCGAGGCCCCGATGTACATCGACGATTCGCCCAACCTGACCATGATGGAGATCCGGGCGAAGGCGCGTCGGCTCAAGCAGCGCCACGATCTGCGGTTGGTGGTCATCGACTACATCCAGCTGATGACCTCGGGCAAGCGGGTCGAGTCGCGTCAGCTCGAGGTGTCGGAGTTCTCCCGCCAGCTCAAGCTGTTGGCCAAGGAGCTCGACGTCCCGGTCGTCGCGCTGTCCCAGCTCAACCGTGGACCCGAGCAGCGGACCGACAAGAAGCCGATGCTGTCCGACCTGCGGGAGTCCGGAAGCCTCGAGCAGGACGCCGACATGGTCATCCTGCTCAACCGCCCCGACCTCTACGACAAGGAGTCCGAGCGGGCCGGCGAGGCCGACATGGATGTGGCCAAGCACCGCAACGGGCCGACCAAGTCGATCACCGTCGCCTTCCAGGGTCACTATTCGCGGTTCGCCGACATGCAGCTGTAGGGGCCATCCCCCTCCGAGGACGAGCACGAGATCGCCCGCCACGAGGAGCGCGCCGTCGTGGAGAAGGCTGATCGACCTGGCACCATTCCGGGGTGACGCTGACTGCCGCCGCGGACGGATCCGCTCTGGGCAACCCCGGACCCG
This sequence comes from uncultured Actinomycetota bacterium, assembly GCA_963815905.1. Taxonomy (GTDB): domain Bacteria; phylum Actinomycetota; class Actinomycetes; order Propionibacteriales; family Propionibacteriaceae; genus Microlunatus. The sequence goes on along the minus strand of CAWFIO010000009.1, from coordinate 90,376 downwards.
CCGGCTGGGGCTGGTACATCGACGCCGACCGCTGGGCCTGCGGCGGCTGGCCCCACGGCACGAACAACATGGGTGAGCTGACCGCGGTGCTCGACCTGCTCCAGCAGACCGCCGGCACCGACGAGGACCTGCACGTCATCTGCGACTCGATGTACGTGATCAACTCGGTGACCAAGTGGATGCCGGGCTGGAAGCGCAAGAACTGGCGCAAGGGCGATGGCAAACCGGTGCTCAACGTCGACATCATGAAAGCGCTCGACGCGGCGCTGCAGGGCCGCGAGGTGCGCTTCGAATGGGTCAAGGGTCACGCCGGCCACCCGCTCAACGAGGAGGCCGACCGGCTGGCCAACGGCGCCGCCCTCGCGTACAGCCAGGGCCGTGAGCCCGACCCCGGGCCGGGCCTCGGCATCCCGCGGATCGCCGCCGAACCGGTGGCGGCCCGCTCGAGCGATGCCGCCCCGTCGGAGCCCGACGACCTGTTCTCCGCCTACGAAGCCGCCGAGCCGTCGGACGAGGAGCGGGTGATCGCGCTCGAACGCGCCTTGCTGAGCGACGACGTACGCGGCGACGCGGCGGCGGTGGCGGCGTTGCTGCACCCGGACTGGACCGAGATCGGGCGTTCGGGTCGGCTGTGGACCCGCGAGGACATGCTGGCCTCGATCGGGCCGCTCGACTCCGCGGTCGATCTCGAGGTGGTGTCGACCGGTCGGGTCGGCGCGGACGGGCTGCTGCTGATCTGGCGGGCCGTGGCCGAGCAACGCTCGACGCTGCGCAGCTCATGGTGGATCCGGGAGAACGGTGGCTGGCGACAGCGGTTCCAGCAGGGCACCCCCGAGCCCGGCTAGCACCCTTGCGGGCCACGTAGGGTGATTGGTGGAACATTCAACGATCCACCCGTTAGGAACATCTTGCTCACGGTCTCCGCCTATGCGGCCAACTCCGCCACCGACCCGCTCGGTCCCACCACGATCGAGCGTCGCGATGTCGGTGCCACCGACGTCCTGATCGCGATCCGGTACGCCGGCATCTGCCACTCCGACATCCACACCATCCGTGGCGAGTGGGGCCCCGTCCCCTACCCGCTGACCGTCGGTCACGAGATCGTGGGCGAGGTCGCCGAGGTCGGCTCCGACGTCACCAAGTACGCGGTCGGCGACCGGGTCGGTGTCGGCTGCATGGTCAACTCGTGTCGCGAGTGCACCAACTGCCTGGCCGGTGAGGAGCAGTACTGCCTCAACGGCAACGTCGGCACCTACGGCGTGAAGGACCGCGACGGCAGCATCACCCAGGGCGGCTACTCGACCCACATCGTGGTCGACGAGGACTTCGTGCTCCGCGTCCCCGAGTCGATCGCGTACGAGGCCGCCGCGCCGCTGCTGTGCGCCGGCATCACCACCTACTCCCCGCTGGCGCACTGGAACGCCGGACCCGGAAAACAGGTCGCCGTGGTCGGGCTCGGTGGACTGGGCCACATGGCCGTCAAGATCGCCAACGCGATGGGCGCCGAGGTCACGGTGCTGTCGCAGACCCTCAGCAAGCAGGACGACGGATTGCGGCTGGGCGCGAAGCACTACTACGCGACCCAGGACCTGGAGACCTTCGAGAAACTGCGCAACCGCTTCGACCTGATCATCAACACGGTCAGCGCCAAGGTCGACCTGGATGCCTACCTCGGGCTGTTGACGCTCAACGGCAGCATGGTCAACGTCGGCGCCCCGCCGGAGGCCCTGCCGATCCACGTCTTCAAGCTGTTCGCCAACCGGCGTTCGTTCTCCGGCTCGAACATCGGCGGCATCCGCGAGACCCAGGAGATGCTCGATTTCTGCGCCGAGCACGGCCTGGCGTCAGATGTCGAGGTCATCGCGGCCGACCAGATCAACGAGGCGTACGAGCGGGTGCTCGCCTCCGACGTCCGCTACCGCTTCGTGATCGACATCAGCACCCTCAGCTGACCTGACGCACCGATCCGATGCCCCCAGTTGCCGCGCTCAGACCCCTGAGCCGGGCTGGGGGTCGGAGGATCCGATCTGGACGAGTCAGATCCGGGCGAGTCAGGTCCGGGCGGGTCAGGCCCGGGCGGGTCAGGCCCGGGCGAGGAGTCGGAGCAGGCGGGCGACCTCGGTCCGGATCGCGTCGCGACCGGGAGCGAGATAGCGACGGGGGTCGCTCAGCTCCGGGCGTTCGGCCAGCACCCGCCGGGCCTCGCCGGTCATCAGCTGGTTGAGCCGGGTGCCGACGTTGACCTTGGCGATGCCCCGTTCGACGGCCCGGGCGAGCCCGTCGTCGGGCACCCCGGAGGATCCGTGCAGGACCAGCGGCACCTCGACGGCTCCGGCCAACGAGGTGATCAGGTCGTCGTCGAGCGCAGCATCACGGCTGGCCATGGCGTGCGAGGACCCGACGGCGACGGCCAGGGCATCGACGCCGGTGGCGGCCACGAACGCCGCGGCTTCGCTCGGTTCGGTCCGCACCCCGGGGGCATGGGCGCCGTCCTTGCCTCCGACCTCACCCAGCTCGGCCTCGACCCACACCCCGGCGGCGTGACACCGGGCCACGACGGCGGCGGTGCGGGCGACGTTGTCGGCGTAGTCGAGTCTCGCGGCGTCGAACATCACCGAGGGCACGCCGATCCGCAGCCCCTCGTCGATCAACGCCTCGTCCTCGACGTGGTCCAGGTGGACCAGGACCGGGACGGTCGCCTGCTCGGCCAGGGCCAGACAGGCGAGCGCGAACGGGCGCAGCGAGCCGTGATAGGCCACCGCGTTCTGCGAGATCTGCACGATGACCGGCAGACCCGCCTCCTCGCCGCCGGCCACGATGGCCTCGGCGTGCTCGAGCAGGATGGCGTTGAACGCCCCGACGGCGTGTCCCGATCGGGCGTGGACGAGGGATTCGGTGGGTTTCACGCCAGCCGCTCCACGCGTACGCGGTCCAGCCAGCCCGCACGGGCTTCGGCATCGATCTCGCCGGCGACCGGACGGCGGACGCACGCGGCGGAGGTGGCCACCACATCGGCCAGCGCGAGCGGCCAGTCGAGCTCGACCGGACCGGCCGCGGCCAGTCGGAGCGCCAGCGCGGCCGCGGCGGCATCGCCGGCACCGGTCGGATTACCGGCCACCACCTCGGGGGGTCGAGCCGTCCACACACCGGCCGGGGTCACTGCCACGGCACCATCCTCACCGGTCGTCACGACCACCGCGCCGGCCCCCTCCGCCAACAGCCGGCGGGCGGCCCCGACGAGGTCGGCCACCGATCCGGTCGCGCCGCCGGTCAGCTCGGCGAGCTCGTCGCGGTTGGGCATCAGCACCGCACCGACGGCGGCGGCCGCGCGGAGCGCCGGACCCGACACATCGATCACCGTGGGCACACCCCGGGCCAGCGCCGACTGCGCCAGCTCGGCGGGGAGGCCGGGCGGCAGACCCGGCGGCACGCTGCCCGAGATGACGACCGCCCCGGCACCCCGCTCGAGCTCCTCGAGCAACGCCGTGAGGACCTCGGCGGCGACCTCGGGTCCGACCGGAGATCCGGCCTCCTGCAGGCTCGTCGTCCTCCCGTCGTCACCGACCACCGCCACGGTTCGACGCACCGCCACCGGACCGGGGATCAGCCGGTGATCCAGACCCAGCCTCGCCAGCCCTACCGCGAACTCGTCCGGCGCGGTGGTCGCGCCGAGGGCCAGCACCAGGCTGTCCCCGCCCAGCGCACGGACCACGCCCGCGACGTTGACGCCCTTGCCGCCGGACCGCGCGGTGGCGGTCCGGACCCGGACCGTTGTGCCGACCACCAGGTCGGTGACCGCGTAGGTGACGTCGATCGCCGGGTTGAGCGTGACGGTGATGACCCGTTCAGAGAGCATGCCGCACCTGATCGTCCCGGGCCATGCCCTCGCCGGCCTTCTCGTTGCTGGGGACGATCAGCGACGAGCCGGCCCGGGCCGACACGGGGCCCCGCAGGCCGAAGAACGCCCCCCACACCCCCCAGCACAAGACCAGGAGTGCGGCGTACGGAATCCAACCCGCGCGCCGGAGCTGACCGGTGGTGGCCGTGTTCATCGTTGATCACCTTCCTGGAGCTGACGTCGCACCTGAGCGACGTCGAGGGGATGGCCGGCCAGTCGGGCGGCGTGGAGTGCAGCACCGAGATGCGGTGGGAGCAGGGGAGTGCGGAGGTCATAGCGCGGTTCGTTCAGCGCCGCGGTGAACGCGGTCAGCACCGGTGGGCAGGCGAACATCCCGCCCGAGTACGACACGGGGATCTGCTGATCCGAGCGGTAGTCGAGGGCGTCCGCGCCGACCTCGACCAGCAGGGCGAGCTCGTGTCCGGCCTCGGTGAGGAGCCCGGCGGCGACCACGTCACCGGCGTCCGCGGCCGCCGCGACCGCGGTGCTCAGCGTCGCGATCCGGCCGCGGTCGCCGTGCCAGCGGTTGATCACCACGTCGATGGCATCGAGGTCGTCGGAGATGGCCAGCGCGTCGCGGAACACCGGCACCAGCGGGCCGGTGGGCAGCCGGCCGTCGATCATCCGGCTGAAGGCGTTGAGTCCCCGGATGGCGACCCAGTAGCCCGAGCCCTCGTCGCCGAACACCTCGCCCCAACCCCCTCCGCGCCAGCGCCGGCCGTCGTTCTGCCCGTACGCGATCGAGCCGGTCCCGGCGACCACGCTGATCCCGTCGGTCCCGCCGAGCGAGCCGGCCCAGCCGCAGACCATGTCGTTGCCACAGCGGTAACGGTCGTGTCCGAGGATCCGGCCCGGCAGGGCGTCAAGGGTGGGGACGTCGGCGCTGACCTCGCCGTAGGCCGGCAGGCCGAGGAAGGCGTACGCGATCGCGCTCGGTGCGATGCCGGCGAGCCGACAGACCACGTCGACTCCCGCTCGGAGCAGCGGTTCGACGATGTCGATGCCGTCCATCAGGTAGTAGACGCTCCCCGTCCGGGTTTCGGCCCGGACCCGCCCGTCGCGATCGATCAGGCAGAGCGCGGTCTTGGTGCCACCGCCGTCGACCCCGAGGAACATCAGGCCCGCTCGGCGGGCAGCGGGTGGATCACGACGCCCTGGACCACGCGATTCACCTCGCCACCGGGGAACGGGTTGTCCGGGGTCTTGCCGTGGGCCACCGAGTTGGCCAGCGCGATCGCCTGGGCGGGGATGACGGCGGCGAGCGCCCAGACGGCGTCGGGCCAGTCGGCGTCGCGGGCCACCGGCCACAGCCGTGCGCCGTCCGGCGCGGCGGCCGAGTCGATCACGATCACCCGGTCGCGACCCATCGCGGTGACCAATTCGGCGACCAGGTCGCGGTCGTACGCGGCGGTGTAGGGATCGCCGGAGACGTAGACGACGGCCAGGGTGTCGGCGTCGAGCACCGACTTGGGGCCGTGGCGGAAGCCGAGCGTCGACTCGGCCAGCGCGATCAGTCCGCCGCCGGTCAGCTCGAGGCACTTGAGCGCGGACTCCCGGGCCAGACCCTTCAGCGCACCGGAACCCAGGTAGACCAGCCGCTTTGGGCGGTCGGCGGCGATGGCTTCGGCCTGTTCGGCGACCCCGGCGAGGACGTCCGTGGCCGCGTCGGCCAACCGATCGACATCGATCGGGACCCCGAAGCTGAGCAGCGCGGCCAGCGCCATCCCGGTGAACGAGGAGGTCATCGCGAAACCGCGGTCGTCGGACTCGGGGGGCAGGGTGACGACGACGGCGTTCGGTGCGTCGGCGAAGCGGCGGGCCAGCTCACCCTCCGCGTTGCACGTGAGGACCAGGTGCGAGACGCCAGTGAGCGCGTCGAGCAGATCGGTCGCCGCCACCGACTCGGGGCTGTTGCCGCTGCGGGCGAACGAGACCAGCAGCACCGGTCGGTCGTCGACGACCAGCGTGCGGGGGGCGGCGACGATGTCGGTGGTGGCCACGGCCTCGACCGGGCGACCGAGCCGAGCGGTCAGGGCGGGCGCGATGACCTCACCGGCGTACGAGGACGTGCCGGCCCCGGTCAACACGATCCGGGTCCGGGGGTTGGCCAGCGCGCTGCCGACCAACCGGTCGATGGAGGGCCGCAAAACCGCGACCCGGTCGGCGGTGGCCCGCCAGACGTCGGGTTGCTGCCCGATCTCACGGCCGGTCCAGGTCTCGGTGAGCAGGGTACTTGCCACGACTGGAACCGTACTGGTATCCAACTGGCTGGCCGACCAGATCCGCTCTCTCAACGACCTGGCCATCGCGGTCGAGCACAACCGGCTGCCGTTGTCGGTGGCCCCGGCGCTGGCCCGGATCGATTTCTCCGAACACTCGCTACGAGGTGTTGCGACTTCCACGCCTCGATCACCGACTGAACCCCGGCCCGACCCCTACGGGGGAGCCGGGCGACTCGTCCGACCGTGGTCTGACCCCCACATTGACCGCCACGACTACGCTCGTCGGCATGAACCTGGTCCGCACCATTGTCAAGGGCGTCATCGTCGCCACCGTCGTCCGTGAGCTGAGCAAGCCGGAGAACCAGCGCAAGATCAAGGACGTGATCGGCAAGGTCACCAGCCGCCGCTGATCCCCGCGCTGCACGATCCGCCCCTCGGGTTACCCCGTCGTGACCCGAGGGACGAGCGCACCCCACCCAGTAACTATTGGGCCCGGCCTGGTGACGCGGCGGACGCCGCCACCTAGCCTGTAGTGATGAGGTCAACCCGGTCCTTCCCGGCGTTGGTGGCCGTCGCCGCGATGATCGGCGGGCTCGCCAGCGGCTGCGGCACGATCCCGGCCCAGGTCGATCGGGGCCCGGTCGGACAGGGCACTCGCGATCAAGTAGCAGTCGATCAAGTAGCAGTCGATCGACCGGCGGTCGATCAACCGGCGGTTGATGCACCCTCCGCCGGTCCGACCGAGGCCGCCCCCCGTCCCTTCCCGTCGGAGAAGCCGCCGGCTTCGGTCACCCTGCCCTCGTCCGGAGCCCTGATCGGGACCGTGAAGCTCGGCCAGGTCGCCGGACCCGCCCTCCTCTCGTCAGGATCCTCCGGGGACAGCGTGCGCGAGCTCCAGGTCCGCCTCCGCCAGCTCGACTGGTTCTCGGGATCGATCACCGGGACGTACGGGCCGGCCACCCGCTCGGGCGTCGCCGGGTTCCAGGCCAAGCGCGGTCTCCCCGAGACCGGCGCGGTCGACCAGGCCACCCGCACCCGGCTGCGGTCGATGACGCGGACACCGACCCAGGACGAACTGCACAACCGCCTCCCCAAGCCGTCCGCCGCCGGGCTCGACGCGCGCTGCCGGACCGGGCGGGTGCTGTGCATCAGCAAGAGCAGCAACTCGCTCGTGTGGATGGTCGACGGTGAGGCCCGGACCCGGGTCGACGTACGGTTCGGCTCCTACGAAACCCCCACCCGCGAGGGCACCTTCTCGGTGGGCTGGAAGTCGCGCAACCACGTCTCGACGATCTACCACACGCCGATGCCGTACGCGATGTTCTTCAGCGGCGGTCAGGCCGTGCACTACTCGGCCGACTTCGCCGCCCGGGGCTACAACGGCGCCTCGCACGGCTGCGTCAACGTCCGCAACCTGGCCGCGATCCAGAGCCTGTTCGACACCGTCCAGGTCGGCGACAAGGTGATCGTCTACCGCTGAGCCGCCCGTACGCGGCGCGCCGTCAGACCCGCGTGGTCAGGATCAGCGGACCGTCGGGGGTGATGGCGACCGTGTGCTCGCTGTGCGCGCCGCGCGATCCGTCGCGGCTGCGGAGCGTCCACCCGTCGTCATCGGTGTAGATCTTGTCGGTCGTCTCCAGGAACCAGGGCTCGATCGCGATCACCAGGCCCGGGCGCAGCGCCAGGCCGCGCCCACGACGACCGTCGTTCGGGATGTGCGGGTCGCCGTGCATGGTCCGGCCCACGCCGTGGCCGCCGAACTCGGTGTTGATCTTGTAGCCGGCCTGCTGCGCGACCCGGGCGATGGCGAAGGAGATGTCGCCGACCTTGTTGCCCACCCGAGCGGCCTCGATCCCGGCCGCGAGTGCGATCTCGGTGGTCTCGATCAACTTCTCGTCCGCAGCCCGCGGCGTACCAACGACGACCGACACGGCCGAGTCGGCCACCCAGCCGTCGACCGAGCAGGCGAAGTCGAGGCTGAGCAGGTCACCGTCGACCAGCGTGTAGTCGAAGGGGAGCCCGTGCAGCACCGCATCGTTGACCGAGGTGCACAACACCTTGCCGAACGGGCTCGCGCCAAAACTCGGGTGATAGTCGATGTAGCAGGACTCCGCACCCCGATCGCGGATCATCTGGTGCGCCAGTTCGTCGAGCTCGAGCAGGTTGACCCCCACATCGGCGCGGGCCGCCAGCGCGCTCAGCACCTCGCCGACGAAGACTCCGGCGGGACGCATCTGCTCGATCTCGGTGGGCGTGCGGTACTCGATCACCCTGAGATTCTGCCCTAATTAGAGCGGGGCGACCCCCACACCCCCGCCTGACCGGTCGCCGCTGGCGCTTCCCAGGAGCTGATCCAGCGTGACCGCGTCGCGATCGTCGAGCGGACCTGACGTCCCGCCGTCCCTCAACGGCGGGCCACTCGACTGCGGTGGCTCGCGGATCGCCGAGCTGGTCGACGCCGCGGATGCACCGGTTCGGCGGGCACGGTCACGCTGGATCATTCCCCTGCGTCCCCGAGCTCCACCGACCCCTCCGGTGACGTGAGTCATCATCGCAAGCTCGGCGGCCTCCGCCAACCCCGGGGGTTCAGCGGGGCAGTTCGAGATCGACGACCACCGGGGCGTGGTCCGACGGGAGCTTGCCCTTGCGGGCCTCGCGATCCACGTACGCGTCGACGACATCGAGCACCGGCGTGGCGAGCACGTAGTCGATCCGCATCCCCAGATCCTTGTGGAACATCCCGGCCCGGTAGTCCCAGTACGTGTACGGCCGGTCGTTCTTGCCCGGGCGCGCGACGACGTCGACCAGCCCCCAGTCGATCATCGACTCGAGGTGGCCGCGCTCGTCCGGGGTGACGTGGGTCGATCCGCCGAACGCCCCGATGTCCCAGACGTCGTGGTCGAACCGGGCGATGTTGAAGTCGCCCATGATCGCCATCGGGGTGGTCGGTCCGACGGCGTCGAGGGTGGCCCTCAGCTCGCCCAGCCAGTCGAGCTTGTAGGGATACTGCGCGTCCTCGAGCGAGCGGCCGTTCGGTACATAGACGCTGGTGATCCGTACGCCGCCGCAGTCCGCGCTGGCGTAGCGGGCCTCGGTCATCCCCGGCAACTGGTCCGCGACCGGGATCAGCCCGACCCGCGAGAGGACGGCGACGCCGTTCCAACGGCCCTCGCCGACGTGCATCGCCTCGTAGCCCAGCGCCCGGATCGGCTCGTACGGGAAGCCCGAGTCCGCGCACTTGGTCTCCTGGAGTGCGACGGCATCGGGCTGACGGGTCTCGAGCCAGTCGAGCAACCGGGGCAGCCGGGCCCCGATCGAGTTGACGTTCCAGGTGGCGATCCGCACCCGCTCATCCTGCCTCGCCATGGTCTTTGATAGGCACGGGCGTATGAGCATCGTGGTGACGGGGGGCCGGGGCGGACTCGGCAGTGTGGCGGTGAACCTGCTCCGCGAACGCGGACTGAGCGTGGTGGCCGCGAGCCGGCGGACCGGATTCGACCTGCGGACCGGTGAGGGGGTCGAGCGGGTACTGACCGACGCCGAGGTGGTCATCCACGCCGCCAGCCATCCGTTGCGGCATCGGCAGGTCGACTTCGAGGGCACGCGGCGGATCATCGAGGTGCTGCGACGCCGGGGATCGCCGACCCACCTGGTCTACGTCTCGATCGTCGGCTGCGATCGGGTCCCGTACGCGTACTACCGGACCAAGCACGCCTGCGAGCTGACCCTCGAGCACAGCGGACTCCCGGTCACGGTGGTCCGGGCCACCCAGTTCCACACCCTGGTCGTCTCGCTCGCCCGAGTGGTCCGGCACGGCCCGGTCGCGGTGGTGCCCCCGATGTCGTTCCAGTCGTGCGAGCCGGCCTGGGTCGCCACGCGGCTGGTCGAGGTGGCGCTGGGCGCCGCTCCCGAGGGCTTCCGCCGGGCGCCGGACCTGGCTGGACCGGAGGTGGTCTCGCTGGTGGACGCAGTCCGGCTGACCCAGTCGTCGACGGCTCGGCTGATCCGGCTGCCGGCGGTCGGGGCGACCCTGCGGGCGTTCGCGGCCGGGGCCAACCTGGCCGGTCCGGACGCCGAGATCGGCGGAGCGGCCTTCACCGACTGGGCCGCTTCTCGATGACACGATCGGCGTGTATGGGTCAATCTGCCGATTTCGCTAGACGACCGAATACAGTCCCAGCGTGGACCCGATCCGAAATCCGTACGCCCCCGGCGCCGGTCAGCGCCCGCCCGAGCTGGCCGGTCGCGACGAGCAGCTGACCACGTTCGACGTCGTCCTCGAACGGGTCCGACGGGGACGGGCCGAACGCTCGGTCGTGCTGACCGGGCTCCGGGGAGTGGGCAAGACCGTGCTGCTCAACGCGTTGCGCTCGGCGGCGGTCCGGGCCGGCTGGGGGACCGGCAAGCTCGAGGCCCGTCCCGATCAGGGGCTGCGGCGCCCGCTGGCCTCGGCGTTACACGTGGCGATCCGCGAGCTCGGCGCCACCGGCGAAGGCGCGGACCACGTACTCGGGGTGGTGAAGTCGTTCGCCCAGCGCGACGCCGGGACCGGCGCGAAGCTGCGCGACCGGTGGAATCCGGGGATCAACGCGCCCGCGGTGGTCGGACGGGCCGATTCGGGCGACATCGAGATCGACCTGGTCGAGCTGCTCAGCGACGTCGGCGGGCTCGCCGCCGAGGCCGGTCGGGGCGTGGCGATCTTCATCGACGAGATGCAGGATCTCGGTCCCGACGACATCTCGGCGTTGTGCGCCGCGTGCCACGAGATCGCCCAGGCCGGGTTGCCGGTGATCATCGTCGGCGCCGGACTGCCGCACCTGCCCGCGGTGCTGTCGGCGTCGAAGTCCTATTCCGAACGGCTGTTCCGCTACCAGCGCATCGACCGGTTGCCCCGGGACGCTGCCGATCGGGCGCTCGCCGCACCGGCCGCCGACGAGGACGCCGAGTTCACCGAGGACGCGCTCGCCGCGATGTACGACGCCACCGGCGGGTACCCCTACTTCATCCAGGCCTACGGCAAGGCGGTCTGGGACCTGGCCCCGCGTACGCCGATCACCGCCGCCGATGTCGCCGTCGCCGCACCCGAGGCCGAATCGGAGCTCGCCGTCGGCTTCTTCGGCTCGCGGTTCGAGCGGGCGACCCCGGGGGAGCGCGAATACCTCCGGGCCGTCGCCGACGCCGCGGCGGAGACCGGTGAGGGCGGTTCCGACGACGCCAGCTCGGTCCCGACCGCCGACGTCGCCGCGGTCCTCGGCCGCCGACCGCAATCGCTCTCCCCGGCCCGCGACGCCTTGATGAAGAAGGGCTTGATCTACTCCGCCGAGCGCGGCCAGATCGCCTTCACCGTCCCGCACTTCGGCCGGTACCTCCGCCAGACCAGCTGAGGGTTCTGCCCCGGTGGCTGGGGCGGGCGTCGTTTCGGCGATTGTGTGCGGAGACGGTGGCCTTGCGGCGGGGTCGGGCGTCGTTTGGGCGATTGTGTGCGCAAACGTCTGCCTGCCGGCGGATCTGGCCGCTGTCCGGGCGATTGTGTGCGCAAACGACGGGCTGCGACCAGCCGCCGCAAAGACGGAGGAAGGTCAGTCGCAGGCGACAGCCTCGACCGGGTGGGCCGGCGTACGCCCCTCGAAGTCGACGATCTCCTGCACCTTGGCCTGCGAGGGGGTCGTCGGGTCGAAGACGTACCCCAGCCACTCCTTCGCCAGCCGGCGGGCCAGCTGCAGACCGATGACCCGCTGACCCATGGTCAGGATCTGGCAGTCGTTGGACAGGATCGAGCGCTCGACGCTGAACGAGTCGTGGGCGACGGTGGCGCGGATGCCCGGAACCTTGTTGGCCGCGATGGCCACACCGATCCCGGTGCCGCAGAACAGGATGGCGCGGTCGGCCTCGCCGGCGGCGATCTTGCTCGCCGCCGCGATGGCCACCGACGGGTAGGAGCCGTCCTCGAGTCGACCGGCGTGGACGCCGAGGTCCTCGACCGAGGCGAGCCGGTCATCGGCCTGCAGGTCGGCGAGGATCACGTCCTTGTAGTCGAAACCGGCGTTGTCGCTGCCGACCAGCAGTCGGATCTTGTCAGCCATGGTGGTGGTCCTTCCAGGAATTCATGAGGGTTCAGTCCTGCTGCGTCTCGGCGAGCAGGTCGCCGATCGCGGTGACGATCAGCCCGAGCGAGATGGCGCCCGGGTCCGGAGTCCCGACGCTACGCTCGGCGAGCGGTCGGGCCCGACCGATCTTGGGGCTCAGCGCCGAGGTGGCCTCGGCGGCCTCGACGGCGACGCGTGCGGCCGCCTGCCAGGCGTGAGCGGCCGAGGCCCCGCCGTCGACCTCGGCGACCATCGTGTCGACGAACGGGAACAGTGCGTCGAGCATGGTCTTGTCACCCAGCTCGGCCTTGCTGAAGGTCTTCAGGTTGACCGCCGAGTTCTGCACCGCGTCGGCCAGCCGCCGCGCGTCCACGGCGTCGGTGTTGCCGAGACTCTTGCCGACCCCGTCGAGCAGCAGACCCCAGAGGATGCCGCTGGTCCCGCCGGCCTTGTCACCGAAGGCGGCGCCGGCTGCGGCCAGCACCGTCTGCACGCCGCCCTGGGTCGCTTCGGCCGCTTCGGCGGCGGCCTTCGATCCGCGCGACATCCCGATGCCGTGGTCGCCGTCGCCGGCGATGGCGTCGATCTGTCCGAGGTGTTCCTTGTGCTCCTCGACGGTGGCGTAGAGGGTCGCCACGGCCCGACGGGCCACGGCCGCGGCGGCGCGCGAGGCTTCGCTGGCGTCCTCGACCTCGGTCTCGGCTTCGCCGGCCACCACCTCGCGGCGCTCGGTGAAGCGCTCGCTGGCCACGGCATTGCCGCGCCGGTACGCCGGGGTGTCGGCCGGGGCGAGCCACAACCGCTCGAGTTCGTCGTCCAACCAGGTCACGGTGAGGGAGCAACCGGCCATGTCCAGGCTGGTCACCAGTTCGCCGACCTCCGGGCGGACCAGGATCACGCCGGCATCCTCGAGCAGCGCGGACACCTCGCCCCACAGGGCGTACAGCTCCTCGTACTTGGTCGAGCCCAGTCCGTTCAGCAACACCGCCGCCCGTCCGCTGACCCCCTCGGGTCGCTCACCGAGGACGGTCTCGACCAGGCGGGCGGCGAGCGTACGCGCGTCCATCCAGTCCGCCGAGCTGATCCCCGGCTCACCGTGGATGCCCAGGCCGAAGTCCATCTGACCCTTGGCCACGGTGAACAGCGGCCGGTCGGCACCGGGCATGGTGCAGCCGGCGAAGGCGACCCCGAAGGAGTAGGTCGCCGCGTTGGCCTTGCGCATCAGCCGCTCGGTCTCGTCGAGGTCGGCGCCCTCCTCGGCGGCGGCCCCGGCCAGCTTGTAGACGGTGAAGGTGCCGGCGATCCCCCGCCGTTTCTCCGCCTCCTGCGGCCGAGGCCGAGGCGATGTCGTCGGTCACCCAGACGACCCGGGTGTCGATGCCCTCATCGCGCAGCCGGTCGGCGGCGACCGCGAAGTTGAGCCGGTCGCCGGCGTAGTTGCCGAAGGCGAGGATCACCCCGGCGCCACCGTTGGCGGCGCGACCGACCCGGTAGACCTGCTCGGCCGACGGCGAGGCGAACAGGTCACCGAGCACCGCCCCGTCGGCGAACCCGGTCCCGACCACCCCGTTGTAGGACGGGTAGTGACCCGATCCGCCGCCGACGACGAGACTGACCTTGCCGTCGAGTGGTCCGCCGGCCCGGACGAACCCGGACGCGCCCTCGACGCGACTCACGTGGTCCGGGTGCGCCGCGGCGAAACCACGGATCACGTCGTCCTTGAACTCAGCGGGGTCGTTGTACACGAACGTCACGGCGGGGCCTCCGAAAGCTACTGATGTCGAACGGGTCGAAGAAGTGCGGCCGGATCGGCCGCGGTGGGTCCGGGACCGGCGAACCGGTCCCGGACCACGGCAGATCGATCAGGAACCGTTGTAGACGAAGTTGTCCACGTCGTCGGCGTTGTCCTTGGTGATCAGGACACAGTCGATGGCCTGCTTCTCGTCGGCCACCCCGGTGTTCCCGGTCTTGATCACGCTGTCGAGTTGGGCGATGGCCTTCTTGGTGCCCTCGACGATGGGCTGCAGCACGGTGGCCACCATCTCGCCCTTCTTGACCGCGTCGACCGAGTCCTGGTTGCCGTCGAAGCCGAGCACCTTGACCTTGTCGAGCTTGCCCTTCTCCTTCAGCGCGTTGATCGCGCCGAGGGCCATCTCGTCGTTACCGGCGATGACACCGTCCACGTCGGGATTGGCCGACAGCAGGGCCTCCATCTTCTCCTGGCCGGTCTGGCGGTCCCAGTTCGCGATCTCCTTGCCGACCCGCTTGAGGTCGGGGTACTGGTCGATCACGCCCTTGTAGCCGTCGGAACGGACCTGCGCGTTGTTGTCGCTCGGCTTGCCGAACAGCTCGACGTAGGTGCCCTTGTAGTCCATCGCCTTGGCCCACTCCTCGGCCCCGATGGTCGCGCCCTGGGCGTTGTTGGACACGATCTGCGCCTTCGCCAGACCGGTCTTGGAGATCTCAGCGTTGATCAGCACGACCGGGATGTTGGCGTCGACCGCCTTCTGCACGGCCGCCACGCTCTCGTCGGCGCCGGCCGGGTCGAGCAGGATGCCCGCGACCTTGTCGTTGATCGCGGTCTCGATCAGCTGGTTCTGGGTCTCCGGGTCGTTCTGGTTGGCCGAGACGGTGGCCTTGTAGCCCAGCTTCTCGGCCTCGGCCTTGGCGGTGTCGCCCTCGGCCTTCCAGTAGGGGTTCGACGGATCGACGGTGATGATCGAGATGGTGCCGCCGGCCGCGCCGCCGCCGGCGGATGACGCCGGGGCCGAGGCCGCCGGGGTGCCGGTGTCGCCGCCGCCACCGCAGGCGGCGAGGCTGAGCGTGAGGCTGAGGAGCGCTGCCGCTCCGAACAGCTTGCGTGAGGTGAACATGGGTGTCCTTTCGGGTACGTACATGGTGGTGGGGATGGGGTGAGGATGGGGTCCGCTACGACGGCGGACCGTCGGCCGATCGGCTGCCACTGGTGGCCGTGTCCTTGGCCTGCGACGCCGCCCGGGCGTTGAGCGTGGCCCGGCGGGCGAGCCGCCGCCGCTGGACGATCTGCTGGATCTGGTCGACCGCGACGGCCAGGATGATCACCGCGCCGGTGATGACCTTCTGCCAGAACGGCGAGACGCCGACGATGACCAGGCCGTTGGCCAGGAAACCGATCACGAAGGCGCCGATGATCGTGCCGCGTACGGTGCCGCGACCGCCGGACAGCGCCGCGCCACCGATGACCACCGCCGCGATCGCATTCAGCTCGTAGAAGGTGCCGAGGTCGGCGGTGGAGGAGCTGATGTTGGCGACCTGGAGGACCCCGACGACACCGGCGCAGAAGGCCGAGATCACGTAGATGCGGATCTGCACCCGCTTCACCGGTACGCCGGACAGCTGGGCCGCCCGTTCGTTGCTGCCGGTGGCGTAGAGCCAGCGACCGAACGGCGTACGCGTCAGCAGGATCGAGGCCAGGATGGCCAGCAGCACCATCACCCAGGCCGAGATCGGCAGGCCGAGCGGCCGGCTCGCGAAGACCGAGAAGAAGCCGGTGTTGCCCAGTCCGTCCTGCCCGCTCAGCTCGTTGGTGATGTTCTGACCGTTCAGCAACACTTCGGTCAGGCCACGGGCGACGTAGAGCATGCCGAGGGTGACGATGAACGGGGCCAGGTTGAGCTTGGCGATCAGGAGCCCGTTGGCCAGGCCGACCAGCATCGCCACCCCGATCGAGATCACCACGATCACCCAGACACTGGGGAACATCGTGGTGTCGGTGAACGGGATGGTCACGCCCCGGAACAGGTTGCCGGCGATGGCTCCGGTCAGCCCCACGGTGGATCCGACCGACAGGTCGATACCACCGTTGAGGATGACCAGCAGCATGCCGAGCGCGACGATGGCGTTGAACGCGACCTGTTTGGTGATGGTGGTCAGGTTGCCGGTGGTCAGGTAGTTGTCGCTGAGGATCGCGAAGATGGCGATGATCAGGATCAACGCGATCAGGGCGCGACCCTCGACGAGCAGGGCGTTCAGGTTGATCCCCCCGCCCGGACCCGCCTTGGCCGGGGTGCCGGCCGGAGCCGGCGGTGCAGTCGTCGTGCTCACTGGTGGACTTCCTCTCCCGGATGTTCGGGCTGGTGGGAATCGGTTTCGTGCTCGCCGGAGGCGGCCATGATCTCGTCACGGGTGCAGGTGCGGGGGTCGAACTCGCGGACCATCCGGCCCTTCGACATGACCACGATGCGGTGCGAGGCGGTGAGCGCTTCACCGACCTCGGAGGTGACGTAGAGGACGGCGAGGCCCCTCTTGGCCTCGCGGAACAACAGGGCGAAGATCTCGCCCTTGGCGCCCACGTCGATCCCGCGGGTCGGCTCGTCGAGCAGGATCACCTTCGGATCGGTCAGCAGGACCTTGCCGATCACGACCTTCTGCTGGTTGCCGCCCGACAGCGAGGTGATCAACGCGTTCGGCCCCGCGGTCTTGACCTTGACGTCGGCGATCTGCCGGTCGACGTTGACCCGCTCGGCCCGGCGCTGGATGAACGCGTTCTTGACCGTCGACAGCAGGCTGGCCAGCGACATGTTGCGGCCGACACTCATCATCTGGATCAGCCCGTCGCGCTGCCGGTCCTCGGGGACCAGACCCATGCCGCGCTCGATCCGCTGGGCCACGCTGAGCCCGTCGACGTCCTCGCCGGCCAGTTCGACCCGACCGGCGGCGATGGGGTCCCGGCCGGCCAGGGCCTCCATCAGCTCGGTCCGACCGGCGCCCATCAGTCCGTAGAGGCAGACGATCTCGCCCCGACGCACATCGAGCGAGACGTTGTTCACCACGACCCGGCCGGTGTCGGGTTCGGCGACGGTGACGTTGCGGATCGACAGGGCCACCTCGCCGTAGTCGCGCGACTCGTTGCGGAAGTCGTAGTCCGCCTCACGGCCGACCATCTGCCGGACCACCCAGCCCAGGTCGATGTTCGCCGCCTCCTCGGTGGCCACGAGGTCGCCGTCGCGGAAGACCACCGCGTAGTCGGCGATCTCGATCGCCTCTTCCAGGTGGTGGGAGATGTAGACGATGGCCACGTCGTTGGCGGTGAGGTCGCGGATCACCTTGAACAACACCTCGACCTCGCTGGCGCTGAGCGCGGAGGTGGGCTCGTCCATGATCAGGATCCGGGCGTCGGCGGCCAGCGCCCGGGCGATCTCGATGATCTGCTGCTGTCCGACGCGCAGGTCCTGGACCAGCGTGCTCGGCTTGATCGGTTCCTCGAGCCGCTCCATCAGCTCGCGGGTGATCTCGCGTTCACGGGCGTAGTCGACGGTCCCGGCCCGGGTCTTGAGCTCGCGACCGATGAAGATGTTGTCGCGGACGCTCAGGTTGGGGGCGAGGTTCAGCTCCTGGTGGATGATCGAGATCCCGCGTTCGACCGCGTCGTTCGTCGAGTGCAGCTCGACCGGCTCGCCGTCCAGGATCAGCTGACCACCGGTCGGGCGCTCGACGCCCGAGAGGATCTTCATCAGGGTCGACTTGCCGGCACCGTTCTCGCCGAACAACACGGTGACCTTGCCCCGGCGGACCTCGAAGTTCACCCCCTTCAACGCCCGGGTCACCCCGTAGGTCTTGGCGATGTCGACCGCCCGCAGGACGACGTCGTCGTCGGGGGCGGCCGCGCGGCGCGGCTCGGTGACGGCGGCGGTCACGCCCCGACCTCGATGCTGACCGGCTGGATGTTGACCGGCTTGGGCTTGGGCTGCGTCGACCCCACGACGCTGATCGCGCCGACCACGGTGACTTTCTTACCCTTCAGGGCGGCCGGGTCGGACACGGTGGACTGGATCTCGGCCTGCATCAGCTTCTTGAGCTCGTCGCCCACGTACTGGTAGTCGGTCTGTCCGGGGGCATCGGCGAACTTGAAGCCCATCACGTCGCGAACCGCGGTGCCGTTGACCGCAGTGGTCAGCGGGACCAGGACCGGCGTTGACTCGGGCACCCCGTCGACCTCGAGCCGCAGGCTCGCGTCGGTGGCCTCGACGACCGTGGCCGTCGTGGTGACCGCGAAGACGTTCGACCCCTGGGCGGGGCTGATCGCACCGTACTTCTCGGCCGCAGCCTTCACGTCGCTGTGCAAGGCCGGCACCAGTTCGCCGACCTGGGTGGCCTTGCCCGGCAGCTCGGACTGCGCCCGGCTGAACAGGTCGGTGGCCGTGGCCTTGGGGTCGAACTTGACCGGGCCGGCCGCGGCGAGCTCCTCGGGATTGAGGAACTTGGTGTTGGACACCATCGCGACCAGCAGGGCGATCAGCGCGACCAGGCCGATGATCCGGTTGCGCAGGGGCGAACGTCGGGGTTGTGCTGCCATCTGGCTCTCCTGTGAGAAATGGTTCAGGCCTCGGGTGGGGGGCGGGTTCGGCGGACCTCGGGGCGGCGGCCCGGTGCGCCGCGATCGGGTCACCCCGGCGCGCGGGAGGGGGCATCGCGGGCGCCAGAGCGACCGGTCCGGCGGTGGTCCAGCCGGCCCGACCCACGAGCCGTCCGTCGATCAGGGCGGCGGTCGGCGACGAGGGTCGGCCCTGCGGATCGGGTGGTTGATCCTCAGGGGATCAAGGACACCTTGATCGACTCCTTGCCACTGGAGACCAGGTCGAGACCCTGTTGGAAGTCGGCCAGCGGCAGCTGATGGGTGCAGATCTTGTCCATCGGCAACCGGCCGGACTCGATCATCCGGATCGCGGCGGGCCAGCAGTTCGGACCGAGGTGCGCGCCGCGTACGTCGAGTTCCTTGTCGTCGCTGATGATCGACCAGTCGACGGTCACGTCGCTGCCGAACACGCTGTACTCGACGTAGGTGCCCAGCTTGCGGAGCAGGTTGAGGCCCTGGCCGACGGCCGACGGGTGACCGGTGCCCTCGATGTAGACATCGGCGCCATAGCCGCCGGTCAGGTCCTTGACCTTGGCGACTGCGTCCTCCTCGGCGATGTTGATGACGAGATCGGCGCCGCACTCGAGTGCGAGGGCCAGCTTGTCCGGTGCCATGTCCAAAGCGATGACCAGCTTCGGGTTCTTGGACTTCGCGCCGGCGATCATGCCCAGTCCGATCGGTCCGCAGCCGGCCACGACGACGACATCCTCGAAGCCGATGTCGGCGCGCTCGACCGCGTGCAGCGCGCAGGACAGCGGCTCGGCGAACGCCGCGTGGGCCGGCGGCAGATCGGCCGCGACCTTGTGGACGCGGGCGTTGGCGGCGTAGACCATGTATTCGGCCATCGCGCCGGGGTTGACCCGCTTGAAGCCGAACATGTCGTGCGGGCCGCACATGTGGTAGTTGCCGTCGAGGCAGTAGCGACAGGCGCCGCAGGGCACGATCTGCTCGGCGACGACCCGGTCACCGCGGGCGATGCCCCACTTCTCGGCGGCGGCGTCATCGAGCTGAACCACCGTGCCGACGAACTCGTGGCCGGGGATGACCTCGGTCTCGGCCCAGGCAGGACGGTTCTTGTCGCCCCAGAATTTCGGCGCGCCGTGATAGCACTTCAGATCACTGGCGCAGATCCCTACCGCCTCGACCTTGACCAAGGCCTCGCCCGGCCCGGGTGTCGGGACCGCGACCTGCTCGAGCTGGTAGTTCTCCGGTCCGTGACAGATGACGGCGGTCATCGTCTCGGGAATGACTGCGGCCGACTCGGCCGTCTGTGCGGACATCTTCGTGCGCCTCCGTCTGTTCGCGGCGAGCTGGTGCTCGCCCCACGACTCGATCTTCTCCGCTGTGCTCGGCGCTCGGTGGAGCCGCCCCGTTTCCCAGCCGTTGCCAGCAGACTAGCGGCCGTGTAATCATCTGTCCAGAACAAGTGTTCAACACAATGGTGAGGTGAACAAACGTTCAGACCGACGGAGGCCGACGTGTCCTGGAATAATTCCCGACATGCCCAGTAGGCCGCCGGAACCACGGGGTCCTGCGGCGGATGCCGAGGGCGGCCCGCACTTCGTGCCGTCGCAGCTCTACGCCGCGGCCCGGCTCTACTACGAGCAGGACGCGACCCAGGCCGAAATCGCTCTGCAGCTGCACACCAGCCGCGCGACGGTCTCCCGGATGCTGTCCGAGGCGCGTCGTTCGGGCATGGTGAAGATCGAGGTCGTCGCCCCCGGACACGACGACACCCAGGATCTGGCCGCTCGGGTCGCCGACGTCCTCGGGCTGCAGGCGGTCTATCTGTCGAGCCCGCTGCCGGTGCCGCCGGTCGGCAAGCGGATCGACGACGTGATGGGCAGCGTGCTCGCTCCGGCCGTGGGTCGTGCGCTCAGCGCGGTCGGACTGCTGCCCGGGGACGTCCTGCTGGTGTCGTCCGGTCGGACCATGTACGAGGTGGCGAGCCACGATCTCCCGTCGTTGCCGGGGGTGGTCGTGGCGCCGACCGTGGGCGGGACCGATCAGCCGGAGGCCTGGTACCAGACCAACGAGATCACCCGGCGGGTCGCCGAGCGGATCGACGGCCGGCCGACCTATCTGTTCGCTCCGGCGCTGCCCGGCCGCGATCTCTACGACACCCTGGTCGACGATCCGAGCATCCAGCGGGTGCTGCACCTGTGGCCGTACGCGCGGTGCGTGCTGGCTGGTGTGGGTGCGCCGCCGGTGCTGCGCCTCCAGGCACCACAGTTCGTCGAAATCGGTTCCCCGGACCTGCTCGACGCGGTCGGCGACGTGTGTTCGCGGTTCTTCAACCGGTCGGGCAAGGTGGTCTCGTTCGCCGGCAGCGACCGACTGATCGCGGTGGATCTGAAGACGCTGCAGAAGATCCCGACGGTGATCGCCGTCGCGGTGGGGCGGGACAAGGTGCCGCCGATCATCGCTGCCGCCCGCGCCCACTACTTCAACCAACTGGTGACCGACCCGCGAACCGCTGAGGAGATCGTGATGCGCGCATGACCGACCCGACCAGACCCCTCGAGGGGAAACGCGCGCTGATCACCGGTGGCGGTCGGGGGATCGGGGCCGATCTGGCTCGCGCGTACGCCGCGGCCGGCGCCGCCCTGGTCATCAGCGGCCGGAACCAGGCGGCGCTCGACGACTACGCCGGACGACTGACCGCGGAGTTCGGCGTCGCGGTCACCGGGATCGCCGCCGACCTCGCCGATCCGGCGGCCACCGAGCTACTGGCCGAACGGGCGCTGGCCGCGTACGGGGGGCTCGACGTGCTGATCAACAACGCCGGCATCTCCTATCCGGAGCGGATCATCGATCTCGACGCCGGTCACCTCGACGAGGTGCTCGCGGTCAACCTGCGCTCTCCCGCGCTGCTGGCCGCCCGGGTGGGCGCGGCGATGGCGGCGGCGGGTGGCGGGTCGATCATCAATCTGGCGTCCACCGCCGGAGTCCGGGCGCTCGACGAGCACTACGTCTACTGCATGACCAAGGCCGCACTGATCATGGCCACCAAGATGCTGGCCCTCGAGCTCGGTCCGTCCGGCGTCCGGTCCAACGCCCTGTGTCCGACCGTGACCCTGACCGACATGGGGCAGCGGGTGTGGCTGGACAACCCGGAGAAGGCCCGTCCGATGCTGGCCCGGATCCCGCTCGGCCGGTTCATCGACCCGGCCGAGGTGTCGGCGGTCGCCGTGTGGCTCGCCTCCGATGCCGCCGCGGTGATCAACGGCACCGAGATCCCGATCGACGGCGGATTGTTGGTGACTTAGTGGCGTGTAGGTGACGTTCCTTGACGCTGGGCGTCGCGAAACGTCAGGAGACTTCGCCGACCCGCCATCAGCCCTCCGCACCCACTCCTGGCCGGTTTCATCCGCTCGCGCCCGGGATCACGAAAAGGAATAGCCACCGCCGCGGGGAGGTTCTGCAGACGTGGAACTCTCCGTACTCGATCTCGTCCCGGTCCGTCATGGACAGACCACCAGCCAGGCGCTCAACGCCACGGTGGAGCTGGCCCGCACCGCTGACCAGGCCGGATACCGGCGGTACTGGGTGGCCGAGCACCACAACATGCCTGCGGTCGCCGCGACCAACCCGCCCGTGCTGATCGCGATGCTGGCCGGTGCGACCGAGCGGATCCGGGTCGGATCGGGCGGAATGATGCTGCCCAATCACGCGCCGCTGGTCGTCGCCGAGCAGTTCGCGCTGCTCGAGGCCGCGTACCCCGATCGGATCGATCTGGGGATCGGCCGGGCCCCGGGCAGTGACCCGGTCACCAGCTGGGCGCTCCGCCAGGGTGGTCCGGAGACGGCCGACGCCGAGCGCTTCGGGATGCACGTCGACAACCTGATCGCCATGCTCGAGCCGGCCGGGGTCGGCCTGCAGCTGCAGGGTCGGACCTATGAGCTGCGGGCCACACCGCGCTCCACCGGGCGCCCCGATGTCTGGCTGCTCGGTTCGTCCGACTTCTCGGCCAGCCTCGCGGCCGAGAAGGGCCTGCCGTACGTGTTCGCGCACCACTTCGCCGGCACCGGGACCGACCGGGCGCTCGCGCTCTATCGTGATCATTTCCGGCCCGGCGATCTCGGCGCCGAGCCCAGGACTTTCCTCACCGTCAACGTCGCCGTGGCCGAGACCGCCGACGAGGCCGAGCGGCTGATCCAGCCGAACCTGCGATCGATGATCAGCCTGCGCACCGGTGGTCAGCTGGCCGCCCAGCTGAGCGTCGAGGCGGCGGAGGACACCCCGATCGCCGGCGCTCACCAAGCGCTGGCCGAGGAGATGCGGTCGCGCTGGGTCGTCGGGACGCCTGACTCGGCCCGCCGCGAACTCCAGGGTCTCGCCGATCGCTTCGGGGTCGACGAGATCATGGTCCACCCGATCGCCGGCGCGTACGCCGACGAGCAGCTCGATCGTGGATCGGCTCGCGAGAACACCCTGCGGCTGCTCGCCGCCTGAGCCGGGTGGACCCGGTTGGTCGGTCGGGTCAGCGGATCACCGGCGCCCCGGCCAGCGCGAGTTCGCCGGCCGTCCGGCGGCCGAGCATCGCGTGCCCGGCAGTGGTCGGATGGAAGTTGTCGGCGGTCAGCAGATCCGGCCGGCCCTTGGTCCACTGCTGCTCGATCTGGTCGATGAACGGGAACCCGGCGCGCGCCGCCTCGTCGGCGAGCACGGCCCGCTTCTCGGCGTACCCGCTGCCGTTGGGGGAGTAGGGGCCGAGGACGTAGATCTTCGCGGTCGGTTGCTTCGCCCGGGCCGTCGCGAAGGTCGAGGCCACTGCGGTCCGGAACGCGACCAGATCGGTGCTCGGATCGTTGCCGCCACCCTCGATGACCAGCACGTCCAGCCCGGGATTCGCGTCGAGCACGCCGCCGATCCGGTCGGCGTAGCTGGCCCGCCCCGTCTGCGTTCCCGCGGTCAGATACCCGGTCCCGCCCTGCGCCGACATGATCGGCGGTGACCAGCCCAGTGCGGCGGCCCAGACCTCGCTGATCGTCTTGCCGGCCTCGGCCCCGCAGCAGCCTTCGATGATGCTGTCGCCGAAGGCCAGGTTCTTGATCTGTACGCCGGTGGTCGGCGTGCTGGTGATCGGAGGAACCGGAGTGGACGAGACCGTCGGCGTGGACGTCGGGCTGTCGGTCGACGCCGGGCTCTCGCTCGGACTGGCGGGCGGTGTGGCCGTCGGATCGGTGGGGGCCGCGGTCGTGGGCGTCGGGGTGGAGGTGGGGGAGGACGGAGCCGCGTTGGCGTACGTCAGGATGAGCGCCGGTCGGGCCGCCACGGCGCTGTAGTTGCTCGACCAGAACCACAGGCTGTCGGTCGACGCGCTCGAGATCGTCAAGGTGACCGTCCGTCCGGTCAACTGCGTCATTCCCGGAACATCGAGGGGGATCGACACCTGCAGGTTGATATCGCTGATGCCGAATTCAGCCAGGGTGCTACCGGTCACCGCTGGCCGATTCGCCCAGGTGAGTGCCGACTCGGTCCAGGTGTTGTTTCCCTCGCGGACCAAGTGTTTGCCGAGCGATCCGGCCGAGGCGATATTAGTGGTCTTGAGTCGAAGACTCGCGCTTTGCAGCACCGATCCGGCTGGGGTCGTCGGTAACAGGAAGCGCAGATAAGCCACCGATGCCGTCCCGCCGACCGACGCCACCGACGAGGACGCGCCGTAATTAGTCGAGGACGCGCCTTGGTTGCCGTAGGTGTCCGCGGCCGGGGTGATCGTGACCGGGGCCGGCACGGCGGCCTCGGCCAACGGCCCGCCCCGGACTATTCCGACCAGACACAACAAGGCGACGACAGCGGCTGCGCCCTGAAGCGAAAGGGCTCGGTAGCGCTGGGATTTGATCGGCATGCCGAAACTCCTCGATCGATTCTCGGGGGAGGGTTTGATCGAAAGCATAGAGGGCGGGGGTGATGATGTCGACACGGCGTCGACGATCAATCCGTTCGCAAAACTTTGGTGAAAAGAAATCCGAATTCCGGGTCTTTCGAACTCCCCATCAGCGCGAAAGCGAGGACTCCGACCGGGTCGGGACCGGCCCGTCGAATGCGGCGTAGGACACGACCCGCTCGCCAGCCACCGCCACCTCCGCGACCTCCGCCACCCACAAACTGGGGGCAGATGACGTAGAAACCGCCGCCAGACTCGTTATCTGCCCCCAGTTAGTCGGGGCTGGGGAGGGGTCAGCACGGTCAGTCGGACCGGGGCGAGGTCACCGGCGTGCACCGCGTACGCGCCAGCCGCACTCGGGCGAGAACGGGCCGCCGATCCAGCTTGCGGGCACCGACGACGGGCCAAGCTACTACCCCGTGTCGTACTTATTCAGGTAGTACGTCCCTGGTCGTAGAGTCTCCACATGGTCGGTCTGGGTGAACTGGAACGCAGCGTGATGGAACAGCTGTGGGCGAGCCCGGAGGCGCAGTCGGTACGCGAGGTGCACGCCGCGCTGACCCACGATCGTGAGCTCGCCTATACCACCGTGATGACGGTGCTCGACCGGCTGGCGAAAAAGGGTCTGGTCCGGCGTGAGCGCGAGGGTCGGGCCTATCTCTACCGCCCGGACAGGAACCGCGAGGATTTGATCGCCGACGTCATGCACACCGCGCTCGAGGGTCAGGGTGCCGACCGGACCGCCGCGCTCGTCGCTTTCGTGGGGCGGGTCTCGCCCGACGAGGCCGAGGCGATGCGACAGGCCCTGGCCGCGCTGGATTCGGCACCGGAGCAGCCCACCCGGCGACGCTGACTCGTGGTCGAGCTCGTACGCGGTGGTGGCGCTCTTCGCGCCGGTGCCAGTGCACCGTGTGACCGATGCTGTCCCCGGGCGCAGCGGTTGGCCGCCGCCCCGGCCCCGCGCTGGCTGGCCGTCGGCGGCTACGCGCTCGCCGCCGGGCTGGTGCTGTTCCCGATCGGCTTGCTGATCATCCTGCTCAGCTGAGTCAGCGACTCCCGGGCGTCGCCCATCAGGATGGTCACGGGGTCGGTGTCGAAGAGGGGGTTTTCGATGCCGACAAAGCCCCGACCCTGACCCCGCCTGAGCACCACGACACGAGCGGCTCGCCCGACGTGCAGGATCGGCATGCCGAACAGCGGTGACGTGGGGTCGCTATCGGCGCCCGGGTTGATCACGTCGTCGGCACCGACCACCAGGGCGACATCGGCCTGCGCGAAGTCGTCGTCGATGTCGTCGCGGCTGCGAAGCTGATCGTGCGGGACCCGGGCCTCGTCGAGCAGCACATTGAGGTGCCCGGGCATCCGGCCCGCGACCGGATGGATGGCGTAGTCGATCCGGGCCCCACGGGATCGCAGCAGGTCGACCAGCTGCCGGAGTTCGTGCTGGGCCTGGGCGACGGCCAGCCCGTAGCCGGGGACGACGACGATCCGCCGCGCATCGATCAGGTGCCGGGCCACCTCGGCGAGGGTGGCCGGCCGGTGCTCGGGACGGGTCATGCGCGATCTTCACCGGCCCGGGTGAGGCACATCCCGACGACGATCTCGTCGTCGAAATCGGGGTCGAAGACGCCGCCCCGGGTCATCAGCGTGACGACCTCGACCAGGTTGCGGGCGTAGAGCCGGCTGGCGGGGCCAGGCAGCTGGGCGGCGACGTTCGCGCCGCCCCACACGGTGATGCCGCCGACCACGAGCTCGCGACCGGCGACCGCGCCTTCGACGTTGCCGCCGGCCTCGGCGGCGAGGTCAACCACCACCGAACCGGGCTTCATCGCCGTGACCATCGCTGCGCTGACCAGGACCGGGGCCGTTCTCCCGGGGACCGACGCGGTGGTGATCAGGGCATCGGCCGCCGCGATGTGCGGGCCCAGCAGCTCGCGTTGGCGGGTGGACCGCTCCGCGCTGAGCTCCCGCGCGTACGCCCCCGGCCCTTCGAGCGGCGGTAGACCCAGCTCGATGAACCCGGCCCCCATCGACCGGATCTCCTCGGCCGAGGACGAGCGGACGTCGTACGCCGAGACCGTCGCCCCCAGCCGCCGACACGTCGCGATGGCCTGCAACCCGGCAACCCCGGCCCCGAGCACGACGACCCGGGCCGGCGTGATGGTCCCGGCGGCCGTGATGGCCAGCGGGAAGAACGCACCCGCGCGCTCGGCCGCAACCAGCGCGCCGCGGTAGCCGACGATCATCGCCTGCGACGTGAGCGCATCCATCGACTGCGCTCGCGAGATCCGCGGGACCCGGTCCATCGCGAACGTGGTCAGACCCTGGGCGAGTCGACCGGCCAGGTCGTCCTCGCGGCCGGACGTCGGGAAGAACGACAGCGTGGCGGCCCCGCTCGGCAGCTGGCCCACGAGGGAGGGGTTCAGCGGTTGGACGCTGATCGTCACCACCGGCTCGCTCAGACCGGTGATGTCGTCGATCAGCTCCGCACCGGCCGCCGCGTACGCCGCATCCTCGAAATGGGCACCGCGTCCCGCGCCGGGCTGGATCCCGACCCGGTAGCCCAGGGCAATCAGGTCGCGGTACGAGCTCCGGGGTCATGGCCACCCGCCGCTCACCTGCGGCCGTCTCCCGGGCGACGAGGATCAGCACAGCGCGAGCTTGTCACACGCCGGTCGGCGTGGATCGGGTCAGCGGACCTTGAGCTGGATCTGGTGGTAGCCGGTGGCGCCGTCGGGGTCGGGCGCGGCGAACTCGGAGATCTGCAGCTGGCCTTCGGTGTCGGTGGCCCGCACGGTCAGGGTGTGGGTGCCCGAGGTGGCGGGCCAGTCGTAACGCCACTGCCGCCAGGTGTCGGTGTTGGCCGCATCGGCGAGCTGGGCGGTCTGCCACTCGCCCTGATCGACCTGGACCTCGACCTTGGCGATGCCGGTGTGCTGGGCCCAGGCGACGCCGGCGACCACGACGGTCCCGGGATCGACGGCCGCACGCTTCGGCACATCGATCCGCGACGCCAGCTTGATCGGACCCATGGCCGACCAGCCGAGCGGCGTCCAGTAGCCCTGGTCCGCGTCGAACGTCGTCACCTTGAGCTCGGTCACCCACTTGGTGGCGGAGACGTAGCCGTAGAGCCCGGGGACGACCATCCGGACCGGGAAGCCGTGGATGATCGGCAGCGGTTCGCCGTTCATCCCCACGGCCAGCAGTGATTCGCGCTCCGGATCGGTCAGCGCCGACAACGGCGTACCGGCGGTCCAGCCGTCCTCGCTTCGCGAGAGCACCATGTCGGCGCCGCCCTTCGGGCCGGCCTGGGCGAGCAGTTCGCGGATCGGGTAGCCGAGCCAGCGCGCGTTGCCGATCAGGTCGCCGCCGACGGTGTTCGAGACGCAGGTCAGGGTCGCGACGTGCTCGGTCAGGGGCTGGGCCAGCAGCTCGGCGTAGGTGATCGTGACCTCGCGGTCGACCATCCCGGTGACGGTCAGCGACCACTGGTCGGGGTCGATGACCGGGACCTGGAGCGCGGTGTCGATCCGGTAGAAGTCGTCGTTCGGGGTCAGGTAGGGCGACAGCTCGCTGATGCCGAGCTCGGCACCGGCGGGGATGGCGGGGGCCGGCGTACGCGGTGCCGGGAGCTGGAGCTTCTCGCGGAGGGTGTTGACCTTGTTGGCCGCCTGCGCGATCAGACTGCCGCCGATCGAGGCGGCGGTTCCCAGCACCACGGTCGCGCCCGTCCAGCCCAGGAACGCACGACGGGCGGAGGAGTCGGGACCGTCCTCGGCCGCTCGACGCCGCGGCTGCCAGCGCTGCAGCTTCCCGATCAGCGTGCTCAGGATCATGAAGCCCAGCAGCAACCCGATGATGATCGGGATGTACGCGGCCATCGTGCTGTCCGGCTGCGCGATGATGCCGATGATGCCGAGCACCGCGACCACGGCGAAGACCGCGGCGCCGCCGAACCGGCGGGCCTGCTCGGCCTGCCCGGCGAAGGCGCAGATGACCAGGACGGCCACGGTGATGATGGCCAGCAGGATGGGCTTGTCGGCCGTGCCCAGGGTGTCCTTGCCGAAGTTGATCAGCGGTGCGGGTAGCAGCTGGATGATCAGCTCGCCGACGGCGGTGACCGGTGCACCACCCGGCGCGACCAGCGCAGCGACGAGCGCGGCGATGCCCAGACCGGCCAGTCCGGCCGCCACTCCGGCCGCGCGGGCGCCCCAGCGGAGGATACGAACGGAACCGGAGGATGAAGGCGGCACGTGAACATCCTCCGTCGGCCACGACCCGAGGACAACGACTGCGCCGGTAACGGTCCGCGAACGTCGGCCCCCGCGTAGGTTGGGCCGATGCGATTGCGGCGGACGACGTTGGTGCTGGTGCCGATCGAGCAACTCGGTGCGGCCCTGTTGGCTCCGTCGCTGTTCGACGAGATCACCGCGCCCATGCTCCGCTTCATCCCGGTCGATCCGCCCGTCGCCCCACAGCAGTGGTCGGTCGGTGCACGGCGGTTTCGATTGCTGGTCGGCGGTCGGCTGCCGATCGGGGAACACACCATCGACACCCGCGCGGTCGGCGAACCCGACCCGACCCTCGCCGGCGACCAGTTGGTCTGGCACGACGCCGGCCACAGCGACCTCATCCGGGTGTGGGACCACAAGATCCTGCTCAAGTCGGTCATCGGCGGAACGGTCTACACCGACGAGGTCGAGATCCATGCCGGCCCGCTCACCATCCCGGCCTGGCTCTTCGCCCACGCCTTCTATCGCCACCGCCAACGCCGGCTCGCGCGGTTGGCGGCCGATGGCGCGCTGGGTTAGCTGGGGGTTGGCTGACTGGTGCGCTGAAAATCCAGCGCCAGTCCGACCCTGGCCGCCCGTTCCACGCTCAGCCACCGAGTCCGAGATGCGGCTGGCGCCAGATTTTTGTCAGTTCGATCGAAAAATCGGCCGGTTGATGTAACAACGGGGCCTGCTCTGACGCCTTCTCAGGGTGTGAGAGACCTTTTCGATCCCATCCAACCCATCCTTGCCGCGGACGGCGTGATCGCCCGCCGCCGCCATCCCGATCTCGCCGCGAGATTGGATCGGCTCCGACGACGCGGCGACCTCGTGGCCGTGCTGCCCGGCGTTTATGCCCCGCTGCCGATGGTCGACCCGTTCGACACCCGGCTCGCGGCGCTTCGGATCTGGGATCCGGACGCCGTGGTCACCGGCCTCGCGGCAGCCAAGCTGACCTTCTGGCCGGGGGCGCGGGTCCAGGCCATCGAGGTCGCCGTGCGCCGTGACCGGGCGCCGCAACCGGGATACCGATTCCTTCGTCGGCAGATCCCGCCGGAGCTGATCATCGAGCACCGCGGCCTCCGGCTGACCTCGCCGGCGCTCACGGCCCTGGACCTGTGCGACACCGTGGGCGGCGAGGCGATCGATCACGCGCTCCGGTCGAGGATGACGACGTTGGATCACCTCAACCAGGCCATGGCGCAGACCGCCAACCGCGTCGGGAACCCCCAACGCCGGCAGTTGCTCCTCGACTCGCGCGACGAGCCCTGGTCGGCGGCCGAGCGGCTGGCTCACCGCCTGCTCCGGGCCGCAGGGATCACGGGCTGGCGGGCCAACCGGGGCGTCCAGCTCGAGGGCATGTCCTTCTATCTCGACATCCGCTTCCGACGGTTCAAGGTGGCCATCGAGATCGACGGTCGGGAGACGCACAGCGAGGACGAGGCGTTCGAGACCGACCGCTGGCGACAGAACCTGCTCGTGCTCGACGGGTGGCTGGTCCTGCGCTTCACCTGGCGGATGCTGGTCGAGCGCCCCGACGAGGTGATCCGGCTGATCCGGGCAGCGCTGATGTCGCGTGGGTGGGACGTCGGCTGAGAATCCGGCGCCAGTCGACCCGAGCCGCGCGGTGACCGCCGTCGGCCACCTGACGACCGGTGGCGGAAGGGTCACCGCGTCGGTTCCAGATCCTCCTCGATCGCCGCGGCGAACTGGGAGTTGTAGAGCGCGTAGTACGCCCCGCGGGCCTCGAGCAACGCGTGGTGGTTGCCCTGCTCGACGATCGCGCCGTCCTCCATCACCAGGATCACGTCGGCGTCGCGGATGGTCGACAGGCGGTGGGCGATCACGAAACTCGTCCGCCCCTCCTCGGCCCGCTCGGTCCGCCCGCTGCGCAGCGCGGCCATCGCCTGCTGGACCAGCACCTCGGTCCGGGTGTCGACCGAGCTGGTCGCCTCGTCGAGGATCAGCAGGGCCGGGTCGGCCAGGAACGCCCGGGCGATGGTGATCAGCTGTTTCTCACCCGCCGAGATGTTGCTGCCCTCCTCGTCGATGACGGTGTCGTAACCGTCGGGCAGCGCGTGCACGAAGCGGTCGACGTAGGTCGCCTGGGCGGCCGCCAGGATCTCGGCCTCCGTGGCATCGGGCCGCCCGTACGCGATGTTGTCGCGGATGCTGCCGTTGAACAGCCAGGTGTCCTGCAGCACCATCGCGATGTTGGCGCGGAGCCGCGAGCGGGGGACGGTCGCGATGTCGACGCCGTCGAGGGTGATCCGGCCGGCGTCGAGCTCGTAGAACCGCAGGATCAGATTGACCAGCGTGGTCTTGCCGGCGCCGGTCGGCCCGAC
The DNA here is from genome assembly GCA_963815905.1 of uncultured Actinomycetota bacterium. Taxonomy (GTDB): domain Bacteria; phylum Actinomycetota; class Actinomycetes; order Propionibacteriales; family Propionibacteriaceae; genus Microlunatus. The sequence goes on along the minus strand of CAWFIO010000009.1, from coordinate 59,270 downwards.
GATGGCGATGGTGCTGCCCGGCTCGGCGACCAGCGACAGGTCGGTGATGAGGGGGGTCTCGGGGGTGTAGGAGAACGAGACGTTCTGGAACTCGACCCGGCCGCAGGTCGAGTTGAGCTCGCCCGTCTTCTCCGCGGTCTGCTCCTCGGCGTCGAGCACCTCGAACACCCGCTCGGCCGAGGCCACGCCCGACTGCAGCAGGTTGGCCATCGACGCCACCTGGGTGAGCGGCTGGGTGAACATCCGCGAGTACTGGATGAACGCCTGCACGTCGCCGAGGCCCATCGTCCCCCCGGCCACCCGCAGCCCACCGATGACCGCGATGACCACGTAGTTGAGGTTCCCGATGAAGAACATGGTCGGCATGATCAGCCCGGAGACGAACTGCGCACCGAAGCTGGCCTGATAGAGCTTGTCGTTGCGTTCGGCGAACACCGCGGCGACCTCGCGCGAGCGACCGAAGACCTTGACCAGCGAGTGACCGCTGAATGCTTCCTCGATGTGGCCGTTGAGCTCGCCGGTCGTCTTCCACTGCTGGATGAACAGCTTCTGCGACCGCTTGCCGATCACCGTGGTGACCAGCACCGACACCGGGATGGTGATCAGCGCGATCAGCGCCAGCATTGGTGAGACGACGAACATCATCACCGTCACCCCGATCACGGTGAGCACCGCGGTCAGCAGCTGGCTGAGCGTCTGCTGCAGCGACTGGGCCACGTTGTCGATGTCGTTGGTGACCCGGCTCAGCAGCTCGCCGCGGGTCTGCCGGTCGAAGTAGGACAGCGGCAGCCGGTTGATCTTGGCCTCGACCTCGTTGCGCAGCCCGTAGACCGAGCGCTGCACCGCACCGTTGAGCAGATAGCCCTGCAGCCACAAGAAGAGCGAGGCGATCAGATAGAGCCCGAGCGCCACCAGCAGGATCTGCCCGAGCCGGGTGAAGTCGATGCCCTGGCCGGGGATGACGTCGAGACCGGCGACCAGGTCGGCGTAGGTGTTGTTGCCCTCGGCGCGCAGCTGCGCGATGACCTGTTCCTTGGTCGTGCCGGCCGGCAGGTTCTTGCCGACGATGCCGGTGAAGATGATGTCGGTTGCCCAGCCCAGGATCCTCGGGCCGACGACGTTGAACAGGATGCCGACGACGGCCAGCGCCACCACCCCGACGAGGACCATCCGCTCGGGGGCCAGTTGGCCGAGCAGCCGCTTCAGCGAGGGCAGGAAGTCGATCGACTTCTCGCCGCTCGACTGGCCCCAACCGCCCGGACCGCCGGGTCCGCGCTGCGGACCCGCGCCGGGTCCGTACTTCGGCCGTTCGACCGCCTTCACCGGGGTGGAGCTCATGCGGCCGCCTCCTGCGCGCTCAGTTGGGAATCGACGATCTCGGCGTACGTGGGACAGGTGTGGAGCAACTCGTCGTGCGTCCCCCTCCCGATGATCTCGCCGTGCTCGAGCACGATGATCGTGTCGGCGTCGGCGATGGTGGCGACGCGCTGACCGACGATGATCACTGCGGCGTCCTTGGTCTCGCGGCGCAGCGCCGCCCGCAGCCGCGCATCGGTGGCCACGTCGAGGGCGGAGAACGAGTCGTCGAAGACGTAGATCTCCGGCTTCTTGATCAGCGCCCGGGCGATCGAAAGCCGTTGTCGCTGCCCGCCGGACACGTTCGTCCCGCCCTGGGTGATCGCCGCATCGAGTTCGTCGGGCATGGCCCGGACGAAGTCCTCGGCCTGGGCGGTCCGCAGCGCGGCCCACAGTTCGTCGTCGGTGGCGTCGGGTCGGCCGTAGCGCAGATTGCTGGCCACGGTGCCGGAGAACAGGAACGCCTTCTGCGGCACCAGCCCGACCCTGCTCCACAACACGTCGGGGTCGGCGTCGCGGACATCGACCCCGTCGACCTCGACCACGCCGCCGGTGGCGTCGAACAGCCGCGGGATCAGCGAGATCAGCGTGGTCTTGCCCGATCCGGTCGACCCGATGATCGCGGTCGTCCTGCCGGGTTCGACGGCGAAATCGATGTGACACAGCACCGGCGCCTCGGCCCCGGGGTAGGTGAACGAGATGTCGCGGAAGTGCACCGTCGAGCGACCCGGCAGCGCGGTGACCGGTGCGGCCGGCGGCACGACCGAGGATTCGGTGTTCAGCACCTCGCCGATCCGGTCGGCGCAGACCGCGGCCCGCGGGGCGATCATCAGCAGGAACGTCGCCATCATCACCGACATCAGGATCTGGATCAGATAGCTGAGGAACGCGGTCAGCGCTCCGACCTGCATCGAGCCGGAGTCGATCCGGTGGGCGCCGAACCACAGCACGGCGACGCTCGAGAGGTTGAGCACCAGCATCACGATCGGGAAGAGCGAGGCCTGGTAGCGACCGACCGAGGTCGCGGTCGCGGTCAGGTCGCCGTTGGCGCCGGAGAAGCGGACCGTCTCGTACGGTTCGCGCACGAAGGCCCGGACCACCCGGATGCCGCTGATCTGTTCGCGGAGCACCCGGTTGACCGTGTCGATCCGGGTCTGCATGACCCGAAACAGCGGCCGGATCTTGCGGATGATCACCAAGATCGAGAGGGCCAGCACGGGAACGGCCACCGCGACCAGCCAGGACAGGCCGACGTCTTCGCGGAGCGCCATGATGACGCCGCCGACCATGGTGATCGGGGCGGCGACGAACATCGTGCTCGACAGCTGCACCAGCATCTGGACCTGCTGGACGTCGTTGGTGTTGCGGGTGATCAGCGAAGGCGCGCCGAAGGAGTTGAGCTCGCGCGCGGAGAAGCTGAGCACGCGATCGAAGATCGAGGCGCGTACGTCACGACCGAAGCCCATCGCGGTGCGCGAGCCGAGGTAGACCGCGGCGAACGAGCAGACGATCTGCACCAGGCTGACCGCGAGCATGATCCTGCCGGTTCGCCAGATGAAGTCGGTGTCGCCCTTGGCCACCCCTTCATCGATGATCGAGGCGTTCAGGCTGGGCAGGAACAGCGAGGCCATCGTCCCGATCAGCTGAAGGATCAGCACCCCGATCAACAGCGTCCGATAGGGCGCGAGGTAATCGCGCAACAGACGGATCAGCATGGTTCTCCCAGCGGTCGAGTGGTTCGGAGTACGCCGTGCAGTACGAGATCGACGATCTGCCGTGGCTCGGAGAGCCGTTCGTCGCCGAAGATCGGGTGGGTCAACGAGAAGGTGATCGTCCGCAGGGCGCCGGCGGTGTCCTCGGCCGACAGCCGCAGCCGTTCCTGGTCCGGAACCAGCAGCGTGGCGATGACGAAGTCGAGCCGCTCGTTGTCCTCGCGGTGGCGGTTGCGGAGATCGTGGGTCTTGGGTTCAGGGGGCCCGAGTCGCATCGCGTGGAACAGCGCGAAGACCCGGCGCAGCCGCCGCTGAATGATCGACACGACCTGGACGAGGCGTTCCTCGAGCGGCAGCTCCGTCGGGATCGCGGCGATCGCGCTGTAGGTGGGCTCGGAATCGAGGACCGAGTCGATGACCGCCTCGATCAACGCATCCTTGGTGGTGAACGCCCGGAAGATGGTGCCCTCGGCCACACCGGCCGCCTCGGCGATCTGTCGGGTGCTCACGGCCCGCCCGTGCTGCTCGAGCAACGGCTCGGTCGCCGCGATCAGCGCGGCTCGCCGCTCGTCGGGCGGCATCGGCGGTAGCTCGGGGCACCGGACGATGATAGGTGAGTGAGTGCTCACTCAGCAAGCGATTTAGTAGTCCGGCGGTCCGTCGGTCAAGATGTCGAGGTGACCGAGGTTCAGCAGGGTGTGACAGGGGTCGGGCGACTCGCGGACCGCGAGTTCGATGCGGTCATCTTCGACATGGACGGGACGCTCATCGATTCGATCCCCGCGGTCGAGCGTTCGTGGGCGACCTGGGCGGCCGAGCACGATCTCGAGGTCGACGTCATCCGCCGCTATCACGGGGTGCCGGCTGCCGGCATCGTGGACCTGCTGGTGCCGCAGGAGCGCCGCGCGGCGGCCCTGCGTCGGATCGAGGAGATCGAGGTGGACGACGTCGAAGGCATCGTCGTGTTGCCCGGTGCCGCCGAGGCGCTGACCGCGCTGCACGACGCCAAGAACGCCATCGCCACCTCGTGCACCCGCGATCTCGCCCGGGCCCGAATCACCGCAACGGGCCTGCAGGCGCCGTCGATCCTGGTCACGGCCAGCGACGTGACCCGCGGCAAGCCGGATCCGGAACCGTTCCTGACCGCAGCTCGACTGCTCGGAGCCGACCCGGCGCGGTGCCTGGTGGTCGAGGACGCGCCCGCCGGGGTGACCGGGGCCAAGGCCGCCGGGTGCGCCACGCTCGGCGTGCTCACCACCACACCGGCCGCTCAGTTGCCGGCCGACGCCCTGGTCGAGAATCTCGCTTCGGTGCGCTTCTCCGTCGCCGACGGGCTGATCCGGATCAGCGACGTCTGAGGCTCGGCGGTACGGCTAGCCCGACTTGCGGCGGAAGGTGCGCTTGGCGCCGACCTGGCCGTGGGCATGGCCGGGGTCCGACACGTTGTTGATGTGGTCCTCGCCCTGGCGACCACGCTTCGCCTCGAGTGCCTCGCGGAACTTCCGCTTGGTCTCGTCCTCGATATCCGAACCGGGCTTGTCAGTGGCGCTCATGGCTCCATTGTCGTAGCCGCTCCCGGCGTCGAGCGCCCCGGGGTCGGCTCGAGCCGCCTCTAGGACGACGACGGCCACGAGCTGGGGGGCCAGGACTGACCGGCGTCGCCGGTCGGGGTCGCCTTCGTCGTGGTCGCCCCGCCGTCCTCGGCAGGCTGCTGCGCGGCACCGGGGGCGGGGGTCAGCGACACCGCGGTCCCGTACGCGGCGACCTCGGACAGCGACTGGGTGATCTCGCTGCAGTCGAAGCGCAGTCCGACCACTGCGTCGGCGCCGGCGGCCTCGGCCATCTCGACCAGCTTGCCGACGGCCTCTTGGCGCGATTCGGTCAGCATGGTGACGTAACCGTCGATCGGGTTGCCGTTGCGCAGGTCGGGGCGCAGCTCGCGAGTCCGGGCGACCACGCCGATGACCTCACCGACCACCCCGGTGATCTCGCGACCCGGCACCGCGTCCATGGTGACGACGGGCAACGACCGGCTGATCAGGGCCGGCTTCTTGGCCGCCGGCGGCTGCGGCGTCCACTGCGGCTGACCGGGCTGCTGCCCGCCCGCGTACGGCGGCTGCGGCTGACCGTAGGGCGGTTGCGGCTGACCGTACGGCTGTTGGGGCTGGCCGTAGGGCTGCTGCGGGGGCCGCGATGCCGACGGCTGCCCGTACGGCTGCTGCGGCTGACCGTACGGATTGGGCTGCTGCGGCTGCCCGTAAGGCGGTTGCGGCTGGCCATAGGGATTGTTCGCCGGCGGCTGCTGGCCGTAGTTGCTCATGCGGGAAAGATAACGCCTCGCGCGGTCGTAGGGGGACTACCCCAGCTCGGTCATCTCGACGGTCACGAACATCTCCGAGCCACCGCCGGAATAGGTCCCGCGCAGCGGGGCGACGTCGCCGTAGTCACGGCCGTGACCGACGCGTACGTAGCACTCGGACAACCGCTGCGAGCGGGTCGGGTCGTACGCGACCCAGCTCCCGCACCACCACTCGACCCAGGAATGGCTCTCGCCGACCACGGTCGTGTTCGCCGCGACGTTGCCCGGGTGCAGATAGCCCGAGACGTAGCGGGACGGCAGTCCGACCGAACGCAGCGCGCCCAGTGCCACCTGGCTGAAGTCCTGGCAGACACCGGCACCGAGCTCCCACGCCTCGCGGGCGGTGCTGGTCACCTGGGTGGCTCCGCGGCGGTAGGTCAGCCGGTCGTGGACGAGCCGGCAGATGTCGAGACCGGTGAGCCGCGGCGACGGGACGACGGCGGCCCGGGCGAGCTCGCGCAGCTCATCCGAAGGAGCGGTCCGGTTGTGGGGCACCAGGCATTCGGTCATCGTGTCGATCACGCCGCGGTCGGTCAGCGCGGGCCAGCCCAGATCGTTGGTCGCCACCCGGCGCTCGGTGTCCCAGGCCAGGTCGTCCCCGCGGGTCTCGACCACGCTGTTCGCCCGCACGGTCAGCCGATCGTGCGGCTCGTGCAGCTCGAACGTGGTCACCGTGGTGTTCCAGTAATCGGAGTAGGTGAAGCTCCACGCGGGCGGGTCGATGCTGACCCGGCTGCTCCACACGGTCTGCTGCTCGCTCGAGGCCGGGGTCATCCGTGCTTCGTTGTAGGACGACCGGACCGGCGAGGAATAGCGGAAACCGGTCTGGTGATCAATGCTCAGTCGCATCTCAGCGGGTCCCCTCGGTGATCCAGGCGGTCGGGTCGGCCGCGGCGAAATAGGTCCGGGCCACGATCTCGGTGATCTTGGCGGTGGCGTCCTGCACCGCGCCCATCTCGTCGTCGAGGTTGCTCAACAGATCGCTGACCTCGGTGTACTCCAGGTGGGCGCGCAGCTGGCCGAGGGTGCGTTCGACCGCGGTGGTCTGGGTGCTGCCGGGGTTGCTCTGCCCGAGCTTGCGCAGACTGTCCGAGACCGCGCCCAGGCCGTGCATCACCGAGCGAGGGAAGCGCGAGTCGGCGATCAGGAACTGGGCCGACTCGCGGTCGGTGTGCAGACCGGGATAGGTCCGCAGGAACGCGTCGTATCCGCCGGCGCCGCGCAGCACCGCCGGCCAACCGGTGCTGCCGGTGCTCAGCGAGGCTGAGGCGACCAGCCGCGAGGTCATGTCGACCTGTTCGAGCGAGCGCCCCATCGACATGAACTGCCAGCCGTCGTCGCGCACCATGATGCTGCGGGCGATGCCGTTGAACAACGCGCTGCGATCGCGGGCCCAGTTGAGATCCGCGTACGCGCCGGTCACGCCACTGCTGCCCGAGGGCAGCTGTTGCCAGGTGCTGTTGATGCACTCCCACACCTCGAGCGGGATCACCTCGCGGGCCCGTCGCGCGTTGTCGCGAGCGGCGGCCCAGCAGGCGTAGATCGAGGCCGGTTCGCGGCTGCCGTAGACCAGCACCCCGAGCAGGTCGCTGACCCGTGGCTCCTCGACGTGGTCGACCCCCATCAGCGCCAGCAGATTGCGGCAGCCGTCGACCTCGTTGGCCGAGGTGTCCTCGATCAGCAGCCGCAGATGGGCCTGGAGCAGGCGGGCGGTGACGTCGGCGCGCTCGACGTAACGGCCGATCCAGAACAGCGATTCGGCGATCCGGCTCAGCATCGCGACCGCCCTCCCTGCTGCTGCTGTTCCCCTTGCGGTGTGAAGTTCCCGATGCGTCGGGGCATCACCCCGACCGGGACGAAGCTGGGGCGTCGCGGAGCCGGGATGGGCGCGGGCTCCGCCGCCGGCGTGGGATCCGGGTCCGGATCAGCCTCCGGCGGGTCGGGGGTCGGGACCGGGCGTCGGGACCGGGTCGGGGGTCGGACCGGGTCGGGGGTCAGGACCGGGGCGGGGACCGCCACCGAGACCAGCGACTCCTCGATCGGGGGCTCCGCTTCCTCGGCCCGGCGGTGGCGCCGCTGGGCTCAGCACCCACGTGTCCTTGCTGCCGCCGCCCTGGCTGCTGTTGACGACCAGCTCGCCCTCGGGCAGGGCCACCCGGGTCAGGCCGCCGGGCAGCACCCAGACGTCGTCGCCGTCGTTGACCGCGAAGGGGCGCAGGTCGACGTGCCGCGGACGCAGGTGTTCGTCGATCAGCGTGGGGACGGTCGACAGCTGGACCAGGGGCTGCGCGATCCAGCCGCGGGGGTCGGCGATGACCCGGGCCCGGAGCGCGTCGAGTTCCTCGCGGGTGGCCCGGGGGCCGATCACGATGCCCTTGCCGCCGGACCCGTCGACCGGCTTGACCACCAGCTCGTCGAGACGATCGAGCACCTCCTCGCGGGCCGCATCCTCCTCGAGCCGCCAGGTGTCGACGTTGGCGATGATCGGGTCCTGCCGCAGGTAGTAGCGGATCAGGTCAGGCACGTAGGTGTAGATGAGCTTGTCGTCGGCGACGCCGTTGCCGATCGCGTTGGCCAACGTCACCCCGCCGGTGCGGACCGCGTTGACCAGGCCGGGGACGCCCAGCATCGAGTCGCTGCGGAAGTGCACCGGGTCGATGTAGTCGTCGTCGATCCGGCGGTAGATCACATCGACCCGCTGCAACCCGCCGGTGGTCCGCATGAAGACCTTGCCGCGACGGCATTCCAGGTCACGACCCTCGACCAGCTCGACGCCCATGGTCCGGGCCAGCAGCGTGTGCTCGAAGTAGGCGGAGTTGAACACCCCCGGGGTGAGCACGACGACGGTCGGGCTCTCCATGCCGTCCGGGGCCGACTTGCGCAGCGCGGCCAGCAGCCGCTGCGGGTAGGTCGCCACCGGGCGGATCCGCTGGTTACTGAACGCCTCGGGCAGCGCGGTGATCATCGCGTTGCGGTTGGTCATCACGTACGAGACCCCGCTCGGCACCCGGACGTTGTCCTCGAGCACCCGGACATCGCCGTCGGGGGTGCGGATGAGGTCCACCCCGGCGACGTGGATGCGTACGCCGTTGGCCGGCTGGATCCCCCACACGGCGCGGTGGAAGTGACTGGAGGAGGTGATCAGCTGGCTGGGGATGACCCCGTCGCTGATCACCCGGGCGTCGGAGTAGACATCGGACAAGAAGGCCTCGAGCGCCTTCACCCGCTGCGCCACGCCGGCTTCGATGGTCTCCCATTCGGCCGAGGCGATGACGCGGGGCACCAGGTCGAGCGGGAAGGGCCGTTCGACCCCGCCGACGTCGAACGTGACACCGGCGCGGGTGTAGTTGTTGGCCAGCGACTCCGCGATCTGCTGCAGGTCGCGAGCGCTCGAGTTCTGGAGCGTCGAGTGGACGGCGCGATAGCTGGGTCGAACCTCCCCGGCCGAATCGACCATCTCGTCGAACGCTTCCCCCACCTGATAACCGGAGAGCACGTCGTCGGACATGGCCTGACCCTATCGAGGTGTTTGTTACGGCCTGTTACGTGGCGAGACCGAGTGCGGCCGGAGTGTCCGCGCCGAGCACTAAGCTGACGCGGGTGTCCGACCAGAAGGCCGTTGTTGATGTCGACCTGCCCGAGCAGCTGCGGGTGCGGCTCGACAAGCGCGCCCGACTGCTGAGCGAGGGCACCGCCGCATATCCGGTCTCGGTGCCGCGGACCCATGCGTTGCGGGATGTCCGGCGCGCCTGGGCCCACCTCGAGACCGGCGAGGAGACCGAGGACGTGGTCGGCATCGCCGGTCGGGTCGTGTTCATCCGCAACACCGGCAAGCTGTGTTTCGCGACGCTCCAGGAGGGGCTGTCGCAGACCGATTCCGGCGCCCGCCTCCAGGTCATGTTGTCGCTCGCCGAGGTCGGTGCGGAGTCGCTGGCCGCCTGGAAAGCCGACATCGATCTCGGTGACTTCGTCTTCGTCCGCGGCACGGTCATCTCGTCGCGGCGCGGTGAGCTGTCGGTGCTGGCCACCGAGTGGCAGCTGGCCTCGAAGTCGCTGCGACCGTTGCCGACGCTGCACAACGAGCTGACCGACGAGACCCGGGTCCGGCAGCGGCACGTCGATCTGACCGTACGCGAGGCCGCGCGCGACATGGTCCGGACGCGGGCCGACATCACCCGCAGCATTCGCGAGACGTTGCACCAGGCCGGATATCTCGAGATCGAGACCCCGGTGCTGCAGCTGGTCCACGGCGGGGCGCAGGCGCGACCGTTCAACACCCACCTCAACGCGTTCGCCATCGACATGACGCTGCGGATCGCGCTCGAGCTGTTCCTCAAGCGGGCCGTGGTCGGTGGGGTGGACCGGGTCTACGAGATGGGCCGCATCTTCCGCAACGAGGGCATCGACTCCACCCACAGCGCCGAGTTCACCATGCTCGAGTTCTATGAGGCGTGGGGCGACCAGCGCACGGTAGCCGAGCTGACCCGGCAGGTCTTCCTCGACGTCGCCGATCGTCTCGGTTCGCGGCAGATCGAGACGCCGGCCGGGACCATCGATCTGGACGGCGAATGGCGCTGGCTCGGGGTCTACCCCGGACTGTCGGAGGCCCTGGGTCGCGAGGTGACCCCGGCGACGCCGGCTGCGGAACTGCGCGCGGTCTGCGACGAGCGCGAGGTCGCGTACGAACCGGGCTGGGATGCGCAGAAGCTGGTGATGGAGCTGTTCGGTGAGGTCGTCGAGCCGACGCTCATCCAGCCGACTTTCGTCTGCGACTACCCGCCGCGGGCCCAGCCGCTGGCCCGGCCGCACCGCAGCGACCCGGATCTGATCGAGGCGTGGGACCTGATCATCGGCGGGCTCGAGCGCGGCACCGGCTTCTCCGAACTGATCGATCCGGTGATCCAGCGCGAGCGATTGACCGCGCAGTCGCTCGAGGCGGCGGCCGGCGACCCCGAGGCGATGCAGCTCGACGAGGACTTCCTGGCTGCGCTCGAATTCGGGGCACCGCCGATGGGCGGGGTGGGTATCGGGGTCGACCGGCTGGTGATGCTGTTCACCGGGGTCGGGATCCGCGAGACGATCCTGTTCCCGCTGCTCAAGCCCGGCCCGTGAGTGAGTCCGACCAGCTGATCGAGCTCGCCCACTGGCTCTTCGACCGGGCCCGGGCGGGTGAGGCCGAGCGACTCGCCGCGTACGTCGATGCCGGGACTCCGGTCGATCTGACCGACGCCGCCGGGAACACGCTGCTGATGCTCGCGGCCTACCACGGTCATGCCGCCGCGGTTCGGGTGCTGGTCGAGCGGGAAGCGAACGTCGACGCAGTCAATGACCGCGGCCAGACCCCGCTGGCCGGCGCGGTGTTCAAGGGCTATGCCGACGTCGTCGAGGTGCTGGTCACCGCCGGCGCCGACCCCGACCGCGGCTCTCCGACCGCCCGGGCCGCCGCGGACTTCTTCGCCCGACCCGATCTCGCCGCGCTGCTCCCGGCCCCGCGTACGCCCTGACCCGGCTGGCCCGACTCCGCCTCCTGACCGGCTGCGCCTGACGGGCGCGCGGTGGTGGTGGGGGTCAGGCCGCGCGGTAGGAGACGGTGGCGCAGGCTTCGCAGACGTCGCGGGGGATGACGCCGAGGCTCATCAGTCGGGCGAAGACCCAGCAGCCGGCGCAGAAGCCGATGACCGATTCGAGCAGCGCGAAGACCAGCAGCACCGCGATCAGGGTCGTGGCGAGTGCGTCGGCGCCGAAACCCAGCGAGCCGATCGCTGCGGTGGTGGTCAGGACCAGGCCGATCGCCTGGGCGAACCGCTTGGGCGGGCCGGGCACGAAACGGGGTACGCCGAACCGGGGCGCGATCACCCGCGTGGCCAGTTGCCCGAGCAGGCTGAACCGCGGACCGCTGAGCACCCGCGCCGCGAACCCGACGGCCAGGATGACGATCAGCCCGGGCCAACCGCTGACCAGGGTGGCGACGGCCACCACGGCGACGCCGCCGGCCACGGTGCGTGCGGCGTACTCGTTCACCGGGTTGGGGAACTCAAAGGCGACCATGGCGCAAAGCCTACGATGCCTAGTGCCCCAGACGGGAATTTGCGGTCACGCTCGCCCCGGGCTGATCCGCGCTCGGGGTCGGGCGGCATACTGAGCAGATGGATCAGCGTGCGGGCGATGCCGGTCCGGGATTCTTGCGCTGGCGGTCGTGGGGGTCCGCGCCGCGCCGGGCCTTCCTGCTGCACGACCTCGGTTCATCGTCGGCCACCTGGTGGCGGGTGGCCGAGGCGCTGGCCACCGCCGGTTGGCGGGTCAAGGCCCCCGATCTTCCCGCCCATGGCGCCAGTCCGCGGGCCGATGCCCCGTTGACCCCGGCGCGCGCGGCCGCCTGGATCGCCGCTGAGCTCTCGGCACGACCGATCGACCTCCTGGTCGGACACGGGTTCGGCGGGCTGGTCGGACTCGAGCTGCGTGCGACCGGGACGCAGATCGACCGCCTGGTCGTCGACGGTCCGCAGCTCGATCGGGGCGCCCTGGCGGAAAACCTGCGGCGGGCCACCGACTGGGCCGACCGCGATCCGCAGGCCCAACTGGCTCGGATCCGGTCCGAGCACCCGCGCTGGCACGACGAGGACTGTCGGCACTGCGGGCGCGATCTGGCCCGGTTCCGGGCGCCCGAGGTGATCGAGGGCCTGCAACTCGGGTGGCCGACGCCCGCGCTCGGTGACGCGGTGCTCATCGATCCGGTCCCCGGCGAGGTCGTCCACCGGTGCGACCCCGACGAGTGGCTCCGGCAGGTGCTCGGCTCAGCGTGAGCGGCGACTGCCCGGATCCGTACGCGGCCCCGGGTCGGTGTCGCCCGGTTCCCGCAGATGGCCGAAGTCGCCGAAGTCGTCGTCCTTGCGGCGCCGCGTACGCCGCGGCTTCTCGTTCTGCGCGCTCTTGGCCTCGGCCTCCCGGGCGGCGGCCGCCTCGAGTTCGCGCCACCGGGTGCGCGGCAGCACGGTGGTCTCGGTGGTGGCATCGGCCGGTGAACTGGTCGGCCTCTGCTGTACCGACGGCCGAGCCGGTCGCGGAGCCGGCGCGGCGGAGCCGCTGACCCGGACCACGGCCGCGCCGATGGCGGTGGTCAGGGGCACGGCCAGGACGAGCCCGATCGAGCCGACCAGGGTGCGGATGATCTCGCCGGCGAACTGCTCGGTCTGCAGCACCTGCAGCAGCGGTCGGTCATAGATCGCGATCAGCAGCAGCACGCCGAGCGAGGCGCCCGCGGTGGCGAAGGCGATCGTGTAGACCGTCGACGCGATGTGGTCGCGGCCGATCCGCATCGCCCGGGTGAACAGGTGCTTCTGCCGGCCGCGCATCGGGCTGCGGCTGTCGGCGTCGGCCAACTCCCAGATGGCCGAGGCCTGGGTGATCGTGACGTCGTTGAGTACGCCGAGGCCGGCGACGATGATGCCGCAGAGCACCACCGAGGTCAGCGACATGTTCGGCGCCGCCGCGGCCAACACGAAGTCCTCCTCGGAGGAGACCCCGGTCAGATGGGCCCAGCGGGTCGCGATGTAGCCGAGGATCGCGATGGTGATCAGCCCGAACAGCGTGCCGATCAGGGCTGTCGTGGTCCGGGCGCTGAATCCGTGTGCCGCGTAGAGGACGACGAACATGATCGCCGACGAACCGATCAGCCCGACCAGGATCGGGTTGGTCCCGGCCACCAACGCCGGGAACATGAACTTGACCAGGATGAACCCGGCGAAGCCCAGCCCGATCAGCGACGCGAAGCCGCGCCAGCGCGCGACCCCGATCACCACGGCGGCGAAGATCAGCGAGAAGACGATCAACGGCGTACGCCGCTCGAAGTCGGAGAACTGGTACGAGGCCGGCTGCCCCTCGGACGGCGGCACCCGGACCAGTCGGACCACCTGACCGACGTCGACGCCGGAGGAGTAGACCGCGGCGGTCAGCGAGACGGTGACGGCCTGGCCGCGGTCGTCGCCGTCGAGCAGCGAGGTGGTGGCGTTGGCGCAGCGTTCGGACCCGCCCGGGCTCGACCCGACCAGCCCGTCGCAGGAGATCTCGGTCAGATCGGTGATCCGGGCCTTGGGATAGGTGACCCCGACCACGCTGTAGCCGGCCACGTCGGTGTTGACCTGATCGGAAATGTCTCCGGGCCACAACGCGATCAGCCCGACCACGGTCCAGATCGCCAGCGGCGTCAGGACCACGACGAGGATCCGCATGGCGCGACGGTGGCGGCGCAGCTCATCCGGGTCGATCATCGACTGCGGCCCGGTGGCGTCGTGCCGGGTGTTGAAATGCGAGTGGGCCAACGTTCTCCACCTAGTCTTAGTCCTCGTGAGCCGACTTCGGGGTGACGAGCCCAGACGCGGTTCACCGCGTGCTGTCCGCCCCCGTAGGTCGACCACCCGACCGTCGACTGCCGGCACCCAATCTAACCCACCGGACCAGGGCGACCACCCGTCCGAGACTCGGACCCGCGTACGCGGCAAGGCCGTCGTCGTGGGCGTCGCGTTGGTCCTCGGGTTGATCGGTGTGTTCCAGGCGCTGCCGTCGGCCCGCGGGCTCGACGGGTCGACCGTTCCCCCGGTCGTCCCGGTCGCCCCGGCGTCGACGCCGTCGGCCACCGCACCGAGCCCGTCAGCGGCGTCGCCCGAACCGGACGGGCTGCCCGAGCCCGGCGCCCAGCGGGGCACGCTGGAGGAGCACGTCCTCGAGGCGCCGGCGGTCGGTTCGGGGCAGTACAACCACGCCGGGCTGACCATCGCCCCGACCGCCGACACCGGCCGGCTGATCCGCTACGACGTCCGGGTCGAGAACGATCTGGCCGTCGACCCCGACGAGGTCGCCACGATGATCCAGCGCGTGCTCGACGACGAGCGCAGCTGGCGCGGCTCCGAGTCGGTGCGGTTCGAGCTGGTCGACACCGCCGAGCGGGCCACGCTGCACGCCTACCTGGTCACGCCGGGCACCACCGACGCGCTCTGTGCGCCGCTGCTCACCCGCGGTGAGGTGTCGTGTCAGGCGGGCAACCGGGTGGTGCTCAACGCGCGGCGCTGGCTCGGGGGCGCCCCCTCGTACGGCTCCGACCTCGGCGGCTACCGCCGCTACCTGATCAACCATGAGTTCGGTCATGCGCTCGGGCATCAGCACGTGGGCTGCCCCGGGGCCGGGCGGCCCGCGCCGGTGATGATGCAGCAGACCAAGGGACTGGGCGCGTGTCGGAAGAACCCGTGGCCGACGGCCGCCGGCGACTGAGCGTCGCGTTGCGTCCGCTGAGCCGCATCGAGGGCGCCGACCTGCTGGCCGGCCGCGCCGCTCCGGCCGAGGTCGGGTGGCACCCGGAGTATCCGATGGCCGAGACCGTCGATGCGTTGGCTTTGCTGACCGCCGCGTACGAGGCGACCGCGACTCCGCTCGACGATCGCCCGGTGTGGTGGCTGCAGCAGATGGTCGTCGCGGGACGGGTGGTCGGGGACATCGGCTACCACGGACCCATCGCCGACGGGAGCGTCGAGATCGGGTACGCCGTCGTCGCCGATCAGCGCGGGCGAGGGGTGGCCAGCCGGGCGTGCGGCCTGCTGGTCGACCACGCCTGGCGGTCGGGGGCCGCTCGGCTCGTGGCCCAGGTCGAGCCGGGCAACCTCGCTTCGCGGGCCGTGCTGTTGCGCAACGGTTTCGTCGCGAGCGACGACTTCTTCCTGCTCGAGCGGACCCAGCGATGACCCAGAGCGCCACCCGGCGACTGCGGCTGGACCGGCCGGTCCTGCTGGCTCCGGTCCTCGGGTTGCACCGTCGGGGAGCGGGGGACCCGACCCACCGCCGGCTGGGGACGACCTGGCTGCGGACGTCCCGGACGCCCGAGGGGCCGGTGCTGCTCAAGATCGCGGTCGACGGTGCCGAGGTCGCCGCGCGGGCGTGGGGTGACGGGGCGGACTGGGCGCTCGATCAGCTACCGCGACTGGCCGGGGAGGCCGATGATCCGGCGGGGTTCGAGCCGCGTCCGGAACACCGCCCGTTGGTCGAGGCATGGCGACGCTGGCCGGACTTTCGGGTCGGTCGCAGCGAGGCGGTCTTCGAGGCGCTCGCCCCCGGCTGCATCGAGCAGGTGGTGACCGGAAAGGAGGCCTTTCGGGCGTTCCGACTGCTGGTCAGCGAGTTCGGCGAACCCGCTCCCGGTCCGGCCCGCGACCCCGACTCGATCGCCTACGGCATGCGGATCCCGCCCACCCCACAGGCCTGGGCTCGGGTGCCGAGCTGGCGGTTCCTGGCCGCCGGGGTCGAGCAGCGGCGGAGTCGGACCCTGGTCAGCACCGCCGTGCGGGCCACCGCGCTGGAGCGGACGCTGACCGCATCGTTCGAGCAGGCCGACCGTGCGCTCCGCAGCTTTCCCGGGATCGGGCCGTGGACCTCGGCCGAGGTGCGGCAGCGGGCGCATGGTGATCCCGACGCCTGGAGCATCGGCGACTATCACGTCGCCAAGAACATCACCTGGGCCCTGACCGGTGAGGTGCTCGACGACGACGCCTGCACCGAGATCCTCGAGCCCTACCGGGGCCACCGTTTCCGGGTGCAGATGTTGCTGGGCATGCTCGGCGCCCGCCGCCCGCGCCACGGCCCCCGGATGACGCTCCCGACCCACACCCCCTACGCCACCGGAGGCCGCTCCTGAGCCGGTGACCGGGTGGAAATCGGCCGCGCGGGATTACTGGAGGTAGTTATGCCGGGTACTCACGGCACAAGTACCTCCGTTAAGGGGATCGCCGTGCATCGCGGGCAGGTGACCAGTACCCCCAGCCAGCCGCGGCGGGCCAGAACGGCCCCGACCTGCCGCGCGATCAGGCACGGGACCTCGTGGACATCCCAGAAACCGAAGCGCACGGTTGTCTCGCCGAGCACCGCGGCGATGTTGTCGCGATGCAGGTCGCGGAATCGGCGGCCCCGGTGGGCGAGTTGGCCGTCGAGCTCGGCCACGACGCCGAAGTCCTTGTAGTAGCGGTCGCGGCGGTGCAGAACCGCGTTGAGATGTTGGGGCTCGCTGGCCGGAAGTCCGTGCGGTCGCTCGACGTGACGGAGGTAGTCGCGTTCGAGGGTGCTCTCGATGCCCTCCTCGGTCTCCTCGAGCAGGGTGACGATCAGCCGACGGTGGAGATGGCGGTGGCGAAGACCCAGCCGACGGCGGATCGCCGGCGCAGTCGCCACTCCGCTCTGCACCGCCGAGATGACCAGATCGATCACCTGTCCCTCGGTCCCCGTCTCCGCCAGGTCGAGCACGGTGTCGGCCGCGCCGGTCCGGGGCGGCTGATCGACCGAGCGTCCGCGCACACCGGACCGCTCCTGCCGGAAGGTCCAGGGTGGTCGGTCGGCGATGGTCGTGCCGTGCGGCACGAAGAGGTCGATCCTGGACGGCGGGCCTTCGATCAACCCGTGGAGGAAGCCGGCGGCCGCGCCGGCGAGCCGCGACTGGTCGCCCCCGAGCAGCACCCCGCCCCAGGCCAGCCCGGTCCAGGTCGGATCCTGTGGTCCGGTGAACAGCAGTCCTCGAGCCAGCCGCTGCCAGCGTCCTTCGTGAACCAGACGGGCGACCGCGTGCCGACCGAATCCGATCCGCCCGATCTGGTCGGCGCTCACCATCCCGTGCTGAGCATCGGCCAGGCGCAGCAGCGCCGGCGGCGGGTCTTCACGCACTCTCATGGAGGGAGTGTGTGGAGATCGGCCCCCGATCGTCCGGGCTCGGGAAAACCTGTGGAGGACGTCGTGACCGGCCGCGGCCTGTGGACAACCGGCGGGGTCAGGAGATCGGGGCGAGTGCTTCCAGGCTGCTGGCGCCGGGGAGATAGACCGTGAATTCGGCTCCACCCTGGGCCGAGCGACCGGCGCGGACCCAGCCGCCGTGCTGGGCGATGGTCTGGGCCACGATCGACAGGCCGAGGCCGGTGCCGGGGGTGTTACGCGAGCTGTCGGCGCGGTAGAAACGGTCGAACACATGGGGCAGGTCGTCCTCGGCGATGCCGAGCCCCTGGTCGGCGACGCGGAGGCGGTCGCCCTCCAGCTGCACCCGGATCACGCCACCCGCCGGACTCCACTTCACGGCGTTGTCGAGAAGATTGGTCACCGCCCGTTCGAGCATGTCGGATTCGCCGACCACGTAGAAGGGGTCGAGCTCGACGTCGAACGTCATCCCGTGGGCCCGTCGCCGCACCCGATCGAGCGCGGCGTTGACCACGTCGCGGAAGTCCATCGGCTCCGGGGTCGCCGAGGTCTCGTCGCGGGCCAGCGCGACCAGATCCCCGATCAGCGAGGTGAATTCGATCAGCTGGGCGTTGACGTCGCCCATGATCGCCACCCGGTCCTGCTCGCTCAGCATCCCCGTCCGGGCGTCGGCGGAGAGCAGGTCGATGTTGGTGCGCAGGCTGGTCAGCGGCGTACGCAGCTCGTGCCCGGCGTCGGCGATCAGCTGGGCCTGCCGGACGCGGGAGGAGTTGAGCGAGGCGAGCATCTGGTTGAACGCGAAGGCCAGCCGGGCCAGATCGCCGCTGGCGTCGATCTTGATCGGGGCCAGTTCCTTGGTGGCGGTGACGTGCTCGACGGCCTCGGAGAGCTGGCGCACCGGCCGCAGACTCGACCGGGCCACGCTCGCGCCGACGATCGCGGCGATGATCACGCCGGACCCGCCGAAGCTCATCAGCACCAGCCACAGCGAGCTGAGCGTGTTGTTGGTGCCCTGCAGCGGGCGTCCGATGATCAGCGCGTAGTTGCCCTCGAGCTCGGTGATCGGGACGGCGACGATCCGGTACTGGTCGCCGTTGGTCGCCACCCCCGAGCGGGCCGAGTAGCCGCGCTGCAGCCGGGCGATCGCCAACTCGTCCGGTCCGATGACCAGGTGATCACGCTCGTCGGGGACGTAGTAGATCTTCCCGTCGGCGCGGACCGCCGCGATGCTGACGTTGCCCGCCCGCAGCGCGCTCTCGGTCAGCCCGCCGAGTCGTTGGATCTCCGGCGCGGCCGACACGGCCGCGACCGAGGTGCCGGTCTCGACCAGTTCGGCGTCGAGGGCCTGGTAGAGCGAGATCCGGACGGTCACGTACCCGGCCGCGCCGGTGATCGCCAGGGTCAGCGCGACGGCGAAGGTGGTCAGATAAGCGACCCGGCGCTGCAACGGCAGCGCCCGCAGCCACGCCCTCAGCGAGCGCAGCATCGACAACCCGGGACGATCACGGCGGGGTCTCGCGCAGCACGTAGCCGACGCCGCGGACCGTGTGGATCAACCGGGACTCGTCACCGGCCTCGGTCTTGCGTCGCAGGTAGCCGATGTAGACCTCGAGCGAGTTGGCCGTGGTCGGGAAGTCGAAGCCCCAGACCTCGTTGAGCAGCCAGCTGCGCTCGAGCACCCGCCGGGGATGCTGCATGAACGCCTCGAGCAGCGCGAACTCGGTCCGGGTCAGGTTGATCGGTCGGGCCCCGCGCAGCACCTCGCGGGTCTGGGTGTTGAGGACCAGATCGCTGAACGTCAGGCTGTGGGTCGAGGGATCGGCCGAGTCGGCGACCGTCCCGGCCCGCCGGACCAGGGCCCGCAGCCGGGCCAGCAACTCATCCAGCGCGAACGGCTTGGCCAGGTAGTCGTCGCCACCGGCGTCGAGCCCGTCGACCCGGTCACCCACCGCGTCGCGCGCGGTCAGCACCAGGATCGGGACGTCGTTGCCGGCCGACCGCAGCATCCGGGTGGTCTCCAGCCCGTCCAGCCGCGGCATCATCACGTCCATGATCACCGCATCGGGGCGGACCGCGGCCAGTCGGGCCAGCGCCTGCACGCCGTCCTCGGCCGCACTGACCTCGTAGCCGCTGTACTCCAACGATCGCCGCAGCGAGTCGCGTACGGCTTGATCATCGTCGACCACCAGGATGTGCATGAGTCAAGTATGTCGGTTTGCCCCCACCCGGCCGGGTGACGGACCGGCCGGTGCATCGGATCGCAGGATCAGCTGGCCGGGTGGGCGATGGTCAGCAGCAGGGTGTGCATGATGGTGAGGTCGCTGCTCCCGGTGAACAACGACTGGAGCCGCATGTGGCTGTGCGCCGCGGCCAGCATCTCGATCGCCTGCTCGGTCGGCACGATGAACCGCAGCCCGCCCTCCTGCATGGCGTCGGCCAGCAGTTCGCCGACCTGGTGCAGGCACTGGTTGACGAAGGCCTGGTGCGTTCCGCGGAGCTCGGGTTGGCGGGCGGCGTAGAGCAGCAACTCCTGCTGCACCAGCACCGACTCGCGGCTGGGCCGGCCGAACGCCTCCAGCTCGGTCAGCGCCTGCGCGACCACGTCGCCCGGATCGCCCTCGAAGGAGCGTACGGCGGCGATGGCCCGCTCGGCACCGGCGAGCTGCTGCGCGATGTCGGCCTGGATCATGGCCAGGACCAGCGCGTCCTTGTCGGCGAAGTTGGAGTAGAACGCGCCGCGGGTGAACCCGGCCGCCTCGCAGATCTCCTCGACGCTGGACCCGAGGATGCCGCGGGCCGCGAACACCGTCGACGCGGCGACCATCAGCCGCTCGCGGGTCTGGGCGCGCCGGGCACTGACCTTGATCTCGGTGGCGAGTAGGTCGCTCATGTGGGTCAGCTCACCCCTGCGATCGGATGCGACGAGTTTCAATACGGGAATGTATCCCCTACATTATTGCATCGGATGCAGTTGTGTATCCGAAACAGCGCAAGGTTCGGGAGCTCAGGTGTCGTCATTCCTGTACGGGCTGGGGCGGACGGCATTCCGCCGCCGCGGAGCCGTGCTGCTCGCCTGGCTGATCGTCCTCGTCGTGCTCGGCGGTCTGGCCGGTCTGGCCGGGGGCAAATTCCAGGACAGCTTCAAGCTCCCCGGCACCGAGTCGCAGACCGCGCTCGACTCGCTCAACCGCACCTTCCCGCAGGTCAGCGGGACCACCGCCCAGCTGATCGTGATCCCGGCTGCGGGCACCGACGTCCGATCCGCCCCCGTACGCGAGGCCATCACCGAGGCCACTCGCGACCTGCGCCAGATCGACCGGGTCGACGGGGCCACCTCCCCGTTCCAGAAGTACGCGAAGGGCGTCATCGCCGACGACGACTCGGCCGCGATCATCAGCGTCCGGCTGGTCGACGAGGCGCAGTCGATCCCGCCCGCGACGCTCGACGCGATGAGCAAGGTCGCGACCGATCTGCAGGCCGACCTCCCGGGCTCGACCACCTCGATCGGCGGTGACGCCTACAACAGCAGCGTCCCCGGTTTCAGCATCGTCGAGCTGCTCGGGGTCGTCATCGCCATGGTCGTGTTGCTGCTCACCCTGGGCTCGCTCCGCGCGGCCGGGATGCCGCTGCTGACCGCGATCCTCGGGGTCGCCATCACCATGACGGTGATCTTCGCCGCGACCGCCGTGCTGACGGTGTCCTCGACCACCCCGCTGCTCGCGGTGATGCTGGGGCTGGCCGTCGGGATCGACTACGCGCTGTTCATCGTGTCCCGGCACCGTGACCAGCTCGCGTCCGGGATGGAGGTCGAGGAATCGGTCGCCCGCTCGGTCGGCACCGCCGGCTCGGCCGTGGTCTTCGCCGGTATGACCGTGATGATCGCGCTGGCCGGACTCGCCGTGGCGGGGATCCCGTTCCTGGCCACCATGGGGATCGCCGCCGCCATCGGGGTGGCGATCGCGGTGCTGATCGCGCTCACCCTGCTGCCGGCGATGCTCGGTTTCGCCGGCGACAAGCTGACCCCGAAGCAGCGCAAGCCCCGGCCGGCGCGGGTCAAGGCCGGCCACCCGAAGGAGCGCATCGGGCTGGCCCGACGCTGGGTCCGGTTGGTCACCAAGGTCCCGGTGCTGACGATCGTGCTGGTGATCGCCGGCATCGGCGCGATGGCCTACCCGGCCAAGGATCTCCAGCTCGCGCTGCCGAGTCCCGGTCACGCCGCGGCGGGCAGCCACGCACGGGTCACCTACGACCTGATCAGCGACCACTTCGGGCCCGGCTACAACGGTCCGCTGATCGTCTCGGCCATCATCGTCGGGTCCGACGACCCGCTCGGAGTGATGGACGACATCGCCGACGAGCTGAAGAAGGTCCCCGGCGTCGCCTCGGTCCCGCTGGCCACCCCGAACGCCGACGCCAGCACCGGGATCATCCAGGTCGTCCCGACCACCGGTCCGGACGCCCCGGAGACCAAGCAGGTCGTGACGGACATCCGGGCGCTCGAGCCGAGGATCAAGGACAAATACGACATCGACATCGCGGTGACCGGCTTCAACGCCGTGGCCATCGACATCTCCGACCGGCTCGGTCAGGCGCTGGTCCCCTTCGGCATCCTCGTCGTCGGGTTGTCGCTGATCCTGCTCGCGATGGTCTTCCGCTCGATCGCCGTACCGATCAAGGCCACGGTGGGTTATCTGCTCAGCGTCGGCGCCGCGTTCGGCGCAACCGCGATGGTCTTCGAATACAACTGGCTCGGCGGCCCGCTCAACGTCGAGGAACCCGCACCGGTGATCAGCTTCCTGCCGATCCTGCTGATGGGCATCCTGTTCGGGCTGGCCATGGACTACGAGGTCTTCCTGGTCTCCCGGATGCGCGAGGAGTACGTCCACAGTCGTCACGGCAAGGGGGGCGACCCCCTGGGACCCCCGCGCTCCGCCCGCGCCCGCGCCCACGCCGCGATCGAAGACGGGTTCGCTGCCTCGTCGCGGGTCGTGGTCGCGGCTGCGGTGATCATGTTCGGTGTCTTCGCGGCCTTCGTCCCCGAAGGGGAGGGGCCGATCAAGGCCATCGGTCTGGGGCTCGCCGTCGGCGTGTTCGTCGACGCCTTCATCGTCCGGATGACCCTGGTCCCGGCCGTGCTGCACCTGCTCGGCGACCAGGCCTGGTGGCTGCCGCGTTGGCTCGACCGGCTGCTGCCGTCGTTCGACGTCGAGGGCGAGGGCCTGGTCCACCAGGTCTCGCTGGCCTCGTGGCCGACGCCGGACGACCCGCACCTCGCGTACGCCGAGGGCCTGCCCGTCGGCCATCGGACCATGGCGATCGCCGTCCCGCCGCGTGAGGTCGTGGTGGTCGGTGACGGCACCGCCGCCGATCGGACCGCGCTGCTGCTGACCCTGTCCGGCCGGATGCGGATCGCCGGCGGCCGCGCGAAGGTCGCCGGGATGGTGCTGCCCGAGCAGGCCGGCCGGATCCGCGGTCGGACCGCGTACCTCGACTGCGCCGACGGCAGCGACTTCCGCGCCGAGCTGCTGGCGCTGGGTCGACGCACGCCCGCGGTGATCTTCATCGATCACGCCGACCAGTTGCACGACGAACGTGACCGCAACGCGCTGACCACGCTGATCAGCCAGCTGGGCGATCAGCCGGTCGAGCAGTCGGTGGTCATCGCGACCGCCGACCTGGCCGCGGTCGACGACCTCACCCACCCGCCGGTCGCCGGCGAGCAGACCGACCCGCACGACTCCCTCGTACGACAAGGAATCTGAGATGTTCTCCCTCGAACGCGCCAGCACCGCCCGCCGGGCGGGAGTGTGGACCCTCGTCGGACTGATCCTGGTCCCGCTGGTCGTG
The DNA here is from genome assembly GCA_963815905.1 of uncultured Actinomycetota bacterium. Lineage (GTDB taxonomy): Bacteria > Actinomycetota > Actinomycetes > Propionibacteriales > Propionibacteriaceae > Microlunatus. The sequence goes on along the minus strand of CAWFIO010000009.1, from coordinate 36,278 downwards.
GCCGCCGGCTTCCTGTGGGCCGGCTGGAACTCCAGCGACCGGCTCGGTCGGGTCCAGGCCGCGATCGTCAACAACGACGACCCGGTCACCATCGACAAGCAGCTCGTCCCGCTCGGCCGACAGCTCGCCGGTGGGCTGGTCAGCGCGGACGACGACCCCAACTTCAGCTGGCTGATCACCGACGACGAGGACGCCGCCGCGGGTCTGGCCTCGGGTGAGTACGCCGCCGTGGTCACCATCCCGAAGAGCTTCTCGAAGAACGCCACCTCGTACGCCCAGGACGACCCGGACCAGGTCAAGCACGCGACGATCGACGTGCAGACCTCGCAGATCTCCGGCCTCGCCGATCCGGTGGTCGGGCAGGCCATCACCGCTCAGGCGACCACGATCCTCAACGCGACCCTGACCGAGAGCTACCTGAAGAACATCTACCTCGGCTTCAACCAGACCGGCAAGCAGTTCACGACCCTGGCCAGCGCGGCCGGGAAGCTCTCCGACGGCACCTCCGGGCTGTCCGACGGCATCCGGCAGACCGAGAAGGGCACCGGCACCTTCGCCGGCGGACTGACCCAGCTCGACTCGGGCGCGCAGGAACTGTCCAGCGGGATCGCGTCAGTACGCGACCGGCGTGCAGCACCTACGCCGACGGCGTCGACCAGCTGGCCGACGGGGCCGGTCAGTCCGCCGACGGTGCGAAAAAGCTGGCCAAGGGCGGGACCACGCTCGCCGACGGTGCCGACGGTATCGCCGACGGCGCCGCCGGGGTGGCCGGCGGGTTGAAGGCCCTGCAGAACGGCAGCACGCAGACCCAGGGTCTGGGGACCAAGCCGTTCGCGGCCGGGGTCTCGACGTACGCGACCGGCTCGAAGGCCTACTTCGAGGGGGTCACCGAGTACGCCGGCGGGGTCGGGCAGTTCGCGAACGGTCTCGGCCGGTACGAGGACGCGTTCCAGGCGCTCAGCGAGGCGTCACCCGCCGAGATCGCCGATCTCAATCCGCAGCTGGTCTGCCCCGACGATCTGTCCGACGAAGCGTGCGACGGCTATTACGCCGGTCTGCAGGCGGGCACGGCCGCGGCCTACCAGGGGCTGCAGAGCCCCGACGACGGACGCACGCCGGGACTCGCCGATGCGTCGACCCGGCTCGCGCAGGGCGCCACGGCGTTGGCCGGCGGGGCACGGCAGCTCTCCGACGGAGCCGCCGGGCTGGCCCAGGGCGCCGGCGGTCTCGACCAGATCCTCACCGCGTTGCGCTTCGGGACCGACCCGGACGAGGTCGGCGGGGTCAAGGCGTTCGTGGTCGGCACCCGGGCCTTCGCGTCCGGCCTGGAGAAGTACACCGACGGGGTCGGACAGCTGTCGACCGGACTGGGCCAGCTGGCCAGCGGGACCGACCAGCTCGCGGCCGGCGGTCAACAGCTGGCCACCGGGGCGGATCAGCTCGCCTCGGGCACCAGCCAGCTCGCCGACGGGACCTCGCAGTCGGCCGATGGCGCCCAACAGCTGTACGCCGGCGTCGGGGAACTCGCCGACGGAGGCGAGAAGCTGGCCGACGGGACGACCCAGTTTGCCGACGGTCTGGACAAGGGCAAGGACCAGATCCCCAGCTTCAGCAAGGAGCTGCGCAACAAGCTGTCCTCGGTGGTGACCACGCCGGTCAGGACGCCGATCACGACCGAGATCTTCCCGAACGAGGCGAGCACCACGCTGCTCACGGTGATCGCGCTCTGGCTCGGTGCCCTGGCCAGCTTCCTGCTGCTGCGGACCGTGTCGAGTCGGGTGCTCTCGTCGATGAAGCCGTCGTGGCGGCTGGCCCTGGAGGGCGTCCTCCCTGCGATGGCCGTCGGGGCGGTTCAGGCGCTGGTCCTGGCCGGTGTGGTCGGGGCGTTGCTCAAGCTGAGCGCGGCCGACTTCGGGGCGTTGACCGCGTACGCGGTGCTCACCGCGGTGACCTTCGCGGTGGTCAACCACGCCCTGGTCGCCTGGTTCGGTGGGGTCGGCCGGTTCATCTCGGTCGCGGTCCTCGTGCTGGCCGCGGCCGGGACGATCACCTCCGCCCTGCCCGCGGCGTTCGACGTCATCACCCCGTTCCTGCCGACGACGCCGGCCCTCGACGGGCTGCGTGCGATCGTCAGCGGCGGCACCGGGGCGGGCAACGATGCCGCACTGCTGGTCGCCTGGCTGCTGATCGCCGGGATCGCCAGTGTCCTGGCCGTGGCCCGACGCCGGGTCCTCCACCCGCTCGGGGCGCCGGTCGCCGCGTAGCCCGCCGACCCCGGTCTGAGGACCAGCGGCGGACGAGCGGGGGGTCGGGTCAGCGGCGGAGTTCGCGGACCTGGTCGAGCACGCCGGGGATGGCGGCTTCGACCGCGGAGAGGGTGCCGTAGAAGCCGGCGTCGCTGCCGTACCAGGGGTCGGGTACGCCGGAGCCGGGCTCGGCGTCGGGGTCGAAGTCGGTCAGCAGGCGGAGGTGGGTCGCGTCGGGGGCGATGGCCCGCATCTTGGTGAGGTGGATGTCCTCGGCGGCGATGACGAGATCCGCCTGCTCGATCTCGGCCCGGGTGATCTGGTGGGCGCGATGACCGTCGGTGCGATAGCCGTGCTCGGCCAGCACCGCGACCGCGCGCGGATCGATCGGTGCCCCGAGCTCCTCGCGGCTGGTCGCCGCACTGGTGAACACCACGTCGCTCAGGCCCTCGTCGGCGGCCATCTTCTCGGCCACCCGCTCGGCGATCGGGGACCGGCAGATGTTGCCCCAGCAGACGAACACGACCTGCACGGGCGACGGCCCCCGTGAACCCTCGCGCGCCTCGGGGTCAGCCACGCCCGCGACGCTTCTCGTGGGCGTCGGGCAGGAAGGCGTTGAGCAGGAAGCTGACCACCGAGACGATCAGCGCACCGAAGACGGCGGTCCAGAAGCCGTCGACGCTCCAGCCGAGATCGACCCGGTCCGACACCCACGAGGTCAGCAGCAGCATGCAGGCGTTGATGACGATCAGGAACAGGCCCAGGGTCAGCAGCAGGATCGGCAGCGTGACCAGGCTGAAGATCGGCTTGATCACCGCGTTGAGCACCCCGAAGATCAGCGCGACCACCAGGAGCGCGAACACCTTCTTCGCCATCGTGTCGGCGGTCAGGGTGATGCCGCTCAGCAGCCAGGTGGCCACCGCCAGCGCGGCGGCGTTCGCCAGCAATCTCAAGATCAATCTCATGGGGACCAGTATTCCTGGCCCCCACGCGTCGACTCAGGATTGTTCAGCGAGGATGCCGGCGCGTTCGTCGGCGATGGTGGTGTCGTCGCCGTGGCCGGTCTTGACGATGGTCGGCAGCGGCAGGGTGAGCAGCTGGTCGGTGATGCTGCGCAGCAGCAGCGGCTTGTCGCTGTAGCTGCGCCCGGTCGCACCGGGTCCACCGTTGAACAGCGTGTCGCCGGTGAAGACCACGTGCAGGTCGGGCGCGTACAGGCAGACGGCGCCGGGCGCGTGACCCGGGGTGTGCCGGACTTCGAGCGTGGTGCCCGCGACCTCGATGACCTGGCCGTCGGACAGCGTGCCGTCGGGCTCGGCGTCGTGGGTCAGATGCCAGACCGGCAGGTCGTCGGGGTGGAGCAGGATCGGTGCGCCGACCGCCGCGGACAGGGCCGGGGCGACGCGTACGTGGTCGTCGTGCGCGTGGGTGCAGACGATCGCCAGCACGTGGCGACCGGCGACCAGCTCGACGATGGCGTCGACCTCGTGCGGCGCGTCGATGACGATGCACTCGGTGTCGTCACCGACCACCCACACGTTGTTGTCGACGTCGAAGGTCTCGCCGTCGAGCGAGAACGTCCCCGAGGTGACCGCGTGGTCGATCCGGGCCGAGGAAGCGCCCGTCACAGGATCACCACGGAGCGCAGCACGTCGCCGTGGTGCATCTTCTCGAACGCGGCCTCGATGTCGTTGATCCCGATCTCCTCGGTGACGAAGGCGTCGAGCGGCAGCCGACCCTGCAGGTAGAGGTCGATCAGCATCGGGAAGTCGCGCTCGGGCAGGCAGTCGCCGTACCAGCTCGACTTCAGCGAGCCGCCGCGGCCGAAGACGTCGAGCAGCGGGAGCTCGAGGGTCATCGTGGGGTTGGGCACGCCGACCAGGACCACCGTCCCGGCCAGGTCGCGGCCGTAGAAGGCCTGCTGGTAGGTCTCCGGGCGACCGACCGCATCGATCACCACGTCGGCGCCGTTGCCGTCGGTCAGACCCTGGATCCCCTCGACCGCGTCGACCTGGGAGGAGTTGACGGTGTGGGTGGCGCCGAGTTCCTTGGCGGTGGCCAGCTTCCGGTCGTCGATGTCGACGGCGATGATCGTGGCCGCGCCGGCCAGGCGGGCGCCGGCGATGGCCGCCGCGCCGACCCCGCCGCAGCCGATGACCGCGACGCTGTCACCGCGACCGACGTTGCCGGTGTTGATCGCCGCGCCGAGCCCGGCCATCACGCCGCAGCCGAGCAGACCTGCAGCGGCGGGACGGGCGGCCGGATCGACCTTGGTGCACTGACCCGCGGCGACCAGGGTCTTCTCGATGAACGCGCCGATGCCGAGCGCGGGGGACAGCTCGGTGCCGTCCTCGAGCGTCATCTTCTGCTCGGCGTTGCGGGTGGCGAAGCAGTACCACGGGCGACCGCGCTTGCAGGCCCGACAGTTGCCGCAGACCGCGCGCCAGTTGAGGATCACGTAGTCGCCGGGGGCGACGTCGGTGACGCCGTCGCCGACCGCCTCGACGATCCCGGCGGCCTCATGGCCGAGCAGGTAGGGGAAATCGTCGCCGATCCCGCCCTTCACGTAGTGCAGATCGGTGTGGCAGACCCCGCAGGCCTGGATCGTGACCACCGCTTCGCCCGGACCAGGGTCCGGGACGTTGATCGTGACCAACTCGACCGGAGCATCCTTGCTCCGGCAAATGACGCCCTGAACCTGCTGCGGCACGCGTGGGTCCCCCTTCTTGCGATCGGTCTGAGATTGCTCCGCAGCCTATGCGGCGGATCTCGTCGGCGGTTGCTGGGTCCGCCGGTGCGAGGTGTGGATCCGGCACGTCGACCTCGACCAGTTCGTCGCCGCGGTGGAGATCCGCCCACTTGCTCTGATCTGATTTCGCCTCAGAGGGAGCTGAGGTCGCCGGGGACGTCGACGGCACACTCCTGGAGAGCGGCGAGTGGCACCAGTTCGAGCGCCCGCTCGTTGGTCGAGGCCAGCACCACCGGCGGCCGCAGGCCGGCGTCGTACGACTGGGCCCAGCGATCGGCGACCACACACCAGCGGTCCCCTGGATGCAGACCGGGGAACCCGAATTCCGGAACCGGGTCGATCAGGTTGTTGCCGATGCTGCGCTGGTGATCGAGGAACTCACCGGTGACCACGGTGCAGATCAGGTGGCGGGCCTGCGCCGGGCCGCAGGTGCACGATCCGTCGCGGTAGTACCCGGTCACCGGGTCGTCGCTGCACGGTTCCAGTGGTTCGCCCAACACGTTGCGGTCGCCATCCACGTCATCAGTCTCCACCGTTCACGCGGGATCGACGATCCGGGTCAGGGTGACCGCGATCGCGTCGCGGACCTCGTCGAGGTGCGAGCGCATCGCATCCTCGGCCTCGACCGCCGAGCCGCGGGCGATGGCGGCGACGATGGCCCGGTGCTCGGCCTCCGAGGCGGCCCGGCGCCGGGTCTTGGCGTTGATCAGCTCCGACTGCCGGCTCAGTGCGGTGGCGATGCTGGCCATCACCACGCCGAAGACCGGGTTGCCCGAGGCGCGGGCGATGGCCAGGTGCAGGGCCGCGTCGAGCCGGGTCCAGACCGCCGCGTCCGGCTCGTTCTCCATCCGCTCGAGCAGCGTCTGGAGCTCCTCGAGCTGGTCGTCGGTGCGGCGCAGCGCGGCCAGCGTGGCCGCCGGGATCTCGATCCCGGGTCGGGCCTCGAGCAGGTGTCCGGCCGAGTAGTCCTCGAACTGCAACTCGGTCGGTCGGGCGGCGACCACGTACGTGCCCTTGCCGGTCCGGGTCATGGTCAATCCGGTCGACTCGCAGGCCCGGAGCACCTCGCGGACCACGGCCCGGCTCACCGAATAGCGCGCGGCGAGGGCGGCCTCGGAGGGCAGCCGGTCACCGACCCGGAACACCCCGGATTCGATCGCGCCCCGCAGATCGGTGAGCACGTAACCCGTCGCGCTGGTCCGTCGACCGGCGATCGGACTGGTCGACCAGTCGCTCGTCATATCCGTGACCACCGCCGCTTCGCAGGAGAGATAGTGATGAGTCGAGCTTTTTACATGGCTGTTGCCTGGTGAGCCTTGACCACCCCGCGGGGAGCCGACAGGATCAGGGATGGCTGTCCGACAGCTGAACAACCCTCAGTGTTCCAGAAGCTGTGTCCCTCACGCAGCCCCTCGGTCAAAGAAGTACGCACCACGTACGCCCCCGCTCGGTCTTCTGGAAAGGACGTCCATGACCGATCTCGACACCTCGCCCTCTTCCGCGTCGACGCATTCGCTCGACGCCGAACAGGTCGGCTACAAGCAGACCCTGAACAGCCGCCACGTGCAGATGATCGCCATCGGTGGCGCCATCGGCACCGGCCTGTTCCTCGGTTCGGCCTCCCGGCTGCACAACACCGGCCCGGCCTTGATCGTCAGCTACGCGGTCGTCGGCGTCATCGCCTACTTCCTGATGCGCGCGCTCGGTGAGCTGGTGCTGCACCGCGCCACCTCCGGCGCCTTCGTGTCCTACATGCGCGAGTTCTTCGGCGAGAAGTGGGCCTTCGTCACCGGTTGGGTCTACTGGCTCAACTGGGCCCTGACCGGCATCGCGGAACTGTCCGCCGTCGGTCTCTACATCCAGTACTGGTGGCCGAACATGCCGACCTGGGCCACGGTGCTGATCGCCCTGGTCGTCGTGCTGTCGATCAACCTCCTGTCGGCACGGGCCTTCGGCGAGTTCGAGTTCTGGGCCGCGATCCTCAAGGTCGGCGCCATCGTCGTCTTCCTGATCGTCGGTCTGGTCGTCGTCGTCGGCGGCTTCGACATCGGCGGCCACAAGGCCGGGTTCCAGAACCTGTGGAACAACCCGGGTGGCTTCTGGCCGTCCAGCGGTGACTTCAACTGGTACGGCCCGATCCTGGTGATGTCCGGCGTCGTGTTCGCGTACGCGGCCATCGAGATGGTCGGCGTCGCCGCGGGCGAGATGGCCAATGCGCAGAAGGAGGTGCCGAAGGCGGTCAACGCGGTCATCTTCCGCATCGCGGTGTTCTACATCGGCTCGATCCTGCTGCTCTGCTCGATGCTCCCGACCAGCGACTACACCGCCGGCACCAGCCCCTTCGTCACCGTCTTCGAGCGGCTCGGACTGACGTGGATGAGCACGGTCATCCAGGCCGTGCTGATCGTCGCGGCCATGTCGAGCCTCAACTCGGGTCTCTACTCCACCGGCCGGGTGCTGCGCAGCCTCGGCATGTCGAAGCAGGCGCCGCAATTCACCCTCAAGATGAGCAAGTCGGGTGTGCCGTGGGCCGGCATCGTGATGACCTCGGTCGTCTTCGTCTTCGGCTCGGTACTCAACTTCCTCACCCCGGACGCGTTCGAGATCGCGGTCGAGGCGACCTCGGTGATGATCCTCTTCACCTGGGGAACGATCTTCGCCTGCCAGCTCCGGCTGCGGCAGCTCACCGACCGGGGCGTGATCCCGAAGGGCTCGTTCCAGGCGCCGGGTTACCCGTTCACTTCGATCATCGGCCTGGTGTTCCTCGTCCTGGTCCTGATCGGTCTGGCCATCTCCGGCTGGCAGAGCTCGGAGGAGTTCCTGCACAAGACGAGCTTCCTCGTCGTGGTCTTCGGCATCCCGGTCCTCGCCCTCGTGCTCACGCTGGCCTGGCGGACGATCAAGCCCAAGGTCGTGGCGAACACCGGCGGCAGGATCGAATCGTTGTGGACCCTCGACGGCCCGCGCTACCGCGACGTCAGCCCCGACGACCTCGATCCGAGGGACGACGCTTCCGTCGTCTGAGCCCACCACCGATAAGGAGAACGCAGATGCTCAACAGCCAACGACGGATAGCAGCATGGGCGGTGGCCGGACTCACGGCGATCACCCTGGCCGGATGCGGATCGGGTGAGATCAAGACGCCGACCCCGGTCCCCGGTGCCTCCGAGGGCGGAAGCCTGAAGATCGGTATCGACATGGATCAGCCCGGCCTGGGTCTGAAGTCCGGCGACAGCTACACCGGCTTCGACGTCGACACCGCGATCTACGTGGCCCAGGCCCTCGGCGTACCCAAGGAGAACATCACCTGGGTCGAGGCCAACCCGGGCGAACGCGAGAAGCTGATCACCGCGGGTGAGGTGGATCTGGTCTTCTCGACCTACACGATCACCGACGAGCGCAAGCAGAAGATCGACTTCGCCGGTCCGTACTTCATGGCCCATCAGGACCTGTTGGTCCGGCGCAACGAGGAGGAGATCACCGGTCCGCGCCGGTTGACCGGTCGCAACCTCTGCTCGGTCACCGGCACCACGTCGTCCGACCTGGTCAAACAGCGGTTCGGTAGCAAGGTCACGCTGGTCGAGAAGCCGAAGTTCTCCGAGTGCGTGACCGCGCTGGCCGCCAGCGAGGTCGACGCGGTGACCACCGACGACGTCATCCTGGCCGGTTTCGCGGCGCTTCCCGAGTATCGGGGCAAGCTCCGCGTGGTCGGCAAGGGCTTCTCCGACGAGCCGTACGGCGTCGGGATCAAGAAGGGCGACACCGCCCTGGTGGACAAGGTCAACGCCGCGCTCAAGCAGTACATCGACGACGGATCGTGGTCGGCCGCGCTGAAGGCGACCGTCGGCCCGTCGGGCTACAAGATCCCCAAGCCGCCCACCCCCGGCCAGCTGTGATCGTTCGTCTGACGATCGTGGGGGCATGACCAGCGGGAGGAACACCACCGAGCCGGCCGAGGAACTCGCGGAGTTCCTCGGCCGGTTTCCGCCGTTCGACACCCTGGGCCGGTACGCGCTGACCTCGTTGGCCGAGGCGGCCCGCGAACAGCGTTACCAGCTCGGCGACGTCCTCCTCGACGCCTTCACCGAGCCCAGCCGCGAGATGGGCGTCGTGCTCAGCGGCCGGGTGGCCATGTGGACCCAGCTCGACCGGGGCAGCGGCAAGGCCGACCAACGGCTCGGTCCGGGGGAGGCGTTCGGCTTCTCGGCCATGCTCGGGCAGCTGCCGACCGGGCCGCGGATCATCGCGCTCGGCGACGTCACCCTGGCCTGGCTCCCCGAGGAGGCGGTGCTCCCGGCCTTCGCCACCCCGGGCGGGGTGCGCTATCTGGCCACCCAGGTGCTCGAGGTCCGGCTGCGCTCGGTGTCGCCACCCAGCTTCAGCCTGGTCGAGGAGCTGATCACCCGACCGCCGCTGCTCGTCGAGCGCGACGTCACCGTCGGCGAGGTGGCCCGGCTGATGACCGAGGCCGGCAACGACTACGCCGCCGTACGCCTCGAGCCGGCCCACCGCACCGACGGATCGGGGCCGTGGGCCGAGGATGCGCGCTACGGGCTGATCACCGATCGGCTGCTCCGCCGGGCCGTGCTCGGTGCCGGCCGGTCGACCGACCTCCCGGTCGCCGAGGTGATGGACCCGGACCCGCCGACCGCGGTGACCGGGGATTCCGCGGCCGAGGCGATGATCGCGCTGCTCGACCGCGACGCCGACATCGTGCTGATCCTCGACCGGGCCGGCGTGCTCCGCGGCGCGGCCGGGCCGCGCGACTTCGCCCTCTCCCCGACCACCGCCGGGGTGGCGCTGCACGAGCAGCTGCGGCACGCGGCGGGGCGCAGCGAGCTGATCGAGCGGGGCCGGCGGATGCCGAGCGTGCTCGCCGACCTGCTCGAACGCGGGCTGGCCTCGTCGAAGGTGGTTGCGGTCTACTCCTCGATGATCGACACGGTGATCCGTCGGGCGATCCAGCTCGTCGCGGTCGATCACCCCGAGCTCGACGCCGACGACTTCACCTGGTTGTCGCTGGGCAGCAACGGCCGCCGCGAGGCGGTGCCGAGCTCCGACATCGACTCCGCGGTCTCCTTCGTCGATCACATCGAGAACGCCCCGGACAAGGTCGAGCGGATCGACGCCCACCGCGCCGCGATCGTCGAGGTGATGGCGCTGCTGGCCGAGACCGGGTTGCGCAGCGACAGCAACGGGGCTTCGGCCAACCGGAGGGTGTTCGCGCGGACCGGCCGGGAGTGGCGTACGGCGGCGCTGGGCTGGCTCGATGCGCCGACCGAGCACCAGGGCGCGATGATGACGTCGCTGCTGATCGACGCCCGACCGATCCACGGCGACCGCGGTCTGACCGAGGTCAGCAAGGCCTTCACCGATCTGCGCAAACATCCCGAGACGATGCGGCTGCTGCTCACCGCCTCGCTCGCCAACCGGGCCAAACAACGCTCGATCCGCGACCTGCTCGCCCGCCGGGGCGACACCTTCGACATCAAGAAGTACGCGCTGCTGCCGATCGTCAACATCGCCCGCTGGGCCGCGCTCACCGTCGGCTCGGCCGAGCTGCCGACGATCAAACGGCTGCAGGTGGCGGCCGGCTCGGCGATGCTGCCCGAGCCGCAGGCCCGCACGTTGGTCGAGGTCTTCGAGGTGCTGCAGCGGCTCCGGCTCGACTGGCAGCTCGACCAGGTCCGGGCCGAGCAGCCGGTGACCGACGTGCTGTCGCTGGCCCAGCTGTCGCCGATCGACCGCAGCGTGATCGCCCAGGCCGTCCGCGAGATCTCGGCGGTGCAGCGGCGGATGGACAACGTCGCCCAGTTCGTGCCGACCGACGAGTGGACGACGACCCCCAGCCGATGACGGGTCTTGCTCCTGGGGTCCGGCGGGTCGCGGTGATCGGCGATGTCGGCGGCCACGCCGACGAACTGACCGCCGAGCTCGCCCGACTGGGGACCGACGGCGACGGCGTACTGCCGGACGATCTGGCCGTGGTCCAGGTCGGCGATCTGATCCACCGGGGTCCGGACTCCGAGCGGGTGGTCGGTCTGGTCGACCGGTATCTGCGCGAGCAGCCCGGTCAGTGGGTCCAGCTGGTCGGCAACCACGAGGCGCAGTATCTGGGGGAGTCGGTCTTCGACTGGCCCGAGCGGATCGCGCCCGAGTCGGTGGCGACGCTGCAGCGCTGGTGGGCCGACGGGTCGATGGTCGCCGCGGTGGCTCTCGACTCCGGGTCCGAGCACTTCCTGATCACCCACGCCGGTCTGACCGCCGGGTTGTGGCGGGCGCTCGACGGACTGCGGTCGGCCCCGGACGCGGCCGAGGCGCTCAACGGGCTGATCGCCCACGACCCGGCGACGCTGTTCCGGCCCGGGGTGATGCTGCGGACCCGGCGACAGTCGAACCGGCCGCGGACCGACGCCGGACCGCTCTGGGCCGAGGCGACCAGCGAGCTGGTGGCCGGGTGGCGGGACCTGATCCTGCCGTTCAGCCAGATCCACGGGCACAGCTCGGTGGTCGACTGGGTCACCGGTGCGGTGGCCCTGCCGCAGGATGACGACGGCGGATCGGCCCGGGTGGTCCTCGACCCGGACGCCCGGCATGCGACCGTGCGACTGACCGGCGGCCGGATCGTCGGGATCGACCCGAACCATGGCCGGAGCGCGCACCGGTGGCGCAGCTTCGAGCTCAAGCTCCCCGCGCCGGGTGGCTGAGCGACTCAGTCGGACTGCGAGGACCTCGAGCACCCGGCCCCAGCTGATCCGCTCCTGATCGAGCCGGAGATGATGACCGTGCCGGTTGTCGACCAGGTCGAGATAGAGCGCGGACTCGTCGTGGGTGAGCAGCGGGAGGGCCAGATCGGTCGGCCGCTCCTCCACCGACCACCGCTCGCGATGGCTCAGCAGCGTGGTCTCGTCCATCAGCATCGAGCGCACGTCGGGATAGCGCGACCGGAGCCGGTTGAGGGTGACGAAGCTGCGGGTGTCGAGGTCGCCCCAGTAGAGGATTCGGCGGTCGGCCAGCCAGGTCAGCCCGGCAACCGTTCCGAGGGCGGCGCCGGTGCCGAGGATGGCCAGCGTGCCCGGCCGGTCGGGGAGGGCGAGATAGCTGGCGTCGTTCTCGACGATGACCACCCGGTCGGCGGCGACCTCGAGGTGGCCCAGCTCCTCGGTGCGGACGGTCAGCTCGGACAACCCGGCCGGCAGCAGGTGGGCGTCGCCGAGGCTGCGGATCCGGGTGTAGTCGGGGCGGCGGCGAAACCGGTAGCGGGCGGTGAAGTGGCCGGCGCCGAAGCGGGAGTCGACCCGCTCGGCCGGCAGCACCTGGTCGAGGAGTCGGCCGAGCAGCACCCGGTGCTGGTCGATGAAGTGGGTGTCCACCCCGATCGGGTCGACCTCGCGAAGATAGAGCGGCTCGTCGTGCTCGAGGATCCAGGTCACCGTGGCCAGCAGCCCCGGCCACTCGTCGGCGTGGTCGAGCAGGGTCCGCGGGGACCGTTTGGCCCAGTCCAGGATGGCGGGCAGCTGGCGCTCGGTCGAGGCGAACAGCCGGTCGAGCGTGGTGATCTCGTCGATGACGCCGAGCCAGCCGAAGATCGCCTCGTAGGTGTCGAACCAGACCCGCCGGGGGAGCGCGCGGTGCCCGACCTGGCGCTGCCCGGAGACGGCGGTGCTCTCGATCCGCAGCCCGGGCCGGTCGTGGGTGGGGGCGCAGCCGACGGTCAGTTCGCGCAGCCAGGCGTTGACGGCGTCGCGGCGCTCGAGCAGGTCGCGGGCCTCGGGTCGACGGACGGGCAGCGCGAAGGGCATGTGCAGGTCGCCCAGCGCGTACGCCTTGAGGATGGCGCCGGAACGCCAGCGGCGTTCGAGCAAGGTCTTGAGTTCGGCCGCGGTGGTCCAGTCGCTCATGCCGCGGTGTGGTTCCAGCTGAGGCCCCCGAGTGCGCTGGCAAAACTGATGCTGTCGATCAACAAATCGGGCCTCGTTCGATCAGGTCTGCACAGACTATCGGCAGCGGTGGCGGCCGAGACGCCGTGACGGGACGCTACGGCGGGGACGCGGTCGGGTCGTTGGCGGATCGTTACGCGCGTACGTGGTCCGCCAGAGCGGGAGGCCGCGCCCGGCGGTGACCGGTTGATCGTGCCTCATCCTGGCGGGTCATCGGCGACTGTCGGAAGAACTGGGTGGCCGGGGTATGCCGCGGCGAAGTTTCGTGAGATAGTTGAGCTCGCTGTTGCAAGATCTTGAGCCGTAGTAAGTGCTGCGCCCCTGGGAATTGCGTGGGTGCGAGCTCGATCTGGTGCCCGACAGCAGACGAGGCCGCGAGGTGCGGCTTCAACACAGTAGGAGAGTTGTTTCATGGCACAAGGAACCGTCAAGTGGTTCAACAGCGAAAAGGGCTTCGGCTTCATCGCGGTCGACGGCGGAGGCCCGGACGTATTCGTGCACTTCAGCGCGATTGAGTCCACCGGCTACCGCTCGCTCGATGAGGGTCAGCGCGTCGAGTTCAGCACCACCCAGGGCCAGAAGGGCCTGCAGGCGGAGAGCGTTCGCCCCATCTGAGGTCCCACCAGACCAACGCTGAGAAGCGTCGAGCCTTCGGGCTCGGCGCTTCTTTGCGTTTACTGGGCCTTGTTCGGGCTCAGACGGTGGTGACGGCCTCGGCGATCGGGGTGTCTCCGGCGAGGAGGTCGAAGGTCTTGCCGATGGTCTCGGGCGTGTGCAGGACGGCGGCCAGGGTGGCGGCGACGTCGGCGCGGGGGACCTGACCGCGGTCGAGCTTGGGCGCGATGGCGATCCGGCCGGTGGGCTCGTCGTTGGTCAGGTTGCCGGGTCGGACCACGGTGAAGTCGAGCCCGCTGGCCCGCAGGGCGTCGTCGGCCCGGCCCTTCGCCCGCTGATAGATGCTGAACGTGTCGTCGCCCTCGAGCTCGGCGTCGGCGCCCATGCTGCTGACGATCACGTAGCGGCTGATCCCGGCGATCCGCGCGGCCGCGATCAGCTTGACCGCCCCGCCGTAGTCCATCGACTCCTTCCGCGCCGGCCCACTGTTGGGCCCGGCCCCGGCGGCGAACACCACCGCGTCGCAGCCCTGGATGGCCTCGGCCACGGCCTGGTCGGTCGCGTGCTCGAGATCGACCACCGCCGGCTCGGCCCCGGCCGCGCGTACGTCGTCGGCCTGGTCCGGGTTGCGGATCAGCGCGACCGGCTGGTCGCCGCGGGCGGCCAACTCCTTCGCGAGCAGCAGAGCGATCTGACCATGACCTCCAGCAATCCCGATGCGCATGTCCTTCACCCTACGAGCCCGGGTTCCCTGGGCTGAGCGGGCAGTATCGCCGAAGGAGGAGTTGAGCATGACGATGCGACTCCCGTTCGCCCTGGTCCCGGACGTCGACGGGCTCAGCGTCGCCCAGATGCGGGCGATTGCCCGCAAGCAACCAGTCGAAGACGACGTTCCTCGTCACCCCGGACCGCCCAAGGCAGCCTGGTGGCTTCGCTCCTTCACCCCGACCGGCGTCGAGGTGTTCGGCGCTGACTACAACGTGGTGGGCGCCTGGATCTGGGTGGCCGAAGCTGGCCGGCTACCGGTTGGGCAGTCGGGCTTGGTTCAGGAGATCGGCGACGATCTCCTGGCTAGAGCAGCGGAAGCGTTCCGGCCGAACAGGCCGTCCTGCGGCAACCAACCCGCGCATATCAGTCTGACCGCGCGTCGAAGACACACTCACCCAAGATCAACAAGCGCGTCGAGAACAAGAAGACGGCCCCCGCGGACCCAGTACGGACGCCGTTCTCCTCTGCATGTCTTGACAAGACCGACCTACGTATCAAGTCAGGGAGCGCCCCGACTGCACTCGGGTCAGCAGGTCTCGCGCCTCACTAAGCGTGGGCGTCAGCTCGTACGCGTGGTGGTGGCAGGCTCGCGAGAGCTGGTCCCAGGCGCTGACCAAGTCGTTGGCGCGCTCGGCCTGGTCGGCGTAGGTCACGGCGAGGCAGATCAGCCGGGTGCGGGTGTTCGAGGTGCCGAGCTGCAGGCCGCGTCGGTCCAGCAGCACGGGCAGCAGCGCTTCGAGTCCGCGGCGGGTGAACCAGCACGCCGCCCGCATGGCCGGCACCGGACCGACCCGGAACCGACCCTCGAGAAGGGCCGAGGCTACGTCTAGGTGACGGTCGACCTCGGGGGTCCCGTTCACACCCGTCCGCTCTGGAGGTCGCGGACCGTCTTCGTGACGTCATCGAGCGCCTCGTCGGGGTCTCCGGCCAGGCCCTGGTGCTGCTCGCTCCCGCAGATGTGCAGCGCCCGGGACCGGTGGTGCTGTCCGCGCCACGTGGCCAGGGGGCGCGCGCCCAGCGCGAACTGGACCCGGTCGGCCGTCCGGTGCGCGGCGGCCCACAACGACTCGACGTCGGCCAGTGGCACGCCACGCTTCAGCTGCTCCTGACTGGCCCGCTCCCAGCAGGCGGCCTCCAGCGCCTGGCGCAGCAGGGCCGGCAGGACGTCGCGACGTGCGGCGGCGGGCAGGCCCGCATCCTTGACGACCGCCCGGGCATCGCCCAGGTATCGCTCGACGGGGCTGAGCAGGCTCTGGACTCGGACGACCGAGTCGGCTTCGCGGACAACCTCGAGGATGCGCGGCGCGACGGGCAACCGCCGCGCGGCCTGCGCCAGCCGGTCGTCGTGGGTCAGCACGATCACCTGCCGCGTCTCGGCGAGACGCGCCAGCACGCGCACGAGCCCGTCGACCTTGGCCGGGTCCATTGCTTGAACAGGGTCATCGAGCACGATGAAGCGAAACGGGCTCTCCGCCAACGCCGCTCGCGGGAGGAAGAGCGCGAGCGACAGGGCCAGCAGCTCGCCCTGGCTCATCACCCCTAGCGCCGGAGCCTCCGACCCGTCGACGGTCGCCCGCAGTTCGACCCGCCGATGCGTCTTCGAGCCCGCCAGCACGATGTCTGTGAGGTCGACGTTGCTCTCCTGCTTGAGCTCGTCCCAGATCTGCCGCGCATGGGTCGTGATGGGCTCAAGCCGCTCGGCGCGGAGCGTGCGTTCGGCGTGGCCGAGCCGGGCCTGCGCATCCTCGAGCTGCTGGCGCGTGGCGTCGTCCGCGCGCGCCCGTCCGTAGCGGTCGAGCCAGCCGCCGAGCTCCACCGCAACCGGTTGCCACACGGCCTCCTGCTGCTGCTCCAGTTCGGTCGCAGCGACCTGCCAGGCAGCGACTGCGGTGCGGAGCGGAGCGAGCCGCGTACGGAGGTGGTCGGCCAGGTGCTCGTCGTCCGGGACGTCGGCCCAGGCCCTCCAGGCGCCGCTCACCGCTTTCTGTCCGGCGAGCGGCGCGAGCACTTGGCTCGTCACGGCGGGTGCCCCGACGACGAGCTGTCGGGCCGCCCGGACCGCGAGGCGGAGCTCGTCATCCGCTCGACGCGACGCTTCGTCGATGAGATCGGACGCATGCAGCACCTCCTCGACGCGGGCCCGCCAACCGCCGTCGAGCACGCCCTCGCCGCACACCGGGCAGGCGGGGTCGTCCGCTGCAGCCGTCGAATAGCCAAGCGCGTCCGTCAGCAGGGTGCGGCGCCGCGCCTCGAGGTCCGAGCTCTGCGTCCGCACGCCCGCGACCCCCGCCTGGGCGTCCGCCAGCCGGGCCGCGACCGCCTCGACTGCGGCGTCGTCGGGCAGCGCGACCTCGGCGACCTGGCGCAGTGTCGCGAGGAGGGAGCCGACGTCGGTGGTGCCGACCATCAGGCCCTGCAGAGCGGCGACGTCGGGGTTCGGCGTCCGCAGCAGCCCGGCCGCGGTGGCCGCACGTTCGTCCGCTGTCTCCAGGCACCGCTTTCGCAGGTCCCCACGCTCCCGCTGCACCTGGACGAGCGGCCGCTTGACCGGGGCGAGCCTCGACTCCAGCCGCTTGGCGGCGTCGGCCAGCAGCTCGAGGCCGAGCATCCGGTCGAGGCTGTCGTGCAGCTGGGAGTCCTTCTCGCGCAGCACCTGACTCAGCTCGTCGTACGCCAGGATCGGCCGGTACGTCTCCAGCGCGCGCTCCCAGGCCAGGGCGGCAAGGCCCTCCTGCTGCGGCTGCCCGTGGGGCTGGAAGGTCACCCGGCCGCGCTCGAGCGCTGTCTCGTCGGCCGACCACCGGACGTCGATCATCGAGGCTCCGACGTCCTCCTGAGCCAGCCCGACGCTGACCCGCGTGGGCTGCGGGTGGTGCAGGTTGCGCCACTGCGACCCGAAGCGGGTGGCCATCCGCGCCCGCGCACTGGTGCCCGTCAGCGCGAGCTCGAACGCCTCGGCGAGGCTCGACTTTCCCGAGCCGTTGCGACCGCTGATGATCACCAGCCCTGGCCCGGGGCGGAACGTCACCGTCGCAGCCGGGCCGATCCCGCGGAACCCCTCGACCGTCAGTGAGGCGAGGAACGCACCTGCCGGACGGCCCACCTCAGGCGGCTCGGCCGCGGCAGCTGCCGTGCCGCCGTCCAGCGCCGCCGCCAGCGCGGCGTCGCCCTCGACCGCGGCCCAGGCGACGTCAGAACCTGGATCCTCCTGCTCGGCCAGCAGTTCGAAGACCCGGTAGCGCAGATCGGCTTCGTCCATGGCCTCAGGTCCTCGGCTCGGGCGCAGTGATGGTCCCGTCGCGAAGGACGAGCCGCCGCTCTCGGACGGCTGCGGTCAGCGCGGTCTCGAGCCGGGGCCGAGCGACGGAGGCCAGGCGCCCAGTCCCGAACAGACGTGCGGTCTCGCGGATGATCGCCTCGCGGTCAGCGCCGTAGGCGTCACGTGCCACCTGAACCATCGCATTACGGAGCTCCTCGTACGGGACGGCGGTCAGCGGGCGCTGGGCGCCGGGGACCGGGACCCGGAACCCGCTGTAGGCCTGCGGATCTACGCCCGCGGCCCAGACGACGTGGTCGCCGTTCTCGGAGCGACGGACGTTGTACTCCAGAACCTCGCGCTGGAGCTGTTGCGAGCGGCGCGGGTGCACACGCGACAGCCCGAAGCGGTGCGCGACCACCTGGACCAGGCGGTCGACCAGGATCGGTGCCTCGGCGGCGATCGCCCGTTCGATCTCCCCTCGGATCAGGGCTCGGCTCTGCGCGTCCGGGCTGTCCAGGTGACCGGCCGCATGGATGGAAGTCTCGACCGCCGGTCGGTAGGTGGGACGAGCGGCGACGGCCTCAACCCGCAGGATCGGCGCGACAGCGGCCACTGGAATGGGGCTCGCAGCAGAAGGAGCAATCAGGCCGCTCTGTTCGGGCCTGAACGGCGTCGGCGCGGCGAGCCGACGAGGCACCTCAGCTGACAGGGCATTTGACGCCGGAGATGCAGTGACGTCGAGGCCGCGAGCCGTCGTCGTGATGTGCTCCACGACCCGGTCCCGGCTCCGCAACCAGGTGGGCAGCCAAACCCGCTCCACCTGAGTCCACCCCATCCGCGTCAGCACGGACGCGGGCAGCGTCTCGCGGTCACCAACGCTGAGGCGCGACGCCCAGGCGGGGCCGTCGAGCAGGAGTGCGAGCCAGCGGGACGAGTTCGGAGCTCGTACCGCCAGATCGACGACGAAGTCCGACAGGCCCACGCTGGTCCGTACCTCGAGACCGGCCTCGGCCAGCGCTTTCGCGACCTCGTCGAGATGAGCGTCGCGGGCGCCGCGTCGAGAACGCGCGCTGGTGGTGCGCTCGGCGGACGCCAGCAGCAGGTAGTCCTTGAGGTCGTTCAGCCCCTGGGAGGTCGAACCGGAAAGGTCGAGCTTCACGGGGTCGAAGGACATCACGACGACCACCCGCTCCTTGGCGCGGGTGATGGCGACGTTGAGCCGGCGCTCTCCACCGGCGCGGGTCAGCGGTCCCCAGTTGAGCGGGATGCGCCCCCGCTCGTCCGCGGAGAAGGCGAGGGTGAACACGATGACGTCGCGCTCGTCACCCTGGACGTTCTCGAGGTTCTTCACGAAGAGCGGTTCGTCCTCGCTCTGCAGCCGGTCGGCGACCGCCTGGTCGGGGTCGGACTCGAGAAGGTCGAGCACGAGGTCGCGCTGCTGGCTGTTGAAGGTGACCACGCCGATGCTGCGGGTCGGGTCCTCCATGAGCAGCCGCTTCACCTCGACGACCACCGCCTCGGCCTCGGCTCGGTTGACGCGGGCGGCTCCCCGGGAGCCGCCCTCCCACACGCCGTCGACACGGCGTAGCTCGACCGGGTTCGTGCTGCTGCCCGGCGCGACAGGAAAGCTCGACAGCCGTCCGTCGTAGTAGTGGGCGTTGGAGAAGGCGATCAACGACTCGTTGCGGCTGCGGTAGTGCCACGACAGCAGCTTGCGCGGGAACTGCGACTCGACGGCTTCGCTGAGGATCGACTCGAGATCAGCCGGCACCAGGACGGCGTCCGGCTGCGGCTGGTCGTCCGTCTCGTCCTCGGACGACTCGCCACTGGCCGCGAACATCGACGTCGGCGGCATCTGCTTGGAGTCACCGACCACGACGGCCGCCTTCGCACGACCGATCGCACCGATCGCCTCGGGCACACGGATCTGCGAGGCCTCGTCGAAGACCACGAGGTCGAAGGACGCGGTCGGCGGGAGGAATCGGGCCACCGACTGCGGGCTCATCATCAGGCACGGCGTGATCTGCGTGACCAGTGCTTCGAAGTCGTGCAGCAGCCGTCTGACCGAGCGGCCGCCCCGGCGTCGAGCGAGCTCGGCCCGGAGCTCGGCCACCTGGCCCACGGACGCGTTCGGGTTGAAGGTTCGGGCGGCCAGCACCCGTGCTCGCAGCTGGTTGGGCATCCGCTGGCGGACCGTCTCAGCGCGGGTGGCGAAGTCGGCGACGCGCCGGCCGTGGTCGGTCTCGTCGAACCCGCTGAGCCCGGTGGTAGCCAGACGTTCCTCCAGCACGGCAGCGGCCGTCCCGAGCCTCAGCTGCGGCTCGAGCTCATAAGGGTCGACCTCGCCCTGCGTACGCCTGCCGCACCAGCTCTTGGAGACCGAGCTCGGAGAAGCGGTCCAGCAGAGCGGCGAGGCGCAGCCAACGCTGCAGCTCGAGCAGTGCCGCTCCCGCTGCGTCCGCCGACCAGTCGTCGAGGTCGGCGTGCACCGCGTCGACCAGCGTCCGGTCGCCCACCCACCGCCGTTCAGCGGTCCCATCGGTCTTGAGCAGGTCGGCGAGCCAGCGCCAGGCTCGGCCCCACCGCTGCACCGTGGCGCTGCCGTGGTCGACGCCGGCCGCGCGTCGCCTCGTCAACCGCTGCGTGATGCCGTCGAGCTCCTCCAGTGCCGCCGCGTCGAATCGGGCGAGGGCGACGCCCCAGAGCCGCGCGGCCGCTCCGACCGCCGCCACCGTCGTGCCGAGCCAGCCGACGTCGTTCTCGTCCAGCGGGCTCCAGCCTGGCCGCAGGCTCACCCCGGGGAGCTGCGAGACGTATCCGCGCACGTCCTCCTGGGCGCGACGGAGCTGGTCGAGCCGCTGAAGGGCGGCAGTGATCCCGGGGAGCGCGATCTCCGTCTGCAACGTCGGCTGAAGCTCGGCGAGCAGCTGGCGCCGCAGGCGCTTCTTGCCGAAGAACCTGGCGTCCGCCTGCGCAGCACGGGCCAGCAGCGCCTCCGTGGGGAGGTCCAGCGCCCCCGCCCGGAACGGACCCAGCTCGGCCGATGCGCGCGCACGGAACTGGGCGACCGCGTCGGTGCGGCGCTTGGCCTCGTCGGCCCAGGGCCCTGAAGGGCTGAGTGCGGTGACGCCGGCAGCGACGGCCGGCGGCCACGCTGTGCCGTTCTCCACCGTGGCCAACCAGGCGGTCAGCACCTGAAGCTCGGTGGGCTCCAGCAACCGGGTCAGGGCAGCTGTTTCAGCGTGGGCAGTCAGAGCATCTCGTGCTGCTCGGAGCTCTCCGACCGCCGCCGCGATCTCCTCGCGCGGCAGGCCGTCCGGGTC
Organism: uncultured Actinomycetota bacterium; assembly: GCA_963815905.1. GTDB lineage: Bacteria > Actinomycetota > Actinomycetes > Propionibacteriales > Propionibacteriaceae > Microlunatus. The sequence goes on along the minus strand of CAWFIO010000009.1, from coordinate 15,378 downwards.
CTGGACGCCGGCAAGACGCCAAGGCGACGAGGCCGGTGGCCGCCCGAGGTCGGTGAGGGCGGCGCTCAGCTGCTGGGCCCAACCGTAGAGGTCGGTCAGCTGCACCCCGCCGAGCACGATCGACCGCGGAATCCGGACCGCGTCCGTTTCCGCGGTGCCGAGTTCGACCTGCTCGAGGACGAGCTGTCGAGCGTCCCAGGCCGACAACCCGACCGGTCCGGGCTGGTGCAGCCGCAAGGGGTAGTCGGCAAGCCGGGTCGTCACGGATCCGTACGCGGACTGCAGCGGATCCCAGCCAGCCTCCGGCTGCGCGTGCTCCTCGAGGGCACTCCGCAGCTGGTCACGAACAGCGCTCACGGTCTGCGTACGACCGTGCACGTCGAGGCTGAAGACTCCCAGACCGACGTCGGTGAGCCGGCGTTGGACGACCTCCAGCGCAGCAGCTTTCTCGGCCACGAAGAGCACGCGTCGTCCGTTGGCCATGCTGTCGGCGATGAGGTTCGTGATCGTCTGCGACTTGCCGGTCCCGGGCGGTCCTTCGAGGATGAACGTCTTGCCGCTCCCCGCCCACCGGATCGCCTCGATCTGAGATCCGTCGGCCGGGATCGGCAGGTAGGTCTCGACCTCGTCCAGCGCACGAGGCTCGGGAGGTGCGATCCCGTCGTCGAAGACGGAGCCGGCGTGGTGCACCAGGTGAGCGAGTGCAGGGCGTTCGACGAACTGCGGCCAGTGGCTCCGCAGGTCCTGCCACATCTCCAGTGTCGAGAACTGCAGCAGCGCAAGGTCCGCCGTCTCCTCGACGTGGAAGCCGAGCGTGTTGCGCGTCCGCAGGATCGCGGTCCGCAGTGCGCCCAGGGCACCCACGACGTCGATGCCCGACCCGTCCGTCCCGGGCGTCTCCAGCTCGGGCACCTGGAGGCCGAAGGTCTTGAGCTTCTCGATCAGGCAGTAGTTCGGGACGCGTTCCCGGGACTCGTCCAGGACAAGGGAGTACCGCGTGACGCCACGACCCCCGACGAGCCGTACCGGAACCAGGAACAGCGGTGCGGCACCCTGCCGAGCGCCGTCCGTCCAGTGCAGCGACCCGAGCGTCAGGTAGAGATTGTCGGACCCGCTCTCCTCGATGGAGGTCTTCGAGCGACGGGCCAGGGTCTTCAGCCGGCGCGTGTAATCACGCTCAGGAGTCGCGACGAACAGGGCGTGCTCGCGCTGCATGATCGCCCGTACGGAAGCCGGTTCGACGTCCGCGGCGACGCGTGCACCTTGAGCACGGTGGATCTGGTCGATCTCGTCGTGGGCGACCAGCCGGAACGTCCGGCCGGCGGCGACCTCGTCCTCGAGCTCGCCGATCGCACCGGTGGGGACGTGCACGGCCAGGCTGGTGGCGGCCTTGCGCTTGAGCAACGGGTTGGCGTACGTCATGTCGAGCAGGGCGCGTTCCCAGCGCTGGACCCGGCCGGGCACCTCGGCACGGGAGGTGGCGAGGGCCGGCCGTGGCTCGCTGCGCGTCGGCGCCCGGTGCGGCGCGGCCCACGTCGAGTCCGTGACCACCTCGATGACGCGGGTGCCGTCGTCGGTGCGGATCGTCGGGAGCGGCCGGACCCGATGGTGAGCAGCGTGCACGTCGAGCAGGAAGCGCAGCTTGCTCACGTCGGACGACCACCAGCGGCTGGTGGCGTCGCGTGCGTCGTCGAAGGACGGCCGCGGGCGACAGAGGACGGTGGTCTCGACCGCGTCGAAGAAGTCGGAGTCTGCGATGGTCATCGCCGTTGGCTGGTCGAGCACGACGACGGCGGGTAGCTGTTCGTCCTCGGTCAGGTATCCCGTGAAGGCGTGGCCCTCGAAGATGGCGAGCACCGGGTGCACCCCGGCCTGCTCCAGCGCAGCCGCGTAGAGGCAGGCCAGGTCCAGGCAGGTGCCGAGACCCTCGGCGAGGACCTGGCTGTGGCTCCGGATGCGCTGGCCGGTGCCCTCGAACGACGCCGGCGGCTCGACGTAGGTGATGTGCCTGTCGGCCACCGCGTGGAACACCGCCTCCGCGATCTCCCGAACCCTGGCAGGCCCCGCCTGGTAGCCCTCGAGGGACGAGGAGCCGGTTCGCTGCTCGATGATCGCGCTGGCGCTGCGCAGCAGCTCGGCCACCGCCGGGTCGTTGGGCCGGACGAAAGCCGCCAACAGCTCAGGGATACCGACGGCCCACCACTCCTCGGCCGTCAGCAGACGAACGGGTCCTGACGCACTGGCGGTGGTCTCCGTGGTCATCACGGTGACGGCCAGCGAGGTCGTGACGGCCTCGTCGAGGCGGAGGAAGACGGCCGGGTTGAGCCGCATGGCTAGGTCGGACGTCTGCGCCTCGAAGGTCTCGCCCGCCTGCAGCACGCCGATGTCCAGCCGGAGCGGGGTTCCGACCGCCTGCTCGCCCGTCTCCGCTGGCGCCTCCAGTGCGACCTCGACACCGGTCACGGTCGCCGGCGCCGAGCCCGCGTTGGTCACACGCAGGACTCGGAGGGGTGAGACCCCGTTGTGCGTCAGGGCGAGGTTGACGGCCTCCTGATGGAGGACCGACGCCACCACGTCGCCGGCGCGGACGCTGACCGCACGGATCCCCGGAGGCAGATCGTCCAGGTCGGGCTCGTCAGGCGTAGTGGGTGACGCAGCGCGCTGGTCTGCGGATACGCCGTCCGCGCTTTGTGCGGCTGCATCCGCCTCGGCTTCTGCTGGGTCGTCCTCCACGACTGCACCAGGCGTGGCGCTGGCCGTCGGGCGACCGGGCGCGTCGAGCCGCAGCTCCACCAGCGAGGCGACGACCGGGTCGAGCCCGAGAGACTCTGCGAGCAGGAGCATGGTGTCGAGCGCCCGGTCGGCCTCGCGGTCGGTGATCGTCATCGCGTGGGCCGCACGGTTCGCGGCCTGCGTGAGCTCCTCGATCCACGCCCGCTGAGAGGCGTCAACGTCCGGGAATGCGGCGCGTTCGTACCTCATCATCTGCAGCAGCTGACGAGGGTCGTCCAGCGAGAGCCGGAACGCCCGGTTGCGCCGATGGGTCTCTTTGGCCTCGTAGAGCGCGACCCAGGACGCAGCGGGCAGGACCGTCGACATGCCCGCCTCGACATAGAGGCCGCAGCCCTGCTGCCAGAGCGTCGAGACCTCGACCTTGCCGCTCCTTCGCGGTCAGCTGCATCTGCGTTCCCCCTCTTGACACGGGCATCCGTCACGCCGAGCGGTAATTGTGGTGCATTTCGCGGCTATGCGCTGGAGATAAGCGATGAGGCGTCCCCCTGGACCTCGGCAGCGGTATCGACCGCAAGGCGACCAGTCAAGGCCGTCGAAGGCATGCTGGCTCTAGCTGCTCACTCCTGTGGTGAGCTCCGACGCTTGTAGGTCGTGCCCCTGACACCCCAGCCACCCGTCACGGTGACGCTCTGCTGGGAGATGAGGCGGCGCAGTGCATACCTCACCGAGTTGATCGAGAGGCCGGAGCTCTGGGCGATCTCGCGCGCCGTCCGCGCTCCGCCCGCGAGGACGTCGAGAACGTCCTGTTCTGCAGCCGTGCGACGAGTGGGGATGGCCGTGGGTCCCGTCCCCTGGCCCTGCTCAGCAACAGGGGCGGAGACGTCTGCGACGAGATCAGGCAGCGGGTCCTGGGAGTGCGGTCGGTCCGCTTCTGAGATCAGCACCTGCGGCTGTGAGGGGTTTTGTGCCACCTTCCACCGCGGGTGCAGGCGGTAGTGAGTTGCACCGCGCTCTCCGACGTTCTCCGCGAAGTTCAGCTCGACGAGATGAGCAAGGGCTCGGTGGGCCTCCCGGGAGTCGACGCCGGTGAACTCTCTTCGCACCAGGCTGTTGGTCCATTCCTGCCCGTGGCGCATCGAGGTCAAAATCTGGCCTTCCATCGGCGTGAGCCGTCGGTCCCCGTCGTTCGCCGCCAGCCACGCGATGTCGTCCAGCGGCAGCAAGGCGTGTCGTGGGACGACGACGGTGAAGCTGATGCCCTTGTCGATGAAGTGTGGTGGTGCGAGGCCCGCCGAGCGGAGAGAGGCTTCCACCTCACGGATGCCCCCTCCCTCACCCTCGATGACGCGGTCCCCCTCGCTGGTCCGGGTGTACTTGCAGATGTCGTACAAGAATTCGTTCACCGCGGATTTGCCCTCGGGCCGGCCGAGCTGCTGGCTGCTGATGCCCCACAAGCCGCCGGGGCTGGTGATGACGAGCTTGTCGTCCAGGAGCCGGATCTCCACTCGCTTTCCCCGAGTGTGCGGACCGAGGTCTCGGTGTACCAGAGCGTTGGCGATCAGCTCGCGAACAGCGACGAGCGGGATCTCGGCCATGTCTCGAGCACGACCGTCATCTCCCACTCGAACTGTCGACTGGGTGTTGCGGCGCACCCACTCCATCGCCTGGCTGAGCAGCTCCGGCAGCGGCCCGTCCATGTGCTGGAGGTCGCGGGTCCTCGAGCCTTCTTCGCGAGGTAGCTGCACGGCGGCGGTGATGGAGAGCGAGGGCTCGAACTCCTGCGGGAAGGTGCCAAGGGCGTACACGCCTGCCGTGGTCAAGAGGTCTGCATGTCGCACACGCTTGCGCTCGAGGATCTGGTCGTCTGGAAGCGAGAAGAGGCGTCGCGAGGACGAGCGGACCTCCGAGAGGTATGCCCGCACGAGCGGGCCATCCAGGTCATCGGGCGACGTCGTCGCGAGGGCCTCTGCGTCGTAGCGCGGACGTTCTCGCAGCGACAGCATCTGCTGGATCTCCTGCTCCGACATGACGTAGTCCCCGTCGGCCTGTCTCAGATAGGCCTTCCCACCCGTGCGGCAGGGGCGTTGATGAGAGGGCAGGCCGGCGACGGAGGTGATGACCACATCGGCACCGTCGACCTGCGCCACCTGGAAGTCGACGGCAACAGGCGGATTCAGAGCGGTCCTGGCCTGTGCGGCGATACCCGCCTCCATGTCGGCGACCGAACGGACACCTGTTGCCGCGAAGTCGGCCGCCTCGTCCAACCCGACAATGATGGTTCCGCCACCCGGCATGTTGCCGAATGCGCACAGCGTCTCAGCGCATCGAGGGACACCGTCGAGGCCACGCTTCACCTCGACCTGTGTCGAGTCGCCCCGCCGCGATCGAAGCTCGACGAGGAGGGTCTGCAGCTCGAGATCGGTCCATGTCACACAGAGAGTGTAACTCTTACGACTCTAGATGGGTGACAACAACTTCAGTACCACTCTGCCGCAGATCAGTCCTCCTGCTCGTGCAACTCAGTACAACTCTTACTCAGGGCCTAACTAAGTAGGGCGTGCCCCTCGCAGGAGACACCCGACTTCGAGGGCGAGATGGTGGCTCAACGCACCGAATGTAAAATCTCTTCGCCTCTGTGACGAGACGTTGATCTCGCCTCCGCCGACGCTCTAGGGTTGCGCCGCCTGCGACTCTCAGCTTTCCGCGTCATCCCGGGGATCGGAGATCGCGTCCTGGACCAAAACCTCCAGATCGATCGATTCCCCCTCCGGGTCGTCGGCCGCACGGTCAAGCCACTCGGCTGGGTCCAGTTCGTACTTCTCAGTCAGGAACCGCAGCCGGTAGGCGTCCTGTGCTCGATCGCCGAGCACCGAGATGCCCGAGGCGTTCAGTCCCGCGTTGACGACTGCGCCAACGACGGGCACGAGCTGCGCCAGACGCTGGTGAGCGACGCGGAAGCCGAGCCTCTTGAGGACTTCCCTCGTGACTTTGATCATCAGGAATCTGTCGAGCGCGGCGTGGTTGGGGTGCCGCATCATCAACTGGACGAGACGCGACAGCTCCGCGAGGCTCGCCGCCTTCCCTCCTGCAGTGACGGTCGTGCCGTAGTTCATGACGCCGAGTGCGTAGAGCTGCTCGTCGGGCAGGCGCGGGTCGTACCCGTAGGACATGGCGATCTTCGCGACAAGGCGTGAGCCGGCGGTGATGTTGGCGGTGACGTCCGTCGTGATCGCGGCCGCAGCCGCTGCCAGTGTCGTCCCACCGGTCACTGTGCTGGAGACGACGAAGCCGGTCACCGCGAGCGAGGTCGCCGCTCCCTCCGCAGCCATGACGACGCTGTAGGTGAGGTTGTGCCTCGAGAGCAGTCGGTCAGCCACCTCCAGGTCAGCGTGCCGAAGATCCTCGAGGCTCGTGATGCTGGGGTCTCGCCGAGCGGCGCGTCTCAAGATTCGCTGATCTGACACGGACGACGCGCCAAGGCGACTGATGATGCCTTGAAGGCCGGCGAAGGGCTTGGAGAGCGTGTCCGCGATCTCTTGGACGTTCTCATGCTCGTCGAAGAACTTCTGAAGACGCTTTTCGGCCGCCTCGGCCAGTTCGCCGACCTTCTCGACCGCCGCCAGCTGTCGCCGGTTCTCCTGGCGACGCACACGCTCGATCAGTTGATCCCACGCGGCGGCTTCGTAGTCGCTCATGTCAGCGTGGGGCCGAAGGGACTCAGGCATGGGGGATCCTCACTGGGTCTTGGGTGGTGTAGGTCGGAGCGAGTCGCTCCATCTGCTCGAGGACGAGTCTGACGGCTTCGGGCTGCTTGTCGGGCGGATACCGGTACTTCACCAGCAGCCTCTTGATCGACGACCGTAGCTTGGCCCGTACGTCGTCACGGACAGTCCAGTCGGTCTTGATGTCGCGCTGCATGGTGGTGACGAGTTCGCGCGCGATCTGGGCCAGCACCTCGGTCCCCATCACGTCCACGGCGGACTCGTTCTCGGCGATGGCGTCGAAGACGGCGAGCTCGTCGCTCCCTAGGGGCGGGTCGAACTTCTCCCCGCGCTTGGCCTCGACGGCGACTTCCTTGGCGAGGGCGACCAGCTCGGCGATGACCTCGGCAGCCGTGAGGTGCGCGTTCGCGTACTTGAGCATCAGCTCGGCCACTCGTTCGCTGAAGGTGCGTTCCCGCACCAGGTTGTTGCGCGTCACCCGCGTCGACTCCTGCAGCACCAGGTTGCGCAGCGCCTCGATGGCGAGGTGTGCGTTGCTCGACTGCTGGGCCTTCTCGAGGAACTCCGGGGTCAGGTCGCTCAGCTGCGGCCGAGGGATCCCCGCCGCCTCGTAGATGTCAACTACCTCGCCGGACACGGTGTTCGCGGCGATCACGTCGCCGAGCAGGCGTTGGATCTCCTCCGGCACCGGGCGCCCGCTGGCGCGGCGCTCCTCGGCGTCGAACTTGGCCATGTAGACGCGGACCTCTTCGTAAAAGCGCACCACCGGGTACGCCTCGGCCATCATGTCCGTGCCCGACGCCAGCGCCCATGCGCGGACGAGCTGGGTGCTGAGGCGGCGGAACTGGTCGGCGGTGCTCTCGACCTCTTCGGCTGCCTCCGCCAGGGGCACCGCGGTCGGCCGCTGTGCACGGAGGTGATTCGCCAGCCCCGTCGTGACCTTCACGTACTTCCACTTGGCCAGGAGCTTGCCCCGCCAGTCGTAGTCGGCGGTCGCCGCGTCGAGCTGGTCGATCAAGACCTGGGCCAGCTGTGCAGCTTCGCCCACCTCCTTGCCCATCGGCTTCTCGGCCTGATCGGTGTCGGAGTACTCGCCGAGCGCGTCCCTGAGGTTGTCGGCGAGCGGGGCGTAGCCCACGAGCAGGCCCGCCTGCTTGCCACGGAACGTCCGGTTGACCCTCGCCAGCGTCTGCATCAGCAGCGCGCCCTTCAGAGGCCGGTCGAGGTAGAGGGTGTGCAGCGGCGGCGAGTCGTAGCCGGTCAGCATCATGTCCTTGACGATCACCAGCTGCAGCGCGTCGTCGACGTCGCGCAACCGGTTCTTGATCACGTCGTTCTCGCTGCCTCGGCGGACGTGCTTGCTGATCGGTTCGGTATCGCTGGCGCTGCCCGAGTAGACGACCTTGATCACGCCTTGGTCGACGGCGTCCGAGTGCCAGGCGGGCCGACGTTCGACGATGGCGTCGTAGAGGCGGGCCGCGATCTCCCGCGTGCCGCAGACGATCATCGCCTTGCCCCGGGCTTCGATGTCCGGCAGCATCGCGTCGGACCGCCGGCCCCAGTGCTCGAGCAGGTCCTCGGCCAGCGTTGCGAGGCGGGCGGGCGCCCCGTAAACGGCGTTGATCACCGCGACGCTCTTCTCCAGCCGGGCGCGCTCGGCGTCGTCGAGGCCCTCGGTCACCTCGTCGGCAGCGGCGTCCAGGTCGGCCTGGCTGACGCCGGCCTTGAGTCCTACCTTGACCAGGCGCGACTCGAAGTAGACCGGCACAGTGGCGCCGTCAGCCACCGCGCGGGACAGGTCGTAGACGCCGATGTAGTCGCCGAACACCTTCTGGGTGTCGCGCTCCCCGAGGGAGATCGGCGTGCCGGTGAAGGCGATCAGCGTGGCGTGCGGCAGCGCGTCGCGCAGGTAGCGGGCGTAGCCGTCGAGGTCGTCGTAGTGGCTGCGGTGCGCCTCGTCGACGACCACGATGATGTTGCGGCGGTCGGAGAGCAGCGGATGGTCCGAGCCGCTGAAGCGTTCGTCGGTCGTCCGCCCGAACTTCTGCAGGGTCGTGAACAGAATGCCGCCACCGGCCCGGCCGGACAGCTCGGTCCGCAGCTGGCTGCGGGTGCGGATCTGCACCGGGGTCTCGGGCAGCAGCCGCGAGATCAGGAACGCGCTGAACAGCTGCCCGTCGAGCTCCTTGCGGTCGGTGATCACGACGACCGTGGGGTTGGTCAGCAGGGGATGGCGCTGCACCTGGTTGGTGTAGAGCTCCATCTCCATCGACTTGCCCGATCCCTGCGTGTGCCAGACCACGCCGGCCTTGCCGTCGGTCCGGACCGCTTCGATCGTGCTGGCGACCGCCTTGCTCACGGCGAAGTACTGGTGCGGCTTGGCCACGCGCTTGCCGATCCCGCCGTCGCCCTCGTCGAAGGCGACGTAGCCGTGCATCAGCTGCAGAAAACGGAGCTGGTGGAAGACCCCGTCCAGGGTTGCCTCGAGCCCGGTGAGCGGTTGCCCGTCCTGGCCGAGCTCGTCCGCGGGCAGGACCCGGCCGTCTTCGTCGACGTTCCACGGCGAGTAGTGGTTGAGCGGCGTGAACGGCGTCCCGTAGCGCGCGGTGATGCCATCGCTGATCACGGTGAGCACGCAGAACCGGAACGCGGTCGGAAACTCGGGAGGTAGGTGTCCAGCTGGGCGCAGGCGGCAGCCAGGTCAGCGTGCGCGGCCCCGGCCTTCTTCAGCTCGAGGATGGCGACCGGCAGGCCGTTGCAGTAGAGAACGACGTCGAAGCGTCGCGTGCCCTCGGGTCTTTTGATCGTGACCTGGTTGACCGCGAGCCAGTCGTTCTCCGACGGTTCGGCGCTGACCACGCGCAGCGTCGGGCTGTGCTCGGTGCCGAGCTCGTCGGTGTACGTGATCCGGTAGCCGCGCGTCATCCACGTGTGGGCCCGCTGGTTCTCGGTGATCGCGTCGTTCGACTGCGGAGCCAGGATCTCGGCCCGCGCCTGCAACAGCTGTTCGTTCGGAACCCCAGGGTTGAGTCTCCGCAGGGCGTCCAACAGACGACCAGGCAGCGGCAGGTCGTTCCAGGAGTCGCGCTCCTCCCGGCCTGGCGCGATGTCTTCGCCCGGGGCCGGGCGCCAGCCCAGGTCGGCCAGCCTTTCCAGCGCGAGGTCTTCCCACTCGTTTTCGGAACTGGGGTGCGTGGTCATTCTTCGTCTTCCTGAGCAAGTCCGGAGAGCTCGGGCTCGAGCGTCTCGATGCTGGGCAGAGCGGCGGCGAGCTCCGACGGCAGCGACTCGGTGATCTGTGTGGCCCACTCGGCCACGCAGATCTGAGACTTCTGGCTGCGGGGTGCGTACTCGGCAACATCACAGTCCTTCGTCTGGCAGAGCAGCTTCTGGGTCGCCGCTGCTACGGCCCGACGGCGGCCGGTGGAGATGTAACCCGCGACCAAGCCAGTGAGTCAGCGCACCAGCCGGGCATGAAGCCGGCCGGCTCAACGCGGCCGAACCCGTCGGCGGAGTCAACCATCAGACCGCATCCTCGACCTGACGCTCCGCGTCCTTGACCCGCAGGCGACCGGAGACGAGTGCGGGAAGCAAAGTGTTACGGAACTCTCGAAGAGCTCTGCTTTCAGATCGAGCCTCGATGCAGACGGACAGATCGGTCTACGGATCAGAAGGTTGGAAGTTCGAGTTTCTCCGGGAGCGCCAGCAAAACCCCTCGTCAGGTCGCCGCGACCTCATGAGCTCGCCCGAGGAACCCAGGTCGATCTGAGCGGCTGGGAGCCGTCAGAGCAGCCCGACCCTCGTGCAGACACGGCGCACCGAGGGGGAGAGTGACCCCATGACGGACTTCAACGGTCGGCCGGTCCTCGTCACGGGAGCGAGCGGAGGGATCGGCGGCACGACCGTCCGGCACCTGGTGGCCGCGGGTGCCGACGTGATCGCGAGCGGACGTTCGGAGGAGGCGCTGGGCGCGCTGGCCGACGAGACCGGTGCGCGGGTGCTGCCGTTCGACCTCACCGCGGAGGAGAGCGTCGCGCAGGCGCTCGACGGGCTCGACGTCTGGGGCGTGGTCAACTGCGGCGGGGACGGCGGGGAGATCGCCACGCCGATGGACACCGACATCGCGGTCTTCGACCGGGTGATCAGCGTCAACGCGCGAGGGGCGCTGCTGGTGATCAAGTACGCGTCGCGGTCCATGATCAGGTTGGGGCGGGGCGGTTCGATCGTCAACGTCTCCAGCCAGGCGAGCCTGGTGGCGCTACCCGGGCACATCTCCTACGGCTCGTCCAAGGCGGCCCTGGACAACATCACCCGGGTCTCCGCACTCGAGCTCGGCCGGTACGACATCCGGGTCAACAGCGTCAACCCGACGGTGGTGATGACGCCCATGTCCGCCTGGTACTGGGGCCGCGAGGACATCGAGGGGCCTTTCCTGGCCAGCATGCCGCTGGGGCGTTGGGCCACCGAGGACGAGATCGCCGCGCCCATCGTCTTCCTGCTCGGCGACGGCGCGTCGATGATCTCCGGCGTCTCGCTGCCGGTGGACGGCGGCTACAGCTCCCGGTGACCCAGGGCGCTCAACGCCGCAGCAGGAGCCGCGACGGAGGCCCCCTCGATGACTGGGCAGACGAACGAGTAGCGCTGCGGTTCCGGCGTCTGGTTCGACTCCACCCGTTCGATCAACAGCTCGGCGGCGTGGGTCGCCATCAGGTCGTCGGGCCGCTCGATCCGGGTGACTGCCGGGGAGAGCTGGCCGCTCAGCTGTTCCCGGTCGTCCAGGCTGACGATCGACAGGTCGTCCGGGACGCTCCGGCCCAGCTGCGCCGCTGCGAGCAGCGCGCCGACGGCGAGCCGTTCGTTGGTGCAGGCCAGCGCCGTGGGGGCGTCGGCCTGGGTGAGCAGCGCGGTCGCGGCCTCGACACCCGCGTCGATGCGCACGTCCGTGGTCCGCAGCTGCGTCGGCGGCAGCCCGGCCGCCGCCAGGGCGCGGTGCACCCCGCGGGTGCGCAGCACCGTCTGGTAGTCCGTCGGCGGTCCGGTCAGCAGGCCGAGGTCGCCGTGGCCCTGGTCGATCAGCAGCTGCGCGGCAGCGGCTCCGGCACCCTCCTCGTCCGGGACGATGCAGGTCAGCCGCTGGGTCGGGTCGAGGCAGTTCAGCAGCACCACGGGCTGCGCGGCCAGCGCCTCCACCGCGTGGTACTCGCACAGCTCCGGCGCGACGACCAGGATGCCGTCCACCTGCCGGTTGCTCAACGTGGACAGGGCCCGGTGCTGGTCGATCTCCGTCGGCTCGGCGTACATCTTCACGAGCGTGTAGCCAGCGTTGAGCGAGGTCTGCAGCGCCGACGCGATGAGGTGCAGGGGCAGTCCGCCCACCCCGCGCCAGGTGAGCACGCCGAGCGTGCGCGTCCGTGACGTCCGCAGGCCCTGCGCCACCACGTTCGGGGTGTAGTCGAGCCGGCTCGCGGCGTCCAGGACCGCCTGCTGCTTGGCGGCGGAGATGTTGCCTTTCGCCCGCCCGTTGAGGACCAGCGACACGGCGCTGCGGGACACACCCGCCAGGTCGGCGACGTCCTGGGCGGTGGCTTTGCGACTCATTTTTCCCCCGGGGATGAACTTGTGGTCGTGCGACGCACAATCCCCCCGGAAGGCGCTTCGCGGGGGTCAGCCTACGACAAGGAAGACATTTCGCGACCCGCAGGAATTGCGGAGGAACGGCCCTTTGCGGCGAGACCTCTCGTCTCCTGCGGAACCGGGTCGAGGTCTCAGCCGAGCAACCTGGCCTCGGCGCTAGCCGACGCGCCGGTAGCGCAGGACGCCGGGGAGCTCGCCGGAGTCGTCGAGCTGCCCACGGGCGAAGTCTGCCCAGACGCGACGTACCTGCTGGGCGTGCGTGCTGATCTCCGTCCACGAGGCGCCCTCGACCAGTGCGGCCGACCGCCACGCCTGCTCGTCGCCGAACAGCAGCGGCAGGTCGATGGTGTGCGCGGCTCCGTAGGGATTGCCGGGCGCGGACCACGAGACCACGTAGGTGTGGACGTGGCCGCCGGCGCGGGCGTGCCGCTCGGCAAACCGCCGGATGCCGCGCGAGTACACCGCGGCGGTGATGTAGCCGACCACGGCGAGCGAGACCAGCCGACCGACGAGCGGCAGCCGGGTCGCGCGGTGCAGGGCCGGGACTCGGGAGAGGAAGAGCTTCGCCTCCTCCGACGTGTGCCCGATCAGGACGTCGATCCGGGGCGCGACGCGGTCCCACGCGTCGTCCACGTCCTCCTCCGCGGGCAGCGGCGGGTACCCGTACTGGGTGCCGAACGGCATGCCGGCGATCAGGCCGAAGGGCGCACTCTTCTGCTCCACCTCGGGCTGCAGGGCCACCACGTCCGCAGCGGGCAGGTCGGCGGTGACGTGGGCCGCGGCGTCGGCCATGGCGGCGGCCATCCGTTCCCGGCCTCGGACGATGCCCAGCGGTGGGCTCTGGATGATCGCCCGGGAGAACAGCTCGGGCGCCTGCGGGGTGGCCATCAGGTGGGCCACCGCGTCGCCGCCCGCCGACTCGCCGAACGCCGTCACCCGGTCGGGGTCGCCGCCGAACTCCGCGATGTTGCGCCGCACCCAGCGCAGCGCCTCGACCTGGTCGAGCAGACCCAGGTTGGCCGGCCGACCCCGGCGGTCGCCCAGGAACCCGAAGATGCCCAGCCGGTAGGTGACGGAGACGACGACCACTCGCTGCTCGGCCACCAGGGCGGCGGGGTCGGTGATGGGCATGTCCCCGGCGCCGGAGGTGTAGGAGCCGCCGTGGATCCACACCATGACGGGCAGGGCCTCCCCCGGCTGCCGGTCCGCGGGGAGGGTGACCGACAGGTGCTGGCAGTGCTCGTCGCGCCGGCGGCCCTCGAGCTGGTTGCCGAGCACGGCGTCGAGCAGCGGCGTCGGCGGCTGCGGGCAGACCGGTGGCCACGCGGTGGCCTGGAGCGGCTCGGCCCAGTCGGGGGCTGGGGCGGGTGGCGCGAACCGCTCGGCGGTGGCGTAGGGGATCCCGGTGGCGCGGACCACGGCGCCGTCGGTCCAGCCGAGGACGGGCCCGCAGGGAGGGTCGAAGCGTGGTGTGGACATCGCCGACTGACTCTCTCACCCCCGAGAACGCACCTGCAGGCGGCCTGGTGAGTCGCGGCGGCCCGGATCGGGACCACGGAGGGTGACATCTCAGGGCGACGTGGGCGCCGGGGCGAGGCAGGACGCCTGTTCTAGGCTGGGAGACCGATGGCGAAGTGGGGGTAGGGCGGTGGTCATGCTGCGCCGACGCGCCCGCGGTCTGGCCCGCACGGTGCGGCGACGCTCCCGGCGTCTGGGTCTCGCGTGGCGACGACACCGGGCTCTGCGGCGGGCGACCGTCGTCCGGGTCGACCCGCTGCCCGACCTCCAGCCGCTGCCGCAGGCGCGCTACGCCTTTCTGATCGGGGCCGTCCCGCGCCGCTTCGGCGGGCGGACCGCCTCGATCCTCACCAAGGCCCGGCTCCTCAAGGAGCTCGGCGGCGTGAACTCCACCATCGTCACGCTCAACCACACCCCGGCGCTCCCGGCCATCAGGGCCGATCTCCGCCGCCGCGGCCTGCTGGTGGACGGTGTCGAGATCGTCAACCTCTACGACTTCCTCCGCGGCGGTTCCCGGTCGCGGACGGTGGTCCGGCACCCGGTCGACGAGCCCGGGATGGAGACGGTGCGCGACCCCGACCCCCGCATCTTCCGGTTCGTCGAGGGCGGGGTCTGCCGCCTCCTCAAGCGGTACGACGCCGCCGGCCGGCTGGTGGTGCGGGAGTGGTTCGACGAGCAGGGCGCCACGACGAAGCTCGACGAGTTCGGCGTCGACGGCAAGCTGCGGCGGACGACCACGATGGACCCGCAGCACCACCAGCCGCAGCACCAGGTCTTCTACCGGAGCGACGGCTCGCCCTACCTGGAGAAGCGGCTGGCGCCGGGCCCGTCGGGCGACGACGCCACCGTCGCGGAGGTGACGCTGCTGGACGCGGAGGGTCGCCCGACGCAGGTCCTCGCCGACGACGTCGCGCTCGCCCACCACTTCTTCGACCGGTTGTTCGGCGAGGACCGCGTGTTCCTCACCGTCGAGTCCCGGCGCAGCGACCGCGAGCTGCTCGGCTACCGGCGCCCGAACGTGAAGCGGATCGGGCTGCTGCACAACCTCCACCTGGTGCCGCCGGGCGAGCACCCCTTCCAGGTCCGGCGTTCCTACCGGCCGCTGTTCAGACACCGTGACGACCTGGCCGCCCTGGTGTTCCTGACCAACGCCCAGCGCGCCGACGCCGAGGCGCGCTTCGGTCGCCGGCCGAACTTCTGGGTGGTCCCGCACCCTGCCGCTCCCGTCCAGCCCGGGCCGTTCGAGCAGCGCGACCCGCACCTGGTGGTCATGCTGGCCCGGCTCGAGCTGCAGAAGCAGCTGCACCACGCCATCGAGGCCTTCGCGCTCGTCGTCGAGGCGGTGCCCGAGGCCCGGCTGGAGATCCACGGCGAGGGACGGGAGCGGGCGCGGCTGCAGCGGCTGGTCGACGAGCGCGGCCTCACCGCGTCGGTCACGATGCCCGGCTACACCAAGGACGCTCCCGCGGTGTACGCCCGGGCCGCCCTCTCGATCCTCACCAGCCGGAACGAGGGCTACCCGCTGACCCTGCTGGAGACCTTGGCGCACGGCTGCCCGGTCGTCAGCTATGACGTGAAGTACGGGCCGAGCGAGATCATCGCGGACGGGCGCAACGGGTGCCTGGTGCCGCGCGGGGACGTCGAAGCCGTGGCCCGGCGGGTGGTCGAGGTGCTGACCGACCCCGACCTGCGCCGGCGGCTCACCGAGGGGGCGGGCACGCCGGGACCCGAGTTCTCCGAACGCACCTTCGTCGCCCGCTGGTCGCGCGTG
>CAWFIO010000008.1:0-568951 GCA_963815905.1 uncultured Actinomycetota bacterium | reverse complement strand
TCATGAAATCGTCAAAAACAACTTTAAGCTCAACATCTGACATGGACCCTAACTGGGTCAATCATCAATCAATCTCAAAGGAACCCCACCCAACCCAATCCACCAACCCCCCAAAAGGGGACCAGCAAACCAAGCCGAGCACGGGTTTCAATAGTGCATATTTGGCATTGACTTTTAGCACGCTGTTGAGTTCTCAAGTTTCGGGTACACACCGCTGCGAGACTTTCACATCCCGCATTGGGGCAACTCGATAAAGCTTACGGATTCCGCTTCATCGAGTCAAATTTGCATTCACACTCGGATGCAGACGGATCCGCACTGGACACGTGCCATCACCGGCGTAGAAGTGTGCACTATTGGCGCACACGACAATCCGGTGAGGTTTGTCTCCAGTTGGTGACCCCGGGTCGGCCGATCCCGATCGATAACTCGATCTCGCTCGTCCTGCACCCCGTTCGGGCCTTGAAGAACATTACGCGTCGCGGCCACCACGGTCAAACCGGCGCGGCGTGTTCGTCGTCACCCGTCGACACGCCGGTCGTCGGCTTGAGCGGGCGCCCGAACCACGGTAACGGCGCCGACGGTGCGCTTGCCCCGTCGCAGCACCAGGTAGCGGCCGTGGAGTAGGTCGGTTTCGAGGACCATGGCCTCGGGGTCGCTGATCCGCTCGTTGTTGAGGTAGGCACCCCCGTCGGCGATCGCTCGCCGGGCAGCTCCACGGCTGGCCACCACTTTGCTGGCCTCGAGTACCTCCACAACTCCGGGCAGCCCACCGGTGTACTCGACCTCGGTCGTCCCCAGTTCGTCGACGAGGTCGCGAACGGTGGACGCGTCGAGCTCGGTCAGAGCCGATCGTCCGAACATTGCTGCGGCCGCCGCGATGGCCGCGTCGCGCTGAGCCGGTGAGTGCACGAGCGCGGTGACATCGTCGGCGAGGGCTCGTTGCGCCGCTCGGCGATGCGGTTCGATCTCGGTCAACCGCTCGAGTTCGGTGATCTCGGCCCGTGGGCGCTCGCTGAACACCTTCAGGTAGTCGATCACCTTCGCGTCCTCGGCGTTCAGGAAGAACTGGTGGAAGGCGTACGGCGAGGTCATCTGGGCATCGAGCCAGACGGTGCCACCCTCGGTCTTGCCGAACTTGGTCCCGTCGGCCTTGGTGAGCAGTGGCGTCGCCAGTGCATGGACCCGGGCCCCCTCGGCCCGCCGGACGAGTTCGACGCCGGCGGTGATGTTGCCCCACTGGTCGCTCCCCCCGAACTGCAGCGTGCACCCGTGGGCCCGGAACAGCTCCAGGTAGTCCATCGACTGCAGCAGCACGTACGAGAACTCCGTGTAGCTGATCCCGTCCTCGAGCCGGTTGCGCACCACGTCACGGGCCAGCATCCGGTTCACCGGGAAGTGCTTGCCGACGTCGCGCAGGAAATCGAGGACCGACATCGGACCGGTCCAGTCGAGGTTGTTGACCAATCTGGCGGCGTTCGGTCCCTCGAGGTCCAGGAACCGCGACACCTGGGCCCGGATCCGCTCGACCCAGCCCTCGACCACCTCACGGGAATTCAGACTGCGCTCACCGGCGTCCTTGGGATCACCGATCAGTCCGGTCGACCCGCCCACCAGGATCAGCGGGCGGTGCCCCGCTCGCTGGAGGACCCGAGCCACCATCAGCTGGACCAGGTTTCCGAAGTGGATGCTCGGAGCGGTCGGGTCGAAGCCGACGTAGAACGTGATCGGGCCGGCGCTCAGGTGGTCCGCCAGCGCCTGCTCATCGGTCGAGTTGGCCAGCAGGCCGCGCCACTTCAGTTCGTCCAAGACATCGGTCACGGGCAGCAACCCTAGTCGCCGAGCGGCCGTAGCCGCTGTCGTTGGCCAGTGCGAGCGCGGCCTCGTCCGAAGCGACGGCGTACACGACGGCCACCGGCCCGAACAGCTCCTCGCGGTAGGCCCGCATCTCGGGCGTGATCCCGGAGAGCTCGGTCGGAGCGTAGTAGGCCCCACCACCCCCGCCGGCCCCGCCCCCGGCGTGCAGCCGGGCCCCCGACGCCGCGGCGTCGTCGACGACCTCCTTGAGCCGGTCCACCGCGGCCTGCGACGACATCGGGGCGTATCCACCCTCGCGCAGGTCGTGCGGGGCCCGGCTTCATCGCCCGCGCCAGCTCGGTCAGCCGGGCGACGAACGGCTCGAAGATCTCCTCGCTGACCATCATTCGCTTGTTCGAATTGCAGGCTTGCGCACACTGCGAAACCGACTCGGCGTGCTTCAGCAAGAGGGCGTTCGGCGAGGACCAGGTTCGGTGCCACGAACCGGGCGACCTGGTGGTACGGGAAGTTCCACGGCATCACCCCGAGCAGCAACCCGATCGATCGCTTCTGGATCACGGCGCGATCACCCGAGAACGTGTCGATCGGCTGGTCGGCCGCCAGTTTCGGGCCGTGGTCGGCGTAGTAGGTGAGGATCTCCTGACAGAACTGGACCTCCTCCACCGCCTCGGTGATCGGCTTGCCTCTCCGAGGTGGGTCCCGCTCCGCTCAGCGGACCAGCAGCGCGCTCACCCGAGCGTCGAGTTCGGCGAGCTGGTCGCGGACCCGGTCGGGGGCGGTGCCCCCTCGGCCGTTCCGACTGGCGATCGACCCGGCCACGGTGAGCACCTCCAGCACCCCGGGTCCGAGCTGCGGATCGATCGCGGTCAGCTGGTCGGCCGTCAGATCTCCCAGCTCGATCCCCGCGGCCTCGCAGTGCCGCACACACGCGCCGGCGATGTGGTGCGCGTCGGCGAACGGCACTCGTCCGCGGACCAGCCAGTCGGCCACATCGGTGGCCAGGGAGAAGCCGCGCGGAGCCAACGACTCGAGCCGCTCGTGGTCGAACGTCAGCGTCGCCACCATGCCGGCGACGGCCGGGGTCAGCATCAGCAACTGGTCGATCGAGTCGAAGATCGGCTCCTTGTCCTCCTGCAGATCGCGGTTGTACGCGAGCGGCAGGCCCTTCAGCGTGGTCAGGAGACCGGTCAGGTTGCCGATCAGACGCCCGGCTTTGCCGCGAGCCAGCTCGGCCACGTCGGGGTTCTTCTTCTGCGGCATGATGCTCGACCCGGTCGACCAGGCGTCGTCCAGCTTGGCGAAACCGAACTCGTGGGTCACCCAGAGGATGACGTCCTCGCTCAGCCGCGACAGGTCGACACCGATCTGAGCCAGCACGTACGCGGCCTCGGCGGCGAGATCACGGGCGGCCGTGCCGTCGATCGAGTTGGCGACGCTCGAGGCGAAGCCGAGTTGCTCGGCCACGTACGCCGGGTCCAGACCGAGCGAGGTGCCGGCCAGCGCGGCCGATCCGTAAGGGCTGTCGGACAGGCGACGGTCGAGATCGGCGATCCGTTCCAGATCTCGGACCAGCGGCCAGGCGTGAGCCAGCAGGTGGTGCGAGAGCAGGATCGGCTGCGCGTGCTGGAGGTGGGTGCGGCCAGGCATGGCCACGCCGAGATGCCGTTCGGCCTGACCGCGCAGGGCCTCGATCACCCCACCCAGCTCGAGCGCCACCAGCCGGAGGTGGTCGCGGAGGTAGAGCCGGATCAGCGTGGCGATCTGGTCGTTGCGTGACCGCCCCGCGCGCAACCGACCACCGAGCTCGGGGCCGACGATCTCGACCAGCCGGCGCTCGAGCGCACCGTGCACATCCTCGTCGGTCGGGGCCGGGCCGAAACCCCCGGACTCGACCTCGGTTCCGAGCTGGTCCAGCCCCACGAGCATCCCGGCGAGTTCGTCGTCGGTCAGCAGCGCCGCCCGGTGCAACGCGCGGGCGTGGGCCCGCGACCCGGCCAGGTCGTACCGCGCCAACCGCCAGTCGAAGTGGGTCGACCGGCTCAGTGCGGCCATCGCCTCCGCCGGGCCACCGGCGAACCGGCCGCCCCAGAGTCTGCCGGAGTGCGCCTCATTCATTCAGTCATCCTTCGTCGTGGCGACCGGTGCCTCGTGCTGAGGCTTCCCGGTCCGGCTCATGGTGGTGAAGCGCTCGGCGATCTCCGGACCCCCGTCGGGTCGGCGAGCGATCAGCAGGATGGTGTCGTCGCCGGCGATGGTGCCCAGGATGTCGGCCGCACCGACACGGTCGATCGCCGACGCCAGATACTGCGCGGCGCCCGGGGGCGTACGCAGCACGATCAGGTTCGCCGACGCCTCGGCCGAGACCAGGGCCTCGCTGCAGATCCGGGCCAGCCGGTTCTCGAAGGAGGCGAACTCCCCCACGTGCGGGGTCCGGTCGCCGCCGTCGCCCGGCACCGCATAGACCAGGTGGCCGTTCGAGCCACGGACCCGCAGGGCCCCGATCTCGAGCAGATCACGCGAGAGCGTGGCCTGGGTGACCGGGGTCCCCTCGGCCGCCAGGACCTCGCCGAGCTCGGTCTGCGACCGCACCTCGCGCCGTTCGAGGAGCGCGATGATCCGGGCCAACCGGGCGGTCCGGGTTAGCTGGGTCCGCATCATCAGAATCCGGTCGCGGCGGCTCGGGCGGCGGTGTCGAGGAAGACCAGCACGGCCTTCTGGACATGGCGGCGGTTCTCCGCCTCGTCCCAGACCACGGACTGCGGTCCGTCGAGCACCTCGGACGAGATCTCCTTGCCGCGGTAGGCGGGCAGGCAGTGCAGCACGACCGCCGCCGGGTCCGCGTGAGCCAGCAGTGCGGCGTCGAGGCTGTAGGGCTGGAAGGTGCCGATCCGGTCGAGACCGTCGTTCTCCTGCCCCATCGAGATCCAGGTGTCGGTGGCCACGGCGTCCGCGCCGGTCACCGCGTCGATCGCCGAATCGGTGATCGCCACGCTGCCACCGGTCCGAGTCGCGAGCCGTTCGGCCCGGGCGACGACGGCAGGGTCCGGCTGGAACCCGACCGGCGCGCCGATCCGGACGTGCAACCCGGCCAGCACGCCGCCGACGAGGTAGGAGTTGGCCATGTTGTTGGCTCCGTCGCCGACGTAGGCCAGCGTGAGCCCGGCCAACCGGCCGCGGTGTTGCCGGATGGTCTGCAGGTCGGCCAGGATCTGGCACGGGTGGAAGTCGTCGGTCAGCGCGTTGACCACCGGTACCCCGGCGTACGCGGCCATGGTCTCCAGGTCGGCCTGGGCGAAGGTCCGCCAGATGATCGCGGCCGACTGCCGGCCGAGCACGCGCGCCGTGTCGGCGACCGACTCCCGGTTGCCGATCCCGGCGAGTCGGGTGTCGATGATCATCGGATAGCCGCCGAGCTCGGCGATCCCGCCGGCGAACGACGCCTGGGTCCGCAGCGTCGGCTTGTCGAACAGCACGGCCACCGGTCGCGGTCCGGCGAACACCGGTCGGCTGTGCGGCGCGGCCTTGAGCGCATCGGCCAGATCGAGCACCGCCAGCTGTTCGGCCGCGGTCAAGTCGTCGTCGGCGAGGAAATGGCGCAGTGTCATGCGGAGACCCCCGCCTGTTCGATGATCCCCGGCAGCGCGTGGACGAAGCGGTCCAACTGTTCTGCGGTGACGATCAGCGGCGGAGCAAGGCGCAGCACGTCCGGGCGCGGCGCGTTGATCACGAAGCCGGCGTCGAGTGCGGCGTCGGAGATGGCCGGGGCGACGGGCGCGGAGAGGGTGATGCCGCGGAGCAGACCGCGACCGCGTACGCCGTTGAGCAGCGGGTGATCGAGCGCGGCGATCGCGGTGACCAGGTGTTCCCCCATCGCGGTGGCGTGGTCGAGCAGGCCGTCGCGTTCGATCACTGCGATGACGGCCAGCCCGGCGATCGCGGCCACCGGATTTCCGCCGAAGGTGCTTCCGTGGCTGCCCGGGCCGAGCAGCGAGGCCGCCCGGCCGGTGGCCACGCAGGCCCCGATCGGGAAGCCGTTTCCCAGCCCCTTGGCCAAGGTGATGACGTCGCCGACCACTCCGTCGGCCTGCGAGGCCAACCAGGTTCCGGTGCGGCCCATCCCGGTCTGCACCTCGTCGAGCCACAACAGCGCGCCGTGCGCGTCGCAGAGCTGCCGCGCCGCGGCCAGATAACCGGCCGGCGGGACGACGACGCCGTTCTCACCCTGGATCGGCTCGAGGACGACCGCAGCGGTCTGTTCGTCGATCGCCGCCGCCAGCGCGTCGGCGTCGCCGTAGGGGACGAACACCACGTCGCCGGGCAGCGGGGCGAAGGGCTCGCGGTACTTCGGATTGTGGGTCAGCGCCAACGCCCCCAGCGACCGGCCGTGGAACGCGCCCTCGGTCGAGATGATCTTGGTCCGGTGGGTGGCCCGGGTGATCTTGAAACCCGCTTCGTTGGCTTCGGTGCCCGAGTTGGTGAAGAACACCTTGGCGTCGTCGGCCCCGCTGATCGCGGCCAGCCGACCGGCCAGCGCGACCTGGGCCGGGGTGGCGAAGAAGTTCGAGACGTGACCGAGCGTGGCGATCTGACCGGTGATGGCTGACAGCACCGTCGGGTGCGCGTGACCCAGCGCGTTGACCGCGAGCCCGGAGAGCAGGTCGAGATACCGCCGGCCTTCGGCGTCCCACAGGTGCACACCCTCGCCGCGGACGAACACCCGCTTCGGCAGACCGAACGTGTTCATCACCGAGTGCTGGTAGCCCTCGAGCACGGCGGCGCTGCTGGTCGGGCCGACCAACATCGGCGCCGCCTTCTGCTCGAGTCGGGTCGATCGGTCGGTCATGAGCGGAGCCTCTCGGGAGTGCAGGAGGAGTGGCGGGCGACCCGCACGCCGGAAATGAACATCTCGTCGCCCGACACCCCGACGAACGGCCGAGATTCGACGCAGCTCAGGACCCCGGAGCTCAGCACCCCGGAGCGCGGAGCGCGACCATCGAACACCGCCCTCATGAGGACACCTCCGTGTCGGTCAGGGGTGGCACGAGGTTCGATGCGTGGGGGGCCAGCGGATCGGGGCCGAAGTGGCCGTTGGCGTACTCGTGCGGCGGGATGGGTTCCGAAGCGGGGAAGACCCGGCTCCCGAGCCGGACCAGACCGTCCTGGGTGACCATCGTGCCGATCCCGGCGTTGGTGAAGATCTCGAGCAGCAGGGCGTGCGGGACCCGGCCGTCGGTCACGGTGGCTCGGGTCAGTCCCCCCTCGACCGCGCGCAGGCACGCCTCCATCTTGGGCACCATCCCCGATTCGAGATTCGGCATCATCGCGCGGAGCTCGCTGGCCGACAACTCGCGGACGATCTCCGCCGCTTCACCGGGGGGTGGCGGCCACTGCGTGTAGAGCCCCTCGACATCGGTCAGCACGACCAGGCGCTCGGCGCCGAGCGCCACGGCCAGCGCGGCCGCGGCGGTGTCGGCGTTGACGTTGTGGACGACTCCGTTGAGGTCGGGGGCGATGGTGGCGACCACCGGGACGCTGCCCGCGTTGATCAGCCCGGAGATGGCCTCGGTGCGGACGGCGATCACGTCACCGACCAGCCCGAGGTCGACGTGTTCGCCGTCGATCACCGTGCCGCGGCGCTCCGCGGTGAACAGGCCGCCGTCCTCACCGGAGAGTCCCACGGCAAGCGTGGAGTGCCGGTTGATCAGGTTGACCAGATCACGACTGACCTGGCCGACCAGCACCATCCGGACGATCTCCATCGCCTCTGGGCTGGTCACCCGCAAGCCGCCGCGGAACTCGGAGGTGATGTCGAGCCGCTTCAGCATCGAGGAGATCTGCGGCCCGCCGCCGTGCACCACGACCGGGTGCACGCCGCAACGCTTCATGAAGACGATGTCCTGCGCGAACGCGAGCTTGAGCTCTTCGTCGATCATCGCGTTGCCGCCGTACTTGATGACCACGATCTTGCCCGCGTACGTCTCCAACCAGGGCAGCGTCTCGGTCAGGATCGACGCCTTCTCGATCAAGTCCAGGGGGGACGCCCCCTCGACCACCGCCCGCGCGTGGGCCTCGCTCATGTCGAGTACTCCGCGTTCTCTTTGATGTAGTCGTAGGTCAGATCGTTGGTCCAGATGGTCGCGCGCGCGGACCCGTTGCGCAGGTTGACCACGACGCTCACCGCGCGACCGGACAGGTCGACCAGGTCGCGCGCGTCGCCGATGCCGCCGTCGCGGCAGACCTCGACGCCGTTGAACGACACGTCGATCCGGTCGGGTTCGAAGTCGGCCGAGGTGGTGCCCAACGCCGCCAAGACCCGGCCCCAGTTCGGGTCGGCACCGAAGATCGCGCACTTGAACAGGTTGCTGCGCGCGATGGCCCGACCCACCTCGACCGCGTCGTCCTCGCTGGCGGCGTGCTCGACCGTGATGGCGATGTCGTGCGCAGCGCCCTCGGCGTCGTGCAGCAGCTGCATGGCCAGGTCGTGGCAGGTCTCGTCGAGCGCCGCCTGGAAATCGGCGCCCTGCGGGGTGATCCCCGAGGCTCCGCTGCTCATCAGGATCACCGTGTCGTTGGTCGACATGCAGCCGTCGCTGTCCACCCGGTCGAAGCTGATCCGGCAGGCCTCCGCCAGGTGCTGCTGGAGTTGTGCGGTCTCGAGGACCGCGTCGGTGGTCAGCACCACGAGCATGGTGGCCAACCCGGGGGCGAGCATGCCCGCGCCCTTGGCCATCCCACCGATCGCCCAGCCCTCGTCGTGGCGGGCCGCCTGCTTCGCGTGGGTGTCGGTGGTCATGATCGCCTGCGCGGCCGCCGGTCCCCCGGCCGTCGACAGCTGCGGGATGAGCGCGCCGATCCCGGCCTCGATCTTGTCCATCGGGAGCCGCAACCCGATCAGTCCCGTCGAGCACACGGCTGCATCGGCGGCGTTGATCCCGAGCGCTTCGGCGACCAGTTCGGCGGTCCGGTGGGTGTCACCGAAACCGTCGGGTCCGGTGCAGGCGTTGGCACCGCCGGAGTTCAGGATCACCGCCCGCAGCACGCCGTCGGCGACCGCCTGCTGCGACCACAACACCGGTGCTGCCTTGATCCGGTTGCCGGTGAACACGGCAGCGGCCGCGTACGCCGGTCCGGTGTTGACCACCAGGGCCAGGTCGGGTTTGCCACTCGGCTTGAGACCGGCGGTGGTCCCGGCGGCCACGAATCCGGCCGCTGTCGTCACGCTCATCAGTACTGCTCCTCGTCGATCAGGTGGCCGGCCGTCGTCCACACCGCGACGGCCTGGTCGGCCTGAGCGGTCGGGATCAGGATCCAGTCGGTGTCGAAGGTCGATTCGGCCAGGATCGAGATTCCCGCCGTGGCCAGGGGCTCGAGTAGCCCGGCCAGCACGCCGATCAGCGCGTGGTCGAGCGGGCCGTCGATGCTGAAGGCGGTGAACGGTCCGACGCCGCGGACCGAGCCGGGCATCGCCTCGTACGCGCCCAGCACGCACAGCTCGTCGGCGGTCCGGGTCACCGCGGCGATGGGCGGGTCGAAATCGGGGTGCAGCGCCCAGCGCGGGACACCGGCGTGGGCCGGCAACTGCGCCAGCCCGACCTCCACCGGATGCCGGGTCAGCTCCCACGCGGTGCTGCCGGACGTGGAACCGACGGTCACGGCGCCACTCCGACGGTCGACAGCCCGGTGGTCTCGGCCAACCCGAGCGCCAGGTTCATGCACTGGACCGCGCCGCCCGCGGTCCCCTTGGTCAGATTGTCGAGCGCGGCCACGGCGACCAACCGGCCGGCGGCGGGGTCGACCGCGACCTGGACGTGCACGGCGTTCGAGCCGAGCACCGACTGGGTCATCGGCCACCGACCGCTGGGCAACAGGTGGACGAACGGCTCGGCGGCGAAAGCGGCGGCGTACGCGGCCCGCACCTCCTCGACCCCGGTCAGCGGATCGGTCAGCGGCGCGGTCACCGTGGCCAGGATGCCGCGCGACATCGGCACCAGCACCGGGGTGAAGGACACGGTCGGTGCGACCGCCCCGCAGACCCCGAAGTTCTGCAACAGCTCGGGAACGTGTCGGTGCACCCCGCCGACCCCGTACGCGCTGGCCGAGCCCATCAGTTCGGCACCGAGCAGGTGCGGTTTGAGCGCACGACCGGCCCCGGACGGGCCGCTGGCCGCGACGATGACCACGTCATGGCCGTCGACCAGCCCGGCGGTCAGCGCGGGCAGCAGGGCGAGAGTCCCGGTGGTCGGATAGCACCCGGGCACGGCGAGCCGTCGGGTCCCGGCCAGTGCGGCCCGGGCCCCGGGCAGCTCAGGGAGTCCGTACGGCCAGGTGCCGGCGTGCGGCGAACCGTAGAACTGCTCCCAGGCGGCCGGATCGGCGAGCCGGAAGTCGGCACCGCAGTCGACCACGAGCACCTCGGGGCCGAGCTGTTCGGCGACCGCGGCCGAGGCACCGTGCGGCAGCGCCAGGAAGACCACGTCGTGCCCGGCCAGCACCTCTGCAGAGGTGGCCTCGACCACCCGGTCGGCCAGCGGGATCAGGTGGGGTTGGTGGTCCCCGAGCACCGATCCAGCGCTCGAACCGGCGGTCAGGGCCCCGATCTCGACCCGGGGGTGAGCGAGCAGCAGCCGGAGCAGCTCACCTCCCGCATACCCGGTGGCACCGGCGACGGCGACCCGAAATGTCATGTGCATGATCATGCCACAGTTTGGATAGTCATGCACAGCAGTTGCCGGCGCGGCGGCACCTCACGCTGTTGTGGATGGGCAAGAAGAATCTGGAGCACCCGGACTCGGCCACCCCGGGTCGGGGTGGGTCGCCTGCCGGGCCAGCTCTTCGGTCGGGTGCTCGCGCAGTAGCGCAGCGTACGCCCCGCCCGCAGCCGCCAGGTCCGCCGGTCGGCCGGACTCGACGATCCGGCCCGCCTGCAGGACGACGATCCGGTCGGCGTGGGCCACGGTGGCCAGACGGTGGGCGATCACCAGCGTGGTCCGGCCGGCCTGCGCGACGTCGAACGCCTCTCGCAGGGCCGCCTCGGTCTCGCCGTCCAGGTGCGCGGTGGGCTCGTCGAGGATCGACGATCGGCGGGTCCTTGAGCAGCACGCGGGCCAGGGCCAGTCGCTGCCGTTCCCCGCCGGACAGCCGGAATCCACCGTCGCCGACCACGGTGTCGAGCCCGTCGGGCAGCGAGGCGACCACGTCGTCGAGCCGGGCCGTCGCCAGCACCGACCACAATCGGGCCGGCGTCGCGGGCGGCTCGGCGTAGGTCAGATTGGCCCGGATCGTGTCGTGGAACAGATGGGCGTCCTGGGTCAGATAGCCGATCCCGCGCCCGCAGTCCGGCCAGATCGAGGTCGACCGGACATCGACCCCGTTGACCAGCACCGACCCCGCGTCGACGTCGTGCAACCGAGCGACCAGATGGGCCAACGTCGACTTCCCGGCCCCTGAGCGTCCGACCAGCGCCACGGTCTGGCCGTCGGGAATCTCCAGATCGATGTCGTGCAGCACCGGCCGATCGGTGGCGTAGCCGAAGCCGACCCCGCGCAAGCTGATCGTCCCACCGGTCGGGCAGCGGTAGCCCGCCGACCCGGCCGCTCCCGGGTTCGGCGGGCAGGTCGATCAGCTCGAACACCCGGCCGAAGCCGGTCAGGAGCCGGGAGATCCCAGCCGGGTAGCGAGGTCAATTGGCTCAGCGGCGCGTAGAGCTGACCGAGAAGGGCGGCCAGCGCGATCAAAGCCCCGAGGCTCAACCGCCCCTCGACCACGGCCGACCACCCACGCCGTAGATCAGTGCGACCGCCAGTGCCGAGCCCAGCGCCAACGCCGTCGCGAACGAACGACCCTGGACCGCGATCCGCACCGCCACGTCGCGCAACCCGGCCGCCGGGCCGGCCAGTCGGTCGATGATCGCGCGCCGGGGTACCGTAGAGCGCGGCCAACAAGTGCCCCGGCCGCGCCGAACCGCTCGACCATCGCACTGCTCAGTTCGGCCGACAGCTCGGCCTGTCGCGGGTCAGCGGGCCGACCGCCGATGCAGCAGCCGGGCCGGGAGGACGAAGAGCGGCAGCAGCACGATCAGGGCCACGGTGATCGGCCAGCTGATCAGGGTCATGGCGACGAGGGCGCAGACCAGAGCGGCCACATTGGCCAGCATCACCGTCACCGTGTTGGTCACCTGCTGCGCAGCCACTGCGACGTCGGTGGTCAACCGGGCGACCAGCCCACCGGCCGGGGTCGCCGCGAAGTAGGAGACGGGTTGGCTGAGGAGTCGGTCGTACGCCTGGACCCGCCACTCCGTGGCGAGTCACTCCGCCGATCTGCGCGGAGCACCACCGCGAAAGCAGACCCAGGACGACCCGGACGACCGCGACGAGCCCGAGCAGCACCGCCATCTCGACGACCACCGAGCGGTCGCCGGCCAGCACACCACGGTCGATCAGTCGGTGCAGCAGCAGCGCCGGGACCACCCCCGAAACCGCTCCCGACGTCACGGTGACCACGAGCAGCACCAGCCGGGCACGGTGCCGCGCCGCCGTACGCCAGATCCGGCGCCCGATCCCCGTTCCCGGCCCGTCGGTCGTCACAGCCGCCCGGTGTCCGGCCCCGTCAGCGCGTGACCACGGGTCATCCCGGACCTGACCAGCCGCCGGCGGAGCTGCGTGTCGCTGAGCTTCGTTCCGAAGGCCCGGGTCGACGCGGTCACGCGACCGGAGGAGCTGCTGGTCCGCGCGTCCAGGTCATAGCCGAACCAGAACGTCCCACGGACGTCGACCTGGAAGGTGAAGGCGACGTCGACGGATGCACCCGGAGCCAGCCCACCGCTGGGCAGCGGCACGGTCAGCGTGCTGTTCAGTCCCCCGCCGGCCGCGCTGGTGATCGGGGCGTCGACCGCCAGGTGCTGCACGGTGATCACACCGCGATCGGCGACCGTCACCTGGCTGGTCGAGACCGCCGGGTCTACCGCTCGGATCCGCGCGGGCCGAGCAGGCTGCGCCCCGCGGTAGGGCAACCCATGGGCTTCGCTCAGGGCGGTGATGCGCGTCCGGGCCTCAGTGATGGTCGAGGTGCCGGTGTTGGTGATCGTCCGCCGGATCACGAGGGTTCCCGGCGACCCGACCACGTACGCCCTGTTGGGTGACTCGGCCGGGGTCCTGCTGGAGTCGAGCCGGAAGGACAGCGCCTGCCGATTGTGCTGCCAGGGGTCGCGCAGCCCAGTCGGCGACGCCGAACCCCGCATCGACTGCACTCCGCCGACGGTGCCACCGGTGCTCGAGACCAGGGCGAAGTCGGCGCGGTTGTCGCGGGTGTCGTTGGGTCGGCCCCCCGTCTCGGTCCGAACGAAGGCCCATTGCGCGGCCGGGGCCCCGTCCATGGCCGGGAGTCCGGAGCCGAGATGGAAGCCCGAGACCGGACCGACCTCATCGACGACCGACCGAGCCGCGTCGGGAGCGGTCAACCGGAAGCCGTCGGTGCCGAGCGTGGGGACCGTCATGTCGGGGGTGGCCAGCGTCGACAGCGAGAAGTCGGCGCCCGACACCAGGTAGGTGCGGAACGTGTCGAGCACCGGCGCATCGGCCGGCAGCGTTACGACGCTCCCCGAACCGCTACGCAGCTCCAGACCGGCGAGCGGCAACGGTGCGCCACGGTTGTAGAGCTCGACGTACTGGTCAGCTGGGCCGTCGGGACCGGAGGTCCGGAACTCCGTGATCACCGCCTGCCCGGCGTACGCCGACACCTCGACGAACACCGGCGCCGACGTCGAAGCCAGATGCCGCTCGTCTCCGCTGTACGAGGCGGTCACCGCGTTGCGTCCCAGAGCGGCCGGCGTCAGGGTCAACGAGGCGCGGCCGGAGAGCAGGGTGGCCGAGCCGAGTTCGGTGACCGCGCCGTCGGGGGCGGTGACCCGGAAGTCCAGGGTCCCGGTCGCTCCGAGGTCGCCGAGCGCAACCGTCACCTCCACCCGGGTGCCGAATCGGACCGCCGCGTCGTCCACGCTCAGCTGCACCGTCGGCGCGGCCTTGACGAACAGCTCGGCCGCCCGGGTGTCAACCAGGCCGACAGCGTCGACGATCCGCACCGTGAACTCCGAGCCCCCGCCATCGGTGGGGGCGCCCGACAGCAGGCCGGTCGAGGGATCGAGCGACAGCCCGCCCGGGAGGGTCCCGCCATCGATCGACCACGCGAACGGTGCGGTGCCGCCGGTGCGGGTCAGGGCCTGCTCGTACGCCATCCCCACCGCACCCATCGGCAGAGTGGCGGGAAACGTCAGCACCGGTGCGTCGTCGGCCATGATGTGAGGCGAATCCGAGTCCGAGCGATCGGGCGTGGCGGTGTGGGCAGGGGCCGGGGCCGCGTACGCGATTCCTGGGGTGACGAGCGCCGCCCCGAGCAGCAGCAGGCCGGACAGCGCCACGGTGCTCAGGGTGGAGACAACACGCCGTCCGGTGGACCTGCTCATGGCAATCGGGCCTCTCGGGGCATGGATGTCGCCGAAGATTCCCCGAGAATCGAACGCCGTCGTCGCGGCTGGCGCCGACCCGTCTGTCGCGAAATTAGCACAGCGACGGAGGGCGGGACAATCATCGGGCTGTGTCAGAATCGGGCGCATGAGCCCCGGCTCCCCCCAGTCGGCGTACGGCATGAACATCACCGGTCTCCCCCGACTGGCCGAACTGGTCCCCGCCACCGGTGGGGGACCGACGGTGGCGATCCGGATCGATACCGACCGTCCGCCTCCGCCGGAACGGCCGCTCGACCATGCGTCGGGCGTCCGGCTGCTGGCCGACGGTCGCACCCTGGCGCTCGACCGGGCCCGTGGGGAGGCCACGTTCTACGGTCCCCCGCTGGCGCCCGATCTGATCGCCCACCCCTATCTCGCGCCGGTGGCCACAACCGTCAACCGCTGGGCCGGCCGCGAGGCCTTCCACGCCGGGGCCTTCGTCGCCGACGGCCGGGCCTGGGCCGTGCTGGGACCGCGTACGGCGGGCAAGAGCACGCTGATGGCGGCGTTGGCCGCGCGCGGCACCACGGTGCTGAGCGACGACATCGTGGTGAGCGACGGTCGGGTCGCCTTCCCCGGCCCGCGGTGCATCGATCTGCGCGAGCCGCCGCCCATCCCTGGCCTCGACCTGCGGTTGGCGCGGCGCGAGACCCGACAGCGGATGTTGCTCGGCGACGATCCGGCGCCGGTCACCCTCGGCGGCTGGGTCTTCCTGGCCTGGGGGCACCAGCTCAGCTGTGCCCCCCGCAGCCCCGCGGCGCTGTTGTCGGACCTGGCCACCCGCCGGTCCTACCGCTTCCTGGCCTCGGATCCGAAACTGGTCCTCGCGCTGACCACGCTGCCGGCCTGGACCCTGACCCGGCCGGCCGCGTGGTCGGAGCTCGCCGCCGGTCTCGATCTGCTCGAAGCGACGGTCACCGCCGCCCCGTGGCCGACCGCGCTCTCCCCCGCTGGCCCGACCGGGGGCGCGCCGTGAGTCCGGTTCCCGGCGGGTTGGCGGCGGCCGCCCGCTGCCTGGCCCTCGACCAGCATGCGGCCGTGGTCACCCGGGCCCTGGCCGAGCACGGGATCGATTCGATGATCCTGAAGGGACCGGGGTTGGCCCGCCGGCTGTACGCCGACGATCCGAGCCGCCGGCGCTATTCCGATGTCGACGTCCTGGTCACCCCGGGCGACTACGCCGCCGCCGGTCGGGTGCTGGCCGGGATCGGTCACACCGATGTGGCCGGCGCCTTCCCCGATGACGAATGGCTGAGCTACGAACAGTCGTGGGTGCGCGAACACCCGGTCCCGCTGACTGTCGATCTGCACCGCGGCTTCGCGGGGGTCACCGACTGCGAGGCCCTGTGGCGACAACTCCGCGATCCGGCGGAACCGCTGACCCTCAGCGGAACCACCGTGCTGGTCCCCGACGCAGTCGGGTGCGCGCTGCTGGTCGGACTGCACGCCGCCTCCCCCGGGCGCGGCCGCAAGGCGCTCGCCGATCTGGCCCGGGCGCTCGACCTGCTGCCCGAGTGGGTCTGGGCGCGGGCCGCGGCGGCCGCCGCCCGTACCGGCAGCACCGACGCCTTCACCGCCGGCTTACGCCGGCTGCCCGAAGGGGTCGAGTGTGGTCCGCCGACTCGACCTGGATCGACCACGGTCCTGGGCCACCCGGCTGGCCCAGCGGTTCGATCTGGTTTTGCTGGCTCGTTCGGTGGACGCCGTCCGGGCGGTGCCCGGACCGGGCGGCAAGCTCCGCTACGTGGCCCGGAGGCTGGTTCCGACCCCGGACTTCCTACGTCGGGCGAGCCCCTTGGCCCGGCGCGGCCCGGCCGGACTCGCGCTGGCCTACCTGACCCGCCCGGCGCGGTTGCTGGTCCCCGCGGCGCGCCGCGGCGTGGGTTCGAACCGGGACGGGTCCACCAGGGCGACATGGCGCACCCTGATCCATCGCTGGTCGGTGGTGCGCCGGTGGCGGCTCGCCGACGTCCGGGCAGCCGGCTGGACGCTGCGCGCGCTTCGCGGCGTACGCCGGGATCTGGTTGTCCGACCGCTCGAGCAGGTCGACCTGCCCGCCGCGCCGCCCGGTCCGGCCCGGGCCCGGCGGGTCGTGCAGTCCGTGCTGCGCGTCCGCCACGCCACGTGTCTGGAGCGTTCCCTCGTGGTCCAGCGGTGGTGGGCGACGCAGGGAACTGCGGTCGATCTCGTGGTGGCGGTCACGGCACCCGGCCAGGGCTTCCACGCTCACGCCTGGCTCGAGACCGACCCGGATTCGGCCCTCCAGCACGAGCGGATGGACGAGATCCTCCGGTTACCGACCCGTCCCGAGTGGCTGGTCGCCCGCCGCTGATCGCGGGAGGACACGGCGCCGGTCGTCAGCCGGGCGCGTCGGCGAGGAGCAGGTCGGCGGAACGCAGCTGCGCGAGGAAGGCGGCTGCGTCGCCGCGGGCCTTCACCGGGTCGTCGGCTCCGCCGGCCAGCAGTGCCGCGATCAGCTGGTCACGGGTGGCACCGCCGACCAACAGCTTCCAGAGCATCGCTGCCGTCGGATTGAGCCCGAAATACACCGAGCGGGCCAGATCGAGGACCACCACCTCACCCCCGGTCTCCCGCCAGGCCACCCCGACGCCGCCGGTGCGATAGATCGGGGTGGCCGTCATGCCGCCACCCGGTGGCTGAGAAACGCCTGCTGGACCAGTCCCGCGGTCAGGGGCGGGATCGGCCAGGTCGACCAGAGCGCCCGCAGACGGTCCACATCCACCAAGGTCGGATCTACCCCGGTGCCGTCCCACTGGGACACGAAGTCGCGGGTCGGGCCACGGAAGAACACGTCGCCGAACCGAGCCTTGGGCCGAGCGCCACCGACAACGGCCGGGATGGCCGCGCCGGCGAAAGCGGCGATCAGCTCGGGCCGAGACGGTGCGGGCCGCCCGCCGCCGAACCGGGCCAGGCTGTCGACAAACGCCGGGTCGACCAGTGGCAGACCGAGTTCGACCCCCGACCGGCGGGCGAGGTGCCGAAGCGCAGCTACGGCAGAGATCAGCCCCCGTCGGTGGGCATGCCAGCGCACCCGCGGGTCGAGGGCCACCGGTTCGGCGGCGACGTCGCGCAGACGAGCCGCCCAGACTCGGCGTGCGACCGGGGCGTGCAGCCAGGCCAGCGGGGCCGTGCGGTGGCGGGCGATTCGAGCTCGCAGGTCGGCGGGCACCCGGTTCTTGAGGCGACGCCAACGGGTGCGGTGCGGGGGCCTCAGCCACCCGGAAAGGATCTGGTCGCCGCCGAACCCGGTCAGCAGCGAGCCTCCGGGGGCCAGGTCGAGCATCGGTTGCAGCAGGTGCCGGTTGGGCGGGTTGACCGGCCCGTCGGTCAGCGTGGCCATCGCGATCGGGCCAATGAGGTCCAGCTCGTCGTACGCGGTCATCCGGACCCGGTCCTGCAGCCGCAGCTCGTTGATGATGGCGTCCTGGCTGGCTGATTCGTCAGCACGCGGAGCGTCGGTGAATCGCCAGCTGACCGGAACCGGGTCAGGGAGACCTTCACGCCGGGCCACCCGCACCGCGACGGCCAGGATGAGCGACGAATCGAGTCCGCCGGAGAAGCTGACCAGACACGGCGTGCGCAGCAGGGCGGGCCGGATGGCTCGCTCGAGCGCCACGAGCGGGTCAGCCGGACCGCCCACCGGAAAGGACTCGCGCGCGCCCTCCGCCGGGTCGGCCCCGACGAAGACGCCGGAAGCCAGTTCGATCGGGGTGGGGCGCCACGAGGGGGTCAGACAGAACCTTCGTCGCCGGCGGCACCGAGGCCGTCATCAGGGCCGCTGTCGCCACCGAGGGTCAGCTCGGCAAGGGTCCCCAACCGGGCGAGTTGCGGCGGGGTGTAGTCGTGCAGATGTGTGGCAACCGGGCGATCGGCGACGGCATCGTCATGGGCGATGGATCCGGCCCGGACTGGATCGATGTGGTGCTGAGCCATGGATACCTCGGCTAGGTGAGTCGACACAGATACCCAAGAGCCCCCGAATGGTGTGGTCAGCGTACCCCGACAGCGGCCGCATGCGCGACCAGCCATATGACGGATCCGTGACGACTCCTCACCCAATCCTGAGCCGAACATGAGGGCGGTCGACGCAGACCCAGCGAAGTCACGCCCACGATGATCACCGTCGGGCCGGGGGGTCACCGACGAGGTTGACTCGAGGGAATTGTTCATGTCCGCACGACGCGCGGGGGCGCGACCGCATCCACGCCTGTCCGTACTCGTTGCGCTGCTGGGACTCGCCGGGTTCGCCGCACTGCTCGTCTCGCCGCCGGTCGAGGTCGACGCAGCAGTCGTCGCCCGCTCCGGCACCCAGGACGACGGCTCGCGCGCCATCCGCACCAGGGGCTCCTGGGGAACGGTGCGATCGGTGAATGCCCTGGGCGGCACGTACGCCAACCTCAAAGCCGGCGGCGAGGCCTCGATCAGCTTCACCGGGCCCGGGATCGGCTGGGTCGCCCCGCGATCGCCCTACGGTGGCCGGGCGACGGTGTATCTGGACGGCACGCGGGTCAGGACCGTCGACCTGTACGCACCCGCCACTCGTTTCCAGCAGGTGGTGTTCGAGGTCCGGGGGCTGTCCGCCGGTCGCCACCGGTTGCGGATCGTCCGCAGCGCTACCCGCAATCCGGCCAGCCACGGCGGGAACGTGATGCTCGACGCGCTGCACGTGTACGACGTGAGCCCACCGCGCCCACCGGCCACACCGAGCGTCGCCGCGACCCAGACCGGGATCCGCATCGCCTGGACCCGCTCCCCCTCCGGCGACGTCGTCACCCACCGCGTGCAACGGACGGCCGCCGACGGGCGGGTGGTCGTCCTCGCCTCGCTACCGATCACCCAGCGCAATCTCCGGGACAGCGGGGTCGAGCCTGGGGTGACGTACACCTACCGGGTGATCGCTGTCGATCTCAGCGGGAACGCTTCGAGGCCCTCAACCGGCGTGCGGATCGCGGCACCCATCGGTGCGGCGCCCGTCGCGCAGCGGTATGCGCGGTGTCCTCCGGCCACCCACCCCGTCACCACGGCCGCGGGCCTGACCCAGGCGCTGCGTGAGGCCACATCGGGCCAGGTGATCACCCTGGCGCCGGGGATCTACCACGGGGCTTTCGTCGTCTCGGTCCGAGCCACCACCGAGCGACCGGTGTGGATCTGCGGCCCCCGCGATGCGGTCATCGACCGCTGGGCCCCCACGACTGTCGGAACCGCCCTGACGCTCACCGACTCCTCGCACGTCATCGTCACCGGCATCAGTCTGCGCAACACCTCGAAGGCGGTGATGGTCAGCGGGAGCTCGTTCGTCACCCTTTCCGATCTCACCGTCACCGACGTGGGCGAGGAGGCCATCCACCTCCGTGCGCGATCGACCGACAACGTGGTGGCGGGCAACACGATCCGAGGCACCGGCCTGCGGACAGCCGGTTACGGCGAGGGGATCTACGTGGGATCCGACCCGGGCTCCTGGTGCTCCTTCTCCGACTGCGGGCCGGATCGCAGCGACCGCAACGCCATCGTGGACAACACGATCACCGCAGTCACCGCCGAGGGGATCGAGGCCAAGGCCGGCACCTCGGACGGAATCGTCCACGGAAACACGATCGACGGATCGGCCATGGGACCGACGCGCTCCGGGGGCTGGGTGGTGATCAAGGGCAATGCCTGGTCGGTCGACGGGAACGTGGGCACCCACGCCCCGGACACGGCTTCACCGCGACCTACTCCAAGGCTGCGGGGTGGGGCCGCGACAACGTGTTCCTGGGCAACCGCGCGGCTCGGCAACACCCGGGGCTACGGCGTGTGGGTGCAGCAGGGCATCGGGAACGTGGTCGGCTGCGACAACCGCTCGAACGACGATCGCCGGGTGACCAACGTGGACTGCGTGGGGTAGCTGACGCCGCACCGTGTCGGCGCCCCCGGCCCGTGTGCATCAGGCCGAGATCAGCGGTTAGTATGCGTAGCAGTGGCTCGTGGGCGGGGCACCCACTCGAATCCCGCCCATCGACACTTCTCGGGGACCGTAGTCGGTCGTTTTGCCGCGGGGGCGGCCTGTCGCGAAAGGCCAAGGCCATGCAGGCCCTGCCCCCCAGTCGTATCACCGCCGTATCGTTGTCCTGGGTCACGTCACGAGCCTCCGAGGGCTCGGGACCATGCGATCCGTCGATTCCCGATCGATCACCTCCCGTCGAGCCGTGCCACCGCACCGCCGCCCGCCTCGTTGCCGGGCGATTCACGCCGGCATGACCCCACCGGGCTCAGCGAGCGATCGTTCGAACTCGACCGCATCCCCCGGGGCGCCAAGGTGCTCTGGGTCAGCTCCACCGGCGGCCACCTCGCCGAGTTGGGAATGATCTGCCACCAGATCGAGGCTTCCCCGGACTCGCTGTGGGTCACCTTCGACACCGATCAGAGCACCGGCTTCCTGGCCGACCGTCGCCACACCTTCGTCGACTATGTCGCCCCGCGCGACCTGAAGGCGGCGCTCCGCGCCGCTCGCCAGGCCCGGCCGCTGCTGCGGGCCGGAGAGGTTCGACGCCTGCATCAGCACCGGCGCGGCCTCGCCGCGACTATCCTGCCGATGGCCGCGCTGGCCGGGCATGCCCACCTACTACGTGGAGAGCCTGGCTCGGCCGACCGGTCCGTCGTTCACCGGCCGACTCCTGCAACGCGCGCCGCGGGTCCACACCTTGACCCAGTACCCGGAGTGGGCCAACGACACCTGGCGGTACTGCGGCAGCACCCTGGGCGACTGGGAGATCAGCGGGACGCCCCGGCCGCCCGGGACCGCTCAACATCCTGGTCACCCTGGGCACCATCGCCCCCTACCGCTTCGACCGCGCCGTCGACGCCGTGCTCAGCCTGCTCCGCGAGGGCGACGAGGTGACCTGGCAGCTCGGGGCCACGACATCGCGGCGACGGTCTGCCCGGCCGCGTCTTCGACCAGGTCGCACCCCGCGAGCTGGAGGCGTTGTCCCGGGCCGCCGACGTGGTCGTCGCCCACGCCGGGGTCGGCTCGATCCTGCACCAGTTCGAGCTGGGTCACTCGCCCGTGCTGGCCGTCCGCCGCCATGCCTTCGGCGAGCACGTCGACGACCATCAGCTGGGCATCGCCACGACCATGGCGGCCGGCGGGCTGACCAGATCCTGGATCTGGACGAACCCGTGCCGGCGGACCCTGGAGGCGGCGGCGGGGCGGACGGTCACCGCAGCGCCACCAGCCGCCTCAGGGCGGATCGCGTGGCATGAGCGACGCCACGCTGCACCGCCACGCGCACGGTCAGCCGCGACGACCCGCCGGCTCGGGTGGACCGGCTGATCGTCCACCAGTTCGATCCGGCCCGGCCCTCGCCCGGGCGGGCATCGACACCTGCCTGCGCGGCATCTGCCGCTACCTGCCGGTCGGCCTCGACGTCGCGGTCGTCGGCGTCGACACCGGGGGCGGCGGACCCGATCGGGGCCGGATCGGCCACTGGGAGCGCTACGACTGGCCCGACGGTCGGCGCTTCTGGTTCCTGCCGGTCGTCGCGCTCGACCCGGCCGACCAGCGTCGCCGCGTACCCGCACGCGCTGCGGCTGACCGCCGCGCGGTGGCCCGGTTCCGCCATCGGCTGCCCCGGCCCGAGATCGTCCAGGTGCACCGGATGGACACCGCCCTCGCGCTGCGCCGGCTGCTGCGGATCCCCCAGGACTACTTCATCCACACCCAGGAGAACGGCCTGACCGGCACGCACCTCGGACTCGTTCTGGCGGTTCGCCGGGCGACCCACCGTCGGCTCGAACGCTCGGTGGTCCGGCGGGCCCGACCGGTCGTGGTGTTCAACGAGTCAGTACGCCGACCTCGTCCGCCAGTGGAACGACCGGACGATCGTTCTCCCCCACCTGGTTCGACCCCGACCTGATCACGGCCGACCGCCGCGCGACCCGTACCGGATCGTCTGGGTCGGACGCCTCGAGGTGCCCAAGGACCCGGCCCTGGCCGTCGAGGGTGGCCGAGTTGATCCGTCTCGACCCGGACCGGCCGTGGGAGATCGACTGCTCGGCTCGGGCACGCTGCTGCCCGAGGTCAAGGCGCCAGGTGGCCGCAGCTGCCGGCGACAGTGGCCGATCGGATCCGCCTCCGCGGCCGGGTCGAACCGAGGACGTGGCCGTGTCGATGGCCGGGGCGGGCTCTTCTTGATGACCTCGCATCCCGGGTACGAGGGATACGCCCGGGTGCTGGTCGAGGCGATGGCCTCCGGTCTGCCCGCCGTGGTCACCCAGGGCTCCGACACCGGCGGCCTGGTCATCGACGGCCGGACCGGCTACGTCTGCGGCCGGGATCCGAGCGAGCTCGCCGCTGGCTCTGGTCCAGGCGGTCGAACTGGACCGCGACACGGTCCGCGACGCCGTCGATCCGGACTGAACGCGCCCAGCCTGATCGGGCGCATCCTCAACGACGAGCCGACCCCGCCGAAGGACGAACGATGAGAGCTCTGGTCACCGGCGCTGCCGGATTCATCGGCAGCACGCTCGTCCGCCGGCTGCTCGCCGACGGGCACCAGGTCATCGGCCTGGATGCGCTCACCGACTACTACGACGTGGCGATCAAGCGGCGCAACCTCGCCACGCTGACCGGACCCGACTTCCGCTTCGTGCACGGCGATCTGAACGAGGTGCCGCTGGCGAACTGCTGATCGGGGTCGACTGGATCTTCCACCAGGCCGGCCAGCCGGGTGTCCGCAAGTCGTGGGGTCGAGGACTTCGCGATCTACCTGCGCGCCAACATCGCCGCCACCCAGCGACTGCTCGAGGCGGCCCGCAACTCCCCCACCCTGGAGCGGCTGGTCTACGCGTCCAGTTCGTCGGTCTACGGCAACGCCGAGCGCTACCCCACCATCGAGACCGATCGGCCCCAGCCGATCAGCCCGTACGGGGTGACCAAGCTGGCCGCCGAGCACCTGTGCTGCCTGTACGCCACCAACTTCGGCGTACCGACCACCTCGCTGCGCTACTTCACCGTCTACGGCCCGGGCCAGCGCACCGACATGGCCTTCACCCGATTCGTCCGGGCCGCGGTGCTCGACGAGGTCGTCCACATCTACGGCACCGGCGAGCAGCTGCGCGACTTCACCTACGTCGACGACATCGTGGCCGCCAACCTGGCCGCGGCCGCCGGCACCCCGGTGCGCCCGGGTTCGGTGTTCAACGTGGCCGGCGGGTCCAGCGTCTCGGTCAACCAGACGCTCGCGCTGATCGCAGTCCCTCAACGGTCGCTCGCTCAAGATCAACTACACCGACACGGTGGCCGGCGACGTCTTCCGCACCGGCGGCGACACAGCCAAGATCACCGCCGCGCTGGGCTGGCGCCCGAAGGTCGACATCGAGGACGGCCTCGCCCGTCATCTGGCCTGGGGCCGGCAGACCTTCGGGTGGGACGGATGACGGTCGAGCGAGCCAGTCTTGCATCGGAGATCGGGACCGCGACGAGCGGACACCGGCCGGATCGGCAATCGCGCCGACTACGCGGAGTTCCTGGCCGCCGACCTCCAGGCCCACGACGTCCCGCGCTGGCGGTTCTATCTGCGGCCGCAGTATCCCGAGCTGCACTACCAGCGGCTGCTCCGCCGGGTGGAGTACCTGCAGACCCTGACCACCGGGGTGGGCCGGCTCCGTTATCTGGCCGGCCGGGTCCGGCTGGCCCGGCTCGCCGTGCACACCGGCATCTCGATCCCACCCGGCACCTTCGGCCCGGGCTTGTCGGTGGCGCATGTCGGCAGCATCGTGGTCAACGACCGGGTCCGGGTCGGCGCGTACTGCCGGATCCATTCCGGGACCAATCTGGGGGTGCATGCCGGTGGCGTACCCACCCTCGGCGACCGGGTCTACATCGCCCCCGGCGCGGTGGTGTTCGGCGGGATCACCGTGGGTGACGACGTCGCTATCGGGGCCAACTGCGTGCTGGCCGACGACGTTCCCTCCGGGGTCACGGTCGCCGGTGTCCCGGCTCGGATCGTTGCTCGACGCGGGTCCGCCGGCTCGTTGCCCCACTGGTTCCCCTCGGCGGCAGACAATGACCACCCTACGGATCGCTGTCCTCGTCCCGCGTCGAAGCGGCGGCGGAGCTGAGTTCGTCGCGATGCAGTGGGTCGATCATCTGCGCCGGATCGGTCACGTGGTCGATGTCATCACGACCCATGAGCCGCTCGGCGCCGCCGAGCCCGGCCTGATCGCCGTGGCCGCGGACTCGTTCGCCGGCCGCGTACGCGCGGTGCGGGCCCAACTCGTCGACGGCGGCTACAACGTGCTCCTGGCCCTGATGCCGCACTGGAACGTGCTGGCCCTGCTGGCCTCGGCGGGACTGCGCGACCGGCCCGCCGTTCTGATCAGTGGTCGCAACATCGAGACCACCTTGCTGGCGAGCCAGGGTTCGCGCTTTCGGGTCGAGCTGGCGCTGTCGCGCCTTCTCTACCGTCGAGCCGACGGCTACATCGCCATCTCCCACCCGGTCGCCGCTGAAGCCACGAGCCGTTACCGGCTGCCGATGGAGCGCATCTGGGTGGTGCCGAACCCGGCCACGGCCAAGCTCGGTCACCCGCGCCGCCGTCCCGTGGTCGCAGTCACCCCTGGAGGGCCGCCCACGGTCACTCTCACCGTCCCGCCCGGTTGGTCGGCAGAAGCAACCCGAGGTGGCCGTCGAAACGGCTGCACTACTGCAGTCCATGTATGGCATCGAGACCAGCGTCGACTACTTCGGCACCGGCCCCGAGGCGGAGGCGATCCGGGCGATCGCGGTCCGGCTCGATGTCCGGGTCCGCTTCCGCGGCTGGGTG
Organism: uncultured Actinomycetota bacterium; assembly: GCA_963815905.1. GTDB lineage: Bacteria > Actinomycetota > Actinomycetes > Propionibacteriales > Propionibacteriaceae > Microlunatus. The sequence continues at coordinate 543,811 of CAWFIO010000008.1, read as the reverse complement.
ACCGCCTGGTTCGACGAGGCGGCCGCCGACGCCGTGGTCCTGCTGCCGTCGGTGGCCGAGGGTTTCGCGAATGTGTTGGTCGAGGCGGCCGCGGCCGGCATTCCCAGCGTCACGTCATCGCGTGCCCTCGGCGTGGCCGACGCCGTCGTTCCCGAGGTCACCGGGATCTTCTCGATGGACTCGCGGCCCGAGTCGTTCGCCGCGGCCGTCCACCGAGCCCGCCATCTCACCCCGGCCGACGCCGGTGCGTGGTTCAGCCGTTTCGCCCCCGAGCACAGCGGCACCAAGCTGCTCGAAGTCATCAGCGCGGTCACCGGCCGCTCGGTCGATGCCCTCGACCCGACCTCGGGCCGACTCGCCACGCATCCACGTGCCAGCGTGAGCGTGCCGGAGACGTCGCACACCCGTGGTCGTTTCTAGTAGGCCCCGTGCGAACTGAGGACGGCACGCACGGTGCGCAGGGCGATCATGAGGTCCTGCACCATCGACCAGTTCTCCACGTAGTAGAGATCGAGCCGGACCGATTCTTCCCAGGACAGATCAGACCGGCCGCTCACCTGCCATAACCCGGTGATTCCGGGCTTGACCATCAACCGGCGATGGAGCTCGCTCGTGTATTCCGCGACCTCGACCGGTAGCGGAGGCCGGGGGCCGACAACGCTCATGTGGCCCTGCAGGACGTTGAACAACTGGGGCAGCTCGTCCAGGCTGAATCGACGCATCCAGCGGCCGACCGGGGTCACCCGCGGGTCGCTCCGCAACTTGAACAACAACCCCGACCCCTCGTTGGCGTCCATCAGGGCCGACCTTTGCGCTTCGGCGTCGACCACCATCGAGCGGAATTTCAACATTCGGAAGGGACGACCGTTGAGACCTATCCGCTCCGAGCGGTAGAAGACGGGACCGGGGCTCGACATCTTGACCACGACGGCCAGCACCAGGAGGATCGGGGAGGCCATCAGGGTCGCCAGGCATGCCACACCCAAGTCGACCGTGAGCTTGCCGCGCGCCGCGCCCCGCGGTACTGCGGTTTGTCCACGTGCAACAGAGGCAGCCCGCCGACCGGGCTGATGTGCAGGCGGGGACCCGCCACGTCGACGACGCCCGGGCAGACCACCATGTCGGTGTTGCTCGCCTCCAGCTCCCAGGCCAGATGACGCATGCCGTCGGCCCCGAGGAACTCCGGATTGCTGATGGCCACGGTGCTCGCCCCGGTGCGCGACAACGCCTCGAGAACGCTGTGCTCATCGCCGAGCACAGGCACGCGATGGCCGTCGATGTCGATCAGCCGCCCATGCTGCGTGGTCCAGCCGGGAACGCAGACTCCGATCACCCGGTAACCCGCCGCCGGGTGCCGTTCGAAGGTCTTGGCCATCGATACGGCGGCCCGATGGGCTCCGACCACCAGCACGGTGGACTGACAGCGGCCAGAACCGCGCTGCCGACCGAGCCAGCGGCGCCAGCCCCAGCGAGTCAGCGCCAGCGCGAGCAGGCCGAGCGGCAGGGCCACGCCCAGATAACCGCGGGCCACTTCCAGCTTGAACATGAACGCCACGATCGCCACCGTCCCGAACAGGGCGAACGAGGCATGCACGATCCGCTTGTACTCGTCGATGCCGGAGCCGACCACCCGGGCGTCACGACTCCGGAAGACCGAGAGCAGGACGATCCAGGCCACGATAAGGGTGACGATCAGGGTGTAGCTCGAGGGAGACCGCGACCACAAGCAGATCGCCGACACCGATCCGAAGCGGATGAACTGGGCCAAACTCACGGCGATCGCGACGGCGAGCAGGTCGGTGATCGCCAGTCGGCGGAGATAGCCGTCATCCAGCCCGCGGCGGCGCCGACAGGATCCCACGGAGTGATGACGGTCGCGGACACGAGCCGGAGGCACCGTGGGTCATATGGGGCTCACCTTTCACCCCGAGCCCGCTGAATGGTGCCAAAACGTGCGTGCGACATAGGCGAGTTCGGCAACTCGGTCCACTCTAGCCAGTGAGCACCTCGGGGCGAGCGAACGCGGCCACCTCTAGGTCATCTGCTGCCGGGTCCACCCCAGCGCTGTGGCGGCACCTCGGGCTGGGTCACGTTACCATCACGGCGCGCCCAATTAGGTGGCGGCCGCGAACGGGTTACGTTGCATCCCTCATCAAGGCACTGGTAGTTTTTATCCGCGCCCGCCCGGACCTTGCTCGGGGACCTCCCGTGTCCCGCCGAAGACCCCCGGTGATCGTCCCGCATCGCCGCTCTTCAGACCCCGACGGTCGCCTCCGCCCGTCGACGCTGCTCACCATGCCGTGTCCAGTGCCGGCCCCCGCAGCGACCACCGTCGGGGCGGGCGGCAGGAGAACACCTCCTCGGCGATCACCTACAGCGGCACCTGGGCCACGGCCAGCTCGGGCTCGGACTCGGGCGGATCGATCTCCACCCTGGCCAGCACCGGCTACGCGCAGCTCACCTTCAACGAGACCTCGATCCAATGGACGGCGCGCACCGCCAACTACTTCGGCATCGCCAACGTCTACCTCGACGGCACCCTGGTCACCACCGTCGACCTCTACTCCGCCGCCAACGCCTTCAAAGTCGTGGCCTACACCTCACCCACCCTCACCTACGGCACCCACACCCTGCGGATCGAACGCTCCGGCAACAAGAACGACGCCTCCACCGGCCGCACCATCGACATCGACAGCTTCATCGTCGCCGACACCCGCGCGCCGGCCACCCCGCCGGCCTGACCGCGGTCGCCAAGAACGCCGGCGCCCAGCTCAACTGGACCGCCAACACCGAGGACGACCTCGCCGGCTACCTCGTCTACCGCGCCACCGGCACCTCCACCATCTACGACACCCTCACCGACAGCCCCTCACCGACACCGCCTACCTCGACCCCGCCCTCACCCCGGGCACCGACTACCGCTACCGCATCGCCGCCGTCGACACCTCCGGCAACCTCCCCCGCACCGCGGACGCCACCGTCACCGCCAATCGACAGCGGTCGGGCCGGAACCTACGAGAACACCTCCACCGACATCACCTACAGCGGCACCTGGGCCAGCCACCTCGGCTTCCGACTCCGGCGGCTCGATCGCCACCCTGGCCGGCACCGGCTACGCCCAGATCGCCTTCAAGGAGACCACCTCCGCTGGATCGCCCGCACCGGCAACTACTTCGGCATCGCCAACGTCTACCTCGACGGCACCCTGGTCACCACCGTCGATCTCTACTCCGCCGGCACCACCTTCAAAGTCCTCGCCTACACCTCGCCCACCCTCAGCTACGGCACCCACACCCTGCGCATCGAACGCTCCGGCAACAAGAACGACGCCTCCACCGGCCGCACCATCGACGTCGACAGCTTCATCGTCGCCGACACCCGCGCCCCGGCCACCCCCACCGGGCTCACCGCCGCCGCCAGGAAGCCGGCGCCCAACTGAACTGGACCGCCAACACCGAAACCGACCTCGCCGGCTACCTCGTCTACCGGGCCACCGGCACCTCGACCACCTACGAGACCCTCACCGACAACCCGCTCACCGACACCAGCTACCTCGACCCCGCCCTCACCCCCGGCACCGACTACCGCTACCGGATCGCCGCCATCGACACCTCCGGCAACATCTCCCCCCGCACCGCCGACACCACCGTCACCGCCAAGGCGACCGCCGTCCCGGGCGGCACCTACGAGAACACCGCACCGACATCACCTACAGCGGCACCTGGGCCACGGCACCTCCGCTCCGACTCCGGCGGCTCGATCGCCACCCTGGCCGGCACCGGCTACGCCCAGATCGCCTTCAAGGAGACCACGATCCGCTGGATCGCCCGCACCGGCAACTACTTCGGCATCGCCAACGTCTACCTCGACGGCACCCTGGTCACCACCGTCGACCTCTACTCCGCCGCCAACGGCTTCAAGGTCGTCGCCTACACCTCGCCCACCCTCAGCTACGGCACCCACACCCTGCGCATCGAACGCTCCGGCAACAAGAACGACGCCTCCACCGGCCGCACCATCGACATCGACAGCTTCATCGTCGCCGACACCCGCGCCCCCGCCACCCCGACCGGACTGACCGCCACCCCGAAAGGCCGGCGCACCCTCAACTGGACCGCCAACACCGAAACCGACCTCGCCGGCTACCTCATCTACCGGGCCACCGGCACCTCCACCACTACGAGACCCTCACCGACACCCCATACACGCCACCACCTACCTCGACCCCGCCCTCACCCCGGACACCGACTACCGCTACCGCATCGCCGCCGTCGACACCTCCGGCAACGACTCCCCCCGCACCGACGACGCCACCGTCACCTCCGACTCCAGCTCGGCCGGAGCCGGCACGGTCGAGAACACCAACGACCAGCTCACCTACAGCGGTAGCTGGGCCGCCACGACCTCGTCGTCGGACTCCGGCGGTTCCTCGGCCAGCCTGGCCACGGCCGGCTTCGCCCAGGTCGCCTTCACCGAGACCTCGATCAAGTGGATCGCCCGGACGGGGACCTACTTCGGCATCGCCAACGTCTACCTCGACGGCACCCTGGTCACCACCGTCGATCTCTACTCGGCGGCCACCACCTACAAGACGGTCGTCTACAGCTCGCCCATCCTCGACTACGGCGTCCACACGCTGCGCATCGAACGCTCCGGCAACAAGAACGACGCGTCCACCGGCCGCACGATCAACCTCGACAGCTTCATCGTGCCCGACACCCGGGCCCCGCGTACGCCGACGAACCTGAAGGCCAAGCCCGAGGATGCCGGCATCCGGCTCAGCTGGGACGCCAACACCGAGACCGACCTGTCCGGTTACCTGGTCTACCGGGCACCGTGGATCGACCGCCTACGAACTGCTGACCGACTTCCCGCTCAACGCCACGACCTTCCTCGATCCGGATCTCACCCTCAACACGGTCTACAAGTACCGGATCACCGCGGTCGACAGCTCGGGCAACGAGTCCGACCACGCGGGCGAACCGGCCCGCACCGCCGTCGGCGCGGGCACCTACCGCGCCGACAACGCCGGGGTGCGGCTGGACGGTGACTGGACCGCGGACGTCGACGCGGCGGCACCAACGTCGGACAGCAGACCACCGGGGCGGGTTACGCCGGCCTGACCTTCGTCGAGACCGGCGTGCGCTGGATGGGGTCCCAGACGCCGCCGGCGGCATCGCCAAGGTCTACATCGACGGTGACTGGGCCGCGACGGTCGATCAGTACTCCCCCAACACCGTGCGCAACGTCAAACTGTTCGAGAAGAAGGACCTCGGCTCCGGCTCCCACGTGATCAAGGTCGCCTGGACCGGCGATCACAACGAGGCCGCGACCGGACCGGCCAGCACCTCGCTGACCAGCTTCGTCGTCCCCGACACCACCGCGCCCGAGCCGCCGCGATCGATCTGGGCGATGCCTTCGGGGGCCAGCGTCCAGCTCGAGTGGTCCGACTCACTCGACGCGGACACGTCCGGCTACCGGATCTACCGCAGCTCCGGCGCTGACACCTGTTCGCCCCGATCGACGATGGGCCGATCAGCGAGACCAGCCGGTTCGACGAAGGGCTGACCCCCGGACTGATGTACCGCTACCAGGTCACCGCGGTCGACGCGAGCGGGAACGAGTCCGCCCCCTCGACCACCGCGTCGGCGACCACCGCGGTCAGCACCGGGACCCACGAGAACACCTCGGGAGCGATCATCTACACCGGCACCAGCTGGACGACCTCGTCCTCGACCCGCGACAGCGGCGGCAACTACGCCACCCTGACCACGACCGGGGATGCCCAGTTCACCTTCTCCGGCACCGGGATCAAGTGGATCACCCGGACGAACAACTTCTCCGGGATCGCGCAGGTCTACATCGACGGGGTGGCCGCCACCAAGGTCGACCTCTACTCGGCCACCACGGCCTACCAGCAGACGGTCTACACCCGGACCGGCCTGCGCGACGGCACGCACACGATCCGGATCGAGCGCACCGGGACGCTGAACCCGGCCTCGACCGGGCGCGGCATCTCCCTCGACGCTTTCGTGGTCACCGACAGCTCCGCCCCTCCGGTACCCGCTTCGCCTTCGCTGAAGAACACCCGAACCGGGATCAACGTCGAGTGGCAACCCTCAGCGCGACCGACGTGGCCGCGTACCGGCTGTTCCGGACCGCCTCGAACGACAACATCGAGGTGCTGCTCGACCGGCTGCCGCCGACTCAGCTCAGCTTCCTCGACGTGGGTCTGAGAGCGGGGTCGCCTACTCCTACCGGCTGACCGCGCTGGACACCAGCGGGAACGAGTCACCGTCCTCGCCGATCGCGAACCTCACCTCGCCGGCCGCCCCCGCCCGGTGAACGAGCGGTTCGCCAACTGTCCGGCCGCCACCCGCCCGGTGGCCACCGCCGGCGCGCTGCAGTACGCGCTCAAGACCGCCGCGCCCGGCGACGTCATCACCTTGGCCCCCGGTGTCTACAAGGGACCCTTCACCACCTCGTGCTGGCCACCGCCGCCAACCCGGTGTGGATCTGCGGTCCGCGCACCGCCGTGATCGACTACGGGGATCCGCTGAGCGGCGGCGCCGGCATCAGCCTGTCCAAGGCGTCGCACGTGATCGTCACCGGGTTCACGCTGCGGAACGTGCAGAAGGGCGTCATCGTCAACGGCGGCTCGTTCAACACGATGTCCGATCTCGCCCTGTCCGACATCGGCGAGGAAGCCATTCACGTTCGCGGCAACTCCACCGACAACGCGGTGGTCAACAACACCATCGAGCGCACCGGGCTCCGCTTCCCGCAGTACGGCGAAGGCGTCTACATCGGCTCCGACCCGGATGCCTGGTGCACCTACTCCGACTGCGACCCGGACCGCAGCGACCGCTCGCTGGTCCAGGACAACGTCATCTCCGCGACCACCGCCGAGGCCATCGACGTCAAGGCCGGGACCTCCGACGGCACCATCCGCGGCAACACGGTCAACGGGGCGGCCATGACCGGCGATCTCCGGCGGCTGGATCGTCGTCAAGGGCAACGGTTTCCTGGTCGAGGGCAACACCGGGGTATCGGCACCCGAGAACGGCTTCACCGCCACCTACTCCAAGGCCGCCGACTGGGGCCGCGACAACGTCTTCGTCCGCAACCAGGCCACGGTCTCGAACGCCACCGGCTACGGAGTCTGGCTGCAGAAGGGCATCGGCAACATCGTCGGCTGCGACAACACCGCGCCGAACGGCATCCGGGTCACCAACCTGGTCTGCCAGCGCTGACGGCGACCGCGGCCGAGTCCCTGGTCAGCGACCGCTCGGCGGAGGTCTTCAGCCGGTGCGATCGAGCAGCCGGGCGAGTCGAGGGGCGAGGGTGTCGACATAGGTCTTGGTCAGGTGCGATCCCGACCGGTAGATCAAGACGTTGCCGACGACCGGCGGGCATCGCACGGCGTCCGGACACACCGCATCGTCGAGATCCACCAGGGTCAGCCGGTCATCGCGGCCGCGTTGGCGCACGACACCCGACGCGTCGAGGACCGTCCCGCCCAGGGCGGTCACCGCGGCGGTCTGCACACCGGAAGCGCTGGCGCCGACCGCCGTCGCCCGGTCGTAGCCACAGACGTCGAGATCGTCGGGATGCTCGGCCACGCAGGCGTACACCGCGGTCCCGGTCTGCGGGGTGTCGGCGAGGACGGTCACCGCTACGTCGGCGTCGAGCAGCCGACGCCAGGTCCGGGTCAGTCCGTCGACCATCTGCTGCCGCGGATCGGCGGTGCCGCCGGGTGCCGCGCTCGCCTCCCTGCGCACCTGCGAGGTGACGACGAGGTCGGGCCGCTGGTCGAGCAGTTCCCGGGTGACCGCATCCGACCAGGCCCGGCAGCTCGGGTACGCCGCACCCCCCAGATCGACGTCGACATCGGCCAGCGGGCACGACGACTTGACGTAGGTCAACAGCCGGTAGCCGTGTCCTGCCGCCCAGCTGTCCAGCGCGGGCAGCCACTGCAGGGCCTTCGAATCGCCGACCAGGGCTACGGTCTTGCCGCCCGCCCGGTTGCCGTAGGTACAGGTGAGCGGATTGCCGGCGGTCGAGCTCTGCTGACAGCCGTCGGCGTACGCGACCGGTACGTCGCGTAGCGCCGTGGATGGGGACGGAAGCACCCAGTCCACCCCGGTGGACCAGACGGGATGCCGAACGAGATCGATCCGGGCCGGCAGGACGCCCGCGCCCTCAGCTCGGGCGCCCGGCGGCGCGATCAGGCTGGTGCCCGGCCCGCGCCGGCGAGCGCAACCCCGGCGCCCACACTGAGCACCATACACAGACCGGCCAGGGCGAACGGCCGCCAGACCCGCGCGCGGAACCAGCCGGAGAACCGGATCGGGTCCTCGACCCAGCGTCGACTGACCCAGGCCAGACCCACCGAAGCGACCACCAGACCGACGGTCTGGATCGGGCTGAAGTCGTCCCAGCGCAGCCGGGCCAGTGTGATCAGCGGCCAGTGCCACAGGTAGATCCCGTACGAGATGCCGCCGACCCAGACCAGCGGGGGCAGTCCGAGGACGCGTGAGACCGCACGGCCCCGGCCACCGGCGATGATGACCGCCGCCGCGGCCAGGGTCGGGACCAGCGCCGGCCAGGCCGGCCAGCCACTCCCGGTCAGCAGCAGCACCGAAACGACCAGCCCGACCGCCCCGAGCCCGAGGAGGGCGCTCCGCACCCTCGGGGTCAGCCGGTCCGCGAGCGGCAGCGCCAGGGCGACCAGAGCACCGACGCCCAGTTCCCACAGCCGCGTCGTCGTGGTGAAGTACGCCGAGGGATGGTGCCCCTGCACCGCCACCGCGGCGGTGAGGAACGAGAGCACGACGATCGCGCCCGCCGCCGCGATCAGCACCGGACCCACCGCACGCCGACGCCGTCGGGCCTACAGCGCCAGGCCGAGGAGAACCAGCGGCCAGACCAGGTAGAACTGCTCCTCGACCGCCAGTGACCAGTAGTGCTGAACGGCCGACGGCACGGCGTCCTCGGCCAGGTAGTCGACCGATCGCGCGGCCAGCAGCCAGTTCAGGCTGTAACTGCCGGCGTACGCGGTGTCGTGGCCGAACTGCGACCAGACGAAGCGGGGGGCCACGAGCACCGTCGCCCGGCGGTCGTGACCAGCAGGACCAGGGTCGAGGCGGGCAACAGCCGGGTGATCCGGCGGCCCCAGAACCGGCTCAACGACAACGAGCCGGTCCGGACCAGCTCGGTGCGCAGGTGGGTGGTGATCAGGAAACCGGAAATGACGAAGAACACGTCGACCCCGGCGAACCCCCCGGGCAACCAGGCCGGATCGAGGTGGTAGATCAGCACCGCCAGCACGGCGAACGCGCGGAGCCCCTCGATGTCGGGTCGGAACCGGCTCCGCTGGCCGGCGCACCGCCGGCCGGGAGACTCGCCGAGGAGGCCGCCAGCGTGGCGGTCACCGCTTGACCCCCCGGGCGAACTCGACCAGCACCCGCAGGTCGCGCCGGTGGGCCGGGATGACGGCCATCACCGCCGCGCACCAGATGGCCGCGGCCAGCACGCCGAGGACGACGGTGACCAGGTCGGGCAGGCCGATCAGGGTGATCGCGTACGAGGCCACCAGCACCCCACCGCCGACGACCACCAGCACCCGCAGCGCGGTGAGGGCGAGCGGCCGGAACGCCAGGCCACCGGCCCGGCGGCGACCAACAGCGACACCGGCCAGTAGAGGGCGTACCCGACCGTGTGGCCGAGCGCCACGCCCGACGCCCTGGTAGGGCAGGCCGGCGATCATCAGCACCACCAGGACCGGGTAGGCGGCCAGGTTGAACTGCATCTGCGTCCGGGTCCGGCCCGAGGACAGGAAGATCCAGAACGACAGCTGGGCCATGGCGCGGAACGCCCCGCCCAGGGCGAGGATGGCGAAGATCGGCGCCGATGCCGACCACTGCGCGCCCAGCGCCACCGCGATCATCGGCTCCGGACAGGGTGAAGCAGAGCAGGAACAGCGGCGCGGTCAGATACAACCCGACCAGCTGGGCCCGGCGCGACGATGCGGGCGTAGCGCGGCGGGTCGTCGGCGACCCGCGACAGGATGGGCAGCGCGACCTTGGTCAGCGGCGCCACGACCTGGGTCAGCGGCAGCGCCATCAGCTGGTAGGCGCGACTGAACAGCCCGACGACTCGGCACCCCAGACGGCGCCCATCATCACGGTCTGGGAGTTGTTGACCCCGTAGGTCATCAGATGGGTGCCGAACAGGTTCGACCCGAATCGGAGCTGGCTGCGCAGGCTGGCCCCACGCCGGGGTCGCGACGGTCGCCAGCGGGCCAGCGCCACCGCGAGGATCAGACCGACGACGGCCACCGTGGCCTGCTGGGCGACCAGGGCCCAGTAGCTGCGCAGGCTGATCGCGGCCACGATCGCCACCCCGAACGCGACCAGCTGGGGCACGACGTCGGTGACCGCCAGCGCGACGAACCGCATCCCGCGGTTGAGGTGGGCCCGGAACTGGGTCGCCATGCCGTTCAGCAGGAACAGCGGCGACAGCGCCATGGTGATCACGGTGAGCTCGGGTTCGCCGTACAGCCGCGCGATCAACGGCGCGCAGGCCAGCACGATCAGCGAGGCCGCGAGCCCGATCAGCGAGTTCAGCCAGAACAGGTTGGACTGCTGGCCGGGACTCAGGTCCCGCGACTGCACGGCCGCCGCGGACAGCCCGAAGTCGCGCAGCAGTTCAGCGACCCCGATGATCGCCAGCACCATGGCCAGGTAGCCGTAGTCGACCGGGTCGAGCAGTCGGGCCAGGATGGCGATCGAGCCGAACTGGGTGCCGATGCGCAGGATTTGGCCGATGATGGTGATCAGCGTACCCCGGGCCGCCGACTGGCCAGCGACGGGGGCGCAGCGACGTCGACCACCACGCCCGACCGCTCAACTTCCGGCCCAGCGAACGCAGCCGGTCGACCCGGAACAGCCGCAGCGGGAGGTTGCGAGCCACGGTCGGTGACCAGTTGACCAGCGCCCCGCACGCGCTGGCGACGAAGTCCGAGCGCGACCAGGCGCAGGCCATCCGGGTGTAGTGCGAGGTGTAGCGCAAGATCCGCCGGTCCCACCAGGAGAACCGCGATCCGTGCTTGGCCAGGAAGAGCAGCACGCCGTCGGCCCGTCGGGCCGAGGCGTCGGTGAGCCGGCCGTGGCCGTGGTCGCGCATCTCCACCAGGGGCTGCGGTTGCACGGCGTACCGATGACCGCCGTCGAGCACCCGGAGGAAGAAGTCACGGTCGTTCTGCACCGGCAGTCCCGGGTCGAAGCCACCGACCCGGTCGAACACCGTCCGCCGAACCACGACGCTGCTGCCGGTCACCCCGGCGCTGGAGCGGAACACGCCGCGCGGATCCAGATCGGATCGCGGGGTGATGACGACGCCGGGACCGGCGTCGGAGAACCGTTGGATCGCGGTGACCACCATGCCGACCTCGTCGGCCCCGGATCCCCCGGCTGCGGCTGCTTCGCGGTCAGCCGCGCGACCGCGTCTCCAGATAGGTGGGCGCCCACCGGTCGTCGTCGTCCAGGAAGGCGACGACCGGCGCCGCGCCGCGGTCCGCGCCGGCGTTGCGCGAGGCCGAAGCACCCGGCGGACCGGTCTGTCGCTCGACGAAGGACACCGGCAACCCCGGATGATCGAGCCGGGCCCGCTCGACCACCGCCCGCGACGCTGGGTCTGCGTCGTCGCTGACCACCACGACCTCGGCGGGCGGTGGGTCTGGGCCGCGATCGCGGCCAAGGCCTCGGCCAGGTACTGCGGACGGCCGTGCGTCGGCACCACGCAGTCGACCGCGCTCATCGACCGGGCCGGTCACCGGACGGCCCGACCGGCGGCCTCGATCGAGCGGGTCGCACGCGCGTCGATCGGCCGGGCTCCTCGGGTTCCACCGGTCGTCGGGCCAGGCAGAGCATGATCAAGATGCCGAGCAGGACCAGCAGATTGCGCCGGGAGTCGAGGGCCGCGAACCCGGAGATGGCCACCGCGTACGCGACCAGCCCGCCGAGCGCCGCCAGGTTGCGCGCGCGGTAGGCGAGGACGGCCGAGATGACCAGGACGGCCAGGAACGCGATCGTGCCCGGCACCCCGATGCTGATGACCAGTTGCAGGTAGGAGTTCTCGATCGGCAGGCCCTGGTAGTTGAACGGTGCGGCGACGGACATCGAGTTGGCCGGACCACCGCCGAGCCAGTGGTAGGCGCCGCCGTGGCGAGGGTGATCTGCGGCAGCGCGTCGCGCGAGTTGAGCGAAGCCAGGCCTTCGACACTCAGCGTCCGCTGCACGAAGGAGTCGGTGTTCAGGGCGAGATAGCCCGCCGCCACCAGGCCGGCGAGAATCGCCGTCAACCGAGGGGTGCGGAGCCGACCGGTCAGCATGGCGGCGACCAGCAGCGCCACGACGCCGACCGCCGCCGCGATGTAGGAACCCCGCGACACCGTGCAGACGATCCCGGCCGCGTTGATCAGCGCGGGGATCACGAAGCGACGCTGTCCGGTCTCGAACCAGCGGCCCAGGCAGAACGTCAGCACGATGGCGAAGAAGAGTCCGGCCAACAGCGGATGACCCAGGCTGCCGTCGGCCCGGTAGACCGCCCAGTGCTGGACGTCGACCTTGCCCAGCGCCTCGTACAGCGGGGTGTAGATGACGTTGTCCTCCCACACGGTCTGCAGCAGCGCGTACACCGCGGCCACCGTCCCCACCCAGGGCAGCGCCGTCCGGAGGCTCGACGCCTCGCGATCGATCGGGCCGATCTGCAGGATGGCGATGATCGCCACGACGTAGGTCAAGATCCAGCTGACCGCGAACTGCTGCACCGGGGCGACGACGACGAGCGGCACCATGATCACGCCGAGCAGCACGGTGACCCGACGAAGACCCGTGAGCCCGGGCTGGTCGGCCAGCGACGGACCGGCCGGGTCGAGGATGACCCGCAGCAGCAGCCGACGCACGATCCACACCGCGAGCACGACGGTGGCCGGGGTGATCAACGGCGACGTGGTGAAGTCGGTCAGCCGGTCGGGTATGGCGGTGATGATGACCAGGGCGAAGACCGGCAGCACGTGCACCGGGACGACCAGCAGGACGACCAGAGCCACCAGCGCGCCGACCAGCAGCAAGAGCAGCCCCGGAGTACGCGAACTGATCAGCGAGAGCGCGCCGACGACCAGCGCGGCGGCCAGCACGCAGCTGACCACGATCGTGCCGGCGCGGGTGGCGAAGGCCCTCGTGGCTACGGCGGGAAGGGCAGTCATCGCGCGGGTCAGCGCGTCGCGATCTTCGGGGTGTTGATGGGTGTGTCCGGCGGTTGCACCGCCCGGACCGCCGCACCGGCGGTTGGACGCATCGTCACGTCACCCTTGTCGATGACCGAGACCGGGGCCGGGGGCCCGTCGCCGGACTTCTTGTCCCGCTTCGGCTTGCCCTTCTTGGGCTCCTCGGGTCCGTAACCGTACCCATAGCCATAGCCCTGGTAGCCGTACGCGTCCGGACCCTTGAGCGGAACCATCGACAGCACAACGCCGCCGACATGGGCGCCCACGTGTTCGAGGGCCGCGAGTGCACCGGAGAACTGGTGCCTGGTCGTCCGGCCCGAGGCCGCGACCATGATCACCGCACCGGCCCGCTTGGCCAGGATCGCTGCGTCGGTCACCGGCAGCAGCGGGGGCGCGTCGAAGATGACGGCGTCGAACTCCTTCTCCAGCCGGTCGATCAGCTCGGTCATCGCCCGTGAGCCGAGCAGTTCGCTGGGGTTCGGTGGCACCTTGCCGGCCGGCAGCACGTACAACTCCTCCGACCCCCAGCGCTGGACGACGTCGTCCAGCTCGGCTCGACCGATCAAGACATCGGTCAGACCGGCTCCACCCTCGATGCCCATGTACGCGGCGACCTTCGACCGCCGCAGGTCGGCGTCGATCAGCATCACCCGGCTACCGGCATCGGCCAGAGCGATGGCGACGTTGATCGCGGTCGTCGACTTCCCCTCGCCTGGGATGCTCGAGGTCACCAGGAAGCTCGGTGAGGCGTCGATGTCCAGAAACTGCAGGTTGGTACGGAGCGTTCGGAAGGCTTCGGCCCGCGGGCTCCGCGGATCCATGTGGACGATCAGGGGCCGTTCCTTGGCCTTGGCGTCGTAGGACACCGCGCTGATCACCGGGACATCGGTGAGCGCTGCGACATCACGGTCGGTCCGGACCCGGTTGTCGAGCAGTCGACGCACCACCGCGACACCGAGACCGATCACCAACCCGATCAACAGCCCGACCGCGATGTTGAGCGTGACCCGCGGGGTCACCGGCGCGATCGGCACCGAGGCCGGCCGCACCAACGCGAGCTTGACCGGCGAACTGGTCTGGCCCGTCGGCGTCTCGATCTGCTCGACCGCGGAGGTCAAGCTACTGGCCACGGCGTTGGAGATGGCTGCGGCCTGGGCCGCATCGGGGTTGCGAACCGCGATCTCGATCAACGTGGTACCCAGTGGGGAACTGGCCGTCACCTGCTGGTTCAGCGCGGTCTCGGTCAGCGGCAGCCGCAACTGGGAGATCACCGGGCTGAGCACGATCGGAGTCGACACCAGGCTCACGTAGCTCTTCACCCGGGCCTGGGTGAAATTACTGCCCTGATTGAGTTCCTGAGCCGATTCGGCCGTTTGAGTGGAGACGAACACCGTGCTCGACGCCTCGAATTGTGGCGTTCGGGTCAGCGAATAGGCTGTCGCCATCCCGACGCCGACCAATGCGGTCGCCACGAGAAGCAGTAAATTCTTTCGCAGCAAGCGAAGATACTCGCGAAGCTCCATGTTGTGTCGGCACTCCTCAACCCCCCGAGAAATGAACGACATCAATAGCGATCTCAGCCTACAGTCGCACGGCTTGTGAACAACAATCCTGACGTGGCTCGGCGATGTCAACTGCTGGACGATCCGCCGCGAAATACGCGGTTCTCCGGGCCTCGGTTCTCTGGGCCGCGGTTCTCTGGGCGGGGGCGACCACGGTCAGCACACGGGCGACCTCGATGACGGCTGCTTCGATGATCCGGGCCGACTGTTCGTAATCCACCGCCGCCCGACCGATCGGATCCGGCACGTCGTCGATCGACCAATCGATCGACAGGGGATAGCGGGTCCGGGCTCGGGCCAGGAGACCCAACACGCCGCGCAGCCGGTCAGCCACCGTAGCGCCCGGACCGGGCGCCGCAGCGCCCTCGGCCAACTCGGCGACGTCGAGACCAGCCGAGAGCCGGGCGAACTCCGTCAGGGTGAAGCTCGATCGGACCAGCCCGGGCCTGAGATCCACCACCGCCCGCCGATGCTCGCGGGCCATCCCCAACACCAGGTCGACTGATCGCAGCACCGCAGGAGTCAGGTAGACCGCCCGGTGCCGGCTCGGATCCCCGCCCATGGCCTTACTCCACTCGGCTGAAGCGGGTGCATCGGCTCGCCTGCGGTGGCCTGGGTGCCGGCGCTGACCACCTCGACGCTCGCGTTCACCGGGGCCAGCCTGGCTCGCAGCAGTTGCTCGGCCGTCGGAGACCGGCAGAGATTGCCGGTGCAGACGGTCAGGACCCGGAGCGGCTCGGGGGGAAGGGGCGTCACGGTTGCCGGAGCATAGTAGGCGCAGCCGTTAGACTCCGAGCCGACTCCCCACGAGGAGTCGGGTCCACCAGGATCAGCGGGGTCGGGGCCGCCGCGTCGAGTCGATCAGGAGTAACTCATGCCCGGCCTGCCCATACTTCCCGACCGCTGGCGTTGGCGGCTTGTGGCCCGACTGCGCGGACCCGTGGCCGCCAGTCGTGCTCTCGGGGTGACGGTGGGTGACGGCTGCCGCATCCTCTCGATGAACGTGAGCTCGGAGTACGAGTTGATCAGCATCGGCGACCGGGTGACGGTGAGCAGTGAGGTGCTGTTCATCACCCATGACGGCACCGGATGGCTGATTCGCGACGAGCAGGGCCGCCGGCACTACCGGTACGCACGGATCCAGATCGGCGACGACGTCTTCATCGGCGCTCGGGCGACGCTGCTGCCGGGCGTCCGGATCGGCAACCGGTGTGTGGTGGCCGCCGGGGCGGTCGTGGTCCGATCGGTCCCGGACGGCTCCGTGGTCGGTGGAAATCCGGCCCGGGTCCTCGGTCGCTTCGACGATCTCGCCGACCGGATCCGTACCGGGTGGTCGCTCGACCGCGAGGTGACCGAGACGTTCCGGGCCTCGCTGTGACCGGCCGGCGGTCCCCGGCCCCCTGGCTGCCGGTAGCCGTCGCTCTCGTCCTGGTCCTGTTCGCCGGCTGCGCCACCGGGGCGGGTTCGACGCCCAGGATCACCCCGCTGCCGCCGCAGGCCCGCGTCTTGATCTTCGGCGACAGCTACACCCAGGGGGTCGGGGCGGAGCCGCAGAACCGCGGGTACGCGTACCTGATGGGAGCGGCACTGGGGTGGTCCGTGACGGTCGACGGGGTAGGTGGTACCGGTTATCTCGCTCCGGCGCCGACAAACAGGGGCCCCTACCTGAAGCGGCTGCCCGGGGCACCGGGCGGCCCGTTCGACCTGATCGTGCTGCAAGGCAGCACCAACGACGAGCGGCAGCCACTAGCCGCGCTCCGGCCGGCTGTCGAGCAGACAGTGGCGGCATTCAGGGACCGATACCCGGGCACCCGCATCATCATGCTCGGGCCGATCGCGGTGAAGGGTGTGGTGTCGGAACCCAAGGCGGCGGTGAACGAGACGCTGAAGGCGTACGCGAAGGCGCACGAAGTCGCCTACATCGACGCCATCGCCGAGTCCTGGTTCGCGACCAGCGAAACGGCGACGATGGCCAATCCGACCAACGGCCATCCGAGCAATGCCGGCTACCAGCGGATCCAGGACCGCCTGGCCATCGATCTGGTCCGGTTGACCGTGGGGCCGGGATCGCCGTAGGGGGGTGTGAATGACGTTCCTCGAGGTCCGGCGGCGCTCGGGTGCGGGCTTTCGCCGGGCCGACCACGGGGTCGTAGCGAGACGTCGCTTCTAGCCGCGAGGGCCCGACGGACACAGTTGGGTGACGGCCGGGCCGGCCCGGCTCCGCGCGGCTCGACGAGCGCACGACGACTGCTATGTTGGGCCTGCATTTCGGGGGATCTGGTCGCTAGAAGGAGACCCCCCGAATGTCGATCTTCTCCGAGCCGCGCGTCGATACCCGCGAGCCTCCGATCGAAGTTCCGGTACCACCTGGCCGAGGTCGCCGCTGGCTGATGCGGTCGTTGGCCGTACTCACCGCTCTGGTGCTCGTCTGCGGTGCCACCGTCGGCATCTACACCCATGTGGTCGCCCGGGCCTTCGACGACAACATCCAACGCCAGGCCTTGCTCCCCAGCGACCAAGATGACTCCGTCCAGCTGGCCGGCAATGACCCATCGGGTCCCGCCCGGCGTCCCGCACCGGGCGGAACCGATGCGGTCAACTACGTGCTCATGGGCTCCGACAGTCGCGACGCCGCCGATGCCGGGGCCGGCCGCAGCGATGTGCTGATGGTGCTGCACCTCGACGCCGACCGCGAGCAGGCGTACCTCATCTCTTTCCCCCGCGACATGTACGTTTCGATCCCGGGCTACGGACGCAACAAGATCAACGCCGCCTACGCCTTCGGCGGGGCCGCGCTGACCGTGCGTACCCTGGAGAATCTGCTCGATGTGCGGATGGATCACGTGGCGCTGATCGACTTCGACGGGCTTCATGAAGCTGACCGACGACCTGGGCGGTGTGGAGGTCTACAACAAGCACGCGTCGAAATCGCGGGGCTACACGTTTCCCAAGGGCCGGATCACATCTGTCGGGTGACGAGGCGTTGGCGTTCGTCCGCGAGCGCTACGACCTCCCCAACGGTGACCTCGACCGAGCGGAGCGGCAGCGGATGGTCGTCAAGGCCATCCTGCGCAAAGGCCTGAGCGCCCGAGGTGATCGCCGACCCGGCCCGGTTCACCGGCCTTCGTCTCCGAGCTCAGCCAGCACCTGGTGGTCGACGACCAGTTGACCGACTCGACCGATCCGCAAGACCGCTCTGTCGCTGCGGCTGATCGCCGGAGGAACTGACGCTGCTGCAGGCGCCCATCGCCGGCTTCGGCACGGTCGGCGGCGCGAGCGTGGACATCGTGGACCAACCGGCCATGGACGATCTGTCCGAGGCGCTCGCGTCAGACACCCTCGCCGACTACCTCGACAAGCACGGCGAGCGCTGACCGCAGCGCGTACGCCGCCCTCCCCCGATAACCAACCGCCTCCCCCGATAACACCAACTGGGGGCAGATAACGCCTCCGGAGCTGCCCGGTGCGCTATCTGCCCCCAGTTGGTTCAAGGATTCGGGTCCCCGGGACGAAGAAGGAGCCGGGACCCGGGCGAAGCCGCTCAGACCATCATCTGCCGAGCGGTGGGCGGGATCGGCCGGGGCAGCTTGGTCGAGCCGGAGAGGAACTTGTCCACGCCGTGCGCGGCTGCCCGGCCCTCGGCGATGGCCCAGACGATCAGCGACTGACCGCGACCGGCATCACCGCAGGCGAAGACGCCCTCGACGTCGGTGGCGTAGTCCTCGTTGCGGGCGATGTTCTTCCGCTCGTCGAGCGAGACGCCGAGCTGGGTGACCACGCTGTCGGTCTCCGGACCGGTGAAGCCCATGGCCAGCAGCACCAGATCGGCCGGGATCTCCTTCTCGGTGCCCTCGACGGCGGAGAGCTTGCCGCCCTCGAAGACCACCTCGGACAGCTTGAGCGACGTGATCTTGCCGTTCTCGCCGACGAACTCCGAGGTCGAGACCGAGTAGACCCGCTCGCCGGCCTCTTCGTGTGCCGAGGACACCCGGTAGATCATCGGGTACGTCGGCCAGGGCTGGTGGCCCGGCCGCTCGTCGGGCGGGGTCGGCATGATCTCGAGCTGGGTCACCGAGGCGGCGCCCTGACGGATCGAGGTGCCGAGGCAGTCCGCTCCGGTGTCACCGCCGCCGATGATCACGACGTGCTTGTCCTTGGCGCTGATCTGACCCTCGACGGTCTCGCCGAGCGCGACCCGGTTGGCCTGGGGCAGGAACTCCATGGCCTGGTGCACCCCGTCGAGCTCGCGCCCGGGCACCGGGAGATCACGACCGATGGTCGAACCGATGGCCAGCACGACCGCGTCGTAGCGCTCCTTGAGCTGCTTGCCGGTGATCTGCTTGCCGACGTCGACCCCGCAGCGGAAGTTGGTGCCCTCGTCCTTCATCTGCCGGATGCGACGATCGAGAACCGCCTTCTCCATCTTGAACTCGGGGATGCCGTAGCGCATCAGACCGCCGGGCTTGTCCGCCCGCTCGTAGACGGCCACGGTGTGTCCGGCCCGGGTCAGCTGCTGGGCGACGGCCAGACCAGCGGGTCCCGAGCCGATCACGGCGACCGTCTTGCCGGTCAGCCAGTCGGGTGCCTGCGGCTTGACCCGCCGCTCGTCCCAGGCCTTGTCGATGATCGAGACCTCGACGTTCTTGATGGTCACCGGATCGCGGTTGATGCCGACCACGCAGGCGGTCTCGCACGGCGCCGGGCAGAGCCGCCCGGTGAACTCCGGGAAGTTGTTGGTCGCGTGCAGCCGCTCCAGCGCGTCGTCCCAGTCGCGCCGCCAGACCAGGTCGTTCCACTCCGGAATGAGGTTCCCGAGCGGACAACCGGTGTGACAGAAGGGGATGCCGCAGTCCATGCAACGCCCGGCCTGCTCGGAGATGATCGGCAGCAACGCCCGCCCCGGCGTACCGGGATAGACCTCGTTCCAGTCCCGCACCCGCTCGGAGACGGGCCGCCGCTCGGCGACCTTCCGCTCGGTGGTGATGAAGCCCCGTGGGTCAGCCATGGTGGTCGTCCTTTGTCAATAGCTGGAGAGGAGCACGCGGATCGGCCGGACCGGTCCTGAGCGTGGATGGGCCTGGCGGGAGCCCGGAGCCTGCGAAGGGCGGATGGTTGCGAAGGACCGGTCCGGCGGATCCCCGTGCGACGAGCTCATGCACGTGCGGCATCCATCATCAGCACGGTGGTCGCGGCCTCGTCGAGACCATCGGCCTCGGCCTGGTCCTTGGCCGCGATCACCTTGGCGTAGTCGCGCGGCAGCACCTTGGTGAACCGCAGCGCCGAGGCCTCCCAGTCGGCCAGCAGAGCGGCGGCCACGTCGGAGCCGGTCTCCTCGCCGTGCCGCACGATCAGCCCGCGGAGCAGTTCGAGATCGGCCGCGGACGGGTCGAGCCCGTCGACCAGCTCGGTGTTGAGCTTGCCCGGATCGAGATCGAGCACGTACGCGATCCCCCCGGACATGCCCGGCGGCGACGTTGCGACCGGTGGCCCCGAGGACGACGGCGATACCACCGGTCATGTACTCGCAGCCGTGGTCGCCGAGCCCCTCGACCACCGCGGTGGCCCCGGAGTTGCGAACGCAGAACCGCTCCCCGACGATGCCGCGGATGAAGATCTCACCCGAGGTCGCGCCGTAGCCGATGACGTTGCCGGCGATGATGTTGTCGGCCGCAACGAAGGCCGCGTTGCGGTCCGGACGCAGCACCAGCCGACCACCCGACAGGCCCTTGCCCAGGTAGTCGTTGCTGTCGCCCTCGAGCCGCAGGGTGATCCCCGCCGGCAGGAAGGCGCCGAAGCTCTGCCCGGCCGAACCGGCGAAGGTGATGTCGATGGTGCCGTCGGGCAGACCCTCGCCGCGGGTCGCCTTGGTCACCTCGTGTCCGAGGATGGTGCCGACGGTCCGGTCGACGTTGCGGATCGGGAGCGACGCGCGTACGGCCTCGCCGTAGGTCAGCGCCGGCCGGCACAGCTCGATCAGCTTCTGGTCGAGCTTGTCGGCCAGCCCGTGGTCCTGACCGGTGGTGTTGAACAGCGACGCACCCTCGGGCAGCTCGGGCCGGTGCAGCACCGGACGCAGGTCGAGCCCGTGGGCCTTCCAGTGGTGCTCCGCGGTGGCGGTGTCGAGCACCTCGACGTGGCCGATGGCCTCCTCGAGCGTGCGGAACCCGAGCGCGGCCAGATGTTCGCGGACCTCCTCGGCGATGAACTCGAAGAAGTTGATCACGAACTCCGGCTTGCCGGAGAACTTCGACCGCAGCTCGGCGTTCTGGGTGGCCACACCGACGGGGCAGGTGTCCAGGTGGCAGACGCGCATCATGATGCAGCCCGACACGACCAGCGGAGCCGTCGCGAAACCGAATTCCTCGGCGCCGAGCAGGGCGCCGATGATGACGTCGCGGCCGGTCTTGAGCTGTCCGTCGACCTGGACCACGATCCGGTCGCGCAGGCCGTTGAGCAGCAGGGTCTGCTGGGTCTCGGCCAGGCCGAGCTCCCAGGGTCCACCGGCGTGCTTGAGCGAGGTCAGCGGCGCCGCACCGGTGCCACCGTCGTGGCCGGAGATCAGCACCACGTCGGCCTTCGCCTTCGAGACGCCCGCGGCGACCGTCCCCACCCCGACCTCGGCGACCAGCTTCACGTGTACCCGGGCGGCCGGGTTGGCGCACTTCAGGTCGTGGATGAGCTGCTTGAGGTCCTCGATCGAGTAGATGTCGTGGTGCGGCGGCGGCGAGATGAGCCCGACGCCGGGGGTCGAGTGCCGGGTCTTGGCCACCCACGGGTAGACCTTCTGGCCGGGCAACTGGCCGCCCTCGCCGGGCTTGGCGCCCTGCGCCATCTTGATCTGGATGTCGGTGGCGTTGGTCAGGTAGTCGCTGGTGACCCCGAAACGACCGGAGGCGACCTGCTTGATCGCGCTCCGCCGCTCCGGGTCGTAGAGCCGGTCCTTGTCCTCGCCACCCTCTCCGGTGTTGGACTTACCGCCCAGCCGGTTCATGGCGATGGCCAGGGTCTGGTGGGCCTCGAGGCTGATCGAGCCGTACGACATCGCGCCGGTGGAGAACCGCTTGACGATGGCGCTGACCGGCTCGACCTCCTCGATCGGCACCGGCTGCCGGTCGGAGTCGAACGACAGCAGCCCGCGCAGCGTCATCAGCCGCTCGGACTGCTCGTCGATGTGGCGGGTGTACTGCTTGAAGATGTCGTAGCGGCCCGAGCGGGTCGAGTGCTGCAGCCGGAAGACGGTCTCCGGGTCGAACAGGTGCGGCTCGCCTTCGCGGCGCCACTGGTACTCGCCGCCGACCGGCAGCAGCCGGTGGGCCAGCGGGATGCCGTCGGCCGGGTAGGCGCGCAGGTGGCGGTCGCGGATCTCGTCGGCGACCTGGGCCAGGGTGATCCCGCCGAGCTTGCTGGTGGTGCCGGTGAAATAGCGGTCGACCAGCTCGCGCGAGAGCCCGAGCGCCTCGAAGATCTGCGCCCCGGTGTACGAGGCGACGGTCGAGACGCCCATCTTGCTCATCACCTTGAGCACGCCCTTGCCGAGCGCCTTGACCACGTTGGCCACGGCCTTCTCCGGCTCGACCGAGGTGTAGACACCGTGTCGGGCCAGATCCTCGACCGACTCGATGGCCAGGTACGGGTTGACCGCGGCGGCGCCGTAGCCGATCAGCAGCGCGACGTGGTGGACCTCGCGGACGTCACCGGCCTCGACGACCAGACCGACCTGGGTGCGGGACTTCTCCCGGACCAGGTGGTGGTGCACCGCGGCGGTGAACAGCAGCGACGGGATCGGCGCGAGTTCGGCGTTCGAGTGCCGATCCGACAGCAGGATGATCCGCGCACCGCCGGCGATGGCGGTCGAGATCTCGGCGCACAGTTCGTCGAGCTTGGCCTCGAGTGCCTCCGCTCCCCCGCTGACCTCGTACAGACCGCGGGCCACGTACGTCGCGTAGCCGGGCAGATCGCCCTCGCGGTTGATCCGCACGATCTTGGCCAGCGCGTCGTTGTCGAGCACCGGGAACGGCAGCACCAGCCGCCGGCAGGACGCCGGCCCCGGGTCGAGCAGGTTCTGCTCCGGCCCGATGGTGTTGTAGAGCGAGGTCACCAGTTCTTCGCGGATGGCGTCCAACGGCGGGTTGGTCACCTGGGCGAACAGCTGGGAGAAGTAGTCGAACAACAGCCGCGACTTCGAGCTCAGCGCCGCGATCGGGGTGTCGGTGCCCATCGAACCGATCGGCTCGGCGCCGCCACTGCCCATCGGCGCGAGGATCATCCGCAGCTCTTCCTCGGTGTAGCCGAAGACCTGCTGCCGCCGGGTGACCGAGGCGTGGGTGTGCACGATGTGCTCGCGCTCGGGCAGATCGCCGAGCAGCATCCGGCCGCCGAGCAGCCACTCGCCGTACGGGGCGGCCGTGGCCAGCTGGGACTTGATCTCCTCGTCGGAGATCAGTCGGTGCTCGCTCAGGTCGGCCAGGAACATCCGGCCCGGCTGCAGCCGACCCTTCTGGACGACCTTCTCCTGCGGGATGTCGAGAACCCCGGACTCCGACGCGAGCACGACCAGGCCGTCGTCGGTGACCCAGTAGCGACCCGGGCGCAGACCATTGCGGTCGAGAACGGCGCCGATCTGGTTGCCGTCGGTGAACACCACTCCGGCCGGACCGTCCCACGGCTCCATCAGGCACGAGTGGAAGGCGTAGAAGTCCTTGCGCTGGCGATCCATCGTGGGGTTGTTCTCCCACGCCTCGGGGATCATCATCAGCATCGCGTGCGGGAGCGACCGGCCCCCGAGATGCAGCAGCTCGACGACCTCGTCGAAGCTGGCGGAGTCGGAGGCGTCCGGGGTGCAGATCGGGAAGAGCCGTTCCAGATCGCCGGGGATGACGTCGGAACGCAGCAGCTCCTCGCGGGCGCGCATCCAGTTCCGGTTGCCCTTCACCGTGTTGATTTCGCCGTTGTGGGCGATCATCCGATACGGGTGGGCCAGCTCCCAGGCCGGGAAGGTGTTGGTGGAGAAACGCGAGTGGACCACCGCGAGCGCGCTGGCCATCCGCTCGTCGCACAGCTCGGGGAAGACCAGCTCGAGCTGCTCGGTGGTCAGCATCCCCTTGTAGACCAGGGTGCGGGCCGACAGCGACCCGAAGTAGACCCCGGCCTCGTGCTGGGCGCGACGCCGCAGACACCAGGCCAGCCGGTCGAGAGCAATGCCCATCACCGGAGCCCCGTGGGCGCTGACGTAGAGCTGCTCGAAGTGCGGCATGTTCGACCGGGTCAGGTTGCTCAACGAGGCGTCATCGGTCGGCACCACGCGCCAGCCCAGGACCCGGAGGTTCTCCTCGACCGCGATCTGCTCGATCGTCGCCTTGGCCGCGGCCCGCTGCTCGGGGTCGGTCGGCAGGAAGGCGTTGCCCACCGCGTACGAGCCCTGGCGCGGGAGGTCGAACCCGACCTCGGCCCGCAGGAAGGCGTCGGGGATCTGCATGAGGATGCCGGCGCCGTCACCGGTACGCGCGTCGGCCCCCGTGGCTCCGCGATGGTCGAGATTGCGCAGCGCCTCGAGGCCCTTGGCCACGATGTCGTGGCTCGGGACCCCCGAAAGGGTGGCGACGAAGGCCACACCACACGCGTCGTGCTCGAACGCCGGATCGTAGAGGCCCTGGGCCGAGGGACGGCCAGGCAGAACTGGGGTCATGACAAGCTCCGGTCGTCTAGCAATCTCCAAGGGACGACTCTGGCCCATAAGTTGACGTCAGATTAACGCATACGTGCGAGGGGTCCCGCACCCCGAAATCCGTCAGCCGGACCGCTCCTGGCCGGGGGCCTCGGGGGTCGAACCGTCAACTTCGGCCGGCTCAGGATCGTCGACCGCGCTATTGATCGAGGCCGGCGCTGTTTCCACCACTTCCTCGCGTCCGGGATGGTGACGAACCAGCCACACCAAGACGAGCGCGGCCGCCAGGAAGACGATCAGCGAGGTGTAGTTGTTGAGCCGGAACCCACCGATCTCGTTGACCGTGTCGATCCGCAGCGCCTCGATCCAGAACCGGCCCGCGGAGTAGAGCATCACGTAGAGGGTGAACACCTTGCCGTGACCGAGCCGCAGCCGCCGGTCGAGCACGATCAGCACCGTGGCGACCGCCAGGTTCCACAGCATCTCGTAGAGGAAGGTCGGGTGGAACGTGGCGTACTGGGTGAAGCCGGCGGGACGGTACTGCGGCGCGATCTCCAGAGCCCAGGGCAGCGTGGTCGGCCGCCCGAACAGCTCGGAGTTGAACCAGTTGCCGAGCCGGCCGATCGCCTGGGCGACCAGGATCCCCGGGGCCACCGCGTCGAGCAGGGCCGGGAAGACGATGCCGCGGCGCCGGGCCACCACGTACGCGCCCACCGCGGCCAGCGCGATCGCGCCCCAGATCCCGAGACCGCCCTGCCAGATCTTCAGCGCGTCCACCGGGTTGCGGCCGGGGCCGAAGTAGAGCTCGTAATCGGTGATCACGTGGTAGATCCGGGCCCCGATGATGCCGAGCGGGATCGCCACCACGACCACAGACTCCAGGCTGTCCGAGGTGCCGCCACGCGCCCGCCAGCGGCGGGTGGCGATGACCATGCCGACGACGATGCCGGCCATGATGCACAGCGCGTACGCGCGCAGCGGGAACGGGCCGAGGTGCCACACGCTGGTGGCGGGGCTCGGAATGGACAGCAGCGGCAGATTCATCGTCGCCATCATCCCCGAAGCAGCTGGTCCAGCTGCTCCGGTGTCACCGTGGAGATGTCGATGTTGCGGTCTCCGACGACCAGCGTCGGGGTCTGGGTGACCTGGTCATCGGCGGCGACGGCGTTGATCGAGTCGACCCAGCCGGCGTGGGTCCGGTCGGCGACACAGGTGTCGAAGCCCGGCGCGGACGTCGCGCCGGTCAGCGTCGCGAGCTGGTTCAGCTGAGCCTCCGACCAGCGCAGCTCGACGTTGGCGAACAGCCCGGCGAAGTACTGCTGAGCGGCTCCCGCGTTCGGCGGCGCAGCCGAAGGCATTGGCGGCGGAGGCGGAACCGGTGTCGATGAAGGCCATCGGGTAGACCTGCAACCGGATCGCGTCGTCCTGCGCGGCCCGGGCGATCACGTCGCCGTGACTCTGCTCGAAGTCGGCGCAGTGCGGGCAGTGGAAGTCGACGTAGAGCCGGGCCGTGCGCTCGCCGCCACCCCACTGGATCGGTTGCCGGTCGGTGATGGGCTGCGCGTCGGTCGCTCGGCGTCCGACTCCCGACTGTGCGGTGGGCGCGACCGGAGCGCCGTTGCTGCGGACGAACGGGACCACGAACAGCGCGGCGATCAGGGCCACCAGCAACGCCCCGACGCCGATCAGCACCAGCTTCTGGTTGCGTTCCATCAACGGGCCCTCGCGACCAGCAGGCCGAGATCCCGCGACAGCGCACCGATCGGCGTTCCGGGGTTCCACAGCACGACGGCTTCGCCCCGGCTGAAGCCGAGCACCGGTGCGGAGTGGGCCACGTCGTAGCCGCCTCCGGCCAGCCGGGTCCGATCACCGATGATCATCCCGACCCGGTCGGCGACCGCCGTGATCTGACCGGGGGTGCCGGTCAGTCCGACGAAGGACGCGTCGAACCGACGCAGGTAGCGCTCGAGGGTGGCTGGGGTGTCGCGCTTCGGATCGGTGGTGACGAAGAGCAACTGGATCTGGTCGCGTTCGGCCGCGTCGAGCCGCCGCAGGCCCAGCGCGACATCGGAGAGCTGGGCGACGCAGACGTCCGGGCAGTGGGTGTAGCCGAAGAACATCAGCGTGACCGGCTTCGACGGCGTACGGACCAAGTTGTACGCCTGGCCGGCCGTGTCGCTCAGCAGCAGGTCGGGCATCGGGTACGGAACGGGGACGGCGGTGCCGCCGACGAAACCGTCCGCATCGACCGCGGCCCGCGCGCCGGCCTCGGGACCCGAGGTGCATCCGGTCACGACCAGCAGGACGCCGACCGCCACCAGCAGCCGGCTGACGCGGACTACGCGCAGGATCACAACCTCTTCAACCCGGCCACCGGCTCCTGAGTTCCCGGATCGACCGACCGACCCTGGCGTACGCCCGCCGCGAGATCGGCGACCACGGTCCGCAACGCCCGCAGGTCGGTGGGGTCACCGGCGTCCTCGGCCTCGAGCAGCGTCCTGACCAGAGCGGACCCGACGATGACCGCGTCGGCGAACTCGGTCACCTCGCGGGCCTGCTCACCGTTGGAGACCCCCAGCCCGACTCCGACCAGCGCGTCCGGCACGGCCGCCCGGATCCGGGCGACCAGCGCGGGGGCCAACGACGAGGTCGAGGTCCGGGCCCCGGTCACGCCCATCACGGCAGTCGCGTACACCCAGCCGCGACAGGCCCGGACGGTGGATTCGAGACGTTCGTCGGTTGACGACGGTGAGACCAGGAAGATCCGGTCGAGGCCGTGGGCGTCGGAGACCGCGATCCACTCGGCCGCCTCGTCGGGGGTGAGATCGGGGGTGATGATGCCCGCTCCCCCGGCCGCCGCCAGATCGCGCGCGAACCGGTCCGGTCCGTAGCGCTCGACCAGGTTCCAGTAGGTCATCACCACGGCCGGCGTGCCGGCCCCGGCGACGGCTTCCACCGCCGCGAAAGCGTCACGGGTGCGTACGCCGCGGTCCAGCGCCCGGGTCCCCGCGCGCTGGATGGTGATGCCGTCCATCATCGGGTCGCTGTAGGGCAGCCCGACCTCGACCAGGTCGACGCCCGGCGAATCGCCCTCGCCGGTCAGCGCGCGCAGCGCGGCCAGCGAGATGTCCACATCGGGATAACCGACGTGCAGGAAGCCGACCAGCGCACCCCGGCCCTCGGCCTTCGCGGCGGCGAAGGCCCGGCCCGAATGTCCGGGATCGAAGGCGGTACCGATCTCGGGCACACTCACAGCTCGGCACCGGCTCCCGAGGAGGCTCCGCCCATCTGGAGGTCCTGACCCACGGTGTCGGAGACGTCGGCGCCGACGGGCTTGCCCGACTCCGACCCGGTCCCCTTGGTATCCAGCCCGAAGTAGGTGATCGCGGTGTCCACGTCCTTGTCGCCGCGGCCGCTCAGGTTGATCAAGATGATCGGCTTGCCACCATCGCGCCCGGTCAGCGTCGGGCCCAACTTGATCGCTCCGGCCAGCGCGTGGGCCGACTCGATCGCCGGCACGATGCCCTCGGTCTGCGAGAGCAACCGGAACGCGTCCATGGCCTCGGCGTCGGTGATCGGGGAGTAGTGCGCGCGACCGGTGGCGGCGAGATAGGAGTGCTCGGGACCGACGCCCGGGTAGTCCAACCCCGCGGAGATCGAATGCGACTCCTTGGTCTGACCGTCCTCGTCCTGCAGTACGAAGGTCCGCATGCCGTGCAGCACCCCGACCTCACCGGCCGAGATGGTGGCGGCGTGCCGCCCGGTCTCGACCCCGTCGCCGCCGGCCTCGAAGCCGTAGAGACCGACCTCGGTGTCGGGGATGAAGTCGGCGAAGATCCCGAGCGCGTTCGATCCGCCGCCGACACAGGCGACCACCGCATCGGGCAGTCGGCCGTAGCGGTCGAGCACCTGCGCGCGGGCCTCCGTACTGATGATCCGCTGGAACTCGCGGACCATCATCGGGAACGGGTGCGGTCCGGCGACCGAGCCGATCAGGTAGTGGGTGTCGTCGACGCTGGCGACCCAGTCGCGCATCGCGTCGTTCATCGCATCCTTGAGCGTCTGGGTGCCCGACTCGACCGCGATGACCTCGGCGCCCAGCAGCCGCATCCGGGCCACGTTGAGGGCCTGGCGCTCGGTGTCGACCTTGCCCATGTAGACGGTGCAGTCGAGCCCGAACAACGCGGCGGCGGTGGCGGTCGCCACCCCGTGCTGGCCGGCGCCGGTCTCGGCGATGACCCGCTGCTTACCCATCCGACGGGTCAGCAGGGCCTGCCCGAGGACGTTGTTGATCTTGTGCGAACCGGTGTGATTGAGGTCCTCGCGCTTGAGCAGCACGGTCGCACCACCGGCATGGGCGGCGAACCGCCGGGCCTCGGTGATCGGCGACGGGCGACCGGTGTAGTCAGCCAGCAGCCCGGCCAGTTCGGCGCGGAAGGCCGGGTCGGCCGCAGCGGCGCGGAACTCGTCCTCGAGTTGGGCCAGCGCCGCGTACAGCGCCTCCGGTACGAACTTGCCACCGAACTGCTCGAAATGGCCGGTTCGGTCCGGCAGGAGGTCGACCACGCGGAATCCCTTTTCAGCTCGGAGCCGTCTCAACCCGAGCAATCTCGGATCACGGCTTGTGGATGGCCGGGTGGGCCCCGGCGGCGACCAGATCGGCCACCCCACTACGGGGATCGCGGCCGGTCACCAGCGCTTCCCCGACCAGGACAACGTCGGCGCCCGCGCGAGCCAAGTCGATCACATCGTGCGGACCGCGTACGCCGGACTCCGCGATCCGGACGATGCCGTCGGGGATCAGCGGCGCCAGTCGGGCGAAGGTGGTCGGATCGACCTGGAGGGTCTGCAGGTTGCGCGCATTCACGCCGATGATGTCGGCGCCGGCGTCGACCGCCCGCGCCACCTCGGTCTCGTCGTGCACCTCGACCAGCGGGGTCAGACCGATCGAGCGGGCCCGTTCGGTGAGCGAGATCAACTCGGGGTCGGTCAACGCGGCGACGATCAGCAGCACCAGGTCGGCGCCGGCCGCGCGGGCCTCGAACAACTGGTAGGGGGTGACGATGAAGTCCTTGCGGAGCACCGGGACCTTGACCGCGCAGCGGACGGCGACCAGGTCGTCCAGTTTGCCGGAGAACCGACGCTCCTCGGTCAGCACCGAGATGGCAGCGGCGCCGCCGGCCTCGTAGGCGGTGGCCAAGGCGGCGGGATCGGTGATGGTGGCCAGCGAGCCCCTGCTCGGGCTGGCCCGCTTGACCTCGGCGATCACCGACACACCCGGGCCCCGGAACCGCGGCCGCGGATCGAGCGCCGGATCGGCGTGCTGGCAGCGTTCCTTCAGCCGATGGAGCGGTATTCGCTCCTGGCGGTCGGCGAGATCTTCCCGCACCCCGGCGACGATGTCGTCCAGTACGCCCATGAAGTCGCCTCCGCGATCAGTACGCGCCGTGGCCCATGGACTGCAGGACCTTGGTGACGATCAGCGACGCGACGAGCAGACCGACCGAGATCCAGAACATCGGCCAGTTCTGCAGGATCAACGCGATCCCGCCCAGGATCACCGCGACGAGCGCGATGGTGGTGCCGGCCCAGGCGGCCGGGGTACGGCCGTGGTGCACGTGCTTGGGGGCCCGCTGTCCGGCCTGCGTCGCCTGATGGGTTTCTGCCATGAATGTCCTCACTTGCCGGGCCGGCGAGACCACCTCGGCACCGAAGGTGTCGACGGGGTGTTCGTCAGCATTCAGATCGAACATCGGTCAGGACGCGGGGTCACTGATCATCGTTCATTTCGTTTCTCAATTGTGGCTTGCGATCCGGTTTCGCGCACATCGGGGTCGGCGTCGGTCGCCCGGGTCGGGTCGAGACCGGCATCGAAGGCCCGCCACACGTCCGCGGGGTCGTTGCTCATCGTGGTCACCGCGAGATCGGGACGTTCGAACCGGCGGCCCCCGGTGTTCCACCGGGGAGCGAAGACCGCCAGCGACACACCACCGAACACGCCGAGAACGCCGGCCACCGCGTACACGATCGGCCAGGACGTCGCCACCAGGGCGAACTGGTCGGCCAGGCTGACCTCGCGGACGCCGGACCGCACCGCCTCGGCGCTGGGCCGTATCCGCAGCGCTCCGGCCACGACCATGCCCGCCGCGGCCAGGGTCAACAACCCACCGAGTACCTGGCGACCGCGGACCCGCAGCACGAGCAGGAGCAGCAGCCCGGCGAGGAGCACGACGGGCAGCGCCTGGGTCAGCCCCGCCGTGGTCGAGGTCCCGGTGAACCGGGCGGCCACGCCGTCACCGACCGCGCGCCACCACGGCTGCGCCGTGGCGATCAGGCCACCGAGGCCGCCGAGCAGCAGTGCCGCCAGGGCCGGACCGCGTCCTCCCAGCGGATGCGGACGTGGATCGGCGGTCGTCCCCGTCTCGGTGCTCACACCGCTCGGAACGTCTGGGCCACCGACACGGCGGTGAGGACGGCGGCCGCCTTGTTCTGCGTCTCCTGGTCCTCGGTCGGCGGATCCGAGTCGGCGACGATCCCGCCACCGGCCTGGACGTACGCGACCCCGTCGCGCAGCAGCGCGGTCCGGATGGCGATCGCCGCGTCGGCGTCGCCGGCGAAGTCGAAGTAGCCGACGACCCCGCCGTACAGCCCGCGACGCGAGACCTCGAGGCCGTCGATGATCTCCATCGCCCGCACTTTCGGTGCGCCGGACAGCGTGCCGGCCGGGAACGCGGCCAGCACCACGTCGAGCGCCGAGCGGCCCTCGGCCACCCGGCCGGTGACCGTGGACTCCAGATGCATGATGTGGCTGTAACGGCGGACGTCCATGAATTCGATCACCTCGACCGTGCCCGGGGCACAGACCCGACCGAGGTCGTTACGACCGAGATCCACCAGCATCACGTGCTCGGCGCGTTCCTTGGGGTCGGCGAGCAACTCGGCCTCGAGCGCGGCGTCGGCCTGCGGATCGGCCCCGCGCGGCTTCGAACCGGCGATCGGGTGGGTGATTGCGCGGCCGTCGTTCACCGTGATCAACGCCTCGGGCGAGGAGCCGACGATGTCGAACGGGCGGTCCTGGTCATCGCTCATCCGCAGCAGGTACATGTACGGGCTCGGGTTGTTGAGCCGCAGCACCCGGTAGATCTCGAGCGCATCGGCGGTGGTGTCGACCTCGAACCGCTGGCTGACCACGATCTGGAACGCCTCGCCGGCCCGAATTTCCTCGACCGCCGCCCGCACCGCGGTCTGGAATTCCTCCGGGGTGCGTTGCCGGCGGATCGGCAGCCGGTGCTCGAAGTCGACCGCGACCACGGCCGAGGGGGTCGGCTGGGCCAACCGGTCGGCCATCGCGTCGATCCGGGCAACCGCGTCGGCGTACGCCTCGTCGACCCGTTCGTCGCTGCCGTCGAAGTTGATCGCGTTGGCGACCAGCCAGACCTCGCCGCGGTGGTGGTCGAGCACGGCCAGATCGCTGGCCAGCAGCAGACCGAGCTCGGGGACGCGTAGGTCGTCGACGTTGCCGTCGGGCAGTCGCTCGATCCGCCGGACCACGTCGTAGCTCAGAAACCCGACCAGCCCCGAGGTGAACGGGGGCAGCCCCTCGACCCTGGGGGTGTGCAGCAGTCGGAGCGTCTCGCGGACCGCCTCCAGCGGGTCGCCACCGGTGGGCAGTCCGGACGGGGCCTGACCGGTCCAGGTGGCTTGACCGTCGCGCGCGGTCAGGGTGGCGGCGGCGTGGACCCCGATGAAGGAATACCGCGCCCACACCCCCTGCTCGGCGGATTCCAGCAGATACGTGCCGGGTCGGTCACCGGCCAGCTTCGCGTACAGACCGACCGCGGTCTCGGTGTCGGCGAGCAGCCGGCGGTGGACCGGGATCACCCGGCGGCCGACGGCCTGGCTGCGGAACTCCTCGAGCGAGGGGGCGGTCATCGTGGGTCCCCCCCGGGGCCGGCCACGACGGCGGGCAGCGCACGCGCGTCGAAGCAGCTGTGGTCACCGGTGTGACAGGCGCCGCCGTCCTGGCGGACGCGAACCAGCACGGTGTCGCCGTCGCAGTCGAGCCGCACCTCGCGGACCCACTGCCGGTGACCGCTGGTCTCGCCCTTCACCCAGTACTCCTGGCGGCTGCGCGAGAAGAAGGTCGACCGCCCCGTGGTCAGCGTGCGGTGCAGCGCGAGGTCGTCCATCCACCCGACCATCAGCACGTCACCGCTCTCCTCCTCCTGGACCACCGCGGCGATCAGGCCGCTGGCGTCGCGCTTGAGCTGCGCGGCGATCGCCGGGTCGAGTCGGTCGCCCGGGGTGAGGTCGGCGGCGGGCTCCGCACCGGTGTCGGGGTCGGCGGTCGGCGTACGCGCGGTGTCGATCACCGCACCATTGTCGTCCCCCGGCGTCAACGCCCGCGACGATTTCCCGCTGGGTGGCGTCGGGCCCGCGGCTACCATCGGCGCTTGTGACCTTCGCCAAGTCCGAACGAGCCGCGCTCGCCGACCTCTTCGACGAGGTGGGGCCCGAAGCACCCACCCTCTGTGTCGGGTGGGACGCCCACGACCTCGCCGCCCACCTGTGGATCCGCGAGAACGATCCCCTCGGCGCGACCGGGATCGTGGTCAAGCCACTGGCCGGGCTCTATGAGCGGCGGGTGGCCGACGTGCAGTTGCGCTGGACCTACGCCGAGCTGGTCGACCGGATCCGCCGCGGCCCGGCCCGACTGTCGTTGTTCGCCCTCCCCGGGGTCGACGAGGGCGCGAACACCACCGAGTTCTTTGTCCATCACGAGGACGTCCGCCGCGCCGGTGGGACTCCCCGACCGGAGCGCGAGCTCCCCGGGGACGTCGAGGACTGGATGTGGCGTCGAGTCAAGCTGCTGGCTCGCGCCTGGTTCCGCCGGGCTCACGTCGGGGTCGTGCTCGAACGCGCCGGCTCGACGACCGCCGACGGCAGCCCCGACACCGTCCGCGCCATGGCCGGCACCCCGATCGTCACGGTCATCGGCCGCCCGAGCGAGCTGCTGTTCTACGCCAATGGTCGCCCCCACGCCGACATCGAGCTGGTGGGTGAGCCCGAGGCCATCGACATCCTCAACGCCGTCGACCGTTCGGTCTGAGTCGGTCGCCCGGTTGACTCGTTCGGGCACCCTTGGCGCATGCCTCGTCCAGGACTCGCCGTTGCGGCCGTGATCACCGCCGTGCTGACCGGGTGCAGCAGCCCGGCCAGCATTCCGAGCGCCGACACCCGGACGGCGGCGTCGGGCGCGGCGACGACGGCGACCCCGCCCTCGGGTCGCCCCGACGATCTGGTCACGGGTCTCACCTCACCCTGGGGCCTGGTGA
Source organism: uncultured Actinomycetota bacterium (assembly GCA_963815905.1). Lineage (GTDB taxonomy): Bacteria > Actinomycetota > Actinomycetes > Propionibacteriales > Propionibacteriaceae > Microlunatus. The sequence goes on along the minus strand of CAWFIO010000008.1, from coordinate 509,959 downwards.
CTCTCGATGACGGAAGATTCCTGATCAGCGAGCGCGACACCCGCAAAATCTTGCTCGCCGACGACGGGCGGACCACCGAGCTGCGCACCGTCGACGAAGCCAGTCCGGCCGGCGAGGGCGGGTTGCTCGGGTTGGTCGCCGCCGCCGACGAAAGGACGGTCTACGCCTACTACTCCGCCGCCGCCGACAACCGGATCGTGTCGATGAGCTGGGACGGCACCGCGCTGGGCGCACCGCAACTGATCCTGACCGGGATTCCGCGCGGCGGGCGGCACAACGGCGGCCGGATGGTGCTGGGTGAGGACGGCTATCTCTACGTCGGGACGGGAGAGGTCGGCGACACCTCTCTCGCCCAGGACAAGGAGTCGCTGGGCGGCAAGATCCTGCGGATCACCACCGACGGTGCCCCGGCCCCGGACAACCCGTTCGGCAACGAGGTCTACAGCTACGGTCATCGCAACGTCGAAGGCCTGACCTTCGACGACGAGGGCCGGCTGTGGGCCAGCGAATTTGGCGAACAGACCTGGGACGAGCTCAATCTGATCACCCGGGGCGGCAACTACGGCTGGCCGAAGGTCGAAGGGTCGACCGACACAGAGGGCCTGATCAACCCGAAGGTGGTGTGGTCGACCTCGGACGCCTCGCCCGCCGGGCTCGCCTACTGGCGCGGTTCGTTGTGGATGGCCGCCCTGCGCGGCGAACGGCTGTGGGAGATCCCGGTCGACGGCGACCGGGCCGCGGAGCCCAGGGCACACCTGACCGGGAACGGGCGGCTACGGACGGTCGAGGTCAACGCCGACGGCGACGGCCTGGTCGTGCTCAGCTCGAACACCGACGGCCGCGGCGACGCCAACGCCGGTGACGACCGACTGCTCGCCTTCGACTGAGCGGCGGTCCGGGTCGGGGTCGTCCCCCACACGACACCGGTTGTAACAACCCGAAACTAGGGTGACCGTGATGACTGCCGAATTGACGCTGGGTGCTGAGGAAGAGCTGCACCTGATCGACCGGGAGAGCTGGACGCTGACGGCGCGGGCGCCGCAGTTGTTGTCGCGACTCCCCACGTCCAACTACTCCGCCGAGATCCAGCGGACCACGGTGGAGACCAACACCGAAGTGGTCGACTCGCTGGGCGGGCTCCGGTCCGAGCTGTTGCGGTTGCGGGGCGCCCTGGCCAGGGTTGCGCGCGAGGACAACCTGGGGATTGCCGCGGTCGGCACCGCCCCGACTTCGCAGTTCGCCGACTTCGAGCTGACCACGACCGGGCGCTACCGACGGATGCAGGAGCAGTATCGGCTGCTGGTCGACGAGCAATTGATCTGCGGACTGCAGATCCACGTCGGGGTCAGCGACCGCGACCTCGCCGTGCAGATCATGCAACGGGTGGCCCGCGACCTGCCGGTCCTGCTCGCGCTGTCGGCGAGTTCGCCGTACTGGAACGAGCAGGACACCGGCTACGCGAGCATCCGTTCGATCATTTGGCAACGCTGGCCGACCGCCGGGGCGACCGGACGGTTGCGGTCGGCAGCCGCGTACGACCGGATGCTGGCCGACCTGATCAATTCCGGGGTCATCGCCGACGCCAAGATGGCCTACTTCGACGTCCGTCCGTCGGCCCACGCGCCGACGCTGGAGCTGCGGGTCTGCGACGCGTGCCCGGTGGTCGACGACGCGATCCTGATCGCCGGTCTCTTCCGGGCCTCGGTCCGCGCAGCCGAGATCGAGATCGCCAACGGTCGACCGTTCGACCCGGTGCCGCCGCCGGTCCACCGGGCGGCCATCTGGCAGGCCGCGCGCGGTGGGCTGAGCGGCAACCTGCTCGACGACACCCGCCATCCGCGCCCGTTGCGGGCCGACGCGGCGGTTCGCCGATTCCTCAAGCGGCTGCGCCCGGCGCTCGAAGAGCTCGGCGACTGGGGCGAGGTTGCCGAGCTGGCCCGGACCGCACTGGCCCGCGGCAACTCCGCCGACCGGCAGCGGGCCGCGTACGCCGAGCACGGCAATCTCAGCGACGTGGTGCGCTCGGTGGTCGCCGAGACCGAGGGCGAGACGGCCGGCGCGGGCCCGGGCGACGCCCCGCCGCTGCGCCACTACCGGGTGCGGGCCGGCGACGAGGCACTCGGCCCGGGTCGCCGACCGCGTCCGGTCTACCGCGAGGTCATCGACTACTACCGCCGGGCCGACGACGAGACCATCGCCAGTCGGGTGCAGGCCCGCCGCGAATGGACCGAATCGGCCGGGCTGACCTTCGGGGTCAGCGGCGAGAAGCGCCGGTTCTCGGTCGATCTGGTGCCGCGGATCATCAGCGCCCACGACTGGCGCGCCCTCGCGGTCGGACTGACTCAGCGGGCCCGGGCGATCGAGTCGTTCCTGGCCGACGTCTACGGCGAGCAGCGGATCGTCAGCGAAGGGGTGCTCAGCCGTCAGCTGCTCGAGGGGGTCCCGGGCTGGCGACCCGAGTCGATGCGACTGCCGAGCGACGCCGTGCGCGCGCCCATCATGGGGTTCGACCTGGTCCGCAACGAGTTCGGCGGCTGGCGGGTGCTCGAGGACAACGTGCGCAACCCGAGCGGGGCCGCGTACGCGATCACCATCCGCAACCTCATGGACGACGTCCTCCCCGACCTCCCACGGCCGTCCGGACTGCTCGATCCGCAGGACGCGTTGCCCGCGATGCGCCGCTGTCTGCTCGCCCATGCCCCCGACGGGCGGGCCGCGTTGCTCAGCCCCGGTTCGCACACGGCCGCCTGGTACGAGCACGAGCTGCTCGCTGAACGCGGCGGGCTGCAGCTGGTCGTCCCGGGTGATCTGAGCGTGGTCGGCGACGAGGTGCACGACCGGGTCGGACGACTCGACGCGCTCTATCTCCGCCTCGACGGCGAGCTGGTCGATCTGACCGACGGCCGCCGGCCGATCGGGGCGGAGATCTTCGAGGTCGCGGTGGCGGGCGGGGTCCGGCTGGCCAATGCCCCGGGTAACGGCGTGGCCGACGACAAGGCCATGTACTGCTATCTGCCCGAGCTGATCAACTACTACCTCGGCGAACGTCCGAGCCTGGAGTCGGTGCCGACCTACCGCACCGGCGACGCGACCGAGGCGGGGATCGTCCTCGACCGGGTCGGCGAGCTGGTCACCAAACCGGTCGACGGGCACGGCGGCGCCGGGGTGATGATCGGACCGGACTCCTCGGCCGCCGAGGTGGCGGCCCGCCGCGCCGAGATCGCCGCCAACCCGGCCGGGTGGGTGGCACAGGAGGTGGTCGCGCTGTCGTCGCACCCGACCCTGTCCGGGACCCGGCTGCAGCCCCGGCACGTCGATCTGCGGGCCTTCGTCTACCTGACCGGAACCGGACCCGGACGAGAGCGAGCTGGCCCCCCTGGCGCTGACCCGGGTCGCCCCGGCCGGCAGCCTGGTCGTCAACTCCTCGCGGGGCGGCGGCGCCAAGGACACCTGGATCATCGGCGAGGATGAGGCATGACCACCCCCAGCGGCCGCGACACCGCCCTGGCACCCTCCCCAGGTCCGACCGGGCGCGAGCGGGTGAGTTCACCATGTGCGGGCTGAGTGGGGAACTGCGGTTCGACGGGGAGTTCGCCGACGTCGGCGCGGTCACCCGGATCACCGAGGCCCTGGCTCCACGCGGACCGGACGGCAGCGGGATCTGGGCGCGGGGACCGATCGCGCTCGGTCACCGACGGCTGTCGATCATCGATCTGTCCGAGTGCGGCGCGCAACCGATGATCGACCCCGATCTCGGGCTGACGCTGGTGTTCAACGGCTGCATCTACAACTACGAGGCGCTGCGGGCCGAGCTGAGCACCGCCGGTCACCGCTTCTTCTCGCACTCCGATTCCGAGGTCATCCTCAAGGCGTACGCGCACTGGGGCACCGGCTGCGTCGACCGCTTCCTCGGCATGTTCGCCTTCGCGATCTTCGAGCACGCCACCGGGCGTCTGGTGCTCGGTCGCGACCGGCTGGGGATCAAGCCGCTCTACCTCGACCAGACCGCCGAGCGGTTGCGGTTCGCCTCCTCGCTGCCCGCGCTGCTGAAGGGCGGCGGCAGCGACACCTCGATCGATCGCACCGCGCTGGCCTTCTACATGTCGTTCCACTCGGTGGTCCCCGCGCCGCGGACCATCCTGAGCGGGATCCGCAAGCTGCCGCCGGCGACCGTCCGGGTGGTCGAGCCGACCGGCGAGTTCAGCGACCACTGCTACTGGTCGCCGGAGTTCGCCCCCGACCCCGATCGCGCCGACTGGTCCGACCAGGACTGGCAGGAGGCTCTGCTCGCCTCGCTGCGCACCGCGGTCGACCGGCGGATGGTCGCCGACGTCCCGGTGGGGGTGCTGCTGTCCGGCGGCATCGACTCCTCGTTGGTCGTCGCCCTGCTGGCCGAGGCCGGACAGCGGGATCTCCAGACCTTCAGCATCGGCTTCGACTCGGCCGGTGGTGAGTCGGGCGACGAGTTCGAGTACTCGACCCTGATCGCCAAGCGCTTCGGCACCGACCACCACCGGATCCGGATCGACAGCTCCCGCCTGCTGCCGGGCATCGACGCGACGGTCGCGGCGATGAGCGAGCCGATGGTCAGCCACGACTGTGTGGCCTTCTATCTGCTCAGCCAGGATGTGTCGGCCAGCGTCAAGGTCGTCCAGTCCGGGCAGGGCGCCGACGAGGTGCTCGGCGGCTACGACTGGTATCCCCCGCTGGCCGGCGTCGACCGCGATCAGGCGGTCGAGGCGTACGCGGAGGTCTTCTTCGACCGTCGCTGGTCGGCCATGGGGTCGCTGCTCGAGCCCGACTGGCTGATCGATCACGACGCCCCCACGGCCTTCATCACCGAGGGCTTCGGACGACCCGGCGCTGCGACCGCGGTCGACGCGGCTCTGCGCAACGACACCACGGTGATGCTGGTCGACGACCCGGTGAAGCGGGTCGACAACATGACCATGGCCTGGGGGCTCGAGGCCCGGGTGCCGTTCCTGGACCACGAGTTCGTCGAGCTGGCCGGTCGGATCCCGCCGGCGCTCAAGCTGGCCGACGGGGGCAAGGGCGTGCTCAAGCGGGCCAGCCGTGGCGTCGTTCCCGACGAGGTGATCGACCGGACCAAGGGCTACTTCCCCGTGCCGGCCATCCGGCAGCTCGACGGACCGTATCTGGAGCGGGTCCGCGAGGCGCTGACCGATCCGGCGGCCCGGCGCCGCGGGCTGTTCCACGCGCCCGCGGTCGACACCATGCTCGCCGATCCGAACACCACCCGCACCACGCTCGGCTCGAATGCACTGTGGCAGCTGGCCCTGCTCGAGATGTGGCTGCAGCATCACCATGTCGGCTGACCGCGTGCCGGTCCCGTCCCGCCCCAACCCCAGCGATCCGACCGAGATCGCCGCCCTGCTGGTCGGGGCGTGGGGAAGCTGGGGGCCGACCCTGTCGCCGGAGTGCGACCGGATCGCCTTCCTGAGCGACCGCAGCGGCGCGCCGGCGGTCTGGGTGCAGGATCTGCCGAGCGCCGAAACGCCCGACCCGCAACCGCACCTGGTCCCGGTTGCCGACGATCCCGCGGTCGAGGTCAGCTGGTCGGCCGACGGGGCCTGGTTGGCCTGCCGACTGGCCACCGACGGCGGCGTACGCACCCAGGTCTGGGTCGTGCGACCCGACGGACGTGACGCGCGGCGGATCGCCGGCGGACCCGACCAGCACGCCGAGCTGGGTCCGTGGACCCGCAGCGGGCACCGGGTGGTCGTCATCATCCCGGGCGCCGAGGGTGAGCCGACAGAGAGCCGGCTGGCCGACCCGGCGACCGGTGAGCTGACCCCGTTGGCGTCGGGTGAGCTGATCTCGGTGCTCGACCTGTCGGCCGACGAGGAGTTCGTCATCGTCAAGGACGGGCGACGCGGCGAGCAGTTCTGCGTGGTGGTCGACCGGATCCGTGATGCCGACCATCCGCTGCTGTCCCACCCCGGTCGCGGCTCGACCGAGCGGGCGATCATCCGACCCGAGATCGACGACGGCAAGGCCCAGGTCGCCTACCTGGTCACCGACGCCGGCCTGCCCCGCCGTCAACTGGTCGCCACACCGCTCGGCCCGAACGGTCGACGCAGCGGCTCGGGCGTGCTGGCCCCACGCGACGACGGCGAGCTCGAGTGGCTGGACGCCGACGACGCGGGGACCACGCTGCTGCTGGTCTGGAACACGGCCGGCGGAGGGCAGCGAGCTCGAGCTCTACGACGTCCGCGACGCGCGTGGCCGGGTGTTGCCCGAACTCGACGGGCTGGTGGTCAACGGGGCGTTGCTGTCGCGCGACGGCTCGACGGTCCTGATCTGCGTGGAGGGTCCGCTCCGACCGCGCGAGCTGTGGACGCTCGACGTGGCCTCGATGGTCTGGACACGGGCCACCGCCGCCCCGCCGCTGCCCGAGCTCGACCTGGTCACCCCGACATGTGAGTTCTTCATCGGACGCGACGGTCTGCCGCTGACCGGCTGGCTCTACCGACCGAAGGCGATGTTCGGGCCGGGGCCGGCCATGCTCAGCCTGCACGGCGGACCCGAGGCACAGGAGCGCCCGGTGTTCAGCCCACAGCACCAGGCCATGGTGGCGGCCGGCATCACCGTCTTCGCCCCCAACATCCGCGGCTCATCGGGCTTCGGCCGGACCTTCGTGCACGCCGACGACGTCCACGGTCGGCGCGGCGCGTTCGACGACGTCCTCGCCGCCCGCGATTTCCTGCTCGATCTCGGTCTGGCCGAACCGGGGCGGATCGCGGTCACCGGCCGCTCGTACGGCGGCTACGTCACGCTGGCGATGCTGGCCTTCACCCCCGGCGCGTTCAGCTGCGGAGTCGACATCTGCGGGATGTCGGACCTGCTGACCTTCTACCGCGACACCGAACCATGGATCGGCGAGGCCGCCTATCCGAAGTACGGCCATCCCGTCCACGATCGCGCGTTGCTCGAGGCGCTGTCACCACTGCGGCTGGCGGCCAACATCGAGGTGCCGCTGCTGGTCGTGCACGGCGAGCTGGACACCAACGTCCCGCTCGGCGAAGCCACCCAGATCGTCGCCGCCCTCGAAGCGCTCGACCGGCCGGTCGAGTACCTGGAGCTGCCCGGCGAGGGGCACGAGTATCGCCGGGCCGACTCGAGGCTCGAGCTGATCAACCGGTTGCTCGACTTCCTCGGCCGGACGCTCGAGCTATCGGTCGCGCCACTCCCCCGGAGCTAGGACTGCTGGTCCGCGGTGGTCACCCCGTGCTGATGGGTCCCGCTGCTGGCCCGGCCCGCGCGGAGATGCCGTTCATCCGCGGCGGGTGCCCGGTACCCGCTGGACCAGCGCCGGTAGTCCGGGCCGGAGCGCCACGCATTCGACGTGGAGGGCGTGGGGGTGCCGCGAATCGCCTGTGGATAACTCCGGAGACCTTCCGGTTCAGCCGCACCCTGAACAGATGGAGCTGCCGGGCCGCTTGGGCGACCCTTCCGCCGCCCAGGCGATCGCTGCCGGAACCGGCCGTGGGGTGTTGGAGGGTCGGCGGGTGACCCGTGTTCAGGCGGGCGTCTACCTGGCTGGGCGTGCTCCGACGGGGTCATCCGTACCTCGAGTCCGGCCGCGTCGCGCTCGGGGATGGTCGAGCCGGAGCGCGCCTTCGTGATGGCCGCGGCTGATCTGGATCTCGTCGATCTGGTCGCTGCCGGTGACTGGTTGGTGCGGCACGGGCACACCACCGCGGACGAGCTCCGGCGCTGCTCCCGCCCCGCCCGAGGTCGCCACGTACGGCTGGCCCGTAGAGCGGCCGACCGGACCTGCTGCTGCGGGCTTACCGCACGATTCTGGAGCACGGGGGCGCCCCGCCCCACTCCAGCCCGGAATGGATCGCGCTTGTCGAATCGACTGCGCGCTGATGCGGCCGATTGCCCCCGGACGGGCCGCATCGGCGCGCACTCGCCGTGTGTGCTTGGGGTCTGTGCCAAGCTCGCAGCGAAACCAGGAGGCGGAATGACATCGAAGGCACCACGGATCGTGCTCATCGTGCTGGGCGTGATCGCGCTCGCGATCGGGGCGCTGTGGATCGGTCAGGGCGCCGGGCTGATCGGCGGCAGCTTCATGACCGGAAGCTCGACCTGGCTGGCCATCGGCGTGGGCACCCTGGTCCTCGGCGTCTTCCTGCTCTGGACGGCCCTGCGCCGCCCGGGCAGCACTTTCCGCGAATAACTTCGTCGAGAGGTTCTCGATGGATGATCGGCCCTGCTGGCCACCAGGCGTCTCCCCCCTGCTGGTCGCGCGCCTCATCGGGCTGCAGCTCGCGTTCCCAGCCGTATCCGGGGATCATCGCATCGTCACCCTGCTCGTGGTCACCCAGCGCATCGTCGACATCGCCCTCACCCGCAGGACCGTCAGCCGGTGACCTTTTGCATGATCAGCTCGCGTACGCGGGCGGCGTCGGCCTGGCCGCGCATGGCCTTCATCACCTGACCGATCAGGGCGCCGGCGGCCTGGACCTTGCCGTCGGCGATCTTGGCGGCGATGTCGGGGTTGGCGGCGAGCACCTGATCGACGGCCGCGCCGAGGGCGCCGTCGTCGAAGACCAGCGCCAGCCCGCGGCGCTCGACCACCTCGGCGGGTGATCCCTCGCCGGCCAGGACACCTTCGATGACCGAGCGGGCGAGCTTGTCGTTGACCGTCTTGGCCTCGACCAGGGCCTGGACCTCGGCGATCTGGGCCGGGGTGATCCCGGCGTCGGCCAGCTCGACGCCCTGCTCGTTCGCCGAACGGGTGACCTCGGTCAGCCACCACTTGCGCGCCGACTGCGCCGAGGCGCCGGCGGCGACCGTGGCCTCGATGACGTCGATCGCCCCGGCGCTGACCACGTCGCGCAACTCCATCTCGGAGAAGCCCCACTCCGCACTCAGCCGCTTGAGCCGATCGGCGGGCGGTTCGGGCAGCGTGCCACGCAATTCCTCGACCCAGCCGCGTGCCGGTGCGACCGGGACCAGGTCGGGATCGGGAAAGTAGCGGTACTCCTCGGCCTGCTCCTTGCTCCGACCGGCCGCGGTCGTGCCGCTGGCCTCCTGCCAGTGCCGGGTCTCCTGCTTGATCGTCCCGCCGTCGGTCAGCACGGCGGCCTGCCGGGTGATCTCGTAGCGCACCGACCGTTCGACGCTGCGCAACGAGTTGACGTTCTTGGTCTCGGTCCGGGTGCCGAACGGCACATCCCGGCTCGAGCGCAGCGAGACATTGGCGTCACACCGTAGCGAGCCCTGTTCCATCCGCACGTCGGAGACACCGAGCGCCCGCAGCAGATCGCGCAACATCGACACGTACGCCCGGGCCACCTCCGGTGCCTTGTCACCGGCGCCCTCGATCGGTTTGGTGACGATCTCGATCAGCGGCACGCCGGAGCGGTTGTAGTCGAGCAGCGAGTAATCGGCCCCGTGGATCCGACCGGTGGCACCGCCGACGTGCAGCGACTTCCCGGTGTCCTCCTCCATGTGGGCGCGCTCGATGCCGATCCGGTAGGTCTTGCCCTCGACCTCGACCTCGGCCCAGCCGTCGTACGCGATGGGCTCGTCGTACTGGCTGATCTGGTAGTTCTTCGGCATGTCCGGGTAGAAGTAGTTCTTCCGGGCGAACCGGCACCACTCCGCGATCGAGCAGTTGAGGGCCAGACCGATCCGGATCGCCGACTCGATGGCCTTGGCGTTGACCACCGGGAGCGCGCCCGGGAGCCCGAGGCACACCGGGCAGGTCTGGGTGTTCGGCTCGGCGCCGAAGACGGTCGAGCAGCCGCAGAACATCTTCGACGCGGTGTTGAGCTCGACGTGCACCTCGAGCCCGAGCACCGGGTCGAAGGCGGCCAGCGCGTCCTCGTAGGACAGGACGGGCACGGTCATGAGCGGAGCCTCTCGGGAGTGCAGGAGTGGTGAGGGCCGACACGCTTTTCGTCGGTCCGAACCGCGACGAACGACCGAGACACGGCGGAGCTCGGGACCCCGGAGCGCGGAGCGCGACCGAACGACACGGTCATGAGCGGAGCCTCTCGGGAGTGCAGGAGTGGTGAGGGCCGACACGCTTTTCGTCGGTCCGAACCGCGACGAACGACCGAGACACGGCGGAGCTCGAGACCCCGGAGCGCGGAGCGCGACCGAACGACACGGTCATGAGCGGAGCCTCTCGGGAGTGCAGGAGTGGTGAGGGCCGACACGCTTTTCGTCGGTCCGAACCGCGACGAACGACCGAGACACGGCGGAGCTCGAGACCCCGGAGCGCGGAGCGCGACCGAACGACACCCTCATGCCGACACCTCCAGGATCGGGATCTTGTCCAGCAACGAACCGCCCCAACGGGACTGCAGTTCCCGCTCGAGGGCGGCGCCGACCCGGTACAGCCGGTCGTCGGCCAGCGGCGGTGCCATCACCTGAAAACCGACCGGCAGTCCGTCGTCGGGCGACAGACCGGCCGGGAACGACGCGCTGGCGTTGCCGGCGAGGTTGGACGGGATGGTGCAGAGGTCATTCAGGTACATCGCGAGCGGGTCGTCGACCTTCTCCCCGATCGGGAACGCGGTGGTCGGGGTGGACGGCGAGACGAGGACGTCGACCGAGCCGAACGCCCGGTCGAAGTCCTGGCTGATCAGGGTGCGGACCTTCTGCGCCTGGCCGTAGTAGGCGTCGTAGTAGCCGCTGGACAGCGCGTACGTGCCGATGATGATGCGACGCTTGACCTCCGCGCCGAAGCCGGCCTCGCGGGTCGCGGCCATCACCTGCTCGGCGCTCGTCCCGCCTTGGTCGATCCGCAGACCGAAGCGCATGGCGTCGAACTTCGCCAGGTTGGAGGACACCTCGCTCGGCATGATCAGGTAATACGTCGGGAGTGCGTAGACGAAGTGCGGGCACGACACCTCGACCACGTCGGCCCCGAGCCCGGCCAGGATCTCGACCGCCTCGTGGAAGCGTTGTTCGACACCCGGTTGATAGCCCTCGCCGGACAGTTCGCGGACCACGCCGATCGTCATCCCGCGGACGTCGCCCGAGCGGGCGGCGCCGACGACGTCCGGCACCGGCGCGTCGATCGAGGTCGAGTCCAGCGGGTCGTGACCGGCGATGACCTGGTGCAGCAGCGCTGCGTCGAGCACCGTACGCGCGCACGGGCCGACCTGGTCGAGGCTGGAGGCCATGGCCACCAGGCCGTAGCGCGAGGTCGCGCCATAGGTGGGCTTGACCCCGACCGTCCCGGTGACCGAGGCGGGCTGCCGGATCGAGCCGCCGGTGTCGGTGCCGATGGCGAGTGGGGCCTCGAACGCGGCCAGCGCCGCACTGGATCCACCGCCCGAGCCGCCCGGGATCCGGGTCAGGTCCCACGGGTTGTGGGTCGGCCCGTACGCGGAGTTCTCGGTCGAGGAACCCATGGCGAACTCGTCCATGTTGGTCTTGCCGAGGATCACGATGTCGGCGTCGAGCAACCGGCGGGTGGTCGTCGAGTCGTACGGCGGGATCCAGTTCTGCAGGATCTTCGAGCCGCAGGTGGTCGGCGCTCCGGCGTAGGTCAACACGTCCTTGAGCGCGAGAGGGACCCCGGCAAGTGGGCCGACGGTCTTCCCCGCCGCGATCTTCGCGTCGACCGCGGCGGCCTGTTCGAGCGCCCGCGTCCCGTCGACGTGCAGGAAGGCGTGCACCCGCGGCTCGACCGCGGCGATCCGGTCGAGATGGGCCTGGGTGACGGCGACCGAGCTGGTCTGGCCGGAGGCGATCTGCGCGGCGAGCGCGGCGGCCGTTTCCTCGATCATGCTTCCTCCCCGAGGATCTGCGGCACCCGGAACCGGTCCTGCTCCGACGCCGGCGCACCGGCCAGCACGGCGTCGCGCGAGAGCGACGGGCGGACCTCGTCGGCCCGGAAGACATTGGTGAGCGCCAAGGCGTGCGAGGTGGGTGCGATGTCACTCGCGGCGACCTCGGAGACCTGCGCGACCGACTCCAGGATCACGTCCAACTGCGGAGCGAGGTGGGCGATCTCCTCCGCGGTCAGCTCGATCCGGGCCAGCCGGGCCAGCCCGGCGACGTCTTCAGGGGTCAAAGGCACCCGGTCATCCTAATGGGGCGCCGCCTGGCGACCCCGTCGGCGGAGCGGGTCTGGAAGCCGGCGGCCAACCGGGCCAGACTGGGTCGATGATCTCCACTGTGCGCGTCGGGGTCGGCGAGGTGACGCTCGCTCTTCGGATCCGATCGGCCCGGGGCCGACCTCGCGCCACCGGTGCTGCTGCTCCCCGGCACCGCGGCCACCGCCGAGGACTGGGACGTCATCGCGGAAGGGCTGTCGGCGACGCGGACGGTGATCGCGGTGAACCTGCGCGGACACGGGGTCAGTGACTGGCCCGGCCGCTACTCGATCGCCGCGATGGCGACCGATGTCGTCGGTCTGCTCGACACCCTGCCGTCCGCACCGGTCGATCTGGTCGGCCATTCGCTGGGCGGATTGGTGGCGTGTCGCGTCGCGGCCGAGCGACCAGACCGGGTCCGACGGTTGGTGCTGGAGGACGTGGGGCTGCTCCGCCCGCGTACGCCGTCGATGCCCGATCGCCCCGGCGACCAGCCCGGTCCCGCAGGACCAGCTCGCCGACCTCGCCGATCTGCTGCCCGACGGCCGGCTCGAGACCGTCGACGCCGGTCATCTGGTCCACACCCGCGCACCCGATGCCTTCCTGGCGTGCCTGGTCGCCTTCCTGGACGGGTGACCTTCCCGGTCAGTCCAACGGACGGATCACGAACCCGGTCTTCAGCTTGGGGGCGAAGAAGGTCGACTTGGGCGGCATCAGCATCCCCTCCCGCGCCGTCCTCTCGATCTCGGCCACCCCGACCGGCCGGATCAGGATCGCCGCGTCGGCCCGTTCCTCGTCCACCGCGGCCAGCGTCTCGTCCAGCCCGTGCTGATAGCTGACCGTTGCCGCCAGATCGGCCAGCGCCGTCTCCAACCACGCGCCGTCCAACGCGCGTACGCCGTCGAAGGCACCGGGTCTCGGGTCGAGTCGGAAAGACGCACCGGGCCCGACCAGGACCAGGAACCCCTCGGACACCATGTCCGCCAGCGTCTGCTCGCTGGGCCGGTCGTACGGCACGATCGTGAACGAGCGCTCGAGCGCGACGGTGAGCTCGGCCAGGGTCACCTCGGTATAGAGCCGGTGGATCGCGGACACGCTCAGCTGGTCGGCGACCAACTCGTTGACGAAGGCGAGCGTCAGCTCGGCGGCGGTGTCGTGCCGGCCGGTCTCCGCGCGGATTTCGTCACGGTAGGTCCGGCTGATCGCGTACCGGTGGTGGCCGTCCGCGATCAGCACGTCGTCGGCGGCCAGCACGTGCTGGATGGCTGCGATCCGGGCCGGGTCACTGATCCGCTCGACCCGGTGCTCGACCCCGTCGTCGGTGACCGAACCGACCAGTTCGCCGGGCTCGGCCAGCAACGCCGTCAACCCCGCGGCCAGCGACAGTCCCCACACCGGCGACAGGTTCGCCGCCGTCGCCCGGGTCAGGTCGAGCCGATCGGTCGACGCTTTCGGCGTGGTCCGTTCGTGCGGGAGGACGCCTCCGGCCGCCTCGTCGACGACCTCGAGTCCGCCGAGCACTCCGGCGATATCGCGGGGCCGGCCGGCGTCGTCGACGAAACGCATCCGGTACAGCGTGAAGCTCGGCGTCTCGTCGGCCACCAGCACGGCGTCGCGGATCCAGCGGGCCAGCGTGACCCCGGCCTGCGCGTACCGGTCGTGGCCACCCCGCGGCACGTCGATGTGCACGATGTTGTGATCGGACTGCTGCGCGAGTGCGTCGACGTCGGCGTCGCTGAGCACGTCGTAGGGCGGTGCGATCACCTCGCTCAGATCGGCGGTCGCATAACGTAAGGCACGGAACGGCTCGAAACGGGGCACACCACTAGGCTTTCACCTCACCCTCGCGGGTCATACGAGGAGTATCCGGTGTGAGACTGAGTCGAAACACGCTGGAAACGCCCCGAGAGGAGAATGTGCAGAGTGTTCTTGCTGCGCGTCACCCTGCCTGACCGCCCGGGTTCCCTGGGTTCGGTCGCCACCGCCATGGGTGGGGTGGGTGGTGACATCAACGCCGTCGAGATCGTCGAGAAACGCGACGGCTGGGTCGTCGACGACTTCATCGTCGATCTTCCACCCAATCAGCTGCCGGAGACCCTGGTGACCGCCTGCCAGAACCTCAGCGACGTCAGCGTCGAATGGATCTCACGCTATCCCGAGGGGGGTGGCCTGCAGTCCGACCTCGAAGCACTCGAGCGGATGACCGCCGAGCCCGAGCACGCGGCCGAAACCCTGGTCTCGCTCTGTCCGGTGGTCTTCCGATCCCACTGGGCCGCGCTGATCTCAATCGGACCGAACGGCCCGGAGCCCACGTTCTCCACCACGCTGGCCCCCGATCTGACCCCCGAGTCGGCCGGTCACTTCGCACCTTTCGACGCCACCCACCGGGTGGAACTCCCGTCTGGCTGGATCCGCGGCTGGGGCGAGACCACCGTCGTCATCACCCCGGTGACCCAGAATCGGACCATCGTCATCGGACGTCTCGGCGGCCCCGCCTTCATGGATTCCGAGATCGCCCGGTTGCACCACCTGGCCGGCCTGGTCACGTAACCGCCCCGGTCGCGCAGCGGGCCGGGTTGGGTACGGTCGGCCCATGCCGGTGATCGGGTGGGCCGAGGTCGCGGCGCTCTTCACCTCCGTCGGTTACGGCACGCTCTCCGCGATCTTCCCGCCCGCCAACGCCGAGGCCTACGTGGTCGCCTCGCAGGTGTCCGCGCTGGCCGGTGCCGTCCCGGTTGCCGTGGGCGTCTCGCTCGGCCAGACTCTCGGCAAGATCCTGCTCTTCCTCGGCGTACGCCGCGGCCGCCAGTCCCGGGTCTTCCGCGAGCGCCGCGCCGTTGCCGTCGCCACCCCGGCCGGACCGTTGCGCCGCCGGGTCCGGTCGTGGATCGTGACCCTGCTCGGCTTGATCGGCCGCAAGCGTTGGGGACTGCCCATCGTCGCCCTGTCCGCCGTCCTCGGCTTCCCGCCCCTCTACGCCGTGGCCCTGCTGGCCGGCGCGACCCGGATGCGCCTGCACTGGTTCGGCCTGGTCGTGCTGGCCGGTCGCCTCGTCCGCTTCGTGCTGATCGCCCTCGGGGTCGACAGCGTCGCGTTGTGGTGACCGGAACCGCGCCGGTTCAACCGGCTCGCCGACTACAGTGGCCGCTGTGCCGAAGATCTTCTCGAATCTGAACCTGAACGGGGCCACGCCCCCGCGGGTCCAGCCGAAGATCGGCGAATGGGGCCCGGATCAGGTCCCCAGCACCAAGCAGAAGCGTCGGATGCGGATCTGGGTCGGCCTGGCCCTGCTCGGCGCCATGGTGGCGATCTTCCTGCTCGGCTGGTACGTCTATCACGCGATGACCGGCAGCTGGGGCTTCGGGATCGGCCAGGACGAGCAGTTCATCGGGCTCGGCCCGGTCCTCACCGGCGGGACGGGCTGAGTCACGCCCCGCGGGTGGCGATCTTCTCCGCCGCCTCCGGGCCCGAGTCGAGCAGCACCTCGAAGGCCGCCACCCCGCTGAGCACCGGCACCTTGAGCTGCACCGCCTTGTCGGCCTTCGAGCCCGGGGACTCCCCCACCACGACGAACGACGTCTTCTTCGACACGGATCCCGCCACCTTGCCCCCGCGCGAGGTGACCGCCTCCGCAGCGCTGTCGCGGGTGTAACCCTCGAGCGACCCGGTGACCACGACCGACAGACCGGCCAGGGTCTGGTCGCGCCGCTCCTTCGGCTCGTCGCGCATCACACAGCCTGCGGCCTGCCACTTCTCGACGATGGCCCGGTGCCAGTCGACACTGAACCAGTCGGCGATGGCGGTGGCCAACGTGGGTCCGATCCCGTCGACCGCCGCCAACTCCTCGGCCGACGCATTCGCCAACCGATCGATGTCGCCGAACGCCGCGGCGACATCGGGCGCGACCCCCTTGCCGATGTGGCGGATCGACAAGGCGACCAGGAACTTGTCCAACGGCCGGGTCTTCGCCGCCTCCAGGTTGGCCAGCAACTTGGTCCCGTTGGCCGACAACCGGCCGTCCTTGGTGGTGAAGAACGGAGCCGAAGCCAGTTTCTCGGCGGTGAGGGTGAACAGATCCCCCTCGTCGCCGAGCAGTCCGGCATCGAGCAGAGCCTGCCCGGACTGATAGCCCAGCACCTCGATGTCGAGCGCCTGACGGCTGGCCACGTGGAACAACCGCTCGCGCAGCTGAGCCGGGCAGGAACGGGTGTTCGGGCACCGCAGATCGGCGTCACCCTCCTTCTCCGGGCGCAGCTCGACCCCACAGGCCGGGCAGTGCGTGGGCATCACGAACGCCCGTTCGGTGCCGTCGCGCAGATCCACCACCGGACCGACGATCTCGGGGATCACGTCGCCGGCCTTGCGGAGCACGACCGTGTCGCCGATGAGTACGCCCTTGCGGACCACTTCGCTGGCGTTGTGCAGGGTGGCCATCCCGACCGTCGATCCGGCCACCAACACCGGCTCCATCAGGCCGAACGGCGTCACCCGACCGGTCCGCCCGACGTTGACCTGGATGTCGAGCAGCGTGGTGGTCACCTCCTCCGGCGGATACTTGTAGGCGATCGCCCAGCGTGGCGCGCGCGAGGTCGAACCGAGCTGGTCCTGCACGGTCCGCCCGTCGAGCTTGACCACCACACCGTCGATCTCGTGCTCGACCGAGTGCCGGTGCTCACCGAAGTGCAGGACGTAGCTCCACACCCCGTCCAGATCGCCCACCAGCTTCCGGTGCGGACTGACGGGCAGACCCCAGCGGGCGAGCGCCTCGTAACCGTCGGACAGCCGGTCCAGGGTCTGGCCGTCCAAGACCCCGATCCCGTGGCTGACGAAGCCGAGCTGCCGGGTCGCGGTGACCCGCGGGTCCTTCTGCCGCAGCGACCCGGCGGCCGCGTTGCGCGGATTCGCGAACGGCGCCTTGCCGTCGGCCACCAGCGACTCGTTCAGTGCGGCGAACGCGGCCACGGCGAAGAAGATCTCGCCCCGCACCTCGAGCGTCTTCGGGACGTCGGCTCCGGTCAGGCGTGGGGGCACCGACGTGATGGTCTTGACGTTGGCGGTGACGTCCTCGCCGAACCGGCCGTCGCCACGGGTGGCGGCCTGGATCAACCGACCGTCCTGATACACCAGGTCGATCGCCAATCCGTCGACCTTGAGCTCGCACAGATAGCCGGACTCGGCGATCTGGGTCTCGCCCAGCTCGCGGATCGCGCGGGCGGCCCAACGGTCGAGCTCCTCGCGGCTGAAGGCGTTGTCGAGGCTGAGCAGCCGCTGCAAATGCTCGACCGGGGCGAAGGTGGTCGACGGTGGTCCGCCCACCTGCTGGGTCGGCGAATCGGGGGTGCGCAGCTCGGAGTAGGTCTCCTCGAGCGCATTCAGCTCCCGCATCCTCGTGTCGAACTCACCGTCGGAGAGGGTCGGCGCATCGAGGACGTGGTAGCGCCAGCGCGCCTCGTCGAGCTGCTCGGTCAACTGGGCGTGGCGTTGCGCAGCCTCGGCCTGCGCCTGGGACTGCTCAACCGACGGACCAGCAGCGACGTCGTTCTTCTCGACCACGACGACGACCTTAGCCCTCGGCTCCGACACTTTCCGGGTCGCGACGAAGGCCGGTGATCAGGCCTGGGTGGCTGTGCTCCGCTGGGTGATCGGCTGGAGCCGCCAGCAGTACGAGCAGAAGATCGTGACGGTGCAGAGATAGAGGACACCCCAGAAGACGTGACCGCCCTTGATCTCGGCGAATCCCAGGGTGATCTGGATGCCGGCCATCACCACCAGGGCGAGCGGGAGGAAGAAGGTCCAGGCCGGGCCTCCGGCCCGCCGGTAGTAGAAGCCGAGCACCGCCGACAAGATGGTCAGGACGAGCACCGCGAAGGCATTGGTGGCGTGGGCGATCAGCAACGGCTTGATGTCGTCGAGATAGCCCGAACCGAGCCCCGCCTGACCGATCGCGAAAGCCAGCAGCACCGTCGACAGGATGCGCAACTGCTTGATCACCGTGCTGCTCGCCGACCGAGGTGGAGTTCGTTGCGCTCGTGCGTGTCCATGGCCGTCATTGTGCCGGTCGCCCGCTCACTCGGCGAGTTGGTCGGTCACGATGTCGGCCGCGCCGCGTAGAGCACGGAGGACGGCGACCGCGTCGGACCGGGTCCGCGAGCCGAGTCCACAGGCGGGAGTAACCAGGAGCTGACCCGCACGCTGCGGGTCGACCGGAAGTGCGCGCAGCGGGGCGAGCGTGCGCCGGGCGATCTGGTCGGCATTCGGCGAGCCACCGGTCGGTGCCACGCCGAGACCGAGCGTCAGCCCGGTTTCCAGGGCCGGACCGATCAGGTCCCATTCCCGGCTGGTCAGCTGATCGATGTCGAGGAGCAGACCCTCGACCGCGCTCCGACCGAGCAGATCGATCGGTGGCTCGGCGGCGCAGCAGTGCACCCAGGTGGCGACTCCCCGCCGACCGGCCGCCTCGGCGACACCGCGGATGGCCGCCGACGCCTCCGGGAGGTCGACGACGCGGTGCCGGGAGAAGCCGCTGGCGGTCGGCACTCGACCGGCGAGTACGGCGGGCAACGAGGGTTCGTCGAGCTGCAGGATGATCCGGAGCTCGGGCAGCCGACGCCGGAGCTCGTCGAGCAGCTGACCGGTGCCCTCGGCCAGCGATTCGGCCAGGTATCGGCGGGCGCCGTGGTCGGCGAGCAGCCGATCGCCACGGGTCCGCTCGACGCTGGCCACCAGCGTCCACGGCCCGGCCACCGAGATCTTGAAGTCGCCCGCGTACCCCTGCGCCTGTTCCTCCAGGTGGTCCAGATCCGCGCGCAACGTCGAGAGGGCCAGTCGGTGGTCGCGGCCCGAACCTCCGGCCAGCCGCCACCCGCTCGGCTGCAGGTCGAGGGTCAGATCGGCCAGGAAGGCGCTCGACCGCCCGATCAGCTGCCCGTACGCGCCGCGGTTCGGCAACTCGGGCAGATAGGGCAGCTCGGGGCACTCGGCGAACGCGATCTTGAGCGCGTCGGCGATGTCGGTGCCCGGGAAGGACCCGATCCCGGTGCTGCGGACCGGCGCGATGTCGCTCATGCGGCCGAGGCGATCGTCGCGCTCCCCACCACCCGGGTGTCGTCGTACAGCACCACGGCCTGGCCGGGCGCGATGCCGGTCAGCGGCTCGTCGAGGCTGACCTGCAGACCATCGGTCGACAGCAGGACCCGCGCGGACACCGGGGCGGCATGGGCCCGGACCTGAACTGACCCGTGCCACGGCCCGTCGACCGGTCCCTCGGTCCAGGTCGGCCGGATGCCGGCGATGGAGTCGACCCGGAGGTCCTCGAGGCTGCCGACGGTGACCGTGTTGGTGACCGGGGTGATGTCGAGGACGTAGCGCGGCTGCCCGTCGGCCGCGGGTACGCCGAGCTTCAGCCCACGTCGCTGACCGATCGTGAACCGGTGGCTGCCCGCGTGCTCGCCCACCTTGACGCCGTCGCGGTCGACGATGTCACCCGGGGTCTCGCCCAGCCGGCCGCTGAGGAATCCGGCCGTGTCGCCGTCGGCGATGAAGCAGATGTCGTGGCTGTCCGGCTTGTCGGCGACGGCGAGCCCGCGTTCGGCCGCCTCCGTCCGCACCTCGGTCTTGAGCGAACCTCCGAGCGGGAAGAACGAGCGCTGCAACTGGTGCTGGTCCAAGACCCCGAGCACGTACGACTGGTCCTTGGCGGGGTCGATCGAGCGGTGCAGCTGCACCCCGCGGTCGTCGCGGACGAGCCGCGCGTAGTGCCCCGTGCACACCGCGTCGAAGCCGAGCGCAACCCCACGCTCGAGCACGGCGGCGAACTTGATCTTCTCGTTGCACCGCACGCACGGGTTGGGGGTGCGCCCGGCCGCGTATTCGGCCACGAAGTCCTCGACCACGTCGGCCGCGAACCGGTCGGACAGATCCCAGACGTAGAACGGGATGCCGAGCACGTCAGCGGCCCGCCGGGCATCGTGGGCGTCCTCCTTCGAGCAACAACCGCGGGCGCCGGTGCGGAAGGACTGCGGGTTCTTCGACAGGGCCAGGTGCACCCCCGTCACCTCGTGGCCGGCATCGACGGCGCGAGCGGCCGCGACCGCGGAGTCGACTCCCCCGGACATGGCGGCGAGTACACGCATCGCGGTTCCCTTCCTTGGCTGTGGTGATCGACCGACCAGTTTAGGCGAAACGGGCGGCGGCCCGAGCCCGTCCGACGGCGTCGGGCAGCGCGGCGAGCGCCCGTTCGACATCGGCCTCGGTCGTCGTATGACCGAGGGAGAACCGGACCGAGGAGCGGGCCTCGGCCTCGTCGTACCCCATGGCCAGCAGGACATGGCTGGGCTGGGCCACCCCGGCCGAACAGGCCGACCCGGCCGAGATGTCGATTCCGGCCGCGTCGAGCAGCATGATCACGGCGTCGGCGGGGGCGCCGGGCAGGCCGAGGTTGGCCACCCCGGGGAGTCCGGCACCCGGGTCGGCGGCCGCCCCGTGTCGGACCATGTCGGGGATGACCGCGCGCACGCCGTCGATCAGCCGCTCGCGCAGCACCCGGAGTCGCTCCGCCTCCTGTTGCTGTCGCTCGTACGCGAGTTCGACCGCGGCAGCGAAACCGGCGATGGCGGCCACGTCGAGGGTGCCCGACCGGACGTCGCGTTCCTGACCGCCCCCGTGTTGCACCGAGGTCAAGCGGACCTCCCGCCGGGCGAGCAGCGCGCCGACCCCGCACGGACCGCCGAGCTTGTGGGCGGTGAAACTGAGCAGGTCGAGCCCGCTCGCGGCGAAGTCGACCGGGAGATGGGCGACTGCCTGTACGGCGTCGCTGTGTACCAACGCCCCGCGGCTGCGAGCCAGCTCGGCGATCCGGGCCACGGGTTGGACACTGCCGACCTCGTTGTTGGCCCACATCACCGACACCAATGCGGTCGTCGCGCCGATCAGCTGATCGAGCTGGTCCAGATCGACCAGACCGGTCCGATCGACCGAGACCAGATCCAGCTTGGCGGCGGCGTGGTGGGCGAGCCAGGAGGCCGAATCATGGACGGCGGGGTGCTCGATGGACGAGGTCACCAGGCCGTCGCGACCGTGACCGGCCTGGGTCCAGAAACCACCCTTGACCGCGAGATTGTCCGCCTCGGTCCCGCCCGAGGTGAAGATGACCTCGGCGGGACGGGCGCCGACCCGGGCGGCGATCGCCTCGCGGGACTCCTCCACCACCCGCCGTGCCGCGCGCCCGGAACCGTGCAGCGAGGACGCGTTGCCGACCCGGGTGAGCTGGTGGGTCATGGCCACCACGGCCTCGTCGACCATCGGCGTGGTGGCCGCGTGATCGAGGTAGCTCCGAGTGGTCACGCGCTCAGTCTGCCGCAACGTCGTCGAGGTGGTCGGCGAGCTGGTGCAGAGAGCGTTGCAGGCTCTGCAGCTCAGGTTCACCCAGACCGAGCACCGCACCCAACCGACACTGCGCGTCGTGGAGGACGGGTCGCAGCGCCTCGCCCTGGGCGGTGAGCGACACGGTCACCGACCGCCCGTCGCGCGGGGCCCGCTCGAGCCGGACCAGATCGCGATCCGCCATCCGCCGCAGCAGCGGGGTGAGCGTCCCGTGGTCCAGCCGCGCGGTCCGCCCGATCTCCTTGATGGTGCTCGGACCCAGCCGCGACAGCACCACGAGGACCAGGTACTGCGGATAGGTCAGCCCGTACGGGTCGAGGACCGGGCGATAGGAGGCGGTCACGGCGCGGGACAGCGAATACAGATCGAAGCAGAGCAGATCGCCGAGCACCCGTTCGGCGCGCTCATCGGTGCCGACGCTCATGGCCGCCCCTCTCGAAGGTCGATGTGTCCGTCGTCTCATCACGCCGATTGACCTACGGTACCTTGTGCACAAGTATCTTGTGCACACGTTATTCGCATCACCGAGGCGATCACCACGAGGTCCCGTTCCCTAAGCGGGTGGCCGATGACGCCAACGCCGGCGTACGCGTCAGCCCCGGCGCATTTTGATCTCCTCAGCCAGCGCGGGCAGCACCGCGTGGAGGTCACCGATCACGCCGAGATCGGCGAGCGCGAAGATCGGCGCCTCACCGTCTTTGTTGATCGCGAGCACGGCCTTGGACGTCTGCATCCCGGCCCGGTGCTGGATCGCGCCGGAGATGCCGGCGGCCACGTAGAGCTGCGGCGACACGGTCTTGCCGGTCTGACCGACCTGGTAGGCGTGCGGATACCACCCGGAGTCGACGGCGGCGCGCGACGCCCCGACCGCTGCGCCCAGGGCATCGGCCAACTGCTCGACCGGACCGAAATCGCCACCGGTCCCCCGGCCTCCGGAGACGACGACGGACGCCTCGTTGAGCCCGGGCCGCCCGCTGGCCCGCTTGGGCTCGCGGGCCACGATCCGCGCCCCCCTGGCCGCGTCGGAGAGGGTCACCTCGACCCGCTCGACGGTGCCGGCTCCAGCGGCCGCCTCGGGGGTGGCCGCATTGGGTTTGACGGTGATGACGGGGATCCCGCGGGTCACCTTCGCCTGCACCGTGTAGTTGCCCGCGAACACCGACTGGGTCGTGGTCCCGTCGGCCGCGATGTCGGTGGCGTCGGTGATCAGACCCGAATCGAGCTTGACCGCCAGCCGACCCGCGATCTCCTTGCCCTCAGCGCTCGAGCTGATGAGCACCGCCGCCGTGCCGGACTCGGCCAACTGGGCCAGCGCCTCCGCCTTCGGCGCGACCAGGAATTCCTCGAACGCGGGGTCGTCGACGACGATCACCCGCGACGCGCCGTACTCAGCGAGCCGGGGGGCGACGTCGTCGGCCGAGGCCGCGAAAACCACTGCCACCGGATCGCCGAGCCGGCGAGCCAACGTCAACAACTCCAGGGTCGGCTTGGCGACCGTGCCGTCGACCGTGTCGGCCAGAACCAGAACCTCACTCATGCTGCCCGCTCCTCAGATGTACTTGCCGGCCGTCAGGAAGTCGGCGAGAGCCGCCGCCCCCGAGCCGGAATCGTCGACGACCACCGTGCCGGCCTGCTTGGGTGGCCGCGGGGTCGCCTCCACCACCTGGGTCCTGGCCGAGCCCAACCCGACCGATCCGGGATCGATGCCGAGATCGGCCAACGTCAGTTCTTCGACCGGCTTCTTCTTCGCCGCGAGGATGCCCTTCATCGAGGGGTAGCGTGCCTCACCGGACTGGTCGGTGACGCTGACGATGGCCGGGAGGGTTGCCTCGACGGTGATGGTGGCGGTGTCGGTGTCACGCTGGATCGTCGCGGTGCGGTCGGAGACCTCGAGCCGGCTGCCCAGGGTGACGGCCGGCCAGCCGAGCCGCTCGGCGACCATCACCGGGACGACGCCCATGGAGCCGTCGGTCGAGGCCATCCCGCAGATCACCAGATCGGGCTGCGCCCGGCCGATGGCCGCCGCCAGCACGGTGGAGGTGGCCAGCGCGTCGGAGCCGTGCAAGTCGTCGTCGAGGACGTGGATGCCCCCCGACGCTCCCATCTGAAGCGCCCGCTTGATGGCGGCCGCGGCATCGTCGGGCCCCATGGTCAACGCGATGACCTCCACGTCGTCCGCCTCGTCGGCGATCAACAACGCCTGCTCGACTGCGTACTCGTCGAGTTCGGACAACAGCCCGTCGGCGGCCTCGCGGTCGACGGTCAGATCGTCGGCGAAGGACCGATCCCCCGTGGCATCGGGCACGTATTTGACTGGGACGACGATCTTCACTGGTCTCGCTCTCTGGTCGATGGCGGCTCCAGGTTACTTGCGAGTAACAACGGTCAGATCGGGTGGGTAGCGGCCGAACCGCTCGGTCGAGAAGACCCGCTGGTAGGCCTCGAGACCCATCGCTTCCCGAAGCCACTCGGTCTGGCTGATCTGGGCGGCGAGCGCTCGATCCTTGCGCTCGACGATCTCCGGCGGTAGCGCCAGGTCGATGCTCAACGGCCAGGACCACGGGACGGGCGGGGCCCCCATCAGGATGTTCAGCTCGGCCATCTGGGTGAGGAACTCCTCGAGCCAGCTCTGGGTGTTGGCGACCACGTGCAGGGTCCCGATCCCGGTCTCGCGGACCGCGGCGTCGGCCCAGTGATGGACGGCGATGTGATCGGGGTGTCCGGTCTGCCCGTCGGGCGGGAAGGTCAGCACCGTGTCGGGGCGGACCTCCCGCAGCACGTCGGCGATCCGACCCGATCCCTCACCGAGGTCGACCGCCGCGCAACCCCCGTCGGCGTAGTCGAGCCAGCGGTGCTCGCGTACGCCGAGGATCGCGAGACACTCGGCCATCTCGGCCTCGCGGATCGCGCTCAGCTGCTCGGGTGGCCAACGCACCGGGTCGGTGACCCCGAGCTCACCGCGGGTGGCCGTCACACAGACGACCCGGGACCCGGCGTCGATCGCCATCGCCATGATCCCGCCGCACAGATAGGCCTCGTCGTCGGGATGGGCGAAGACGCCCACGATCGTCCCCAGCTCACGCACATCGGTGATGTTCACCGGGTCAGTCTCGCGCCCGTGACGCTCGCGTGCCGTGGAAC
The DNA here is from genome assembly GCA_963815905.1 of uncultured Actinomycetota bacterium. GTDB lineage: Bacteria > Actinomycetota > Actinomycetes > Propionibacteriales > Propionibacteriaceae > Microlunatus. Next base: position 485,351 of record CAWFIO010000008.1, on the reverse strand, counting down.
CCGGCGATTGGTCGGGATCGTGTGGCGTGGTCGCGTGAAGATCCCGCCCGAGCGCGTCGCGCAACGTCAAGCGACACTTCGCCTACGCCCCACTAGCGCCCGGTGAAGTCGGGGCGCCGCTTCTCGATGAAGGCCTGCATCCCGATCAACCGATCGTCGGTGGCGAAGAGGTCGGCGAAAGCTGCTCGCTCCAGATCGAGGGCGGCGCCGAGGTCGAGGTCCATGCCGTCGTCGATACAGCGCTTGGCTGCCCGCAGCGCGACGGCCGGACCACGCACGAACTGCCGGGCCCAGTCCTGAGCGGCCCGCTGAACCTGCTCGGGCGGCAGCACCCGGTCGACCAGACCGAGAGCCAGCGCTTCGGCGGCGTCGACCACCCGCCCGGTGAGGATCAGCTCCTTGGCCCGACTCGGACCGATCAGTCGTGACAGCCGCTGGGTCCCGCCGGCGCCGGGGATGATGCCGAGCTTGATCTCGGGTTGGCCCAGGAAAGCGTCCTCGGCGGCGAAACGGACGTCAGCGCACAGCGCCAGCTCGCAACCGGCCCCGAGTGCGTAGCCGCTGATCGCGGCGATGACCGGCTGCGGGATCCGGGCCACGGCGGCGAAAGCACCCTGGAGCACGAAGGCGTGCTCCTGCATGTCCGCGGCCGTCATGGTCACCATCTGCTTGATGTCGGCGCCGGCCGCGAACACCCGCTCGCCCCCGGTCAGCACGACGGCGGCGATGTCGCTCCGCCCGCCGCACTCCTGGGCCAGCTCGCCCAGCCGCAACTGAATCGCCCGATCGAGGGCATTCAGCTTCGGTCGATCGACCCGGATCGTGGCCACACCGTCGTCGACCTCGAGGCACACCGTTTCCATAGCGGGACTGTACGCGGCGCAATCACGATAAGGTCAGGCATTACTTCCGGGTAACAAGTTTCCCCACCTGCTCCGGAAGTGAGTTGACTCCTCTGCAATGGTCCTGGACTCGATGCAGAATGAGCCACACCTCGTGCCCACGGGGTGGTCACCCAGCAACACCCAGCAAAGGCGCACTCAGATGCCCACGAAGACGACTCTGCCGGTCCCGGCCGACACCTCGATCCTGGGTGCGCACATCCGCGACGGCGGCACGGTGTTCGGGCTCTGGGCACCGCGCGCGACCCGGGTCGAACTGGCGCTCGTCGCCGACGACCGCACGCAGAAGAACTACGACATGACTGTCGGTGACAACGGTGTCTGGACTGTGCACGTCCCGGGCGTCGGAGCCGCCCAGCGCTACGGCTACCGGGTGCACGGTGAGTGGGACCCCGCTTCGGGCGCCCGGTTCAACCCGGCCAAGCTGCTCCTCGATCCGTACGCGCGAGCGGTGACCGGTGGGGTCGACTACTCGGGCCCGATCCTGGACCACACCCCGGAATCCAACTACCTACCCGACCCGCTCGACTCTTTTGCCGCCGTGCCGCTCGCCGTGGTCGTCGCCGACAGCCCGCCGCCGCGCCCGATCGCCCGCCCGCGGACGATGTCGGAGAGCGTGTTCTACGAGCTCCACGTCAAAGGCTTCACCCGGCTGCACCCGGCTGTGCCGGAGCACCTGCGCGGAACGTACGCGGGGATGGCCTACCCGGCCGTCGTCCAGCACCTCGTCGATCTCGGCATCACCGCGGTCGAGTTGCTGCCGGTCCACCACTACGTCTCCGAGCCCTTCCTGATCAGCCGCGGCCTGTCCAACTACTGGGGCTACAACTCACTGGCCTTCTTCGCCCCGCACTCGGCGTACGGATCGGTCGGCACGCTCGGCCAGCAGGTCCGTGAGTTCAAGGAGATGGTCAGCTCGCTGCACGACGCCGGCATCGAGGTGATCCTCGACGTCGTCTACAACCACACCGGCGAGGGTGGCCACGAAGGCCCGACGCTGTCGTTCCGCGGTCTCGACCACCTCGGCTACTACCGACTGACCGACGACCAGCGCAACGACTACGACGTGACCGGCTGCGGCAACTCGGTCGACACCTCCGAGCCGGGCGTACTGCGGATGGTGCTCGACTCGCTGCGTTACTGGGTCACCGAGATGGGGGTGGACGGATTCCGATTCGACCTGGTCACGACGCTGATCCGCAACGAACGGCACCACGTCGACCAGCAGCACGCCTTCAAGAAGGCTTTGCACGACGACCCGGTGCTGAGCCGGGTCAAGCTGATCGCCGAGCCCTGGGACATGGGCCCGTACGGCTACCAGGTCGGCAGCTTCGGCCCGGGCTGGAGCGAATGGAACGACCGGTTCCGCAACTACGTCCGCGACTTCTGGCGCGGCAACACCCATGGCGTGGCCGAACTGGCCCAGCGGCTGATCGGGTCGCCCGATCTGTTCGACCGCGAGGGTCGCGACGCCTCGGCCTCGATCAACTTCGTCACCGCCCACGACGGCTTCACCATGCGCGACCTGGTCACCTACGACGTGAAGCACAACGGCGCCAACGGCGAGTCCAACCGCGACGGGACCGATGACAACCGCTCCTGGAACTGCGGCGTCGAGGGCGAGACCGAGCAGGCCCACGTCAACGCACTCCGGCACCGTCAGGCCGCCAACCTGATGGCCACGCTGCTCCTGTCCAACGGTGCACCGATGATCACCGCGGGCGACGAGATCGGTCGCACCCAGCAGGGCAACAACAACGCCTACTGCCAGGACTCACCCATCTCGTGGATCCACTGGGACACCGTCACCACCTGGTCCGACCAGGAGGAACTGACCCGCAAGCTGCTCCGGCTGCGGGCCGAGAACCCCATGCTGAGCCGTGAGGTGTACCGGCATGGCGAATCGCTGCTCGACGCCGAGGGTCTGCCCACCGGACGCAAGAACGTCGCCTGGTTCGGCGGTCGTCTCGAGGAGATGAACGAGGGCGACTGGCACGACGGCACCCGCCGGACCCTGGGCATCTACCTGGCCGACGACGACCCGGATCGCGAGACCGACTCCGCCTTCCTGATCTGGTTCCACGGCGGCGCCGATCCGGTGTCGGTCGAGCTACCCGACGGTCCGTGGGCCGACGTCTACACCGTCGTCGCCCACACCGGCACCGATGGCGAACTGCCCGACGAGAAGCTCCCCGCCGGCACCAGCCTGTACATCCCCGGTCGCACGGTGGTCGTGCTCCAGGTCGACTGAGCTCTGTTGATGTGGGGGACGACCCCCACACCCCCGCCTACCCGGTCGTCGCTGGCGCTCCTCGCGGGTGGACACTCCGACGCCGAACCCGCAAGGCGATCGGGGGGCGACCCCCACACCCCCGCCTACCCGGTCGTCGCTGGCGCTCCTCGCGGGTGGACACTCCGACGCCGAACCCGCAAGGCGATCGGGGGGCGACCCCCACAACGACGACGGCCGGGCACCACGGATCGGTGAGATCCGCGGTGCCCGGCCGTCCGTACGTCCCTGGGGCCGACCGTCAGGCGGACGGCGGCGCCGCGATTTCGGCCGGCAGCGTGGCCAGGCCCATCTCGGCCTGGCTGACCAGCAGCGGGTGGTGCGGGACGACCCGGACCGTGTAGCCGATCGAGCCCGAACGCTTGGCCTGGACCAGGCTCTCGTAACGGCGTACGCCGTCCTCGCCGTCGGTCCCGGTCGGGAACGGGTTGACCCGAGGCTCGTAGAGCTGGTCGTCGTCGCCGACGCGACCGGTGACCAGCTGGACCTCGATGTCGTCCGGGGTCAGGTCGCCGAGCTGGACGAGCGCGCTGACGTGGATCGGCGTGCCGACCTCGACCTGGTCGACGCCGAGCGACTCGACGTGCTCGACCCGCACGGCCGGCCACGCCTGGCGGACCCGGTGCTTCCATTCGGCCAGACCCTGCGCACCGCCGTCGGCGGCATCGAGGGCCAGCGCCGAAGCGGCGGCCGGGGCGTAGAGCTTGGTGACGTAGTCACGCACCATCCGCGACGCCAGCACCTTCGGGCCGAGTCCCGCGACGGTCTCGCGGATCATCTGGATCCACCGCTCGGGCAGACCCTTCTTGTCCACGTCGTAGAACCGCGGCACGATCTCGTTCTCGATGATCTCATAGAGCGCCTTGGCCTCGAGGTCGTCGCGCTGATCGGCGTTGTCGACGCCCTCGGCCGAGGGGATCTCCCAGCCGAACGCGGGCTCATACCACTCGTCCCACCAGCCGTCACGGATCGACAGGTTGGCCGCGCCGTTCAGCGCCGCCTTCATGCCGGACGTGCCGCAGGCCTCGTACGGGCGCAGTGGGTTGTTCATCCAGACGTCGGTTCCCGGATAGAGCGGCTTCGCCATCGAGATGTCGTAGTCGGGCAGGAACACGATCCGCTCGCGGACGGCCGGATCGTCGGCGAACTGCACCATCTGCTGGATCAGCGCCTTACCCCCCTCGTCGGCGGGGTGCGACTTGCCGGCGATCACGATCTGGATCGGCCGCTTCTTGTCGGTGAGCAGGGCCTTGAGCCGGGCCGGGTCACGCAGCATCAGCGTGAGCCGCTTGTACGAGGGCACCCGGCGAGCGAAGCCGAAGGTGATGACGTCGGGGTCGAGCACGGTGGAGACCCACTCGGCCGAGAGCCCGCGGTTGGCGCAGCTGGCGGCCAGCCGTTCGCGGGTCATCGAGATCAGGTCGGTACGCATCCGCCGCTTGAGCGCCCAGATCTCGGCACTCGGGACGTCGACCAACGCGTTCCAGTCGTAGCCGTCGATCACGGTGTCGCTCGAGCTGCCACCGGGGGCTTCGAGCAGGGCGAGCAGGTCGCGGTGCACCCAGGTGGGGTGGTGAACGCCATTGGTGATCGAGGTGATCGGCACCTCGGTGGTGTCGAACGACGACCAGAGGCCCTGGAACATCTCGCGCGAGACGGAGCCGTGCAGGACCGACACGCCGTTGGCCCGCTGACCGAGCCGGAACCCCATCACGGCCATGTTGAACTTGCCCGAGTCACCGCCCTCGTAGGTCTCGGCGCCGAGATCGAGCACCCGGTCCAGCGGCAGCGGCGAGAAGCCGCTGAACTGGTGGGAGATCAGACTGCGGTCGAACCGGTCGATACCGGCCGGGACGGGGGTGTGGGTGGTGAACACCGTACCGGCGCGGGTGCGCTCGGCGGCGGTGTCGAAGTCCATCCCGGTGTTCATGTACTCGCGGATCCGCTCGAGTCCGAGGAAGCCGGCATGGCCCTCGTTGGTGTGGAACACCTCGGGGGCCGGCGCACCGGTGACGGCGCAGTAGGCACGGATGGCGCGGACGCCGCCGATGCCCAGCAGCACCTCCTGGGCGAGACGGTGGTCGCTGCCTCCGCCGTAGAGCCGGTCGGTGACGCCGCGCTCGTAGCCGCCGTTCTGCTCGACGTCGGAGTCGAGCAGCAGCAGCGGGACGCGTCCGACCTGGGCGATCCAGACCTGCGCGTGCAGGGTGCGGTCACCCAGCGGCACCTCGACCCGGATCGGCCCCTCGTCGCCGTGCAGCTGGGTCAGCGGCAGCGCGTTCGGGTCGATCAGCGGGTAGCGCTCCTGCTGCCAGCCGGCGTTGTCGAGCGACTGCTTGAAGTAGCCCTGGCGGTAGAGCAGGCCGACGCCGATGATGGGGACACCGATGTCGCTGGCCGCCTTGAGGTGGTCGCCGGCCAGGATCCCCAGCCCGCCGGAGTACTGCGGCAGCACCTCGGTGATGCCGAACTCGGGCGAGAAGTAGCCGATGCCCTTCGGGGCGATCGGGTTCTCGCGCTGCGTACCCCTGGTACCAGAGGTCGCCGGTGAGGTAGTCGGCCAGGTCGGCCTCGATCACCCGCAGGTTCTTGAGGAACTTCTTGTCGGAGGCCAGTTGCTGCAGCCGCTCGACGGGGACGTCGGCCAGCAACTGGATGGGATCGCCACCGGACGTCTCCCACAACTGCGGGTCGACGGAGCGGAAGAGATCTTGGGTGTCACTGTGCCAGGCCCAACGGAGATTTCGGGCCAGATCGCCGAGCGGCTTCAGCACCTCGGGGAGCACAGGACGGACGGTGAATCGACGGATAGCACGCACCCGGACAACCTAGCGGTCCGGCCGTGGATCGGGCGCCAACCGAGAAACCGTTTCCCAGGGATCGAACACTCCCCGTGCACGGTGAGGGCACTGGCCGATAGGTTGACTGGCGTGACGGCAACCACATCGGGCACGGAAGTGCCGACCCCTGACTCAGCGCACGCAGCCTCCCCCCAGGCGGGGCCGGGCTCCCCGTTCGGCCGCATTCCGGTGACCCAGGTGTCCCCGGTCATCGAAGGCGGCGCGTACGCGGCCAAGGCGGCGGTCGGCGAGGCCATCCCCATCCGGGCCACGGTCTTCCGCGAGGGGCACGACGCCGTGCACGCCTCGGTGGTGCTGACCGACCCTTCGGGTAAGACCCGCACCGAGCACATGCACCCGACCACCCCGCTGGGCTTCGACTGGTGGACCACCACGGTGACGCTGGAGACCGAGGGTCTGTGGACCTTCCGGGTCGAGGGCTGGGACGACCCGTGGGAGACCTGGGTGCACAACGCGGAAATCAAGATCCCGGCCGGGATCGACGTCGCGCTGGTCTGCGCCGAGGGCAAGGGGCTGTTCGACGGCGCCGCCGCGAAGGCCCAGTCGGCCGGCGACCACGGCGTGGCCGCGCTGCTGCGCGGCGCCTCGAAGAGCCTGGACTCCGGTCAGCAGGTCGAGGACCGCCTCGAGGTCGTGCTGGCCGACGACGTCCGTGCCGCGATGCTGACCTACGGACCGCGCCAGTTCGTCACGCCCTCGCCGGAGTACCCGATCTTCGTCGACCGCCGGGCCGCGCTGTTCGCCTCCTGGTATGAGTTCTTCCCCCGCTCCGAGGGTGCGTCGTACGACGCGGAGACCGACACCTGGACCTCGGGCACCTTCGACTCCTCGTACGAGCGGCTCGAAGCAGCCGCCGCGATGGGCTTCGACGTCATCTATCTGCCGCCGATCCACCCGATCGGCCGGTCCTTCCGCAAGGGCGCGAACAACACCCTGACCCCGGCCCCGACCGATCCCGGCTCGCCGTGGGCCATCGGCGCCGAAGAGGGTGGCCACGACGCCATCCACCCCGATCTCGGGGACTGGGACTCCTTTGATCGGTTCGTCGCCAAGGCCAAGTCGCTCGACCTGGAGATCGCGCTCGACCTGGCGCTCAACGCATCGCCCGATCACCCGTGGGTCACCCAGCACCCGGAGTGGTTCTCCAAGCGGGCCGACGGCTCGATCGCGTACGCGGAGAACCCACCGAAGAAGTATCAGGACATCTACAACTTCAACTTCGACAACGACCCCGAGGGCATCCGCGCGGCGTGGCTCGACGTCGTCAAGTTGTGGATGAGCCACGGCGTGCGGACCTTCCGGGTCGACAACCCGCACACCAAGCCGGTCAACTTCTGGGCCTGGCTGTTCGCCGAGATCCGCCGGACCGATCCCGACGTGTTGTTCCTGGCCGAGGCCTTCACGAAGCCGGCAATGATGCACGCGCTGGCCAAGGCCGGATTCCAGCAGTCCTACACCTACTTCACCTGGCGCAACGAGAAGTGGGAGATCGAGGAGTACATGGAGGAGCTGACCACCAAGACGGACAGCTTCTTCCGTCCGCACTTCTGGGTCAACACCCCCGACATCCTGCCCAGCTTCCTGCAGACCGGCGGTCGGCCGGCCTTCACCATCCGCGCGGTGCTGGCGGCCACGCTCTCGCCGTTGTGGGCGATGTACGCCGGCTACGAGCTGTTCGAGAACGCCGTGCTCGCACCGGGACGCGAGGAGTACCTCGACTCGGAGAAGTTCCAGTACCGGCCGCGTGACTGGCAGGCCGCGACCGAGAGCGGAGAGAACCTCAACCTGCTCATCGGTCGGCTGAACCAGATCCGCAAGGAGCACCCGGCGCTGCAGCAGTTGCGCGATCTGCATTTCCATACCGCGCCGCACACCAACGCGCTCGTCTTCTCGAAGAAGGCCGGCGACGACGTGGTCATCGTGGTCGTCAGCCTCGATCCGCACAACGTGGTCGAGACCGAACTGTTCCTCGACATGGAGGCGCTGGGGCTGACGGCCTCGGACGTCTACCTGGTCCATGACGAGATCACCGGCCAGACCTGGCGCTGGGGTCAGAAGGCCTTCGTCCGGCTGACCCAGGACGACCCGGCCCACATCCTGAGCCTGATCCGCTACGGCTCGCGCGGCGCGGTTCGCGGGACCGCGTAGTGAGCGGACCCACGCCGTCGAAGGCTCCGGAGCAGATCCTCGGCCACATCACCGGTGCGCGGTGGTTCGCCGGCAAGGGCCGACGGGCCGAGCTGATCGGAGTCACGCCGCTCCCCTGGCTGACGTCGTCCACCGAGTTCTCCGGCACGCCCGGGGCGCCGGCGGTCCGGCTGGAGATCGCCGAGATCGGCTACGCCGGCGAACCGGACCGGGAGTACTACCAACTCGCGGTCGCCTACCGCCGTGACCCGGTCGACCGGCTCGTCGAGGCCGAGATCGGCCGGTTCGACGATCCCGATCTGGGACCGGTGATCGCGTACGACGCGGCTCGCGATCCGCAGGCCTGCCGGGTGCTGCTGTCGGCACTGCTGGCCGGCCGTCAGGTGCGCGGCCCGGAGGAGACGGTCAGCTTCCATCTCGCCGACGGCGAGGGTCTGACCACCGACCTCGAGCCCACGATCTTCTCCGGTCAGCAGAGCAACACCTCGGTGATGTTCGGCGACGTCGCGATGATCAAGCTGTTCCGCCGGCTCGAGCTCGGACGCAACCTGGACATCCAGGTGCACGACGCGCTCAACGCCGCCGGCGTGGACAGCGTGGCCGGACTGTTCGGCTGGATCGAGGCGACCTGGGTCGGTGGCGGCGCGATGCTGGCCGCCGACCTGGCCATGGCGGTGGAGAAGTTGTCGCAGGCCACCGACGGCTGGGAGCTCGCGCTCGACCAGCTGCGGGAGGGCCGCTCGTTCGCCGGCGAGGCCGAGGCGCTGGGCCGCGCTCTGGCCGAGATCCACCTTGCGCTCCAGTCGGCCTTCCCGGCCGTCCGGGTGCTCGGTGCCTCGGTGTCGGCCACCATGACGCAGCGACTGGACCGCGCCGCCGAGATCGCTCCCGCGCTGATCCCCTACGTCGCCGGGCTGCGTCGGTCGTTCGACGCGCTCGACGAGCTCACCCTGGACACCCAGCGGGTGCACGGGGACTTCCACCTGGGGCAGACGCTGCACACCCCGAGCGGTTGGAAGATCATCGACTTCGAGGGCGAGCCGGTCAAGACGATGGCCGAGCGGCTGGTCCCCGACAGCATCTGGCGCGACATCGCCGGGATGCTGCGCTCGTTCGACTACGCCGCGGCCAGCGTGCCCGAGGTGGACGGCGCGCAATGGAAGGCCGACTGCCGCGCCGCGTTCCTCCGCGGCTACGCCGGAGGCGAGCCCACGGCCGAGCAGACCGCGCTGCTGCGCGCGTACGAAGCAGACAAGGCGATCTACGAAGTCGTCTACGAAACCCGCAACCGTCCCGACTGGCTGCCGATCCCCCTCGGCGCCGTGGCTCGGATCAGCGGTCATGACCAAGACCCCGCACGCATGGTGAAGGAGTAAGACGTGGCACACGATTCGTCCGGTGGACTGACGGGCTGGGATCTGACCGGCTTCCACGAAGGTCACGACACCGAGGCCTACAAGCGCCTCGGCGCCCACGAGATCACGGTGACCGACGACGAGCGCGGTGAGCTGCACGGCACCCGCTTCTCGGTCTGGGCGCCGAACGCGCAGGCCGTCCGGCTGGTCGGTGACTTCAACTACTGGAACGGCGACCAGTCCTACATGAACCTGGTCCCCGGGTCCGGGGTCTGGGCGCTGTTCGTGGAGGGGGTCAGCACCGGCAACCTCTACAAGTACGAGGTCCTCGGCTCCGACGGCATCTGGCGGCTCAAGGCCGACCCGATGGCCGCGTTCACCGAGGCCGCCCCGCACACCGCCTCGATCGTCTACAAGAGCCAGTACGCCTGGGGTGACGACGACTGGATGTGGTACCGCGGGGAGAAGAAGCAGTACGAAGAGCCGATGAGCGTGTACGAGGTGCACATCGGTTCGTGGCGCAAGGGTCTGACCTACCTCCAGCTGGCCAACGAGCTGGTCGAGTACTGCGTCTGGCAGGGCTACACCCACGTCGAGTTCCTGCCCGTGGCCCAGCATCCGTTCGAGGGCTCGTGGGGCTACCACCTCACCGGTTACTACGCCCCGATGAGCAAGTTCGGCTCCCCGGACGAGTTCCGTCACCTGGTCGACAAACTGCACCAGGCCGGCATCGGCGTCATCGTCGACTGGGTCCCGGGGCACTTCGCCACCGACCCGTGGGCACTGCAGCGCTTCGACGGCACCGCGCTCTACGAGCACGAAGACCCGCGGCTCGGCTGGCACCCCGACTGGGGTAGCTACATCTTCAACTTCGGCCGCAACGAGGTGAAGAGCTTCCTGGTCTCCAACGCCTACTACTGGCTGCACGAGTACCACATCGACGGGCTCCGGGTCGACGCCGTTGCCTCGATGCTCTACCTCGACTACTCGCGCGAGGCCGGGCAGTGGGTGCCGAACAAGTACGGCGGCAACGAGAACCTCGAAGCCATCGAGATGCTCCAGCGGACCAACGAGCACGCGTACGCCCGCGAGCCCGGCACGATGATGATCGCCGAGGAGTCGACCTCGTTCCCCGGGGTGACCCGGCCGGTCGCGTACGGCGGTCTGGGCTTCGGCTTCAAGTGGAACATGGGCTGGATGAACGATTCGCTGCGCTACTTCGGCCGCGATCCGCTGCACCGGCAGTACCACCACCACGAGATGACCTTCGCGATGGCGTACGCGTACTCGGAGAACTTCATCCTGCCGATCAGCCACGACGAGGTCGTGCACGGCAAGGGCTCGATGTTCGAGCGCGCGCCGCAGGACGACTGGCGCAAGTTCGGCACGCTGCGGGCGTTCTACGCCTTCATGTGGGCGCACCCGGGCAAGAAGTTGCTGTTCATGGGCACCGAGTTCGGTCAGTCGCGCGAGTTCTCCGAAGAGCGCAGCATCGACTGGTGGCAGAGCGCGGAATGGGGCCACCGTGGTGTTCAGCGCCTGGTCAAGGATCTCAACGAGATCTACAAGGCGCACCCGGCGCTGTGGAAGCGCGACACCGATCCGTCCGGGTTCTCCTGGATCGATGCCGACGATCAGGGCGGCAACGTCTTCTCCTGGATGCGTTACGACGGCGAAGGCCAGATGATCGCCTGCATCACCAACTTCTCCTCCGAACCGCGACCGGACTACCGGATCGGGCTCCCGGCCGAGGGGGTGTGGACCGAGATCCTCAACTCCGACGCCGAGGTCTACGACGGCACCGGGCAGAGCGGCAACCTCGGTCAGGTCCTCGCCCACCCGGTCCCGTCGCATGGCTACATCGCGTCGGCCTCGGTCACCATCCCGCCGCTCGGCGCGGTCTGGCTCCGGCTGGAGAGCACCCCGGAACTCGAGCAGGCCGAGCCGGAGAAGGTCAGCAAGGGCGCCCGCGCGGCGGCCAAGCAGGCCTCCCCCACCGCGAACGCCGCCACCGGGGCCACCCCGCGGCGACGGCCGGCCAAGAAGGCCGCCGCAGACCCGGCAGCGGCCGGGAGCGCCCCCGCCGACGAGAAGGCCCCGGCCACCAAGTCCGCGGCGAAAAGGCCGACGACCAAGAAGGCCGCCGCGAAGAAGTCGTCCGTGAAGGCGGTCGCCGACAAGGCCGAAGCCATGGCCGAGACCGTGACCGAGGTGGTGGCCGAGAACGTCAGCGAGACCGTCGAGGTGGTCAAGAAGGCGGTCAAGAAGGCAGCGCCGCGAAAATCGACCAAGAAGGCGGCCGCCAAGAAGGCGGCGGCCGACGACACGTCCGGGACACCGACCGGCTGACCGGATTGGCCGACTTCGAGATCAAGGTCCACGTGGTCGAGGGTGGCATCGCCACCCTCGACTGGGACGGCGTGATTAACGGCGAGACCCTCGAGCGAGCCGTCAGCACCGTGGCTGACGACTCGCTCCTCGGCCACGGCCTGCGCCGCCTCGAGGTCGCGCTGCCCGAGACCGACCGAATCGCCCGGCGCGCGGTCCTGCGGTCTGGATTTCGGCTCGAAGGCGTACGCCGCGAGGTGCTGCCCCAACCCGACGGCAGCTTCGTCGATGTCTGCCTGTACGGGCGACTCGCCGCCGACCAGGTCCACGGGCCCAACGGCTTCTCCGGGGTGATGAACTCCGCGCTCCCCCGCAAACGGCTGATCGCCCACGTGCTGATCCGCGACGAGCAGGACCGCGTCCTGCTCTGCGACACCCGGTTCAAGTCCGACTGGGAACTCCCTGGCGGCATCGTCGAGCCGCTCGAACCGCCGCGCATCGGCGCCACCCGCGAACTCCTCGAAGAACTCGGAGTCTCCCGACCGGTCGGGAAACTCCTGGTCGCCGACTGGATGCCGCCCTACCTCGGCTGGGAGGACGCGCTCGAGCTGATCTTCGACGGGGGTCGGATCACCGAGTCCGAGCTGGCCGACCTGGTCCTCCAGGAGTCCGAGATCCTCGCCGTACGCCTCTGCACCCTCGCCGAGGCGGGTGACCTCGTCACCCCGCTGTCCCACCGCCGACTCACCCACGCCGCCGGGCTCGGCCCGGGCGAGTTCGTGTACCTGGAGAACGGCCGGATCCCCGAGGCCTGAAGACCCACGAGGGACGCGCCGGCTACGCCGGTTACGGGCGTTCGAACTCCAGCCGGACCTGCGGGAAGAGCATGGTCAGCTTCCCCTCGGTGCAGGTGAGCTGCGCCTTCCCGTTCGGCGCGACGATGGCCGCGACCTGCTTCATCGCAACGGTCTGCTTCTGCGGCCCGGCCTGCAGGACGGCGGACCCGGTGGCGTGCTCGAGCTCGAAGGTACCGACGTAGCCCGAGGTGGTCAGCGTGCCCAGCGCGGCCCCGTCGACGGCCAGCGTGCCGCTCTGCCCGGCCAGCATCAAAGCGATGGGCTCCTTGCCCTCGCCCTGGATGGCCCACGCCGCACCGTCGGTGGTGAACGTGACGTCGCCGCCCTCGCCGGTGCCGTAGGTGGCGTCGCCGCCGAGGCTGACGAAGCGAGCGAGCTGGTAGCTGCCGCTCATGCACTCGACCAGCCCGACGGTCGACTCGGTGGGAGCTCCGCTGGTGTCCGTCGACGCACGGCCCGAGGCCGACGGGGCCGGTGCGGCCGGGCTCGACACCGGCGTCGACGCGGTCGGGTCGGCCGGCTCGTCCGCGTCGGAACAGCCCGCTCCCGCCACCAGCACGGCAGCGGTCAACGCCACCGCCCCCATCCGCTTGATCATGCTTCTCCCCACGCCTGGCCAGGTCCGGTCCACTTCGACAGCCGCGCCAGCATAGGCGAGTCGAGCGTGGTCGGCCGGGATCAGCGGCACCGAAGGCGACGGTCCCGCGGGCTCATCCACGATCCGAGCCGGGTGATGGCCTGGGGACGAGGCGGGACTCAGAAGAGCGCGGTCATCAGGTCGCGACGGGCCTGCAGAACCCTCGGGTCCTGGTTGCCCAAGGTCTCGAACAGCTCGAGCAGTCGGACCCGGACCTGATCACGGTGGTCACCGGCGGTCTTCTTGATCAGCGCGATCAGCCGGGCGAAGGCGGCCTCGGCGTCACCGTTGACCAGCTCGACATCGGCGGCGTCGAGCTGCACCTCGATCGCGTCACTGGTCTGCGCCGCGGCGAGCACCACCCGCGGATCGACCTTCGAGGTACGCGCGTACAGGCCGGCCTGGGCCTTGCCGATCGCCGCCTCGGTGTCCGCCGGGTTGGCGGCCAGCAGGAGGTCGAACTCGGCGACGGCGGCTTCGAAGTCACCGCGGGCCAGCGCCTCGTCGGCGGCCGCGAAGCGCGGATCGGGCTCCGGCTCCGCCCCGGGATCCTCATCATCGACCGGTGCCCCACCGACGGGCTCGGCCCGCCCGACGATGCCGTTGACCACCGCAGCCTGCAGGAGCTGGTCGATGGCGGCCTGCACCTGGTCCTTGGGCAGCACGCCCTGGAACAACGGCGCCGCCTGACCGCCGATCAGCGCGATCACCGTCGGAACGGCCTGCAGCTGCAGCGCCTGGACGATGCCGGGCGACGCGTCCACGTTGATCCGGGCCAGCAGGAACTTGCCCGCCGACGCGTTCGCGATCTCGATCAGCGCATCGGACAGCTGCTGGCCGGTCGCGACCCGTGGCGAATACAGCTCGAGCACCACCGGGTGCTTCACCGACCTGCGAATGGTCTCGGCCTCGAAGGTGGCCTCGGTGACCTGGATGACGTACGACACCCCGGACGTGGCCGGGCGACCTGGCGCCGCGGGTGGCTGCTGGGCCTTGGCCTTGAGGGCCGACAGATCGATGGCACCCGGACGACTGAAACTCGACGAACTCACCCACCCATCTTGTCAGGCTTCCCGCGCGGCACCGCGTCCGATCCGCGTTGGCGAACGACAACACCGACCCGGGTGCCGGTCCCGACGGGTCGTCGGCAGAATGTCCCCCATGGCTCATGCTCGCGCCGGTCAGCCGGCACAACCAGAAGACCTGATCGACGTCGACGAGGTCATCAGTGCGTACTACGACAGAACGCCTGACCCGACCAATCCCGATCAACAGGTGGTGTTCGGCACTTCCGGTCACCGCGGGTCGAGCCTGGACACCGCGTTCAACGACCTGCACATCGCCGCGACCACCCAGGCGATCGTGGAGTACCGCGCGGGCCAGGGCATCACGGGCCCGCTGTACCTCGGCAAGGACACCCATGCGTTGTCGCTGCCGGCGTGGACCACGGCGATCGAAGTGCTGATCGCCAACGGCGTCACCGTGTGCGCCGAGCTGGACGAGGACTACACCCCGACCCCGGCGGTTTCGCGCGCCATCGTGGTGCACAACAAGACCGCCGACGCGGCCCACCTCGCCGATGGCATCGTCGTCACCCCGTCGCACAACCCGCCGCGCGACGGGGGGTTCAAGTACAACCCGCCGCACGGTGGACCGGCCGACAGCGATGCGACCAGCGTGATCGCCGCCCGGGCCAACGAGCTGATGGCCGACCCGTCGCCGATCCGGCGCAAGCCGTACGCGCAGGTGTCGAGCGAGGTCCATCGCTTCGACTACCTCGGCGCCTACTGCGAGGACCTGGTCAACGCGCTCAACCTCAAGGCGGTCCGCGAGGCCGGCCTCCACATCGGCGCCGATCCGATGGGCGGCGCGTCGGTGCAGTACTGGGGCTACATCGCCGACTACCTGGGCATCGATCTGACGGTGATCAACCCGAAGGTCGACCCGACCTGGCGGTTCATGACCCTCGACACCGACGGCAAGATCCGGATGGACTGCAGCTCGCCGAACGCGATGGCCTCGTTGATCAAGAACAAGGACGCGTACGACATCTCGACCGGCAACGACGCCGATTCCGACCGCCACGGGATCGTCACCCCGGACTTCGGGCTGTTGAATCCGAACGCCTACCTGGCGGTGGCCATCCAGTACCTCTACGCCCACCGTCCCGGGTGGCGCGCCGACGCCGGCATCGGCAAGACCCTGGTCTCGTCGTCGATGATCAACCGGGTTGCCGAGTCGCTCGGCCGCACGCTGGTGGAGGTGCCGGTCGGCTTCAAGTGGTTCGTCCCCGGTCTGCGTACGGGCGAGATCGGGTTCGGTGGAGAGGAGTCGGCGGGTGCGTCCTTCCTGGCCCTCGACGGCTCGACGTGGACCACCGACAAGGACGGCATCCTGCTCGCGCTCCTGGCCAGCGAGATCAAGGCGGTCACGGGCAAGTCGCCGAGCGAGCTCTACGCCGAGCTGACCGCCGAACACGGTGCCCCCGCGTACGCCCGGGTCGACGCCCCGGCCAACCGCGAGCAGAAGGCCAAGCTGGCCAAGCTCGACCCCTCCGCCGTCTCGGCGACCGAACTGGCGGGCGAGCCCATCACCGGCAAGCTGACCACGGCCCCCGGCAACGGCGCGGCCATCGGCGGTCTCAAGGTGACGACGGAGTCGGCCTGGTTCGCCGCCCGTCCGTCGGGCACCGAGGACGTCTACAAGATCTACGCCGAATCGTTCCGCGGGCCGGAGCACCTTGCCGAGGTCCAGGCCGCCGCCAAGGAGGTCGTCTCGGCCGCACTCGCCTGACCTCCGAACCCCGACCTGCTCGGGACGAACTCTTTCGGGGCGGTGTCAACAGATCGGCCGACCGGGAGCGTTTGATGGGTGTCGACACACTCACCTCAGGCGGTGCGATGAACTTTGACGAGTGGTTCGGGGCCCGACTACCGGCGCTGGTCCGCTTCACCACCGTGCTCTGCGGCGGACCCGATCCGGCCGAAGAGGTGCTGCAGGATGTGGCCGTCAAGGCCCACAAACGCTGGGACTCGTTGCGCGATCTGGAGTATCCGGAGGCGTATCTGCGCCGGATGATCGTCAACGAGCACCTGTCCTGGCGGCGCAAGTGGAGCCGACTGATCCCGTACGCCGAGCTCGCGGACCGGACGGCGCCCGAGTCCGGGTTCGACGACCGGCACGCCGAGCGGAGTGCTTTGGTCGACGAGCTCAACAAGCTGCCGCGCCGCCAGAAAGCCGTGCTGGTCCTGCGCTACTTCGAGGGCCTGCCCGACGAACAGATCGCGGAGATCCTGGGCTGCGCCCGGGCGACCGTCCGCACCCACGCCGCCCGCGGCCTCGCGGCCATGCGCGTCGAGCTGACCGAATCCTCCCCACTGTCCGCAACGAGCGGAAGGGACCACCATGCGCACTGAACACCAGCACACCGAGAGCGATCTGCGCCAGGCGATGAACGACCTCGCCGGCACCGCCCGGACGCCCGAGGCCGTCCAGACCCGGCTCGCCGCGCGGCGGCACCGCCGGACCGCGCCCCGGATGGCCGCGTTCCTCGCCGTCGCCGCCACCCTGGTCGTGGCGGCTGCGATCGCCGTCCCCCTCATCCTCGGTCCGCGGGCCGAGGACCGCAGCGCGACCGGCGCCGCCGGTGGTCCCGTCGGGAGGTCGCTGATGTGGACCTTCAGCCATTCCTTCGAGCTGCCCCCCGACTGGCGGATCCGGATCCGTCGGGTCACCGCCACCACGGAGGTCACGATCCTGGCCACACCGGCCGTCGGCCCGATGACCCGGCAGTGCCGCTTCACCGTCCAGCGCACCGACACCCGCACCCCCCCGTCCGGGCCCGCGGTCGACGTGAACGGGCAACCCGGGACCACGTACGCGGCCGACGGGATGGTCACCGTGCACTGGGTGCTCGGCGACGGGAGCCGGGCCAGCGTCAGTTGCGCCGACACCGAGTCGGCGCTACTGCTGGCCCGAGCGGTCAACGACGTACCGGAGACGATCACCCTGCCCTACCGGTTCACCCGCTTCGCCGACGACTTCACGCCCACCTCACTGGCCGTCGAGTACGCCGATGACCAGACCACCATCACCGTGGTCCTCAACAGCCCGGCGGTGGCGGCCGACCTGACCATCGTGGCGTCGTCGTTGGGGATCGGTGAGACGTCCGTCTCGTCGGCCGAACGCGTCACCGTGGCGGGCACCGATGCCGCCCTCGACCCGGTCCGCCGCGAACTGACTTTCAACGTGAACGGGCAGGGCCTCACGATGCGCCTGGGCGATACCGAACCCACGACGCCGCCGGGTCGGTCCCGTGACCTGCTGATCGCCGCCGCCGAGACCCTCGACGTCGCCGATGGGAGTTACGACGCCGACATCGCACTCACCCCCTGACGCCGGCGAGGATCAGGGAGATCTGGACCGACTACGGTTTACGGCTCCGGCGACGCCCCAACGCACCGCCGCACCCTTCGTGCCCACTAGAACGCCGGCGCCTCCGTGTAGTCGCCCCACTCGGCCCGGAGCGCCCCGCAGATCTCCCCCAGGGTGGCCTCGGCCCGGGCGGCGGCCAGCATCGGCTCGACCAGGTTGCCGTCACCGCGGGCCACCGCCGTCATCTCGGTGAGGGTCCGAGCGACCGACGGCTGATCCCGGGCCGCACGACGGATCCGTAGGGCAGCGACCTGATCGAGTTCGACATCGGCCGAGACCCGCAGGATCTCCAGGGGGCCGGTGATGGTCTCGGTGTGGTCGGTGATTCCGACGATCTTCTTCGTGCCATCCTCGAGCTGGGCCTGGTACGCGTACGCGGCTTCGGCGATCTGACCGGTGAACCAGCCCTCCTCGATCCCCCGCAGCAATCCGCTCGTGATCGGCCCGATCGGGTGCCGGTGACCCGCGCCGAGCTCCTCGATCGCGGCGAAGATCGCCTCCGCCTCCGCCTCGAGCCGGTCGGTCAGCGCCTCCACGTACCAGGACCCGCCGAGCGGGTCGATGACGTTGGCCACGCCGGTTTCCTCGGCCAACACCTGCTGGGTGCGCAGCGCGATCTCGGCCGCCTCGGCGGTGGGCAGCGCGAGCGTTTCGTCGAGTGCGTTGGTGTGCAGGGAGTTGGTCCCGCCGAGCACGGCCGACAGCGCCTCAACGGCGGTCCGCACCACGTTGTTGTACGGCTGCTGCGCGGTCAGCGACACCCCCGCGGTCTGCGTGTGGAAGCGCAGCGACTGGGCGCGAGCCGTGCGCGCGCCGTAGCGGTCGCGCAACCACCGGGCCCAGATCCGCCGGGCGGCGCGGAACTTGGCGATCTCCTCGAAGAAGTCCAGGTGGGCGTCGAAGAAGAAGCTCAACCCGGGTGCGAACCGATCGATGTCGAGGCCTCGTGACAGCCCGAGCTCCACGTATCCGAAACCGTCGGCGAGGGTGAAGGCGAGCTCCTGCGCGGCCGTCGAACCGGCCTCGCGGATGTGGTACCCGGACACGCTCAGCGGCTTGTACGACGGCATCGAGGCGTCGCAGTACGCCAGCAGGTCCCCGATCAGCCGCAGGTGCGGCCCGGGCGGGAACAGCCACTCCTTCTGCGCGATGTACTCCTTGTAGATGTCGGTCTGACAGGTGCCGTTGAGCTGCTCGACCGGCACTCCCTGCCGCTCGGCCGCGACCACGTACATGCAGAAAACGGGGACGGCCGGACCCGAGATGGTCATCGATGTGGTCACCGCGCCGAGGTCGATACCGTCGAACAGCACGTCGAGGTCGGCGGCCGAATCGACCGCGACCCCGCAGTGTCCGACCTCGCCGAACGAGGGGGCCTCGTCGGAGTCCCGACCCATCAGCGTGGGCAGGTCGAACGCCACGCTCAGTCCGCCACCGCCGGCGGCCAGGATCATCCGATAGCGCTCGTTGGTCTGCGCCGCGCTACCGAACCCGGCGAACTGCCGGATCGTCCATTCCTTACCGCGGTAGCCGGTGGGATGGACCCCTCGGGTGAACGGATACTCCCCCGGCCAGCCGATCCGGGGCATCCGCGCGTCCGCGGACTCGTCGGCCGGACCGTAGACCGGGTCGACCTCGAGCCCGGACAGGGTGCTGAAGTCGGTGTCGCGCAGTCGCGCCCGGGCATACGCCTCGGTCCATGACTTCTTCGTCATGACCCGATACTAGGACGTCCTACTACCGGCGGGGTGCCGGCCGACGGCGATCGGATCAGAAGTCGCCGGCGGCCTGCCGCGACGGGGTCAGCAGGTCGGTGAGGGTGTCGCACTCGTCATCCGACATCGCACGCATCGCGAACTTGGCCCCGATGATCGCCTGCGTCGCCTTCTCCATCACCACACGACCCTCGGGGGTGATCGAGGCCAGCACGGCGCGGCCGTCCTCGGGGTGCGGAGCCCGCCGGATCAACCCGGCGGCCTCGAGCCGCTTCACCAGTGGCGTGACCGAGGTGGCGTGCACCTGGAGCCGTTCGCCGATCTTGCCGAGCGGCAACGCGCCCCGTCGGGAGAACGACAGCAGCACCAGGACCTCGTAGCGGGCAAAGGTCAGACCGAGCGGGCGCAACAGTTCGTCGAGTTCGGTGACCACGAGTTGGTGCATCCGCATCAGTGAGGTGACCGCGCGCATCCGCGGCATCTCACCCCACTGCGATCCCCACTGCTTGGCCGCCTCCTCGATCGGATCGAAGGGCAGTCGTTGCCGCTGATAGCTCATCGTGTCCCTCCTCGCAGAGAACTCAGGTCCCGTCATCCTCGTTCTCGACCTTGACGTGCGGGACATCGCCCTGCATGGTCCGGCGCAACTCGTCCTCGCATTCGTCGATGTTGCCGACGTAGCGGATCTCGTTCAACCCCTGGACCTGGGCCGCCGATTCGAAGACGAAGTGGCCGTAGTTGAGCAGGTGTCCGATCAGCGGCTTGTGAACCGTGATGTCGAGGATCCGGCTGAGGGGGACGCTGGCGCGCGAGGTGGCGAAGGTGCCGTGCACCCGGAACACCCGCTGATTGGTGATGACGAACCGATCGCGGAACTCGTCGACCATCCGCCAGGCGGCTTGGCCGCCGAGGACCAGCCCACCCAGCACCAGGACGTACGCGGCCGCACCCGAGGTGCCCAGCGCGAGGGTCAGAGTGATCAGGCCGGCCAACACCCGCAACCCCGGCCAGATCAGCACCACCGGGTGCTTGTGCACCTCACGGACCAGTCGCTCGCCGGCCTCGTCGAGGACATAGCGGTCGACGCCGGGGTCGACCAGGCCGAAGAGACCGGGCATCGCTCAGGAGGCCAGCGAGTTGAAGAACGTCCCGATCGCGCTGAACGCCTTCACCACGGCGTTGAACACCTGCTTCACCGCCGCCGCTGCGCCTTCGGGCTGCTGCACCAGGTAGTACAGACAGAAGCCGACGGCGAGGACCAGCAGGATCCTCTTGATCCACTTCATCTGTTGCGTCCACCCTTCGCGATCCGATCGTGCGTGCGTCCGCCGACAGGCCTGGACCGTGCCTTTTCTATCCCATCGGGGTGTCCGACTCGGGTCGCCACGCCGCGAGGAGCTGCTCAGCCGCCGCGTACGGGTCGGTTTCGCCGCGGCTGACCGCGCCGGCCAGCCCTGACAGCACCAGTGGGGGCAGCCGCTCGCGCAGCCGCGCGTACGCGAGAGTCTCGATCTCGCGTGCGGCCCGGCCCGCCCGCCGCAGCGCCCCGGCGCCGGACGCGGTCTGATGCTGGCGGAAGCCCTCGATCGCGGCGACCAGTTCGGAGCCGCCCTCATCCCGCGCCGCGACCGTGGCCACGATGGGCGGTCGCCAGGCGCCGACCTCGCGTCTGGTCAACGCGATCATCGAGCGTAGTTCGCGGGTCAGCGCCGGGGCGCCGTCGCGATCGCTCTTGTTGACCACGAAGAGATCGCCGATCTCGAGGATCCCGGCCTTGGCCGTCTGCACCCCGTCCCCGGCCCCGGGCGCGAGCAGCACCAGCGTGACGTCCGCGATCCCGGCGATCTCCACCTCGGACTGACCGACGCCGACCGTCTCGAGGAGCACCACGTCGAAGCCCCCCGTGTCGAAGACCCGGAGCGCCTGCGGCACCGCCACCGACAGCCCCCCGAGGTGGCCGCGCGAGGCCATCGACCGGACGTACGTGCCCTCGTCGAGCGCGTGGGACTGCATCCGGACGCGGTCACCGAGCAGCGCCCCACCGGAGAACGGTGAGCTGGGGTCGACGGCCAGCACCCCGACGCGACGACCGGACGCGCGGAAGGCGCGGATCAGCATCGAGGTGGTGGTCGACTTCCCGACCCCGGGTGGTCCGGTCAGGCCGATCACGTACGCCCGACCGGTGTCCGGGGCGAGCCCACGGATGATCTCGGGGAGGGCGGGTGAGCGGTTCTCGACCGCGCTGATCAACCGACCCAGCGCCCGCGGTCGCCCGTTGCGCGCCGCCGCGATCAGCTCGTCGAGGTCGGACACCGGACCAGTCTGTCAGCCGCCTCCCCCGAGCCGCGGTGGCCCGGTCGGGCTGACAGGGTGGGGCCGTGAGCTCGCTTCCCGTGACCGCCGCCCTCGGACCCATCGACCACGTGGGGATCGCCGTGGCCGATCTCGACGCGGCGCTGGTGATCTACATCGAGGTCCTCGGCTGGCGGATCGCCCACCGCGAAACCAACTCGGAGCAGGGGGTGGAGGAGGTGATGCTGCGGCCCGCGGCTGGCGCGGAGGGGACCCAGGTGCAGTTGCTCGCCGCCCTGAGCCTCGATTCACCGGTCGGGAGGTTCCTCGACCGCAACGGACCGGGCCTGCACCACGTCGCCTACCGGACCGACGACCTCGACCTCGCCTCCGATCGGCTCGCCCGGGCCGGGTGCCGGCTGCTCTATGCTGAGCCTCGAGCCGGGACGCGGGGCTCACGCATCAACTTCGTCCACCCCAAGGACACTGGCGGTACCTTGATCGAACTGGTCGAAGCCGCCACCGGAAGCGAGCGCGGACACCGCTGAGCGAAGGGCAGTCGCGCCGGCCGGACACTGCTGCGGGCACAGGGGAAGGCGATGGTGTGAATTCCACCGACAACAACGGTCTCGGTTTGTTCGACGACACGGCGAGCGCGGCGGGTAACTTTCCCAGCGCCCTTCGCGGCTACGACCGGGCGGCGGTGGACGAATACGTCCGCGCGCTCGAATCGAACGTGGTCCAGTCGCGCCAGCTTGCCGCCCAGCTCGAGCAGCAGGTCTCGCAGCTGCAGGCGCGGAAGCCGACCGCAGCCAAGACCGAAAGCGGCGACGACGCCGAACCGGACTACAGCAAGCTCGGTGATCGGGCCAACGACATCCTCCGACTGGCTCAGGAGCAGGCCCGCGAGTTGGTCACCAACGCCACCGTCGAGGCCGAGCAACTCAAGGAGCAGGCGCGTCGCGAGGCCGATGGTCTGCGGCAGTCGGCGGCGCGCGAGGGTGACGCCATCAAGACCGGTGGCACCGCTCAGGTCGACGAACTACGGGTGAAGCTGGCCGGGGACGTCGAGCAGCAGGTGGCCAAGTCGCAGTCGGATGCCGACGCCCTGCTCGCCGCGGCTCGACGGCAGGCGGAGTCGTTGGTCCGCGAGGCCCAGCACGAGGCCGATGGCGCCCGGCAGCAGGCACATCTCACCGTCGAAGGACTCCGACGCGCGGCCGAGCGGGAGATCGCCGAGGAGCGACAGCAGATCGCGGCCGAGCGCGAGGGAGCGCTGGCCGAACTCAAGCGGGTGCACGACGACGCCCAGCAGCGGACCGCCGTCCTGCTGGCCGAGGCCACCCGACACCACACCGAATCCACCAGCCGGCTCGAAGCCGACATCACCGAGGCGGCGCGGATCCGCTCGGAGGCCGTCGCCGCGGCCGACCAGCTGACGCAGAAGGCGGCCGCCGAGGCCGAGGCCCGGATCACCACCGCCAAGAAGCAGGCCCAGGCGATCAGTGAGCGGACCCAGCAGGAATTCGCCTGGCGCAAGCAGCAGCTGAAGCGCGAGACCGACCTGCTGCACGAACGCAAGCAGGCCGTCCTGGGCCAGCTGGCCAGCCTCTCGGCCCTCGCCCAGCAGACGGCGAACGCGTTCCCCGATCTGGACGATCCGAGCGAGATCGAGCAGGACGGGTCGGATCACACGATCCTGCGCCCGGCCGGTCTGCCGCCCGCCGGACCCGAGGACGACTCCGAATCGTCGGAGGATGACATTCCGGTCGACGGCGACGCCACCGTGCTGGTCTCACCGGCGCAGCTGCCCGCCGGCACCCAGCACCTGGGCCAGAAGCTCAAGTAGGCCCTGAGACTGCCGGTGACACAGTCGCTCGCGGAACCCACCTCCCGTCGCTCTCTTGGTCGCTGGCGATAGCCTGAGGCTGCTCGGGGGAGCGGCCTGCGATGTTTTCTGGAGAGACCATGACTGATATGCACGCGCCCGAAACGGTCCGGCCGGACTCGTTCCCGCTGGCCCGCAAAGGTTATGAACGGGCGGTCGTCGACCAGTTCGCACGAGCGGTGCATTCCGAGCTGAGCGGTCTGTACGCCGACCGCGAGGCCCTGGCCAACGAGAACAGCCACCTCAAGAGTGCCCTCGACCATGCCCAGGCCGCGTCGGCCCGGCTCGACTACACCGGGCTCGGCAGCCGGGCCCGCGAGTTGCTGCGGGTGGCCGAGGAGCAGGCCCGCGATGTGACCACCACCGCCGAGCGCGAGGCCGACGAACTCCGCGACCGGACGCTGTCCGAGCTCGACACGCTCCGCGAGGAGACGACGTCCGAGCTGGTCGCCATCCGCTCGACCCGGCTGGCCGAACTCGAGTCGCTCCGCACCCGGAGCGAGCGCGACGCCGCCGACCTGACCCAACGGGCCAAGGAGGAGGCCGACCAACTGCTCTCGGCCGTCCGACTCGAGGCCGACGCCCTCCGGGCCCAGGCCGAGGCCAACGTCCGCGGACTCGTCGCCTCAGCCCGGACCGACGCCGAGAGCATCATCGCCGCGGCGCAGAAGTCCGCCGCCGACCTCACCAACCGGACGGCGGCCGAGCGCGACCGGGCGCTGACCGAGATCAAGGCGGCCCGGGCGGAGGCGGAGGCTCAGAACCGTGCGCTACTGGCTGAGGCGGTCGAGCTCCAGCACTCCTGCACCGCACACGTCGAGGCCGAGCAGGCCCAGATCGCCCAGCTCCGGACCGACAGTCTGGCCGACGCCGAGCGGGTCAGGATCGCCGCCGCCGACGAAGCCGCCGAGATCATCACCCGCGCCCAGCACCAGGCCGCCACGATCGACGAGCGCTCGCGGCAGGAGTTCGGCTGGCGCCGGCGCCAGATGCGGCAGGAGCAGGAGCTGCTGGCCCGGCGCAAGCAGGAGATGCTCAGTCAGCTCACCTCGTTGTCGGCACTGGCCGTCGAGACCGCGCAGAATCTCCCGGAGTTGCCCGAGCTGAACTTCGACGACGACGCTCAGCTCGAGTCAGCCGGGGCCGAGCAAGGAAATCAGCCTGAGCGGCCTGAGCGGCGAGCGGCTGAGCAGGCTGAGCAGGCTGAGCAGGCTGAGCAGGCTGAGCAGGCTGAGCGTCAGTATGCCGACGCCTCCTGACGCTGAAAACCGACGTCCAGTGCCGGCGCGCTCGGCGACAGGCCGTCGTTTCGGCGGGGCGCCGCCACCTGGACGTCGATTTCCAGTGGGAGGGTCAGAACAGCCGCTCGTCGGCGTTGTCCATGCCGCGGAGCACGTCGTAGTCGACCGTGGCGCAGGTGATCCCGCGGTCGGTGGCCAGCACGCGCGCTTGTGGCTTGATCTGCTGGGCGGCGAAGATCCCGTGCACCGTGCCCATCAGGGTGTCTCGGCGGAGCAGTTCGAGATAGCGGGTCAGCTGCTCGACCCCGTCGATGTCGCCGCGGCGTTTGACCTCGACCGCCACGTAGGCGCCTTCGGCGTCGCGGCAGAGCAGGTCGACCGGGCCGATCGCGGTGAGGTGCTCGCGACGAACCAGGGTCAGTCCGGCCCCCAGCGTCTCGGGATGCTCGGCCAGCAGCGCCTGCAGGTGGGCCTCGACGCCGTCCTTCTGCAGACCGGGGTCGATCCCGAGGTCATGCCTGGAATCGTGGAAGACCGTCCCGATCGAGATCTGCAGCGTGTCGCCGTCGCGGCCACGCACTTCCCACAGTGCACTCAGCTCTCCGGTCGGACCGTTCTCGGTCAACGTGCACGGCGGGCTCATCCAGTTGAGCGGCTTGTAGGCCCGGTCGTCGGCGTGGATGGACACCGACCCGTCCGACTTCACCAGGATCAGCCGCTTCGCCATCGGCAGGTGGGCCGTCAGCCGACCCGCATAGTCGACCTGACACTCCGCGATCACCAAACGCACGCCGGACACGCTATCCCGACTCCGACCCCGGGCCACTCCAGTTCCTGACACCGCGGCTCGGACCCCGGCGGCGCGACTAACCTGACGACGTGACCGCGTGGGACCGTACGCCGCTCAGCGTCGACGATGCCGCGTCGGTCGTCGAGCTGACGCATCGCGCCGACCTGATGTGGACCCTGGATCTGGAGTCGAACTGATGGCGCGTCGACCCAGCAAGCACCTGCGGCCGGCCCGCCCGCTCGGCTCGGGCCACGCCACCGCGGCGGCCAAGGCCGACGGCCGGTGGATCGTCCGCAGCATCTCCGGAGCGGCCGCGGTGAAGGACTACCGCTGCCCCGGCTGCCACCAGCTGATCCCGCCCGGCACACCCCACCTGGTCGCCTGGCCCGACCAGCCCGGTCTGCTGTCGAGCTCGGGCCTGGAGGAACGACGGCACTGGCACACCTCCTGCTGGCAGCGCCGCCCGTGACCGAACTGTTCGCCACCACCCTGGGCAGCACCGGCCCGCAGGTCGTGTTCCTGCACGGGCTCTTCGGTCAGGGCAAGAACTGGACCACGCTGGCCAAGCAGCTCAGCAGCCAGGCACGGGTGACGTTGATCGATCTGCCCAACCACGGCCGCTCGGGTTGGACCGCTCGCTTCTCCTACCCCGAGATGGCTGACGATCTTGCTGCGCTGCTCAGCAGCAACAACAACGACGAGTCGTACGCCGTGATCGGCCACTCGATGGGCGGCAAGGTGGCGATGGCCCTGGCTCTTCGTCACCCGCAGCTGGTCGGTCGGCTGGGGGTGGTCGACATCGCCCCCACCCCCACCGACGAGATCAGCAGCTTCGCGACCTACGTCGCGGGGATGCGGTCCATCGACCTGACCGCCCTGACCGGTCGGGAGAGCGCGAGCGCGCAGCTCACGGCGTACGTGCCGGATCCGACGGTCCGCAGCTTCTTGTTGCAGAACCTGCGCCGCGACGGCCAGAACTGGCGTTGGCAGATGAACCTGGACCTGCTCGGCGACGCGCTCACCACGATGGGCGGCTGGCCCCTGGTCGACGTCGCGCCCTACACCGGATCGGTGCTGTGGATCGCGGGAGCCGACTCCCCCTACGTCCAGCCGTCCTCCGCGCCGGCCATGCGCGCGTTGTTCCCGCGGGTCCAGCTGGTGAGGATCAAGGGCGCTCGACACTGGGTGCACAGCGATCAGCCCGAGGTCTTCGCCGCCCTCGTGCGCCGATTCCTCGGCCTGTGACCAGCCGTGTGACAGGCTGATCGACACCCGAGGTCGAAGGAGCTCAGTTGATGATGTTCGCCCAACCCGCCCTGCTGGACGTCGCGCCCGAACCGTCGGCGGTCGGTCCGGTGGTGATCGTGATCCTGCTCGCGGTGGTGGCTGCGGTCGTGGTGCTGTCCGTCTTGCGGCGTGTCCGCCGGGGGCGTTGATCCGGTGCTCGATCTGATCTTCGCGCTGATCCCGCTCGACGTTCCACCGCTGGACGCGTTCACCCCGTCGAGCGAGGTCAATCCGCCGCAGAGCAGCGGCATCGCCGTCTACCTGTTCGGGGGCGTGTTCGCCCTCGGGCTGATCATCCTTATCACCGTGCTGTTGTCGGCGAAGCCCAAGCGAAGGCCACCTATCCAGCGCCCATGAGCAGGCCGATCGTCGAGGACGCAGCGTCCTCCTACCGCGCGAGCCGCGATCACCTCGCGACCTTCACCGACTCGATCGTCGCCGGGGCGTTCGGCTTGCCGGTGCCATCGGGGTTCGAGCCGTCCTGGCCCTGGCTGGCGATGCCCGCGACCACGTCGCGCCCGGCCGCGTCCATCTGCCCGAACACCGTGTAGTCGGGCGAGAGCTCCGTGGTGTCCCAGACCAGGAAGAACTGCGAGCCGTTGGTGTTCGGTCCGCCGTTGGCCATGGCCACGACGCCCCGGCCGTAGGTCTCCTGGCCGGTCAGCTCGTCGGGGAACGTGTATCCCGGGCCACCGGTCCCGGTCGCGCTCGGGTCGCCGCACTGCAGGACGAAGATGCCCGAGTCGGCCAGCCGGTGGCACTGCGTGCCGTCGTAATAGCCCTGCTCGGCGAGCGAGACGAACGAATTGATGGTGCAGGGGGTCTTGCGGCGGTCCATGGATATCCTGACCGAGCCGTTGGGGAGCTTCAGCGTGTACGCGACGCTCCCGGTGGTCGGTACCCCACTGGTCGGCGGCAGGTCGACCGGTTTCGACGACTGACCGTTGGGGGTGTACGCGCAGGTGCCGGCTCCGGTGCTCTTCGAGCCGGACGGACTGCTCGACCCGCTCACGCTGGGCACGTCGATCGGAGTCGAGGTGTCGGCCGCGCTGGGGGCGGCCGATGAGGCCGGTGCCGCGGACGGGATGGTGCCGCAGCCGGCCAGGGCGAACACGGCTGCGGCGAGGGGGACCAGGAGTCGGGGGGCACGCACCGCTCCAGCGTGCCACACGAACCCGGCAGATCCGGGGAGCCGCGAGCCCACGGGAGTCGGTCGGTCCTGGTCGAGGTGCCACTAGGTTGGGCCGCATGGCATCGAGGTCGACATGGTCCGTCTGACGCGCATCTACACCCGCACCGGTGACGGTGGGCAGACCCGGTTGTCGGATATGTCACTGGCCGACAAGACCGATCCGCGGGTCGAGGCCTACGGCGACGTGGACGAGGCCAACTCGCTGATCGGGGTGGCGCTGGCCGCCGGCGGGTTGCCGGAGGCGGTGGCCCGAGCGCTCGGGATCATCCAGAACGAATTGTTCGATCTGGGCGCCGATCTGTCCAAACCGTGGCGTCCCCGGGCCGTCGACGACCCGCCCGAACTGCGGATCGAACAACCCTCGATCGATCGGCTCGAGCGTTGGTGCGACGAGTTCGGCGATCCGTTACCACCCCTGACCTCGTTCATCCTGCCCGGCGGCTCGCCCGCCGCCGCGCAACTGCACGTCGCCCGCACCGTGGTCCGCCGCGCCGAACGAGCCGCGTGGGTGGCCGCGGCGGCCTACCGGATCGAGCCGGTGGCCGAACCCGAGCCGGGTGGCGTCCGTCCGCTCGCCATCACCTACCTGAACCGGCTGTCCGATCTGCTGTTCATCCTCACCCGGGTGGTGAACGGCGGCGAGGGCGACGTCCTGTGGGTTCCGGGTCGCGACCGCGAGCACCCGTAGATTCCGGTGCGATGCTCGGGCGGATCCAAAGATTTGCTGAGAGCCGACCCCTAGACACGAAGACCTTCCGTGTGTTTGTGTTCGAAGGCGCGTCGGGCCCGCGCGAACACGGCGGCCCCTGCTCGCGGTCACCCATCGAGAGGAAACCCCGGCATGCCTCGCGGCGCTCGAAGTCGTTCACTACTCCTCGTCGGCCTGGCGCTCGGCGCCCTGGCCTCGCCTTTGGCGATACCGGCCGCGTACGCCGCGCCCGACGATCCGACCTCCGGGTTGAAGGCCCCGCAGCAGACGCGGCAGAAGGGCAAGGTCAAGGCGGCCAGCAGCCGTGGCGACCGGCTCGGCAGCCATGATCGCGAACTGCTGGCCGAAGCTCGACGCACCGGCGCCAAGCGGGTGACCGTGATGATGGCGACCGACAAGAAAGCCGCCTCCACGGTCGCCGAGCAGGTGCGTGCGGACGGCGGCTGGACCGGCATGGTGAACGACAAGGTCGGCTACGTACGGGCCAGCGTGCCCACCGGCGCGGTCGAGAAGGTGTCGAAGCTCCGCAAGGTGCTGGCGGTCGATCTGGACGAGTCGGTCCAACTCGACGACCCGTCGCCGGCCGCGAAGGCCGGCGCGAAGGCGGCCGCTGTGGCGGCGCCCGAGTGCCGAAAACCCCCGACGCCAACCCGTACATGCCGACCCAGGACACCGGCTCGGTGACCTTCAAGAAGGCCCATCCGGACTGGGACGGCCGCGGGATCACCATCGGCATCCTGGACACCGGTGTCGATCTCGACCACCCGGCGCTCAAGACCACCAGCACCGGCGAGCGCAAGATCGTCGACTGGGTCACCGCCACCGACCCGCTGCTCGACTCCGATGCCACCTGGCGCGCGATGTTGACCGAGGTCGAGGGCCCGAGCTTCACCTACCAGCAGCAGACCTGGACCGCGCCGGGCGAGGGCAGCTACCGGGTCAACCGGTTCAGCGAGGCCATCACCTCGGCCAGCGAGCCGGGTGGGGACGTCAACCGTGACGGGGACACCACCGACGTGTTCGGCGTGCTCTACGACGCCGACAGCCACGACATCTGGGTCGACGCCGACCAGGACCGCACCTTCACCGACGCCGAGCGGATGCGTCCCTACCACGAGGACCACCAGGTCGGTCACTTCGGCGCCGACGATCCGGCCACCCTGCTGGTCGAGTCGATGCCCTTCGTCGTCGAATACCGCGAGGACGTCGATCTGACCCCCGCCGGCGTCGACGGCACGGCCGACTTCGTCAACATCGGCATCGTCGAGGACGCGCACGGCAGCCATGTCGCCGGTATCGCCGCCGCCCACCAGTTGTTCGGCGGCACGATGAACGGGCAGGCGCCCGGAGCCACGCTCGTCTCCTCGCGGGCCTGCACCTGGGGCGGTGGCTGCACCGCGGCCGCGCTGATGGACGGCATGGTCGACCTGGTCGCCCACCGCGGGGTCGATGTGGTCAACATGTCGATCGGCGGACTGCCGGCGCTCAACGACGCCAACAACGCCCGCGCCCGGCTCTACGACCGGCTGATCTCCGACTTCGGCGTCCAGCTGTTCATCTCGGCCGGCAACAGCGGCCCCGGGGTCAACACCATCGGCGATCCCGCGGTCGCAACCGACGTCGTCAGCGTGGCCTCGTCGATCTCCAAGCAGACCTGGCTGGCCAACTACGGCTCCGAGGTCTCCTCGCGCCAGAACCTGCACAACTACTCGTCGCGCGGTCCGCGCGAGGACGGTGGCCTGAAGCCCAACATCTCGGCTCCGGGCTCCGCCGTCTCCAGCGTGCCGCAGTGGCTGAAGCAGGCCGAGGTGGCCGAGACCGGGTATGGCCTGCCGGTCGGCTACGCGATGTTCAACGGCACCTCGATGGCCTCACCGCAGGCCGCCGGAGCCGCTGCGGTCCTACTCTCCGCCTCGGTGGACCAGGGCATCGACGTGACGCCGCGCCGGTTGCGCGACGCCCTGTACAGCACCGCCGATCGCCTCCCGAACGTCTCGGTCATCGGCCAGGGCACGGGTCTGCTCGATGTCCCCGCCGCCTGGAAGCTGCTGCAGAAGCGGTCCAGCGGCCGCAACTACACGGTGTCCGCGCCGGTCTGCACGACGATCTCGGACTTCCTGGCCACGCCCCATCGCGGCGCCGGCCTGTACAACCGCTGCGCGGCGAACGCCGGCGGACACACCGGCAAGGTCGCGAAGACCTATTCGATCGACATCACCCGCACCACGGGCGCGTCCGGCGCGGTCAAGCACCGCATCCGGATCGTCGGTGACTCCGCGACCTTCACCGTGGCCAGGACCAAGACCCTGACCAAGGGGAAGAAGGCCAGCCTGAAGGTCGTGGCCAACGCCAAGTCCCAGGGCGCCAAGGCCGCCATCCTCGAGATCGACGATCCGGCCACCGCCGTTGTCGATCTCCGGGTCCCGCTGACCGTGGTGCAGAGCCGGACCCCGTACGCCCCGAGCTTCGCCCGGCCCGCGTCCAGCTCGGTCGAGCGCAACAGAAGCAAGTCCTACTTCATCACCGTCCCCGAGGGCGCGGCGGCGTTGCAGGTCAACCTGACCGGGATCGCCACGAAGAGCCAGACCCGGTTCATCGCCATCAACCCCTACGGTGTGCCGGTCGAGAGCACGGCCTCCACCGCCTGCTACACCAACTACAGCGACACCGCGGCCTGCAAACCGACCTCACGGGCGTACGCGAACCCGCTCCCCGGAATCTGGGAGATCGAGGTCGAAGCACGACGCACCTCGCCCTTCCTGGACAACCCGTTCACCCTGATCCCGGCCATCCAGGGGGTGCAGGTCACCCCGCCGACCCAGACCGTGGCCGAGGCCACGATCGGGGAGCCGGCTCCGGTGGCCTGGACGCTGAGGAACGAGTACGGTCCGCTGACCGTGACCCCGCAGGGTGGTCCGCTCGGGAGCGCTCGCACCGATCGACCGACCATCGCCGACCAGGCTTCGCAGGACTTCGAGGTGACCGTCCCAGCCGGAGCTGACTCCTTCACCGCCACGATCGGCAACACCTCCGATCTCGGCGCCGATCTCGATCTCGAGGTCTTCGACAGCGAGGGCAACAGTGTCGGATTCGATGCGGACGGCGACTCGGAGGAATCGGTCACGCTGACGGAGCCGGCCGCCGGTGACTACACGGTCCGGGTCGTCGGCTACGCCGTCCCCGCCGGGAGCACAGCGTACGACTACCTCGACGTCTTCTACGCGTCTGCACTCGGCCAGCTGGCCGTGGATTCGGGCGACGTCACGTTGGCCTCGGGCGGTACTGCTGAGCTGAGCGGCACCATCACCCCGGAGGAGGCGCCGACCGCTGGCCGCGACCTGTTCGGTGAACTGCGGATCCTCTCCGAGGAAGGCGCAGTGCTCGGGACCGGGACCGTGCAGGTGAGCCGGCTCAACCCATGAGTGCACGTCCCGTGCGCTGGGGTCCGCTGGTCGTGGTGCTCCCGGTGATCGTGATGATCGCCGGGTGCACCTCGGCTGGGGCACCCGGCCCCACTCCCCCGGACTCGGCGCCGACGGCGTCCTCCACCACGAGGACTCCCGGTCCGGACCCGTCCGGCCCGGACCCGTCGACTACGGAATCCCCGGACCCGCAACCCACGGTGCGACCGTCCTCGGCCCGACCGGTCCAGCAGATCAGCGGGACGGTGATGGCCGGCGTGGAGGCCGGGTGCCTGTTGTTGGACGCCGGCGGCGGTCAGGACTGGCTGCTGCTCGGTGAAACGACCGGCCTGCGAGCGGGGCAGCAAGCCACGCTCGAGGGCCGGCCCGATCCCCGAGTGGTGTCGACCTGCCAGCAGGGGACCCCGTTCCGGGTCACCCGTGTTCTGTGACGCCCCTCGACCCGGGTCCGACGACACGGGATCGAGAGCGGGCAGTCCGCCTGGTGGCACCCCGCTCCACCCGCCTCAGTCCTGCTGACCGCCCGGTGGGGCCGCCTCGAGCCAGCTCAGCAGACCGGTCAGCGAGTCGGCGTTCATCGCCAGCTCCCAATCGCGTCGCTCCTGGCCCGATGGGACCTCGAGGCGGAGCACCCGGTTGTCGGAATTCAACGCGACCGCTTCGATCGGGTCCGGCTCGCGGGTCTCACGGACCTGGACCGTGCACCGCTCGAACACGACCCGGGGCCGCGGCGAATACGAGAAGAAGCGGAACCACTCCAGGATGCCCTCGTTATAGCGCCCGACTCCCAGGGCCCAACCGGCACCCGGCGTCGAGACGTTGAGCCGCAGACTGCATTCGAACGTGCCGCCCTGGCGGTCCAACCAGCGGCGCCGCAACGCCAGCACGACCAGTGCGGTCACACCCAGGAGCAGGATCAAGCCGAGGAGCTCGACGATCTGCAGCCACCCGCCGTGCATCCACCGTCCTCGATCGCTCGCTTGTGCAGACATGCAGCACTGCCCTGACCGTACGCGGTTCAGGGCAGTGCAACCAACTCCACGGGCCAGTCGTGGACGATCAGACGCGCTGAGCCGCGTGCAGCTGGGCCCGGGCCCGCAGCACGTGCTTGCGATCCTCGTCGTCACCGTCGCCGGTGTCGAGGTTGCGCTCCGCCTCGGCGAGCTCACGCTCCGCCTCGGAGACCGAGATCTCGTCCGCCATCCGGGCGTACTCGCTCAGGATCGACACCCGACCCTGCGACACCGAGATGAAGCCGCCGTCGACCGCGATCACCTCGCGATTGCCGTCCTCGCTGAAGATCACGACACCACTGGGTTCGAGCACCGCGAGCACGGGCGCGTGGCCCGGCAGGATGCCGATGTCTCCGTCGACGGTCTTGGCCACGATGTTCGACGACCGGCCCGACCAGACCACCCGGTCGGCCGAGACCACCTCGACCTGCATGGGCTCAGCCATGGGTCACTCCCCTGTCTCGATCCCGCGTGATCACCGGTCTCAGCCCTTCTGGAGCTCGGACCAGCGTCGCTCGACATCGTCCATGCTGCCGACGTTGAAGAAGGCCTGCTCGGCGATGTGGTCGACCTTGCCGGTGACGATCATCTGGAACGACTCGATGGTCTCCGCCAGCGGCACCGACGAGCCCGGGATGTTGGTGAACTTGGTCGCCATGTAGGTGTTCTGCGAGAGGAACTGCTGGATCCGCCGAGCCCGGTTGACGGCGATCTTGTCCTCTTCGGACAGCTCGTCGACGCCGAGGATCGCGATGATGTCCTGCAGTTCCTTGTTGCGCTGCAGGATCTGCTTGACCTGGACGGCCACGTCGTAGTGGGTCTGGCCCACGTACTGCGGGTCGAGGATCCGCGACGTCGAGGTCAACGGGTCCACAGCCGGGTAGAGACCACGCGAGGCGATCGCCCGCGAGAGCTCCGTGGTGGCGTCGAGGTGGGCGAAGGTGGTCGCCGGGGCCGGATCGGTGTAGTCGTCGGCGGGCACGTAGATCGCCTGCATCGAGGTGATCGAGTGGCCGCGGGTCGAGGTGATCCGCTCCTGCAGCTGGCCCATCTCGTCGGCCAGGTTCGGCTGGTAACCCACCGCGGACGGCATCCGGCCGAGCAGCGTGGAGACCTCGGATCCGGCCTGGGTGAACCGGAAGATGTTGTCGATGAACAGCAGCACGTCCTGGTTCTGGACGTCGCGGAAGTACTCGGCCATGGTCAGCGCCGACAGCGCCACCCGCAGCCGGGTGCCGGGCGGCTCATCCATCTGACCGAAAACCAACGCGGTGTCCTTGAGGACGCCGGCCTCTTCCATCTCGTTGATGAGGTCGTTACCTTCGCGGGTCCGCTCACCCACGCCGGCGAACACCGAGGTGCCACCGAAGTTGTGGGCGATCCGGTAGATCATCTCCTGGATGAGCACGGTCTTGCCCACGCCCGCGCCGCCGAACAGACCGATCTTGCCGCCGGTCACGTACGGGGTGAGCAGGTCGAGCACCTTGATGCCGGTCTCGAGCATCTCGGTCTTCGATTCGAGCTGATCGAACTTCGGCGCGGACCGGTGGATCGGCCAGCGCTCGGTGATCTCCAGGGTGGACGGATCGACGTCGAGGACGTCGCCGGTCACGTTCCAGACGTGGCCCTTGGTGATGTCGCCGACCGGGACCGAGATCGGCTTGCCCGTGTCCCGCACCAGCGCGCCGCGCTGCATGCCGTCGGTGGGCTTGAGCGCGATGGCCCGGACCAGGTTGTCGCCGATGTGCAGGGCGACCTCCATGGTCTGGGTGCGCTTCTCCCCCATCACCTGGGTCTCGATCAGCAGCGCGTTGTAGATGTCGGGCATCTGGTCGGCCGGGAACTCGATGTCGACGACCGGGCCGATGACCCGGGACACGCGACCGACGCCGCCGGCGGGGGCTTCGGTGTTCTGCTCTGCAATGGTGGCGGTCATCTGGTTCCCTCGTTCGTCATCGATCTGCGTGGTGGCAAGTGGTTCGGTGTTACTCGGCTGCGCCGGAGGCATCGGCGAGCGCCGAGGCGCCACCGACGATCTCAGAGATCTCCTGGGTGATCTCGGCCTGCCGGGCCGCGTTGGCCTCGCGGGTCAACCGCTCGATCAGTTGCTCGGCGTTGTCGGTCGCCGACTTCATCGCCTTCTGCCGGGCGGCGAGTTCGGACGCCGCGGCCTGCAACAGGCAGTACTGGATCCGGCTGGCCACATAAAGCGGCAGCAGGGTGTCCAACACCGTCTCCGCGTCCGGCTCGAACTCGTACAGCGGCAACAGATCGTTGTCGGCCGGGGGCTCGTCGCCCTCGACGACCTCGAGCGGGAGCAGCCGGATGACCTCGGCCTTCTGGGTGAGCATGGAAACGAAACGGGTGTAGACGACGTGGATCTCGTCGACCCCGCCCTCCTCCGTCGGACGCAGGAACGACTCGATCAGCGCGTCGGCGATCTCACGGGCGTCGGCGTACGTGGGGGCGTCGGAGAACCCCTCCCACCGGGCCGCGACCTCGCGCTTGCGGAAGTTGTAGAACGCGTTGGCCTTGCGACCGGTCAGGAACGGCACCGGCGTCTTGCCGTTGTCGCGCAGCAGCCGGTTGAGCTGCTCACCCTCCTTGATCACCGACGAGGAGTACCCGCCGGCCAGACCTCGGTCGGAGGTGATGAGCAGCACCGCCGCGCGCGACGGGTTCTCGGCCTCGGTCGTCAAGGGGTGGTCCACGTTGGAGAACGTGGCCACGGCCGAGACCGCCTTGGTGAGTTCACGCGCGTACGGGGCTGCCGATCGCGCCCGGTTCTGCGCCTTGATGATCCGAGAAGCCGCGATCAGCTCCATCGCCCGGGTGACCTTCTTGATGGTCGACACGGACGACCGGCGCTGCCGCAGTTCCCTCAGTGACGCTGGCACCCTGTGTTCCTATCTCGTTCGCACGGTGTTGATGAGCTCGACCATGTCGGCGTCAACGCTTCTGCTTGACGATCTGCTCTTGGTTGACCTCGTCGGGATCGGTCGCCTCGTGCTCCTCGCGGCCGGCGAGCAGCTTGCCCCCGGTCGTCTGGAAACCACGCTTGAACTCGGCGATCTGATCCCGGAGTCCCTCGGCGGTGTCGTCGTCGAAGACCTTGGTCTCACGGATGTTCTGCAGCGCACTGCCGTTGTGCCGCAGGTAGTCGAGCAACTCGCGCTCGAACCGCAGCACGTCGTCGACCGGGACCTCGTCCATCAGACCCTGCAGACCGGCCCACACCGAGACGACCTGCTCCTCGACCGGGTACGGCGAGTACTGCGGCTGACGCAGCAGCTCGACCAGTCGGCTACCGCGATCGAGCTGACGACGGGTCGTCGCGTCGAGGTCGGAGGCGAACATGGCGAAGGCCTGCATGTCGCGGAACTGGGCCAGCTCGAGTTTGAGCGAACCGGAGACCGTCTTCATGGCCTTGATCTGGGCGGCACCACCGACCCGCGACACCGACACACCGACATCGATGGCGGGACGCTGGTTGGCGTTGAACAGATCCGACTGCAGGAAGATCTGCCCATCGGTGATCGAGATGACGTTGGTCGGGATGAAGGCCGACACGTCGTTGGCTTTGGTCTCGATGATCGGCAGACCGGTCATCGACCCGCCACCGAGCTCGTTGGAGAGCTTGGCGCAGCGCTCGAGCAACCGGCTGTGGAGATAGAACACGTCACCGGGGTAGGCCTCGCGGCCCGGCGGGCGACGCAACAGCAACGACATGGCGCGGTAGGCCTCGGCCTGCTTGGTCAGGTCGTCGAAGATGATCAGGACGTGCTTGCCCTGGTACATCCAGTGCTGGCCGATGGCCGAGCCGGTGTACGGGGCGACGTACTTGTACCCGGCCGGATCCGACGCCGGCGCAGCAACGATCGTCGTGTACTCGAGCGCACCGGCCTCTTCGAGGGTGCCGCGCACCGAGGCGATGGTCGATGCCTTCTGACCGATGGCGACGTAGATGCAGCGGACCTGCTGCTCGGGATCGCCGGTCGCCCAGAACTGCTTCTGGTTGATGATCGTGTCGACGGCGATGGCGGTCTTGCCGGTCTTGCGGTCACCGATGATCAGCTGACGCTGACCACGGCCGATCGGGATCATGGCGTCGATGGCCTTGATGCCGGTCTGCAGCGGCTGCCGCACCTCCTGGCGATCCATCACGCCGGCGGCCTGGAGCTCGAGGGCGCGGCGCTCGTCGATGTCGGTGATGTCGCCGAGCCCGTCGATCGGGTTGCCCAGCGCATCGACCGTGCGACCGAGATAGCCGTCGCCCACCGGGACCGACAAGATGTCGCCGGTCCGCTTGACGATCTGGCCCTCTTCGATCCCCTCGGAGTTGCCCATCACCACAGCGCCGATCTCGCGGACATCGAGGTTGAGCGCGATACCGAGGGTGCCGTTCTCGAACTCGAGCAGCTCGTTGGCCATCGCCGACGGTAGCCCCTCGATCCGGGCGATGCCGTCACCGGAGGTGACGACGGTCCCGATCTCTTCGCGGCTGGAGGTCTCCGGCGTGTAGTTCTGGACGAACCGGTCCAGGGCGTCCCGGATCTCCTCGGGGCGGATCGTCAGTTCTGCCATCGTTGTCGTTCCTGCTCTCGTATCAGATCTGTGAATTGAGTTCGTTCAAAACCGTGGTGCCGCTCATCCGAACAGCCGCCGCGCCTGCTTGAGGCGATCGGCCACCGTTCCTTCGATGACCTCACCGCCCAGTTCGACCCGGATCCCACCCAGCAGCTCGGGCTCGACGATCTCCTGGACCGCCACCTCGCGTCCGACCTGACGGCTGAGCGCGACCCGGAGCCGCTCCCGCTGCTCGATCGACAGGTCACGTGCGGTCCGTACGGTCGCGACCACCCGGTTCTTGTGATCCGCCGCGAGGGTGACGAAGCTTTCGATCGTGTGCCCGAACGTCCGCTGGCGGGCGGCGACCGCCCGCTTGGCCAGCGTCACCGTGGCCTCGGTGGCCCGACCGGCGAGCAACTCCTCGACCAGCGTCTGCCGGTTGGCCAACGGAACACCGCGACCGGCCAGCGCCTCGCGCAGGTCGTGGTCACCCTCGACCAACCGGGCGAACCGGAACAGCTCGTCCTCGGTCTCGTCCAGCGTGCCGGCACGATCGGCCTTCATCAGCGTGGCGCGTACGGCCTGCCGCTCGAGCGCGGCGGCGAACGTCCGTCCGCCGGCCCAGCGCATGGCCGCACCCTCGGCGACGATGGCGACCGTCGTCTTGGACACCTTGCCGTCGAGCAGATTGTGCGCGAGTCGCTGCCGTCCGGATTCGGGCGTGCTGGGATCGGTGATGGCCCGCCGAAGCGGGACCGACGATTCGAGCGCGTCGACCACGGCGAACAGCTCGTCGGCCAGCCCGTCGAGATCGGCCTCGGTGGGCGCACCCTGCACCGCACCCACGATCCGGCCGATCAGACCTTCGCCGGTGGTGGCCCGCGAGGAGGCGTCGTCGAGCACGCCGTCGAGCGCCCGGAGACGGCTTTCGGTTGCGACCGTCATGGGCGACCGACCCTGGGTGCGGGAGCCATCGTGTTGATCATGAGGTCACGACCGATCCGCGGTCTGCGGCTCGCCCGAGTTGGCCTCGAGATCGGCGATGAACCGATCGACCGTACGCCGGGCGCGCTCGTCATCGGTCAGCGATTCGCCGACGATCCGACCGGCCAGCGTGGTGGCCAGGCCACCGATCTCGTTGCGCAGCTGAGCCATCACCTGGGAGCGCTCGGCGTCCAGCTGAGCTTCCCCGGCGATCTTGATCCGCAACGCCTCGGCCTGAGCCTGCTCGCGCAGCTCGGCGAGGATCTGGGTGCCCTGGGTCTTGGCATCCTCACGGATCCGGGCAGCTTCGGTACGGGCCTCGGCGAGCTGGGCGTTGTATTCGGCCAGCGCCGCCTCAGCAGCTTCTTGAGCTTTTTCGGCCTTCTCGATGCCACCCTGGATCGCCGCAGTCCGCTCGGCGTACGTGGCCTCGAACTGCGGTACCACGAACTTGGCGAGCAGGAACGTCAGCAGCACCGCGAAGATCACGGCCATGACGATCTCGAGGGGCGCTGGAAGAAGCGGATTCTCCGCGAGCGGGATGAGGAGGATCATCGTCGGCTCAGAGACCGCCGAAGACGAACGCGAGCGCGATGCCGATGATGGCCAGCGCCTCGGTCAGAGCGAAGCCGATGAACGCCGTGCTGAGCATGGCGCCCCGGGCCTCCGGCTGACGGGCGGTGCCCTCGATCACGGCGGCGAAGATCAGGCCGACGCCGATACCGGGGCCGATGGCGCCGAGGCCGTAGCCGACGATGCCGAGAGATCCGGTGAGTTCGAGCGGGGTCATGAGGTGCTTCCTTTCGGTTTTTCCGCTGAGGAGGTCAGGGAAGGTGGGTCAGTGCTCTTCGGACGCGGCCGAAGAGATGTATTGGGCGGTCAGCATGGTGAAGATGTAGGCCTGCAGGCTTTGCACGAAGATCTCCAGGGCGAAGATCACCAGGCTGAACAACAGGGAAACGACGCCGGCGACCTTGTTGAAGATCGCATCGGTGTGCAGCAGGAGGTATTCACCGCCGAGGACGAACACCAGCACCAGCAGGTGCCCGGCGAACATGTTGGCGAAGAGTCGCAACGACAGCGTCGCCGGACGCACGATCACGTTGGAGAAGAACTCCAGCGGGATGATGATCGGATACATCCACGGCGGTACGCCCGGCGGGATGGTGACGTGCTTCAGGTAGCCCAGCGGACCGAACTTGCGCAATCCGATCCCGTTGTAGATGACCCAGACCAGACCGGCCAGCCCGTACGCCCAACCGACGTGTGACGCGGTGGGCAGCAGGGTCAGCGGGAAGACACCCCAGAGGTTGTTGACCAGCACGAAGGAGAACAGCGCCAACAGCAGCGGAACCCATGTGCGGAAGTCGTGGCCGATCGTGTCCCGCGCGATGGTGTTGCGCACGAAGAAGTAGGCCGATTCCCCGATGAACTGGCTCTTGCTGGGGACCAGCGCATTCTTCCGCGCCATGATCATCCAGAACGCGAGGACGATGACGAAGGCGACCAGAGCCTGGAGCAGGTACTTGTCGAACCACGGCAGACCCTCGAAGAGCGGCGGCAGATTGAAGCTGTCGGCCGACGGGGCCTCGAACCCCGTGCCCTCCAGGGGAATCAGTCCGGTCCACACACTCACCGTGCGTCCTCCTTCGAGGGATTGTTCGTGGTCGCATCCTCACCGGTCGACACCTCGGATTGCGCCGGTTCACCGGCGGCCAGCCCGAAACGTCGGATCGTGGTGTAGATGCCCAGAGCCGCGCCGGCGATGATCCCCAGCGGCAGCAGAAAACGGGTGTCCAGGAAGTAGTCGGCGACCCAGCCGATGCCCCCGTAGAGGGCGACTCCGGCGATCAGGTGCGACAGCACGCGCATGCCGTCGTTCATATCGACCGCGGCATGACCTGCGTGCGGGCTCGGCGTCGGCCGCACTGCTTTACCGTGTCCCTTCATGGCGGGACTCAACCTAGCAGTCATCGACGGGCGGGTCACTGGTCGGAGTCCGTGTGTGTCGGGGTCACGTACTCGGTGTCATAAGCGCTGATCCGCAGCCGGAAGAAGACCGCAACCTCGACCAACAACCAGCCGGCCACGACCGCGATCGTGGTGATGAAGACGGCCATCGGGTCGAAAGCGGGCCACTTGTCCCGGTTGAGTCCGTAGGCGAAGAGGACCAGCCCGAGCACGAGCACGCGCATCGTGTACGAGCCCATCGAGACCAGCAGCAGCAGCCGGGCCCCCGCGTCCGCGAACAGCACCATCACGTACTGACCACCGATGTAGAAGAACAGCACCATGGCCGCGGCCAGACCGGCCGATCGAAGCCCGACGGCACCCGACGCCAGACCGAATCCGACCAGACAGAGCGCAGCTGCGCCGACCCCGCCGACGAGCCCGCCGTACAACAGCCGCCGGGCTCGGAGAACGTGGATGCTCGGACCGCCACCGGTATCGGAGGCACGCTCCGCGGGGCGGTTTGCGGTCATCAACGTTGATCCTCGTGTCTCGATCGGTCAGGAAAAGGCCAGGTCGTGCGCGCCCGCCGGATGGCCGGCGCTGGACGAGTTCGTGAAAACTACCACAAGTAGTAGGGGCCGGTGATCACCGGCGTGACCCGTGACCCGGCGTGTCACGAGAGCGGAGTCGTGCTCGGCGCCACGGCCCGATCGCGGACCGGACGACCCAGGGTGATCAGCATCAGGATGAGGGCGCAGACCGCGACCACGGCGACCACGGCCCACTGCCGGTCGGTCTGCACGAGGCCCAGGACGATCACCCCGGAGGAGACGAGGCCGGACCAGATGTACATCAGCAGCACCGCCCGGCGCTGGCTGTGACCGCGCTCCAGGAGCCGGTGGTGCAGGTGCTGTTTGTCGGCGACGAACCACCAGCGGCCCGCGTACGTACGCCGGACGAACGCCAGCACCAGATCGAGGAAGGGCAACGCCAGGATGGCCAGCGGGAGCACCAGCGGCAGGATGGTCGGGACGATGCCGCGACCGGCCAGTTGCGAGCTGTCGATCTGCCCGGTCAGGCTGATCGTCGACGTGGCCAGCAGCAGACCCAGCAGCATCGCGCCCGAGTCGCCCATGAACATCCGCGCCGGGAAGAAATTGTGCGGCAGGAAACCCAGACACGCGCCGACGATCGCCACGGTGATCAGGCTCGACGTCGTCGCCCGGGTCAGGTCCTCGGTCACGGTGAGCACATAGGAGTACGCGAAGAAGGCCGCAGCGCCGATCGCCACCACCCCGGTGGCCAGACCGTCGAGACCGTCGACGAAGTTGACGGCGTTGGAGCACAGCACGATGAAGAACACGGTGATGGCCACCGAACTCGCGGCGTCGAGCGAGATCGGCTGCCCGGGCAACGGGATCCACAACATCTTGACCCCCAGCGCGACCGCGATCCCGGCGGCGAAGATCTGGCCCGCGAACTTGGTCAGCGGTGACAGCTCGTAGAGATCGTCGAGGACCCCGACCAGACAGATCACCGCCGCGGCGATCAGCACCCCGCGCGAATCGTGCTGCACGATCGCCTGGTTGCCCAGGAACGGCAACTGCCACGCGACGAGGAACGCAGCGGCCACCCCGGCCAGCATCGCCACCCCGCCGAAGTACGGCATCTCGATGGTGTGCACATCCCGGTCGCGGACCTTCGCCAGCGCCCCCATCCGCAACGCGATCCGTCGGCACAGCCCGCTGACGAGGAACGTCGTCGCCGCCCCGATCAGCAGGACGAGCAGATACTCACGCATGCTCGGTCTGCGTGGGGGGACGACCCCCCACACCCCCCGATGGCCGGTCGTCGCTCGCGCTCTCGGTCTGCGTGGGGGGACGACCCCCCACACCCCCCGATGGCCGGTCGTCGCTCGCGCTCTCGGTCTGCGTGGGGGGACGACCCCCCACACCCCCCGATGGCCGGTCGTCGCT
This sequence comes from uncultured Actinomycetota bacterium, assembly GCA_963815905.1. Lineage (GTDB taxonomy): Bacteria > Actinomycetota > Actinomycetes > Propionibacteriales > Propionibacteriaceae > Microlunatus. The sequence goes on along the minus strand of CAWFIO010000008.1, from coordinate 442,508 downwards.
CGCGCTCCTCGCGTCCGGAAGAACGTCTGTGGTCTCGGCGGTCTCGACGGGCTCGGGGTCCGACTCGATGACGATCTCGGGTTCTCCCTCGACAGCAGGCTCCGTTTCCAGGAGCGGTTCGGGGTCGACTGACGGCTCGGTGGTGGTCTCCGGCTCGGGATCGGCGGGGGTGACACCGTCGCGGAGGTCGGGGAGGGTCTGGCGGAGAAGGGCGATGCTGAGGGCGCCGTGGCGGAGGACCTCGCCCTCGGGGTGGCGGCTGAAGTCGACGATGGTCGAGGGGAGGCCGGTGTCCCCGCCGAGGGGGCCGCCATCGAGGTAGACCGAGACCGAGTCGCCCAGCTGCGCGACGGCGTCGTCGCAGGTGAGGGCGGCAGGGCAGCCGCTGAGGTTGGCGCTGCTGACCGCGATCGGGCCGGTCTGGCGGAGCACCGCGCGGGTCAGGTCATGATCGGGGACCCGGAGGGCGATCGTGCCGCCGGTCTCCCCCAGGTCCATCCGCAGGCTCGGCTGGATCGAGCAGATCACCGTCAGCGCACCGGGCCAGTGCTGCGCGACCAACTGTTTGGCTTCGTCGGACACGTCGGTGGCCAGGGCCCGGATCAGGCTGGGATCGCCGATCAGGACCGGTGGCGGCATGTCGCGACCTCGGTTCTTGGCTTCCAGCAGCCCGCGTACCGCGTCGGCGCTGAACGCATCCGCACCGATCCCGTAGACCGTGTCGGTGGGCAGGACGATGCACTCGCCGGCTTCGATCGCGTTGCGTGCGGCGTCGATGGCCTCGTGGTGGTCGTCGAGCCGGTCCGAGCAGTCGAAACGCTGGTACGCCGGGCTGACTTCGGTTTCCGGCGTCTCGCTCACCGGGCCATCATGCCAGGGAGAACCCGGCACTTCCGGTCACGGCGTGCCGTCGACCCCACGACGTACGGCGGTGACGAACCGGGGCCGACCGGTCAGATCACGGCGGTCGCAGACAGCGGTGAAGCCACCGTGGTCGCGGGTGAGGGCCACGGCCGACTCCCCCTGCACGTCGGCGTGCTCGAAACAGAGCAGCCCGCCGGGATGCAACAGCCGGGCGGCGACCCCGAGCAGCACCCGGATGGCGTCGAGCCCGTCGACCCCGGAGAACAGGGCCAGCTCCGGATCGTGGTCCCGCGCCTCCACGGCCACTGATTCCCAGGCCTCCCACGGGATGTAGGGCGGGTTGGCGATGACGAGGTCGACCCGACCGTCGAGCTCGGGCACTGCCGTGGCCATGTCCTCCACGTGCAACCAGACCGGGACGTCGGCGAGGTTGCGGGCGGCGTACGCGGCCGCCTGCTCGGACAGCTCGACCGCATGGACCTCGACCCCCGTCGCCTCCGTGGCGATCGCCTTGGCGATGGCCCCGGATCCGCTGCACAGCTCGACCACCAGCGGGGTCCGGCGGTGGGCCAGCTGAGCCTGGAGCTGATCGATCGCCCAGCCCGTCATCACCTCGGTCTCCGGGCGCGGCACGAAGACCCCCGGTCCGACCTGGAGCTCGAGGTAGCGGAAGTAGGCCCTGCCGGTCAGGTGCTGGATGGGGATACGCCGCTCGCGCTCGGCGATCAGCTTCTCGAACCGAGCCCGGTGCGGGTCGTCGACATCATCGATCAGCGGCAGTCGCATCGGGGCCACCTCGAGCACCTCGGCCAGCAACAGGCGGGAATCCTGCTCGGGACTCTCGATCCCGGCCGCCCGCAGCCGAGCCGCGCTCCAGCTCAGCAGCTCGCGCGGCGTCACGACGCGTTGTCGCCCACCGAAGCCAACCGCTCGGCGGTGTCGGCCTCCTGCAGGGCGTCGAGCACCGCCTGCAACTCGCCGTTCAGCACCTGGTCGAGGTTGTAGGCCTTGAACCCGATCCGGTGATCGGAAATCCGGTTCTCCGGATAGTTATAGGTCCGGATCCGCTCGGAGCGGTCGACGGTGCGGACCTGGCTTCGTCGCGCGGCCGAGGCGGCCGTGGCCGCCTGCTCGGCGGCGGCGGTGACCAGGCGGGACCGCAGCATCCGCATCGCCTGCTCGCGGTTCTGCAACTGCGATCGCTCGTTCTGGCAGGAGACCACGATGCCGGTCGGCAGATGGGTGATCCGGACGGCGGAGTCGGTGGTGTTGACGCCCTGCCCGCCGGGACCGGACGACCGGAAGACATCGATCCGCAGATCGTTGTCGTCGACCTCGACCTCGGCGTCCTCGACCTCGGGCATCACCAGGACCCCGGAAGCCGACGTGTGCACCCGGCCCTGGGACTCGGTGACCGGAACCCGCTGGACCCGGTGCACACCGCCCTCGAACTTGAGCACCCCGTACGGCATCGCGCCAGTCGCACCGCTCGGGGCCTTCACGGCCACGGTGATCGACTTGTACCCACCCAGATCGGTCTCCTGAGTGTCGAGCACCTCGAGCTTCCAGCCCTGGTTCTCGGCATACCGGGAATACATGTTGAACAGATCGGCCGCGAAGAGCGCCGATTCCTCGCCACCCTCACCGGACTTGATCTCGAGCAGGGCGTCGGAGGTGTCGTTGGGGTCCCGCGGCGCGAGCAGCCGGGTGAGGCGCTCGGTGATGGCGGCCAGCTCGGTCTGGAGCTGCTCCACCTCGGCGGCGAAGGACGGGTCGACCTCGGCGAACTCACGCGCGGCCGTCAGATCACCGATGACGCGCTCGTACGCGTCCATGCCCCGCACGATCGGGGTCAGCTCGGCGTAACGCCGCCCGACCTTGCGCGCCTTGGCCAGATCGGAGTGCACCGAGGGGTCGGACAGGGCGCGCTCGAGTGCGGCGAACTCCTCACGCAGTGGTTGCGCCGATTCGAACACGCCCCGACCCTGGGATTACTTCTCGGCGGACTGCTGCTTGGCAGCGGCGTACCGCTTCTCGAACCGGGCGACGCGGCCGCCGGTGTCGAGGATCTTCTGCTTGCCGGTGTAGAACGGGTGGCAGACCGAGCAGACGTCCGCGTGGATCACGCCGTTGGTCGCCGTGCTGCGGGTGGTGAAGCTCGCCCCACAGGTGCAGGTGACCTGGGTGTCGACGTACGTCGGGTGGATGTCAGCCTTCATGGTTCTTCTCCTCGTTGTTCGGGCCGGGTCCTCACGCAGATCGCGCCTATCGAGGTGAACCGGCACCAAGAGTCAATCTTGCCAACTGCAGCCGCCCCCGCAAAATTCCCCCGGCCGGAGTTGCCGCCGGCCGGCGCTCATCGCCGACTCGCGACCGGCTCTGCCCGGACGACCGAGCGCGCGACACACCTTTCCGCCGGGTGCGCGAGGGAGGGAGACAGGACCCCCGGCCGCCGGGTGGGCGGCCAGTTCGACTAAGCCGGGATGGTTTTCGTGATCGCCATCAGGAATTCGCCGTTGCTCGGGGTCTTGCGCAACCGGTCGAGCAGCATCTCGAGACCCTGCAGGTTGTCCAGCCCACCGATCACCCGACGGAGCTTCCAGACGATGTTGAGCTCCTCGCGGCTCATCAGCAATTCCTCGCGACGGGTGCTCGACGCGTCGACGTCGATGGCCGGGAAGATCCGCTTCTCGGAGAACTCGCGACGGAGTCGGAGCTCCATGTTGCCGGTGCCCTTGAACTCCTCGAAGATCACCTCGTCCATCTTGGAGCCGGTCTCGATCAGCGCCGTGGCCAGGATCGTGAGCGATCCCCCACCCTCGATGTTGCGGGCGGCACCGAAGAACCTCTTCGGCGGGTAGAGCGCGGCCGAATCGACACCACCGGACAGGATGCGCCCCGACGCCGGGGCGGCGATGTTGTACGCGCGACCCAGCCGGGTGATGCCGTCGAGCAGCACGACGACGTCGCGACCGACCTCGACCAGACGCTTCGCCCGCTCGATCGCCAGCTCGGCGACCGTGGTGTGGTCGACGGCCGGACGGTCGAACGTCGACGCGATCACCTCGCCCTGCACGGCCCGCTGGAAGTCGGTGACCTCCTCGGGACGCTCGTCGACCAGCACGACCATGAGGTGGACCTCGGGGTTGTTGGTCGAGATCGAGTTGGCGATCGACTGCATGATCATCGTCTTGCCGGCCTTGGACGGCGACACGATCAGACCGCGCTGGCCCTTGCCGACCGGGCAGACCAGGTCGATGATCCGACCGGTCAGGTTCGACGCGGTCGTCTCCATCTTGAGCCGGTCCTGCGGGTAGAGCGGAGTCAGCTTCCCGAAGTCGGCGCGGTTCTTCACCTGCTCCGGATCCAGTCCGTTGACGCTCTCGAGCTTGACCAGCGGGTTGAACTTCTCCTTGCGATCGCCGTCCCGCGGAGCGCGCAACGCTCCCACGACGACATCGCCCTTGCGGAGCGCGAACTTCTTCACCATCGACAACGACACGTACGCGTCGTCGTTACCGGGCAGGTAGCCGCTGGTGCGGACGAAGGCGTAGTTGTCGAGAACATCGAGGATGCCGCGGACCGGTACCAGGACATCGTCCTCGGACACCGTCGGCTCGGCCTCGAAGCGCTCCATGCCGGCGCTGACCGGGCTCCCGCCACGGGTCGTCCTGCGGCTCTGACGATCGCGGCTGCGGCGCCGACGACCCCGACGACCGTTGGGATCATCGTCGTCCCAGTCCTGCCGACCCTGGTTCCCGTTCCGGTTCTGGCTCTCGCGGTTGGGTCCGGAGTCGCGGTTCTGGTTGTCGCGGTTCTGACCGCCGCCGTCGCGATTCTGACCGCCGTCACGATTCTGGTTGTCGCGATTCTGACCGCCGTCGCGATTCTGACCGCCGTCGCGATTCTGACCGCCGTCGCGGTTCTGGTTGTCGCGACCCTGACCACCGTCACGGCTCTGGTTGTCGCGATTCTGGTTGTCGCGGCCCTGACCGCCATCACGGTCCTGGTCGGTGCGGTCCTGATCGGCGCGGCCCTGATCGGCGCGACCCTGATCCGACTCCCGGTTCGCCGGCGCATGGTCGGACTGCACGTCGCGGCCGTTCTGCCCGGCGTCGCGGTTCGGCTGGCCGTCGCGGTTCTCGCGGTTCTGCTGGGAGTCGCGGGTACGACGCTCGCGGCGCTCACTGCGACCGCCCGACTGCTCGTCGCGGCGAGCGGAATCGCCCTCGGCAGCGACCGGATGCTGGTGCTGCAGGTTGGTGAGCGCGGCCGCGATGTCATCACGGGCCACTCGGCTCTCCGGCTCGCCCTGGACCCGCGGCTCGGCGGACTCGGTCGGTTCCTGGCGGGCTTCGGCCGACGCGCGACGCGCGGTCCTCGCCTCGGCGGCGGGTGCCTCCGACCGAGCCGACTGGTCACCGTTGCTGCGGGGTGCGCTCGAGGTCTGCGCCGACTTGATCGCATCGATCAACTGGCCCTTGCGCATGGCCCCGGTGCCACGCAGACCGAGGGAGCTGGCGAGCTGCTTGAGCTCGGGCAGCACCATTGCGTCGAGTCCGGCGCCACGGCGCCGGCGGGTGGTCTGCTCGCTGTGCTCGCCGCTGCCGTTGGTTTCCGTGGCAACGGATCCAGGCGCGGCGGTCGTCACATCTGCGAGATCGGTCAAGGTGTTTCCTTCGTGTGGGGGCCCGTTTCCCTCAGCCTGGGCCCACGGGTGAAAAGAGTGAAGCGGAACGCATCGTCAGGTGTAACCGTGTCGCTGACGGATCACGGGTGCGGGTGACGGTGGACTCTGCGGCATTCGCGGTCTGGCAAGGACGTTGTTGCTGCGTGGGCGGGTCCGCGTCGCGCCTGACTTAGGTGGGGCGCTGCTCGGAACATCAGCTGACCGATACGGTCATCCTGGTGTTTTCAGCGTGACCAGGCTAGCACCATCGACTCCGGCTACCCCACGTTCGCCAACTATTACACGCCGAGTTGTCCGATGTTTCCTCGCTCAGGCCGACTGAGCGGTGACTGCGGCCCCCGAACCGATCCCGGCGAGCCGCAGCGCGAAGCCGGGCGCCTCGACCTGCTCGAGTTCGACCAATCCTTCGGCCCGACCGATCACCAGAACCGTCGGACCGGCGCCGCTGATGACGGCGGCATGGCCCTGGTTGCGGAGCTGGGTGACCAACGCGTACGAGCGCGGCATCGCCTGCTCGCGATAGCGCTGGTGCAGCCAGTCGTGCGTGGCGTCGTACAACCGGTCCGGATCCCCGGCCAGCGCGTGGACCAGCAGCGCGGCCCGACCCGAATTGGCCGCCGCGTCGATGTGCGGGACCGATTCCGGCAGTAAACCCCGGGCCGCCTTGGTCGCGACCGAGGTGGACGGGATGAAAACCGCCGCGCCGAGGTCGGCATGTACGGGCGACCGCACCGCCGTCACGCCGTCACGGCCCTCGTACGCGAGCACGAAGCCCCCGTAGATGGCCGCCGCCACGTTGTCGGGATGTCCCTCGATGGCGTTGGCGTGTCTCAGCAGCCAGCCGGTGTCGGGTTCAGCTCCGGCCAACCCGGCTGCGGCCACCAGCCCGGCCACGATCGCGGCCGAGGAGGATCCGAGCCCGCGGCCGTGCGGGATGGTGTTGTGGCAGCTCAGGCCCAGACCGGTGACTCGGATCCCGAGATCGGCCAGCCCGACCAGGGCCGAACGCACGATGAGGTGCGAGTCGTCCCGGGGCAGCGCGTCGGCGCCCTCGCCGGACACGTCGATCCGGAAACCGTGGTCGAGCGCGGTCAGCTCGATTTCCTCGCGCCAGTCCAGGGCCAGCCCGAAGCAGTCGAACCCCGGCCCCAGGTTGGCGCTGGTGGCGGGCACCTCGACCGTCACCGTGTGCCCGGCGGTCAGCGTACGCATCACTGGTCCCGCAGACCGCAGACCGCGGCGATTGCGGTCAGATCGGCCGGTACCACCTCGGCCTGGATCGGACCGCGACTCGACAGCGCGGTCTCGATGTCCTTCAGGCCGTGTCCGGTGACCGTGACCGCGATCTTCTGACCGGATTCGATCTCGCCGCGGCTGCGCTTGTCGAACAGACCGGCCACGCCGGCCGCCGACGCCGGCTCGACGAAAATCCCCTCGCGCGCGGCCAGGAAGGCCTGGGCCGCCAGGATCTGCGCATCGGTGACCGACTCGATCAGGCCACCCGACTCGTCGCGCGCAGCGATGGCCAGATGGGCGGAGGCCGGGTTGCCGATCCGGATGGCCGTGGCCACGGTGTCGGGGTCGAGCACCGGATGGCCGAGCACCAACGGTGCAGCCCCAGCGGCCTGGAAGCCCCACATCCGGGGCCGGTGGGTGGCCCGGCCGTTCTGCTCGTACTGCGTGTATCCCCGCCAGTAGGCCGAGATGTTGCCCGCGTTGCCGACCGGCATCACGTGCAGATCCGGCGCGTCGCCGAACTCGTCGACGATCTCGAAAGCCGCCGTCTTCTGACCCTCGATCCGGACCGGGTTCACCGAGTTGACCAGGGCGACCGGGTAGTCGTCGGACAGCTTGCGGGCGAGTTCGAGGCAGTCGTCGAAGTTGCCGTCGACCTGGACGACCTTGGCGCCGTGCACGATGGCCTGGGCCAGCTTTCCGGTGGCGATCCGCCCCGCCGGCAGCAGCACGATGGGCAGCAGACCGGCCTTGGCGGCGTACGCGGCAGCCGAGGCCGAGGTGTTCCCGGTCGAGGCGCAGACCACGGCTTTGGCCCCGGTGCCGGCGGCGACGCTGAGTGCCACCGTCATGCCCCGGTCCTTGAACGAGCCGGTCGGGTTGGCCCCCTCGACCTTGATCCACACCTCGCAGCCGATCCGCTCGGAGAGCACCTCGGCGTGGACCAGCGGCGTGCTGCCCTCACCGAGGCTGATGACCGGGTCGGTGTCGGTGATCGGCAGCCATTCTCGATAGCGGCTGATCAGACCTCGGGTGGTGCCTGCGCCTGCAGTCATCGTCACTCCCCCTCCACGCGCATCACGCTGGTGACCGCGCGGACCACGTCGAGCCGGGACAGCGCGGCGACCGTGTCGCTCAACGCGGAGTCGAGGGCCCGGTGGGTGACGATCACCAGTTGCGCCTGCTCACCGCGTTCGTTCTGCCGGACGGTCTGGATCGAGACCTCGTGCTCGGCGAAGACCTGAGCGATCTTGGCGAGCACTCCGGCGACGTCGGCGACCTCGAGCTGCAGGTGGTAGCGGGTGGCGACACCACCGATCGGGCTGACCGGTCGGGCCGCGTAACTCGACTCCCCCGGCCCGGTCGCTCCACGGACCCGGTTCCTGGCCACGGTCACGAGGTCGCCCAGCACCGCGCTCGCGGTCGGCGAGCCACCGGCACCGGGGCCGTAGAACATCAGCCGTCCGGCCGAGCGCGACTCGACGAAAACCGCGTTGTACGCGCCACCGACGCTGGCCAGCGGGTGGCTGCGCGGGATCATCGCCGGGTGCACCCGGACCGAGACGGAGCGTTCGCCGTCGTCGTCGGCGTCGCTCAGCTGGCACAGGGCGAGCAGCTTGACCACACACCCCATCTCGCGGGCCGAGGCCATGTCGGCGGAGGTGATCTCGGTGATGCCCTCGCGATAGACGTCGGCCGCGGTGACCCGGGTGTGGAAGGCCAGGCTGGCCAGGATCGCGGCCTTGGCCGCGGCGTCGAATCCCTCGATGTCGGCGGTCGGGTCGGCCTCGGCATAGCCGAGTTCCTGCGCCTCCTCGAGCGTGTCCGCGAAGCCGGCGCCGGTGGTGTCCATCTTGTCGAGGATGAAGTTGGTGGTGCCGTTGACGATGCCGATCACGGCGGTGATCTCGTCCCCGACCAGCGACTCGCGCAGCGGTCGGATGATCGGGATGGCCCCGGCAACCGCCGCCTCGAAGTAGAGGTCGGCGTTGGCGTCGGCCGCGGCCTCGAACAGGGTGACGCCGTCGGCCGCCAGCAGGGCCTTGTTGGCGGTGACCACCGCGGCCCCACGGCGCAGCGCCTGCAGGATGAGCGCGCGGGCCGGTTCGATGCCGCCGATCACCTCGATGACCAGGTCCACCTCGGGCCGGGCGACCAGTTCCTCCGCGTCGGTGGTGAACAGCCCCGGGTCGATGCCGGGCCGTTCCCGACCCGGACGGCGGACGGCGATGCCGACCAGCTCGAGTCGCCGACCCACCCGGGCCTCGAGATCGGCGGCCTGACCGATCAGCAACCGGGCCACCTCCGATCCCACGGTCCCGCAGCCGAGCAGCGCCACCCCGAGGGGCGTCTCCGCCGGCCCGCCCAGCGGCGCACCTGTCTTCGTCACAAGTCGACCCTCATCTGCTGTGAATCGCCACGCCGGTTGGGGGCCTGAGGCGGTCAATTCTTCTCCATCGCGGACTTCGACGCGAACTATCCCACGTCGAGGGCGAGAAGATCGTCGATCGTCTCGCGCCGGACCAAGGTGGCGACCACTCCGTCGGCGACCGAGACCACCGGTGGGCGGGGCACGTGGTTGTAGTTGCTGGCCATCGAACGGCTGTACGCGCCGGCCGCCGGCACGGCGATCAGATCGCCGGGCGCGATGTCGGCAGGCAGGAACTCGTCGCGGACCAGGATGTCCCCGCCCTCGCAGTGCTTGCCCACCACCCGGGCCAGCGCCGGACCGGCCTCGGAGCGCCGGGAGGCGAGGGTGGCTGAGTACTCGGCGGCGTACAGCGCGGTGCGGATGTTGTCGCTCATCCCGCCGTCGACGGCGACGTAGAGCCGGCTCGCGCCGCCGTCGAGCTGGACCGTCTTGACCGTGCCGACCCGGTAGAGCGCGAAGGCACTGGGCCCGCTGATCGCCCGACCGGGCTCGATCGACAGATGCGGCACGGCGATCCCGAGGGCGGCGCATTCGTGGTCGATGATCCCGCGGAGTGCGGCGGCCAACTTCGCCGGGGTCGAGGGTGAGTCGACGCTGGTGTACGCGATACCGAAGCCGCCGCCCAGGTCGAGCTCGGGGAGCTCGATCCCGGTCGCGTCGCGGAAGTCGGCCTGCAGCTTGAGCGTACGACGGGCCGCGACCTCGAAGCCGTCAGGCTCGAAGATCTGCGATCCGATGTGCGAGTGGATCCCGATCAGTTCGAGACCGGGCTGCTCGTGGCAGCGGCTCAGCGCCTCGAAGGCGGCGCCACCGGCGATCGAGAAGCCGAACTTCTGGTCCTCGTGCGCGGTCGCGATGTATTCGTGGGTATGCGCCTCGACCCCGGTGGTCACTCGGACCATGACGCGGGGCCGGAGCCCGAGCTCGGTGGCCAGTCCTGCGAGCCGGGTGATCTCGTCGAACGAGTCGACGATGATCCGACCCACTCCGGCGGTCAACGCCTGGACGAGCTCGTCGACGCTCTTGTTGTTGCCGTGCAGTCCGACCCGGCTGAGATCGACTCCGGCCCGCTGGGCGACGGCCAGCTCCCCGCCGGTGCAGACGTCGATCCCCAGGCCCTCCTCGGTGACCCAGCGGGCGACCGCGGTGCACAGGAAGGACTTGCCGGCGTAGTAGACGTCCCAGCCCGCGAACGCCTCGGCAAAGGCCCGGGCCCGCGCCCGCAGATCGGCCTCGTCCACCACGTACGCGGGGGTACCGATCTCCTCCGCCAGCCCGATCACGTCGCGACCGGCCACGGTCAGGACGCCGTCGGTGGTCTTGCTGACCCCCGCGCTCCACAACTTGGGCAGCAGCGCATTGACGTCGCTCGGCACTCCCAGCCAACCCGGGGCCCGCGACGTGACGTCGGCGTGGATCGAGCCCGCGACGTGAGTGTGGGTCATAGCGTCGAACTCTGCCAGCCGCGACCCTGCGCCCGGCGAGGTTTCACTCGGTGGACAGGCGCGAGTGGCGGCAGCTGTCCACCCGCGTACGACCGAGATGAGATTGCCCGCCGACGCTGCTAGATTGTTCCGCCGGGCCCCCGTAGCTCAGGGGATAGAGCACCGCCCTCCGGAGGCGGTGGCGCAGGTTCGAATCCTGCCGGGGGCGCCCAGCTTCATCGGTCACACGACCACCACACTCACTCACCCACTGCGGTGGTGACGTGCGTCCTGACCCGGCCCGCCGCCATCGCTTCCGCCTCCCCGCTGGTCGTTTCCCGGCACGTGGCGGCAAAGGGCGTGGGAACCTCTGCCCGCGGGGTCGTTTCCCGGCACGTGGCGGCAAAGGGCCCGGAAAACGCTGCTCACGGGGTCGTTTCCCGGCACGTGGCAGGAAACGGTCGCCGCCAGCCCCGCCACCCGCCCCCGGGGTTCGTCTCCTGGCATGTGCCGGAAAACGGCCCCCAGGACCCGCGCGCGAGGGTCGTTTCCCAGCACATGCCGGGAAACGACCCCACCAGCCCGGGCCCAGGCCACCCGAGCCCAGCCGCCATCAGAGCCCGCGAAGCCGAGCGGCCCCGGCCGAGGGCACCTGGAGGTGCCCCCGACCGGGGCCGCGAGACGGGCGGTGGAGACCGCTCGGTCCTAGTTGGGGACCCGGGTCCGCCACGGGACGGAGTACAGCCGATTCGTGTAGTTCTTGCGGATGTAGGCGAAGTTGACGTTGTAGTCGTGGGTGACGTTCGCGTCATTGACCCGCAGGATGATGTCGTTGTTGGCCAGCGTGCCCAGCGCGGTCAGGTTCTGCGAGCCGGTCCAGGTGTGCTTGACCGAGCGACCGTTGAGGGTCCCGCTGATGGTCAGCACCTTGTCGTGGACGTAGAGCCCGGCCACGTTGTTGTTGTTCTTGTCGTACCAGGCGTCGTAGACCGGCATCTTGCCGTACTTCGGGCTGCGCTTGAGCAGCACCTTGAGCACGCCGCGGCTGATCCGGCCCCGGTTCACCATCACCTGGACCTTGCAACCGGAGTTGAACATGGTCCACAGCCGGTTGGCCACGTCGTTGCGGGTGGTCGACCAGCCCCAGTTGGCCAGCCGGATCATCGTCTTGCCGTTGGTGCCGTAGCCCTTCTCAGCCTTGCAACTGGTGTGGTTGAGCACGTTGTTGAGGACCAGGTCATTGGGCCGCCGCGGGGTCTGCGGGTACAGGTACATCGTGTACTTACCGCTGCGCGTCACCCGGAAGTAGTTCGGGTCGTTCTTGTCGCGCAGCATGTCGGTGAAGTAGCGGTTCAACGAGAAGTAGATCGTGGTGTCGTTGGCGATGGTGTGATTGTTGTTCCAGCTGTTGTAGGTGTTGCCGGTGTAGGGGTTGGCCGAGCTGATCATCGAGACCCACCGCTGCGACCCGGTCACCGAGAACAGGTAGTACTTCGAGTGAATCGTCGAGGTGCCGCTGGACATGCAGCTGTGGTCACACACGGCCACGAAGCTGCGCTTGCTTTTGTCCCGTCCCAGCGCCCGCTTGACCCGACGGATGTGACGGTTGTTCTCACCGTCGTCGATGAGCACCTGGACGCTCGCCCCCCGCTCGTTCGCGGCGATCAACTTGCTGGCCACGCTGCCGATGTCGAACAGGTACTGCACCATGCGGATCTCGCCACCGGCCGGCGTGGCGTCGATCGCCTTGTTGATCTGCCGGATGATCGCCAGCTTCTTGGCCTTGGAGCCACGTGGGTTGTTGAAGATCAGGCTGTCCTGCGGCTTCCAGGTCGGGAACCGACCGTCGGCGCGCCGGGTCTTGGCCGCGAAGGCCGCCCGGCTCCGGGCCGTGGCCTTGGCCCTGATCGCGACCGCGGTCTTCGAGCGACCGACCTTGTACGCCTTCGAGGCCGACTTCGCCGCCGCGACGGCGGCCGCCCGGGCCTTGGCCTTCTCCTTCTTGGTGGCCTTCTTGTCCTTCGCCAGCTTGTCGGCCCTGGCCTTGAGCGACTGGGCGGTCTTGGCCTTGGCGTCGTAGCTCGCCCGGGCCTTGCGGGCCGCGGTGGTCAGCGAGGTGGCCTTGGCTTTCGCCCGAGCTGAGGCGCTCGCGGCGACTTTGGCCCGTGCCGGTGCCTTGGCTGCGTAGTTGGAGCGCGCGATCAACGCCGCCTTGCTCTTGGCCGCGCCGGCCTTGATCAGCTTGGCGGCCCGCTTCTTCTGGGCGTCGGCGGTCTTCTTGGCCTTGACCGCGGTCGATGTGGCCTTCTTCGCCTCCGACTTGGCCGCCGCGATGGTGCGGGCCCACTTCTTGTCGCGCTTGTTCTTCGGTACCTTCCGCAGCCGGTCGACCCTGCTCTTGGCGGTGACCGCCTTGCGCGCGGCGGAGGCAGCGGCCGTCGAGGCGATCGCGGCCTGCTTGGCCGCCTCGCGGCCCCGGGCCCGGGCGGTGGCGGCCTGACGGGTGAGCGCGACCCCCTTCTTGCCCAACCGGAAGAGGGCGTCGGCCTCGCGCGCCTTGGCCTTGTTCTGCGCCTTGATCCGAGCGGCCTGCGCGGCGGCAGCTCGGGCCTTGGCCGCCTTCTCCCGCGCGGCTTCGGCCTTGGCCGCCTTGGCTGCCTTGGCTGCCTTGGCCGCCTTCGACTTGGCCGCCGCCGCCTGGGCCGCTTCAGCCTTGGCCGACGAGCTCTGGCGCGGCGCGGCCGCAGCCGGCTCAACCACCGAGACCGCCCCGAACAAGACGATGGTGATCGCGGCGATCAGGCCGACGATGCGCTTGGTCATATATCTGACTCCGTTTCCCACTACTGACACTGCGGCCCGGGACTCGAAGCCACCGGTATGCCACATGCGTCACATCGGTCACTGGAGTCTCAGCCGTATCAGGTGAGCCTGCCAGACAACCCCGACCAACCGTCGGCGCGAAACACCCTCCCGGCCAACCTCGGTGAGAATTCCCGAAACGCTAGGGTTCGAGGCGATGTTGACCTCTCTGACCACCTGGTACGACCGGCGCCGCGGCGCCCGCTCGACGATCATCAGCTGGCTCGCCACTCGGCTGCTGATCCTGACCGTCCTCGTCGTGGCCGAGCGGTTCGTGGTCGGTGACGTCTTCTACTACCACCGCAAGATCGCCGCCCTGTTCACCGTCGGGCTCGACGACACGCTGTATGAGTACCCGACCCCCGTGGTCTGGCTGCTCTGGCTCCCGTACGGAGCGAGCTTCGGCTCCCGGGTCGGCTACCTGATCGCGTTCATCGCTGTTCATGCTGGCCCTGGACGCACTGTTCACCCGGGCGCTTTACGTCAGCGCGGGTCGGCGACACGACCGCTCGATCGACTTCTGGCTCGCTCTACGTGCTGCTGATCGGGCCGCTGTGCTATCTCCGGTTCGACATGATCCCCGCGGTGTTGGCCGGCGGCGCCCTGCTCGCCGCCCGCAAGCGGCCGTGGATCACCGGCGCGCTGACCGGGCTCGGGCGCGGCGATCAAGCTCTGGCCGGCCCTGCTGATCGGCGCGTTCCTGGCCCACAAACCCGACCGGCGGAGTGCCGCGCTGGCCTTCGTGGCGGTCGGTTTCGGTCTGGCCCTGCTCAGTCTGGTCCTCGGCGGCTGGTCGCGGCTCATCTCACCACTCACCTGGCAGTCCGACCGCGGGCTGCAGATCGAGTCGGTGTGGGCGACCCCGCTGATGCTGGTCCGCGCGTTGGCGCCGGCCAACTGGGTGGTCGACATCTCGAAGTACCAGGCGTACGAGCTGTTCAGCATCGACCGCAGCGACCAGTTGGTCGGCGCCTGGGTTCAGGTCAGTTCGGTGGCCACGGTCCTCGGCCTGGGTCTCATCGTGGCGCTGTGCATCCGGGCGTTCCGAGCGGGAGGTGGCAGCCCGATCGCGATCGGCTTCGTCATCGTCGCCACCATCGCGATCATGACGGTGACCAACAAGACCCTCAGCCCGCAGTACCTGTTGTGGCTCGGCGGACCGGTGGCGGCCATGCTGCTGCTGCGACCGGGCGCGGGGCGGGAGCGGACGGCGGTCACCACGACCGCCGTGCAGTTGCTCGTGCTGGCGTTCCTGACCCAGCTGGTCTACCCGGTGTTCTACGACGGACTGCTCGGTCGGCAGGGCCACGTGATGGTCGTCGTCGCCACCCTGGTCACGGCGATGCGCAACGTCGCACTGCTCGTTTTCACCCTTCAGGTGTGCCGCTATGCATGGCAACTGATGAGAGTTTCACCTGACCAGTGATCCGCTGGTCTGCCCGTTGTCGGTAGCCTAAGAAGAAGTTGAGGCGGGACGGCTCGGTCTCGCCGCGTACGCGAGGAAGAAGGGCGATTGTGGCCATCGTGCCCGCCACCACAGGTTCTGCCGACGAAACCGGCTTCGGCGCCAACGACTGGCTGCTGGAGGAGATGTACGAGCAGTACACCGCTGACCCCGACTCGGTCGACCCCAGCTGGGCGGATTACTTCGCCAAGCACGGCGGTCCGGACGGCGCTGCCGACTCCGGGAAGCAGTCCAGCACCCCGGTGACCACGGCCGGTCCCGCGTCGGCTCCGGCCCAGTCGCCCCAACGGTCGGCGTCCACCGGGGCCAAGCCCGCCGACTCGGCCACCCCCGCCGCGGCAAAGCCCACCCCGACCCCCAGCAACGGCTCGGCGCCGACCCAGGCGGCCGTCACCCAGCCGCCGAAGAATCCGGTCCCGCCGGTGCCCACCGATCCTGCGGCCGAGCCGGTCCCGCCGGCCGGCGCCGCCGGGGACAACAAGCCGATCGCGCGGCGTACGCCGACGGTCGAGTCGCCGACCCAGCTCAGCGACGGGCGACCGGCCGGACCGGGAACCGGCGGCGGACTGCCGGCCGACCCACCCAACCCGGACGACCGACCGAACTCCAGGATCGAGGAGCCGGTCAAGACGGTCCTCCGGGGTGCGCCGGCCCGCACCGCGAAGAACATGGACACCTCGCTGACCGTGCCGACCGCCACCAGCGTCCGATCGCTGCCGGTCAAACTGCTGATCGACCAGCGCGTGGTCATCAACAATCACCTGCGGCGGGCCCGCGGCGGCAAGGTGTCGTACACGCACCTGATCGGCTACGCGATGGTCCAGGCGCTCAAGACCCACCCGCAGATGAACGTCGGCTACGAGGTCGTCAACAACAAGCCGAACGTCGTCGTCCCGGCCCACGTGAACCTCGGGCTGGCCATCGACATGGCCCGTCCCGATGGCACCCGGCAACTGCTGGTGCCGAGCATCAAGAGTTGCGAGACGCTCGACTTCGCCCAGTTCTGGGCCGCCTACGAGCAGGTGGTCAAGCGGGCCCGGGCCAACCAGCTGACCGTCGAGGACTTCGCCGGCACCACCATCACCCTGACCAACCCGGGCACCATCGGCACCAACCACTCGGTCCCGCGGCTGATGCAGGGCCAGGGCGCGATCATCGGCGTCGGGTCGATGGAGTATCCGCCGGAGTTCCAGGGGTCCGACCCCGACCGGCTGTCCGACCTCAGTGTCTCCAAGATCATGACGATGACCTCGACGTATGACCACCGGGTGATCCAGGGGGCACAGTCGGGGCAGTACCTGCAGCGGTTGCACGCCCTGCTGCTCGGCGAGGACGGCTTCTACGACGACGTCTTCTCGTCGCTGCGGATCCCGTACGAGCCCATCCGCTGGGCGACCGACATCAGCTCCGACCACGAGGACCAGATCCCCAAGCAGGCCCGGATCATGGAGATGATCAACGCCTACCGGGTCCGCGGTCACCTGATGGCCGACACCGACCCGCTCGAATACCGGCAGCGCCGTCACCACGATTTGGATGTCCAGAGCCACGGGCTGACCCTGTGGGACCTGGACCGCGAGTTCGCCACCGGTAGTTTCGCCGGCGGTCAAGGCCGGATGAAGATGCGCAAGATCCTCGGCATCCTGCGCGACTCCTACTGCCGCACCATCGGCATCGAGTACATGCACATCTCCGACCCGGTGCAGCGCAGATGGCTGCAGGACCGGGTCGAGCGGCCCCACGAGTCGCTCCCCCGCGAGGAGCACCTGCGGATCCTCGACAAGCTCAACGAGGCCGAGATCTTCGAGACCTTCCTGCAGACCAAGTTCGTCGGCCAGAAGCGGTTCTCGCTCGAGGGTGGCGAGTCGGCGATCGTCGCGCTCGCCGAGGTCTGCGAGCGGGCGGCCGACAACGGCCTGGTCGAGGTCTGCATCGGCATGCCGCACCGCGGTCGGCTCAACGTGCTGGCCAACGTGGTCGGTAAGTCGTACGCGCAGATCTTCCGCGAGTTCGAGGGCAACATCGACCCGCGTACGGTCCAGGGCTCGGGTGACGTCAAGTACCACCTGGGCGCCGAGGGCACCTTCACCTCGCTGTCGGGCAATGTGGTCAAGACCTCGGTCGCGGCCAACCCGAGCCACCTGGAGGCGGTCAACCCGGTCCTCGAGGGGATCACCCGGGCGAAGCAGGATCTGCTCAACCGGGGCAGCGACTACCCGGTCCTGCCGGTGCTGATGCACGGCGACGCCGCGTTCGCCGGTCAGGGCGTGGTGGCCGAGACGCTCAACCTGTCGCAGCTGCGCGGCTACCGCACCGGCGGCACGGTGCACATCATCGTCAACAACCAGGTCGGCTTCACCACCTCGCCGACCGAGTCGCGTTCCTCGACCTACTGCACCGATGTGGCGCGGATGGTGGCGGCGCCGATCTTCCACGTGAACGGTGACGATCCCGAGGCGTGCGTCCGGGTGGCCCGGCTGGCCTTCGCCTTCCGCCAGGAGTTCAACAAGGACGTGGTCATCGACCTCATCTGCTACCGCCGCCGCGGACACAACGAGGGTGACGACCCCAGCTTCACCCAGCCGAAGATGTACGACCTGATCGAGAAGAAGCGCTCCACCCGCAAGCTCTACACCGAGGCCCTGATCGGTCGCGGCGACATCACCGTCGAGGACGCCGAGCAGGTGATGTCGAAGTTCCAGCAGCGGCTCGAGAGCGTCTTCAAGGAGGTCCGCGACGTCAACGCGCCGGTGGCCGAGGAGGACCGTCACTACCGCACCGTCCCGCAGTACCCGGCGAAGTTCGGCGCCAAGCACGGCACCGCCATCTCGCTGGAGATGCTCAAGGCGATCGCCGACGCCCACACCACGTTCCCCGACGGCTTCGTCGTCCATCCCAAGGTGATGCCGCAGCTGCAGCGCCGGGCGACCGCCATCACCCAGGGTGGGATCGACTGGGGCACGGGCGAGATACTCGCCTTCGCGTCGCTGCTGATGGAGGGGCGGACGGTCCGGCTCACCGGTCAGGACAGCCGACGCGGGACCTTCGTCCAGCGGTTCGCCGCCATCGTCGACCGGATCACCGGCGAGTCGTGGGTGCCGCTGAAGCATCTCGACGACAACCAGGGCAAGTTCCACGTGTTCGACTCGCTGCTCAGCGAGTACGCGGCGATGGGGTTCGAGTACGGCTACTCGGTGGCCTCACCCGAAGCGCTGGTGCTCTGGGAAGCGCAGTTCGGTGATTTCGTCAACGGTGCCCAGACCATCATCGACGAGTTCATCAGCTCCGGGCAGTCGAAGTGGACCCAGAAGTCCGGGGTCGTGCTGCTGCTTCCCCACGGCCACGAGGGTCAGGGTCCCGACCACTCGTCGGCCCGGCTGGAGCGCTGGCTGCAGATGGCCGCCGAGGACGCGATGACGATCTGTCAGCCTTCAACGCCGGCCAACCACTTCCACATGCTGCGCCAGCAGGCGCTCGGCGAGATCCACCGACCGCTGATCGTGATGACGCCCAAATCGATGCTGCGCAACAAGGCGGCGGTGTCGGATCCGATCGATTTCACCGAGGGCAGCTGGCGGCCCGTGCTGGCCGACCCGGCGACCGATCCGAACAGCGTCACCAAGGTGCTGCTCTGCTCGGGCAAGGTGCGTTGGGACCTGCTGGCCGGCCGGACCGCGGCCGGGAAGGAGTCGAGCGTGCCGATCATGGCGATCGAATCGCTCTACCCGTTCCCGAAGCGCACACTGGCAGCCGAACTCGGCCAAGTACCCGAACGCCACCGAACTGGTCTGGGTGCAGGACGAGCCGGAGAACCAGGGCGCCTGGCCGTACATGGCGATGAACACGCTCAAGCAGCTGGCCTCGGTCGATGCCGAGCGTCGGTTCGAACTGCGCGTGGTCAGCCGGCCGTCGCTGTCGGCTCCGTCGGTCGGTTCGGCCGGGGTGCACCAGTCGCAGCAGCGCGAGCTGATCAAGACCGCTTTCGCCTGATGTACTTCACCGATCGCGGGATCGAGGAGCTCGAGAAGCGCCGGGGTGACGACGAGGTCACCCTGGCGTGGCTCGCCGAACAGCTGAAGACGTTCGTCGACCTGCATCCCGAATTCGAGACCCCGGTCGAGCGGCTGGCCACCTGGCTGGCCCGGCTCGATGACGACGACGACTGACCTCCTCGAACCCTGACGGCTCCGCGCCTCAGGGCTCGAGGACGACCTTGCCGAAGACCTGACCGTCCGCGAGCGCGGTGATGCCGTGGGCCGCCGAGGTCAGGGGCAGGATCCGGTCGATCACCGGGCGGACGCCGGTCGTGGTCAGCAACCGGACCAACGACACGAGTTCGTCCCGGGTGCCCATGGTCGAACCGACGACCCGGAGCGGCTTGAAGAAGATCTTGGTCAGCTCGGCCCGGGTCGGTTCGGCACCCGACGTGGTGCCGCTGATCACCACGGTGCCGCCGGGTCGCAGCGCATTGATCGAATGCGACCAGGTCGCCGCGCCGACCGTCTCCATGACCGCATCGACCCGCTCGGGCAGCCGCTCACCCGCGGCGAACGCTCGATCGGCGCCGAGGGCTCGGGCCCGCTCACCCCGGGCTGCGTCGCGTGAGGTGACCCAGACCCGGAGGCCGGCGCTCCGGCCCAGGCTGATCAGCGCAGTGGCGACCCCACCGCCGGCGCCCTGCACCAGGACGGTGTCCCCCGGCCGCAGACCGGAGGCGGTGAAGAGCATGCGGTACGCGGTGAGCCAAGCCGTGGGCAGACAGGCCGCCTCGGCAAAGCTCAGCTCGGCCGGCTTGTCGACGAGGTTTCCCGCCGGCACCCGCACCCGGGTGGCCAGCGTCCCCGGGTAGCGCTCGGACAGCAGCGACCGCTTCGGGTCCAACGTGCTGTCCGGGCCGCTGAACTCCGGGTCGTTGATCACCGCGTGGACGATCACCTCGCGGCCGTCGACGGTCACCCCGGCTGCGTCGCAGCCCAGGATCATCGGTAACCGGTCCTCGGGCAGACCGACCCCACGCAGCGACCAGACGTCGTGCTGGTTGAGTGCGGCGGCGCGGACCTCGACCTCGACCCAGCCCGGTGGCGTTTCCGGCTGCTCGAGCTCGCCGACCACCAGCGCGGACAGCGGGTCGTCACGATCGGTCCGGGCGGCGTACGCGGCGAGCATGAGGTCACCCTAGCCAGCGGCTACCAGCCATCGCCGTCCAAGGCCTGACGGATGGGCTGATCCCGAGGTGAGCGTTCACCCGGGCGGGCGGACCGACGGGCGCGGTCAGGACTCGAACCGCCGATTGAGCTCCGCCATCACCGGCCACGCAGCCCCACCGGCATTGGACAGCACGACCGCGTCGATGTCCGCGTCGGCGTACCGGGTGAGCAGTGCGCTGACTCCGGCGTTGCTGCCCTCCTTGTAGAACGTCGACCCACGGAACTCCAACCCGAAACCGAATCGCACCTGCTCGTCGCGAGTGACCTGGGGGGTGAAGAACTCTTTCGTCGACTCGGTTGTCAGCAGCGACCCACCGCGTACGGCGTCGAGAAAGCGCAACAGATCCGCCGCCGTTGCGTGAGCCCCTCCGTCGGGGGATCCGATCGGCGGATAGCTGAAGATGTTGGCGCGCCAGCTCCCCTCGACGAGATCCCAGCCCTCGGCCACGCGGGGCACCGGATCTCGACGGTCGAAGAATCCGGCCCCGGTCATGCCGGCCCGGACGAAGATCTCCCTGGTCACGTAGGACCGGTAGGACTCCCCCACGACGTTCTCGAGGGCCAGACCGGCCAGCACGTAGCTCACATTGCAGTAGCGGGCGACGGACCCCGGGGCGGCCAGCGCCGGCTTGTGGACGAACTGCGGGAGGAAATCGACCGTTTCCATGACGGCGTAGCAGGGCTTCTCCAAGAACAGGTCCGCATAGACCTCTCCGGCGTCCTCATCCGCGTCGTCGGCGATCCCGCTGGTATGGGTCAGCAGCTGCCGCAGGGTGACCGCACCGGAGATCGCCGTTCCCGCCAGGTCGACATAGCGATGGATCGAGGCATCCAGGTCGAGATTGCCGATCCCCACCTGCTGCAGGACCGCCACGCTGGTGAAGAGTTTGGTGATCGAGGCCGTGTCGAAGCGGGTGTCGACGGTGTTCGGCACCCGCCAGCGCGGGCTCGCGTACCCGTACGCCTGGTCGAAGACGACGACCCCGGCCCGACGGACGACGACGACCCCGGTGAAACCCGAGGATCGCACCGCTGTGTCGAGCCCATCCAGGGTCATCGGGTGCCGCCGGACCACAGCACGGAGCGGCCGGGCCGGCGAGTGGCGCTGGTCATGATTCCTCCGACGTCGAGACGAACCGAGGCCACCGTAGCCCGAGTGCTCCGGTCGGTGTGGCGTTGGCACCCTTCCCGGGGTCCGGTCCGGTCCGGCCCGAACCGTGCGGCCGGTCGTCGCCCGGCTGCCCTCGATAGAGTCCTCCGATGAGCAGCGTGCACACCGGCTTGGCCGAGGCCTTCCGCAGTCTGACCGGATCCGGACCGAGCGGCGTCTGGGCGGCGCCGGGTCGGGTCAATCTGATCGGCGAGCACACCGACTACAACGACGGCTACGTGATGCCGTTCGCACTCAACCAACAGGTCCAGATCGCCGCCTCGGCCCGGTCCGACGGCCGGTGGCGGGTGCAATCGCTCAACCGGGCCGGCGCGGTCGAGACGTTCGACCGCTCGGACCTGGTGCCCGGCAGGGCCGGCTGGTCCGCGTACGTCGCCGGCGTGGTCTGGGCGCTGGGCGAGGCCGGGTACGCGGTGGGCGGAGCCGACCTGGTGCTCACCTCCGACGTCCCGGTCGGCGCCGGGCTGTCGTCGTCGGCGGCGCTGGAATGTGCGACCCTGACCGTCCTGGCCGACCTCTACGACCTGGACATCCCCGGCCTGGAGCGGGCCCAGCTGGCCCAGCGCTGCGAGAACGTCTTCGTCGGCGCCCCGACCGGGCTGATGGATCAGGCGGCGTCGACCCTGTGCACCGCCGACCACGCGATGTTCTTCGACTGCCGCAGCTACGCCGTCGAGCAGGTCGCGCTCGACCTGGGCGCGGCCGGTCTCGAGCTGCTCGTGCTCGACACCCGGACGCCGCACGCGTTGGTCGACAGCGAGTACGCCGACCGTCGGGCGACCTGCGAGGCCGCCTGCACCGAGCTCGGAGTGGCCGCGCTCCGCGATGTGACCGATCTCGAGGCCGCCCTGGCCACGATCGACGACCCGGTGACCCGACGACGAGTCACCCATGTGATCACCGAGAACGAGCGGGTCCTGCAGGCGGCCGAACTCCTCCGGCAGGGCCGGGTCGCCGATCTGGGGCCGCTGCTCGACGCGTCGCACGTGTCGATGCGCGACGATTTCGAGATCACCGTCCCGCCGGTGGACCTGGCCGTCGAGGTGGCCCGCGGCCACGGCGCGCTGGGGGCCCGGATGACCGGCGGAGGCTTCGGCGGGTGCATCATCGCCCTGCTCGAACAGGGGCGCGCGGACGAGGTGGCCCGGACCGTGCAGGCCGCATACGCCGAAGCCGGCTACGCAGATCCGGAATATTTCGTGTCCATTCCTGCGTCTGGTGCGGGGCGGATCGGCTGAACGACCGCTTCCTGAGCAAAATTCAGCCGTAACAAGGCTGAAATGTGAGACACCTGACCCCGAAGACTCTTGTATTGCTTCTCGATACTTGAAAGTCTTGGTCCCGCCGGGAACGCTTCAGTGTAGAAGACGGGTTCGGATGACTGTGTAGGGGGCCCTCCCCGGGGTCTCGAGCGAAGAAGGAGCGTGTACACGCATGGATTGGCGCCACAAGGCCGCCTGTCTGGAAGAAGATCCGGAGCTGTTCTTCCCGATTGGGAACACCGGCCCCGCGATTCTCCAGATCGAAGAGGCCAAGCAAGTCTGCCGGCGGTGCGACGTCCGCGACGCGTGCCTGCAGTGGGCGCTGGAAGCAGGTCAGGATCATGGCGTGTGGGGCGGTCTGAGCGAGGACGAGCGCCGTGCGCTCAAGCGCCGCGCAGCCCGCGCGAGGATTCGCACCGCCTGATCCAGCGTCTGACGCCACGACACTCAGCTCGAATCACCAGCCACGACCACGACGCCGGGGGAATCTGATTCCCCCGGCGTTCTGCATGTGCCGGCAGCCCCGTCCACCGGAACCGTCCGGTGGACGTCGACAGGCCCGGTCGGGGACCACTCCCCCGACTCGGGCCTGTCGTACGCTCCGGTCGACTACTCGACGGTGGCCGTCGGGATCTTGGTCGCCTGATCCCACCGGAAGGTCACCTCGGCGCCACCGGCCGGGACGACGAGCTCGATGTTGTCGCCCCCACCGTTCTCGCCGTAGCTGACCGTCCAGCTGTCGTCGATCGCGACCTTCCACTCGTAGTTGCCCGCTGGGTTGCAGCCGCCACTGCACGGCGGCAGCGTCACGGTCTTCTTCCAGACGCCGTCGGAGTCATCGAAGGCGAGATGGCTCTCCGCACAGGCGGGGTTCCAGTCCGCTGCGCACCCCATCTCCGACTGGACGTAGCCCGCGACGGTGACGCTCTTGACCAGCGGCCGGTACGCGGTCCGGGTGACGGTCCGGGTGGAGCTGACCGACTTCGTGCCGTCCGGCTCGCGCAGGATGGCCCGGTAGCGGATCGAGGTATTTTCCGGAATCGCGTTCAGATCGGTTCTATAGCTGTAGACCGGCGACGATCGGTCGACGGCCACCGTCTTCCACGCGCCACCGTTCAGGCTCTGCTGGATCGTCACGACGTGCGATCCGCGCTCCGGCGAGGCGGAGAGCTGGACGGTCAGCAGACCGAACACGTCGGCGCCCTCGGCCGGGGAGGCCCAGATCAGCTTCGGCGCCGCGACCTTCGCGCGACGGGCGATGCTGACCCGCTGATGGCCCGAATTGTCGCGGACCACCGCGCGGTAGGTCACCTTCTGGCCCGACGCGATGCTGCTGGTGTCGTGGTAGACCCGGTACGGCCGGCTGTCATCGGTGCCGATCGCCTTGTACGAGCCCTTGCCGACCTTGGCGTAGAAGGTCACCTCGTTGAACGAGGAACCGCCGACGTCGGCCGACACCAGGGTCCGCGAGTTGTCCTGCGTCGTCGCGGCCGGCTTGTCGAGCCAGACCGAGGGAGCCGCGGTGGACCTGGGGATGGTCCGGACCGACTTGTAGACCACCGTCGACAGCGCCGGCACGGTGACCGGGAGCCGCCAGTCGAATCCCGCCTTGAGCGTGGCCGGTCCGTCGCCGTAGAGCTTCTCGAACGCACCGCTGCGCCGGTAGGTGGGAATGTTCGCGGTCTTCGCCTCGACGGCGTTGTTCACTGCGACCACGTACTCGTACTGCTGGGCCCGGTCGATCCGGGAGAACGCGTAGATCCCTGCACCCTTGCTCGCGTACCGGTGCTGCTGGGCCCCGTCGCGCAGGGCCGGGTGCGCCTTGGTCAGCGCGGCCAGGCCCCGGATGCCCGCGTAGAGCGGGTGGTCGGTGTTGAAGTTGTCCACCGCGCCGGTCGCGTCGGTGCCGAGCAGCTGGTCGTTCTGGTACTCGTCGACCTGGCTGGCGAACAGCGTCTGCCGGGCCCCCTGGTCACCACCGGTGCCGACGAAGCCCTGCTCGTCGCCGTAGTAGATGACCGGGTTGCCCCGCGAGAAGTACATCAACTCGTGAGCCAGCTTGTCGCGGGCCACCAGCTCGTCCTCGTCGGCGCTCGGATTGTCGGTCTTGAGGAAGTAGCCGATCCGGCCCATGTCGTGGTTACCCAGGAAGGTGGGCTGCTGATAGGCGTTGGAGTCGGCATCGGTGTACCAGTCGTCGTTCAGGAACAACGACTTCAGCCCTCGGGCGCTCTGACCCTTCGAGGCGAAGTTGCGGGCGGAGTCCTGGAACGGGAAGTCCAGCGTGGCCTGCATCTTGTTGCGGGTCGAGTACTGCGAGGTGAACACCTGGGTGGTGTCGAAGACCTCGCCGAACATGAAGAAGTCCTTCTTGCCGTGCTTGTGCGCGTAGTCGAGCACCGCCGGTCCGAACTTCTGCCAGAACGCGTCGTCGACGTGCTTCATGGTGTCGATCCGGAAACCGTCGATCCCCATCTCCGAGATCCAGGTCTGGTAGATCTCGATCATCCCGTCGACGACCTTGGGGTTCTCGGTGAACAGATCGTCGAGGCCGAAGAAGTCGCCGTACTGCGAGTCCTCGCCGGTGAAGGTCGTGTTGCCACGATTGTGGTAGAGCGTCGGGTCGTTCAGCCAGGACGGGACCTTGACGTTCTTCTCGGCGTCGTCGAGCACGGGGGTGTACGGGAACGAGGTCTTGGCGTCCAGCTTCGGGAACGACGTGGTGCCCGCGTAGTCGCGGTCGTCGAACTCGCGACCGCTCCTGGTCTCGTACGGCGAAACGTCCTTCGGCACGTACGCGGTCCGCGCACCCTCCTCGTAGCCGATGACATCGGCGGTGTGGTTGGTGATGATGTCGAAGTAGACCTTCATCCCCCGCCCATGCGCGGCGTCGATCAGCTGCTTGAGTTCGGCGTTGCTGCCCAGGTGCGGGTCGATCTGGGTGAAGTCGGTGACCCAGTAGCCGTGGTAACCGGCCGACGGGCCGTCCTCGATCTGGACGGCCTTGTTCTTGAAGCTCGGAGTCAGCCAGATCGAGTCGGTGCCCAGGCCCTCGATGTAGTCGAGCTTGTCGAGCAGACCCTTGAGGTCACCGCCGTTGTAGAAGCCCTTGCTGGTCGGATCGAATCCGGTGACGTTGCGATCACCGGTCAGCCCGCCCTTGTCGTTGGCCGTCGACCCGTTGTCGAACCGGTCGGCCATGACGAAGTAGAAGTTCTCGTCGGTGACCGACGAGCGGAGCGAATGCTTGCCGGTCAGCTTGGCCCGGGTCGCGCTGGAGGGCGACCCCGCACCGGCGGTCTCGGTCGCCGTGGTGTTCGTGGTCGGTGCGGCCGGTGGCGCGGTGGGCCCGGCCGGTGCCGCCGTGGCGGTGGCCCCGAACGGGACCCCGATCACGGCAGCAACCAGACCTGAAGCCAGCAGGCCGGCCGTGGTTCGACGAAGGGTCATACCTCGTTACTCCTCCACGATGAGGGCGATCATGGTCGGGTTCAGACAAGCGTGCGCCTGCGCGAGTGTCAAGGAATTGTCGAGGCACACGGCTCGGGCAACGCCCGGCCCCTCGACGTTCGGCCCGGGAGTCGGCGCCGCTGCCGGCGCCCCGCCGGGTGCGGGCTCACCGGCGACCGGGCGCGAGTCGACGAGCACTCACAGCGGGATGCGGACCGTCGCGCGGGTGCCGGGACCGTCGTCACGCGAACCCAGCACGAACTGGCCTTCGAGCTCGGCGACCAGGGTGTTGACGATCGACAGGCCCAGGCTGCGCGACTGCCGCCAGTCGAAGTCCGGGGGCAGGCCGACGCCGTTGTCGATGATGTCGAAGCTCAGACCGGCGGCGTCGCGGGCCGGGACGACCTGGACCTGACCGGACTGGTCGGCCAGGCCGTGTTCGACGGCGTTCTGGCAGAGCTCGGTGACGACCATGGCCAAGCTGGTCGCGCGGTCGGCCGACAACTCGCCGAAACTCCCCCGCCGTACGGCGCTCACCCCGCCCCACGATGCGGCGACGTCACCGATCATCTTGAGCAGCCCGTCGACGACCTTGTCGAAGTCCACGATCTCGTCGAAGGCCTGCGACAACGTCTCGTGGACGATGGCGATCGAGGCCACCCGCGACACCGCGTCGTTCAGCGCCGCCTTGGCCTCCGAGCTGTCCATCCGGCGGGCCTGCATCCGCAGCAGCGCAGCGACGGTCTGCAGGTTGTTCTTCACCCGGTGGTGGATCTCGCGGATCGTGGCGTCCTTGGTGACCAGCAGCCGCTCCCGGCTGCGGATGTCGCTCACGTCGCGACAGAGCACGACCGCGCCGACCCGCTCGCGCCCCTCGAGCAGCGGCAGCACCCGGACCATCAGATGTTCGTCGCCGCGGGCCAACTCGGCGCGGCGAGCAGTCCGACCGGACAGGATCGAGGCGACCGAGTCGTGCACCGGATCGGGGCCGGTCGGGAACAGGTCGGCGGTCAGCGTGGGCAGGTGCTCGTCCACCAGGTCGCCGATCAGCCCGAGGCGTCGATAGGCACTCAGCGCGTTCGGGCTGGCGTACTGCACCTCCCCGGCCGGGTCGATCCGGATGAACCCGTCGCCGACCCGCGGACTGAAGGCGAGATCGACCGACTGCTCGGGAATCGGGAAGGCACCGGCACAGAGCATCCGGATCAGCTCACCGGCCGCGGACAGGTAGGCCTGTTCGAGCGAGCTGGGGGCGCGTACGCCGAGCAGGCTCGTGTGTTGTTCGACCACCGCGATGACCCGTCCGCCCTGGCTGACCGGGATGGCGTGGGTGTCGACCGGGATGCCGGCCTGCAGCTTGCCCTCGCTGGTCCGCATGATCTCGCCGCTGAGGAAGGCCGCGGTGACCAGGTGTTCGGGTGAATAGGCGATGAGGTCGCCGACCACGTCGTCGAACAACGAGGTGGGCCCGGTGGTCGGACGGATCTGCGCCGCCGCCCAGAAGACGTGAGGATCCCGGTCGGGCACCCAGAGCACCAGATCGGAGAAGCTCAGATCGGCCAGCAGCGGCCAGTCGGTGACCAGCAGACGCAACCAGTGCTGGTCGGCTTCGGTGAGCTCCGTCAGCTCGGACAGGATCTCCGACATGGACGGCATGGGGGCCAGCCTAATCGCAGCAGGCCCGCGCGTCGGCGCCTCGACCGGTCACGTCGTCCGGGGCCGGCCCACCGCATACGGCGTGCCTCGATCAACGATGTAAAGGCGGGGGTAACGTGCTCGCCAGTCCGCTTCGGACGCGCAACCACCCCGACGCACGAAACGTGCGTACCTGATCGGCGAGGAGGCCGAAGAAGTGATCGACGACGAACCCGGGGACGACGATCCCCGCTGGCACGTGACTCCCACCAAGATCGTGGTGGCCATCCTGCTGCTGGCCGGGATCATCCTGCCGCTGCTGGTCTCGACCTATGACCAGATCGAGCCGCGACTGTTCGGCTTCCCCTTCTTCTACTGGTATCAGCTGGCCTGGGTGTTCGTCGCCGCCGCCATCTGTGCGCTGAGCTTTGTGCTGCTGCAGCGCGAACGCCGGGTCTACCGCCGGGCGAATCCACGAGCACACGACGACGGAGGGCGGCTCTGATGGGCGTCAACTGGGTGGCACTGATCATCTTGGTCCTGCTGTTCGCGGTGGTCACCGTGATGGGGTTCCAGGCCGCCAAGTGGCGTCGCCCCAAAGACCTGGAGTCGCTCCACGAGTGGGGTCTCGGCGGCAAGAGCTTCGGCACCATCACGACCTGGTTCCTGCTCGGCGGGGACCTGTACACCGCCTACACCTTCATCGCGGTCCCGGCGGCAATGTGGGCGACCGGTGCGGTATCCGGCTTCTTCGCCGTGCCGTACACCATCGTGCTCTACCCGATCATCTTCTTCTTCCTCGGTCGGATGTGGTCGGTCGCGCACCGGCACGGCTACATCACCACCGCCGACATCGTCCAGGGCCGGTACGGCACCAAGAGTCTGAGCCTGGCTATCGCGGTCACCGGCATCCTGGCCACGATGCCCTACATCGCGCTCCAGTTGGTCGGAATCCAGGCGGTGCTCGAGGTGGCCGGTGTCGGTGGGAGCAGCCTGCTGGCTCGCGACCTCCCGCTGCTGATCGCCTTCGCGGTCCTCGCCGCGTACACCTACTCCTCGGGGCTCCGGGCGCCGGCCATGATCGCGTTCGTCAAGGACGGTCTGATCTACCTGGTCATCGCGGTCGCGGTGATCTACCTGCCGCTGAAGTTCGGCGGCTGGCTGGGCATCTTCGATGCGGCCCAGACCAAGCTGGCGGCCCCGTCGGCGGCAAATCCCGCCGTACCCACCGGTTCGTTCATCCCCGGCGAGCTCCAGCACTGGGCGTACGCGTCGCTGGCCCTCGGGCTCGGCGCTCGCCTTGTTCATGTATCCGCACTGCGTCACCGCGACGCTGAGCTCGAAGGACCGCTCGACCGGTCGACGCAACGCGGCGATCCTGCCGGCGTACTCGTTGTTGCTCGGTCTGCTGGCCCTGCTCGGTTACATCGCCATCAAGGCCGGGACCAAGCCGATCGGTCTGGACGGCAAGGTCAACCCGCAGCTCGTCATCCCGCAGCTGTTCGAGGACAACTTCCCCGACTGGTTCACCGGGGTCGCCTTCGGGGCGATCGCCATCGGCGCCCTGGTGCCGGCGGCGATCATGTCGATCGCGGCGGCCAACCTGTTCACCCGCAACATCTACAAGGCCTACCTCAAGCCGGCCGCGACCGACAAACAGGAGGCCAAGGTCTCCAAGATCGTCTCGCTGGTCACCAAGCTGGGGGCACTGCTGTTCGTACTCGTCCTGGACAAGCAGAACGCGCTGAACTTCCAGCTGCTGGGTGGCGTGTGGATCCTGCAGACCCTGCCCTCGATCGTCTTCGGGCTGTTCACCCGGTGGTTCCACCGCTGGGCACTGCTCGGCGGCTGGGCCGTCGGGATGCTCTACGGCACGCTCACCGCTTACGGCTCCTGCACGGCCTGCACCACCCGGCCGTTCGGCAACTCGCTGGCGATCGTCCCGGGTCTGGGCCTGGCCGGTTACATCGGCCTGACCGCCGTCACGCTCAACATCGTCACCGCCGTGGTCCTGACGGTGATCTTCCGGGCGGTCAAGCTCGACAACGGAACCGATATCACCCGCAAGTCCGACTACTTCGCCGACATCGACGACCCGGGTGTCGACAAGGTCGTTTCGGAGTCCCGACCGATCCACTAGTCGGCCGCCCGTCGCGCGGCTCGGCGAGCGGCAGTCCTCCTGCCCTCGCCGAGCTGTGGCAGAATAAGCCCTCGTGCCTGGACATTCCGGGTGCGCTGATGACTCGAGGAGACTGAGATGGGCAAGGGTGGTCGCAAGCGCCGCGCTCGTCGGAAGAAGGGCGCGAACCACGGCAAGCGCCCCAACGCCTGACAGCCGACTGACACAGCCGCATCCGCGCACGCGGGTGCGGCTGTGGTCGTTTCCGGGTGAGCCGGTTCGAAAAGTCGCGAACCGGCCTGCGCCTCAGAGGGGCGTCTTGTACCGCAACTGCATGACGATCCGCGCCCGGAGGTGATCCGGCGCGACATCGGCTCCGCAGCATCGCTGCACCAGGGTCTTCACCGCGACCTCGACGTCGACGTGCTCCAGGCACGGCTCGCAGTCGGCCAGATGCTGGCGGATCTCGTCGCTGGTCGCTTCCTCGAGCTCGTTGTCGATGAACTCGTACACCCGCTCGAGCACCTGCTCGCAGTCCTGGGCTTCGGCGGAACCTGATTCTTCCGTCACGATGCCCTCCTCTCGCCCCGCACGAGTCCACGATCCTTCGCGTAATCGGCCAGCAGCTTGCGCAGCTGGGTCCGACCGCGGTTGAGCCGCGACATCACGGTGCCGATCGGCGTGCCCATGATCTCGGCGATCTCCTTGTAGGCGAAGCCCTCGACATCGGCCAGATAGACGGCGAGCCGGAAATCCGCGGGCAATTGCTGCAGGGCTTCCTTGACGTCGGTGTCGGGCAGGCTCTCCAGTGCCACCATCTCGGCCGACTTGAGGCCGGAGGAGGTGTGCGACTCCGCGCGGGCCAGCTGCCAGTCCTCGACGTTCTCACCGTCCGAGAGCTGGGGCTCACGTTGTTTCTTGCGGTAGGAGTTGATGTAGGTGTTGGTCAGGATCCGGTACAGCCACGCCTTCAGGTTGGTCCCGGGCGTGAACTGGTGGAACGACCCGTACGCCTTGGCGTAGGTCTCCTGGACGACGTCCTCGGCGTCAGAGGGATTGCGGGTCATCCGCAGGGCGGCCGCGTACAACTGGTCGAGGAACGGCAGCGCGTCTGCTTCGAATCGGGCATCGCGCTCAGCAGGGGTCTCGGCCTCCCCGGGGCTCGAGATACCGGTCGTCACGCTTTCGGGGATGGACATCACCGTAGAGACTACCGGCGACCGGACGAGGCGGATCGCCTCGGGCGCATTGTCGACGAGCATCGGCATACCGAGTCAACGCGGCGGACGCTGCGGTATTCCCGCCACACGCGGCGATGAAAGCACCCGTGATGTCGACCAGCGCGGTCCGCAGATCGGCGGGGGTGAAGAGCGACGCCTTGGCCAGCCGGAAGGAGTGGTCGGCGCCCGGCAGCGGGATCAGTCGTACGCCGGGGTCGCCCCCGAGCGCCGCCGTGAGTTCGTCGGCCCCGCCGAAGGTGTCGCGGGTGCCCTGCAGCACCAAGCCGCGGCGCGGTCGTGCCCAGCAGCTCGCTGATCCGTGACTTCTCCGGTCGCCCCGGCAGGTGCAGCGGGAAGGCCAGACAGACCACTCCGGCCACGCCGAAGCGGTCGGCGGTCCGGCACGCGACCCGGGCTCCGGCACTGCGTCCCCCGAAGAACATCGGTCCCTCCGCCCAATCCTGGCGGCGTAGCCAGTGGACGGCCTCGATCCAGGCCTCGTCGAGCTTGGGCGGGGCGACGGCGATCCGGCGCCCGGCCACCCGCCACGGCTGCTCGTAGCGCAGCACGGTGATCCCCCGGCCGGGCAGCGACCGGGCCAACAGCTCCAGATCCGCCGCCGTGACGCCGCCACCGGCGCCGTGCCCGAGCACGAGGAGCGCGTGCTGCTCGCTCGCCGGAGCGACGTGGAACCGGCCCGGCCCCTGCGTCGTCGCGACCTCGAGGACGTTGGTCACAGCAGCGTCGCCGGCGCCCCGTCGCCGTCGGACCCTTCGTCGGGCTCGTCGCCGGTCGGACCCAACGGTTCGAGCAGCGAAGGATCGTTGTTGCGCACGTTGTTGACCGCGGTCGACACGGCGTACGCCCGGAGCTGGTCGGCTTCGGTGACCCCGAGCAACGCCAACGCCGCCGTGGGATCGCTCACCCGGGGGTCGAGCCAGTCGTCGAGGGCGTCGCGCGCGACCGTCATCGGCATCCGATCGTGGATGTGGCCGGCGGCGTCGGTGGCCTGGGTGGTGATCACCGAGCAGGTCCGCAGCCACGCGGTGTCGTCGTCTCGATCCCGGGCGGGGTCGCGCCAGATCTCATAGACCCCGGCCATCCACAACCGTCCGCCGTCGCCGCGGTGGATGAAATAGGGCTGCTTGGCGATCTTGCTCTTCGGTGTCCCGGGCGGGGCGTCGAGGGCGTACCACTCGTAGAACCCGTCGGCGGGCAGCAGGCAACGACGGGCGGCGAACGCCCTGCGGAACGCGGGCTTCTCGGCGACCGTCTCCAGCCGGGCGTTGATCATCCGGGACCCGATCGAGGCGTCCTTGGCCCACGACGGAACGAGTCCCCAGACCAGCGGAGCGAGTCGGCGGCGCACCTCTCCGCTCTCCTTGACCGTGCGTTCGATAGATCGCGGGCACCACCACCGTCGGGGCGACGTTGTAATCCGGTCCGGGCAGACCCTCGAGGAGATCGTCGACGCCGAACTCCGCCGCGAGCTCCTCGTGACGCGCCGATGATGCATACCGTCCACACACAGCTCCCGAGGCTAGCCGAGCGGGCGCGGCGGGAGTCACAGGTCGGGGTGGGGCGCCACGCGAAGATCGCACCGAAGCCGGGGAACACCGGTCCGGGTCCGCACCTGCTGTTGGCCGGGGGCCGTTGACACGGTAGGAATATCCCATGACTTTGCTGCGTGCCGCCGCGCGAACCATGCTGGCCACCTACTTCATCTCCTCCGGGATCAAGGCCCTGCGCCACCCCGATGCCCTCGTCCCGGCTGCCGAGCCGCTGACCGACAAGTTGGTCCCTCTCGTCAAGCAGTACGCCCCGGCTCAGGTCGCGGGCTACGTCCCCGAAGACGCTCGCACACTGGTCCGGGTCAACGGCGGGACGCAGGTCCTCGGTGGGTTGGCGCTGGCCACCGGCAAGGGCCGTCGGGTCGGCGCCCTGCTGCTCGCGGCGTCGCTCGTGCCGAGCACCATCGCGAAGTACCCGTTCTGGTCCGAATCCGACGCCGAGGCCAAGGCCCTGGCCAAGAACAACTTCCTCAAGAACGTCAGCCTGCTGGGTGGCGTGCTGCTGGCGGCCCGCGACACCGAGGGTCAGCCGGGGATCGCCTGGCGCGCCCAGAAGGGCGGCCAGAATCTGGCCCGCGACACCCGCAAGGCCGCCTCGAAGCTGACCAAGAGCTCGTCGGGCTTCGGCGAGACCGCCAGCGACCTGGCCGGCGAGGCCGTGGCCGGCGGCGCTGCGCTGCTGACCGCGGTGGCCGCGACCGGCCGCAGGGCCCGCAAAGAGGCCGGCAAGCAGTTGGCGGAGGCCCAGAAGGCCGCCGCCCAGGCTGCCAAGCAGGCCAAGAAGGATGCCCCCAAGCAGCTCAAGGCCGCGCGCAAGCTGGCCGCCGAGCAGGCCGAGGCGGCACGCAAGGCCGCCCTGGTCGCGCAGAAGGAAGGTCGCCAGCAGCTGAAGCTGGTCAAGAAGCAGGCCAAGAAGCTCCGCGGCAACATCACGCTGGGCGAGAACTGAGCGATTCGGATTGAGTAGTCAGCGCCCCTGGGCGGCCCCGTTGGCGCCGGCCCCCATCCGGGCCACGGTCCGGGTGCCGGGCTCGAAGTCGGAGACCAACCGGGCGCTGATCCTCGCGGCGCTGGCCGACGGGCCCTCGGTCATCACCGACGGCCTCGAGGCGCGCGACACGCGTCTGATGCGGGACGGGCTGCGCGTTCTCGGGGTCTCGATCGCCGAGGACGGACGTCGGTGGCGAATCACGCCGCCGGCCACGCTGACGGCCGGCGGGACCATCGACTGCGGGTTGGCGGGTACCGTCATGCGGTTCCTCCCCGCCGCCGCGGCACTGGCGGACGGGGTCGTCCATTTCGACGGCGACGACCAGGCGTACGCGCGCCCGATGTCGGTCATCCTGCGGGCGCTCACCGCGCTGGGGGCATCGATCGACGGCGCTACGGACGGGTTGCCGTTCAGCCTGCGCGGAGATCCGGCCCTGCGCGGTGGGGTGGTCGACATCGACGCCTCGGCCTCGAGCCAGTTCGTCAGCGGACTGCTGCTCGCCGGCGCGCGCTACGTCGACGGGATCGACATCCGCCATCAGGGCAAGCCGATCCCCTCGCTGCCGCACATCGACATGACCGTCGCCATGCTGCGCGAGCGCGGCGTACGCGTCGACGACTCCGAACCGAGCCGGTGGGTCGTCACCCCGGGGCCGATCGCGGCCCGTGACGTGACCATCGAGCCCGACCTGTCCAACGCCGGGGTGTTCCTCGCCGCAGCGGCGGTCACCGGTGGAACCGTCCGGGTCCCCAACTGGCCGCACCGGACCCATCAACCCGGCGATCATCTGCGCGAGATCCTCGAGCGCTTCGGCGCCGAGGTCACCCTCGACGACGGGGGTCTGGAGGTGCACGGAACGGGGAAGGTGCACGGGGTCGATCTGGATCTGCACGAGGCCAGCGAGTTGACCCCCGTGGTGGCGGCACTGGCCGCGTTCGCCGATCACCCGACCCACATCCGCGGCGTCGGCCACATCCGTGGTCACGAGACCGACCGGCTCGCAGCGCTCGAGGCCGAGCTCAACCGCATCGGCACCCGCACGCACCAGACCGAGGACGGCCTGGTCATCCACCCGCGGCTGCTCGGCGGCACTGTGTGGCGGACCTACGCCGACCACCGGATGGCCCACGCCGGAGCGCTCATCGGACTCGACGTGCCCGAGATGGCCCTGGACGACATCGGCTGCACCGACAAGACGATGCCCGAGTTCGAGCGGCTGTGGACCACGATGATCGCCGACTCCGCGCCGACCTCGGCGATCCCGTGACCTCGCGATCGTTCCGGACCGACGAGCACGACCAGTACGAACGACCCCGCCGGCACACCAAGCCGCGGACCAAGGACCGGCCGGACTACTCGGCCGCCGAGTTCGGCATGATCATCACCGTCGACCGCGGGCGCTACCGGACGCTGATCGGCGAGCGCGAGATCACCGCGACCAAGTCCCGCCAGCTCGGCCGCACCGGGGTGATCATCGGTGATCGGGTCCGGGTCGTCGGCGACACCACCGGCGACGAGGGCACGCTGGCCCGTATCGTCGAGGTCGACGAACGCCGGACCGTGCTGCGGCGGACCGCCGACGACGACGATCCGTACGAGCGCCCGATCGTGGCCAACGCCGACCAGTTGGTGATCGTCACCGCCCTGGCCGATCCGCCACCCCGGACCGGGATGATCGACCGGATCCTGGTCGCCGGCTTCGACGCCGGCGTCGAACCGCTGCTCTGCCTGACCAAGGCCGATCTGGCCAGCCCGGACGCGCTGATCGAGCAGTACGCCCCGCTTGACGTGCCGATCATCGTGATCTCTCCGGGCGCCGATCTCAGCGAGCTGCGCGAGCGGCTGGCCGACCGCGCCAGTGTGTTGATCGGGCATTCGGGGGTCGGGAAGTCGACCCTGGTCAACGCGCTGATCCCGGACGCGCACCGGGCCATCGGCGTGGTCAACGACGTCACCGGGCGCGGACGCCACACCTCGACCTCGGCGATCGCGCTCCGGCTGCCCGGCGGCGGCTGGGCGATCGACACCCCGGGTGTGCGGTCCTTCGGGCTCAGCCACGTCAGCCGCGACCGGATCGCCAGCGCCTTCGACGACCTGGCCCGGATCATCGAACGCTGTCCACGCGGCTGCGGTCACGACGCCGAGTCGCCCGAGTGCGCGCTCGACGTGGCGGTGGCTGCGGGACAGTTGAGTCCGGTCCGACTGGAGTCGTTCCGCCGGATGCTCGGTTCGGGCCAGTAGGTTACCGATCATGCCGGACGACAACTCCCCCGGCGGCTTCGCCGCGAAACAGCAGCAGGCGCGCCTCACCGACGACCTGAGGCTGGCGCACGTGCTGGCCGACGACGCCGACTCGATCACCATGAGCCGGTTCCGGTCACTCGATCTGCACGTGATGAGCAAGCCGGATCTGACCCCGGTGACCGACGCCGACACCGCGGTCGAGGAGGCGATCCGCCGCACGCTCGGGCCGGGCCCGACCCCGCGACGCCGTGCACGGCGAGGAGCTCGACGACACCGGCTGGGGTCCGCGCCGCTGGGTCATCGACCCGATCGACGGGACCAAGAACTTCGTCCGCGGGGTGCCCGGTCTGGGGCACCCTCATCTCGCTGATGGTCGACAACGAGCCGGCAGTCGGGGTGGTCAGCGCCCCGGCGCTCGGCCGGCGCTGGTGGGCCAGCAAGGGCGGCGGTGCGTACGCCGGGAAGTCGCTGATGTCGGCCACCGACATCCACGTCTCCGACGTCGCCACCATCGAGGACGCCTCGATGAGCTTCGCCGAGATCGGCGAATGGGTCGATGCCGGTCAGGGCCAGCAGTTCGTCGACCTGATGCGCAGCTGCTGGCGGACCCGCGCCTACGGCGACTTCTGGTCCTACATGCTGGTGGCCGAGGGGGCGGTCGACATCGCCGCCGAACCGGATCTGGAACTCCACGACATGGCCGCCTGCTCGATCATCGTCACCGAGGCGGGTGGACGCTTCACCGATCTGGCCGGGAACCCCGGCCCGAACGGTGCCGGCGGGTACGCCACGAACGGTCGCCTGCACGACGCGGTGCTGGCCCAGCTGGCGCTCGCGGACGACCCGGGCGACGATCCCGACGACTCCGAGGAGATCGCGGACCCGACCGATACCGGCGAGCCCGCCGAGGGCCGTGCGGAGCATGCCGAACCGACCGTCCGGATCGTCCGCTGAGCCCCGACGTCCACGCTGGGCGGACCTTGCAACAATGACGCCATGGAACTGACCCACCGCTTCACGGTGCCGGCCGGTGTCGACGAGGCCTGGCGCGTCTTCAACGATCTGCGACTGCTCGAGCCGTGCTTCCCGGGCGCGACGATCACCAGCATCGACGGTGACGACTTCGCCGGTTCGATCAAGATCAAGTTCGGGCCGATCACGCTCAGCTACGAGGGCTCCGGCCGCTACGTCGAGCGGAACGAACGCGCCCATCAGGTCCGGATCGAGGCGACCGGCGGTGAACGGCGGACCGGCGGTTCGGCCGACGCCACGGTCACCGCGACCCTGTCTGCGGCCGACGGCGGGACCGCGATCGCCGTGAGCACCGATCTCGGGCTGACCGGTCGACCGGCACAGCTGGGTCAGGGCGTCATCTCCGACGTCAGCGACCGACTGCTGGCCCAGTTCGTCAGCTGCCTCTCGGCCCGCTTCGAGGCCGGGTCAGGCACGATCGGGGACATCGACTCCGGGTTCGACGACGTCGCCTCGGACACCGTGGAGCTCGGGGTCACGCCGGAGGAGCTGGACGGAGAGTCCTCGACCGCCGACGAACCGGACGGCACGGCTGCGGTCGCCTCGGCTCCGTCGGCGGCCTCCTCCCCCGAGCCGCCGCCCGCCCGGCCGGGCCCGCCGCCGATCGCCCCGGCCCCCAGGGTCACGACCTCGGGTGCATCGACCCTCAGGCCCCCCACCGCAGAGGCACCCACCGCCCGGCGCGGCTTTGCCGGCCCGGGCGATCTGTCGCGCCCCGACTTCGATGTGCTGCGGACGATCGTGCCGCCGCTGGCCAAGCGGTTCGGCCCGGTAGTCGGCGCCGCCACCGTGCTGGCCATCATCACCGTCCGGGTCTACCGGGGAGCCCGCCGCTGACCCCCGACCGTCCGCGGTACACGGTGACCGCGTGCGTGCTGCTGCATCGCGGCGGCCGCTGGCTGTTCGGCGTACGCGCGGACACGGTCGCGTACGCGCCCGGCCAGATCGGGCTGATCGGCGGCCACCTCGAAGCCGACGCCGTCGGGCCGGACGCGCTCGAGGTGACGGCGCGGCGCGAGGCCGCCGAGGAGGCCGGGCTCGATCTGGGCGGCGTACGGCTGGACTACCTGCGCTCGGATCTGTTCGACTCGGGCGCCGAGGGGCTGCAGCTGACGGCGGCGTTCGTGGCCGGGCTGCCGGCCGGGCCACAACCGGCCGTCACCTCCGCCGAGCTGACCGCGGTCGGCTGGTGGTCGCCCGCCGAGCTCGCCGCGGACCCGCGCTGCCCGGAGTGGCTGCCGGCCCTGGTCGACCAGGCGGTGCGTTCCGTCGACGGGCAGGCGTCCCCAGCGGTGTGAGCTGACCGGGATCCTGGGCTGGGCCGCGGCGGTCATCGAGGCGCTCCGAGCACCGCCGAGCGACAAGGAGCTGGAGTCACCCGCCGGTCGAGAGGACGCGCAACCGTACGGTCTCCGGCAGCGCCGACAGCTTGTCGACCAGCTCCGGCGACAGCCCGTCGGCGATGTCGGTGATCACGTAGCCGAGCGGGCCACGGGTGGACAGCACCTGGCCCTCGATGTTGACCCGGGAGTCGGCCAGCACCCCGTTCACCGTGGCCAGCACCCCCGGCACGTTGTGGTGGACGTGCAGGATCCGGGCCCGACCCGGCGTGGGCTCGGTGGCGACCTGCGGCAGGTTGACCGACATCGCGGTCGTGCCGCCCAGGGCGAAGTCGCGGAGCTTGCCGGCGACGAACATGCCGATGTCCTGCTGCGCCTCCTCCGTGGAGCCACCGATGTGCGGGGTCAGGATGACGTTCGGGATGCCGGCGAGGCTGGAGACGAACGGGTCACCCGTGGTCTTGGGCTCTGTCGGCGAACACGTCGAGCGCGGCGCCGGCGATGTGACCGGACAGCAGGTGGTCGCGGAGCGCGTCGTGGTCGACGACGATGCCGCGGCAGAGGTTGAGGAACAGGCTCCGCGGCTGCATCTGGGCGAACTGTTCGGCCCCGAACAGGCCGGCGTTGCCGGCCCGCCCGTCGACGTGCAGGGTCACCGTCTCGACGCTGGCCAGCAGCTCCTCGAGGGTGTTGCAGCGCCTGGCGTTGCCCAGCGCGAGCTTGTCGGCCACGTCGTAGAACGAGACCCGCATGCCCAACGCCTCGGCGATCACCGAGAGCTGGCTGCCGATGTTGCCGTAGCCGACGATGCCCAGCGTGCGGCCCCGGACCTCGTGCGCCCCCTTTGCCGACTTGTCCCAGACCCCGGCGTGCATGGCAGCGTTCTTGTCGGTCAGGTGCCGGGCCATGGCGATGATCTCGGCGATGGCCAGCTCGACCACGCTGCGGGTGTTGGAGAACGGCGCGTTGAACACCGCGACCCCGGCCTCGGTGGCGTGGGCGAGATCGATCTGGTTGGTCCCGATGCAGAAGGCGCCGATGGCGACCAGGTCCTGCGCGGCCTCGAGGACCGCGGGGGTGACCGTGGTCTTGGACCGGATGCCGAGCAGCTGGACCCCGTCGAGCGCCTCGATCAGCTCGGCCTCGTCGAGCGCACCCTTGACCTGGGTGACCTCGATCCCCCGCTCGGTCAGCAGCCGGACGCCGTCGGGGTGGATGTTCTCGAGCAGGAGGGCCTTCATGGTCGTCCAGTCTAGGAACCTGCGCGGCCCCGCCCGGAATATCTCACCCGGCGACTGCGGACGGGGCCAACTCGCGCGTAGCTGCGGCATGGCCCCGCGACCCGTTGCACGGACCAGCGCGTCGAGGCAGGCGTCGGTGAACACGTCGGCCGCCGCGCTCAGCAGGACGTTCAGCGCCGCGAGCGCAGCCGACGGATCGGCGCCGACCGGGCCGTCGCCCGAGGCCAGGCAGAAAATGGCGTCGCCGTCGGTCATCGCATGCACCGGCCGGATGGCACGCGCCAATCCGTCGTGGGCGACCGCGGCCACTTTCCTGGCCTGGGCCTTGGTCAGCGTGGCGTCGGTGAGGACCACCCCGATCGTGGTGTTGAGCGAGCGCGGGACGCCGGTCTGCGCATCGACCAGCGCCTGCTGCTCCGGCGGACTCGGGGTGGCTGAGTCGGCGTCGGTGGTCGGACCACAGACGCCCGTCGATCGGGTCCACCGCGGACCCGGCGGCGTTGACCACCACCGCCACCGCGATCGATCGCCCGTCGGGCAGTGTCGTCTCGGCATAGCCGAAACCGCCCTTCAGCCCACCGCACTGGGCCCCGGTCCCGGCACCCACGGTGCCCGAGCCGGGTCGATCCGGCCGGGCGGCCTCGAGCGCCGCTCGCCCGAACTCCGCGGTCGGCCGGTGGCCGAAGACGCCGCCCCGACCGAGATCGAAGATCACTGCTGCGGGGACGATGGGGACAATCTGATCGGGTTGAGGTCCGACCGGGAAACCGATCCCGGCCGCTTCCAGCCCGGCCATCACCCCGTCGGCCGCCGCGAGCCCGTACGCGCTCCCGCCGGTCAGCACCACCGCGTGAACCCTCTCGACCATGGCCGACGGGTCGAGCAGGTCGGTCTCCCGGGTGCCCGGGCCACCCCCGCGGACATCGACCCCGCCGACCGCACCGCCCTCGGCGACCACCACGGTGGTCCCGGTCAGCCAGCCGTCGCCGTCGGCGGTGTGATGGCCGATCGCGAAACCGGGGATCACGCGAGCGTCACCGGGTGACGGTGAACAGGTTGGAGCGCATCCCGAACGTGTACTGGAAGGTCTTGCCCGACACGGTGATCGTCTTCTTGCTGCCGATGATCTTGATCGAGGTCACCCGACCACCCCAGGCCCCGCCGCCGTCGCGCGCGGTGATCTTGAGCTTCTTGACGGTGCCGACCGACGGCCAGGCGTGGTGAACTCGCTTGGCCGAGATCGTCCTGGTCCAGCGCTGCGAGATGACCACGCTGTCGTACGGGTCGGCGTGGGCGTACAGGTAGGAGAAGTCGCCGCGAGCGGTGTGGCCGCCGTTCGACGAGGCGAACTGGGTCAGCGCGACCTTGCCCTGGAACGTGACGATCGTCCGGTTGGTCGCCGCGACCGCCGCGTTGCCACCACTGGTCTCCGCGTCCTGGCCGCGGTAGACCTGGCAGGCCGTGGTGTCGCAGATGTCGTAACCGTCGTAGCTCGAGAACTCGCGCAGCCGTTCGGCGTACGAGCGGGCGGCGACCGCCTGCGCGCGGACCGCGTTCGGGGCCCACGAGGTCGGCATCTCCGAGGGCACCACGCCCTTCAGGTAGTGCTCCATCTTGACCCGGTTGACCGTGATCGCACTGCTGCCCCGTTTGACCGCCATCATCGACCCGCGGTAGGCCCGGACCGTCCCGTTCGGGAGCACCAGCCTGGTCAAGCGGTCGGCGCTGGCGAACTTCCAGGTGCTGTCGGAGAGCTTGGTCTCGACGGCGACGTTGTCTCCGTCGGCGTTGCGGTAGGTGAGCTCGTAGCCGGCCCCGTCGCGGGCGATCCGCCAGGACTTGTAGCGCGAGCCGGTGGGCACGGTGAAGCTGTGCCCGCTCCGGTCGTGGACCTTGAGCCCACGGATCGGCATCACCCGGACGCCACCGTCGTCGTCGGCGGTGATCCGCACCCGCAGGACGCTGTCGGCCTTCATCTGGGTGAGCTTGGTGTCCTTGTAGTAGAACCCCAGGATCTGCCGCCAGGTCTTGCCCTGCTTGGCCGCGCCGTACGCGCCGTACTGACTCATCCCCCACCCGTGCCCGAACCCGGCGCCCTTGATGGTGAAGTCCCCCGAGCGTGGGCTGACCGAGGCGTCCGCCTGGGCCGGCACCGTGCCGCCGAAGCTGAGAACCGCCGATAGGAGGGCCACCCCGAGCCCGATCAGCCCCCTCGAACCGCGACGGGCGACCACCGACCGAGGCGATGCGGCAGCGACTGGACGAGCGGATGAGCGCAATGGGGGCAGCGGGGAAGACATGACCGTCCATTTCTGTGGGCGACCGCGAGTGCAACCGCGGTCACACCATGCCTCACGTCAAGCCAGACACGCCAGAGTTTCGGAAGAAAATTCTGAGACTCCTGTGACGGATGGGACAACGACGGGCGGCGCGGACGTAGCGCCCGGAGTCATGTCCGGCGGGCCCCCGGACGTTTAGAGCCTGACCTCCCCGCCGGCCACGGCGGAGGCGTAGCAGGCATCGATGATCTGGGCTCGGGCCAGGGCCTGACGGCCGCGGTGGTTGCTCAGGTCGTCGGAGCGGACCTTGTCCAGGAAGCTGTCGATGCAGGCCTGGTGGCCCCCGTCGGCCGGGACCACCGGATGCAGCGTGGCGGGCAGCCCGGAGGCCTCGGTCCAGACCTTGACCACCCGCACCGGGTCGTTGGGTGAGCCCCACTCGATCGTCGCCCCACCGTCGGAGCCGTAGACGGTGACGTAGCAGAGGTCCTCCGGCACCCACTGCGCCCAACTCGATTCGAGCAGCAGAGTGCCGCCGCCGTCGAGCCGCAGGAACGCGGTCGACAGGTCCTCCACGTCGAACGCTCCGGTCTCCACACCGGTCTTGCGCATGGTGGCCTCGACCGAGCTGCCGCGACCCCGCGGACCGAATTCGGCGTACGTGGCCGCGGTGGCCACCTGAACGGCGGGCTCCCCCATCACGTGCAGGGCCATGTCGAGCATGTGGATCCCGATGTCCATCAGCGGACCGCCACCGGACACCGACTTACGGGTGAACCAGCTCCCCAGGCCGGGGATGCCCTCGCGCCGCAACCAACCGGTCTTGGCGTAGTAGATCTGCCCCAGCACTCCGGCCTCGATCAGCTGTCGCAGCGCCTGGACCTCACCGCGGTAGCGGTGGTTGAACGAGACGTCGAGCACCCGGTCGTTGCGCTCGGCCGCCTCGACCATGGTCAGTGCGATATCGGCCGACTCGGCGATGGGCTTCTCGCTGAGCACGTGTACCCCGGCGTCGAGCGCGGCGACCGCGATCGGGGCGTGCAGGGTGGTCGGGGTGGCCACGCTGACCACGTCGAGCACACCGGCGGCCAGCAGGTCCTGCCACTGCGCGTACCGGTGCTCGGGGGCGATGCCGTACTCGTCACCGAGCCGGTTCAAGGTGTCGGACTCGAGTCCGGCCAGCGCGACCAGGTCGGCCCCGGGAGCGGCGGCGTACGCGGCCATGTGCTGCTGACCGGCCCAGCCGAGGCCGACCACGCCGGCCCGCAGGTTGGTGGTGGTGTCGTCGCTCATCGGTGAGCCCCCTCCGCACGCTGGCTGTTGATCAGGAAGGGTGCCGGCTCGTTGACCACGGCGGGCACCACGTTGGTCGGGCGATCGGGCGTGGCCCACCGCACCGCGTTGGCGAGCACCCGTTTGATGTCGGGATGGTGGTAGACGGGATATTCCTGGTCACCGGGTGAGAAGTAGAAGACCTTCCCATGGCCGCGGCGCCACGTGCATCCGGACCGGAACACCTCGCCGCCGCTGAAGCTGGAGATGAAGACCAGCTCGTCGGGCGCCGGGATGTCGAAGAACTCGCCGTACATCTCCTGCTCGTCGAGGACGATCGGGGACGGGACACCGGCCGCGATCGGGTGCGCGGGCGAAGTCGTCCACACCAGCTCGGTGTCGGCGGAGTTGCGCCACTGGAGCGAACAGCTGGTGCCCATCAACCGGATGAAGATCTTCGAGAAGTGGCCCGAGTGCAGAACGAGCAGACCCATCCCGCCGAGTACGCGTTGGTAGACCCGATCGACCACCGCGTCGTCGACGCCGGCGTGGGTCGCGTGACCCCACCACGTCAGCACATCGGTGTTGTCGAGGATCTCAGCGGTGAGTCCGTGTTCGGGCTGGTCCTGGGTGGCGGTGCGGACCTCGACCTGCTCGCCGAGCGACTCGGCGAGGCCGGCGGCGATGGCGCCGTGCATGCCGTCGGGATAGCGCTCGGCCATCCCGTCCCGGTCGCGGTCGGAATTCTCGTGGAAGTTTTCTCCCCACACGGTGACTCGGATGCTCATGTACGCCAAGTCTTCCAGGCACCCGGGGCCGGGCGACACGGGGTTGAAATCATGGGGGCATGGAGCCCGGTCGATCGCTACACCAGATGAAGCTCCGGGCGTACGACCTGTCCGAGCGCACCGGCCGTCGCGGCCGCCGTTCCGTACGCGAACGCTGGAACCGGCTGACCGCCCGGGCGTTCCTGATCGCCCAGTGCGCGGTAACCGCCGGGCTGGCCTGGTGGGTGCTGGCCGAGGGGCTCCATCACCCAGCGCCGGCGTTCGGACCCGTGGCCGCCGTGCTCTGCCTCGGCGTGACCTACGGCCAGCGGCTGCGGCGGGGGGTCGACGTCGCCATCGGGGTGGCGGTCGGCGTGGCCATCGGCGACCTCTTCGTGCTCTGGTTCGGGACCGGGACCTGGCAGGTGATTGTGGTCGTGGCGCTCTCGATGGCCACCGCAACCCTGCTCGGCGCCCGTCAGCTGATGCT
Organism: uncultured Actinomycetota bacterium; assembly: GCA_963815905.1. Lineage (GTDB taxonomy): Bacteria > Actinomycetota > Actinomycetes > Propionibacteriales > Propionibacteriaceae > Microlunatus. The sequence continues at coordinate 398,245 of CAWFIO010000008.1, read as the reverse complement.
CATCCAGGCCGCCGTCCAGGCCATCGTGGTGACCACGTTGATCCGCGACCCGACGACGGGCTTCGATCGCTGGGTCGACGCGATCGTCGGGTGTGCGCTGGCGCTGGTCGTCGCCTCCATCGCCCCGGGCGCACCGCTGCGGCGCCCGGGGACGCTGGCCGCAGACATCCTGGGCGAGCTGGCCGGGACTCTCGAGTCCGCGGTCGCTGCACTCCGCAGCCGCGACCACGACGCCGCCGACGCCGTGTTGCAGCGGGCCCGCGCCGCCGAGGCCCGGATCGACGCGCTGGACACCGCCGCCGAGGAGGGGCTGGCCGTCGCGCGGCAATCGATCTTTCGCCGGCACCAGCTCTCGGCGGTCCAGGCCTTCGCCGACCTCCACCTGCCGCTCGACCGGGCCAGCCGCAACCTCCGCGTCCTGGCCCGACGCTGTGCGGCGGCGCTATGGCGCGACGAGGTCGTTCCCGAGGACTATCTGGCCACCATGACCGAGGTGGCCGCGGTGATGCGGGTGATGGGCCGCCAGCTGCACGAGGGCCAGTTGCCGACCGACGTCCGCGGTCAACTGGTCGCCGCCGCCGAGATGACCTCGCACCTGGATCTGCGCGAGCAGTCGCTGTCGACCATGGTGATCGTCGCCCAGCTGCGCTCGATTCTGGTCGATCTGCTCCAGTTGACCGGTGTGACCGCCGCCGACGCCCGTGGTCTGATCCCGGAAATGGACTGATTCCAGTCTCGATTTGGCATCCGCCGTCAGATCGCCTAACGTTGTGTTCACCGGCGCGGGGTGGAGCAGCTCGGTAGCTCGCTGGGCTCATAACCCAGAGGTCACAGGTTCAAATCCTGTCCCCGCTACAACGCAGGACTGCGATCGCAGTGTTGGCCACAAGCCCTCCAGGCTCGTTTGGAGGGCTTGTAGCGTTTCGAGTCCGGTTTGTGTCGAGCCTGACGGCCGGAACTGCCCGGGCAGCCGCGCTCCCCGACGCCCGGGCTGGGCCCCAGTCCTTCGACGGTGCCGAAGTCTCTGGCCTGGGGCCTGGTGAGGCTGCCGCCTGCTGGTCGTATCCGACATACGGGCACCGCTACGACCTCTTTCGTCGCTGGGCCACTCCCCCGTGGACTGCTGCTCGCTCGCGGCCACGGACCGGCAGACACGCCCAGAGCAACCCGCTCAGCCCTTCGCGTCGACGATGTCCTTGAGTTCGAGCAGCCGGGGCAGCGCACGGTTGGTCAGGTGGTCCTCGCGCACCGCGTGGGAGACCGAGAGGCTGTCCTTCCACAGGGACCGCCCGGCCATGGCACCGCTCGCGCCGTTGGCGATGGCGATGGCGACCTGACCGACGAAGGTCGTGTGGTCGACGCCGGCCGACAGGACGGCCCACGGGACGCCGTCGGCGGCCGCGGTGACGGCAGCGCAGGCCTCGGCCGAGCCCGGGTACTGGAGCTTGAGCACCTTGGCGCCGCACTGCACGGCGAGGCGGGCGCCCTCGATGACGAGCGACGGGAATGCGGCCTGGTAATCCTCGGCGGTCTCGCCCTCGAGCTGGTAGGTCAGCAACTCGACGATCAGGAGCAGGCCCTCGACCTCGCAGGCCTTCACCAGGTCGCGAATCTCGTCGGCCACGCGGGAGTCCACGTCCTGCCGGTCCGGACGCGTGTACCAGAGCATCTTCGCGACGTTTCCGCCGAGGTCGCGCACGCGGCGCGGCGTGATGCCGTCGACGAAGCGGGTGTAGCGCAGCCCGTCAACCGTCTCGACGCCCGAGGCGTCCATGCCGACGACCAGGGCGGTGTCGCGGGGCAGCACGCCGTCGTCGACGACGCCCGGCAGCGCCACCTCGGGGTCCAGCAGGATCGCGGGCGCAGCACTGGCGAGGAAGGTGATCAGGTCGGCCTTGGCGGCGGCGAGCTCGGCGGTGGGGATGGAACCGGGACCGTCGGGGGCGTCGGTCATGACGGCCTTCATGCTGTTGCGCTGGTCTGCGGCAACGATCAGCATGCTGCCGGCGGCGGTGGAGATCGCGGCCATGCCACGACGCTCGAGAGTGTTGAGCGGGTTCATCAGTGGTTCCGATCTGTGGAGGTGGGGTGGATGGGTCATTGGGCGAGCGACGGCTCGCCGAGCAGGCGGGCCGCGACGCGGGACGCCCCGTACGCGGTCTCCTGCTGACGCTGCGAGGTCCGCAACCCCGGCAGTACCAGGGCGCGGGCCCGGCGGACCGAGGTCATGTCGGCCCAGCCCCCGGTCAGCGTGCTGGTGCGAGCCGGCGGGAGCTCGGCGTCCATGGCGGCAACGAGCTTGGAAATCTCGGCGTTGCTGTGCCGCAGCACGGCCAGCAGGATCTCGGCGGGCGTCGTGCCGTCGCCCCGCAGCGCGATCTTGAGGACCCCGTCGTCGTTTCGGGCGCCGGAGACCTCGATCGAGCCGGCGGCCAGCAGCCCTTCGTAGGGAAGCATGGTCGCCACGGCGTCGAGCCGGTCGCGGCCGTCTCGGTCGTGGATGCCGGCGGCCTGAAGCGCGCGGCGCAGCAGCAGTCCGGTCTTGACCCCGGCGACCAGGACGTGCTTGCCGGGCACGACGTGGCGCACCTCGTTGATCAGGTGACCGGCCAGCCGGGTCCGGGCCTCGTAGCCGAGCGGCGCGTCGATGGTCCGCAGCAGGACCTCCGCCGTGCCCATCGACACGTGGTAGTGGTCGGCGGGAAGCTGGCCGTCGGCCTCGGCGGCGACGAGATGATCATGACCCGCCACGGTGATCGCGGCCCCCGAGAACGCGTCGGGGACGTGCCGGTCCGCCCGTCCGAACGCGGTACCGGCGTCGACCTGGTCCGGCAGGAAGGCGGCGTCCACGCCGAGCGCGGCCAGCATTGCCGGCCAGGCCTCGCCGGTGTCCTGATCGACGAGGCCCGTGCGCGACGTGAGTGAGCGCTCCAGCAGGATCCCCCCGCCGAGCGCCATGGCAACGAACTCCGGGAGGTTGAGCCAGCGCAGCCCGCGGAGCCGCAACCCCTGGTCGCGCAGGTAGGCCAGCTTGGCCACGCTGACCTGAGCGCCGAGCGGGAGGCCAGTGCGGCCCGCGAACTCCGCCCGGATCTCGGCCGGGAAGGCGGCGGCCTGCTCGGCCCCGCGGGGGTCGAACCAGGCGAAGGCCGGGCCGACGGTCTGCCCGTCTTGGTCGACCAACATCCCGGTCTCACCCATGCCCGAGATGGCGAGGGCCGCGACCTGCGCGCCCGCCAGCTCCGAGAGGCGGCTCGCGGCGGCGTCGAGGAGGCGGCGCACCGCAGCCAGAACGGACGCGGCGTCCATCTCGGTCGTCCCGTCCGGGCCGTCGCGCCACGGGGTGCTGACCTGCTCGGTCAGGACCTCGCGGCCGTCCACCTGGGTCACGAGGATCTTCATGCCCGTGCTGCCCAGGTCTAGCCCCGCGACCAGCATCGGCCCGCTCAGCACGTGAGACCGGCGGCGTACGCCACGACTTCCTCCTTGGCGGCCGTTTGCGGCCGGGGCAGCCGACCGGAAAAGTCCGGTCGAGGGGAGATGACACCGGTGACGCGATCAGTCATGTCACCGGTGACTTGGTAGGTCTAATATGGGCGCATGACGCCCGACTGTCAAATGGCAGAGCCCTTCGCGATCGCTATCGCCGGCGTCGCGGGCAGCGGCAAGTCGACCCTCGGCCGGGCCGTCGCCGCACGCCTGCACGCGCCCCTGCTCGACCTGGACACGCTCACCAATCCGCTGCTCGACACGCTCGGCGACGTGGTTTTCGGCAGCCACTGGTTGTCGTCGGCACACGCGCCGGCCATCCGGCAGGGACGCTACGCAGCCCTGCTCGCGACAGCGGGCGACGTGCTGGACAGCGCCGGCGGGGTGGTCCTGGTCGCGCCTTTCACCGCCGAACTGGCGGGCGGTGCGGCCTGGCAGGACCTGGTCGGCGCGGTTCGCCCGGCGACCCTGCGGCTGGTCCAGATCGTCGGGAGCCCAGACCTGTTCGCCCGTCGGCGAGCGACCCGGGGCACCGAGCGGGACCGGCACCGCCCGTCCGGGTCCGAGGCCCCCGCGGCGGTCCCCGTGGTGACGGTGGACGCCGAGCTCTCCAGAGAGGCCCAGCTGGCGCGGGTACTCGCCGAGCTCGGCATGGGCGCCTAGCCAGGAAGACCCGCCGTCAGGCGGCCTCGCTGGCGGCGAGCCGGGTCGCGACCAGGCAGGACTCCCGCTCGACGAGGGAGACCGGCAGGACCGTACGCCGCCGGAACCGGCCCTGCGGACGGTCGAGCCGGTCCAGGATACGCTGAGCGGCGAGCGTGCCCAGGCGCTGCGGGTCCTGGTCGATGTAGGTCCAGGACGGCTTGAGCATGTCAGCGAGCGGGAAGTCGCCGAACGTGGTCATCGCCAGCCCACTGGATCGCACCCAGGGCACCAGGCTGATCGCCGAGCGGGCGTTGGAGCAGAAGAGCGCCGTCGGCTGCGGTCGGGCGCGGTCTATGGCCGCGAACGCGGCCCCGGCGCCGGGCCGGTCGATGGCCCCGAAAGACACGAGCTCCTCGGAGAACGTCAGCCCGGCGTCGACGAGCGCTTCGCGGTAGCCCTGCAGCCGGTTCCGGGAGGTCGGGATGAACCGGTCGTCGCCGATGAAGCCGATCCGTGTGTGACCGTGGCCGATCAGGTGCGTGGTGGCCAGGCGGGCGCCGGCGACGTCGTCCTCGATGAACGAATCGACGGCGAGCCCGACGGGCTGCCGGTCCACGAAGACCACCGGCATCCGTTCCGCCCAAGGCGCCAGGTAGTGGTGGTCCGCGCTCACCGGCGCGACGATGAGCCCGCTCGGCGGCTGGCTCAGCAGGGACTGGACGGCGAAGATCTCGCGATCGGGGTCGACGCCGATGCTGGTGATCACGACAGACATCCCCCGCGTCCGCGCGAGCTCCTCGGCCGCCTTGGCGATCGAGGCGAACAGCGGATCGATGATGTCCGGCACCGCGACGGCGATGACCGGTGCCCGCCCCGTACGGAAGGTCGTGGCGATCGTGTTGGGGATGTATTTGAGCTGTCGGAGCGCCGCCTCGACCCGCTCCTTGGTCTCGGCCGTGACGTGGGGGTCGTCGTTGTAGACGCGGGAGACCGTCTTGGCGCTGACACCGGCCAGGGCGGCGACGTCGCGCATGGTTGCCATCGCGGTCGACCCTTTCGTTCGGCTGTGATCGTTACGACCTACAGGGTGAGCTGCTCCGGAAAGCTTGGGATCCTCGCCAACCTTGAGTTCGCCGACCTGGTCAGCGCGACGTGTACCCGCCGTCGATCGGCAAGGAGACGCCGCTGATCATGGACGCGCCGTCGCTGAGCAGGAACACGATCGGCGCGGCGATCTCGTCTTCGGTCGCCCAGCGGCCTAGCGGCATGGCCTCGAGGAACGGGCCCTCGATGTCGGGCCGACCCCAATACCAGGCCGACATCGGCGTCATGACCACCGTCGGATTGACGCTGTTGACGCGGATCCCGTAGCGGCCGAGCTCCAGCGCCGAAACCCGGGTGATGTTGTCGAGGGCGGCCTTCGACGAGCCGTACGAGACGTGGCCGCTCAACGCCACCAGACCGGCCTGGGACGAGACGTTCACGATCGACCCGCCACGATTCAGCCTGATCATCGACCGGGCCGTGTACTTGGTGACCAGCAGCGCACCCCGCGCGTTGATCGAGATGACCTTGTCGAAGACGGCGATGTCGGTCTCCATCGGGGTCGCGATCTCACCGCCGTAGCCGGCGCAGTTCACCACCCCGTAGACGTCCAGGCCCTCCAGTGCCTCGGCAATGCTCTCCTCCGACTCCAGGTCGAAGGCCAGGGTCCGGACACCGGTCTCCCGGGCGACGGGCTCGAGGGACTCCTCGTCGCGGCCGCTGGCGACGACATCCGCGCCGGCTGCGAGCAGCTGGCGCACGGTCGCGCCGCCGATGCCGCCTGCGGCCCCCGTGACCAGGATCGGTCGGCCGTTGAAATCGGTCATGGTAAGGCTCCTCGTCGTCGATGGGTGGGACCACTGTAGACGTGGCGGACCTCTCTCGTCACCGGTGTCACGCGGATTCGTGTCATCGGTGTCAAAATTTCCTGAACTGACTCTTGACACCGGTGACATGAAGGTCCTACGTTTCTCGTCATCCGCATGCGTCACCGCTTCCGGACCCTGTCAAACGCTTCGTCGATGCAGCGCCTCTCCCGCCGTTGCAGCCTCGAACCCGAACGGATCGAGATGCTCACCGATGAGTCCGACCAGCACCGCTGTCCACGAGGTCCGTGCCGCGCACGTGAGCGGCGACGCCCCCGATGTCGACGAGGCCGCCGCCCGGCTCGGCGCTCGGGCCACCCACCTGAAGGAGCAGTGATGTCTTCGACTGTCACCAGGACCCCGATCCTCGAGGCCCGGGGACTGACCAGGAGCTTCGGCGCCGTCCGTGCCCTCAGCGACGCCGACTTCGACGTGTACGCCGGCGAGGTGGTCGCCCTGATCGGCGACAACGGGGCCGGGAAGTCGACCATGGTCAAGGCGCTGTCAGGCAACCTGGCGCTGGACTCGGGCTCGATCCTGTTCAACGGGACCGAAGTCGACCTCAGCTCCCCCAACGTGGCCAATGACATGGGCATCGAGACGGTCTTCCAGGATTTGGCGCTCGCCCCGCACCTGACGCCGCCCCAGAACATGTACCTCGGCCGCGAGATTCCCGCCAAGGGCCTGCTCGGACACCTGGGGTTCCTCGACAACAAAACCATGCGGACGCGGTCCAAGGCGGCGTTCGACGAGCTCGGCGCCACTGTCCGCAGCTACTCCGACCCGGTCGGCAGCATGTCCGGCGGCCAGCGCCAGGCGATCGCCATCGCCCGGGCCGTTGCGTGGGCCAAGGGGGTCGTGCTGCTGGATGAGCCGACTGCCGCCCTCGGTGTCGTGCAGACCAAAGCCGTCCTGGACACCATCAAGCGGGTGCGGGACAAGGGCGTCGGGGTCGTTTTCATCAGCCATTCGATGCCGGCCGTGCTCGAGGTCTGCGACCGCGTGCAGGTGCTGCGGCTGGGCCGCCGGGTCGCCAGCCTCGACGCGAAGGACACCAGCGTGGAAGAACTCGTCGGCGCGATGACCGGTGCCCTAGATGTAGGAGTCAAGTGATGAGCGAGACCCGACCAACCAAGAACGCCACCGCCGACGCGGGGGGTGTGGCCGCGGACGCTGAGCAGGTCGGAGCGGAGCGCAGCGAGATGACGGTGAATCCCAACGCTGCGACGATCGAGCACTCGCGGCCCGTCGGAGCCGGCGACTGGGTCAGGCGCATCCTGAAGATCCAGGCCTTCCAGATCCTGCTCGTGCTCGTCGTGATCTACCTGATCTTCACCGCCCTGGCTCCGGACATCTTCCCGGGCTGGGTGAACATGCGACAGGTCGTGCAGAACGTCTCGATCCTGGCCGTTCTCGGCATCGGCATGACCTACGTGATCATCACGAGCGGGATCGACCTCTCGGTCGGGTCTGTGCTCGTCTTCTCCGGGGTCATCGCTGCGAAGGCAATGCAGGCTATGGGCGGCGACGGTTGGGGCACCGCGATCGTCGGGATCGTGCTGTCGATCGTCTGCGGGGTGGCCTGGGGGCTGCTGAACGGCTTTCTGATCGCCAAGGCCAAGGTGCCGCCGCTGATCGTCACGCTGGGCACGCTGGGTGCGGCGCTGGGTCTGGCCCAGGTGATCACCAAGGGCGTCGACGTCCGCTCGGTACCCACCGTGCTCGCCGACACCATCGGGTACGGGAACGTTCCCGGGACGACGATCCCGATCATCACGCTCATCGCGCTGATTTTCGTGGTCGTGTTCGGCGTGATCCTGCACAAGACGCGCTTCGGCCTCTACACCTACGCGGTGGGCTCCAACGAGGAGTCCGCCCGCCGGGTCGGGGTCAAGGTCGACCGGCAGCTCATCTCCATCTACGTCCTGTCCGGCGCGCTGGCGGGGGTCGGCGGGATCCTGTCGCTGTCGCAGTACTCCACCACCGCGATCGCCGGGCAGTCCAACACCAACCTGAACGTCATCGCCGCCGTCGTGATCGGCGGCACCAGCCTCTTCGGTGGTCTGGGCACCATGTTCGGCACGGTCGTCGGATTGTTCATCCCGGCGATCCTGCAGAACGGCTTCGTGATCGTCGGCGTGCAGCCGTTCTGGCAGCAGGTCGCCGTCGGTGCCGTCCTGATCATCGCCGTCTACATCGACCAGCGACGGCGAGCCTCGGCCTCGCGGGCCGGCGGCAAGCGGTCCCTCGCCGCTCTGCTGAGACGGCGGACGACGTGAGTCCGGGACGCGTACGCGAGCTCGTCCAGACCGTCGGACAACACCCAGACATGTTGTCCTTTTCCACCGCAACATCCCGGTCGTCTCACCTGCCCGACCGATCACCTCACACAAGGAGCACATCGTCGTGAACAGCAAGCTCAAGCTCGTCCCCGCCCTCGCTTTGGGCGCCGCCGTGGCCCTGACCCTCGCCGCGTGCGGCGGTGGCGGCGACAGCGCAACGCCGGGCGCGGCGTCCTCGGCCGCCGGCTCCAAGCTCAGCTTCATCCAGGGAGTGGCCGGTGACGAGTTCTACATCACCATGCAGTGCGGCATCGAGGCCGAGGCGCAGAAGGTGGGCGCCACGGTGAATACCCAGGGCCCGGCCAAGTTCGACCCGACCCTGCAGAAGCCGATCGTCGACTCGGTGGCCGCGACCAAGCCCGACGCGCTCCTGATCGCGCCGACCGACGTGACGGCCATGGCGGCGCCGATCAAGGCGATCGCCGCGGCCGGCACCAAGGTGGTCCTGGTTGACACCACGCTGGAGGACCCGTCCTTCGCCGCCTCGCAGATCTCCTCGGACAACAAGGGTGGTGGTGCGGAGGCGTTCAAGGCGATCCAGAAGCTCAGCCCGAACGGCGGCAAGGTGCTCGTCATGTCGGTCGACCCCGGCATCTCGACGACCGACGCCCGGGTGGCGGGATTTGAGGAGGCGGCCAAGGCTGACACCAAGTTCAGCTACCTGGGTGTCCAGTACAGCCACAACGACCCCGCCACCGCAGCAAAGCTGATCACTGCGGCCCTGGCCAAGGACCCCGACATCGTCGGCGTCTTCGCCGCGAACCTGTTCTCCGCCGCGGGCTCGGGCACCGGCATCCGGCAGGCCGGCAAGACCGACCAGGTCAAGCTGGTGGGCTTCGACGCTGGGCCCGACCAGGTCAAGCAGCTCAAGGACGGCACCGTGTCGGCCCTCATCGCTCAGGACCCGTACCAGATCGGTGTCGACGGCGTCGACCAGGCGATGGCGGCGATCAAGGGCGAGACGGTGACGCCGACGATCCAGACGGGCTTCCACCTGCTCACCAAGGACAACATCGACGGTGACGGTGCGCAGTACGTCTACAAGTCGAGCTGCTGATCGCTTGATCCGAGCCCGGGCGCGGGGCCTGTCTGGAGACAGACGGCCTCGCACCCGGGCTCACCCGTAGCCGCACGTCGCCGCACGACAGGAAGAACCTCGTGACCATGCCCACCCCTGAGCAGCCCACCATCCTGGTCGGCTACACCCCCACCCCGCTGGGGACGGCGGCGCTCGCCGCCGCGACCGAGGAGGCGCTGCGTCGGCACGCTCACCTCGCGGTGCTGAACACGGGGAACGCCGGTGACTACAACGACCCCGTGTTCGCCTCCGAGCAGGACATCGACGCAGTCGGGGCCGAGCTGACCCGGCTCGGGGTCGCCCACACGATCATCCGGCCCAACGACGACCTGACCGCGGCCGAGAGCATCGTCGAGCACGCCGCGCGCCTCGGGGCCGAGATGATCGTCATCGGGCTGCGGCGCCGGTCGCCGGTGGGCAAACTCATCACCGGCTCGACCGCGCAGTCCGTGCTTCTCGACGCCGACTGCCCGGTGCTCGGCGTGAAGGCTCATCGCCCGGCCTGACCAGGCGCCTACGAGGATGGGAAGCATGAGCGTCCCGCCCTCCGGGCCGACCCGGCCGCCTCGAAGCCGAGCTTGCCCCGCGGCCTCGCGGTGAGGGCTTGGAGCAGCGAACAGCCCTCCAGGCTGGCCTGGAGGGCTGTTCGCGTCCGTCACTCCGCGAAGCGCGGCCTGCTCTCCCGCCCCGCCGCAGCGCGAGCGGAGAATGGGGTCAGCTGGCCCTGCGACGACCGGTCATAGCGATCCGCTCGTACGCATTCGGGCCGATCTTGCCCGCCTTGATCAGGGCCAAACGCTCCGCGAGCAGCTCTTCGAGCTCGGCGACCGAGCGACGCTCACGCAGCATGTCCCAGTGGGTACGGACCGGCTTGACGTCCTCGGGCTCGGCCACGACACCGTCGGTGCGCACGGCCGGCGCCCAGCAGGTCGGGCAGTCCCACGAGGTGGGGAGCTTGGCTTCGTCGGAGAAGACGATGGAGAAGTGGTGATGAGCAGAGCACTCGAAATTGAGCATCTGCCGGGGTGAGAGGGTCACGCCCTCCTCTCCTTCGAAGCTCTTCGATCCGAGGTTGGAGGCCTTCAGGGTGCCGCTGCGCATGAGTGAGTCTGCTTTCAGGTATTGGCCGGGTGAAGCGCGGGCCGCGCATCCCCTGCTCCATCCAAGGTAGGCGCTCCTTCGGACAAGTCCTAACGTGATCGGCGCCCGGTGGTAGGGATCACTCTGGCCCCGCACCACTTGACATCCCGTTCCGGTGGGCATCTACTCGGAGGTGCTTTCACCCAGCTGATCCGGAAGGTGGCGACGCCGCAGCACCACGCCGCGTCTCATCGGGAGCCCGTCTCCGTCACCCGGCCGATCCTTCAGAGACGACACCAGCCCGAGCCGAAACCCTCGCGTCGCGAACCCGATCACCCAGCCGTCCGTCGAAGCCCGGCTAGGGCTCCGACCAACTCGGCATCCCGCTCGACGCTCCGCCCTACCCGGGGTCAGGTCTTCGGCGCGGCTGCCGGGGTGACCAGAAGTGGGGGGCAAGGGCGCTCCCGACTTCTGGCCGGACAACCACACCGCCTGAACGCATCGACATCGAACTGAATAGGCCTCATGACCACGCCATCCACGACCTCCGAGTCCGTCATCGATCTAGGGACGCCCGTCTGGTGCTGGGCCCATCTTCGGGCCGGCGTCGAAGGCATCCTGTCCTACTCCGGGCTGCGCGGTCGGGCGAGTCTGGCCGTTCCCTACGCCGTCGCTGACCGGGAGATCGCCATCTCCTTGGCCTCCTTCAATGAGACCGGACTGCTCGCGGCGGGCGGCACGGTGACTCTGGAGGTCAGCGGCATCGGCGCGGGAGGACTTCGGTGGGTGGTTCGGGCCACCGGCGAGGCCAGCCGGGCGGCATTGCCCTCCCCGACGGACCCATCGTCGCTGAGTCGCAGTCATCCCGCCCATGGTGAGGGTTGGGTCGACGACTTCCACGACGTTCGCCTGCTGATGACGCGCTTCCGCCTGCGGGGCTTCTACGAGTCGTCGACCGCAGTCGCGGAGACGGCGCAGGACTGGGCATGAAGAACCTCGCCAGTGACGCCCGCGTCATCGCCATCGAGGACCAGTCCGAAGAGATCGCCTTCCTGGTGAAACGCCTCCTCGAGCAGATCACGGCGTGGGAAGTCGAGGCGCGTCCGGCCCAGCCGCAGCCCCCACTGGTGTTCGGCTGGGCCCGCTTCTCGCTCGATACCGGCCTGACCGCCGACCAGGAACGATTCGTCAGCCAGTGGTCTCCCCAGAGTGTGCTCGATCAGTGCTCGGCCCAACGCACGATGATCCATCTGTTGAACCGCTGGCTGTCCCGCCACGACGACGCGGACTCCTACGAGCTCGCGTTGGCACTCGTCTCGGCCTTCACCGAGGCACGGCGGACGACCACGCTCCCCTGACCCGACCCCGGGGCGCCCCAGAGTCACGTATCCACAGCCGAGCGATCCGATGATCAGCTGTGCGCGGGTCTGACACACTCGACCATCAGGGACAGCATCCGAATCTGTCCGGTGACCCCTGGGGCAGCGGGAGTGAACGCGATGGAGTCCGTCGAGCGCGATCCAGCACCTGAGGCGACCGGCGGACGAGGCGCGGCGGCGACAGCGGATAAACCGACGTCGTCCGAGCGGCTCCATCGACAAAGTGACGACCTTCAGCGCAGCCTCGAGGCACTGTCGGTGTTGGCCGCCAAGGAGCTGGACCTCGAGCAGCTGCTCACCCAGGTGGCGTCGTACGCCGTGCAGGCGATCCCGGGTGCCGACGGTGCCGGTCTGACGCTTCTCGAAGAGGGTCGCTCCGACACCATCGTCGCCACGGCCACGTTCGTCCGCGACATCGACGACATCCAGTACCGACTCATGCAGGGCCCCTGTGTGAGTGCCGCCGCCGAAGCCAGGACGGTGATCTCAGGATCGCTGGGCGCCGACCGCCGCTGGCCGCAGTTCGGGTCGCACGTGGCACGGCTCGGCGTGCACAGCGCCGTCTCGCTTCCACTCGTCACTCCGGGCGGTGTGGTCGGTGCGATGAATGTCTATGCCCGCGCCAAGCACGTCTTCGACGTCCATGCCGCGGAACTGGGCGGAATCTTCGCGGTGCCGGCGGCGATCGCGGTGCAGAACGCGCACGCGCTCGCCCAGGCACGCCGGCTGACCGACCAGCTCCAGGCCGCTCTCGGCAACCGTGCCGTCATCGACCGTGCCGTCGGCATCGTGATGAGTCGCACCGGGGTGACCGAGGACGAGGCGCTCGAGCGACTCCGCACCATCAGCCGAACCGACCACCGCAAGCTGATCCAGGTCGCTCAGCACGTCATCGACGAGGCCGTGCGCCGCACCCGCAGCCGCCGTCATGAGACCTGAGCCAGGCCCCCTCGCCCTTGGGTCGCTACAAAGCTCGATGGGACGGGGCTGCTGTGTCAACGGCGCGATTCGGACAGAACTGCCGAAGCCCGGTCTCCGCGGTCGAGCGCGGTCAGGGCGCCAGTGTCGAAGACGACACCACTTACGCGGCTGAGCCAGCGAGCAGACGTCGGGCGATGGCTCACGCTTCCGGGGCCAGCTGGGCCGCCGGTCACCGCCAGCATGTCGTCGATCAAGGCGTCGAGGTCAGCCTCGCCGGCCAACTGGCCCTCCACCGCAGGTGGGAGATGGGCTGAGACGCTACCGGCGTCCGCTCCCGCTCGGAGGGCCGACGCGGAAGCGGCAAATACCCAGGGTCGGATCTCGAAGCTGGAGTCCGCACGACCAAGGGGGCCATACGGTTCGGCGCCGGTCAGCGACGAAAAATCGTGTCCAGATGCCACTCGATGGAGTCGCGGTCGGGTCGATCCCACCGGTTCCGGGGGACGGCGATGGCCTGACCGGCGCGATCGTAGAACTCGCGACCGTTGCCCCATTCCTCCCGCAGCCGGTGACTGACCTGCAACTCGAACTTCGGGTTGATACCCAGGTAGCCCAGATCGAACAGTGTGTGCACATCGGAACGGAGCAACAGGCCGTTATCGACCCGGTTCTGACCTTCCAACGCGACCGGTCGGATGTGGGCCGCCTCCAGGGTGGGACCGATGTGATTGCCGGTGATCGCACAACGACGGTCGTACGAGGTGAGGACCAGGCCCTTGAACGCCTGCTGACCGACGCGGTTGCGGACCAGCCGGTCGCGGCCGAAAACAGGGCCGGGCACGACGCTGGTGTTGCCGTACTCGTCGGCCATCCGCACCTCGGCCCGGTTGAGCAGGGTCTCGAACATCACGTCGACGTGGCGACCGTGCGTCTGGAGGTCGTAGCGCTTGAAATTGACGATGTTCTTGGCGAAGTCGTCGGGGGCGTCGAGCGTGAGCCCGACCGGGACGAAGAAGAGGTCCCGCAGCAGGATGCAGCCGATGACGGCCGCGCCCTCATCCCCCGACCGATCGGCCCCGGGCTCGAGTCGTCGGGCCTTGTTGCGGTAGCGGGCGATGGCGAACGCCAGTTCTCCGAGTGAGCCCACGCCGTTGCCCTCGCCGAAGAGGTCCCAGGCCTCGCGCACGGTGAGCGAGGCGTAACCACTGAAGAAACCCCCTCCCACCAGCTGATTGTCCGGCCAGTGGGTCTTGAACAGGAAGGGTTCCCCGGGCAACAACGCCTTGAAGGTCGCTCGCCCGGACGGCACCCAGAAGTTGGCCTCGGTGATGTCGCGGCGAGCACGTAGATAGGCGGCCCACGTGTTGTCGGTGACACCGATGACCGCCTCCTCGATCAGGGCTCGAGCCAGTCGAAGCGGCTCCGCGCCCAGGACCAGTCGATGCGTTCCTGCTCCAGCCGTAGTTGCTCTCCGAGCCGATCGCTGACCAGGTCGGAGTAGAGCGCGGTTTCGTCGGCGTCGAGGCGGCTCAGCCGTGCCGAAGTCGGGCGGTCCTCGCGACCCCAGCGGTCCTGGTGGGCGAGCAGGGTCGGCCGGTCCATCAGGAACGAGCGGGTCTGCGGCAACCAGGCCCGCAGCTGGTCGAGGATGGCGAACCCATGCGTGTCCAGATCACCCCAGTAGTGAACCGGGCAGGACGACAACCAGGGCAACGAACCGGCGCGGTGGACGTCGAAGCCCTCGCCCCACAGGAGCAGGCCGCCCTCCGGCACGGGCACGCTGAGGAAGGTGATCTCGTTCTCGACGATCACGGCCACCCGCGGGGACAGCGTCAGGTCGCGGAGCTCGACGACCGGGGCGCTGAGGTCACGCAGCCCGGAGAACGCCCCGAGGGCCGGGTCGGCGCGCAATCGCAGCATTTCGGGTCGGATCGCGAGCCCGAGATCGGTCAGAAAACCCGTCGTCGTCGTCGACACGTGGAGCAGACCGGCCAGCACGGAACGATGCCGTTCGGCGAATTTGGTGTCAACCCCCGGAGCGGAGATCTCCCGGAGGTAGCGGCCCGAGTGCCGATGGTCGCGCAACCAGCGGTAGGCGCTCAGCAGCGCCGGCCAGTGTGGTCGGAGTTCCAGCGCCCGGAGCGGGCGCGACAGCACCCACCCGCGTACGTCCGGCTCGCCGTCGACCAAGCGCAGGATCGACGCAAAACGTTCGACCTCGGCGGTCACCCCGAGCAGCGACCACACCTGGTCGTACGTGGTGATCACCGCCCGGGCCGGCAGATCGTTGCGGCCGATCGAGCGCCCACCCACCGTGGTGTAGCGCAGGGCGTAGTGCCGGTCCCCGTGTCGACCGGCGTCGAGGTCGGCGGCCCAGGTCTGCACAGCCTCCAGGTGCGCCCCGATCTCGCCCGGCCGGGGTCCGCGTAGCGGGAGGTCGAGCGTTGCGAACACCTCGCCCGCCGCGTACGCGCGTAAGAACGATCCGTCCTCCCAGCGTCGCCGGACACGAACGCGGAGGTCGGCCGGCGTGGTCCACCGCACCGTCACTGCGGCGACCGTTGCCCGCGCTGGATCCGATACTCCTCGATGGTGAGGTTCTCCAACCGCGAGTAGCTGCCCGTGGGGTTGTCGACGAAACCGATTGCGCGTACGTACGGCTCGATCACGTGCACCTTCTGCAACGGCGTGACGATCAGCAACTGCAGACCCAGCGTGGCGAACAGCTCGAGCGCATACCGGGTCGAGACGTCCGAGCCCCGACCGAAGGCCTCGTCGATCACCGCGAACCGGAAGTCCTTGGAGCGGGTCACGCCCCACTCCAGCCCGAACTGGTAGGCCAGCGACGCAGCCAGGATCGTGTAGGCCAGTTTCTCCTTCTGTCCCCCAGACTTGCCGTCGGAATCCTGGTAGTGCTCGCGTTCTTCATCGGTCTGCCGGTCGCGTTCGGACGCCGCGAACGTGAACCAGTTGCGCACGTCGCTCACCCGCCGGGTCCACGAACGGTCGGCGTCGGCGTGTCCTTCCCGGCCTCGGAACCGTTCGACGATGCGCTGCACATCGAGAAACCGCTGCTCGGTGTAGTGGTCGTCATCCGGCCGCACCACGTCGGTCGTCGCTTGTCGCAGGTCGCTCCGGAAGTCACGGACCTCGTGGTTGACCGTGCTCTCGGTGACCAGAGTGATGTAACTCCCCGCGCCGTAGTCGATGGCTCCGAGCGCCTCGTTGATCCGGGCCACCCGGGAACCGATGTCGTCAGCCTGCCGCTTCAACCAGGTGTGGAAAGCCGCCAGTTCGCGGATGGTCTCGGTGCGGAGCAGGTCCTTGAAATCGGTCTCGTACCGCGGAAGATCGTCCTCGGCCACCCGATCGTGAAAGGCGCGGAATTCGCTCCGGGCCTCGATTGAAGCGTCCATCTCCGTCGTCGCCTCGGGCCAGCGTCGCCGGACGTCGTTCATGTACTGCAACAGGCTGGTGACGTACCCGCCCAGCTCGCGTCCGATGCGGTCGATCGCGTTCTGCAGCTCGGCGGTCAGTCGCTCCGCGCTCCGGGCGCAGTCGGCAGCGCGACCCGGCCGCTGCTCAGCCATCATCAGATCCAGATCGGCGTACGCGGCCCGCGCCGCCCCCAGTACGTCGACGGGCTGACCGGCCACGAACTGCTCGTCGAGCAGTCGACCGGCCGCCGCGTCCTCGATCCGCTGCGCCAGCACCCGGACGTCCCCGGTCAGCTGCGTCGCTCGTTCGCCGACCTCAGCCAGCTCTGCGGCGTTGTCGACCAGACGACGCTCGACGTCACTGAGCGCCGACGATCCGCTGACCAGTCGGCGCCGCTCGGCCTCCGCGCTCACGGCCCGGGTGGTCGCTTCGTCGTGGTCCAACTCCGCCCACGTGTCGTAGACCTCGAGGTTGGCCAGCGCCGTCGACCGCCCGGTCAGTCCCGCGCGTCGCTGGTTGTCCTGGTCGAGACGCTGTTGCAGCTCCATCCACTGACCCTGCTGCTCAGCCAGCTGTGTGGTCAGCGCCGCCACCTTGGCCTCGTTGGCCCAGCCGAGCACCCAGGAGCGGGGATCGTCGACCCGCGATCGGTCGTCCTTCTCGTGGCGGTCGCGAGATTTGACCTGGCCTTCGCGCGTCACCGCACGGTCTTGCTGCCGCAGCGCGTCGACCGAGTCGACGCACACGTGATCGGCCCGCTTGACCAGCTCGTCGCGGAGATATTCCACGAACACGCCGTCCTTGATCGCCAGGGTGTCGGCGAGCCGCAGCTCGGGATGGCTCCGGGGCTGCAGCGGTACCCGACGTGCCGCCACCCGTTCGTAGACCAGGTGGCTGCCGACGATCCGACCGTCGTCGCGCCGATGCGTCAGGCGCTGCCGGTTCACCCACTCCGCCACCCGTGGGTAGTGGCGTTGGGGCACGAGCAGCGACAGCGCGAACCCCCGCAGGACGCGTTCGGCCGCACCCCGCCACTCGCTGAAATCTACGGCGACGTCGAGCAGTTCGCCCGCGAACGGCAGCTCAGTGGCGGCCAGGGCCAGATCGGTGCACAGCTGATCGCGCAGGTCCAGCCGGCTGCGCGGCAGGTTGTCGGTCCGGCCCGCCAGGCTGGTGAGCTCGGCCCGGATCTCCTCGCTGGCCCGGCGCAGCTCGGTCAATTCGCCCCGGTCGTTCGCCATCCGCTCGTCGAGGATCTCGCTCTCGCGGTCGAGCTGGGCACGACCGGCCGACACCAGCGCGGGCAACGCCGCAAAACCGGCGCGGTCGACGACGGCATCAAGACCCGCCCGTCGGACGCGGTCGTCGAAGCCGAGCCGCCGTGCCCGCCTTTCCTCGGCCTGCTGACGAGCGGCGGCCGCTTCACGCTCCAACTCGGCGACCCGGTCGCCGCCCACCCCGGCCCGCTCCTCGATCAACGTCTCGCGCTGCGCGTTGAGTCGACGTCGCCGGCTGTCGGTCTCGTCCAACGCCGCTGCAGCCTGCGCCCGGTCCTGCTCGTAGGCAGCCATCTCCTCGGTCAGCAACCGCATCCGCAGCTCGGCGATGAACAGCCGCACCGCATCCCGTTGCTGCTCGATCACGTCCCGCCGCAGCAACGCGGTGTCGTACCGGTCTGCCGTCGCGACCAGCGGCTGCAGCGCCTCGAGCTGGTCGCGAGCCCGCCGTACGGCGTCGTGGGCTTTGGTCAGGTCCTCGAAGTGGGCCACGATGCCCCGGACCCGATCGGCCGCGTCGACCGGCTCGAGCATGTGGGTCCGGACGAAGTCGTTGAGGTTGCCGACCGACTTCATCGACACCGTCTGGTGGAACAACTCCATCGCCTGCTCGGAGCGGATGCCGAGGAGGCGACGGTACGCCGTGGAGTACTTCGGGAACTCGCCGTGGTTGAACAAGGTGGCGCCACCGGTGCGCAGTCGGCGCCGCAGGCTGTTGAGGTCGGCACCGAAATCGGTGAAGTCGGCCTCGACCGACAGCGCCGCGCTCGATGTCACGTAAAAGCGGTCCGGTTGCCCGGTGGCCTCCTTCTGGTGGAACACCTGGGCCAGCGTCACCGTCTCGTCATAGCCCTCGTTGACGAAGACACCAAGAACGACCGAGAAGGCCCGGTGATCGCGGAGCCCCACCGGCCGCGACGATCCGGTGCTCTCGATGCTCTCGGATTTGTAATGGCCCGCCACATAGCTGCGGAGGGTCCGTTCCTTGGTGTCCGCCCCGGCCGCCTTGTTGTAGGAGATCTTGTTGGCCGGCAGCAGCAGGGTGGTCAGCGCGTCCACCAGCGTCGACTTGCCCGAGCCGATGTCGCCGGTCAGCAGCGCCGTCTCGCCCCCGGGCCGCAACCGCCAGACCCGCCGGTCGAACGTGCCCCAGTTGAACACCTCGAGCTGGGCCAATCGATAACCGGCGCGGTTCGGCACCCCCAGCTCGACGGCGGAAAACAGACCCTCAGCCATCGGTGCGCTCCTTGGGGCCGGCGTAGTCGGCGAGCTTGCGACCGAAGTCGGCCAGGGTCTGCGCATCGACGAACGCCTTGAGGATGCGCCGCACCTCCCAGTGTCCCGGCTGCCCGGGCAGTTCGCGCAGGAAGCCGAGCTCGGCAGCCTGCTTGACCGTGCGATCGATCTGATCCAGTGCGCGGGCTTCGTCCGCACCACCACCGACGAACACCCGCACCAGATCGGCGAGCTGATCGCGGGTCAGGACCAGCTTGCCGTCGCTGCTCGAGGTCTCGAATTCCACCAGCCGCTTGCGCAGCAGCACCAGCAGCAGGCTGAGGTGGTAGGTGAGGCTCCGGCGCCGGATCAACCGAGGTAGCGGCTCCTCCCCCTCGCCGGGCTCGGCACTGCGCAGGTACGCGTAACCCTCGGCCTGGTCGACGACGACCTCGATGCCGATGTCCGCGAAGTGGTCGCGGACCGGCGCGATCCGTCGCTCGAGGGTGCCCCAGACGTCCTCGGCCGACTCTCGATAGACCACGCCACGCATCAAGGCGATGATGGCGGTGCCGACAGCCTGCTCCTCGACACTCCTCATCGACGACGCACCGTCACCTTCGGCAGCCGTACGCGGCGGACGAGCCCGTCCTGGGCGATGTCGAGGTGAGTCTGCTCCCGCTCGTCGGTGACCACCTCGATGTCGTCGTCCCCGAGCGCCAGATAGCCGACGATCTCCGCAGCGCCATGACGCAGCGGGAACAGCTCGACGATGTCGGTGAGCAGGGCACCACTCCGCGGCGGCACCACCGAGCGGATCTGATCGGC
Source organism: uncultured Actinomycetota bacterium (assembly GCA_963815905.1). GTDB lineage: Bacteria > Actinomycetota > Actinomycetes > Propionibacteriales > Propionibacteriaceae > Microlunatus. The sequence continues at coordinate 378,643 of CAWFIO010000008.1, read as the reverse complement.
CAATCGGGCCTGATCGATGTAGGTCTGAGCGAACAAGGCGGTGACATCGATCTCCGCCTCCGCCTCGGGATCGAGCAGGCTGTCCACCCGGCTCGCGGGGCGGCTGTCGTAGAGCGGCCGCTCGAAGGGCAACGCGATCGGCACGCTCGACTCGTCGAGCTGGAGCCGCAGCTCGCTCGGCGGCGCGTCTCGCACCGCGAGGGCGGCCGCCTCGATCTCGCGGATCAGATCGAGCACCCGGCGATTCTCGAGCCAGACCTGATCGTCGAGGAATCGCCGCAGCTGCTCGGAGATCTGCCGCACGGTGCGTTGGGTGCGCTCGGCCGCCTCGGACCAGTCGTAGTGCACGGTCGCCAACCGACGGTCGGGTTCGATCTCGGCCAGCTCCCCGATCCGGCCCAGCAGCTCCGAGAGCTCGTCCTGCCGCTCCTCGGAGAGCAGGAAGTCGTAGAAGGCCTGGAAGCTGCGCCCCTGGTCGGAGCGGGCGATGTCGGTGCGGCCGCCGACCAGCTCGGCCAGCAGATCCCCCTTGCTCCCCGACCACGATGCGATCCGTTCGCGCGCCGAACGGTCCAGCACCCGGAAGTTCTCCTCGACCTCACGGAAGTCCGACAACAGCTCGCGGGCCGTCGCGGCGAACTGCTGGTAGCGATCGCGCAGCGCGGTCGCGTCGAGCAACGCGACATCCCCCGACCGGACGGCGGCCATCTCGGCGTCGATCTCGTCCCGCCGGCGTTGCAGCAGAGCGAGCCGGGCCTCGGGATCGCTGTCGGCGCCGTGGACGATCTGTCTGAGGAGCTCGACGACCGTCTGCAGCCGCGACTCGGTTCCGACGAACGGCCGCACCTGCAGACCCGTCACCCAGGCGTACGCACGCTCGAGCGCCGGCACCGCGTCGTAGTGGACCTCGTCGGAGCCGATCGGATAGAACCGACGCAACCACCCGGCCTCGGCCCAGTCATCGAGGTAGGCCGCCGGTGAGCGAGGAAAACGCGGCTCGTCCGGCCGGGAGCGGTTGTGGTGATAGAGCGCGTCGTCGAGCGCCGACACCAGTTGGCTGGCCGAGGTGGCACCGTGGGTCTGCTCGACGAAGTAGCTCCCGAGGAACGACAGGGCCAGCGCCGCGTTGCCCGCACGCAGCAGGCGCCAGGCGGGATGACGCTCGCGCAGCGCCTCGATCGCGTCGTACTCCACCCGATTCCTCCGCTCGCGGTCGAGACGCCAGCCTAACGGCCCGACGCCGACGATGCCGCGGTCGCCGAAGCGCTGGAGCTGACCGGCCCCGCCGAGCTGGCTGGCCGGGCGGTCGACGAGCCAACCCCTGGTGCTGCCGATCAGCCGGCATCACGTCGGCGGGTGACCTCGTTCGCACCCGCCCCGGTCCCGCTATCTGGGGGCAGATAGCGCAACTTCGAGCCGATAGGGCGCTATCTGCCCCCAGTTAGTTGGGGTCGCGGCCGCCGGCTGCGTTCAGTGATGTCGCGGACCAGGGGCACCATGGAACTGTGTCCGATCCTGACTTCGCGTTGCTGCTCGACGAGCGGATCGCGCAGGCCACCCGGCAGCAGGCGTCGTTGCGGACCGCGATCGACGACATGCGCGAGGCCCGCAGTCTGACCTTCGCCGACGACGAGCACGATCCGGAGGGCTCGACGGTCTCACTCGACCAGGCTCGCGACACCGCTCTGCTGGCCCGCACCGAACAGACGTTGGGTCAGCTGGCGGACGCTCGGGCCCGGCTCACGGCCGGCACCTTCGGCCGCTGCCTGGTCTGTGGTTCCTCGATCCCCCTCGAGCGGCTGGTGGCCCGACCCGAGGCGAGCACCTGCGTCGGCTGCGTACGGCCGGACCGCCGATCCCGCTGAGTCAGTGCGGACCGTCGACTCGGCTGGACGGTGCGTCCGATCCTCATCGGCACGCCTGGCGCAGGCGTACGGCCTCGGGGTCTCGGTGCACCCGCTGCTCTAGCGGCTCGTGCAGATTAAGCACCTCGATCAGGATCGCGAACGCGATCGGACCGTGGATGAACGGCTTCTCGATGGGGAAGTCGAGCCTCGTCTCCGACGTCAGCCGACTCACGCGTAGTCGAGGGTGTACGCGTCCTCGCTCGTCCCGTACGCCGGATCGGTTTTGCCGCAGACGGTCGTGTCGACCCCGAAATCGGCGAGCGAGGTCGGGGCGCAGCCCGCCGGGGCCGGCGCGATCGGGGCGACGTTCGCCGGGTCGGTCACGGTGACCACCTTGATGGTGTTGTGCGCGGTGTCGAACCGCAGCAGTCGGAGGTAGGCGTTGTCGCTGATCCGTCGATCGACGGCGACCGGCGGCGCGCCGTCCCCGGGCGGCTGGAGCTGGTAGGTCCTCGCCGCCGGGTCGCCGTTGTAGGAGTAGTCGGTCAACACCGCGTGGAACGCGTACGCGGGCCGGGCGTCGGCGGCCGGCACGTCGACGGTCGCCTTCCGCAGCCAGAGACATCCCGCGTACGTGGTGGTCGCCTCGGGTTGCCGGCACTGCGTGTCGGGTTCGGAGGGCTCGGGCACCGAGTAGTGCCCGCTGAGCACCAGCCGGATCTGTGGATGTCGACTCAGGACACCGTCGTAGAGCTCACGGGCGCTGCCGTACGCGGGACCGGACCGCAACCGGGCCGGATCGCCGCGCCAGCCCGGGTTCATGAACGCATGGGTGACGACGATGATCCGGGTGTCCGGGCGGGCTGCGACCTCGGCGTCGATCACCCGGTTCGCCCAGTCGAAATCGGGTCCCTGCGGCGCCCACATCAGTGAGACGACCAGCCAGGGCTGCCGCCCGATCGTCAGGCGGTGGAAGTTGTCGTCGATGCTCCTCTGGGCGAGCCGGCCACCGTAGGTCGGCATCTGCTCGAAGTAGGACGGCGGGAACACCTCGTCGAAATTGTCGGTGGTGCGGACCTGGCTGCCGCCGATGATCATGCCTCCGGGGTTGCAGCGGCGGTCCCGGCTCACCGCCTTGGCGCTGATCAGACCGCCCCAGCACCACTGATCGATGTCGTGGTTACCGAGCGACACTGTCCAGGGCACCCGCGGCCCACCGGGCGGTCGCCAGAGCCGGTCCATCGCCTGCTTGGCGTACGCCATCTCCGTCTGTCCGAGCGTGTTGGTCGCGGGACGGGTGTGGCCACCGTTCTTGAAGGTCCCGTTGGTCAGGTCGCCGACCTGGACGGTCAGATCGAGGTCGAGCGCGTCGGCGTTGGCCTGCAACCAGGCGGTCTCGTCGCTGAACCTCCCGGCCAACGCCACCGGAGCGGGCTCGGTCATCATCTGGGTGTCGCCGAGGACGGCGATGGTGGCGACGGCGTCCTCGGGCACCCGGGTACAGGCGGTGCCGGCCGCCAGGATCAGACACACCACGCCCACCAGCAGCGCTCGGGCGGTCGCGATCACGGCTGGGAGCCTATGTCGGCCGAGCCCGCCGAACACCCTTCGACGCCAGACTGTGATCCGGCCGCTCAGCGGCGCCCGGTCTCGGAGGCCTGCTCCCCGATCGATGGTGTCCCGGGGTCGGTGGTGCTGGCGGCGACCGGGCGTACGGCCTGGATCTGGCGCCGCACCCGCCACCCCGCTCGTCGACGATCCGCTCCCGGCGGGCACGCTGGCCGGGTGACTCCGCTCCGTCAGCTGTCCCCCTTGCTCGACGCGTACCTCACTGCCCTCGAGCAGCCGCGCATCCCGTTCAACATCCCTGGCCACAAGGGTCGGGCCGGCGATCTGGACGTCGGTCTGGGCCGGCTGCTCGAGGGCGACGTCCCGCTGTTCGGGGGCGTCGAGGACATGGGGTTGTCGGGCGGGCTGCTCATCGCGGCGGAGCGGCGGGCGGCGTCCGCGTACGGGGCGGGATGGGCGCGGTTCTCGGTCGGCGGCACCTCGCACACCAACATGGCCGCGTGTCTGGCTGTGCGCAGCCTCGGCGGGCGGATGGTCGCGGCGCGCAACCTGCACAAATCCGGACTGCTCGGGATGGTGCTGGCCGATCTGCGCCCGACCTGGGTGGCGCCGCGGGTCGATCCCGACTGGGGGCTGCCGCTGGGTCTCGACCCCGCCGAGGTCGAAGCCGCCCTCGCCGGCAGCGGAGCGTCGTCGGTGCTGCTGACCGAGCCGAGCTACGTGGGGACCCTCGGCGACATCGCCGGGATCGCCGAGGTGGCACATCGGGTCGGAGCCGCCGTCGTGGTCGACCAGGCCTGGAGTGCGCACTTCGGTTTCGCCGGCTCGGTGCCGCCGCACGCGCTGACGCAGGGCGCGGACGTGGTCACCTCGAGCACCCACAAGACGCTGGCCGGCTACTCGCAGGCGTCGCTGATCGCGGCCCGGCTCGACCGACTCGATCCGGGCACCCTCGATGCGGCGTTCGAGGTGCAGCACACCACCTCACCGGCCGGGTCGATCCTGGCCAGTATCGACGCCTCGATCGCTCTGCTGCTCGACCGCGGCGAGGACCTGATCGACCGTCTGGTCGAGCGCCTCGACCGGTTGCGGACCCGGCTGCGCGAGTCGGTGCCCGGTCTCGAACTGGCCGACACCACCACCCTGGGTGCTGGTCGGGTCGATCCGGTCAAGCTGGTGCTGCTGCTGGGCGGCACCGGCGCGCTCGGTGGTCGGGTTGCGGCCGAACTGGCCCGCGGGGGCACAGTCGTCGAGTACGCGGCCGACGAGGTGATCATCCCGATCGTCACCGTGTTCGACGACGCCGACGCGCTGGATCGACTGGGCGCCCGGCTGATCGCGGCCATCGCCGCCGTACGCGGTCCGGTCGGGCCGCAGCGGCGGCCCGATCCGGTCTGGGGACTGATGGGCGACGCCGCCGTCCCGCCCCGGGAAGCCTTCTTCGCCGGTCATCGCAGCATCCCGCTGGCGGAGTCGATCGGTGAGATCAGCCAGGAGCTGGCGGCCGTCTATCCGCCCGGGGTGGCCGTGCTGGTGCCCGGAGAAGTCATCACCGAACCGGTGGTGGAGGCGCTCGCGTCCGCACGGTGGGACGGCCGGCGCGTGGCCTATCTCCATGACCCGACACTAGAGACCGTGCGCGTGCTGCGCTGACGCGGCGCGAAGCAGGTTCGGCGGGGGCCACCGGCTGCAGCGATCGGTTGCGGGCGCGGTGGGAGGCTACCGGCGTCGGAGGAGGAAGTCGTGAGCACCGTCGGCGACTTCACCCTCCTCGAGGAGATCGCCGACGACCGTCACGGCCGGATCTGGCGGGCGGCTCGTCGTGGCGGGAGCGAAGTCCTGCTGCGCGAGATCCAGATCACCGACGACGACCACCGGGCGGCGATCGAACGCTGGCTGAGTCTCGAACTGCACCACCCGCGGTTGACGACTCCCCATGCGTTGGTCACCGACGACGAGGGCGGAGACTGGCTGGTCCAGCGCTGGGTGCCGGGCGACGAACTGTCCACGCTGCTCCCGCCGGACTCCCCGCTCGGTCTCGACGACCGGCTCGGACTGGTCCACGAGGTGCTCGACGGACTGTCCTATGCGCACAGCCGCGGCGTGGTCCACGGAAATCTGTCCCCCCGCACGATCATCGTCCGATCCGACGGGTCACCGCACCTGGTCGGCCTGCTGATCGGCGACGGGGCGGGGGTCCGCGGGCGACGCGACGCGTACGCCAGCCCCGAGGCCCGGACCCGGCAGCCGCGGACCCCGGCGTCGGATGTCTACTCCGCGGCCGCGGTGATCGAGGAGCTCCTGAGCGAGCCGGCCAAGACCGATCGGGCCGCGACAGCCGCGGTCGCCGCGGCGCTGAGCCCGGTGCTGACGGCAGCCCGGCACGCCGACCCACAGCAACGACCGGCCGACGCGGATCGCCTCACCGAGGACATCGACCGCGCGCTCGAACCCGTACGCGGCCCTCGGTGGTGGACCACAGAGGATGCCCCCCTACGCAGCTGGTCGGGGCTCGGCCTTCGGACCCGGATGGTCGCTCTGGCCTTGTCCGCCGTTCTCGTGGTGGCCACCGGCTTCGGTGTGGTCGCCCTGACCCGGGCTGCTGCCCCCGGCGCCGGACCGCGTGTCACCTCGGGCTCCCCGAGCACGGCCCCCTCGATCAGTGCATCGCCGGCATCACCGGTACCGCCGGCTTCGCCGGTGTCACCGACGACCCCGAGTCCGACGCCGACCAGCAGCACCAGCGCTCCGCCGCCGCCGCAACTCGGATTCACCGGTACCTACCGCCGTACGGTGGTGGTGCGGAGCGCGGTGAACTCCGACATCGTGGTCGGCAAGCGGTCGGTGACGACCTGGCGCGTGAAGTCCCGCTGCTCGCGTACCGGAATCTGCACCAGCGTGGTCACACCGGCCAAGGGGCGGAAGTTCACCCTCGGCCCGGAGCTCACCCGCACGTCGAGCGTCTCCGCCCGCTGCATCGATCTGACCACCGGCAAGCCCAACGGCATCGAGGTCGCCATGGTGACCATCGAGAAGCTGACCATCCGCAGCCGGACGAGCGCCAAGGCCAAGACCCTGGTCGGCACCAGCACCCTCCGACAGGAGACCGCCTGCCCGCAGCAGGATTCGCCCAAGGTCGAAGTGGTCAAACGCATCACGCTGCGCCTGACCAAAGCGTGACCGCGGGCGCTGCGGCGGCGGGGGTTCGATGATCAGCCAGATCCGGTCCGCCGGACCCGCCGGAACGGCGCGAGCTCAGTCCTCGTCGTCGGCCGGCAGCACTCCGTCGCGCTCGGCTTCGGCCACGATCCGGCGGACGTTCTCGAGCCGACCGCAGTCGGCATCGATCTGAGCGTTGCGTTCGGTGGCGAAGGCCAGACCGAGCTCGGCTTTGGCCTTCTCGGTGACCTCCTCCCGCGCCGGGTTGAGGATGGTCAGCTCCTCCTCGGTGAGGTGGTGGTTGACCCGCGTGGCCAACTCCTCCACCGCGTCGTCGAAGGCCTCGGTATCGGTGCTCTTGAGCTCGAGCACGGCCAGCAGCGCCTCGTTCGCCTCGGCGTGCTCCTCCTCGCCGTGTTCGGCTTCGTGCTCGCCGATGGCGTGCTTCTTACGCAGCGTCGGATACACGTACTTCTCTTCGGCTTCGGCGTGCGCCACGTGCAGCGCCGAGAACGCCAGCCGCACCGCGTCGCGATCGCTGCTGCTGTCCCGCAGCTGCCGCAGCAGGGTCTCGAAGCGACGGTGGTCCTCCAGGATCAGCTCGATGACGTCACCGGCGATCGGCCGGCCGAGATCCAGCGGGGTCGATGTCATGCCTGGCACGCTACGTGGCCGACCCTCAGCACCCCGGCTTAGGTTTACCTGCGTGGGATTCACCCGGGCCGAGCTCCTCGCCTTCGCCGACACCTCCGTCCCCGACCTGATCGGGCCGGGGCTCAAGCTGCTGTTCGTCGGGATCAACCCCGGACTGTGGACCGCAGCGACGCAGACCCACTTCGCCCATCCGGGCAACCGCTTCTATCCGGCGCTGCGGCTGGCCGGAATCATCGACCGCGATCTCGATCGCGCAGGCGGGATGACCGACGAGGACCGCGCGTACCTCATCGGTCGCGGCATCGGCAACACCAACCTGGTCAACCGCGCCACCATCCGCGCCGACGAACTCACCCGCGAGGAGCTCAGGGCCGGCCGTCTGCGTCTCGAAGCCACCGTCGCCGAACATCGACCGCGGGTCGTCGTGGTCGCCGGCGTCACCGCGTTCCGGACGGCCTTCGGTCGCCCCAAAGCCGCGGTGGGCGAACAGACCGACCCCATCGGCGACGCTCGCCTCTGGGTCGTCCCGAACCCGAGCGGCCTCAATGCGCACGAGACGATCGCCACCCTCGCGGAGGCGTACGCGGAACCGGCGCGAGCGGCAGAACTCGATCTCGGCTGACCGCATGGTCGTGGGCGGCCGCCGCGTACGCCCGATCCACATTCCTCGCCACCATCCGCGCTCGCAGGCTCCCGCTCCCGCCAGGCCCATCTACGCTCGTCACTGAACCGGACGTAAGGGCCACCCTCGGGTCCAGGCGATGTTGTCGCTTCCCGCCCGCGACGCGCTGGTGTGCGCGTGGAAGCGGTGGTCGAAATAACGCGCCACGTAGCGCCGGTCGGTGACGGTCCAGCGGGCGTGACTGCGGTGGGGTCGGGGTAGAGCGGGTCGCGACCTACGAGCTGCCACCCGCGCCGGCGGCTCCGGCGGCGGCGGCGGCGGCGGCTCCGGCGACCTCGTCGATGGCCGCCTTGACCGCGGCGGCAGCCCAATCGCCCTCGGAAAGCTCCCTGGCCCTCTTGCGGAGGGCGCGCTTGTCGTCGGTCGGGACTACCTTGACCAACAGGTCGGTCGCCGCCAACAGGGCGATGAGGGTGACGGTCCGCTCGGAGGGGGTGGTTCCGGCGATCAGGGCGGCATGGAGTCGTTGGCGGACCCCGTCCTCGGCGGTCCGATCGGCGGCGGGCCACTGGGTGGTGGGGAAGAGGCCGAGGACCTTGCTGCGCTGTTCGCTGACCAGACCGGTCCGGGCCATCCGGGTCAAGAGCCGGATCTTGACGCCCTTGGAGATCCGCTTCCCCGACATCGAGGAGATGAAGGTGCCGATCCTGGTGCCCTCGCGGGCGGCCACGGCGATCAGTGCGGCGTCGAGCTCGGGGTCATCGGTCGGCTTGAGATCGGTGATGGTGACCCGGCCACGCTTGGTCAGCCCGGCCGTCCTGGGCGCCACAGCCAGGCGTTCCTTCAGAGCGAGCTCGATCAGCAGTGCACCAGCGAGCGCAGGCTCGAGTTTGTCGCCGCTGATCAACGGCCGGCCGGTCTCGTCGTCGAAGGCCAACAGGAGGAATTCCTCGGCGATCAACATGCGGACCAAGCTACCGCGTGTGCTGAGATGGCACCCATGACGAGCCCCGACCTGGCCTATCCGATCGTCGAACACACCCTCGCCAACGGGCTCCGCATCCTGGCCAGCCCCGACCACGGCGCTCCGTCGGTCGCGGTCAACCTCTGGTACGACGTCGGTTCCCGCGACGAGGAGCCGCGGCGGACCGGCTTCGCCCACCTCTTCGAGCACCTGATGTTCCAGGGCTCGGCGAACGTGCCGTCGGGTCAGCACATCGGGCTGTTGCAGGCGGCCGGCGCCTCGGTCAACGCGACCACCTGGTTCGACCGGACCAACTACTTCGAGACCCTCCCGACCGGCGGGCTGGACCTGGCCCTGTGGCTGGAGGCGGACCGGCTCGGCACGCTCCTGGACACGATGACCCAGGAGAGCCTGGACAACCAGCGCGAGGTGGTGAAGGAGGAGAAGCGGCAGCGCTACGACAACGTCCCGTACGGCGAGGCGATGCAGCTGCTCAACGGCCTCACTTTCCCGGAAGACCACCCGTACGGTCACACCACGATCGGGTCGATGGACGACCTGAACGCGGCCACGCTGGAGGACGTCCAGCAGTTCTTCCGGACCCACTACCGCCCCGACAACGCCGTGCTGTCGATCGTCGGGGACATCGAGCCCGAGGACGCCTTCGCGCGGGCCGAACGCTACTTCGGCCATCTCGCCCCCGGCGACCGTCCGACGCGGCCCGCGACCACGCCGCTGGCGCCGATGACCGGCGACGAGCGGGCCGAGACCTCCGGAGCGGTCCCCGCCGACGCGATCTACCTCTCCTGGCGGCTCCCGGCCCGTGACACCGCCGCCTTCGACGCGCTCGAACTCGGCACGGGGGTGCTCGGTCACGGGCAGACGTCGCGCTTGCACCGCAGCCTGGTCCGTGGCCGGCAGCTCGCCGAGACCGCCGGGGCATCGAGCATGGGGCTGATCGGCGGCAATTCCTTCGGCTTCGCGTACGCGCGGTCCCGCGACGGGATCTCCCCCGAGGCCCTCGAGGCCGAGCTCATCAGCGAGCTCGAGACCCTGCTCGCCGAAGGCCCGAGCGAGGGTGAGCTCCGCCGGGCCAAGGCGCAGTACGAACGGCACTGGCTGCACGAGCTGGCCCGCATCGACTCCCGGGCCGACGCGCTGGGCGAGTACGCGACGCTGCTCGGCGACCCCGGGTTGATCAACAGCCGGCTGGCCTCGATCGAAGCGGTCACCGCCGACGACGTCGTCGCTGCACTCGCCGAATGGTTCCGACCCGAACAACGGGCCGGTCTGATCTACCGCAAGGAGGTGGCCGCATGACCGGCTTCCAGCCCCAGCCCGCCATCGCTCCCCCGGGCGTCTGGTCCTTCCCCGAGCCCCGCCGCCACCAACTCGCCAACGGCATCGACGTCGTCGTCTTCGACCTGCCCGGCCAGCACGTGGTGTCGGCTCACGCGGTCTTCGACGTCGGGCTGCACGCCGAAAAGCGTGAGTGCGAGGGGGTGGCGACCATCTGCGCCCGGGTCCTCGACGAGGGCACCCGGGTGCACGGCGGCGAGGAGTTCGCCGAGCTCCTCGAGACCGAGGGGGCCGGCTTCGGCATCGACATCTCGCTCTCCGGCCTGCAGGCCATCCTCGATGTCCCGGCTTCCCGGCTCGAACCGGCGCTGGAGCTCTTCGCCGAGGCGCTGATCCAGCCGGCGCTCGCCGCCGAGGACGTCGACCGGCACGTCCAGCTCCGGCTGGCCGAGATCGAACAGGTACTGGCCAACTCCGCCCAGCTGGCCAACGTCTCCTTCCGCGGCAGCGTGTTCGACGCCTCGTCGCGGGCCTCGCGGATGAACGGTGGCAGCCAGGACACCGTCTCGGCGATCACGGCCGATGCGGTCCAGGACTTCCACCGCGCCCATTTCGGTCCAACCGGCACCACGCTGATCCTGGCGGGCGACTTCGCGACCGACCCGCTCGCGCTGGTCGAACGGTGCTTCGGTGCCTGGACCAACCCCGACCAGGTGCCGTCGGACCGCCAGGACCCGGTGCGCGGTCCGCGTCGCAGTCTGCTGATCGACCGCCCGGGGTCGGTGCAGGCCGACCTGCGTTACGGATCGTTCGGTATCGATCGCCTCGACCCGCGGTGGTCCGACATCAGCGTGTCGAGCTACGCCATGGGCGGGGCCTTCCTGTCCCGACTCAATGCGGTGCTGCGCGAGGACAAGGGCTACACCTACGGCGTACGGCTGAACTTCGGGCCGTTGCGCTCGGGCGGCTCCTTCGCCGTCCAGGGCTCGTTCCGCACCGAGGTGATGGGCGACGCGCTGGCGATCACCCGCGACCTGATCACGGCCACCGAACCGTTCAGCGAACGTGAGGTGACCGAGGCGGTCAACTACTACACCGGCGTCTCGCCGCTGCGGTACGCCACCGCCGACGGGGTCGCCGACCAGGCGGCCAGCCAACTCATCAACGCGCTCGGCGAGGACTACGTCGACCGCAGTTTGTCGCTGCTGCGCTCGGTCACTCCGGACTCGGCCACGGCGGCCTACCGCGAGATCGTCGTCACGGACGCTCTCACTCTCGTCGTCGTGGGCGACGCCACGGCGCTGGCCGACCCGCTGCGCGCCGCCGGCTTCCCAGATCTCGTCGTGATCGAGAGCTGATGGCTGCTGAGGTCGCTGACCCCTTCCTGCGCCACCCCGTTACCTTCTCCCGCGGCGCAGACACCGTGGCCCCTCACGCGTTCCTGTGAAGGTTGTTCTTTCACGCACGTGCGAGACGACCTGCCGATCGAGCTGGAGGAGGTGGACGAACTTATCGTCCGCGGTCCGCAGCGCTAAACAATCCGCATCGGCCCGAACCGGGACTCCAACTCTGGAACCCACTTCCGATCGAAGCTGAGACCATACTGTCGACAGAGTTCATACACCTCCTCCTCGGTTGACGCGGACGGTTGCACCATCAACTCGGCGACCTGCTGGAACAAGCGCTCGAAGCCTGCGGGCGTGATGACCTCGAGGATGCGCGCTGGCTCCGGGCCGGGGTTCCAGAAGGTGTGCAGAACGCCCCGAGGCTTCCACACGTACGAGCCCGCCGCGGCCTCCACCTCGTGATCACCGACGCGGGCCCAAATGGTGCCATCGAGAACGAAGGACATCTCGTCCTCGTTGCGGTGAACATGTGGATCCACCAGGATGCCTGGTTCGATGGGATGTTCAACAATCGCGAAACGCCCACCCGTCGTCTTCCCGCTCACCTTGAAATGAACACCGAGCCCGCCCAGATCAACATGGGCTCCACCACCCGGGGGCACGTGCACGTTGGTGTTTTCCATCGACGTAACGTACTGCGCGCGCTGCGCCGTGTCGCTACGCCCGGCTCGCCCAGGCGTTCGTGCCGTCGTCGTCACCGCGGTCCCTCGGATCCGCCGCGTACGCCGGGCTCGTGGCCGTATCGGACGCTGACCAACCCGCCGGGCACCGACGCCGGGGCAGTCGGCGAGACGCACCGGATCGCTCTGCGGCCCTAATCGACGTGGGGTATCCGCGGGCCGAGCACGCTGCGGATCTGGCTGCCGACCCGGTGACCGATGGTCGTCGGGTCAGCCGATGCGCTCGGCCAGCGACACGAGGATGCCCTCCGGCCCGCGCACGTAGGCCATCCGCCAGGCCTGCTCGTACTGACCGACGGCGCCCACCAGCCGGTAACCGTCCTCGGCCAGCCGATCGACGGTGGCCTGCAGGTCGTCGACCTCGAAGGCCACGTTGCGCAGGCCGAGTTCGTTGGCCATTGCGGTCGGTGAACCCGGCTCGTGTTCGGGCCGGACGAACTGCGACAGCTCGAGGCGGGTGTCGCCGTCGGGCAGCCGCAACATCACGATCTCGGTCCGCGAGTCCGGGATGCCGATCACGGTGTCGAGAAATTCACCCTCGATGGGCGTCGGTCCGCCCTCGATCTCCAGGCCGAGCCCGACGAAGAACTGCGTGACCAGATCCAGGTCGGCCACGGTGATACCGACATGGTCGAAACGTCGAATGCGCGACATGACCCCATCGTGCACCACCTCGGCAGCGGGTGGATCGCGCCGCTGAACGGCTTCGGCCACCGTCTCGGTGAGCACGTCGATCCGGGGCAGGAGTCACCCGGCGACCAGACCTGTCTGAACGAGACCGGATCGGGCCGGCCGGGGTTTACTAGAGCTCCCACATTTCTCGTTGGAGGTCAGGGTGAGCCAGCCGCAACCGTTCGAGGTACACCCGTCTGGGGCGTTGTTTCACGGAACCAAAGCCGACCTCGCCGAAGGCGACCTCCTGGTGCCGGGACGCCGGTCCAACTTCGGCGGCGGGCGGACGGCCAACCACGTGTACCTGACCGCCACGTTGGATGCTGCGACCTGGGGCGCCGAGCTCGCCGTCGGGGCCGGACCGGGCCGCATCTACATCGTCGAACCGCTGGGCCCGGTCGAGGACGACCCCAACCTCACCGACAAGAAATTCCCCGGCAATCCAACCCGGTCGTACCGCACCCGCGAGCCGGTCAGGATCGTCGGCGAACTCCTGGACTGGGTCGGCCACTCTCCCGCGCAGATCCAGGCCATGAAGGACGGGCTGGCCGACCTCGAGCGCCGCGGCGCGGCCGTCATCGACGACTGAACCGTCCGATCGATCGTGTTGTCGCTCAGCACCCACCCGGTCGGGGCCCGACCTCGTCCACGGTGCCCGATGACAGCAGCTGCCGCCCCTCGTACGTTCGGTGACCTTCACCACGTCCCGACCGGGCCGGATCACGTTTTTCGCGTGATCCGCCCGGTCGGGTCGGTGAGTCAGGTCGAGGTCAGCGACCCAGAGCGGTGAGGGCCTTCCGCACCGCGGCCTGAGCTTCCTTCGTCTTGGACTGATAAGTGCCCAAGTCCCCGCTGGTCAACGCCTTGTCGGCATCGGCGAAAGCCGTCTCCGCTTCCTCGAGTGCCGCCGCAGCGGTCGGGTTGTCCGCCTCGCCCGGCGGGTTCTCGGTGGTCGGTTCCTCGCTGGGATTCGTCACCCTTCCGCCCTTGAACACCTGGCCCAACGCTTCGGTGAGCGTGCCGCCGATACCGACCGACTGGCCGAACCGGACGACCACGAACTGCAACGCCGGATACGACCCGGTGCTGCCCTGTCGTTGGATGTAGACCGGGGTGACGTAGAGGAGACCCCCGCCCAGGGGCAGGGTCAACAGGTTCCCGAAGGTGGCGGTCGCCGAACCCTGGTTGAGGAACGGTCGCAATCGGGACGACACGTTCTCGTTCTGGGTCATCGCGCTGAACGACTGTCCGGGCCCGTCGATCTGGGTGGTGTCCGACATCTGCAGCACCCGCATCCGACCGTAGTCGGGACTGCTCGCGTCGGCGTTCACCGCCATGTAGGCCGCCAGGTTCGAACGACCCTTGGGAACGTAGGAGCTGGTCAGGGAGAAGATCGGACCGTCATCGCCCGGCCACTTGACCGAGAGGTAGAACGGCGATTCCTTGGTCGCCTGCGCCGTGCCGCCCACCGGGTTGTTCGGCACGTCCCACAGGCTGGAGTTCTGGTACCAGTTGGCCGGTTCGGTCATGTGGTAGCGAGCCAGGATCTCTCGCTGCACCTTGAACAGGTCCTGCGGGTAGCGCAGGTGGTCGAGCAGATCACTTGGGATGCTCGCCTTGGGGGCGATCACGCCCGGGAACGCCTTCTGCCACGTCTGCAGGATCGGGTCGGTCTCGTCCCAGCCGTAGAGCTTGACCGTGCCGTCGTACGCGTCGACGACGCCTTTGACCGAGTTGCGGATGTAGTTGATGTTGTCCTGCGCCTGGGCAACGACCGGGCCGCCCGCGTTGGTCAGGGCATCCGACGTGGTGTCGCCGAAGTTGACCCGCTTGCTGTTCGGGTAGAAGTTCGACGTCGTGTAACCGTCGACGATCCACACGATCCGCCCCTCGACCACGGCGGGGTACGCGTCGCCGTCGACCTTGAGCCACGGCGCCGCGGCTTGGACCCGCTCGCGCGGCGTGCGGTCGTAGATGATCTTCGACGCGGAGTTGACCTGCTCGGACAGCAGCAGGTTGACGTCCGCGAATTTCGCGGCGTAGAGCAGCCGGTTCCACAGATTGCCGATCGGCACCCCACCTTTGCCGGTGTAGGTGTAGGTCCGCGGGTTGCCGTTCTCGCCACCACCGGGGGTGTCGAGCTCGACCGGCGGCGTGCCGGCCGGGGCGCCGACCACGGAGTACTGGTTGGCCGTCGCGCCGAGGTTCTCGCCGTAGTAGATCCGCGGCTCGTGCTCCTCGATCAACCCCGTCGGCGGAATGTCCTTGACGATCCAGTCGGGCTCGCCGCCGGACTGCCGCCGGTTCCCGTACGCCGCGACCAAGCCGTAGCCGTGGGTGTAGACGACCTTGGTGTTGGTCCAGTTGTCGGTGACACCGGCCAGATCCATCTCGCGGACGGCGACCACGACATCGGTCTCCTTGCCGTCGATGGTGTAGCGGTCGACGTCGAGAGTCTGCGGGAAGGAGTAATAGCCGCGGACCTGCTGGAGCTGGTCGAAGGCCGGGCTGACCACGTTCGGGTCGATCAACCGGATGCCGGGCAGCGCCTCGGCGTCGGCGCGGAGCTGGTCGGCCGACGCCGCGGTCCGTGCCGAATAGTCGGTGATCTCCACGTCATCGACGTCGAAGGCGCTCCGGGTCGCCGCGATGTGCTGGGCGATGTACGGCGTCTCCCGGATCCGCTCGCTCGGCTTGACGCTGAAATACTGCACGGCGCCGGGGTAGACCAGCCCGAGGACGATGGCCGACAACAGCAGCAGGATCAACCCGATGGTGGGGATGACCCAGCGCCGGATGATGCCGTTGGTGAAGAACAGCACCGCGCACAGCCCGGCGATGATCGCGAGGATCATCTTGGCCGTGATCGTGGCGTTGTCGGCGGTGTAGGTCAGACCGGTCATCTCGATACCGGGCCGGCTCACCAGTTCCTGGCCGTACTGGTCGAACCAGTAACCCACGCCCTTGACCGCGACGGCCAGACCGATCAGCACCGACAGGTGCGCGGTCGCGGCGCGCGAACCGCCACGGCTGGGACCGGTCAGCCGGAGACCGCCGAGCGTGTAGTGCACCAGCGCTGCGGCGATGGTGGCGAAGCTCAGCGTCGCGAACGCGAACGCGAGCGCGAACCGCCACCACGGGTAGCCAAAGACGAAGAACGAGATGTCCATCCCGAACTTCGGATCGGTCGTGCCGAACGGGGTGGCGTTACGCCAGGCCAGGTAGTCGAAGATCCGACCGCTGGCCGAACCACCGGCGAAGAGCCCGAGCACGACGGACGCGACCACGGTCAGCAGCACGAACCGGGTCTCCAGCAGGTCGCGGTAGCGGTCAAGGATCGGACTGGCTGACCGACCGGCGAGCCGCGGGCGCATCCGGTAGGCGATCGCCGCGTTGGCCGCGATCGCGGTCGCCATGATCAGCCCGAACGCAGCAAACAGCCCGATCCGCGTGAGCAGCAGCCGGTTGAACACCGAGCCGTAGCTGAAGGCCTTGTACCACAATCGGTCGGTCCAAATGCTGGTGAAGATCGCGAAGATCACGACCAGTACCGCGACGATCACCAACGTGGGCAGGATCGCGCTTCGTCGCTGGCCGCCGAGACGCAACGTGCTCACGGGGTTCTCCTCTTATCGGGGGCAGAGCATGGACGATGAGTCCGCTCTGGACATCGGTGAACTGGGTAACTGTGTACAACGTGTCGGGACGCTGTCCTGGTTCCGCTTCCGGGGCGGAGATCGAGATCGGTCAAGTAAGGGTCCTGGACAGGGCGACCGCGAGACCGGGCACCAGATCGGCGCCGCCCAGGAGTTCTTCGGGTTGCGACGCCAGTCGGGCCACGCCGTGCCGGTTACCGGCGCGGTCGACCCCGATCACCACGCGGATGTCCTCGCGGCGCGGATGGTTGGCGACGACGGCAGCCGCCTTCTCGGGATCGTCGGGCAGATCGTCTTCGTACGCGGCGGGCAGGAAGGTCCGTTCAGTGCTGACCGCGCAGCCGAAGACCTCGGCCGGCCAGGCGACCGCGGCGAGGTCGACCAGCAGATCGCCGGTCTCCACGAACGTGTCCTGTTCGACGGCGGTCAGCGCTGCGATCGGACCGCCGTCGGCGCTGGTCCGCAGTCCGAGCTGGGCAGCGAGCTCGGGCTCGGCGACGACCAGGTCGTCGGTCAGCACCAGCGCGAACAACCGTGTCGGTTGCTCCCACGCCGCCGAGGAGAGGTGGCGGTCGAGGTCGAGCAGGGCGGCGATCAGCGCATCGGCGTGTTCACTGGCGGGCGTGGTCATCAGCAGCGCGGCAGGTTCTTCGAGCCGGCGTTGAGCTGGCGGATGGCGGCGATGGCGTCGGACAGCGACGAGACCTTGATCAACGTCATGTCGGTCTCGACGCCGGCGAGATCGGCGCAGTTGGGCGCCGGGACCAGGAAGGCGTCGGCGCCGGCCTTGTCGGCACCGGCGATCTTCTCCTGGATGCCACCGATCGAGGACACGTCGCCGTCGGCGCTGATCGCACCGGTGCCGGCGAGGTGTCGCCCCTGCAACAGGGGACCGGGCGTGATCTTGTCGTAGATGGCCAGCGCGAACACCAAGCCCGCGCTCGGTCCGCCGATCTCACGGCCCAGGTCGAACGAGATGGTCGGCTCGTACCGGTAACCCTTGACCACCGAGATACCCACCACCGGCGACGCGCTCTGGGTCGGCGATTCGGCGGTCTCCACCGTCGCGGTCAGTTCGGACTTGTCGCGGATCACCACGAAGCTCACCTTCTCCCCCACCTTGTGCCGGCGGATCACGTCGACCACCTGACCCTCGTCGGTGGTGGCCACGTCGTCGACGGAAACGATCAGATCACCGGGGAACAGCCGTTGGTGGGCCGGACCGCCGACGGTGACCGAGGAGACGGCTGGCATCTCGACGACGGGCTGGTCGGCGGCGCGCAGGGCGGCAACCACCGCTTCGTCCTGAGCCGACACCATCTGGTCGGCGTCCTCGGTCTCGACCTCGGCCACGGACTTGCTCGGCGCGTAGATCACGTCGCGCGGCAGCGCATCGCGGTGCGGCAGCCAGTAGGCCACCAGCGCCTGGGGCAGGCTCAGTCGGGCGTCGGCCGGGGTGGTGGCCACGATGGTCATGTCGAGACGGCCCTCAGTCGGGTAGGTCTGGATGCCCCCGACCCTGATCAACGGCTCACCGTCGGACGAGCCGAGGGTGTCTCGGGTGCCACCGGCGCTCCAGGTCACGAACGACACCGGCACCACGACCAGGGCGATCGCCAGACCCACGAAGACGAAGGCCGAGACGAAAGCGGTCCAGGTCTGGCGGGTCACCGGCGCTCGCCCTCGGGCGAGGGTTCAGCGGGCAGACCGACCCACTGGGCCCCGCCCTCGACGAAGTGCTGCTCCTTCCAGATCGGCACCTCGGCCTTCAACGTGTCGATGAGGTCGCGGCAGGCACCCAGGGCCGGGCCCCGATGTTCGGCGCCGACGGCGACGACGACGGCCAGGTCCCCGACCTCGAGGTGACCCACGCGGTGCTGCACCGCGACCGCCTGCACGACGTGCCGGTCGGCGACCGCGGTCGCACACGCAGCCAACGCCTCGGCGGCGGTCGGGTGTTGGGTGTAGTCGAGCGAGACGACGTCGGAGCCCTGGTCACGGTTGCGGACGACGCCGATGAACAGCGCGATCCCGCCCACCCGCGGGCCGCCGACCAGGCCGAGCAGCCGGTCGACGCTCAGCGGCGACGCGGTGATGCTCGCCTCACGGACGACCGATGTCATGCCCACGACCCTAACCGCTCGGCCCAGCCGGACCGGCGTACGACGACCCGTCGGACAGGCCGACACCAAGCGTGGAGCGCTGAGCCACTGCGCTGATTCCCGCCGGATCGTCGCCCGCTCGCGTTCACCCTGAGCGATCGCACCGCGAGGTCGTGTGCCGGACCCAGAGATCCGCGTACCGTGGTGGACAAGCAATCCGCACAACCGTCAGGAGCATCGCCATGGCCGAGGATCGTCCGAACGAGCCGGCCGACCAGCCCGAGGATCCCAAGCCGCCGCAACACCGCCTCGGCGGCGGCGACCCCGCCTCCAGCGGGTCGGGCGGACAACCGGCCGGTGGACAACCACTCGGTGGCCGACCGCTCGGCGGTCAGCCCGGTGGGGGCGGGAACACCCCGGACAACCCGCTCGAAGCGCTGTTCTCCTCGCTGGCCAGCGGCGACATGAATGCCTTGGCGGCGCAGTTGCAGAACGCGTTCTCCAGCCTCGGCGGGGGCGGCTCGATGTTCGCCGGCGGGACCACCGATTCCGCGTCCGGGGTCAACTGGGACGTCACCAAGGACACGGCGCGCAAGGCTGCGGCCGCGCTCGGCCCCGACCCCACCCCGGACAGCGCCGACCGACGCGCGGTCACCGAGGCGGTGTCCCTGGCCGAGACCTGGCTGGACAGCGCCACCGCGTTCCCGCGGTCGGGCTCGGTCATCCTGGCCTGGAGCCGGGCTGACTGGATCGAAAAGACCATGCCGACCTGGCGTCGGCTGGTCGAGCCCGTGGCCACCCACATCGCCGACGCGATGGCGGGGGCGCTGAGCTTCGGCGGCGAGGACAACCCGGCGCTGCCGCCCGGCATGGCCGGGATGGAGCAGATGCTGCGACCGATGCTGCGCACCTCGGGTGCCAGCATGTTCGGTCTCCAGTTGGGCCAGGGGCTCGGTCAGCTGTCCGGCGAGGTCGTCGGGGTCACCGACATCGGTCTGCCGTTGGGCGAGCCCGGACAGATCGCCCTACTGCCGGCCAACGTGGCCAAGTTCGGTGAGGGGCTCGAGCAGTCGAGCACCGACGTGATGCTCTATCTGGCGCTACGCGAGGCCGCCCGCCAACGCCTCTTCGCCTCGGCGGGTTGGTTGCGGGCGCAGATGCTCACTCTGGTCGAGCAGTATGCGAGCGGCATCACCATCGACACCTCGGCGCTCGAGGAAGCGGTCGGCCAGCTCGACCCGAACAATCTCGAGGAGCTGAGCTCACGCCTCGAGGGCGGGCTGTTCGCACCGCAGAAGACGCCGGAGCAGAAGGCGACGCTCGAACGACTCGAGACCATGCTCGCGCTCGTCGAGGGCTGGGTCGATGATGTGGTCACCCAGGCGAGCGCGCCGTGGATGCCAGCGGCCGCGGCACTGGCCGAGACCGTACGCCGGACCCGGGCGACGGGCGGACCGGCCGAGGCCACCTTCGCCACCCTGGTCGGACTCGAGCTGCGACCGCGGCGGATGCGTGATGCGGCCAACCTGTGGGCCGCCGTGCGCGAGGCCCGTGGCGCGGACGGCCGGGACGCCGTCTGGTCACACCCGGACCTGCTCCCCACCTCCGCTGATCTGGACGACCCGCTGGGCTTCGTCGGGGCTGACGACGCGGAGGCGAGCTCGGACGACGACTTCGATTCCGCGCTGGCCGAGCTGCTCGACCGCGAGACCGGTGATGGCCCCGCTGACCAGCCCGGCCCCGACCAGCCCGGCCCCGATCGGGAGTGAGCTCGACGCTCCTCGAGCGGTGCCGGGCGACGTTGCTCGACTGGTCCGCGCCGGACGGCGAACAGGTCGACCTGCGCGGTCAGTACCTGCAGTTCCTCGCCGACCGGATCGACGGGTGGTCGCGGGACTGCCCGGGGGCCCACCTGACCGCGAGTTCCCTGATCTGCTCTTTCGACGGCCGTGTGCTGCTGACCCTGCATCGCCAGCTCGGACGGTGGTTGCAGACGGGCGGGCACCTCGAGCCGACCGACGCCTCCCTCGAGGCGGCAGCCCTACGGGAGGCCACCGAGGAGAGCGGCCTGAGCGGGCTCGTCCTCCACCCCGATCCGCTGCTGCTGTCGCGGCACGAGGTGCCCTGCGGTCCGGTCCGACCGGCCCACCACCTCGACGTCCAGTACCTGGTCACGGTGGCCGCCGGCGACCCGGTCATCGGGGCTGAGTCGCTCGACCTGCGCTGGTTCGCTTTCGACGCACTACCCGACGTCGACGATTCGGTCCGTGCCCTGGTCGCGGCCGCGCGCATCCGACTGGTCGAGCAACACCCGGGTCTCCTCCCAGCCCTCCAGACCGGGGTCCAGCCGGGCTAGATCGCCCGGCGTACGCAGTCGGTGCCACTCCGGCGCCAGCGCCACCCGGGTCCGCTGGGGTGCAGCCGCACTGAGCGCCCGATAGCTGGTGCGGTCGAGATCGAGCAGTTCGTCGGTGAGCCATGCGGCGAGCGGCAGCGCCACACCGATCACGACCGCGCCGTTCCCGCCCCGGACCGGGGCCACGGCGACATCGATCCGGTGCAACGGTTTGAGGACCTTGGCCAGCACCAGGCCGGGCAGATCCGGGGCGTCGCCGGCGACGAGCAGAAGCTGGTCCACCCGGCCGGTCAGCCGCTGGGCCACCGCAAGGGTCGACTCCTCGGGCAGGGCCAGCCCCTCGGGCCACAACAGGTCGGCGACCCGCGGTGGGCCGACGATGCCGTGTCCGACCCCGACCAGATCGGCCACGACCTCGTACGTGTCGGCGAGCGCCGCCGCCGCGAACCGCTCGCGGTCGATCCCCGGTGGAGCGGCTGACGCCGCGTACCGGGCCAGCACCACCGCCGCTCGACGCGGCGAGTCAGTCGACATCGTCGGGCCGGTCGTGGTCAGATCCCTCGAGCGGCGTACCCCCCGCGGCGGCCGCGTACCCCTCGAGGAAGCCCCGGGCCCGCTCGGACTGCGGGTAACGCTCGACGAGCGCCCAGAAGTCCGGTGAGTGATCCGGCTCGACCAGGTGGGTCAGCTCGTGGACCAGCACGTAGTCGATGACCCACGACGGCATCGTCTGCAACCGGTGCGAGAGCCGGATCGTCGCGGTGCTGGGAGTG
This sequence comes from uncultured Actinomycetota bacterium, assembly GCA_963815905.1. Classification (GTDB taxonomy): domain Bacteria; phylum Actinomycetota; class Actinomycetes; order Propionibacteriales; family Propionibacteriaceae; genus Microlunatus. The sequence continues at coordinate 356,884 of CAWFIO010000008.1, read as the reverse complement.
CACGACCCCCAACGACGGTGCTGATTGGTCACCCATCGCACGCTGTCGGCCGCCACCGGGCGCCCCACTGCCGGCTCCAGGTGCTCGGCGGCCAGGCGGCGGGCCCGCTCGAGCAGGTCGCCGTCTCCCGCCGGCGCCGCCCGCCTGGCCTCACGGGCCAGTACGCGTCGGACCAGGTCATCGACCACGCGCCGCTCCTCGGCCGGCCCCAACCGCTGGGGTACCAACACCACGATCGCGTCCTGCTCGCGGTAGGCGGTGGCCGTGCGCCTGCGGCGGCTGCTCCGACGGATCTCCACTCGGGGCGCATCCGAGACGGTCGGCGACGAGTCCTGCACGCCTTCACGGTATCGCTGGTCGACGGCACCGACTTTGTCAGTAGACCACCGTTGTCAGTGGTTTCCACACGGCTTCACCGGCCTGGCCAGGCGTGCGCAGCGACCCGTCCACAACCGGCACCCGCTGGTTGCACACCTCGTCCACAGGGTTGTCCACAGCGGTGGATAGTGCTGGTCAGGTCGTGGTCGGACGGATCACCGGAGTGCGGAGACCGAACGTTGACGCCGACTGACCCAGCCCGCTACCGTTCCCAGCACGGAACCTCCAGCGGGTCCGGCGCGCTCGCAGGGGAAGGCAAGCGTTGTCGGCTCGTCGGAGGTTTCGTCTTTTCCGGCGTGGTCCGGACGCGTGCAGCGACCCTGGGGTTACAGTTACGGCGACCCGCCGGTGGTTGCGCTCCGGCCCGACGCGCCCGGGTCCCGTCGCTGTAACCAGCCGACGGACACCATCGAGCAAGGAGATACGTATGGCCGAGACGTACAGCGGCGAGTTCTACTGCGTGAAGTGCAAGGAGAAGCGCGAGGCCTCGGGCGAGGTACACGTCAACGACAAGGGCACGCGCATGGCCAAGGCCAAGTGCCCCGTCTGTGGCACGAACCTCAACCGGATCCTCGGCCGGGCCTGAGTCTCACTCACATCTCCGCCTGAGGGGCGGTCCGCTTTCGGACCGCCCCTCAGTGCTGTCCTCACTCGTGTCGCACCTCGGGCCACCGCCCGACATCGGTCTGTGGATAACCGCGATCGAAGGTTGATCCGGCCCCAGGGTTGATCCCATGACCTCACGCCTGCTCATCGGTGTCACCGAGTGGACTCCACGCCCCCTCCCCCGACTGGCCGACCACGCGGCGCTGCTACAGCGTGGCCCGCAGGAATGGCAGGTCGGGATCGACCCGGCCCGGGCCCTCGTCTTCAGCGGCCCCGGATTCACCGCGCTGCTCTCCGGGCTGGCCGCCCACCGCCACCCCACCGCCGTCCATTCGGCCAGCCGCGCGGCCGGGCTCAGTCAGGACGAGCTCGACGACGCCGTCGTGGCGCTCGATCGGGCGGGTCTGCTGGTGGAGTCCGCGTTCGAGCCGACCGAGCACCGCGTACGCCTGCTCGGCGCCGGCCCGGTCGGCCTCGCCCTGGCCGGGCAGCTCCTGGTCGCGGGCATCGGTGAGCTCGCGGTGTTCGACGAGCGACCACCCGAGCTCGACCGGTATCCGACGGCCGAGGGCGCCGGCACCCGCAGCGCCGCGCTGCGGGACTGGGCGCAGACCGCGTACCCCGACCGGGTCACGGTCGCGTCGACGCCCGTCCCGCTCGATCCGACCGGGCCGTACGCCGGGACCACGGTCACCGTTGTGGTCGCCGACGGGCCCGAGGTCGACCGCTCGTGGGTCAGCGAGTTGGTACGACACGATCAACCGCACCTGATCGTCCGCACCACCGGCGACGCCGCGACCGTCGGACCGTTCGTCGTCCCCGGCACCACGTCGTGCCTGCGCTGTCACGATCTGTTGCGCCGCGATCGCGACCCGTCGTGGCCCACCGTCCTCGCCCAGCTCACCCGGCTCGACCTACCGGTCTCGGCCCCGGTGGTGGCGTGGGCGGCCGCGTACGCCTGCACCCAGGTGCTGGCATGGCTGGCGGGTGGCCGGATCGACTCCGCCGCCACGACGGTCGAACTGAGCGCTCGCGACTTCTCCCTGGACCGTCGTCGGTGGCCCACACATCCGGAATGCGGCTGCCGTTGGAACGCCCCTACAGAATGGGGGCCATGACCGAGCCCCGCGACCCCGTCGACGAGCCGAGGCGGGTCATGCCCCGGTCATCGCTACGCCGCGGGGCCCGCCTCGCGTCGCTGCCGCTCGGTTTCGCCGGCCGGGCGACGCTCGGCCTCGGCAAGCGTCTGGGCGGGGCTCCGGCCGAGCAGGTCAGCGACCAGTTGCAGCAGCAGGCCGCCGCCCAGCTGTTCCGGGTCCTCGGCGAGCTGAAGGGTGGCGCGATGAAGTTCGGACAGGCGATGAGTCTGTTCGAGTCGGTGCTGCCCGACGACATCGCCGAGCCGTATCGGGCCCAGCTGGCCCGACTGCAGGATTCCGCACCCCCGATGCCGACCTCGCGGGTGCATGCGGTGCTGGCCCGCGAGCTCGGACCGAAGTGGCGCGACCTGTTCACCAGCTTCGATCCGTTCCCCGCAGCCGCGGCCTCGATCGGTCAGGTCCACCGGGCGGTCTGGTCCGACGGCCAGCCGGTTGCGGTGAAGGTGCAGTACCCCGGAGCCGACGAGGCGTTGCGCTCCGACCTGAAGCAGATCGGCCGGATGTCGAAGGTGATCGCTCCGCTGGCTGGTGGGATGGACGTCGGCGCGTTGGTGGACGAACTGGTGGAGCGGGTCAGCGAGGAGCTCGACTACAACCTCGAGGCGAGTGCGCAGGAGCAAGCCGCCGTGGGCTTCGAGGGCCACCCCGAGTTCGTCGTGCCGCACGTACTGGCGAGCACCTCACGGACGATGGTCAGCGAGTGGATCGAGGGCAAGCCGCTGTCGAGTGCCGCCGACCTGCCCGACGACGAACGCAACGCGATCGCCCTCCGCTACGTGCGCTTCCTGTTCGCCGGACCGAGCAGGGTCGGCCTTTTGCACGCCGATCCGCACCCGGGCAACTTCAAGGTGCTGCCTGACGGTCGGCTCGGCATCATCGACTTCGGTCTGGTCGCGCGGGTGCCCGACGGACTCCCGCCCGCCATGGGTCGGATCCTGCGGATCGCCAAGATGGGCGACGCGGTGCAGATGCGCGAGAGTCTGCGGGCCGAGGGCTTCGTGCACTCCGACATCGACGCCGACGATCTGCTCGCCTACCTGGCGCCGTTCGTCGAGCCGGCCGCGGTCCCCGAGTTCCAGTTCAACCGGGACTGGATGCGTGAGCAGTTCCTCCGGGTCCGCGACCCCCGCACCGCAGGTGGGGCCGGCATGAAGCTGAACCTGCCGCCGAACTACCTGTTGATCCACCGCGTCTGGCTCGGCGGCCTCGCCGTTCTGTCCCAGCTCAATGCCCGGGCTCGTTTCGGGGAGGTGCTGGAGGAGTTCCTGCCGCAGTACGCGGAGCCACGATGAACCCGCCCGCGGTGCGCTGCGCCGACTGCGGCCGCGCGCCCCGACCGGACGAGACCCCGGGCGTGAGTGATGTCCCGTGGACCTGGAGCACCGGCGGTGGTGACGGGACCGCTGTGCTCTGCGACGCCTGCACCCGTCAGCACGCGCGCAGCATCGAGGCCAAGCTCGAACCGGAGTGGTGGTGAGGTCGCGGACCCGACCTGATGTGCTGAACGTCCTCAATGCGCGGCACAGCCATAGGGCTGAGTCGCAGGCACGTGCGTGGCCGGGGAGAGCCAAGCGTCCACAGATCGACCGGAGGGGAGCCGTTGTGCTGTGCCGCGTATTGAGAACGCCAGCAGCGACGATGGTATAGCCGATGAACCCCACCCGGTGGGCGAATCGCCGATGCCGTCCGGGGCTCATCGCCACGACCGTCCCCGGCCGGTCGGTGGTGATCACGACAAGGTCCGTCCGAGCCACAGCCGGACGGCGTGGAACAGCCGTCCACCGATGCTCGGACGGACCTCGTCACCGCTCACGCGGCCACCTCACGATCGCCCCCGCGGGCGGCGGGCGCGTAGTCGGGCAGCGGGTGCTTCCGCGGACGTCCCCGCGGCCGCTTCCGGGCCACGACGACACCGCCGATGAACAACTCCCCACCCCAGACGCCCCACGGCTCACGCCGATCGAGAGCACCGTCGAGACACACCTGCCGCAGCGGGCAGTCCAGGCACAACGCCTTGGCCGTCTCGACATCGGACGGGGCCTCGGCGAAGAACAACTCCGGATCCGCCACTCGGCACGGGAGCTCGGCGACCCCGGCTCCGCTGATCGCGACAGCCATGAGGTCACCTCCAACGAACACCATGTCGGCCAACTCCTCTTTCTCCACGCCCCGTCCCGAGACGGAGGCGTTGTGGGCCGGGAAACACGAAGGCCGTGAGTCCCGGTTGTGCTGGGATTCACGGCCCTGTTGGCGGTCGGCGGTCTGGCTAAGCCGGCGGTCTACAGGGAGGTCGTCCCACGCGGGTCGAAAACTTGCGATCAGTGACGTCATAGGCGCTGATATCAGCACCCAGTCCGCCTTGGTTCTTGCCGGCCAGATCCATGAACGCGCGACCCGAGGACGGCCAACCGAGCTGGTGAGATCCAAAAATGGGCAGGGTGATGGGCAGCATGGACGTATCGACGGGCGAGCGCCGCGGCCGATTGATCGTGATCTCCATGTCCTTCACCCCTTTCCGGATGTTCGTGACGCGCCAGACAGCAGCATCACTTTGTCGCGCTTCAGCGTAAGTGCGTTATCGCAGACTGCGCAAACACTTTTTAGCAACAATCTTTTTTTCTTCCCGACCAGCGGGCCGAGATCAGGATTCGAGGGCCACGATAGCGAGCACGTGCTCGCCGTAGCGCTCGACCTTGACCTGGCCCAGCCCCTGTACGCGGATCAGGTCGGCCCGCGACTTGGGACGGGCCTCGGCGAGCGCGACCAGTGTCGCGTCGGTGAAGACGCAGTAGGCCGGCAGCTTCTGGTCGGCCGCCTCCTGGCGTCGCCACTCCTTCAGCCGATCCATCGTCTGCTCATCGAAGGTGGAGGGGCAGTCGCCATGGCGGCCCATCTTGCGATCGGCCGCATCGGCCAGCGGTTTTCCGCAGGAGCGGCAGTGGATGGCCAGGTTCGAGCCGCGCGCCTTCGTCTTGCGGACCGCATCGGCGCTCGTGCGCATGCCGTCCGGGAGCACCGGGTCGAGGAAGCGCGAGGGACGGCGGGTCGACCCGCCACCGTTGCGCGTACGCGACCAGGAGATCCGCAGCAGCCGACGGGCGCGGGTGATCCCGACGTACAGCAGCCGACGCTCCTCCTCCTGCTGGACCGGCGTGGTGGCCAGGATGAACGGCAGCGATCCCTCGTGAACCCCCAGCAGCGCGACGGCATCCCACTCGAGTCCCTTGGCCGAGTGCAACGTCGAGACCGTGACGCCCTGCGCGGTGGGCACATGCTGAGCCTCGGCCCGCCGGTCGAGCTCGGCCGAGATCGCGGCCAGGGTCAACGGATCGGCCGGGTCGGTCGCCTCTTTCTGCAGGTCCTCGGCCACGCTCAGCAGCGCGGCCAACGACTCCCAGCGGGCGCGCACCGCACCGGAGCCGTCCGGGGGTTGCGGGGTCCAGCCGAGGACGCCGAGCACCGCCTTGAACTGTTCGACCGCCGATCCGTCGCCGCCCTGGGCCCGCACCTCGGTGCGGAGGGTGAGCAACGTCTGGCGGACCTCGGGGCGCTCGTAGAACCGCTCTCCACCACGGACCAGATACGGAATGCCACGTTCGGCCAGCGCCTGCTCGACCGGCGGCGACTGGGCGTTGATCCGGAACAGCACGGCCATCTCGCGGTACGACACACCGGCGGCGGCCTGGGCGGCCAACCAGTCGGCGATCCCGGCAGCCTCCGCCGACTCCTCCGACGCCTCGGCGAACTCGACCTTCGGACCGGGTGGCAGCTGGGCCTGGAGCTTGACCGCGGAGCCCGCTGCGGGCGCCATCACCGCATTCGCACACCCGACGACCTGCGGCGTCGAGCGGTAGTCGCGGACCAGCTTGATCACCGAAGCGTCGGGGAAGCGGCGGGCGAACCCGGTCAGGAAGTGCGCCTGGGCACCAGCAAACGAGTGGATGGTCTGGGCGGGGTCACCGACCACGCACAGATCGGTGCGGTCACCCCGCCAGAGGGTGAGCAACGCCTCCTGCAGCGGGCTGACGTCCTGGTACTCATCGACCACCAGGTGACGGTAGGTGCGGCGTACGGTGTCGGCGATCTCCGGATGATCCGACAGCAGCGCGGCCGCGCACAGCAGGATGTCCTCGAAATCGATCCGCGAACGATCGCGCTTGGCCTGCTCGTAACCCGCGAAGATCCGCGCCACCGTCTCGGGCTCGATCCCGGCGACCGAACGCTGGTGAGCGGGTGCGATCCGCGCGTAGTCATCGGTCTCGACGTTGCTGACCTTGGCCCAGGCGATCTCGCTGACCAGGTCGCGCAACTTGGGGGTGTCGACCCGGACCCGGAGTCGGCTGGCCGCCTCCGCGACCAGACCCATCCGGTTGTCGAGCACCGAGGGGAGATCGCCGCCGTACGCCTTGGGCCAGAAGTACTGCGCCTGGCGGAGCGCGGCGGAGTGGAAGGTCCGCGCCTGCACACCCTGGGCACCGAGCTGCTGCAGCCGGCCGCGCAACTCCCCCGCGGCCCGGGTGGTGAAGGTGACCGCGAGCACCGACGTCGGGTTGTAGACCCCGGTGGCCACGCCGTACGCGATCCGGTGGGTGATGGCCCGGGTCTTGCCCGTCCCGGCCCCCGCGATCACCGCGACCGGCCCGGCCAGGGTGGTCGCCACGGCCCGCTGCTCGGGGTCGAGACCCTCGAGCAACGCCTCGGCAGAGCGCGGTGATGACACGGCGTCAACAGTAGAGGGCCCAACCGACATCAATGCTGGTAAGCGCGGCCGGAGCCGTGTCGGTGGGGGTGCGTGAGTGCGGCCGGTCCGATCTGTTTGATCCGGAAGTGCGTGCTCACCGCGCTCCGGCGACCAGGACCTCGACCGAGGCCTCCGCCAGCGCCGCGGCCAGGTCGGCGGGCGGGGCCGCCTCGGTGATCAGGTAGTCGGCGCGGCCGAGTTCGGCGATCTGGCCGAACAGGCCGCGGCCGAACTTCGAGGAGTCGGCCAGCACAACGACCCGGACGGCGCGGTCCATCATGTCGCGCATCATCGCGGCGTCCTCGAGGTTGGAGGTCGAGTAGCCATCGGTGGCCGACACCCCGCCGACCCCGATGAACGCGAGATCGGTCCGCACCTGGTGTTCACCACCGCCGGCCGCGACGTTGAACCGCACCGGACCGGTCGTGGTCTGGGTGACGAGCCGCACCGGCCCGCCGAAGACGTAGAGATCGCGGAAGATGTCGGGCCCGATCTCGGCCGGGATCCGCAGGTTGTTGGTCGCGATGGTCAGATCGCGGTGCTGCCGCAGGTGCCGGATCAGGGCCAACACGGTGGTGCCGCCGTTGAGCATCAGCGTCGAACCGTCCTCGATCAACGCTGCCGCCCGCGCGCCGATGGCCTCCTTGGCGTCGACCTGGAGCTTGAGCCGGACGTCCAGCCCGGTGTCGGGCTTGCCCGCCGCCGTCGTGCTCACCGCGCCCCCGTGGGTGCGGATCAGCAGGCCCTCGTTGTCCAGCTGATCGAGGTCCCGCCGGATGGTATCGCTGGACACGCCGAACCGGCCGGCCAGCGCCGTCACCGTGACCTCACCCCGCTCGGCCACGTACGCGGCGAGGTCGGCCTTGCGACTGGCGGGCAACCGGCTCGCCTTGTCCTCCTCGACTCCACCTCGGTTCGGCATGGCTGATTGATAGCACGAACTGCCGGTGCCTGCGAGGAATGGACGAAAAAACGCACCCACCACCGCCGACCTGCAGATATCTGCAAGTTTGCGCCCCGTTGTCCTTGACCTTCGCGTTCAGCAACGCCTAAGGTCGCAATAACGCGCACAAAGTCGCAGATGCATCGCACTTTCTCGCACTGCGCAGCGCACCATCAGAGGGAACGAGAGTGGAGGACCATGAGCAAGGAAGCTCGCGCCGGACGTCTGGCGCGCACCCTTCTGGCAGCGGGGGCAGCTGTCCTGCTGACCACGGTGGCGGCCTGCGGAGGCGGAAGCGGAGAGACCCCGGAAGGGAACGCCAGCGGCGGCGAGGTGACGCTCGAGTTCGCGCAGTGGTGGGAGCCCGAGCTGCCCGACAACGCCCTGCGCGGGATGATGGATGAGTTCGAAGCGGCCAACCCCGGCATCAAGGTCAAGCTGTTGAGCGGCCCGTACGCCTCGACCAAGGAGACCGTCACCGCCGGAGCCGCCGCCGGCACCATGTCCGACGTGGTCGGCCTGGACGGCGCGTGGGTCAGCGACTTCGCCGGCCAGGGCGCCATCACCGACCTGTCGGCCCTGATGGACGAGGCGTCGTACGACCAGACGCAGCTGGCGAGCCAGGTCAAGATCGACGACAAGACCTACATGATCCCCGTGGTCAACTTCGTCTACCCGCTGTTCACCAACGACGGACTGCTCGCCAAGGCCGGCGTCGACAAGGTCCCGAGCACCCGCTCGGAGTTCAGCTCCGCGGCCGCCGCGGTCAGCAAGCTCGACAAGAACACCAAAGGCTGGATCCTCCCGCTCTCGCTCGAGGCCCCCAACGGCATCCAGAACGACGTGATGTCGTGGAACTGGGCTTCCGGCGGCTCGATGCTCGCCGACGGCAAGCCCGCGCTCGTCGGTAATGCCGACGTCAAGGAGACCGTCGAGTACGTCAAGGGCCTGTGGGACGCCGGCGTGATCGCCCCCGGCGGCCTGACCATGAAGGAACAGGACAAGGTCGAAGAGTTCACCAACGGCCGGGTCGGGATGATGATCGACTCGCTCAGCCACATCAAGACCATCCGCGAGAAGAACCCGGACCTGAAGCTCAGCATCTCGGCCATCCCGGCCAAGGACGACTTCACCGGCAAGCGCGGCATCCCGTACGCGTCATGGGGAATCGGCATCTCCGAGAACAGCGAGCACAAGGCCGAGGCCTTCAAGCTCGTCCAGTTCCTGATGAGCCAGCAGACCAACTCGAAGCTGGCCACCGTGGCCAACGCCTTCCCGGGCAACACCACGTCGACGCCCGACTTCGGTGACTCGGACGAGCTGTTCAAGACGGCGTTCGACATCTACAAGAGCGGTTACCCGGCGAACGAGTTCACCGGCCTCCCGGTCGCCGAGCAGCTGATGCGTGACTTCGACGAGAACCTGCAACTCACGCTGACCGGTAAGCAGACGGTCGACGAGATGCTGCAGAAGTCCCAGGACGCCTGGATGGGTGAGTTCTAACCCTCGCCCCTTCCACTGAGCAGGGTCGCGCCGCCCACCGCGGCGCGGCCCTGCGGACACAGGAGTCCGATCGTGCTTGACACTCCCGCGGCCCTCGCGGCCGACCCGGACACAACCCGCCCGACCCGCCCCGGCCCCACCGCTGTCGACCGACTTCGCCGCCGCCTGGTCCCCTACGGCTACGTGTCGCCCACCGTGATCCTGCTCGTGGTGCTGATGGTCATCCCCATCGTCATCGTCATCAGCTACTCGCTGATGGACAAGGTGATCACCAAGAAGAACCCGTCGTTCGTCGGCTTCGCCAACTACGCCGAGGTCTTGACCAGCCCCGTCTTCCACACCGCGATCCTCAACACCATCTTCTTCACCGCAGTGAGCGTCGCCGCCCACCTGGTGCTCGGGCTGAGCTTCGCGCTGCTGCTCAACACCCAGCTGCTCAGCACCCGGATCCGGGCCGTCTTCCGGGCGGTGTTCGTGTTGCCGTGGCTGTTCACCGTGGCCATCATCGCCATCTTGTGGCGGCTGCTGCTCAACCCGAACGGCGTGGTCAATTACCTGCTCGACGCGCTCGGTCTGATCAACGGCAACGTCGAGTGGTTGTCGTCGCCGGACACGGCACTGTTCGCGGTCACCTTCATCAACATCTGGGCGGGCTACCCGTTCTTCATGATCAGCCTGCTTGCCGGGCTGCAGGGCATTCCGCGAGAGCTCTACGAGGCGGCCCGGGTCGACGGCGCGGGACCGGTCAAACAGTTCTTCAACATCACGCTGCCGCAGCTGCGCCCGATCATCATCAGCATGGCCATGCTCGACATCATCTGGACCACCCAACAGTTCGCACTGATCTGGATGACCACCGGGGGCGGCCCGATTCGGGTGACCGAGATGCTCAGCACGTTCACCTACAAGTTGGCCTTCGCCCGCTTCGATTTCGCGATGGCCTCGACCAGCGCCGTCATCATCTTGTTGATGTCGATGGTGATCGCCTTCTTCTACGTCCGCCACCAGAAAGCGTGGGACTGACATGAGTGCTCTCCCGCTGGCCGGACGCGTCAATTCCGTCACCGCCGCCCACGCGGCGCCGCAACTGCGGCGACGCAAGTCGCAGAAATCGGCCCAATTGCTGGTGCTGCTCGGACTCATCGCCGGCGCGATCTTCGCGGCGTTCCCGGTGGTCTGGATGCTGTCCAGCTCGTTCAAGTCCAATACCGAGATCTTCGCGTCGCCGCCGCAGCTGCTCACGAAGGGCTTCTCGATCGACCCGTACATCACGATCCTGACCGACCCGGTGAAGGTGCGGTACTTCATCAACAGTTACGTCATCGCGATCAGCGTGACGGTGCTGACGCTCGCCATCGCGATCCTCGCCGCGTACGCGTTCAGCCGGTTCGAATTCCCGCTGAAGAAGGCGCTCAACGTCGTCATCGTCAGCGTCCAGGCCGTGCCGCCGATCACCCTGCTCGTGCCCTACTTCGGGCTGATGGTCTCGCTCAAGCTCTACAACACCTACCCGGGTCTGATCCTGACCTATCTGGTGTTCACCCTGCCGTACGCGATCGTCATGATGACCGGCTACTTCAACACCCTCCCGCGCGAACTCGACGAGGCGGTGAAGGTCGATGGCGCGGGCAGCTTCACCGCCCTCTGGCGGGTGCTCGTGCCGATCTCGATCCCCGGCATCGTCTCGGTCGGCATCTACACGTTCATGATTGCGTGGAACGAATACCTGTTCGCGCTGACCCTGACCAAGACCCAGGACATGCGTACGGTCCCGATCGGCATCCAGTTGCTGATGGGCCAGCACTCGTACGAGTGGAACGAGATGATGGCCATGAGCATCCTCGGCTGCATCCCGATCCTGATCCTCTATCTCTTCTTCCAGCGCTACTTCATCGGCGGCATGTCCGCCGGCGCGGTCAAGTGATCCGACCCGCCCAGCCCTGATTCCCCACCCCTCCCCCCGAGAACCAACCCGAAGAAAACCAAGGAGAACCCACCATGCTGCTCACCGGTAGCGAACTGCTCGATGTCGCGAACAAGCACAACTTCGCGGTCCCGGCCTTCAACGTCAGCGACTACGCGATGTTGAACGGCCTGTTCGAGATCAGCGAGGAGAAGAAGGCACCGCTGTTGATCGCCATCCACCCCGACGAGCTCGCCCACATCGGCACCGACCTGATGCGGGCCATCAGCGCCCGGGCCGAGCGCTCGAGCATCCCCACCGCCATCCACTTCGACCACGGCGGCAGCTACGAGCAGATCATCTGGGCGATCCGTAGCGGCTTCACCTCGGTGATGATCGACGGCTCGATGCTGCCCTTCGCGGAAAACATCGCCCTGACCAAGCGGGCGGTCCAGGCTGCGCACGCCGTCGGCATCTCGGTCGAGGGTGAGCTGGGCACCATCGGCAAGACCGACAGCGAGGCCGAGGACGGCGCGGCCACCATCGTCTACACCGACCCCGACGACGCCGTGACCTTCATCGCCGAGACCGATGTCGACAGCCTCGCCATCGCCATCGGCACCTGCCACGGCATCTACCCGTCCTGGATGAAGCCGGAGCTCAAGCTCGACCTGCTCGAGCAGATCAAGGCGAAGGTCAACCTGCCGCTGGTGCTGCACGGTGGCTCGAACAACCCCGATGCCGAGATCGGCCAGTCGGTCAAGCTCGGTGTCAACAAGATCAACATCTCGAGCGACATCAAGGTGGCCTACCACGCCAAGATGCGTGAGGTGCTGGCCGATACCAACCTGCGCGAGCCCAACTCGATCCAGCCGCCCTGCATCGCGGCGATGAAGGTCACCGCGGCCCATAAGATCGATCTCTTCGATGCCGCGGGCAAGGCCGAGCTCTACTGACCGACCAGCCCTCCCCTCGACCGGCGTCGGAAAGGCCTCGGCAACTCATGAATGACCGCATCGTGCTGGGACTCAGCGGCACGGTCGACTACGTGATCACCTGGGACTCGGCAGTGATCGAGGACCTGGTGGCCGCGTACGACATCCGCGTCGACGAGCTCAACACCGCCGTCGCGGTGGACAGCGAACGTGCGCTGCTGGTGACCCTGCTGGCCTTCCTGCGCGACGGTGGTGGCGGCGAGCGGTTCATCGCCTCCGCCGCCATCGTCGAGCAGTTCGCGGCCCGGTTCACCCTCGGGATCGAGCTCGGCGGCACCTGCACCCGGGCGGGCATGGCCATGGCCACGATGGGCCGGCGCTCGACGCTGCACCTGGTCAGCATCGATGACCACGTCCGGCGGCTGCTGCCGCCGGAGGTCGACTACCTGTGCAGCGCGACGGCCGATTCGACCGACCCGCACCTGATCGTGCAGTACGCGGCGGGCGCCCGGGTCCGAGTCGGTGGGGAGGAACTGGTAGCGCCGTACGCGAACCGGATCATCTACGCCAATGATCCTCCGCACACCACGATGGTGCTCAGCGAGGACCTGCCGCTGGTCCTGAGCGACGCGGTCGCGCTGCTGATCTCGGGCTTCAACGTGGTCCAGGATCCGGCCATCCTCGACGCCCGGCTCGACCAGCTGGCCGGTTACCTCGACCGTCTCGATCCGAGGTGTCTGGTGCACTACGAGGATTCCGGTTTCCACCACCCCCCGCTGGCGACCCGGGTCAACGAGCGGCTCGGCCCGTTGGTCGACGTGCACAGCATGAACGAGGACGAGCTGCAGAGCTATCTCGACCGCCGGGTCGACCTGCTGGACGTCGACGACGTCGAGCGGGCGCTCAAGGAGATCGGCGCCGTGGTCAGCGCACCGACCGTGGTCGTCCACACCAAGTACTGGGCGCTCGCCGCCGGTCCCGACGCGCAGCGTTACGCCGGCGCACTCGACGGTGCGATCGCCATGGCCGGCACCCGGTATCGCTACGGCGACGGGTTCACCGCCGCCGATTATGCGACGACCCTGGTCGCCGAGCCGCACCGCGCGGGGGTGGCCTTCGCCCTCGCGATCGAGGCCCGGCAGCCGGAGGGGATCTGCTGCCGCCCGGCGAAGTTCCTGCCGACCGCCACGGCGACCACCATCGGACTGGGCGACACCTTCGTCGGCGGGTTCCTCTACGCCTGGGTCGGCCGATGAGACCGCACCGGATCCCGGCCAACCAGCCGGCGGCTCGCTTCTATCGCGGCGGTGAGCGGATCGGCGCCTTCCGCGGCACGGGTCCGGCCGATCCCTTCACCCCGGAGGACTGGGTCGCGTCGGTGACGCCGCTGTTCGGTGAGAGCGATCTCGGCCGGACCCGCATCGACGGTGTCCCGCTCGCCGAGTTGCTGACCGCGGACCCCCTCAGCTGGCTGGGGCCCGACCACGTGGCCCGCTGGGCCGACGACCCTGCCCTGCTGGTCAAGCTGCTCGACGCCGGTGAGCGGCTACCGGTCCACGTCCACCCGCACCGCGACTTCGCCGCTGCCCATCTCGGACTGGCCCACGGCAAGGCCGAGGCCTGGCACCTGCTCGAGCCGGCGGAGGTCCACCTCGGTTGGCGGCGACCGATCGGGGCCGAGGAGCTGGCCGGCTGGGTGGCCACCCAGGACGACACCGCCATGCTCGGGGCGACGCACCGGATGGAGGTCGCGGCCGGGGACACCGTCTACGTGCCGCCGGGCTTCCCGCACGCGATCGGGTCCGGCGCGTTCCTGGTCGAGGTGCAGGAGCCCACCGATCTGTCGATCCTGTTGGAGTGGAACAGCTTCGCGATCGACGGTGCCACCGCCGGTCACCTGGGGCTTGGTTTCGACGTCGCGCTCGGGGCGGTCGACCTTACGCCGCTGTCGACCACCGATCTGGACCGGCTGGTCGTCCGGGCCGGAAACGCTCGACTGCTGCCCACCGAGGCGGATCCGTACTTCCGCCTGGACCGGGTCGTGGCCGGAGATCGGCTCGATCCCGGCTACGCGATCCTGGTGGTCACCGCCGGCTCCGGCCACCTCGTGGGCGTCGGCTGGCAGCTCGACGTACGCGCCGGCGAGACACTGCTCGCCGCGTACGCGTCCGGCCCGATCACGCTGACCGGCGACCTGACCGTGCTGTGCTGTCGCCCGCCGGCCGCGATGGGTGGCGGGGTGGACCGAGCGATCAGCCCATCACCATCGGTTGGGCCGTCGACTCCAACACGCTGAGCCACAGATCCCCGTCGGTGGCGACCAGGTTCGGTTCGGAGACCACGTGGGCGATCGGCACGTGGATGAAGCGGTTGTGGCGACGGCCGACCACCATGTCGGTGCGACCGGCCATGCCCGCATGGACGGCGGCCTGCGCGAGCCGAACGCAGTAGACCGAGTCGTGCGGATCGGCGCGGACCGAGCGGATCAGATAGCCCGGGTCGAAGTACTTCAGGGTGAGCGGACTGCCCGCCGCGGCGAAGTGCTCGCCGATGGCCGCTCTGAGGTGCTGACCGATGTCGCCGAGCTTCGCGTTACCGGACGGGTCGGACCCGGACGCGTCGACCAGTTGCTGACCGGCTCCTTCCGCCACGACCACCACCGCACTCCCCCGCTCGCCGACCCGGTCGTGCAGGGCCCGCAGGAAGCCGCCGGGCCCGTCGAGTCCGAAGGGCACTTCGGGGATCAGCACGAAGTCGGCCTCGTGCGCGGCCAGCGCCGCGTAGCAGGCGATGAATCCCGAGTGCCGGCCCATCAGCTTGACCAGCCCGACCCCACCGATCGCCGCCCGGGACTCGATCATCGCGGCGTTGATCGCGGTGGCCGCAGCGCTGAAGGCGGTGACGAAGCCGAAGCTCTGCCCGATGAAGGGGATGTCGTTGTCGATGGTCTTCGGGATCCCGATCACCGAGATCGCGATGTCGCGGCGGCGAAGCACGGCGGCGATGCCCGCCGCCCCGCGCATCGACCCGTCGCCGCCGATCACGAACAGGATGTCGATGCCGCGGGCGACCAGGTGGTCGACCATCACCTCGGGGTCCTGGGCGCCACGCGAGGTGCCGAGCATCGTGCCGCCGTGCTCGTTGATGTCGTGAACGATCTCGGGGGTGAGGGCGATCGGGTCGGGGCCCAGCCCGGGCACGAGCCCGGTGAAGCCGTGCCGGAAACCGGTGATCTCGGTGATGCCGTAGTGCTTGACCAGCTCCATCACCAGACCCCGGATGACGTCGTTGAGACCGGGACACAGACCGCCGCAGGTGACGATCCCGACCCGGGTGTGGTGCGGCGGGAAGAAGATCCGCTGCCGCGGCCCGCCCGGCTCGAAGCTGGGAGCCGCGGTCAGATCCGCGGCCAGCGGCTCGAGCTGGGAGACCGTGTCGTGCAGGATGACCCGGTCGTCCTCGTTGACGTAGTGCTCGTTGGTCCGGCGGCCGCCCACGTAGGAGGCCAACGGCGAGTCGTGGCGCGGCGTGCCAAGACTGGCCACCATCAAGTCGGCGAGTTCGGTCATGGGCGGAGCCTCTCGGGAGTGCGGAGGACCATGGAACACAGTCATGCAGGAGCGTGGCAGCGCACGATGACAGCGCTGTGACGAACGCGATACCACCCCTGGTCGGCGCCGACGGAATAGCGCGGCCGGTACCGGTGGTTGATGGGTGCGTGTCCACGATCTCCGCCGCCCCCGGCCGTCCCACCCTCTTCACCACGACCTGGTGTGGATACTGCTCGCGTCTGAAGTCCCAGCTGAAGCGCAGCGGGGTGGGTTACGACGAGATCGACATCGAGCAGTACGCCGACGGTGCCGACATGGTCGCCCAGGCCAATGGCGGCAATCTGACCGTCCCGACCGTGTTGTTCTCCGACGGTTCGTCGCTGACCAACCCGTCAGCTGCTGCCGTGAGCCGCAGGCTCGACCAGCTGAGCCGGTGACCCGGCCGCGGATCAACGCCGCGGCGGTCGTCTTCGACATCGACGGGACCCTGCTCGATTCGGCGACCGGTATCGTCGCCGGTTTCCGATCGGCCCTACTCAGCGTCGGGGTCGAGCCACCGGACGAGGCGTCGCTGCGGGCGGCCCTCGGCCCTCCGATCGGTGACTACTTCACCTCGCTGGGTCTCGACGGTGACCGCCTGCGCACCGGCGTCGAGGCCTACCGCCGTTACTACTGGGCCGAGGGCATGTACGCCTCCGCGCCCTACCCGGGAATCACGGCGCTGTTGGACGGACTTTCCGGCACCCCGCTCGCCACCGCGACGGCGAAACGCACCGACACCGCCGAACGCATCCTCGCCGTGCACGGTTTCGACGACCGGTTCGCGGTCATCGCCGGCACCGCAGAGCACCGCACGACCAAGGCCGAGACGCTGGCGTACGCGCTCGAGCGGCTGGGCGATCCTGATCCGGCGCGCGTCCTGATGATCGGCGACCGGCATTCCGACATCGCCGGGGCCCGGGCCTGCGGGGTCCACGCCATCGGTGTGACCTGGGGATACGCCACCGCCGGCGAGCTCGAGGCGGCCGGTGCGGACATGTTGATCGAGCGACCGGCCGAGCTGCTCGATCTGCTGGCCTGACCTCGCGGATAGCGCGGGGCTGACTTCTGTCAGTGGCCGCCCTTAGGGTGGGCGGCGCCATGGTCCTTCACCTTCATCGCGCCGAACGCGCCGACACTCTGGTCGCCGCGCTGGGTCGGATGCTGTCCAGTCCGCTCGACGATCCGTTCGCGATCGAGATCGTCTGCGTGCCGACCCCCGGCGTCGAGCGCTGGATGTCACAGTCCTTGGCCCATCAGCTGGGGACCGGCGGATTCGAGGACGGGGTCTGCATCGGGGTCGACTTCCCTTCCCCACGCCGACTGATCCGACGCATCGTCACCGCGGTCGCCCCGGACGCACCCGAGGAGGATCCCTGGGACCCACAACGGGCGGTGTGGCCGCTGTTGCGGGTCATCGACGCCAGCCGCGGCGAAGAATGGGCGGCGCTGCTGTGGGCCTATCTCGGCGACCGCGGGTCGGGCTCCGATCCGGTCCGCGCCGGTCGGCGCTGGTCGACCGCGCGCCGCCTGACCGAGCTGTTCGCTCGGTATGCGGCGGTCCGGCCCCAGATGATCGCACGGTGGCGGTCCGGGTGCGACGGCGATGCCGACGGCGCCCCGCTGCCCGCCCACCGCGTCTGGCAGGCCGAGCTGTGGCGCCGGTTGCGGGCCGAGCTCGACGCACCCGACCCGGTCGAGCAGTTGGCCGCAGTAGCCGAGCAATTGCGGTCGCGGTCCACCACCCTCGAGCTGCCCGAGCGGCTGTCGCTGTTCGGCGCGACCCGGCTCGATCCGCAACACGTCCAGATCCTCGCTGCCCTGGCCCGCGAGCGCGAAGTCCACCTGTGGCTGCCGCACCCCTCCCCGATCCTGTGGTCGGCGATGGCCGAGGATCCACTACCGCCGGCGCGGTTGCGGGAAGCAGACCGCTCCGACGCCCGCGTCGAGCACCGGTTGCTGGGCTACCTCGGCCGCGACTCCCGCGAGCTCCAGCTGACTCTGGCGGCAGCCACCGCCGACCACCCACCGGTTCACCGGCACCACCCGGGGCCGCCGACGACCGACACGTCGGTGCTGGCGCGGCTGCAGGCCGACCTTGCGGACAACCGCCGGCTCGGCGACCCGGAGCGCCCGGTGCTGGATCCCGACGACGACAGCATCACCTTCCACGCCTCGCACGGTCCGGACCGACAGGTCGAGGTGCTGCGCGAGATCCTGGTCGGCCTGCTGGCCGACGATCCGACCCTGGAGCCGCGCGACATCGTGGTGATGTGTCCCGACATCGAGCGCTTTGCTCCCCTGGTCGCGTCGACCTTCGGGCTGGACACGGCCGAATCCGAGGCTGAGCACCCGGGCCACCGGCTCCGGGTGCGACTGGCCGACCGGTCGCTCCGCCAGGTCAATCCGCTGCTGGCGGTGGTGTCCCGGCTGGTCGGACTGGCCGAGGCCCGGGTCACCGCCGAGGCACTGCTGGACCTGTGTGCGCTCGCCCCGGTCAGCCGTCGGTTCGGCTTCCGCGCGGAGGACCTCGACCGGTTGCACGCCCTGGTCGGTGCCGCCGGGATCCGTTGGGGTCTCGACGACGCTCACCGGGCGCGGTTCGGGATGGGGGGCTTCCGCCAGAACACCTGGGCTGCCGGGATCGACCGGCTGCTGCTGGGGGTGGCCATGGACGAGACCGACGAACACTTCATCGGCACCACGCTCCCGCTGGACGACGTCGACTCCTCCGATGTCGAGCTGGTCGGAAGGCTGGCCGAGTGTCTGGCCCGGATCACCGCGGTGGTGCAGGATTGTCAGCGCCGACACCCGGTCGAGACGTGGATGGAGCTGTTCAAGCGGGCTCTGGCCGAGCTCACCTCGGTCTCACCGGTGGACGGCTGGCAGCTGTCGCACGCGTACGCGACCCTGAGTCGGCTGGCTGCCGACGCCGAGGTGGACGCACCCACCGGGGGTGGCCCGGTCGAGCTGGCGTTGGCCGAGGTCGCGGCGCTGCTGGCCGACGCCTTCCGTGGCCGACCGACCCGGGCCAACTTCCGCACCGGCACGCTGACCATGTGCACGATGCTGCCGATGCGGTCGGTCCCGCACCGGGTGGTCTGCCTGCTCGGGCTGGACGACGGCGTGTTCCCGCGGGCGGCCCGTCCCGACGGGGACGACCTGACCGTCGACCACCCGTGGGTGGGTGACCGCGATCCCCGCAGCGAGGACCGCCAACTGCTGCTCGACGCGATCACCTCGGCCCGGGAGCGACTGGTCGTGGTCTACGCCGGGATGGATCCGCGCAGCGGCAAGGCGCTGGCCCCGGCCGTGCCGATCAGCGAGTTGAGGCACGCGGTCGACGGGACCGTACGCGGACCCGAGGGCGGAGCGGCGTCCGCGCTGACCGTCGAGCATCCGCTGCAACCCTTCGATGCCCGCAACTTCGCCCCCGGTCTGGTGCGCCGCGGCCGGACACTGAGCTTCGACCGGGCGGCGCTGCGCGCCGTCCAGATCGCGGCGCGACCGCGCACGCCGGTTGCCCCGTTGCGGTTGCGGCTGCCCGCGGTGGACGCCGGGTGGCAGCCCACCCTGGCCGATCTGATGCGTTTCTTCAGCCATCCGCTCAAGGCGCTGCTGCGCGACCGGGCGCAGCTCTCGAGCTGGCCGGACCCCGTCCCCGACGAGCAGATCCCGATCGAACTCAACGGTTTGGATCAGTGGGCCATCGGGGACCGGCTGCTCCGCCAGCACCTCCGCGGACAACCGCTGGAGAGCCTGGTCGCGGCGGAGTGGCGGCGGGGGTCGCTGCCTCCGCGGGCGTTCGGTCAGCGCACCATCGACGAGGTCGCGTCGCAGGTGCGTCAGGTGGCCACCATCGCCGCCACCGCGGTGACCACCACCCCGGATCGCCACGAGATCGCGGTCGACATCGCCGGGGACCGGTTCACGGGTTCGATCGGTGAGGTCCACGGAGACCGGATCGTCCGGATCAGCTACTCCGCGTTGTCGGCGAAGGCTCGATTGCACGGCTGGATCGAGCTGTTGGCCCTGACCGCGGCCTACCCGGACCGGTCCTGGCAGGCCGAGGTGATCGGCCGCCGAGGTCGATCCGTCCTCGGCCCGGTCCCCGGTCGCTGGGCCGAGCTGGTGCTGGCCGACCTGATCGAGGTTCAACGGATCGGACTGAGCGAACCCATCCCCTTCGCGGTCCGGTCCTCGGCTGAGTACGCCGAGAAGCGGTTCCGCAACCGGAGCCTCGAGCAGTTCCGCGGCCTGCTCGAGAAGACCTGGAAGATGGACCACGACCGCTATTACCAGGACTTCTTCGGGCCCGACGGTGGCCTCGACGCCATCCTCGCGGACCGGTCGATCCCGGCCGAGGAACGCGGCGACTTCGGTGAGCCGAGCCGGTTCGGCACCCTCGCCCGTCGGGTGTTCCAGCTGATGCTGTCGAGCGAGGTGTTGGGATGACCGCGGGCACCGTGGGCGCGACTCCGACGGCCGGTGGGGTGGCCGACTTCGACGTCCTCGGACCGTTGCCCACCGGGACCGTGGTGCTCGAAGCGAGCGCGGGGACGGGCAAGACCTTCACCATCGCCGCCCTGGCCGCCCGCTACGTCGCCGAGGGTGTGGCCGGTCTGGACCAGCTCATGCTGGTGACCTTCGGGCGGATGGCCAGCACCGAGCTGCGGTCGCGGGTGCACGATCGGCTGGTCGGGGTGGAAGCGGCGATGGCCACCCGGTCGGCCGACCCCGATTTCGTCCCCGACGACCCGATCGAGGCCTGGCTGGTCGAGGTCGACGCCGACGAGTTGGACCGACGCCACGACCGGGTGGCCCAGGCTCTGGCCGATTTCGACGCCGCGACCATCGCGACGACCCACGAGTTCTGCCTGCGGATGCTCGACGGTCTCGGTGTCCTGGGCGACCGTGAAACCGATGCCGTCTACGTGGAGGAGATCACCGAGCTGACCCGCGAGGTGGCCACCGACCTCTACCTGCACCGCTATGCCGACCGACCGGTGCCGCCCTTCGCGGTCGACGAAGCGGTCGGGTTGGCCGGCAGGGCCGTGTCGGCCGTGCATGCCGTGCTGGTCCCCCGCCCGAGCAGCCAGGACCGGTCGAGTTCGGCCGAGCGGGCCGCGTACTGCGCGGCGGTCCGTGCCGAGGTCGAACGCCGCAAGCGGACCGGCCGGCTCCTGACCTACGACGACATGCTGACCCGGCTCCGTGACGTGCTCGCCGACCCCCGGCACGGTGCGCAGGCGGCGCACCAGCTGCGCGAGCGCTATCCGATCGTGCTGATCGACGAGTTCCAGGACACCGATCCGATCCAGTGGGAGATCATCGACCGCGCCTTCCGCGGTCACGTCACGCTGATCATGATCGGTGACCCGAAACAGGCCATCTACGCCTTCCGTGGGGCCGACATCTACAGCTACCTCGAGGCCGTCGACGCGGCCGAGCAGGTCAGCACGCTGGGCGTGAACCGGCGCAGTGACCAGGCGCTGGTCTCGGCGCTCGACGTGCTGTGGTCCGGCACGACGCTGGGCGAGGAACAGATCGTCGTGCGCCCGGTCCAGGCCGCCGCCGAGCGTCGACGCCTCACCCGGCGGGACTCCGGGGTCGCCGTGCCACCGGTCCGGCTCCGCTATCTTCCGCACGCCACGGGTCAGGAACGCGGTCGTCGCGTCGACGCCCTGCGTCGCGACATCGGCGCGGATCTGGTCGCCGACGTGATCGACACCCTGAGCTCAGGCCTGCAGCTCGAACTCGACGGCCGACCGCCGCGACCGGTCGCCCCGGCCGACATCGCCGTCCTGGTCCGCACCAACCGGAGCGGCGAAGCGCTCCGTGACGCGCTGGTCGCCGCCGGCCTCCCCGCGGTGATGCACGGGGCCAGTTCGGTCTTCGCCTCGCCGATGGCGAAGGACTGGCACACCCTGCTGACCGCGCTCGAGCGACCGCGGTCCGGCAGCGTCCGGGAAGCCGCCCTGACCTGCTTCTTCGGCTGGACGATCGAGCGGCTCGCACTGGCCGACGACGACGCCATCCTCCCGCTCTCGCAGACCGTCCGTGATTGGAGTCGACTGCTGGCCGAACGCGGGGTCGCCGCCCTGCTCGAGGCGGCCACCGTCGAGCAGCAGGTGCCCGAGCGACTGTTGGCCCTGGTCGACGGCGCCCGGCAGCTGACCGATCTGCGCCACCTCGGCCAGAGCCTGCACGCCACCATGGTCGCGGGCCAGCTGGGAATCGGGGCGTTGGCCGAGTGGCTGGCCGAACAGATCGCGACGACGGGGCAGAGTTCGAGCACCGATGTGAGCCGGCGGCTCGAGACCGATGCGGCGGCCGTGACCCTGCTGACCGTGCACCGCAGCAAGGGGCTGCAGTTCCCCATCGTCTACCTGCCCGAGGCCTGGGACCAGCCGATGAGCGACCGCGACGACGGCCGGGTGCTGAACCTGCACGAGACGGACGGCACCCCGACCGGACTGTGCAGCGTGATCGACGTCGGTGGATCGGCCGGTCTCGGTCGGGCCGAGCGCTTCGCCCGCCACCGGGCCGAGGTGTCGGGGGAGAACCTGCGACTGGCGTACGTGGCCACGACCCGGGCGCAGTGCCAGGTCGTGGCCTGGTGGGCCGCCTCGCACAACACCCCGGCGTCGGCGTTGCAGCGCTTCATCTGCCGCGCCGTCGGTGACCCCATCGCCCCGGCGTACGCGGTGACCAGCGGCGATCCGACCTACGCCCGCCCGCTCGGCCCGGGGATCGTGCTCGAGGAGGTCGGTCAACGTGAGCCGGCCCGGTGGCAGCAGAGCGTGGGCGCGGCCCGCCCCCTGGTCGCACGGCACTTCGACCGCAGCCTCGACCTGGCCTGGCGGCGGACGTCCTACTCGGCGCTCACCGCCGCGGCACACGGGATGACGCGTCACGAACCTGGCGTCAGCAGCGAGCCGGTGATGGCCAAGGAGGACGACGAGCTCGGTCTGTCCCTGGGCGGTCCGGTGGCCCAGGCGTCGGGCGACCCGGAACTGCTGCGCCCCTCCCCGATGGCCGACCTGCCGATGGGCGCCGACTTCGGCTCGATCGTGCACGAGGTCTACGAGGAGTTCGACACCACCGCCACCGATCCGGGGGCCGAGCTGCTCGCGGTGTGTACGCGGGTGCTGGCCCACTCGCCGGGCGGCGACCTGACCGCGGAGGTCCTCGCGAATGCACTCCTCCCCTCAGTGCTGACCCCGCTGGGCCCGCTGGCCCTCGACGCCCGACTCAGCGACATCCGGCCGGTCGACCGACTGGCCGAGGTGGGGTTCGAATTCCCGCTGGCCGGGGGCGACCGGCCGGTGGGTCACGTCCGGCTCGGCCAGCTCGCACCGCTGCTGCGGCGCCACCTCACCCCGGGTGACCCCCTGGTCGATTACGCGGGTCTGGTGGAGCACGTCGACCTGGCCGATCAGGTACTGCGTGGTTACCTGAACGGCAGCATCGACGCGGTCGTGCGCATCCGTCCCGGGTCGGGCGCGCCGCCCCGCTATCTGGTGGTCGACTACAAAACCAACTGGCTGGGGGCCTTCGACGGGGTTCCGCTGCGGCTGATCGACTACCGTCCTGCGGTGATGGCCGAGGCGATGATGACGGCGCACTATCCGCTGCAGGCCCTGCTCTACTCGGTGGCGCTGCACCGGATGTTGCGGTGGCGCCAGCCCGGTTACGACCCGGCCACCCATCTCGGGGGCGTCCTCTACCTGTTCGTCCGCGGCATGGCTGGCCCAGACACTCCCCGGGTCGACGGGGTGCCGTGCGGGGTGTTCAGCTGGCAGCCGCCGGCCGCACTGATCGTCGAGCTGTCCGACCTGCTGGCCGGAGGAGACCGGTGAGTTCCCTGATCCCGACGGCGGCGGCCGACGACGTCCTGCTCGCTCATGGCGCCACCGGCTTGCTGGCCGAGTTCAACGCGGGCGGCGTGCTCGACGCCTCGGATGTCCGGACCGCGATGGCCATCGGCCGGATCGGCGGCGAGCGCGACGAGCGGGTGCTGCTGGCCCTGGCACTGACGGTCCGTGCGCTACGCAGCGGCTCGGTCTGCGTCGACCTGGCCACCGCCTCGGCGACGGCCTTCGACGACTCCGAGACCGGTATCGATCTGGTTGCCCTGCCCTGGCCCGAGCCGGAGAGCTGGCAGGGGGCCGTGCTCGCCAGCCCGTTGACCCACGACGGACCCGACGGCACCGGCGACCGACCCCTGCGGCGAGCCGGCGGGCTGCTCTACCTCGAGCGGTACTGGCACCAGGAGGAACAGGTACGCACCGAGCTCCAGCGGCGGTTGTCCGCCGAGCCGCCGTCGATCGACGCGGCCCGGCTGCGCGAGACCCTCGACCGACTGTTCGAGCCGACCCGGGAGGCTGCCGATCAGCGGCTGGCGGCCGCGGTCAGCGCGCTCGGCCGGGTGACCGTGTTGGCCGGGGGCCCAGGAACGGGAAAGACCACCACCGTCGCCCGAGTGTTGGCCATTCTGACCGATCAACCCGGTGATCGACCCCGGGTCGCATTGGCCGCGCCGACGGGGAAGGCCGCAGCCCGGCTGGGCGAAGCCGTCCGGAGCGCCGCCGACCTGCTGCCCGAGGCCGACCGCGACCGGATCGGCGAGGTGTCCGCGTCGACCCTGCACCGGCTGCTGGGCTGGGTTCCCGGATCCCGCAGCCGGTTCCGGCACGACGCCAACAACCAGCTGCCGCACGACGTGGTCATCGTCGACGAGATGTCGATGGTCTCGCTGACCATGATGGCCCGGCTGCTCGATGCCGTCCGACCCAGCGCACGGCTGATCCTGGTCGGCGACCCCGACCAGCTGTCCTCGGTCGAGGCCGGCGCCGTGCTGGCCGACATTGCGCGGGCGCCCGGGCAACCGGACGCCGAGCTCGACGCGGCTCTGGACGGACTGGGGCTTCAGGGCGGTGCGGACCAGCAGCGCCCGGTGCACCGAGTGGTCCAGCTCCGCCACACCTGGCGGTTCGGCGGCGCGATCGCGACACTGGCCGATGCGATCCGGACCGACGCGGCCGACGCGGCGTTGGCGGTGCTGCGATCGGGCGCACCGGACGTCGGCTTCACCGAGTTGGCCGATGACGCCGGCGACGACCCGTTCCGGCCGGATCAGCTGACTGACCTGGCCAACCGCGTACGCCGAGCCGGTCGCACGACTCTCGACGCCGCCCGCGCCGGCGATCACGTCGCCGCGCTGGCCGCGCTCGAGCAGCACCGGCTGCTCTGCGCACACCGACGCGGGCCGTACGGGCAGTCCCGCTGGGTGCTCGAGGTCGAGCGCTGGTTGGCCGAGGCCATCCCCGGCTACGGCGAGGAGGGCGAGTGGTATCCGGGCCGGCCGTTGCTGGTCACCGCCAACGACTACGAGCTCAACCTCTACAACGGCGACACCGGGGTTGTCGTACGCACCCCCGATGGCGATCTCCGCGCCTTCTTCGGCCGCGGCAGCGAACCCGTGGCGTACGCCCCGGTTCGGCTGGATGCCGTCCAGACCGTCCACGCGATGACGGTGCACCGCGCCCAGGGCAGCCAGTTCGAGGCGGTGTCGTTCATCGTGCCGCCGGTGACCTCACCGCTGCTCACCCGCGAGTTGCTCTACACCGCCGTCACCCGGGCCACCGACCACGTGCAGGTGATCGCGTCCGAGGCCGCCATCCGCCGCGCCATCGCCCGCCCGGCCAACCGGGCCTCCGGGCTCCGCCACCGCCTCGCTCCGTCAGGCTTACCCGGCGTGGGCACGGCGGCCCGCACCGCGGATGGGCTCGGCCGCGGGCCCGGATCGGGAGTCGGAGGTGGCGTGACCCGCTCGGTTGACCCGTGACCGGCCGCTATTCGAAAACGCCGTCGTTCTTGGTGAGTTGCTCTTCGAGAAGACGTGACATTTCGCTGAAGTCCTTGGCCTTCGGATCCTTCTTGTCGGTCAGGAAGGCGTAGCTCGCCGTGGTCACAACGCGACCCTGGTGGGCGACCAGGTAGTGGCGCGCGTACGCCAGTTTGCGCGGCTTGACGTAGTAGATCCGCTCGACCCAGCCGGCGACGAGCTCCCCACCGGAGACGCTGGCGGGTCCCTCCACCGTGCGTTCGACGTTGAATCCGTTCGCGTCCTGGTAACGGCCGCACGCCTTCTGATCCGCCTCGATCCCCTGGGCGACGGCGGTCACGTCCTCGTCTGGCAGGGTCTGCAGGCTGTAGGACACGATGTTGGTCCCCGGCCCCTTGCCCCGGGTCAGATCGGTCGAGGCATCGGCGGTGAATCGCACCTTCTTGAGCGCCGAGACGTGCCCGGGGCAGAGTTCACCTTTCTTCCCGCCGACCCGGCTGACCGATTTCGGCTTCACCCACGGGTCTCCGAGATCCTTGGCGGTGACGAGCGCCGCTTTGACGTCGGCGGCGTCCTCGGCCTTGGTCCGCGGGGTCGGGGTCGGGGACGGGGTTGGGGACGGGGACGGGGCGACCGTGGATCTCGCGCTGGGCGCCGAACTGACACTGGTGGTCGGGGTCGCCGCAGATGTACAGGCGCTGGCCACGGCCAGAAGCGCGAGCACCGATCCCAGAAGCGTCTTGTGCACGTCGACTCCGTCCCGTTCGGAAGGTCTGCGTCTCCTTCGTGATTCGGCGAACGTAACACCGGTAGAAGTGACGCGGAGGCCGATTGGCCAAGTCGATATCTGGACCGGGACCCGCGCTGGATGGAGAAGCAATGAATCACGCGCACCTGCCGGTCCGCGCTCAGGCCGGTGGCAGGGGGGTCGGCCCGTCGCGCCACGTCTGGATGAGGCGTGCGGCGATCGAGCTGTTCCGCGGTAGCGCCAGCTCACCGTTGTCGATCTGCGCGCTGAGTTCGTCGCGGGTGAACCAGTCGGCGTAGACGATCTCGTCGGCGTCGATGCAGATGTCCGTGCTCGTGGCCCGGGCGAAGAACCCCAGCATCAGCGACCGCGGAAACGGCCAGGGCTGACTGCCGAAGTAGTGGACGTCGGACAACGTGATGTCCGCCTCCTCGCCGATCTCGCGGTGGATCGCGTGCTCGAGCGACTCCCCGACCTCGACGAAGCCGGCCAGCACGGAGACCCGGTTGCCCCACGACGCCTGCCGGCCCAACAGCAGTCGATCCCTGTCGTCGACCACGGCCACGATGACAGCCGGGTCGGTGCGCGGGAAGTGGTCGCGCTGGCAGACTTCGCAATGGCGGGCGAAGCCGCCGTTGATCACGACGGTGGGCCCGCCGCACTGCGCGCACAACGGCTCCGCCCGGTGCCAGTTGCAGACCGCGGTCGCAGCGGCAGCGATGTCGCGCTCGCTGTCCTTCAGCTGATGGCCGACCTCGCGGTAGTCGTGCACCTCACCCTCGGTGAGCGCCTCGACCGCGAAGATCGGTGACCCGTCGAGCAGGCCGAGCAGCCGATGCCGCTGGCTGTCGTACTCCACGAACGGCTTGGTCATCCGCAATCTGGCGCCACCGGGACTGGTGGTGAAGCGGGACTGGTTGTCGAGCTTGAGCAATTTCGCGTCATCGGCCCGCCACAGTCCGGCCACCCATTCGGGCGATGACCGATGGTGGTCGACTCGGTCGAGATTGCTCGCGGCCGCCCAATTGATCACCCGCCTAACGTACCGGGTTCGCGTACGCCGTTTGCGTGTGACTCGTGCCGCGCGAACCCCAACCGGACGGCGCGGCGGTCATCGGATCGCGCCGCCGTCCGCCCCGAGCAGGCGCTCGACCTCGGCCCGATCGGGCAACCCGGCCGGGTGGACGAGCTCATCGGTCCGGACGTAGTAGAACGCCGCCTCGACCTGGTCGAGCTCGATCTGGTGGGCCTCGGCCCAGGCAATCCGGTACAACGCCAGCTGCCATGGGTCGGCCGCTTCGGCGGCACTCGTCTTCCAGTCGACGATCCGGAACCGCGGCCCGGGCGGGTCGAGTGCGTAGACCGCGTCGATCCGGCCGCGGACCAGACGACCACCCACGGCCAGGGTGAACGCTGCCTCGACCGCGTACGGGATGACCGCGCCGAACTGCCCCTCGGCGAACGAGCGACACAGGTCGCGCAGCGCCACCTCCTCGCCACCGCCGAAGTCGGCCCGGTCGGCCAGCTCCTCGGGGTCGATCAGCTGCTGCTGGCCGAGCCCGCCACTGGGCAGCGAACCGGCGAAGTACCGCTCGACCCAGGCGTGGAACCGGGTCCCGAACCGTGCGGCCCGCGACGGCGGGCGCGGCATCGGTCGGGCCAGCCCGGCCGCGAACGCACGCGGGTCCTGCCGCAGCTGGAGCACGTCGGTCGCGGTCAGTTGGTCCGGCAAGGCGACCCGCGCATCGGCGGAACGGTTCTCGGCCACCTCGGCGAGCAACCGGTCCAGGTCGGTGTCCCAGCCGGTGACCAGTTCCTCGTCGTCGAGCAACAACGGCAGCGCGGCCGGATCCTCGTACGAGCCCGTCCGCGCGAACCGCTCGCGGGCCTGACCGACCGAGGAAGCCGCCTCCTGCCGGCGGGCCAGCGCCTCCGGGTCGAGCGGGGTCGGCCACAGCCGCGGGGGTGCGTCGACGATCAGCGGGTTGCTGTCCCCCGGCGGACCGGCGTCGGCCAGCACCTGACCCTGGCGGGCCGCCTCGTCGAGGATGGCGTTCAGATACTTCGACCGTTCCCGTGGCCGGGCCAGGTCGGCCCGCCAGATGTGGCCGGTGCCGACCAACAGCTGCTTGGCCCGGGTGACGGCCACGTACGCGAGCCGGTCCTCCGACAGCTGCTGCTGCTCGCTGAGGGCTGCCTTGTACGCGATCAGCCCCGCCTGGCTGGTGTCGCCGAGCTGCGGGATGGCGGCGGCGTCGCCGCGCAGATCGGCAGGGAGGACGGCCGGGTTGGACACCCAGTTGTCGGTGACCCGGTCGCTCGGGAAGACCCCCTTCATCAGCGCGGGCAGGAAGACCACCTCCCATTCCAGCCCCTTGGCCTTGTGCACGGTGAGCAGCTTCACCGCCTCGCGGTCCGACGGCACCGCCTGCTCCAATCCGGTCCCCTGCTCGATCTCGGCCTGGAGGTAGGCCAGCAGCCCGCCGAGCGAGGCGTCACCGTCGACATCGGTGTACGCGGCGATGGCGTCGAGGAAGGCTCCCAGCTGATCGTGGCGGTTCTGCCGGGTGAACTCCGGAGTCGCGACCAGCTCCACGTCGAGCCCCATCGAGGCGATGGCCCGCCGGGTCAGGTCGAGCACCGGCTCGTCGCTGTGCCGGCGCAGCAACGCCAATTCCCCGGCCAGCAGGGCGAACCGCTCGCGGGCCGCCGGGGCGTACGCCGCGTCGCCCGGATTCTCCAGCGCGTCGAGCAGGCTGACCACCTCGGTCGGATCGACGTCGGCCACCGCCTCCTCGAGCGCCTCGTCGATGTGGTGCGGCGCGTTCCGCGGTCGGCGCCCCTGGGCCAGCTCGCGGGCCCGACGGCCGAGCAGCGCCAGGTCCCGGGGGCCGATCTGCCACCGGGGTCCGGCGAGCAGCCGGATCAGGTCCGGGTTGGCGGTAACGTCGTCGACCAGCCGCAGGGTCGCGGTCAGGTCCATCACCTCGGGCAGATGCAGCAGACCGCCGAGCCCGACGATCTCGACCGGGACCTCGCGGTCGGTCAGCTCGCCGTAGAGCGGGGCGATGTCAGCGTTGCGCCTGGTCAGCACGGCGATATCAGCCCAGGTCGGGGCGAGTCCACCGCGGTGGGCCGCGACAATCCGGTCAGCGATCCAGCTGACTTCCTCCGGCCAGGTGGCGAAGGTGGCGCCATGGACCCGGGCCGGCCCGGCCTCGGGTGGCGGTTCGAGCAGCCCCAGACCTTCGGTGTCGCCCTGTTCGGGCAGGGCGGTCCGCAGCGGGGCGCTGAGCACGTTGGCGACGTCGAGGATGGTGCGTCCGCTCCGCCGGTTGACGGTCAACGCGTAGCGGCGGGCCACCCGTCCGTCCGCCCGTCGGAAGTCCTCGGCGAATGACGTGATGTTGCTGGCCGCAGCCCCGCGCCACCCGTAGATGGCTTGGAACGGGTCACCGACCGCGGTCACCGGGTGCCCGAGCCCGTCGCTGGGCGTCACCCCGGAGAACAAGCCGTGCAGCATCACCGCCTGCGCGGCCGAGGTGTCCTGGTATTCGTCGAGCAGCACCACCTTGAACGACGCGCGCAGCGCCACCGACGTCTGCGGTACCTCGGTCACCAGCCGGGCGGCGATCGCCATCTGATCGGCGAACTCCACCAGCCCGAGCCGGCGTTTGAGGAGCTGGTAGTCCTGGACCAGGCTCGCCAGTTCGAGTCGTTCCTGAGCGACGGCCTGGGCCTTGCGCACATCGGCGTAGACGTTGCCGCGGTTGTTGGTCGGCGCGGACTCCCAGCCGAGCAGCACGTCACGGGCGTGCCGGTCGAGCTGGCGCACCGCGATCAGATGCTGCTGAAGATCGGAGTCGAGCTTGAGTACGCGCTCGGTCACCGAGCTCGGGCGGAGCCGGGACAAGAACTCGAACGGACCGGCAGCCGCCTTGACCACCCGCGAAGCGAGCCGGTAGCGGGTAGCTCCACTGATCATCGTCGGGTCGGCCTCGTAGCCGAGCCGGAGCCCGTGCTCGGCGACCAGCCGGGCCGCGAAGGCGTCGTAGGTCATGACCAGCTGCTCGCCGGACTCGTCGACCCCGCGGTCGGCGATCACGCCGGCGCGCTCGAGTGCACCCCGGACCCGTTGCGACAGCTCGGCCGCGGCCTTGCGGGTGAAGGTCAACCCGAGCACCTCCTCGGGCCGGACCGCGCCGGTGCCGACCAACCAGACCACCCGGGCCGCCATGACGGTCGTCTTGCCCGAGCCGGCGCCGGCGATGATCACCCCGGGCTCGAGCGGCGCGGTGATCGCCGCGAGCTGCTGCCCCGAGAACGGGATACCCAACGCCTCGACGAGATCGGCCGGTTCGTGGAACCGCGCGGTGGATGCCGGCGGGTGGAACGCGTGGACAGTCACGCCACCACCTGCTGACCCGACGGCTGGGCCGGGCAGCTGCCGCGGAACGGGCAGTAGCGGCAGGCGGCGCCGATCCGGGCCTCATGACGTTCGGCCCGGATGATGGCCGCTGCCTCGGCCAGTCGACCGTGCACCCAGGTCGGCGCCTCCGCTCCCCCGGCCCGCGGGTCCGAAGCAGGCGGTACCGGGTGCGGGAGATCGTCGAGCGAAGCCTGCTGGAACACCCTGGGATAACTCCCCGGGCCGTCGGAGATCCGCAGGTAGACCAGCTCGGCCCCGCCGGGGCGCGCGTCCGGTCCGGTCACTTCGGCGAACGCCCCCTGCTGCACGGCCAGCTGGTAGACCCCCAGCTGATCGTGCATCGCCACCTCGGCACCGGTCGGCGCCGCCCGGCTGGTCTTGAAGTCGACGATCCGGATCCGCCCGTCGGCGTCACGCTCCACCCGGTCGGCGGTGCCGGTGACCCGGACCTGCTCGCCGCCCACGTCGACCTGGCACGCGAAGGGGAGCTCGGTGCCGAGCAGCTCGACGTGGGTACGCGCGTCCTGCCAGGTCAGGAACCGCTCGAGCGCCGACTCAGCCTCGATGCGCTCGACCGCCGACAACCAGTTGGCGTCGAAATCGAGCTGGTCCCAGATGGATTCGAGTCGGTCGGAGAGCTCGGACTCGGCCACCCCGGCGGCGCCGTACTGGGCGAGCACGTGGACCACCGAGCCGAAGGTGGCCGCGGTGTGGCGGGCCGACTCGGCGTGCGCCTTGCGGGAGAGGAACCACTGCCGCGGACAGGCGAGCACATTGCCGAGCTGGCTCCCCGAGAGCTGGACCAGCTCGTGTGGCGGGGTGACGGGGACGTTGGCGCGGGTCAGCGCCCGCATCCCCCACCAGTTCTCCGGTCTGGCCGTCGGCACCAGCGCCCGCCCGTCGCCGTCGTGGGCCGAGGCCAGCCGAGCGAGCCGGATGGCGGCCTGCTCGCGGACGGCGGGGACGACGGTGGGATCGACGCTCACCGCGCGGAGCTCACCGACCAGGGCCGACAACGACAGCGGCCGCCGCGGGCGCCCCGGCAGCTCGCGCACGGTGACCCCGAGCTCGCTGACGAACCGCGACGGCTGGTCGCCCTCCCCCTCGGTGCCGGCCACCGCGGTAACCACGAGCCGGCGGCGGGCGCGGGTGCAGGCGACGTAGAACAGCCGGCGTTCCTCGGCGATCCGGACCGCCGTCGGCACGGGCTCGCTGACCTCGTGCCGTCCGAGCCGTTCGGGCTCGAGCAGCGAGCCGCGACGCCGGACGTCGGGCCAGCGCCCCTCCTGCACCCCCGCGATGACGACGAGTTCCCACTCGCGACCCTTCGCCCGGTGGGCGGTGAGCACCCGAACGGCCCCGCCGCGTAGATCGCCCTCGCGCAGGGGATCGGCGGGGATCTGCTGGCCGTCGATCTCGGCCAGGAATCCGGTCACCCCGCGGAGACCGGCGACCTCCTCGGAGCGGGCCGCGACCTCGAACAACGCGCAGATGGCGTCGAGGTCGCGGTTGGCCCGGCGCCCCGGTTCGCCGCTGCGGGCGGCGGTGTGCTGCAGCCGCTGCGGCCAGTCGGTGCCCGACCAGAGCGTCCACAGCGCTTCCTCGGCCGTCCCGCCGCCCTTGATCTCGCGGCGGCACCGCCGGAGCAGGGTGGCCAGTCGCCGCGACGCGTCGACCGCCGGCGACGGCGCGCACTCGTCGAGCAGGTCGGGGTGGGCGACGGCCGCGGCGATCAGCTCGCCCGACGGCCGCGGTGGTGCCGACCCGGCCAGCTCGGTGCGTTCGATCTCGCGGAGCTCGCGGCCCAGCCGCCGGATGGCCATGCTGTCCAGACCGCCGAGCGGCGAGCCGAGCAGCAGCAGCACCTCCTCCGCGTCGGGCGCCGAGCCGCGTCCGGCCACCTGGAGCCCGAGCAGCAAGGGCCGGGTGGCCGGGTCGGCGGCCAACGGGATCTCGTCGCCGGCGACCTCCACCGGCACACCGGCGGCCACCAGTCCCCTGGTCAGCGCGGGGATCATCGATCGTCCCGACCGGACCAGCACGGCCATCTGCTCCCACGGGACGCCGTCACGCAGATGGGCCCCGCGCAGCAGATCGGCGATGTGGTCGGCCTCGGCCCCGGGGGTCGAGCAGGTCAAGACCTCGACCTGTCCACGCGGCGCGCCCGGCACCGGTTGCGGGTGCCGGAAGGCCTCGAACACTCCGGCGGGAAGCGTCCGCGGCAGGCTCAGCCGTTGGGCGACGTTGCGGGTGGCGGCCAGCATCGCTCGACCGCCGCGGCGCGCGGTGCCCAGGGCGATCAACGGTGCGGGCTCACCGTCGCGGGTGGGGAACTGATCGGGGAAGTCGAGGATGCCGCGGGCCGCCGCACCGCGGAACCCATAGATCGACTGATCGGGATCGCCGACCACCACCACGTCGCGGCCACCACCGGCGACGGCCTGGAGCAGACCGACCTGGGCCGGGTCGGTGTCGTGGTATTCGTCGACGAAGATGGCGCCGATCTCGGCCCGCAGGGTGTCGACGATCCGGGCGTCGGCGAGCAGGATCCGGCTGCGGTGGACCAGCTCGGCGTAGTCGAGCACCCCTTCGGCGTCGAGCACGTCGAGGTATTCCTCGAAGAATTCGCCGACACTCATCCACTCGGGGCGGTCGGCCTCGGCGCCGGCCTCGACGATGTCGTCCGGATCCATCCCGAGCTGGCGGGCCCGGGCGAGCACAGCGCGGACCTCGGCGGCGAACGCCCGGGTCGGGAAGGCGCCGTCCAGGCTCTCGGCCCAGTGGGTCCGCCCGGTGTCGACGCTGCCGGCCAGCGTCTCGCGGACCCGGAACTCCTGCTCCGGGCCGGTCAGCAGCCGGACCGGGGTCCCCAGCCCGTCGCCCTCGGCGAACCGTCGGACCAGGGCGTAGCAGAACGCATGGAAGGTCATCGCCATCGGTGTGATGACGCTGCGCCCGATCCGCGACGCGATCTGGGCGCGCAGATCGGCCGCCGCACGTCGCGAGAAGGTCAGGACCAGGATGCTGTCGGGTGACATCCCACGCCGCACGATCCGATCGACCACCGCTTCGACCAGCGTGGTCGTCTTCCCCGTCCCCGGCCCGCCGAGGACCAGCAGCGGGCCGCCCGCATGCTCCACCACCGAGCGCTGGGCGTCGTCCAACGCCGGCGCCGGGTGGGGCGCGACCTCGTCGCGGGTCAATCGGTACATGTCGGCCATTCGATCAGACGACGCTGACACTTCTGCTCCGCGTTCATCCGACGCGACGAGCACGGCGTCAGCCGATCCGGGCGTCCCGGGATGCAGCGTCGAGCACGGCGATGACGGCGGCGGCGACCAGGGCGGTGCCGAAGATCAGGTCGCCGAGGCTGGCGTACGGGTCGAGATAGATGGTGGTGCTCCCGTCGCGGATCAGCGCGGCGTACGCGAGCACGGTCATCGTCAGCACCGAGTTGGTCAGCACCAGCAGCACCCGGGTCGGGCGTGGGAAGCGTCGGCTCTCGCCATTGCCCCAGTCGGACCCGGTGAGCAGATCCCAGCTCAGACCGAACAGCACCAGCGCGGCTCCCGAAAAGCCGAGCACGAGTCCGAGTGGATCGGAGATGAAGTCGCGGGCACTGAACAGCGCGGAGAGGATCAGCACCCCGGCGTACGCGAGCGCCCGTTGCCCGCTCAGCCGGCGGCGCACCAGCGTGGCCGCGATGGCGCAGAGCACCACGAGCGAGCCGACGACGTTGAGCACATCCGGATCGATCGCCAGGGTCAGGTCGGGGAAGACCAGGTTACGGGCCAGAGCCATCAGCATCACCCCGACGCAGCCCTGGACCAGGGCCCGACCCACCCGGCCCCGGCGCGCGGAGCGGACGGCGAACCCGACCAGCACGACGCCCACCCCGATCCGCAGCGGATCGACGACGTCGGACAGCAACGCGGTGTCGAGACTCGAATGGCCGGCCGCCCCGGTCGGCCGCAGCGAGGCCGTCACCTGGAGCACCGCCAATCCGAGCTGCACCGGGATCTGCACCGCGATCAGCGCCCCGGCCACCGCGAAGCCGACCGACCCGAGGTGCTCGGGCAGCTCCGAGACCACCGGTGCCGCGCCGACCCGGCGGCCGAGACGCAGCACCACCACACCGACGACGGCGAAACCGACCACGATGCCCGAAGCCGGCAGGTAGTCCAACCAGGCGACCGGTCCCCCGTCGCGGGTCCGATAGCGCTGGATCTCCAGCCCGGTCCGAGCGAGCACGACCGCCCCGAGGATCAGCAAGGGCCAGCGCCGGTGGGCCAGCCGCTGGGCCTGGCGCACCGCCGACACGGTCGTCCCCACCACCACCTCGGCCACCGCACCCCCGGCGACCATGGCCGCGGGCAGCGCGAAGAAGCCCAGGAAGGCGGCGGTCTGCTGGAGCAGCAGGATCTCGGGGTTGAAGCCGAAGATCTGACTGGTCCGGGACTCGGCGAGTCCGACCACCATGGCACCGCCGATCAGCCCCCAGACGACCGCGAACTCCCACCAGGCGAACACCCGCCGCCACCGGACGACGACGAACACGATCAACCCGACGATCAGGATCAGCGCAAGCAGGAGCCAGCGCAGCCCGCCCCCGGTCGCCGGACCGCGCACCGACCAACTGCCCATGATCGCCAGCGCGTACAGAGCGCCAACGATCTTGAGCAGCACCGGTCCGTGCAGCACGGCGGTGGTGAGCGCGGCCGAGCCGAAGGACAACAGCAGGACCAGGACCCACACCAGCCCCTGCGGGGTGCCGACCCCGTCACCGCCGACCACGAGCGTGCTCGACCGGCGGATCGGCCCGGACGCGACGACCAGCAACGCGGCCACGCCGAACATCGCGTACGCCATCACCACCACCGCCCGCAGGCCGTGCGGCCAGCCCTCGTTGCGCAGCCGACCGGCGGTCACGGGTTCGAGGACGCTCTGCCGGACCACTCCGCGGACGAAGCGAACCGGCCGGGTGGTTCGCCAGGAGCGGATCGAGTCCTCGCCACCCTGGGCCCGGTCCGTCACCTGGGGTCCGACGGTCATCGGAACCGGTCCCGCGCGGTCCAGCCCTCGAACGACCAGTCGAGTCCGAAGAGCAACACCCCGGCCGGTTGCGTCACCGCCGGGCGGATCTGGAGGGCCAGCGACAACGCCGGCAGCTCCCAGGTGGTCAGCTCGGCACCGCTGCGGTCGAGCAGTTGCGCCCGCTCCGGCCCCCACAGGACGAGGTGATCCACCGTCGGGGTGGCCGCGATTGCCGCCGCATAGCGGCCGCGTACCCGGCCGGTGTCGTCGAGGGCCACCGTGGTGTTACGGGTGCCGATCACGGCCAGCCCGTCGAAACCGACGACGGTGGTGAGGGTGCCGAAGAAGGGCCGCCGCCACCGGGTCGTACCGTCGTGCGGATCCAGCCCGTGCGCGGTCTGGTCCTGCAGGACGACGATCGTCCCGTCGAGGGCCACCGCACCACGACCCTCCAACTCCCGGGTCCACCGGACCGCGCCACTGCCGGCGTCGAGCGCGCTGACCGTGCCCCCTTGATCCATCACCACGACCAGACCGTCACCGGTGGCCGCGCTCGACCGGACGTCCGAGCCGACGTCAGCGACCCAGCGGACCTGCCCGGTGAGCAGGGACAGGACCTGGACCCGTCCGCTGAGATCGGTCAGCACGGCCTCGTTGTCGGACAACCGGACGGGCGGAGCGGGGGCGAGTTCGCCGAGCATCGCCGCCCACATCCGGACCCCGGTCGAGGAATAGGCCAGCACCTGGCGGGCGCTCGTCGTGACCACGACCACATCGCCGAACCCCGCCAGCGTCAGGATGGTCCCGGGCACGTGGGCCCGCCAGACGGGGTGCCATTCACGCGACGACAGCGGTTGTAGCCCGATCAGGTCGTTGCTGCTCGAGGTAGCCTGCACCACCGGGCCCGAGGTCGTGGCCACCGGGGTCAACGCCTTGGCACTCCCGTTCATCGTTTCCTTGCCGAGGGTCGGATCGACCGACACCACCTGGAGCTCGCGATGGGCCCAGCGTTCCGGCGCCGACCACCGCACCAGCGGGGCGGCGGTGATCACGCCCGAGGGGGTGGGCGCGGCGATCGGGCTGGTCCGGACGGTGACCGGAGCGAGCGAAGTGGCGGACTCGACGATCCCCCGGCCGGTGCACCAGAGGCGCTCCAGTGCGACGGTCTGGGCGAGCCGGCCGTCGAGGCCGGTGTAGGCGACGTCCCCGGTGACCCGCAGACAGCCGGGGTCATCGGCGGCGGACTGCAGCCGGGCCACGTAGGTCTGAGCATGGCCGGCCGAGCCCGAGCTGGTCCACGAGCGCCCGGCGGCCACGTCACGGGGCAGCTCGATCAGACCGGGCTGGTAGATCCGCGCACCGTCAGGACGACTCTCGCCGAGCAGCGTGATGTCGTCGTTGGTGCGGTACGCACGGGTCGTCTGGCCGGTCCCGGGCCGGCCGAGCGGAGTGGTGATGGTGCGCCAGACCTGGAGCGTGTCGACGTCGTCGTAGTAGGGCGCGAACACCTGGATGCCGAAGGTGGTGTGGGTCGACAACACCCCGGTCACCCCGCTCAGCCGGGCCGACTCCGTGACCTGGGTGGTCGAGGTCGTGGTGGTCTCGCGGGTGGTGTCGACCCGCTCGTACGCGGCCGTCCCGTCGACCGGCAAGAAGGCCGCCGCGGCGACCGCGGTCGGGCGCGCCGCGCTGCTGCTGACGAGACCGAGGGCGGCGATCAACCCGCCGACGACCACGAAGACGACCAACGGGGGCCACCACCGGGGGGGCCGTCCGGTCACGGGTTCGCCGGTCGGCGGTCCCCAGTGCAGCGGGTCCTCGGGCAACGTCGACCAGTCCTGGACCGGGTACGGCGACCAGGGCGGATCGGCCGGTGGTGGGACGGCCACGGCGGACTACATCCGGCGATTGGCCAGCACCGGGAGTGCGGCCCGGGCTGTGTCGATCTCGGTCAGATCGAGGGTGACGGTCAGCAGACCGGGCTCGGCGCCCAGCTCGCCGAGCACCCCACCCGTGGGTGACACGACCGCGCTGAAACCGACCCCGGTCGGGGCGGTCGCCTTGTGCGGCACGCCGGCCACCTCGGGATCGGCTTGCCCGGCCGCCAGCACGAAGGTGGTGCTGTCGAGCGCACGGGCGCGGGTGAGGACCTGCCACTGGTCGACCTTGCCGGGCCCGGCGCCCCACGACGAGGCGACCGCGATCACGGTCGCGCCGCGCTCGGCCAGCCCGGTGTAGACGCCGGGGAACCGCACGTCGTAGCAGGTGGTCAGCCCAACGGTCACCCCGCCGACCAGGACGGTCACGAGCGCGGTCCCGGCCTCGACGGTGTCGGATTCGGCGAAGCCGTAGGCGTCGTAGAGGTGGATCTTGTCGTACGCCGCCTCGACCCCGGGTCCCACCGCGAGGAGGGTGTTGCGGACCCGGCCGCCGGAACCGGGGGTGAACATCCCCGCGAGCACCACCACTCCGGCGTCGGTGGCGATCCGGGCCAGCCGGGCGGCCCACGGGCCGTCGACGGGTTCGGCGATCTCGGCGAGCGGCAGCCCGAAGCAGCGCATGGCCGCCTCCGGGAAGACGACCAGCTGAGCACCGGTGGCGGCGGCCCGCTCGACGTACCCGGCCATCAGGTCGAGATTGGCGTCCGGGTCGGCTCCGGTGGACAGCTGGGCCAGGGCAACGGTCAGGGTGGTCATCCGGCCTCCTCGCGTTCGGTCCGCAGGACATCTTGTCCACGGATCCCCAGCATGAACAAGATGGCATCCAGATAGGGAACGGACACCGTCGTGTCGGCCTGGGCCCGGACGACCGGCTTGGCGTTGAAGGCGATGCCCAGTCCGGCCGCGCCGAGCATGTCGAGATCGTTGGCCCCGTCGCCGACGGCCACCGTCTGCGAGAGCGGGACCCCTTCCGCGGCGGCGATCTGAGCCAGCAGCGCGGCTTTGCCGGCCCGGTCGACGATGGCACCGCTCAACCGTCCGGTCAGCCGACCGTCGGCGATCTCGAGGGTGTTGGCGTAGGCGTAGTCCAGCCCGAGCTCGGCCTGCAGGTGGTCGGTGAACGCGGTGAACCCACCGCTGACGATGGCCACGGTGAACCCGAGCCGCTGTAGCGTCCGGACGAAGGTCCGAGCTCCAGGGGTCAGGGTGATCCGGCTGCGGGCCCGTTCGATCGCCCCGAGGTCGAGCCCCGCGAGCTGCGCCACCCGAGCCCGCAACGACGCCTCGAAGTCGAGCTCGCCCGCCATCGCCCGCGCGGTGATCGCCGCGACCTCGCCGTGGCAGCCGGCCTCGTCGGCCAGCAACTCGATGACCTCGTCGGTGATCAGCGTCGAGTCGACGTCCATCACCACGAGCCGCTTGGCGCGCCGTTCGAGCCCGTTGACCTGGACGGCCACGTCGATGCCGTGGGTGTGCGAGACGGTGACCAGCGCCCGCTGCATGGCCGGGACGTCACCGGCGATGACCACCAGGTCGTACGCGGTCACCGGGTCGGTGGCCAGCCGGACGATCCGGTCGATGTTGCCGCCGGTCTCGGCGATGGCGTCGGCCACCGCGGCCAACGCCGACGGCGGCAGCGGTCGGCCGAGCACGGTCACCGCGTGCCGGACCAGCCCGGCGCGGCGCGACCGGGCCTCGACCCGTTCGAAGTCGATCTTGAGGTCGTGGGTGAAGCCCCAGTAGAGGATGTCGCGGACCACGGCGTCATCGGCGTCGGCCAGCCGGACCAGCACGTCGAGGGTGAGCCGCTCACGCACCACCAGCTGTTCCATGTCCTCGAGCTGCGCACCGGCGGCGTCGAGGATGGCGAGCAGATCGCGCGTCAACCGCGGCCGGTCCCGGCCGGACACCCGGATGAGCAGGGGGCGCTCGTTCACCGGGGCAGCTCCCAGACCAGGATCTCGGCGTCCTGCTCGGCGGTGAGGATCAGCGCGGGTGGCTCGACGAGTCGTAGGGCGTCGCCCGCGACCAGCGACCAGGCTCCCCCCGGCGCCCCGGAAACCGTCACCACACCCGTGGCGACGAAGATGTGCAGCCGGTCCGCGACCGGCAACGCCCGTGTTCCACCGGCGCGCAGCAGGGTCGCCCACAGGGTCGCGCCGCGGACGTCGATCCGGACGGCGGCGTCGGTGCGGGTCTCGGACGCGACGCTCACCCAGCCTCGGATGAGGTCGTCGATGCGAACGGGCGCGAGTTGGTAGCTCGGCTCGGCGGTCGGGGTGTCGGGGGTCAACCACATCTGGACCAGGTGAACCGGCGCGTCGGTGGTGGCGCGCTCGGCGTGTTCGACGCCCGATCCCGAGCTGAGTCGCTGGACGAGACCCCGCGTCACGACCCCGTCGTGACCGGCCGAATCGGTGTGGGCCAACGCTCCCGACAGCACCCAGGTGAGGATCTCGAGCCCGGCGTGCCGGTGTTCGGCATACCCACCGCCGGCCACGAGGTGGTCCTCGTTGTGGGCGATCAACGATCCGAAGGCGACGTTGCCGGGATCGTAGTGGGCGCCGAAGGAGAAGGAGTGCCAGGTCTCGGTCTGTTCGGTGACGGTGCGGAACCGCTCGGTCCCCGCTCGGAGCTCGATGCTGGCCTGGCGCACCGGGCTAACCTAACGCCATGCGTGGCCACCCCGTCCCCGATCCGATCGCTCCGGGACAGGAATCGGTGTGGGACTACCCCCGACCGCCGATCGTCCGCTCCAGCGAGGAACTCATCACCGTGATCCTGGGCGGCGTCGCGATCTGCGAGACCCACGTCAGCCTGCGGGTGCTCGAGACCTCCCATCCACCCACCTACTACCTCCCCCGGTCCGCCTTCATCGAGGGGGCGCTGCAGCCGGCCCGGGGTGGTTCGTTCTGCGAGTGGAAGGGCGAGGCGAGCTATCTCGACGTGCTCGGTGGCGATCGGATCGCGAAGGCGGCCGCGTGGTATTACCCGCAACCCGACGGCCGGTTCGCCGCACTGCGTGACCACATCGCCCTCTACCCGGCGGCGATGGACCGCTGTCTGGTCGACGGCGAGCAGGTCGAGCCGCAGCCCGGCGGTTTCTACGGCGGCTGGATCACGTCGTTGGTCAGCGGCCCGTTCAAGGGCGACCCGGGCACGCTGCACTGGTGAACGCGAGACCCCCTGAACCGCAGACCCGCTGAACCGGAGACCCGCGTACGCCGGTGCCCGGTTCAGTCGACCGCCGACCGCTCGTCGGCCCGGGTGATGAGGGCCACGCCGATGCCGCAGGCGATCAGGATCAACGCGACGATCAGCCCGGAGCCGGGCGGAACGGGCGCGTCCGGATTCAGCAGCGAGAAGAAGACCTTGTCGC
Organism: uncultured Actinomycetota bacterium; assembly: GCA_963815905.1. Taxonomy (GTDB): domain Bacteria; phylum Actinomycetota; class Actinomycetes; order Propionibacteriales; family Propionibacteriaceae; genus Microlunatus. Next base: position 315,745 of record CAWFIO010000008.1, on the reverse strand, counting down.
CCAGGCGTCCCACCCAACCCGTGGCCCAGACCGCGACCGCGAACAACAGCAACCGCTGGTAGTCCTCGCGATGGTCGTTCGAGGTGGCGAGCACCACGCCCACCACGGCCAGGTCGACGACGATCTCGAGGATCAGCCACCACCACGCCGGTCGCGGTAGACCGCCGGCGAGCGAACCCACCACGATCAGGATCGCGAACAACGCCGGCTTCCCGCCGAGGACGGCCAGGGTGACGTTCGACAGACCAGCGCCCACCCGACGGCGACCGACCAGGGCGCCCGGCGCCGCCGCGAGCACGAAAAAGGCGAGCACGGCACAGATCGTCGCGATCACCAACGTCTGGTGCGGCGCCAACGGCTGCAGGTAGTCGAAGCCCAGGCCCTGGCGGGTGAGGCAGACCGCCGGGTCACCGCTCAGACAGGGGGCCCAACGCGAGGCGGCGGCCACGGCGAGCAACACCCCGGCGACCACGAGCGCAGCCGCGCCCGCGTACCAACGCGGCGTCCGCGTGAGGTTCATCCCTGGTCCTCCCTTGTCTCGGAGTTTGACCCTAACGTTGCGCTCGTGGATGCCGATTACGTCGAGGAGGTGCTGGAAGCGGTCGAGCAGATCCCACCCGGTCGCGTGGCCACCTACGGTGACATCGCCGAGAGGGTCGGTCGTGGCGGTCCGCGTGGGGTCGGGCAGGTGATGGCGCGGCACGGGGCCGCGGTGCCGTGGTGGCGGGTGATCCGCGCGGACGGTCGGCCGGCCGCGGGTCTGGAGGAACGGGCGCTGACCCGACTGCGGGCCGAGGGAACCGCCGTACGCGGAGACCGGGTCGACCTGTGGGCCGCTCGTTTCCGACCCGCCACGCCGTTGCCTGGAGAGATCGGCTGACCACATTCCGCGCAAGATGATCTTGGCCCGACGGGGTTCACAACCGCTCGCGGGTATGCAAAGATCGGCACCGCTGTTGCAAGTGGTCTGTGTCGTGGTCAGTGCTACGCCCCCAGAACTTTGCGTGGGCGTTGGGGACATCCTGGGCGTCCAACAGCAGTCGGGCCGTGAGGTGCGGTTCCGAATGCTCAAGGAGATGTTTCATGGCTCAGGGATCCGTCAAGTGGTTCAACGCCGAGAAGGGCTACGGCTTCATTGCCGTGGACGGCGGCGGACCGGACGTTTTCGTCCACTACAGCGCCATCGAGTCGACCGGCTTCCGGTCCCTCGACGAGGGACAGCGCGTAGAGTTCCAGACCACCCAGGGCCCGAAGGGCCCGCAGGCCGACCAGGTCCACGCCATCTGAGTCATGAAGCGCCGAGTTCGAGCCACACTGAAGTGGATCTGACGCCGTAGGCAAACACCGAAGCCCCCGACACGTCCGCTGTCGGGGGCTTCTGCACGTGCGGATAGAGCACTCGGATCCGGTGCCGGGGGGGTCTCAGGCCTGGGTGTAGGTGAGCTCGAGGACGGGCGTACGGCCCTTGCCGGTGAACTCCTTCGACCAGATCCGCAGGTCGTCGCTGCCGGTGGTCTCGATGGCCAGCGTCGTCGCCCCCACCTTGAGCGAACCCACCGTCAGCGACGCTTCACCGGCGGAGTCGGCCTTCGTGGCGCCGGTGATGGTGCCGACCTTGGTGGTCGTGATGGCCGGGCGGCTCTTGTAGGTCACCGACGTCTCGGTCCAGCTGTTACCGGCGAGAGAGATGGTGTGCGAACCCTTCGAAGCGGAGCTGGCCGACGAGGCGACCCAGTACTTCAGCGTGGCCTTGGTCAGCTTCATCCCGGTCGGCGCGATCGGGATGTCGAACTTCAGATAGGCGTCCATCTCGATGTCACCGCGGGAGACCAAGCGAGGCGTTGGTCGCCGAATTGCGGGTGGGCAGACCCTCGTGGACGTAGGTGTCCGCGTTCGGGGTCAGCGCCTTGACCACCGGAGCGGTCACGTCGGGGGCCGGCGCCGGGGCGGTGTCGGTGACCGGGGCCGCGGTGGTGCTGCCGGTGCGAAGGCTGCTGGTGTAGACGTAATCCATGTCCTGGACCGCCGGGCTGGCCTTGACCGTCGCCTTCGAGGTGACAGCGGAGACGGTCTTGCCGCCGCGGACCACCGCGGCCTTGACCGCGCCGACCGCGAGCGGAACGCGGCAGTAGCTGATCCCGGCCGGCGCGTCGCAGGTGACCGAGCGGCTGCCCGCGGTGACGGTGACCTTGCCCGGAGCCTTGAGGAAGACCAGCGCCTCGGCCTCGTCGTAGACCTTGGCGTTGTTGGCGGGCTTCATCACCGCGGAATAGGAGACCTTGGCGGTGGACAGCTGGCTGCGGTTGCTGAGGTAGATCGCGTCGCGGCGGATCTTCGGCGCCACCCCGGTCTTGTACCAGGTCAGGTAGTAGGCGTTGAGGTCGAGCTGGGCCCAGCCGAGCTTGGCCGACGGAGCGATCTGGGTGCCCTCGGCGTAGTCGTTCCAGGTGGGGATGTGGACCATCGCCGCGCCGCCCTTGTTGGCGATCGCCCAGGTGCTCCGCAGGTTCTCGCTGTTGTGCGGCTCGAAGAACTTGTGCTGGGCCGGGCGAGCGTCGCCCGTCGAGACCGCCTGCATCCACTTCTTGCCGCGTGCCTTCACGCTGGCGATCCGGCCGAGCTTGGAGGTCGAGGTGATCTTGTTCGGATCGTTGTTGGTCGCGGTGCGCTCGCCCCAGGTGGTCTCGCCGTAGGTGACGGGGGTGAATTTCGCACCCCAGGTCATCTCGTTCAGAAACATCGGCCAGAAGGCGACATTCACGCCGCGCCTCTTCATTCCGGTCAGGAACGACTGCCAGAAAGGAATGCTGTCGGATTCGGCCATGAAGGGCGAGAAGACCAACCGGCCGTCCTTCAACCGGTATGCAGCCGGCGACTTGGCCAAGACGGCCATTTCGGCAGCGAACTTGTCGGCGCCCAGATCTTTGATGCCGGCGGCAATCATGTTCGGACGGAGCATGATCGAGAAGTTGCCGACCTTCTCCGCTGCGACCAACAGGTCCTGCACCGCGCGATAGGTGCGGGTGTTGCCGAATGAGGTGATGCTGACCACGAAGCCGTCGATCCCGGCCGCCTGGGCCTGACGGATCTCGGTCTCCATATCGCGGACCTTCCAGTCCGCGGTGGCGATCGGGGCCCGGGTGAAGGGGCGGTCGCGGAGCAGACCGCCGTGAGCGGCGTACTTGCCCTTCTCACCGTTCGCCGCGACGTAGTTCTTGTTGTAGTAGTCCGGCGCCGACGCCGCCTTGTTGTCCAGCGACAGCGGATACCACGGCACATAGTGGGCGAATACCTGCTTGTCAGAGCCGTGCAGAGCAGCGGTCGAGGGCAGATCGAACGGCAGCACTGCGGAGTTGGTGGCCACCGTGGCCGACGCGGCGGCGGTGGTCGACGTGGTGGTCGCCGCCGCCTGGGCCGGCGCACTGGTGGCGCCGGCAAAGACTCCGGCGAAGACCGAGGTGGCGGCGGTGAGTGCGGCGAACTTACGGATGGAGGTACGCGGGAACGAGATGGACATGGCGGGGCAGGGCCTTTCGAATTCAACGGGAGCCACAGCAAGGGGGGCAGGCGTGGCGTGGGGATGCAGTGCGTAAGATCCCCGGATTAGCCGTGAGAACGACTGGGCTGACGGGGGGTGCAGCAGATGCGCCGACACGGCGACCAATCCCACGGAAAGCCAGTGTGAATTCGCAATCCGATGTTGTCTCGGATGATCCGAACACTCGACGCCCAGCACACGAGGACGTGCGCGGATAATCGCCACCCGCAACAGGGTGCAGGCGTCGAAGACGATGTCCGTACGCAGGTCCGCGGGAGAGCATCAACCCCTGCTCTCACCCTGGAGAGCCGGCTTGACCGCAGATGTCGTGATCTTTCGATAACAGAGCCCCCGGGAACGACTAAGAGAAAATTAATCTGTGGCCAAACGGTTTGTCAACATGATCACGAAACTGTAACGCGAATCACAGTTGGGTCACAATCCCGTGAATCGGCCTGAGACGGTGTTCCGTCCCAGGTCACGACGTGGCCAAGATGGAGGTCAATCAGGGCAACGCGCCGGGGGGCGGACTGCCAAAGCCGTCCATTCCTCCGGGGTGAGTAAGTGTTCCGATCGTCGTCTCCAGTTGCTGTTGCGCGCCCGCGTCCGACCCGATGGCTGTGCACCATGGTGCTCGCCTGCACGCTCGCCGTCTCCGTGGTGGTCTTCATGGCCCCACCCGCCTCGGCCGTCACGCTGCCGCCCAAGTTCGCCCAGACCGCCTTCGGCACCGGTCTCGGCCGAGTCACCGCGATGGCCTTCGCACCCGACGGTCGGCTGTTCGTCGCGTCGCAGGACGGCGTGGTGCGGATCATCAAGAACGGCAGCACGCTGCCCACCCCGTTCGCCACCGTCATCACCGACGACCAGGGCGAGCGCGGGCTCACCGGCATCGCCATCGGTCCCGAGTTCGCGACCAACGGCTACGTCTTCCTCTATTACGCCACCAAGGCCGCACCGATCCATAACACCGTGGTCCGGGTGACCGCGAAGGGTGACCAGGCGGTCACCTCCGGCGGGACCCTGGTCGAGAGCACCGTGCTGGATCTCGAACCGCTGAGCGCGAACATCCACAACGGTGGCGCCATGAGCTTCGGCTCCGACGGCAAGCTCTACATCTCGGTCGGCGAGAACGCCAAGCCGAGCAACGCCCAGACGCTGACCAACAAGCTCGGCAAGATCCTGCGGATCAACTCCGACGGCTCGATCCCGACCGACAACCCGTTCTACGGCCGGACCACCGGGACGAACCGGGCGATCTGGGCGCTGGGGTTCCGCAACCCGTTCACCTTCGCGTTCCAGCCGGGCACCGATCGGATGTTCGTCAACGATGTCGGCCAGGACACCTGGGAGGAGATCGACGACGCCGTCAGGGGTGGCAACTACGGCTGGCCGACCACCGAGGGCCCGACGACCGATGCGCGCTTCTCCTCACCCATCTACGCCTACAAGCACCAGAACGGCGACTGCGCCATCACCGGTGGCACCTTCTACAACCCGGCCAAGCCGACCTTCCCGACCGAGTACGTCGGTGATTACTTCTTCGCCGACTTCTGCCAGCACTGGATCAAGCGCTTCGATCCGCAGAGCAAGACGGTGACCAACTTCGCCCAGGCCACCGTCCCGCACCCGGTCGATCTCAAGGTCGGGCCCGACGGCAGCTTCTACTACCTCTCGCGTGGTCAGTTCGCCGTCTATCGGGTTTCCTACACCGGCAGTCTGGCCCCGGCGATCGACACCCCGCCGGCCGATCAGACGGCGTCGCTGGGTCACGCCGCCACGTTCGAGGTCCAGGCCACCGGTCAAGCACCGCTGACGTACCAGTGGCAGCGCGAAGGCGTGAACATCGCCGGGGCGACCGCGGCGACCTACACCGTCGCCAAGACCACGGCCGGGGACAACGGGGCGAGGTTCCGGGTCATCGTGACCAACAACTCCGGCAGCTCGATCAGCGCGTACGCGACGCTCAAGGTGGTCGACAACGACGCACCCACGGCCACGATCGTGACCCCGGCGGCCGGCAGTACGTACGCCGCTGGCGACACGCTCTCGTTCAGTGGCACCGGCTCCGATCCAGAGGACGGCACGCTGCCGGCGAGCGCGTTCACCTGGTCGATCGACCTGCACCACAACGTCCACAGCCATCCCGGGATGGCTCCAGCCAGCGGGAGCCGGTCCGGTTCGTACGTGATTCCCGCCGAGGGCCACACCGAGACCACGGTGTTCTACCGGGTGACGCTGACGGTGAAGGATTCCGGCGGTCTGACCGCCACCAGTTACGTCGACGTCCACCCGCGCAAGGTCAAGCTGACCCTGGCCTCGACCAACCCGGCCGGTTTGCAGCTCACGCTGGACGGACAGCCGCGGACCGCGCCGTTCACCGCCGACAGCGTCATCGGGGTGAAGCGGGATCTGGGTGCGGTCAGCCCGCAGACCCTCGGAGGCAAGACCTATGAGTTCGTCTCCTGGTCCGACGGCGGCGCGGGTACGCACACCGTCAGCACCCCGAACGCGGACCGGACCTACACCGCCAACTTCCGTGAGACGAAGGTGGCGACCAACACGGTCGATCTGACCCCGACCGAGGACGCGTACGCGAACTCGGCGGCCAAGGCGGTCAACTTCGGCACCTCGGCCTCGCTCTGCTCACGTGGTGGCACCGTGGCGCCGGCGGTCAGCTACCTGCGGTTCACGCTGCCAGCGGCCCCCGCCGGCAAGACGCTGACCTCGGTCAACCTCCGCTACCGGACGACCACGCTCTCGTCGGCGGGCAGTGCGGTGAGCCAGAAGATCAACCTGGCCAGCAACGCCTGGTCCGAGACCGATCTCAACTGGAACAACAAGCCGGGTCTGGGAGCAGCGCTGGGGAACACCCCGGCGGCCACGGTGCCGAACACCACCTACAACGCCACCCTGGACGCCTCCGGGCTCACCCCGAAGCTCGGCACCACGACCACCATCGCGGTGCAGAGCGGGACCGATGACAACAGCTGGCTGTGGTCGCGGGAGCACGGCAACGCGGGCTACCGGCCGCAGCTGACCCTCACGTTCAGCTGACCGTCCGCACACAGATCGGGCCCTCGACTCCGTGTGAGTCGAGGGCCCGAGCCGGTGCGAGCGAGAGGAATCAGTAGGCGGGCTGCGACGGGTCGATCTGGCTGACCCAGGCGCTGACGCCACCGCCCACGTGGACCGCGTTGTCGAGACCCGCGCCGCGGACGATGGCCAGCACCTCCGCGGACCGGACACCGGTCTTGCAGTAGAGGACGACCTGCTTGTCCTGCGGCAGGCCGACCAGGGCCTCACCGGTCTGGAAGTCGCCCTTGGGGACGAGCACCGAACCGGGGATCTGGTTGATGTCGCGCTCGACCTTCTCGCGGACGTCGATGAGCACGAAGTCGCGCTCCCCCGCCGCGCGCGCGGCCAGCCAATCCTCCAGCTGCTTCACCCCGACCGTGTGACCGGCGACCGCCTCGGCGGCCTCGTCGGTGATCGCACCGCAGAAGCTGTCGTAGTCGATCAGCTCGGTGACGGTGGGGTTCTCGCCGCAGATCGCGCAACCCGGATCCTTGCGGATCTTGAGCTGACGCCAGCTCATCTCGAGCGCGTCGTAGATGTGCAGCCGACCGATGAGCGGGTCACCGATGCCGGCGAGCAGCTTGATCGCCTCGGTCACCTGGGTCGCGCCGATCGAGGCGCAGAGCACGCCGAGGACACCGCCCTCGGCGCAGCTGGGCACCATGCCGGGGGGCGGGGGCTCTGGGTAGAGGCAGCGGTAGCACGGACCCTGGTCGGCCCAGAAGACACTGACCTGGCCGTCGAAGCGGTAGATCGAACCCCACACGTACGGCTTGCCCAGGAGCACGGCGGCGTCGTTGACCAGGTAGCGGGTGGCGAAGTTGTCGGTGCCGTCGACGATCAGGTCGTACTGCGCGAACAGCTCCATCACGTTGTCGTTGTCGAGGCGGGTGTCGTGCACCACCACGTTGACGTACGGGTTGGTCTCGGCGATCGACTCCTTGGCCGACAGCGCCTTGGACTTACCGATGTCGGACTGCCCGTGGATGATCTGGCGCTGCAGGTTGGACTCGTCGACCGTGTCGAACTCGACGATGCCCAGCGTGCCGACGCCGGCCGCGGCGAGGTAGAGCAGCGCGGGACTGCCGAGTCCGCCCGCCCCGATGACCAGCACGCGCGAGTTCTTCAGCCGCTTCTGCCCCTCCATTCCGACGTCGGGGATGATCAGGTGCCGGCTGTAGCGGCGGACCTCATCGATGGTGAGTTCGGCGGCGGGTTCCACCAGGGGTGGCAGGGCCACAATTCCTCCTGCGTACGAGCGCCGCGGCAAGGATGCCGACGGCAGCGAAGTTCGTCGATCCTGGCCTGCAACGCTCGTACGCGGACGGCTATTCCGTCATCCGGACCGGGAGTCGGGCCCAGAGGACCCGCGCCCCGGAGGATGTTTCCCGGCACGTGCTGCGAAACGGGCCCCAGATCGAGTCCCGTGGGGTCGTTTCCCGGCACGTGCTGCGAAACCGGCCCCAGATCGAGTCCCGTGGGGTCGTTTCCCGGCACGTGCTGCGAAACGGGCCCCCAGACCAGGTCCCGGGGGTCGTTTCCCGGCGCCTGCTGCGCAACGGCCGCCGGACGAGGTCGGGTCACGCTCTTCGGTGTGACTCGCTGGTCGTCGCCGGGTCCGGTGGTCTAGCTTGACCAGGGGAGCTGCCATGGACGTCGCGATGCGGAGCGCGGACTGGCTCGGCGAGGTCATCGACCTGATGCGCGAGCCCGCCTGCACCCTCCCCGTTCCCGCCCTGCTCGCCCTGTTGCGTCGCGTCTTCATCGTCACCTCGTCCTCGTGGAACTGGTTCGACGCGGATGGCTCGTTCGGCATGGTGATGGACCCGGCCGATTTACCGCGGAACGAAAGAGAGACGCTCGACCGCTGGCGGACCGGCGAGCTCTTCGACGCTCATGCGTTGGTGCAGTGGTTCCACATCACCGCTGACCTGCGACCGCAGACCACGGCCCGAGTACCGACCGGAATCGTCCCGCGGCGGCGACGACTCCCGCTCGAGCGCTCGCTGGCCGGAATGGGGATGGAGCACCAACTCTCGATCGCCTACCGGCACAACGGACCGATGCACCGGGCCTTCGTCATTGCCCGCGGCGGGTCGGACTTCAGCGACGACGATCTGGCGGTCGCGGGCGTGGTGCAGCGATCACTCGTGGCGATCGACCACCAGGTCGCGGTCATGCAGCGGATGACCGGGGCCCGCACCGGCACGGACCTGGGGCTCACCGGTCGGGAGCTAGCGGTGCTGCAGTTGATCGCCGAGGGCGCGACCACCCGTCGGGCCGCGCGGTCCCTCGCGTGCAGCCCACGTACCGTCGAGAAGCACCTGGAGAACGCCTACCGGCGGCTGGGAGTCAACGACCGACTCAACGCGGTCCGGGTCCTGCACCTGGCCGGAGTGCTCGGCACGGCGCCCGTACCGGACCACCGCGCAGTCGTCGCGCTGGGAACCTACCGGGGTCGGGTCCGGTATGCGGCGACGGAAAGCGCTGCGGGTGTCGGGTCCCTCAGGGCCTGACATCGGCCCTGCCCATGACGTCCCGGACCGCCTCGATGTGGTCGGCGGCGATCGCTGACCGATCATCCCCGCCACCCGCGACCTGCTCGCGATCGGTTGCCTGCGGTCTGAGCCGAGCCTGACCTACGCAGATTTGCGTATGGCATCGACGTAGCGCGGACGCCCGCGCCGGGCGAAGAGTGGAACCGCAGTCCCGGCCGGATCCGCCGGCTGGGCCTCCGTTCACGAAGGAGTTCACCATGTCCGTTCCTTCCCGGCGTGCCTCTCGATCGCTCGCCGTCGCCGCCACTATCGCGGCGTGCTTCGCCGCTGCCGCGATCCCGGCCACGCCCGCGCTCGGCGACGACGTCCGCACGTCACGCCATCCCAGGACGATCCACGTCTCCGGACTGCTCACGCTCACCGACGTGAAGACCGGTGAGTTTGCCGTGACCGGCGATCTCGTCGGGAAGTGGACGATCCCGCCCACCCAGGCGGAGGACTACTACAACAACGCCACGACCACCATCATCAACAAGGGCACCGAATCCTTCACGGGGTGTCTGGCGGTGGCCAAGAAGCCGTGCGGCACCCTCAACAGCGACTACATCAGTTGGACCTACCTCAAGCCGAGCGGACGTTTGATCAGCGGAGGGTGCGTCCACGCCCCGACGGGCGGGACCGGCGGGTTCCGCGGTGTGCGCGGCCTGATCGTGATGACGGACACCCCGGTCGGTGACGACGTCAACACCCTGTACCAGGGCGAGGTGATCCTGAACGCCTACCCGAAGGAAAAGCCCGTTCCGGTCCCCCCTGTGCAGACCTCCACCGCCTCGGCCAAGACCACCGCCGGCTTCTGCTGAACGAGGTCAACTTCGCCGTACCTCGACGCACGCCGGGGGGGCGAGTCGGCGTGCGCCCGGCGGACGGCAACGGGCAGTGTCGACGCCGCTTCCGCCCCCAGGGATCAACGCTGGACCGCCTTGACGATCGTGACCGCGGCGCGCACCCGGTCGTCGAGGTCGGCCAGCCCGTCCTCGAGCGCCCACGTCACGTTCATCAGCGCACGGACGACGACCCAGCTCCGGGCGCGCTCCTCGTCCAGCCCGGCACCGTCGACCACGGCGTAGAAACGGTCGAGGATCTCGGCCCGCGGATCGGTGGCGGCGAGGACCTCGTCGAAGCGGTTCCACAGCACCGGCGCGACCTCGTACGCGGGGTCGCCCGACCGCGGTTTCGGGTCGATGGCCAGCCAGGGTTCGCGACCGGCGGCGAGCACGGTGCCGTAATGCAGGTCGCCGTGCAGCAGCCGCCCGTCGGTGGCCGGGTCGGCGGCGAATTCGGCCGCCAGTCCGGCGGCCTGGGTGACGAAGCGGCGCGGAAGGTCGGTCGACCTGCGCAACCGGGCGAGTTCGCCGGCCCAGCGGGTCGCGTGCCCCGACAGCCGGTCGAGCTGCGGGAGGGCAGGGCGGTGCAGTCGCGCGTAGAGGCCGGCGATCACCGTGCAGGCGTCGTAGGTCGGTAGCGCCCCGAGATCGTCGCCGGGTTCGGCCCGCTCGAGCAGCAGCGCCCAGCGGTGCGGGTCGGCGCGCAACAAGCGGACCGCACCCTCGCCGTTCCAGGCCCGCAGAGCGAGGTGTTCATCCGCCGCCTCGGGGTGGGGGAAGCCCAACTTGAGGACGGCGGCCGCACCCTCGGCGGTGCGTACGGGCCACCCGTGTGCGACGGTCCCGGTCCATCGGTCACCGTCGGGCCGCAGCCCCCACTCGTCGAAGAGCCCGGTCGCGCGGCGGGTCACCCCCGCCTTCCAGTCCGCCCACTCGGTGCTCATCGGGCCCACGCTGCCAGACTCACCCCTGTGGCGGCGAGCGATGTCAACACCCGGGTCGGCGATCGCCTGCTCACGCTGACCAACCTGGACAAGGTGCTGTACCCGACGGTCGGCTTCGCCAAGGCCGAGGTCATCGACTACTACCTGCGGGTGGCGCCGGTGATCCTCCCCCACATCACCGACCGCGCGCTGACCCGGGTGCGCTTCCCCGACGGCGTCGGCCCGGGTCGTACGCCGTTCTACGAGAAGAACGCACCGCCCGGCACGCCCGACTGGGTCCGACGGCAGCTGATCGGGACCAGCGACGGCGACATCGACTACGTGGTCGCCGAGGAGCAGGCCACCCTGGTCTGGTTGGCCAACCTCGCCGCCATCGAGCTGCACGTCCCGCAGTGGACCATCAGCAGCGCCGACCACGGACCCGGCGAGGTCATCGACCTCCCGGCCGGGGACCCGCGCCCCGGCGAGCCGATGGCCGACCGGGTGGTCGTCGACCTCGATCCCGGCGCCGGGATGACCATCGTCGAGTGCGCTCGCGCCGCCCTCATCGTCGCGGCCCGGCTGGCCGACGACGGGCTGCTCCCGGTGCCCCAGACCTCGGGTAGTAAGGGCATCCAGGTCTACGCGGCCGTGGCGCCGACCCGCAGTCGTGACGTCTGGGCGTACGTCAAGGCGCTCAATGCCGCGCTGGCCCGGGCCTACCCCGACTTCTTCATCGCGGGCATGTCGGTCGAGCAGCGGGCCGGCCGAATCTATGTCGACTACAACCAGAACCTCGCCGCGCGCAACACCATCGCGCCCTACTCGATGCGCGGCCGCGAACGGCCGACGGTGGCGACGCCGGTGACCTGGGAGGAGATCGGATCGGTCGAGGGGAACGATGATCTGCGCTTCTCCCCCGCCGACGTGCTCGCCCGGATCGACGCGTCGGGTGATCTCGCCGCCGAGCTGCTGATCGACCACCGACCTGATCTTCCGCGGCACCATTAGGCTGCCCCCCATGACGACTCGGGTGGAGCGACCGACGCGGCTCCCCCGCGACCAACGGCGGGTGCAGTTGCTGGATTCCGCCCGCGAGGTCTTCACCAGCAAAGGCTTCCACTCCTCGGCCATGGATGACATCGCCGAGGCGGCCGGGGTGTCCAAGCCGGTGCTCTACCAGCACTTCGACTCCAAGGTCGAACTCTACCTCGCGCTGCTCGACCAGAGCTGCGAATCGCTGGTCGAGGTAGTGCGTGTCGCCCTGGCCTCGACCGAGGACAACGCCGAGCGCGTGGTCGCCACGATGGACGCGTTCTACGAGTTCGTCTCCGCCGCGAGCGGGGAGTTCCGCTTCGTCTTCGAGTCGGATCTGACCGGCGACAGCCGGGTGCAGGACCGGCTGTGGCGGGTCAATGCGCAGATCGCCGACGCGATCGCCGTGGTCATCGCCGAAGACACCGGGCTGTCAGCGCAGCAGTCCAAGCTCCTGGCCATCTCGCTCGTCGGGATCGCTCAGGTCAGCGCGCGTTACTGGGTCTCCGAGCCCGGAGCCGCCGTCGACCTGAACGAGGCGAAACGCCTGGTCAGCAGCCTGGCCTGGCGCGGCATCAGCGGTGTGCCGCTCACCCACCACCACGACGGGGCCTGAGTCGGGCTCAGCAGGCCTGCGACGGCCGGCGCTCGGCGACGGACAGGCGTAGTTCGGCCTCGCCCAGCGCCCCGGGATAGAGCCGGACCTCGTCGATCAACCCGTTCCACTGCAGGTTGCGCCGACCGAAAGCGGCGCTGCCGAGACGGATGCCGGACGCCGCGTACGGCGATTCGGTCAGCGTGCGGGCCGCGATCAGCTCACCGTCGAGATACACCCGAGCGGCCTTGGCCCGGGCATCCCAGACCAGAGCGACCTGCGTCCACCTCCCCACGCGGACCTCGGCCCGCTCCTTGCGGGTCGTCGGGTCGTGGATGAAGCTGCGGCGACCCACCGTGGTGTTCTGGTCGACCATCGCGATCCAGTACGCCGGTGAGGTCTGGGTCGGCTTGCGGTAACCGATCGCCGCGGCGGCGTTGCGGCCCTTCCCGAGGCTGATGGCCATGGCCTCATAACCCGTCCTGGTTCGGGTGGTGCGGGTGCTCAGTGGCTTGAGCCAGCCGGCAACGGTGAACGAACCGCGGGTGTCGAACGCGAGCTTCTGCGTCCCGATCCAGCCGATCCGTGCGGTCGGGGACACCCGCAGCGACTCATCGGTGCAGTCGCGCACCATCGCCTCGTCGTTGGACCAGTAGTCGCGCCCCTGGTCCCAGCGGGTGCTCGACGGTGCGGCCAGATCGACGGCGCGCGGGGTGCCGGCGCCGACGGTGTCGCGGCCCGAGCGGTCGAGCCGATAGCGGTGCGACGGTTTGCGGGCGACGGCCTTGATCACCGTCGAGGACGGCGCGCTCGGGTTGCCTGCGCGATCGATGGCCACCACGGACACCTCGTGGACCCCGTACGGCGCCTCGAGGCTGACCTGGGCCGAGCCGCCCAGCCGCACCGCCGGCACCGCGTTGGTGGTGCCACCAATCCCCCAGCGGTAGCCGACGACATCACCGCTGACCGCGCCGAACGTCAGCCGGACCAGGTCGCCGGCGGTCAGCAGGACGCTCGAGGCGGAGACGGTGGGGGCGTACGGAGCAATCGTGTCGATGACGAAGCCGACCGCCGGGCCCGGAACTGACTCCTGCTCGCCGTTGTACGCCCGGGCCGACACCGTGTAGCGGCCGTCGGTGAGCGGTTCCCCGACCTGGGCCCGGACGGTCGCGCCGGAGGCCACCGGGTCGGTGTCCAGCAGAACGGGTCGGGTCCCGCCGGTGACGGTGAAGCGCCCGGCGACCTCGTCACCGTCCGGATCGTTCACCGCAACGGTGAAGGTCGGTGTGGAGGTGGCCAGGTAGTTGGTTCCCGCGTACGCCCGCGCGTCGACCACGGTGACCGCGGCGGGGGCGGTCGGGGGCCGGTCGGCGTCGGGGGCGGCCCAGGCCGCGCCACCGATCAGCCAGAGGGCCATCGAAGCCGTCATCAGCCTGGTTGCTCGACCGCACCCGCCCATGAATTCCCCCGTCTCCGGCCCCGGCACTGGAGCCCGTGTACAGCCCGGGGTGCGCCGAGCCTGTCAGATCCGATCGACTCCGGACAAATTCGTCGACCGGGGGGTTCTCGAGGGGCAAAATGCACGGAGCTCGACGAACACCGAGCCCGCCGGTCCGCGACTGGCGCGGTCCGACGGGCTCGATGGGGGTGGAGCAGGTGTTCAGCCCCGCTCGAGCGTGGTGGCCCCGGTCATGATGGCCACCGCCTCGGTGGGGGTGTGGGTCTTCGGCGTGATCACACCGGCACAGCCGCCGAGTCGGGCGATGTGGATGCGATCCGACACCTCGAACACGTTCGGCATGTTGTGGCTGATCAGGATGACCGGCATGCCCTTGGCCTTGATCTGCTGGATCAGGTTGAGGACCTGCCCGGTCTCCTTCACCCCCAGGGCCGCAGTCGGCTCGTCGAGCACGACGAACTTGGTGGCGAAGGTGGCCGCACGGGCCACCGCAACGGCCTGCCGCTGACCACCGGAGAGGGTCTCCACGGCCTGCGACATGTTCTGCACGGTGGCGATGCCCAGGTTGGCCATCGACTTACCGGCGTCGGCCTTCATGCCCGACTTGTCGAGCATCCGGAAGATCGACCCCAGTGGCCCGGACCGACGACGCTCGCGGCCGAGGAACATGTTGGCCGCGATGTCCAGCGCCGGCGCGACGGCCAGCGTCTGGTACACCGTCTCGATGCCGGCGTTTCGGGCGTCCTGCGGGGCCCTGAAGTTGACCTCGCGGCCCTCCAGGAAGACCTGTCCCGAGTCCGGGATCAGGGCGCCGGTGAGCGCCTTGATCAGGGTCGATTTGCCGGCGCCGTTGTCGCCGATCACCGACAGGACCTCGCCCGGGTGGAGGTCGAGGTCGACCCCGTCCAGGCCGATGACCTTGCCGAAGGTCTTGATGAGGCCACGCGCGGACAGCACGGTGCCCTTCGGGTCCGACAGATCGCCGGCCGGCCCGCGGTACTTCTCGGTGGAGACTTCGCTCATGTCAGGCCTTGACCTTTCGGATCCACTGGTCGATGGAGACGGCGACGATGATCAGGACGCCGATGACCAGAACACGGAGCTGGTCGTCCACGCCGGCCAGCGCGAGGCCGGTGTTGAACGAGTACACGATCAAGGCACCGAGGATGGTGCCGATGACCCCACCGCGGCCGCCGAACAGGCTGGTGCCGCCGATGACCACCGCCGTGATGGTCTCCAGGTTGGCGTCGACGATGGCATTCGGGCTCGCCGTGCCGGCGCGACCGATCAGGATCCAGGCGGTGATGCCGTAGATCAGACCGGCCACGGTGTAGACGCTGAGCAGCACCCGGTTGACGCGGATACCGGCGAGGCGGGCCGCTTCGAGGTCGTCTCCGACCGCGTAGACGTGCCGGCCCCAGGCGGTCTGGCTGAGGGCGAAGCCCACGACCGCAGCGAGGATGATGGTGAAGATGACGCCGTAGGTCAGGTTGAACGGGCCGATCGAGAACCGGGTCCCCATCAGGTTGAGCAGCGCCGGGAGGTCCTTGCGCTGCACGCTCGAGCCACCCGAGTAGAGCAGACCGATGGCGGTGAAGATGCTCAGCGTGCCCAGGGTGACGATGAACGGTGGGAGCCCGACCCGGGTCACCAGGAATCCGTTGAACAATCCGCACGCGGTGCCGAAGACGACGCCCAGGATCAGGGCGATGAACGCCGGGAACCCGTTGTTTGCGGCCAGGAAGCCCATCAACAACGAGGACAGGATGCAGGTGGCACCGACAGCCAGGTCGATACCGGCGGTGAGGATGACCAGCGTCTGGCCGATGGCCAGGGCGGCGATCACGGCGGTCTGCTGCAGGATGATCGAGATGGTGCCCGGAGCAGCGAACCGCGGGTTGACGATCGCGAAGACGACGCACGCCACGATCAGCACCATCAACGGGCTGAGGGCGGGATGGGAGTGCAGCAGATGTTGGATCCGCTGCACGGGCGACTGACGTCGCAGGGCGAACTGTTCGGCGGCCGTGGCCGGCGCTGTGGTGTCTACACTCATGTGGCTTCCTTGCCGTTAGGTCGGATGAGGTCCGGTCCGTCGACGGGCCGGCGTCGGCGTCGCCGACGCCAGCCCGTCACGGGTGAGTCCTACTTTTCGCCCCAGCAGAGCGACTCGGCCTCGGTGGTGTCGATGCTCTCCAGGCCATCGACCTTCTTGTCGGTCACCAGGGCGACGCCGGTGTCGAAGAAGTCCAGACCGGGGGTGACGGCCGGCTTCTCGCCGGTCTTCTTGTACTTGGCGATCGCCTCGACGCCCAGCTGGGCCATCTTCAGCGGGTACTGCTGAGCGGTGGCGCCGATGTCGCCGCTCTTGACCGAGCTGATGCCCGGGTTGCAGCCACCGTCGACCGAGACGACCGTCGCAGTGACGCCGGCGGCCTTCAGGGCCTCGGCGGCACCGGCCGCGGCCGGCTCGTTGATCGTGTAGACGAGGTTGATGTCCTTGGTCTTGGCCAGGCAGTTCTCCATGGCCGTCTTGCCCTTGTCCTGCGACCCGTTGGTGGCCTCGTTGCAGATGATCGTGTAGTCCCCGCCCTTGCCGCCGGTGTACTTGCCGGTCTTGTCCTCGTCGCCGTTCTTCTGCTTGTTCTTGACGTCGATTCCCATGCCGGTCAGGAAGCCCTGGTCGCGGTTGTAGTCAACGGAGGCGATCTTGTCGTTGAACAGGTCGAGCAGCGCGATGTTGGCCGGCTTCCCGTCCTGCTGGGCCGCGGCCCACTTCCCGATGACCTCGCCGGCCTTGAAGTTGTCGGTGGCGAAGGTGATGTCGACCGTGTCCGGCGGGTTCGGCGGAGTGTCGAGGGCGATGACGAAGAGCCCGGCGGCGCGGGCGTCGCTGATGGCGGTGTTGACGTCGTCGGTGGCCGGGGTGATCAGGATGCCGGCGTCGCCGCGGGCCACGGCCTGCTCGATCGCGGTGATCTGGGTGGCGGAGTCACCGTCCTCCTTGCCGGCGGCGGTGGTGATGGTGACGTTGTTGGCCTTGCCCGCCTCTTCCGCACCCTTCTGCATCGCGATGAAGAACGGATTGGTGCTGGTCTTGGTGATCAGCGTGACGGCGATGGCCTCGTCGGACCCGGTGCTCGCGCCACCCGATCCGGTGCCGGACGGCTCAGCGCTGCCGCCACAGGCGGCGAGGACCAGCGTGCTGGCGGCGGTCACGGCCAGGACCGCGGCAAGCCGGCGACCTCGTCGGGCCGGCAGGGTGTACTTCATGGAGTTCCTCTCGATCGAGACACACCGTCGAACATGACAACGGTGTCGTAAGAATTTCTAAACCATTCTTAGTATTGCTGTCAAGGGGTTGCGGCTAGGCAATTCGGCAGCTGATACTGATGACACCGAAGGGAGACATCGATGTCAGACAGGCCCCCGCCACCCGGCCGAACCAGAGCTACCATCCGCGACGTTGCGGCATTGGCAGGTGTAGGGATCAAGACTGTCTCCCGGGTGATCAACGAGGAGGCCAACGTATCGCCTCAGATGCGTGAACGGGTAGGGCGCGCGGTAACCGCGTTGAATTTCAAACCGAACGCCGGTGCGGGCGCACTGCGCCGCGGCGACCGGCGAACACTGACGCTGGGACTGCTGCTCGACGCGGTGGACAACCCGTTCTCAGCAGCGATCAACCGGGCGGTCGAACTGGTCGCCTCGAAGCGGGCGACGGCGGTCTTCGCGGCCAGCTCGGCCGATGATCCGGACCGCGAGCGGGTGCTCGTCGACACGTTCGCCCGGCGCCGGGTGGACGGCCTGATCCTGACCACGATCACCGAGGACCACGGCTACCTGCAGGTCGAACGCGACCAGGGCGTGCCGATCGTCTTCGTCGACCGCCCGCCACACGGTCTGCTCGCCGACGTGGTGCTCACCGACAACGAGAACGCCGCCGTACGCGCCACCCGGCATCTGATCGAGCACGGGCATCGTCGGATCACGCATCTGGGTGACGAACTGGCGATCAGCACCGCCCGCGACCGACGACGCGGCTACGGGTTGGCCATGGCCGAAGCCGGACTCACCGAGCATCACGTCGACGACCTCACCTCCATCGAGTCGGCCCGTGCGGCGACCCTCGAGGTGCTCGCCGCCGACGTGCCACCGACGGCGATCTTCAGCTCGCAGAACCTCGTCACCCTGGGAGCGCTGCGGGCTCTGCACGAGACCGGCCGCCAGCACGACGTGGCGCTGATCGGCTTCGACGACGTCGGACTGGGCGACCTGCTGCAACCCGGCCTGACCGTCATGGCCCAGGACCCGACGCGGATCGGGACGATCGCGGCCGAGATCATCTTCCGCCGGATGGACGGCGACGACGGGCCGGCCGAAACCATCATCGTCCCGGCCGAACTGGTGGTCAGGGGCTCGGGAGAGATCCGACCGGCGAGCTGAGCTCGCTCGGTCGAGCAGCCGAACAGCGTTTCCGCCGGCCCGTCGGATCTGGGCCACACTCCGACCCGGGAGCACACCACGGCGCCGGGCGGGTCGATCATCGCCGCCGGGTGGTCGATGGCCAGGACGGTGAGAATCCGTCCCGGTGAATGCATCCGGCCAGACCACGACGTACGCCCAGATCATGGCCTTCGACCTTATTCACGGCAGTGGCCACTGTTCGGTTCCCCTGACGTGCCGACCGGGTCCGCCTCGGCCCGAGCGTGTCCAGAGCGCCCTCGGCCAAACCGCCGGTCCAGCTCAGGGACGAAGTCGATGCACAGGTGACCCGCGACCATCACCCGTGCGCGGACGCAGTAGATCGACCGGTCGGCGGTGGCGCACCCTTGACAGTCGGACCCGACGGCCCACCCACCGAGTAGATTGAGCCGCGCCCGCTGAGCATCCCGCAACCGCAGACCCCGAAGGGGAATCGATGTCCGAGCCCACGTCCGCCGCTGCGCCGATGCCGCTGACCCCGCCCGGGGGCAACCCGTTGACCCTGACCGCCCCCGCTCCCCCGGCCGTCGTGGCCGAGACGCAAGCGCCGGCGATGGCGCCGCAGGTCGATCCGGCCGCCGTCCCCGCTCTCGATGGCAAGGTCAGCGGCTTCATGAACGCCCTGATGACCGCGCAGACCCGCTCCCCGGAGTTCGCCAAGCAGGCGGCCGACGTGCGGAGCATGGGCGATGCCGACATCCGCCGCGCGGCCGAGACGTCCAATCGGCTGCTGGAGACCCCGGTCCGCGCACTCAAGGAAGGCGGCGTCGCGGAAGGCTCGAAGGTGGGCAACACCCTGCTTCAGCTGCGGCGAACGGTCGAGGATCTCGATCCCAGCCAGGCCACGGGCACCCGCAAGCTGTTCGGGATGATCCCGTTCGGCGACAAGATCAACGACTACTTCCGACGGTACGAGTCGGCGCAGAGCCACCTCAACGGCATCCTGCACAGCCTTCGCAACGGTCAGGACGAACTGACCAAGGACAACGTGGCGCTGAACATGGAAAAGCAGAATCTGTGGGGAACCATGGGCCGGCTCAACCAGTACATCTACATCGCCGAGAAGCTCGACGACCAGCTCGCGGCGATGATCGGCCAACTCGAGTTCTCCGATCCCGAGAAGGCCAAGGCGCTCAGCCAGGACGTCTTGTTCTACGTCCGGCAGAAGCACCAGGACCTGCTCACCCAGCTGGCGGTCTCCATCCAGAGCTACCTCGCGATCGACATCATCATCAAGAACAACCTCGAGCTGATCAAGGGCGTCGACCGGGCCTCGACCACGACCATCTCGGCACTGCGGACCGCGGTCATCGTCGCTCAAGCGCTGGGCAACCAGAAGCTGGTGCTCGAGCAGATCACCGCGCTCAACACCACCACGTCCGGGCTGATCCAGCGCACCTCGGAGATGCTCCGCGACAACTCGGCGCAGATCCAGGAGCAGGCCGCGTCGGCCACCATCGGGATCGAGCAACTGCAGGCGGCCTTCCAGAACATCTACCTGACGATGGATTCGATCGACGACTTCAAGCTCAAGGCGCTCGACACCATGGCTGCGACCATCGGCACCCTCGAGGGTGAGGTGCAGAAATCCCGCAGCTACCTCGAGCGGGTCAACCGCCAGGATCATCAGATCGCCTCCGGTGCGCTCAACCTGACCTCCGATCCGGGCGCACCCAGCGGATGGCGATGACGGGGGCGCGTCCGAGCGGAGCGGTGACAGTCGCATCGGTCCGGCCACTAGCGCAGGACCGCGTCCGAGCGGAGCGAGGACAATCAAACAATGAGCTTCAGTGACTGGGTCGGCCGGGTCTTCGGACGGCAACCTGCCCCGGCGCCCGACCTGATCCCCACGGGACCGTCGGCTCCCACCGAGACCGACATCCTCGCCGCGCTCGAGGAATTGCAGCGCAGCGTTTCCGGTGGCGTGGTGCCCGCCGTCGTCAACTCCAGGGTCACCAAGATCAGCCAGACCGTACGCGACACGATGCCCCGGCTCCGTAACGTCGGACTGCAGAGCGTCGAGGCGTACTCGGTGATGGCCACCGCCACCGACTACCTGCCCGAAGCCATCGGCGCCTACACCCGGCTCCCGCGGCAGTGGGCCGATTCGCGGCCGATCGACAACGGCAAGACCTCGCTGATGCTGTTGATCGATCAGCTGGATTTGCTCGGGGCCACGATGGACGCCATCTTCGACGCCGCCGTACGGGTCGATGCCGATGCGCTGATTGCCCACGGCCGCTTCCTGCAGGAGAAGTTTGGTCATGCATCCACAGGAGGAAGCTTGAATCTCGGCGACCAGCAACCGCGGCCGCCGGCCGGCAGTCTGGACCTGCCATGAGCGACGAACCGCGCTCTGCGGGCGTGGAGGCCCAGCTGCGCGCCATGCAGAACTGGGCCCTGGAGCGCATCGCCGGGTTGCGCGAGGCCCACCCCGAGATCCACCCCGCCAGCTCGCTGGATCTGCCCTTCGGCCTGAACGGCCCGGGCGCCTTTCCGGGCCTGGGTGAGCCGGGTGGGGCCTCATCGACTGGCCCCATCGGCGCTCCGGGTGGCCCGGCTCCGGTCGCTCCCCCCGCCGGGTCCACTCCCCCCGGGCCCCATCCCTCCGGATCCGCTTCGGCCGGCTCACCGCCCCTCGCCGCCGCCTCCGCGAGCCCGACCGTCGAGGAGACGGAGCCCGACGAGCCGCCGGCCCAGTCGCTCGACGAGTTGCTGGCCGAGCTCGACACCCTGATTGGTTTGACCGAGGTCAAGGCCGAGATCCACCGCCAGGTCGCCCTGCTGCGGGTCGAGGGGCTACGCGCGAAGGCCGGGCTCAAGTCGGCCACCATTACCCGGCACCTCGTCTTCGTGGGCAACCCAGGCACCGGCAAGACCACGGTCGCCCGTCTGGTTGGTGGCATCTACCGGGCCCTCGGTCTGCTCAGCAAGGGTCAGCTCGTCGAGGTCGACCGCTCCGAGCTCGTCGCCGGTTACCTCGGCCAGACCGCCATCAAGACCGCGGAGGTCGTGGCCTCGGCGGCGGGCGGGGTGCTGTTCATCGACGAGGCGTACAGCCTGGCCGGCGATCAGTACGGCCAGGAATCGGTCGACACGTTGGTCAAGGAGATGGAGGACCGCCGCGACGACCTGGTGTTGATCGTGGCCGGGTATCCCGACCCGATGGCCGGCTTCATCGGCCAGAACCCCGGCCTCTACAGCCGGTTCCGGACAACGATCGAATTCGCCGATTACGCCGACGACGAGCTGGTCGAGATCTTCACCAGCCTGGCCCGCGCGGCGGACTACGACGTAACCGAGGACTGTCTCCATCGCTTCCGGATGAAGCTGGCCATCGAGCCGCGGGGACCGATGTTCGGAAACGGCAGGTTCGCACGGAACCTGCTCGAAGCCGCCATCGGTCGGCATGCCTGGCGCCTCCGCGCGGTCGACGAACCCACGCTCGAGCAGCTCCGGGAGCTGCAGGCCGAGGATCTCGACGATCTCTCCCGGCGCGCGACCGAACCGGAACCCATGGGTGCGCCAGCCCAAGGGGCGAGCCCCGACCGATCAGCCCTCGAACGCTCCGCCCAGGAGGAGGCCGACGATGAGTCAGGCTAGTCAGTCGGCCCCACCGGTGGCGACGGCTCCGCAGCCGAGGCCGGCGACCGTTCCCACCACCGGTCCCACGACCCCTGCGTCGGCGAACGCGCCGGTACCGACGAAGTCCACCGCCGACACCCCGCAGCGGCTGCGCCGACTGAGCACGATCGTCGTGCTCACCGGCGTCTTCGTCGGTCTCGTCTCGGCGCTGACGCTGGCCTACCTCGCGTCCTCCCTGGCCCGTGCGCAGGCTGACGCCGAGCAGCTGATCCGGGTGCAGAAGATCCAGACCAACCTGCTGTCGGCGGACGCCATCGCGACCAACGCCTTCCTGGTCGGTGGGCTCGAACCACCGGCCCAACGGGCGGCGTACGACGCGGCCATGACGACCACCAGCAGTCTGATCACCGATGCGGCCCGGAGCCAGTCGGCCGACGCGGAGGCGTTGGCCGCGCTCAATCAGGAGGTCGTCGGATACGCCGCAGCGATCGAACAGGCCCGGGCCAACAACCGTCAGGGCCTTCCGGTCGGAGCGCAGTATCTTCGGACCGCCAGCGCTCAGCTCCGCGGGACGGCGCTGCCGATCCTCGACAACCTGGTCGAGGCCAACGCCGAGCGCGCCCAGGACGAGATGGACGTCCGCATCGGCTATCTGACCGTCGTCCTGCTGCTGCTCGGGCTCGCGGTCGTGGTGGCGATCCAGGTCTGGGTCGCCCGCCGGTTCCGCCGCACTCTGAACCCCGGATTGCTCACCGCCTCGGTGGTACTGCTTGCGGCGCTGATCGCCAGCCTGATCGGCGTGCAGCAGCTGAGCAAGTCGGTCTCGGCCATCGAGGACGGCAGCTTCGGTGAGCTCAACCGCGCGGCGGCCGCGCGGATCGAGGCCAACGACGCCAAAGCCAACGAGAGCCTGACCCTGATCGCCCGAGGTTCGGGCCAGACCTTCGAAGACGCCTGGACGGCGGCGGCCGCGAGCGTGACCGGGAACCTCCGCGACGAGCCGACCTTGCTCGACCAGTGGCAGGTGTACGAGGGTGTGCACACCGAGATCCGCGCGCTCGACAACGACGGCTCCTGGGACGCTGCGGTGGCCAAGGCGACCGGCACCGGCAAAGACTCGGCGAACACCACATTCGGCACCTTCGACAGCGGGTTGGCCGGATCGATCGACCAGGCCGCGGCCGAGACCGCGACCTCGCTGGGCGGCCGACAACCGGGTCTCATCGTCGGCGCCATCGTGTCCCTGCTGGCCGGACTGGCCGCGGCGCTGCTCGGCCGCGCCGGCATCGCGACTCGACTCCGGGAGTATCGATGACCCCGCCCCGCGGTACGCCGACCGCACTTCGCCGGGTCCGTCTGATTGTCGCCGCCGGAGCGCTCAGCCTGGTCAGCGCGTGTTCGCTCTTCACCTACGCACCCACCCCTTTACCCGAGGTGGCGCCGAGCACCGTGCCCGCCCCCCCGGGCGGCGGGAGTCCGGCGAGCTGCAGCAACGCCGTGGCCAGCTATCAGCCGACCGGGGCGCTGCCGCGGCCGGACGACCTGCCCAGAGGCTCGACGATGGCCAGAATCGCCAAACGCGGCCGGGTCATCGCCGGCGTCTCCGCCGACACCTATCTCCTGGCCTCGCGCAATCCGCAGAACGGGCGGATCGAGGGCTTCGACATCGACATGGTGAAGGCCGTGTCGCAGGCGATCTTCGGCGACGAGGACAAGTACCAGCTCAAGGTCATCACCGCGGCGCAGCGGATCCCCTCGCTCGAGGACGGCGACGTCGACATCGTCGTCCGCAACATGACCATCACCTGCGACCGGTGGAAGCAGATCGCCTTCTCGTCGGAGTACTACCGGGCCGGGCAGAAGATCCTCGTCCGCAAGGGTTCCAAGGCCAAGGCGATCACCGACCTCAACGGCCAGAAGGTCTGCGCACCACGTGGCACCTCGAGCATGGACAACCTGATCAAGCTGGCACCCAAGGCCGACGCGGTCGGATCCGACAGCCACACCGGCTGCCTGGTGCTGTTCCAACAGGGCCAGGTCGACGCCATCACCGGTGACGACACCGTGCTCGCCGGTCTGGCCGCACAGGACCCGTACGCGGTGGTCCCCGACCAGAAGGCGTTCACCGCCGAGCCGTACGGTATCGGGTTCAACTCCGACGACGTCGACTTCGTCCGCTTCGTCAACGCCAAGCTCGCCGAGATGCGCAGCCGCGGCGAGTGGACCGCCATCTACAACCGGTGGCTGTCCGACTCGCTCGGTCCGGCGCCGTCACCGCCCAAGGCGGTCTACGGCAGGGGGCGGTGAGCATCCCGACCCCGGTCTTCCAGAGCTCCAGCGACGGGAGTTCATCGGGGGGTGTGGGAGGTCGTTCCCCCACGCAGGCACAAACACCGACGCACACACCCCAGCCGGCCGAAACCCCGGTGCCCGCGTCCCTGACGGCACCGAGTGCCCCCGGCCGGATGGGGGTGCCGGTCGAGCCAAGCGCCGCAATGGCGTACCTCGACCAACTGGGCCGCTGGCGCGACACCCGCCGGGCCGAGCTCGACCAGCTCGACCAGGTCGCCCTGGGTGCGGCGAACGGGCCCAGCGCGACCAGTGACATCTTGTTGTCGATGGCCTTGTGGAAGGCAGTTTCGGACCGCTATGAGGTGCTCGTGCGGACCTGGGATTCGGGCCGGGTGGGACCGACCGAACGGTTGCAGCTCGCGGGGTTGATCTGGGGCCGCCTCGACGCCGCGGCGGTGTCGGGGATGACCGTGTCGCTGCCCGAGGCGTGCCGGTTGTCCGACGCGCTGGTCGCCCAGCTCCGGGTCAAGCTGGGTCTCGATCCGTCGGGTGCGGAGGTGACCGGCAAGATCCGGCAGCTGCGCGCGCAGATGGAGCGGATCCGCGAGCAGGTCGACCTCGAGCCGGCCGGTCAGGCCCAGCAGCAAGCGGCCGAGCGGCAGTCCAAACTGGCCCGGCGGCTCAAGGAGATCGCCGACAAGGCCGGTCGGGGCGGCGATGTCGGGGGCATGCTCGGACCGCTCGAGATCGAGGCGGCGACCTTCGAACGCGACTTGATCGTCGGCGGCTCTCGCCGTCGCGACGCCGCCGGGCTGGTACATCGGGCCCGGTCGCAGCGGGCGTCATTGGAGGCCCGCGAAGAAACCCTACGCACCCTGGCCGAGCAGGCCGTACGGACCGTCGATCCCGCTCCGCGCTACGCCGTCCCCGACGTCGAAGCCCTCGGCCCGGTGCCCAACACCCCCGACCGGCTGACCGCGTACCTGAAACGTCTCGACCAGGTCGACCGCGCCATGACCCACGCCCATGCGGCCTACCGGCGTTCGGTCGAGGATCACGCCGAGCTGAAGTCGCGTCTCGAGGCCTACTGGGCGAAGGCCGTCGCGACCGGGGTCGCGGAGCTGCCCGAGCTGCGTCAGAGCTACGAGCTGGCCCGGGCTTCGCTCGCCGCTCAGCCCTGCCGGATGATCATCGCGGAACAGCTCGTCACGCTCTTCCAGACCTATCTCCTGAACACGCCCACCCGATCCGCGGAGTCCAGATGAAGTGCACCCAACCGGGTTGTGCCGGCACGATCGTCGACGGCTACTGCGACATCTGCGGCAGCCCGCCTGCGGCCGGTTCCGCCGGACCGTCCGGCCCCTCGTCGGCCGCCCCGCCGGTGGCAGCGAACACCCCGACCGGGCGGGCCCCCGCGACCGCCCACCGGATGACCGCGACCCCCATTCCCCAGCCGCCCGTCGGGCCGGGCACGGCCGTTGGCACCAGCCCCTGCCGGCAGCCGGGCTGCGGCGGCACCGTCGTCGACGGCTACTGCGACTTCTGTGGTCTGCCGAGCGACGAGGTGGCGGCCGCGAACGCCGCCCGCGCCGACGGCGCCGACAGCGCAGCGGTGGCCGGCGCCGCCTCGACGATGACCCGGGGCTCGAGCCGGCTCGGCTCGACCGCACTGGGTTCGAGCCGGGCCCTCGCCGGCGGCTCGAAGATCACCCGCAGGGTGCACTCGGGATCGCAGCGGCTGCGGTCGGCCCGGCTCGGCGCCGGTCTGACCCGGGTGCCACCGGCCCCGGTCACCGATGCGTCGCAGGCGATCATGAAGGACCCGCAGGTCCCCGAGGACAAGCGCGTCTGCCCGCACTGCAACGCACCCGTCGGTCGGTCCCGCAACGGCCAGCCGGGTCGGGCCGAGGGCTTCTGCGCGAAGTGCGGAACCGCGTACTCCTTCACCCCGAAGCTCAAGGCCGGTGACCTCGTCGCCCACCAGTACGAGGTGGCCGGGTGTCTGGCCCACGGCGGTCTCGGCTGGATCTATCTGGCCAAGGACCGCAATGTCTCCGACCGCTGGGTCGTCCTCAAGGGCCTGCTCAACACCGGCGACAAGGACGCGCTGGCCGTGGCCATCGTCGAGCAGCAGTTCCTCGCCCAGGTCGAGCATCCGCTGATCGTCGAGATCTTCAACTTCGTCACTCACGACAGCGGCGACGGACCCGCCGGCTACATCGTGATGGAGTACGTGGGCGGGACCTCGCTCAAGCAGATCCTCAAGGCCCGGATGCGGGCCAACGGTGGGGCGTTCGACCCGCTGCCGGTCGATCAGGCGTTGGCCTACATCCTCGAGGTGTTGCCCGCCTTCACCTATCTGCACGATCTCGGCCTGGTCTACTGCGACTTCAAACCCGACAACCTGATCCAGGTCGGCGACGCGGTGAAGCTGATCGACCTGGGCGGCGTGCGCCGGATCGACGACGTGGAGAGCGCGATCTACGGCACCGTCGGCTATCAGGCGCCCGAGGTGGCCCGGATGGGGACCACGGTGGCCTCGGACATCTACACCATCGGCCGCACCCTGCTGGTGCTGATGATGGAGTTCCGCGGCTACCAGACCCGCTACGTCGCCTCGCTACCGCCGGTCGCCGAGACGCCGCTGTTCGCCACCCATGACTCGCTCTACCGACTGATCGCCAAGGCCTGTGCGCCCGATCCGGCCGACCGCTTCGCCTCGGTCGACGAGCTCCGGGTCCAGCTGCTCGGCGTGCTGCGCGAGGTGGTGGCGGCCAAGACGTCGGGAACCGCGCTGACCTCGGCCGCCTCAGTCCTGTTCGAGGCGCCGGCGGTGACCGGCGAAGCCCTGGAGTGGGACGAGTTGCCGGCCCTGCGGACCGACACCTCGGATCCGCAGTACAGCTGGCTGAGCAACATCGCCGTCACCGATCCGGAGCAACGCCTGGCCGAGCTGCGGCGGGCGCCGGACACGTCTCCCGAGGTGGCGTTGGCCCAGGCCCGCGCGGCGCTCGAGCTGCGGCGGCCCGATCTGGTCGACCAGGTGGTCAACTCGATGCTGGCCGCCGACCCGTGGGAGTGGCGGGCGGTCTGGGTCAGCGGTCTGGCTGCGCTCGATGCCGGGAACTTCGCCGCGGCGCAGTCGGCGTTCAACGCGGTCTACGGTCAGGTACCCGGCGAACTGGCCCCGAAGCTCGCGCTCGGGTTGGCCTGCGAACACGGCGGCGAGTCCGACGTGGCCGAGGGGCTCTACCAGACCTGCGCCAGCACCGACGCCAACTACGTGGCCCCTGCGGCGTTCGGCATGGCCCGGATCCGGGTGGGTCGCGGCGATGTCGCCGGCGCGGTCGCGGCGCTTGATCTGGTCCCGTCGACCAGCCGCAGCTTCACCGAGTCGAGACGCCTGCGGGCCGTCCATCTCTACGACTCCGACGGTGGACTCGAGACCCTGGCGCAGGCCATGGACAGCCTCCAGGGTGTCCGCCTCGATCCGCGTGACCAGGCCCAGCTCACCGCTTCCATCCTGGAGCGCGCTTTGGTGGCCGTCGGCCAGGGCGGACCGCAGACTGCGGTCACGATCGGCCCGTACGCGGCCCGCGACGAGACCCTGCGCGACGGTCTCGAGTCGACCTACCGGCAGCTGGCCGGGACCGAGACCGACGACCGGCGCCGGTGGGCGTTGATCGACAAGGCCAACGAAGTGCGAAGGTGGACCCTACGATGAGCGACCCCGCACCCTGGGCGGCCCAGCCCCGCGCCGAAACCGGCCCGGCCGCCCCCACCGACCCGACCGGCCCCACCGGTTCCAGCGACAGCATCGGCCCCGTGTGCCCGAACTGTGGCAGTTCGGTCACCCCGCAGGCGGCGTTCTGCGAGGTCTGCGGCACCCAACTCGCGCCGACCACCGCGCCGGCCGCCGATCAGCCGGACGCACTCGAGACGCCGATCGAGCTGACCCGCTCGGTCCAGCTGGCTGCACCCGGTGACGTCGAGGACACGGTGGCCATCGTTCGGCCCTGCACCACCTGCGGCGGTGTCGTCGGGCCCGACGGCTACTGCGAAACCTGCGGGACCAAGGCGCTGAGCGAGCGTGACCACTACATCGAGCAGCCGGCTGACTGGGTTGCCGCGGTCTGCGACAAGGGCATCCGCCACCACCGCAACGAGGACGCCGCGGCCGTGGCCGCTGAGCCGACGCCCGGATCGCGGGCCGTGCTCGTCGTCTGCGACGGCGTGTCGACCTCGCTGGATTCTGACGTGGCCAGCCTCGCCGCCGCCCGTCGGGCCCGCGAGCTGCTGTTGGCCAACCGACCGAGCGGATTGGGTACGCCGGCCAGCCGGGCCGCCGCCATCGCCACCGCCCTGGTCGACGCGGCCGCGGCGGCCAACGAGGCCGTGCTCGCCACCACCGCTGCGGAGAGCGACAACGCTGCCTCGTGCACCTTCGTCGCGGCCGTGGTCGAAGGCGATCTGATCATCACCGGCAACATCGGCGACAGCCGCGCGTACTGGATCCCCGACCTCGGCACCGACGAGGCGCCGATGGAGCTGAGCCTGGACGACTCGGTCGCGCAGGCCCGGATCGCCATGGGGGTCTCGCGCGAGGAGGCCGAGAACGGCCCGCAGGCCCACGCCATCACCAAGTGGCTCGGCCGTGACAGCCCCGACGTCGTGCCGCGTACGAGCTCGCTGACGGTCGCCGCGCCGGGCTGGCTGGTCGTCTGCTCCGACGGTCTGTGGAACTACGTCTCCGAAGCCACCGACCTGCAGGCGTTGGTCGCTCAGCTGAGCACCACCGACGCCTCCGTGCTTCCGCTGGCTGCTGCCTTGGTCGGCTGGGCCAACGCCCAGGGTGGCAAGGACAACATCACGGTCGCGCTGGCCCGTCTCGGCTGAGCCACCCCGGCCATCCGAACCGGCCACCACGCCGGACCGGACGGGCCGATCGGCGGTTAGGGTGTGGGGCAGCCCGCCGCCGCACCGACCCGAGGAGCACGTCGATCATGGCCGAGTTCAGCGCCAGCGTCTACCAGAACGAATTCCTCCCCGACGGTGGTACCGACGTCAACGCGATCGTCACCATCGCCTGCTCGGGAGCCGGTCTGGCCGGTCAGACCGGATCGGGCGACGCCGGCGAAATCGTCATCGTCGACACCTCGGGGTCGATGGGTCGGACCAAGCTCGAGGCGGCCAAGCTGGCCGCGTCGGCCGCAATCGACCAGATCGTCGACGGCACCTACTTTGCGGTCGTGGCCGGAACCCACCAGGCGTATCTCGCCTTCCCGCCGGTCCGTGCCGGAGCCGGCATGGTTCGGATGGATCCTCGGGCCCGATTCGGGGCGCACCAGGCCATCACCCAGTTCCGTTCCGACGGTGGCACCGCGATGGGCACCTGGCTGACGCTGGCCGGACGGCTCTTCGACTCCGTCCCGCTGCTGGTGCAGCGGCACGCCATCCTGCTGACCGATGGCGAGAACCACAACGAGACCCCCGAGCAGCTCAATGCTGCGATCCAGGGGGCGACCGGTAAGTACCAGTGCGACTGTCGTGGAGTCGGGGTCGACTGGGAGGTCTCCGAGGTCCGACGGATCGCGCAGGCGCTGCTCGGGACGGTCGACATCATCCCGGACGCCTCGGCCATGAGCCAGGTCTTCGCCGAGCTGATGCAACGCTCGATGAGCCGTGGGGTCGCCGACGCGCAGCTGCGGGTCTGGGCGCCGCAGGGCGCTCAGGTGATGTTCGTCCGCCAGGTCGCCCCGACGGTGGAGGACCTCAGCGGTCGCCGGACCGAGGTCAACCCGTTGACCGGTGCCTACCCGACCGGGTCGTGGGGCGATGAGTCCCGCGACTACCACGTCAGCGTGCGACTGGCGGCGAAAGCGATCGGGCAGGAGCAGCTGGCTGCCCGCGTGCAGCTGTCGATCGGGCCCAATGTGGTGGCGCAGGCGTTGGTCAAGGCCAAATGGTCGGCTGACGAAGGGCTCACCACCCGGATCAACCCGGCCGTCGCGCACTACACCGGACAGACCGAGCTCGCCGACGCCATCCAGGCCGGGTTGGCCGCCAAGGCGAGCGGCGACGTCGAGACCGCAACCCAGAAGCTCGGCCGCGCGGTGCAACTGGCCGAGGCGACCGGCAACGCCGAGGCGACCACACGGCTGCGCAAGGTGGTCGACATCGACGATCCCGAGACCGGTACCGTGCGTCTGAAGCGCGCGGTGGACAAGGCAGACGAGATGGCCCTGGACACAGCCTCGACCAAAACCACCCGAATCAGGAACTGATCGATGACCGCAGTCTGCCCGGCCGGCCACTCCTCCACCGCCGACGACTACTGCGATGTCTGCGGGATGCCGATCGACGAAGCCGGCGTGACCCCCGGCGCTCCCCCGGCTCCGGTCGACATCCCCGCTCAGGCGCCGGCCGGTACGCAGCCGTGCCCGAGCTGCTCGACGCCCAACGCGGTGGACGCCCTGTTCTGTGAGAACTGCGGCTACGACTTCACCACCGGGACGATGCCGCGCCCGTTGCTGCCGCCAGACCTCACTCCCCCGGGCGTCAACCCGCCCGATCTGACCCCGCCGGCGACGGGTGCGGACTGGGTCGCCGAGGTCTGGATCGACCCGGCCTGGTATCAGGCCCAGGAGAGCCCCGACCGGCTGCCGTCGGCGGGTCTTCCCGCGGTGGTCGCGCTGCGCGGCACGTCGCTGCTGATCGGACGCCTCTCGCAGAGCCGCAACATCCATCCCGACATCGACTGCGACAGTGACTCGGGGGTGAGCCGCCGGCAGGCCCAATTGACCAGCGACGGGCATCGTTGGTGGGTCGAGGACCTCGATTCGGCCAATGGCACCTTCGTCGCCTCGGCGACCAGCTCGCTGCCCGAGGATCCGATCCCGGTCGGCGCCAAACACGAGCTCGCCGCCGACGACCGCGTCTACGTCGGCGCCTGGACCCGGATCGTCATCCGCCGGGCCACCGACGAGGAGAAGCAGACCCTCTGACCGCGTACGGGCCGCTCGGCTCTGCGCGAACAACCATCCGATTCCTCGGGCTGCCTGTGTAGTCTCGCAGCGCACCGAGGCGTACGCCCCAGGCCAGAGGAGAAAATTCGTGGAGATCAAGGTCGGCATCCAGCAGGTCAATCGCGAGCTCGTGGTGGAGACCAGCGAGTCGGCCGAGGCCGTCGAGAAGGCACTTCGCGAGGCCATCGCCGACGAGTCCGTGCTCACCCTGACCGACGAACGCGGCCGCAAGGTCCTCGTCGCGGCGTCCAAGATCGCCTACGTCGACCTCGGCGAGGAGAACGCCCGCCACGTCGGGTTCGGCTCGCTCTCCTGAGCTAGTCCGGGTTGGCCCGTCGCAGGGTCGAACGACTCAGGACTGCAGACCCAGGGCCGCCATCCGCTTGGTGTGATTCTCGATCAGTCGGGAGAACATCCGGCTGATGGCGACCAGATCCATTCCCGGCCGGTCGACGGTGCCGGTCAGCAGGCTGGTCAGCGCATCACGATCGGCCGCCACCCGCTGCGCCTGACTCAGCGCTTCGCCGACCAGTCGGCGGCCCCACAGCGCGAGCCGGCCGGCCAGTCGCGGGTCGGAACCGATCGCCGAGCGGACCCGTTCGACGATGAAGGCGGCATGGGCCTCGTCGGCCAGCACTTCGTGGACCAGCGCCCGGGTGTCGGGGTCGACGAAGGCGGCGACCTCGCGGTAGAAGTCGGCAGCGAAGCCGTCGCCGACGTAGGTCCACACCAGTCCCTCGAGCCAGTCCTTGGGTCGGGTGTGGGCGTGGAAAGCGTTGAACGCCTCACGGAACGGCTGCATGGCGACCATCACGTCGGCGTCGAGCTCGGCGAGCCGGGAGCGCACCCGCTCGAAGTGTCCGATCTGGACAGCCGCCATGGTGGCGATCTGGACCTTGTCGGCCAAGGTGGGCACCGTACGCGCGTCCTCGGCCAATCGTTCGAACGCGGCGAGCGCGCCGTAGCCGATGGTGCCCAACAAATCGACAGCACCAAGGCGGTACTCGTCGTCCACCACCAACCGAGCCTGCGTCATGGCGGCAGGATAGTACCGGTGCCCTGGCGGGTTAGCGGTAGACTGCCGAAGATTACCGACCCGAGCATTGAGGCAGATTCCTGACCAGCGACGCAACGACCCTATCTACGACCGAGCCGACCCCCGACGAGGTGGCTCCCGACGAGTCAACCACGGAGGAGGCGGCCCTCGACGAGGTGGGCTCCGACGGGGTCAGCTCTCAGGACGAGGCCGACGCTGCCGACGAGGCCGTTGCTGACAACGAGGCCATCGCTGACGACGAGGCCATCGCTGACGACGAGGCAATCGACGGCGAAGCAGCCGACGAGCCGGCACCGCCGGCCACCTTCGCCGACCTCGGCGTCCTGCCGTCGATCGTGGAGGCGCTCGAGCAGGTCGGCATCACCTCTCCGTTCCCCATCCAGGCGATGGCGATCCCGATCGCCCTCACCGGCACCGACATGATCGGGCAGGCGCGCACCGGCACCGGCAAGACCCTCGCCTTCGGTATCACGCTGCTGCAGCGGGTCGTCGTGCCCGGCGAGCGTGACTACGCCGAGCTGGCCCGACCGGGCGCCCCGCAGGCGCTGGTCGTGGCTCCGACCCGTGAGCTCGCCGGCCAGGTCAGCGCCGACATCACCACTGCGTCCGCGCGTCGACACGCGCGTGTGCTGACCATCTACGGCGGCGTCGGTTACGACAATCAGCTCAACACCCTGGCCCGTGGTGTCGACGTCGTCGTCGGCACCCCCGGGCGTCTGATCGACCTGCTCGACCGCGGCGCGCTCGATTTGAGCCACGTCAAGGTCCTCGTGCTCGACGAGGCCGACGAGATGCTCGACCTGGGCTTCCTGCCCGACGTCGAGCGCATCCTCGCGGCAACCCCCGAGCTGCGTCAGACCATGTTGTTCTCCGCGACCATGCCGTCGGCGATCGTCTCGCTGGCCCGCAAACACCTGCGCCACCCGGTCAACATCCGTGCTGAGTCCGCGGGCGAGCAGAACATGGTGCCCACCACGGCGCAGTTCGTCTACCAGGCCCACGACCTCGACAAGCCCGAGGTGGTCGCCCGGATCCTGCAGGCGGAGAACCGCAATCGGGTGATGATCTTCTGCCGGACCAAGCGCTCGGCTCAGCGGGTCAGCGACGACTTGGCCGAGCGCGGCTTCTCGGCGACCGCGATCCATGGTGACCTCAACCAGGTCGCGCGCGAGAAGGCGCTGAAGCAGTTCCGCGGTGGCGAAGTCGACGTTCTCGTGGCGACCGATGTCGCTGCCCGCGGTATCGACGTCGAGGGTGTCACCCACGTCATCAACTACCAGTGCCCCGAAGACGACAAGACCTATGTGCACCGGATCG
Source organism: uncultured Actinomycetota bacterium (assembly GCA_963815905.1). GTDB lineage: Bacteria > Actinomycetota > Actinomycetes > Propionibacteriales > Propionibacteriaceae > Microlunatus. The sequence goes on along the minus strand of CAWFIO010000008.1, from coordinate 281,974 downwards.
GCCGCACCGGCCGGGCGGGCGCGTCCGGCGTGGCGATCACCTTCGTCGACTGGGCCGACCAGACCCGGTGGAAAGTCATCAACAACATCCTGGGGTTGCCGTTCGAGCAGCCGGAGGAGACCTACTCCACCTCGGCGCACCTCTATCACGACCTCGGAATCGACCCCGGTGCCAAGGGGCGGATCGTCCCCGAGCGCGCCCCCGAGCCTCGGGCGGGCGTCGAGAACGGTGCCGACAGCCGCCCGCGTCGCGATCGTGAGCGCCCCAAGTCGACCCGGAGCCGTCTGCGGTTGCGCAACGGCAAGGCGGCCGACGCCAGCGAGTCCGGACCAGCCGTGGCCAGCGATACGCCGGTGGCGGCCGTCGTGGCCGATCGACCGGTGAGCGATGAACTACCGACCACGCCCAGCGCGGCCACGGCGACCGAAGGCTCCGGCACTGACGCACCGAAGCGTCGTCGACGCCGCCGCCGCCGCGGTGCGGGTGGGGTCGACGCGGCCGAGTCGAACCAGTCTTCCTCGGACAGCGACCCGTCCGCCCAGTGATCAAAAGGGCCGGGTGGCCAGCGCTCAGTGCGCTCGGCCCACCGGCTCGGCGATGACCACCAGATTGCTGTCGTAGCCACCGCGGTCGCGTTGGTAATTGCCCGTGCAGGTGATCAGGACGAGTCGGTGACGGCCGTTCTGGTCGAACGCCGGGGTGTCGGCCGACAGGGCCTGCTTGGTCACCGTGCGCACCGACGTCACCTGGTACCGCGCCCGGTGTGAGCCCGCGGACACCGTCAGTCGGTCGCCCACCTTCGCCTCGAGCAGTCGGGCGAAAAACCCCAGACCCTGGGTGTCGGAGTCGACGTGACCGGCCAGCACCGTCGTGCCGAAGGGATCACCCGCGTACGCGCTGCCGTCCCACCAGCCCACGTGGTCGACGTTCTCGGGCACGGCAAGGATGCCGCCGACGGTCGCCGCCGGCATCACGGCTGCGGCGGAGCCGCCGGGCAGTCGGATCCGGGTCGGGGCAAAGGTGACCCGCTCGCTGTCCGCCGTCCGACCCACCGCCGCGCTGGGCACGGCGGACGCCGCCGAAGCGGCCGCGGTCGGCCCGGCGGAGACGGTTCCCGTCGGTGACGCCGAGACCGCACCAGCCGGTGCGGGGGTCGCACGGGTGTCCGGCCCGGTCCCACATCCGGCCAGCACGAGGAGAGCGGTGGCGGCTCCGATGAGCCGCCGCAGCGGCGGATGGATCAACGGGTGAGCTTGACCGCGAACGTCGGGTCGTCACCGACCGCCTGACCGCCCGTGCCGGTGTCGACCCGCTTGGGCTTGTCGGAGCCCCGGCTGTCGACCGGGAGCACGTGGACCGCGACGTTCATCGTCTTCTTGGCCGGATCGCCGATGGCGTACACCCGGTTGAGCGCTCCGCCCTTCACGGTCAGGCTGATCGGACCGAGGATCACCGGCTTCTTCTTACCGGTCGGGACGATGGCCACCTTGTAGGTCGCCACCGGGACGGTCACCTTGAGTGCTTCGCCGTTGGCGATGTTGGAGAACAGCACGTCGCCGTTGACCCGGATGTCGGCGTCGGGGACGGCCGCGGTGTGAGCCACCACCAGACGCGACTTCCCCTTCGGAACCGGTGACACGTCGTTGGAGTACACCGTCACCACCGGATCACCGTCGGCGGCCTCGGGGAGGTGGACGACCACGTCCCAACTCGACTTCGCCTTGACCGAGAACATCCGCTCCAGGACGACGTCTCCGTCATCGGCGAACGTGATCTTGCGACTCCCCGCCGCGACCTTGAACGGGCCGGCGATACCAGCGGTCCGGACGTCCTTCGCGACGGTTTTCCCGTCGACCCGGACATCCAGGGCCAGGCCCGGCAGGCCCTGCACGATGTAGATCTTGGCGTCGGCCGCGGCGTAGCTGGGAGCTACGGTCAAGCCGGCTCCGGCCGACACGATCCCCAACCCGAGGGCGACGCGCGCCCAGCGACCGATGATGCGATGGTTCATGGAATCCCCCGTTGTGCGTGCCGCTCGGCCCCTGAACCGCACGGCTGCTGTTCGCAATATAGGCGAGCCCCACGATTCTCGGACCCCGTTCGGCAACGATCGGCCGCCTGGGCTCCGATTCATGCGTGCGTCTGCCGCCGGAACCCTGTTGGACGAGACCGTAGCGGCCGCAAAGGTGCAGCTCAAGGTTGCTGACCTCGCCGAACTCGAGGCGTAGCCTGGCGGTGTGTTCGCACTGCTCCGGCACGTGATCCGGCCGGCCGAGCTGACCGATCGGGCGGGACCACCGGCACCGCCCGACCGTCGAGAGGTGAGGGCGAAGCTGCGGAGGATCGCGGCCGAGGCGCTGATCTGCTCGGATCGGGCGGAGGGTCTGATCCGCGGAATCCGAGCGCGGGAGTCGTTGGGCGTCATCGCGCCGAGCGCCGGACCGCTGATCCGGAGGTTCTTCGCGCTGCGCGACCTCCTGCCGGTGTGCCCGCATCCGCGCGACGGTCAGCTGCGTTCCGGGCTGGACTCCATCCTGCATCACCACGCGATGCTGCTCGCGATGGCCATGGACTTCGCTGCGTGCGAATGGCGCTCCGAGCGACTCACGGCTCAGATCGACGCACTGGACGGGATGGGTGAGCCGGCGTCGTGGCTTGAGGAGATCTACGCGGAGCTGGCGCTCGAACCGGCGGCCGAGAACCGACGGGTGATCTCGGCGTAGACGTCGGGGGCGGTGGTGTTGCTGCCCAGATCGTGGTCGACCTTGCCCGTGCCGTGGTAATCACTGGACCCGGTGGCCAAGACCCCGAGCTCCTCGGTGAGCTTCCGCAGCCGGTGCCGGGTGTCCGCGTCGTGATCGTGGTGGTCGACCTCGAGTCCATCGAGTTGGTGTTCCTCGACCAGGCTCCGCAACACCTCAGGCGGCAGCAGCTGCTCGCGGCCCCGGCCCCAGGGGTGCGCAATCACGGCAACACCACCGGCTTCGTGGACCAGGTCGATCCCGCGTTCGACCCCGATCGCGTAGCGGTGCACATGCGCGGGGCCCCCGTCGGCCAGGAAGCGATCGAACGCCTCCTTGCGATCGCGTACGTGTCCGGCCTCGATCAGCGCGTCGGCGATGTGCGGCCGACCCACCGACGGGCTGTCGCCGACCTGGACGAGCACTTCGGCCTCGGTCACCGGGACGCCGAGCTCGGCGAGCTTGGCCACCACGCCAGCCAGCCGGCCCATCCGCCCGTCGCGCACCAGTTCCATCTCTCGCGCGAGGCCGGGCGCGGTCGGGTCGGCGCCGTAGGCGAGCAGATGGATGCTGCTGCCCGACCGGGAGCATGACAGCTCCATCCCACGGACCACGACGATCCCGAGTTCCTCGCCGGTGCGGACGGCCTCGTCGAGACCGTCGAACGTGTCGTGATCGCTCAGCGCAACGACATCGAGGCCGGCGTCGCGGGCCGCGTGGACCAGCTCGGCCGGGGTGTCGGTGCCGTCGGAGACCGACGAGTGGGCGTGCAGGTCGATCCGCATGGTTCGATCCTTTCACGCCACCCCCGTGATGCTCGGCCCCGGAGCGGGTCAACCCAGGGTCGGCAGCAGTCCTCGGACCACACGGAGCCCCACCGATGCCCGGGCCAGGTCGGCCCGACTGGCGGTGATGGAGCGCAACGTCCGGACCGACTCGGCGACCGCCGGGTTGGCCTTCTCCCACGCCGCCACCAGGTCCTTCGGGCTCTGCTCCGCCGCTTCGATCTCGAGCACGTCAGCGGTCAGCCGGGCGTGCACGGTGTGGAGGTCGTCGCGCAGTGCCGCTCGGGCCATCGTCTGCCAGCGGTCATCCCGCGGCAGCTCGACCACGCGGGTCAACAACCGGTCGAGGCCCAGCCGCTGCCCCAGCTGGAAGTGCACCTCGGTGACGACCAACGGATCCAGCTGCTGCCGGGCCGCGGTCAAGACGATGCTGAGACCCGCGTACGCGGCCGGTAGGCCAGCGATCTGACTGGCCAGCTCGTCGGGCAGACCCGAGGACCGCAGGGTCGAGAGGCGCTTCTCGTACGCGTCCTGGTCCCGCCCGCTGAGGACCTGCGGGAGGGCCCGGCGCACGGCCAGCATCCCGCCGGCGAGCTGGTCGACCGCGTCGCCGATGTCGATCGGGCGGCGGCGGTTGTTGATCAACCAGCGGGTCGCCCGCTCGACGAGCGTCCGCACCTCCATCCGGGCGGAGGTCTGGACCTTCGCTTCGATCTGGTGATCGAGCGCCTTGATGGCGGCATCGAGCTCGTCGGCCCCGATGATGGCCCGGGCGGCGATCTGGGCTCGGATCACGTCGGCCTCGGCCGCGCCGGTCTCTGAGGACAACCGGTGGTAGCAGGAGATCCCGGACTGGTTGACGAACTGGTTGACCACGACGGTGGTGATGATCTCGCGGTGCAGCCGGTGCTCGGCCATCCGATCGGCGTAGCGGTCACGCAGCTTGCTCGGGAAATAGTTGGTCAGCCGGTTGAGCAGATAGGGGTCGTCGGGCAGATCGGTGGTGAGGATCTCGTCCTCGATGATGATCTTGGTGTAGGCGAGCAGAACCGCGAGTTCCGGCGCGGTCAAGCCCTTGTGACTGCTGCGGCGGGCCTCCATGGCGTCGGTCGACGGCAGGAACTCGATGTCCCGGTCGAGCAGGCCCTGATCGGCCAGTCGTTCCATCCAGTCCTCGTGGACCCCGGCCATCGACGACGCCTGGTAGACACTGTTGGCCAGTGCCAGGTTCTGGTCGTAATTGTGCGCTAGCACCAACCGGCCCACTTCGTCGGTCATCGAGGCCAGCAACGCGTCGCGGTCCGCCATCGTGAGCCGCCCGGCCGCCACCTCGGCGGTGAGCAGAATCTTGATGTTGACCTCGTGGTCCGACGTGTCGACCCCGGCGGAGTTGTCGATGAAGTCGGTGTTGATCCGACCACCCTTGGTGGCGTACTCGATCCGTCCCAGCTGCGTCAGACCCAGGTTGCCACCTTCCCCCACGCACTCGGCGCGGACATCGGCCCCGTTCACCCGGAGACCGTCGTTGGCCTTGTCCCCGACCTGGGCGTGGGTCTCGACGGTGGCCTTGACGTAGGTGCCGATGCCCCCGTTCCACAGCAGATCGACGGGTGCCTTGAGGCAGGCGGTGATCAGTTCAGCCGGCGACAACGCCTTGACCGAGGCTTCGATCCCGAGGACATCGCGCATCGGCGGGGTGATCGGGATCGATTTGGCCGTCCGGGGGAAGATCCCGCCGCCTTCGGAGATCAGGCTCTGGTCGTAGTCGGCCCAGCTCGAGCGCGGCAGGGCGAACATCCGGGCCCGCTCCTGCCAACTGCGTGCGGCATCGGGATGCGGGTCGATGAAGACGTGGCGGTGGTCGAACGCTGCGACCAGCAAGGTGTGCCGGCTGAGCAGCATGCCGTTGCCGAACACGTCACCGCTCATGTCACCGATGCCGACGCAGGTGAAATCGGTCGTCTGGCAGTCGATCCCGCGTTCGCGGAAGTGGCGCCGGACCGATTCCCATGCTCCCCGGGCCGTGATGCCCATCGCCTTGTGGTCGTAGCCGACCGAGCCACCGGAAGCGAACGCGTCGCCGAGCCAGAAGCCGGACTCGACCGAGATGGCGTTGGCGATGTCGGAGAACGTCGCGGTGCCCTTGTCGGCGGCGACGACCAGGTAGGGGTCGTCGCTGTCATAGCGGATCACCCCCCGCGGAGGCACGACCTGGCCATCGACGATGTTGTCGGTCAGGTCGAGCAAGCTGGTGATGAACAGCTTGTAGCAGGCCACCCCTTCCGCGAGCCAGGCGTCGCGATCGACGCTCGGGTCGGGCAGGTGCTTGGCGTAGAAACCGCCCTTGGCGCCCACCGGGACGATCACCGCGTTCTTGACCATCTGCGCCTTGACCAGCCCGAGGATCTCGGTGCGGAAGTCCTCGGCGCGATCGGACCAGCGCAGCCCGCCGCGGGCGACGGATCCGAAGCGCAGATGGACGCCCTCCAAGCGCGGCGAGTAGACGAAGATCTCGAACAGCGGCCGCGGCTCGGGCAGGTCGGGCAACTCGCGCGGCAACAGCTTGAAGGCGATCGTCTGACGGTCGGCGGCGTAGGCGTTGGTCCGTAGGATCGCGCCGATCACCGAGGCGTACAGCCGAATGATCCGGTCGTGGTCGAGGCTGGCGACGTCGTCGAGGCCGCGCTCGATGCCCTTGCGCAGCTCCTCGCAGCGGGTGGCCCGGTGGTCGTCGTCGACCCCCAGCTCGGGGTCGAACCGGGTCCGGAAGAACTCCACGAGCAACCGGACCAGGTCGACGTTCGCTCCGAGCGAGTGGGCGATGTAGGTCTGGCTGTAGGTGATACCGGCCTGGCGCAGGTAACGCCCGATCGTCCGCAGCACGCTGACCTCACGCCAGGGCAGATCGGCGCGCATGACCAGCATGTTGAACGCGTCGGATTCGCTGCGACCCGCGTACGAGGCGGCGAAGGCGTCCATGAACTGCCGGCGGGCGCTGAGATCCCAGCGCTCGCGCACCGCCTGGTCACCGCCGGGGACAGTGACCCCGAAGTCGTAGATGAACGCGCGGCGGTCGCCTTCCAGCTCCAGCTCGTACGGTCGCTCGTCGATGACGTCCACCCCGAGCAGCGACAGGTGCGGAAGCACCTTGGACAGCGACATCGACTCGTCCCGACGGAAGATCTTCAAGCGCAGATCGGCCTCGTCGACCGCACGATCGGGCACGAACATGGCCATCGACATGTCCGCCTCGCCGCTCAGCGCGTTCAATGCGCCCAGGTCGAGGACCGCTTGCTTGGGGGTGTAGTCCTCCTTGTAACCCTCGGGCAGCGCGCCCACCAACGACGTGATCTCACCGGCGTGCTCGAGGGTGGCGAGCTGATCGGCGAACTCGTCGTTCCACGAACGGGTCGCCGCAGTCAGCTCACGTTCGAGGGCCCGTACGTCGGGTTCCCCCATCGACATGCCGACGGGCATCCGGACCACAAAGTGCAGCCGGGCCAGCACCGACTCGGACACCTTGGCGCTGTAGTCGATCGATTCCCCACCAAGATTGCGCAGCAGCACGTCCTCCATCCGCTTGCGGACGGCCGTGGTGTAGCGGTCGCGCGGGAGGAAGACCAGGCAGGACAGGTAACGCCCGTAGGGGTCCCGGCGCACGAACATCCGCACCTGGCGGCGTTCCTTGAGGTGAGCGATCCGCTCGACGACCGGAGCCAGCTGCGACCGCGGGGTTTGGAACAGCTCATCGCGCGGGTAGTCCTCGAGGACGTCGAGCACCGCCTTGCCGCCGTGACTGTTCTCGTCGTAGCCCGAGTACGCGAGCACGTCCGCGGCCTTCTGCCGGATCACCGGGACGCGGCTGACACTCTCGGAATAGGCGCTGGACGAGAACAGGCCCAGGAACCGGCGCTCGGCGACCGGCTTGCCGTCGGGACCGAACAACCGGAAACCCAGGTAGTCCAGATAGGCCGGTCGGTGGATCCGCGACCGGTAGTCGTCCTTGGTGATGAGCATCAGGTAGTGCCGGGTGTGGGGCTGCGGGAGCGCATGGAACGCCGTGGCCGCGCCCGCTTCCGACCGGAGCATCCCGAGCCCGGTGCCAACCACGGGCTCGATCGTGTACTCGTCCTGCTCGTCGCCGTGCAGCTTGAACTCGCGGTAGCCGAGGAAGGTGAAGTGGTTGGTGTTGAGCCAGGCGAGGAGCTCGCAGGCCAGCGCTGCATCGTCCGCGCGGTCGGCCACGTTCGCCGGGTCCTTGAGGAGTTCGATCGTCTCCTCCGCCCGGGTGATCATCTTCTGCCAGTCCTCGACCGACTCCTCGACGAGATGCAACACCTCGAGCAACCCACGCTCGAGCTCGGGCACCAACTCCTCGGGCTTGGCCGGTCGCTCTGGCGGGAGGATCTCCAGGTGCATCCAGGACTCCCGGATCGCCGACCCGTCCCCCCCTGCCTCCGCCGCGGTGAGGACAGTACCCATGGTGCCGTCGGGGCTGCGCCGGACGTAGAACTGCGGGTGGAAGACCTCGCGGATGCTCCATCCCTGCCGAAGCACCTCCAATGTCACCGAATCGACGAGAAAGGGTCGGTCGTCGGTGACGATCTGCACGATCGTTGCACCGCCCGCGGTCCAACCGTCGTCGGACTGACTCGGCGTACGGGCGGAGATGACGGGCTGTCCGGCCGGACGCTGGAGCGCCGCGCGATAGTGACTCGCCACCACCCCCAGCAGATCGTCGACCGTCCGCTCGTCCACGTCGTTGGCGTCGACGTGGCGGAAATAGTGGTGCAGGAAGGTGGTGACCGCGGCCGGGTCCTGACCCAGCTCCTCTGCCAGCTGTCCACCGCGCTGGGCGACCTCGCTGATCTTCTCGGCCTTTTCGCGTTCCAGCTCGACTTCGAATGTCGTCACGTCTGTGTCCTGATCCTTCACTCGCCCGACTCCGATGTCTGGCGCGATTGCTCGACCTTAAGCCTTGCGGATACTCGGCGGTGCCGACGCGTCGGGGCGTCGTCTCGTCGCCATCCTGACATCATGGCCCGCATGGACATCTCGACCTCCCTCGACTTCGCCGCTCAGCCCGACGCCGTCTACGCGATGCTGCTCGACCAGGCCTACCAGGAGCAGGTCTGCGTCGCGAGCGAGTCGATCAGCTATGACGCCAAGGTTTCCGGGTCCACGACCTCGACCACCCGGACGCTGGCCGCGCCCGCATCTGCGGCCCGCTTCACCGGACCGCAGCTGACCGTGATCGAGGACATCACCTGGGGTCCCGCCGGCGCCGGCGGCGCACGGACCGGCGACATCCACCTGACGGTGAAGGGCCAGCCAGTCACCCTGAAGGGCAAGTTGCTGCTCGGACCCGGTGGGCGCGGCACCACGATGAATCTGACCGGTGAGCTCAAGGTCGCGATCCCGCTCCTGGGCAAGAAGCTCGAGCAGGCCGCTGCCCCGGCGGTGCTGGCGGGCTTCCGCACGCAGCAGAAGGTCGGCGACAGCTGGCTCGCTCGCTGACGGCGCACTGAACCAACGGCCCGCGCCGTTCGTCGGGGCGGGGGGGTTCACAGACCTCGCCTAGTCCTGCCGGCTCAGGCCGCCAGGCCGGTCGGCAGCGGGTCGTCGACACAGCGATATCGATTCGCGTCGGGCATGGTCCACTCCACCGCATCGTCCTCGCGCACCGAGGCCAACCAGGCGAAGGTCTTGGCCCGGTGATGTCGTCGGCATTCGGGGTCGTTGTTGCGGGCGGCCGTCGCGCCCAGTGGATACGGCTCGTGATGGTCGATGTCGCAACGATCGGCCGGCACCGAACAGGTCGGGAACCTACAGGTCCCCGCCCGGATCCGGATGGCCTCGGCCAACCGGACTGAGGGGAACCGCCCCAGCTCGGTGGTGTCGAGCAGCCGACCCCCGTCGTCGGTCAGTAGTCGGGTGAACAGCACCTGGTTGCCCGCGGCCTCCGCCTCGCCGATCGCCTGGCGTAACACCTCGGCTGGGACGAAACCCGATCGGTCGGCCAGCTCGCCGGGGGCGTCACCAGCATTGAGCAAGCTGCTCAGCGGTACGACCACCCCGATCCGGACCGTACGCGGTCGCCGGATCGACGTGAGGGTGGGCTGCGGCTCCGGCCCGCTGTCGATCGGCTCCCCGTCTGCGTCGACCGCGACCCGGCGTACGCCGAGCAACTCGCCGGTCTCGGGGTCGATGTCCTCGACCTCCAGCCACGCCCGCGCCACAGCACCCTGCGGGTCGGACACGGGTTCGGACACCGAGGCGTCGTCGAGTTCCCCGTCGTCGATGCGGACCCGACCCAGCAGGAGATCGGCGAAAAGATCCGAGCGGCGCTGTTGCTCGCACCGCGGATCAGAGGCGCCCAGCTGACGGGCAGCGGCAGCCAGCAGGGCGTCGATGTCGGCGGCGTCCTCGGCCGAGACCTCACCGGTGACGTAGCCGATCCCATCGACCCCCTGCACCACCGTCACCCGACGCTCGGCCAGCGCCTTCCGGTGTCGCGCGGCGAATGCCAGCGGTTCGAGCGCCACGACGAGGCGCAGCAGCCAACTCCGCAGTTGCTTCGGGGACCGGGTCTGCGCGGCGCCGACCACCTGCTCGTCGATGGCGGTCAAAGTAGACGGCTCGGCGACCCTCCGGGCGACCCGGTCGATCACCCGGACTTGCTCCGGGTCGACCTCGCCGCGCCGATACGCCGCCCAGACCGAGGGCAGATCCGAGGCCAGACGTCGCGAACGCGCCAACTGCATCTGCACCGAGAAGGGCTGCTCGCGCAACACGACCGACAACTCGTCGGCGACGAATTCGCCGATCCGCGGCCACCGGCCCGAACCGAGCTCTCGAGCGCGTTCGCTCAGCTCCGCCGCACGCCCGGCCGCGAACGCTGCCGTCACCGCCTCCAAGTGCGCCGCGGCCACGGCGGCTGACCGCCTCGCCGCACCCACGTCTGCCGCGCTCGGCGGCCCTCCGTCATCGTCCATATCGGTAGCGTCGCACCCACCACCGACAGTTTTCGAACAGAGAAGCGAATATCAGTCAGCTCCCAGGAATCCGCTAGACCGCTTTCGCAGCCTGCGCCGCTTCTCTGCGCTTCTTCGCCGCCTCCACCGAGGCGCGGAGCGCCGCGACCAGGTCGACCACCTCGGCCTCCTTAGGCGCTTCGGACTCCGCGGCCAGGGGCACTCCTTCGGCCTTGGAACGCACGACCGTCTCGAGCGCCTCGCGGTAGGAGTCGGTGTACTCCTCGGGTGCGAAGTCCCCGCTCAGCGCGTCGATGAACGACTGCGCCATCGCCACCTCGGCGTCGGACACCTTCACCTCGACCGGTGGGGCGGCGAACGCGCCGTCCCGCAATTCGTCCGGCCACAACATCGTGTGCATCCGCAGTACGCCGTCGACCGGTCGGATCAACGCCAACGCTTCGCGGGACCGGAGCGCGACCTTGACCAGGGCGCACTGACCGCTCTTGAGCAACGCGTCGCGGAGCAGGACGTACGGTTTAACCCCGGGTCCGTCGGCTTCCATGTAATAGGTCTTGTTGAAGTAGGTCGGGTCGACTTCGCCCTCGGCCACGAACTGCACCACTTCGACCGCCTTCGTCGTGGTCAGCGGAAGGTTGTCGAAGTCTTCCTTCTCCAGGATGACCATGCGGCCGTCGGCCATCTCGTAACCCTTGGCGATCTCGGTGAAAGGGATCTCGCGCTCGCACTTCTCGCAGACCCGCCGGTACTTGATCCGGCCGCCGTCCTCGGGATGCACCTGACGGAAGCTGATGTCCTTCTCCTCGGTCGCTGAGAAGAGCTTGACCGGGATCGTGACCAGCCCGAAGGAGATCGCACCCTTCCAGATCGATCGTGGCATGCGGTCAGTCTGCCACTGCGAGGTCGTCGAGTTCATCGGTCGCGAACCAGAGCAGATCGAGTCCGTCCAGCAAAGCGACGACCGCTGGGTCGGTCAGGGTGCGTTCGAGATCCGGGCCCGCTGCAGCCCGAGCCGAAGCCACCGCATCGAGGCCACCGGCTTCGTCGGCGAACAGGGACGTCACCTGCGACCAGCGCAGACCCAACACGTCGACCTGCCCGAAGGGCGTACGCCGATCGCCGACCTGGCTGTCCTCGACCGCGGCGGCGAGCACCAAGCGGCGTGGGTCGTCGGCCACGGTCAGCGCGAGGATGCCGGCATAGTTCAGCGCCGCGTAATCGGCTTCCTCCTCGGAGGCGTCCCGGCCGAGGTCAGCAAACAGACTCGGCGTGGGCCGGCATCCGACCACCGAACCGAGGTCGACGCCGGAGCGCAACTGGACAGCCGACGCGTGCGCGAGCGGGACGAACACCATCACGAAGACCGATCCTCCCCCCGGTCGATGACCGGCGATGCGAGCGGTGCTTCGAGCGGCGGGCCCGGTTCGACCGATGCGGGCGCCGTGACGGCCTCGGCTTTCGTCGTACGGTCGACCGCGGGGTTCAGCCTGTCGGGCTGATCCACCACCGACAGCGGCGTGACCGGCACCGGATCGACCGCCGCGCTGGCTTCCGCGACCGGGCGGGACTCCGGACGCGAGGTCGCGCCGGTCACCAGGTTACGGACGGCCGTCCGCTTCTGGGCGGAGGCCTTCCGGGCTTCAGCGCGAGCGGCGGCCTTCTTCGCCGCGGCGCGACGGGCCGAAGCGGAGGCCTTCCGGGTGGGCTGACGCGCCGAGGAGGCGCGGACGGTGGTGTCGAGCAGTTCTTCGAGCGAGTCACACAGGCACTGGGTCAGCACGTCGAGATCGCGGACCGCGTCTCGGTCGGCGGTGAGACCGATGAAGACCTCGCCGTTGTACGAGGTCACGCCGATGGCCAGCAGACGCCCGGCCGACAGGGGCAGCACCGGATAGCTGGCCGTCAGTTCCGAGCCGCACGCGTACAGCGGAACCTGCGGACCGGGCACGTTGGTGATGACCAGGTCGTGCGACTTGCGCATCACCTCGGTCGAAACGCGTACGCCGAGCGCGTGCAGGGTGGCCGGCGCGAAGCCCGCGATGTCGGACAGCGAGCGCGCGTCGACGGCGCGGCCGGTGTCCTTGTGCGCCTGGGTCCCGAAGGCCACCTGATGCAGGCGCATCAACGCATTGGGCTCACCGATCGGCAGCATCTGGAGATGCGGGGCGACCTGGCTGCCGAGCGAGGTGGGCTCGCCCTCTTCCTCGGTGACGCTCATCGGCACCAGGGCCGTGAGTGCCCGACCCGGCGCGACGGATTCGCCACGGGTCAGTAACCACCCGCGCAGACCGCCGGCGATCATAGCCAGGACCACGTCGTTGATGGTGTGCTCGTGCTCGGCGCGCACGGCCTTGAGATCGGCTAGCGGCAGCCGCACGGTAGCGAATCGGCGCTGTTCGGATACCACACCGCTCAGCGGTGATCCGGGCGGTGGACGGCGGCCGCGCAGGGCGTCACCGGCCAGGTCGCCGAGTATCCCTCCGACGCCGCCGACCGCCTCGCCCACCGCCACCGCGACGCCGAGCGCGCCGGTCATGGCGCCACGCAGGTTCTCCACCGCCTGGGCCGGATCCTGCAGACCCTCCCACACCGCGCCCGCGAGCAGTTCGCCGTCGGTCGGCTCGGGCAGCGGGTGCCACTCGGTGCTGCCACCCATGGCGTGCGGCTCGGACGCCGCATCGAGCACAACCTGACCGATGTCGACGGTGTCGATCCCGTCCACCAGCGCGAGGTGCGACTTGGTGACCAGGGCGAACCGGTCGTCGGCCAGCCCCTCGACGAGATAGACCTCCCACAGCGGCCGCGACCGGTCCAGTCGACGAGCGAGGATCCGCCCGACGAACTCGCGCAATTGCTCGGGCGTTCCCGGCCGCGGAAGCGCCGAACGCCGGACGTGGAAGGTCAGATCGAACCTGTCGTCGTCGACCCAGATGGGGCCGGCCAGGCGGGCGGGGACGCCCCGAACCCGCTGCCGGTACCGCGGGACATAAGCGATCCGGTCGCGGATCAGGCCGATCAGCCGCTCGTAGTCGAATCCCTGCGGCCCGGCGTCGAAGATGTCGACGGTTCCCACGTGACCAGGGGTATGAGCGGTGTCGAGGGCCAGCAACGACACCTCGAGCGGGCTGAGTCGCTCTGGCATCGCGTGTCCTCTCGAACGTTCAGATCCGATTCGGTCCCTTACGGTACTACCGGAGCACGAATCGTCCGGGAACACTGGCGCAGCCTCGATCGTGAGCCATGCGGGGCCCGGCCGGACGGCCGGCCCCCGTTCCCACGACCAGGAGGATCTCTCGTGCCCACTCCCAGCCGAGCTCTCGCCGCCCGCGCGGCCACCGCCACGCTGACCCTCGCTCTGGCCGCGTGCACGCCGGCACCCACTCCCGCTGACGGCCCGTCGAGCACCGCGCCATCCGCCGCCACGACCGGGCCCACGGCCGCCTCCTCCACCGCCGCCCAGCTCATCGTGGACATCGCCATCGCGGACGGCCAGGTCCAACCCAACGGCCGCAAGATCGACACCACCGTGGGCACCACCGTGGTGTTCAACGTGACCAGCGACGAGGAGGACGAGATTCACGCCCACACCTCTGGCGACGGCTACGAGCTCGAGGTCAAGGCCGGTCAGCCGGCAACCGGTTCGGTAACGCTCACCAGCCCCGGCAGTTTCGAGGTCGAGTCGCACCACCTCAGGAAGGTGATCGTGATCCTGAATGCCCGCTGATCAGGCACTGTCATGCTGATTCCCCTCCACGGGATCGCCTCGCGCCACGATCTACCGTTGCCGTTCCCGTTCGTGGTGGCCGGTGCGGGGATCGCTCTGATCGTGTCGTTCGTCGTCTTGATCTTTGCCTGGCGTAGCCCCCGCTACACCCGGGTCGGCGGGATTCCCCTCCCGCGGCTCACCCGGTTCGTCGACCGACTCTGGGTGTCACGGCTGGCCCGGGTGGTCATCCTGCTGGTGTACGCCTGGGCGGCGCTGGCGCTGCTACTCGGCCGGAATGACCTGACCAACCCGGTCTTCGGCTTCGTGTATGTCTGGATGTGGGTGGGCTTGGTCCCACTGTCGCTGCTGCTCGGACGGTTCTGGCGAGCCTCCAATCCACTGCGGACGGTCCATCTGCTGGTGTGCCGATTGGCGCGCACCGACCCCGACCAGGGTCTAGTCCGGTTGCCGAAGCGGATCGGGGTGTGGCCGGCGGCCGTCGGTCTGTTCGGCTTCGGCTGGCTCGAGCTCGTCCAACCGGAGCGGACCTCGCTCGACGTCCTGCGGCTCTGGGCCGTCGCTTGGCTGACCGTCATCGTCATCGGTGCGGTCGTCTTCGGGCGCCGCTGGATCAGCGCGGCCGAGCCGTTCGAGGCGTACGCGAGCACGGTCGCTCACCTTTCGCCGTGGCGGCGGGACCCCGACACCCGTCAGCTCACCCTGGGCAACCCGGTGGCCGGGCTGACCGCGTGGAACCCCCCGAGCGGCGCCGTCGGGGTGGTCGCTGCGTTGCTCGGTAGCACCGCCTTCGACAGTTTCGCCAATACCAGCTGGTGGATCCGCACCGTGCAGAGCTCGGAGCTGCCCTCGATGGTCTGGGCGAGTGCCGGGATCATTGTCATGATCGTGCTCATCGGAGGCAGCTTCAGCGCTGCGGCGGCCTGGATGGGTCGCGGCGGGGATCTACCGACTGCCGCGTACCCACGCCTGATGGCCGGGTCGCTGGTCCCGATCGTGGTGGGGTACGCGGTGGCCCACTACACGACCCTGCTGGTCATCGAGGGGCAACGAACCGCGATCCATTTCTCCGACCCCTTGGGCCGCGGCTGGAATGTGTTCGGCTCAGCCGAGATGGGCGTCAACTCCGCCTTGTTCGACCACCCGACGGCGATCGCGGTGATCCAACTCCTCGCGATCGTGACCGGCCATGTCGTCGGCATCGTCACCGCCCACGAGAAGGCGCTTCGACTGGCGCCGCCGGCCAAGACCTTCCGCGCGCAGTGGCCGATGTTGGTGGTGATGATCGGCTACACCACCGCCGGTCTGGTGCTGTTGTTCTCGCCCTGACCAGCGGTGATGCCCGGGCTACGCCGGCGCCGACCTTTTAGTCTCCCGGCCAGGACCCCGTCAGCTTCTGGAACCCGCGGGCGCCGCCGCGGTCGACCAGCGCCTTGACCAGCGCGAAGATGGCGCCCTGGATGGTGGCTGCGATGAGGATCTGCCGCAGGGGATACTCCGACTGCAAGGCATCCGGGGCGTCGCCCTCGTCGGCGATCCGCTTCCAGATCTGCTTGAACACTGCGCTCGCCACGGCGCCGGCCACCACGCTGCTGACGATCCCGACCGGGCGGTACGCGAGTTTGGCCGCGCTGACCATCGATCACCCCTCGATTCACTGACCCGCGGACGTCGCGAGCCTTCCGGACGAGTCAACACGACCGCGCCCGACCGACCGGCCACCGGGGGTCTTTGTCGTAACAATCGCCGTTGCCCAGGCCGTCGGACAAGAGTCGACCTCTATGCTTTCGACATGAACGATGGGCCGACGATGCGCGAACTCGACATCCGGCTCGAACGTAATTCTCCGGTGCCGCTCTATCACCAGCTCGCGCAGTCGATCGAGAACGCCATCAACACCGGCGCTCTCGCCCCCGGCGATCGGCTGGAGAACGAGCTCTCGCTGACCAGTCGCCTGGGTCTGTCGCGTCCGACCGCCCGACAGGCCATCCACGAGCTGGTCAAAAAGGGCCTGCTGGTCCGCAAGCGCGGCGTCGGCACCCAGGTGGTCGGGGCGCAGTTCCGCCGCGACGAGAAACTCAGCAGCCTCAACGACGATCTGCTCGAGGCCGGTAAGGTCCCCAGCACCCGGCTCCTCGAATTCAGCACCGGACCCGTCGACGACGACATCGCCGACGCCCTGCACGCGGCCGGGATCGGCGACACCGAGTTCCACCAGCTACGCCGGCTGCGGCTGGCGGACGGGGTACCGCTCGCCATCCTCACCAATTTCCTTCCGCTGCGGTACGCCATCAGCGCCGACGACGTCACCACGAAGGGGCTGTACGCGTGTCTGCGGGCCCTCGGGGTCAACCTGAAGATCGCCCACCAACAGATCTCCGCCCGGTTGCTGACCGACGAGGAATCCGGGCTGCTGGCCGAGACCGTCCCGGCGGCCTGCCTGACCGTCGACCGGATCGCGTACGACGACGTCGGTCAGTTCGTCGAGTTCGGCCGCCACGTCTACCCCGCCTCGCACTATTCGATCCAGTCCTCGGTCATCGCCTGACGTCCCGAGCCCTTCAGCCCGGCTGCCGCCCGAGCTCGTACGCGGTGCACAGCCACCGCTGACCGCGGGCTTCGAGCCGGAACGCGACCGCCACGGGGCGCCGCCCCACCAGCAGCACGGCTGCGCCTTCGGCCGCTTCACACTGGGGATGGGCCAGCCGGAGCGACCTGACCCGCACCCCGAGGGTGACCCGCTCCTCGCCGACCAGCCGCTGCCGTTGTCGCCGGATCACCTCGGCCGACACCGATTCGCCGAGCCAGCGGTTGAGCTGGGCGGCCGGGCGCTGGCCCAACATGGCCTGCAGCACCGCCGGAGCGAGGGTGTGGCTCCAGCTCACGGCGTCGGGCAGATCGGCCCGCGGCTCGACCGTCCAGAGGCCGCGGACGAGCCGGACCGATCCACCCGGGGGCGCCACGTCCACGCTCGGTTCTTCTGGCCACAGGTCGAGCGGAAGCTGATCCGGCGACACCGACCGTGGCGCCGAAGCTCGGGGCTCGATCACCGGCGGCCGGCTGTCGATCAACGGCCGGATGCTCGAGCGGGTGGCGAGCGTCATGGGGTCTCCCTCGAGGTGGTCAGACCACCCACTGTCGGCGCGCGGGACGAGCGAAGGGAAGTGCTCTCACCGAATCTGTGGATAACTTCTCGGGACAGCCTGACGGGATCGCCGAGCCGTCAGCACGGCGAGAGTCACCCAACTCGCGAAGACGCGCTTACGGCCCCACTCGTCGGAGCCACGGCTCGGCTCGGCTCGTTCCCACCGCCCACCCAGGATCAGCTGGCCGACCGCCCGTGGCACATCTTGTACTTCTTCCCGGAACCACACGGGCAGGCGGCGTTACGGCCGGTGCCGGCGTAGGGGTCCGCGCTCGCCGACGACGAACCCGCCGTGGCCAGCGAGCCGTCCTCGGCCGGAGCTGAGTAGCTCAGTGCCCGCCGCTTGGCCGGTTCGAGACCCTTGGCCTTGACCTGCGGACGGGCCGCCACCGGCTCGACCGCCTCGTCGGACTCCTCATCCTCCAACTCGTCGACCAGTTCCTCGTCGACCTCCTGGATCGCCACGCCGGGACCGTCCGGGTCGGGCCCCGACTCGATCAGGTGCCGCGCCTGGTGGCCGTGGCGTCCGATCTGAACGGCCTGGCCGTTCTGACCGGTGACGACGCCGACCGTCGGGGTCTCGGTGACTTCCACCTCGAGGTGGAACACGAACCCGACGACCTCCTCCATGAAGGCTTCCATCATGGAGTTGAACATGTCGCCGCCCTCACGCTGGTACTCCACCAGCGGATCGCGTTGGGCCATGGCCCTGAGGCCGATGCCCTCACGGAGGTAGTCCATCTCGTAGAGGTGCTCGCGCCACTTCCGGTCGAGCACGGTCAGCAGCACCCGCCGCTCGAGCTCGCGCATCACGTCCGCGCCGAGCTCCTCCTCACGCCGGTCGTACGCGGCCTGAGCGTCGGCCTTGAAGTCGGCGATCAGCGTCGCCTGCTCCAGATCGTCGTCCTCCTCGTAGTCGGAGCGCTTGAGCGACACCGGGTAGAGGGTGTTCATCGTCGTCCAGAGCTGCTCGAGATCCCAGTCCTCGGCGAAACCGCCGGTCGCTCCGACCACGTACTGCTCGACCACGGTGTCGACCGTGCTCCGCAGCCGCGACTCGACATCGGCGCCCTCGAGAACCTTGCGGCGGTCGCCGTAGACGGCGTGCCGCTGGCGGTTCATCACATCGTCGTACTTCAGGATGTTCTTGCGGATCTCGAAGTTCTGCGCCTCGACCTGGCCCTGGGCGCTGGCGATCGAACTCGACACCCGTTTGTTCTCGATCGGCACGTCGTCGGGCATCTTGAGCGCCTGCAGCACCCACTCGACAATGTCGGACTTGAACAGCCGCATCAGGTCGTCGCCGAGCGACAGGTAGAACCGGCTCTCCCCCGGGTCGCCCTGCCGGCCGGATCGACCACGCAACTGGTTGTCGATCCGTCGCGACTCGTGCCGCTCCGACCCGACCACATACAGACCGCCGGCCTGGACGACCTCCTCGTGCTCGGCCCCCACCTGCTCCTCGAGCTCGTCGAGAATCGCGGGATACTGCTTCTCGTACTCCTCCGCGTGCTCGAGCGGGTCGATCCCCTGGTCCTGAAGCAACCGGTCGGCGAGGAATTCGGCGTTACCCCCGAGGATGATGTCGGTGCCACGGCCGGCCATGTTGGTGGCGACCGTGACCGCGCCCTTGCGGCCGGCGAGCGCGATGATCGCCGCTTCCCGCTCGTGCTGCTTGGCGTTCAGCACGTCGTGCTTGACCCCGGCCTGCTTGAGCTGCTTGGAAAGCAGCTCCGACTTGGCCACCGACGCCGTCCCGATGAGGACCGGCTGGCCCTTCTCGTGCCGCGCGGCGACGTCCGCGACGATCGCGGCGAACTTCGCCTCCTCCGTGCGGAAGATCAGGTCGCGCTGGTCGTCGCGGATCATCGGCTTGTTGGTGGGGATCGGCACCACGCCGAGCCCGTAGATCTTCTGGAACTCCGAGGCCTCGGTCATTGCCGTGCCGGTCATCCCGGAGAGCTTCTCGTACATCCGGAAGAAGTTCTGCAGGGTGATCGTGGCCAGCGTCTGATACTCGTCGCGGATCTCGACCCGCTCCTTGGCCTCGATGGCCTGGTGCAGACCCTCGTTATAGCGTCGCCCGATCAGCGTGCGGCCGGTGTGCTCGTCAACGATCAGGACCTCGCCGTCGATGACCACGTAGTCGCGGTCGAGCTTGAACAGCTCCTTGGCCTTGATCGCATTGTTCAAGTAGGAGATCAGGGGGGTGTTGGCCGACTCGTAGAGGTTGTGGATGCCGAGCCGGTCCTCGACGACGTCGATGCCGTTCTCGTTGATGGCGACGGTGCGCTTCTTCTCGTCGACCTCGTAGTGCTCGTCGCGGCGTAGTCGGTCGACCAACTTGGCGAACTCGGGATACCACCGATGCGAATCCTCGGCCGGGCCGGAGATGATCAGCGGGGTCCGGGCCTCGTCGACGAGGATCGAGTCCACCTCGTCGACGATCGCGAAATGGTATTCCCGCTGGACGCAGTCGTCGAGGGTGAGCGCCATGTTGTCGCGCAGGTAGTCGAAGCCGAATTCGTTGTTGGTGCCGTAGGTGACGTCGGCGTGGTAGGCCTTGCGGCGCTCGGCCGGGGTCATCTGGGACAGGATCGCGCCGACCTCGAGCCCGAGGAAGTGGTGGATCCGGCCCATCTGTTCGGACTGGAACTTGGCGAGGTAGTCGTTGACCGTGACCACGTGGACCCCGCGGCCCGTGATGGCATTGAGGTAGGACGGCAGCGTGGCGACCAGGGTCTTGCCCTCGCCGGTCTTCATCTCGGCGATGTTGCCCAGGTGCAGCGCGGCGCCACCCATGAGCTGGACGTCGAAGTGACGCTTGTCGAGCACGCGGCGACTGGCTTCGCGTACCGTCGCGAACGCTTCGGGCAGCAGCGCCTCGAGCGTCTCGCCCTTCTCATAACGCGACTTGAAGTCGGCGGTCTGCCCCTGGAGCTCCTCGTCACTCATCTCGACGAAGTCGTCCTCGATCGAGTTGACCTGGTTGGCGATGCCCTTGAGCTGTTTGAGCAACTTGCCCTCGCCGACCCGGAGCAGCCTGTCCATCAACGCCACGAAACTGGCTCCCTTACTCGTCCACACCCGGATGCCCGAGCTTGATCCGACGCACACACCTGGGCGCGCCGCAGACCATGGTAGGCCCTCACCGTCGCCGCCCGACCTGGCCGAGCGTCGGAGCGAGATCTCCACGCGGCCGCACCTCGATGTCGGCCAACCCGAGCCACTCGGCCATCGACTCGAGCTCGGCCATCAGTTCCTCGCTGACGTACGCGGGATCCTGCCCGTCCTCCGACCACGCCGAATTCACCCGGAGTACGCCACGGGCCCGGTCGGCCTTCAGGTCGACCCGGGCGACGAAACGATCGCCCAGCAGGAAGGGGTAGACGTAATAACCGTGGATCCGCCGGGGCTCGGGGACGTAGATCTCGATCCGGTAGCCGAAGTCGAAGAGCTGCTCGAGCCGGGCGCGTTCGAAGATCAGCGAGTCGAACGGGCTGAAGAGGGCACGCGCCGCGACCCGACGCGGCAGCACGGCTCGATGCCACAGGTACGCCGGGCGGTCCTGACCCTCGATGGTGACGGCGAGCAGCTCGCCCGCGTCGACGAGGGCGGCGATACCGGTCCGAGCCATCGCCGGGCGTAACCGGAAGTAGTCGCGCAGACCGAACTCCGACGCCACCCCGAGCGCCTGCGCCGAGCGCCGGATCAGCCCCACCGCCGACTCCTCGAGCGAGGGAGTGGCCGCCGCCAGCACCTCGACCGGGAACACCCGCTCCGGTAGGTCGTAGACCCGTTCGAACTGGGTGTTGCGATAGGCCGAGGTCACCTCACCCACATAGAACAGCCACTCGAGGACCGTCTTGGCCGCCGACCAGTTCCAACCCCAGTGACTACGGTCCCGTACGCCCTCCATCTCGAGTTCGCGCGCACTGACCGGACCCCGCTCGGCCACGGCGGCCCGCACCTGGTCGACCAGCTCCGGATTCTCCCGCGCGACCCGCTCGACCCCGCCCCAGGCGTGGGTGCCCTCGGCCATCCGGAACCGCAGCAACGGCTGGAGCTGCACGTCGATCAGGCTGGCCGCGTGACCCCAGTACTCGAACAGACGACGCGGGGCCCGATGCACGGCCCGCTCGAGCAGGGCGGGGTCGTACGGCCCCAGCCGCGAGAACGCCGGCACGAAGTGGGCCCGGGTGACCACATTGATCGAATCGATCTGGAACTGCCCGAGCCGGTCGATCAGGCCCTGCAGGTCCCGCATGGTCGCCGTCCGGCCCAGCCTGGGCTGGTGCACTCCTTGCGCGGCCAACGCGATCCGTCGCGCCTGCGCCAGGCTGAGTCGCTCTCGATTCGCCACCCGTCACACGTTAGAGGGCACCGCCGACAGTTTCGGGGTGCGTGGGTGTGGGGTCGTCTCCCCACACTGACACCGTCGGGCGCGAGGAGCGCCAGCGACGACCGACCGGGGCGGGGGGTGTGGGGGGTCGTCCCCCCACACTGACACCGTCGGGCGCGAGGAGCGCCAGCGACGACCGACCGGGGCGGGGGGTGTGGGGGGTCGTCCCCCCACACTGACACCGTCAGCTGGTGACGAGGGACTGGGTGGGGTCGAGTCGGATCACGCCGTAGTCGTAGGCCTTACGGCGGTAGACCACGCTCGGAGCGTTGTGCTCGGCGTCGATGAACAGGAAGAAGTCGTGGCCGACCAGCTCCATCTCGAGCAGCGCCTGATCGAGTCCCATCGGCACCGCCGCATGCACCTTCTCGCGCACCACCATCGGGCCGTCACCGTCCACCTGGATGCCCGCCACGAGGTGGCTCGACTCGCCGTCGGTCTCGGGCTCCGCGGCCGGCTCGGCCAGCGGCAGCTCGGCCGCCGCCTCGTGCAGCGAGCGGGGGGTGTGCTGGCCGCGGTGCACCCGCTTGCGGTCAGCGGCCTTGCGCAGCTGCGCCATCAGCTTGTCCAGGGCCATGTCGAAGGCAGCCGACTTGTCCTCGGCCGCGGCCTCGGCCCGGACGACCGGGCCCTTGCTGCGCAGGGTGATCTCCACCCGACTGGCCTGATCGTGCTGCCGTCGGTTCCGTTCGGCGGAGACTTCGACCTCGACCCGGATCACCCGATCATCCAGCTTCTCGAGCCGGGTGATCTTGTCGTTGACGAAGGAACGGAACTGGTCCGACACCGAGCAGTGCCGGGACTTGACGACAACATCCATCATTGACCTCCATGACTGGGATTCGCTGACCGGTGCCCCGGCCGCCTGGCCATCCGAACCGGGCGGGCACGCCCGAAAACGACAAAGCGCTCTGCACCCCCGCGAGTGCCGGGAAACCCGGATCCACAGTGGTGCATGAGCGCCATGAAGAGACGTTAGTTGGTGCCTTCGACGATTGCTACGGCGGGTCTCCGATCCACATGGACTTCATGGGTTGGTCTCATCAACTACGGCGGACCAACCGGCCAGATCGGGCGGACGACGCGGTCAGCGCTGCCCGGATCCGCGCCGCTGGGTCGCCGCGACCGTGACCGCACCGAGCACCCGGCCACCACCCGCACCAATCGCTCGGGCCGCCTCGGTCAGGCTGGCCCCGGTCGTCACCAGATCGTCGACGATGA
This sequence comes from uncultured Actinomycetota bacterium, assembly GCA_963815905.1. Classification (GTDB taxonomy): domain Bacteria; phylum Actinomycetota; class Actinomycetes; order Propionibacteriales; family Propionibacteriaceae; genus Microlunatus. Next base: position 258,961 of record CAWFIO010000008.1, on the reverse strand, counting down.
CCACCTCGACCCTGCGGACGTCGTGGCGCAACCGTAGCTTCCCGGTCACGTTGGTCAGCCGCTCGGACGCGTCCAGCTCTGTTTGGTCGGCCACCCCGCGCACCTGCGCCAGCGCGGCCCGTACGCGGATCTGCGGCCCATCCGACCGAACCGGGAGGGTGCGAAGAGCGCGCCGGGCCAGGGCCGCCGTGGCGTCGAACCCGCGCGCCCGAACCGCCCATCCGGCCGACGGCACCGGGATGATCAGCACCTCCGCCCCCTGCGGCGGTCGGAGCCGCAGGAGCGCTCGGAGGCCCAGCGCCAACCGGTCCCCGAGCAGCCCGGTCAGGGCCAGCGCCTGACGCTCCTTGTGGGCCACGATCAGTCGACTGAGCTGGTCGTCGTACGGAGCCGTGCTCACGCAGAGGGGAAACCCGGACGGCGCGGGATCGGGCCGCGCGGTGAACACGCGATGCGCCGCCAACCGACTCAGGCAGGGGCCACAGGTGCCGAGCCCGGGCGATCCGCACCCGTGACAACGCGCACCCAGGAGCAGATCGCCCGCTGCGGAGAGGAACTCCGGCCCGAACCGACCCACCCTGACCACCCCGCCCGTTCAGCCCGGGTAGGCGATGGCGTCGACGCCTGAGATCAATGGCCGCCAACTACTGCCGTCGTTGCGCCACGTTTCACCTAATCGGCCACGAATCACGACGGATTGGGTGCGCTGTTGGATGGATACCTCCACCGCCCCCTTCCCGTCGGAGTCCTCTTCGCCGATGATCCGACTCGCGTCATCAGAGATACGAATCGGCGTGACGGTGCCCGCTCTCGTCGGAGACCCCAACACGATCAGATCGGTCGCGTCAGCCCAAGCCACATCGACCATACGGATGACCTTGGTCGCCAGCGACGACCTACGTGTGTCGAGAAGCCGCCATTTGTCGATGGTCGGCTGCTTCCCCGACCGGTTGATCCGGGCAATCCCGAGTTCGCTTCCGCCGGCCACGCGTCGGATGATCGCCATGCGGGTGCCGTCGGGGGAGATCTTGAACGCCGTGATGGTGCTGCGCGCCAGGGCGGGCGATTCGACGACTTCTGCTTCACCGTCACCGTCACCGTCACCGTTCTCGATTCGCCACACTCGCTGCTGACCGTCCTCCTTACCGATCACCCAGAGCCCGCCGTACCGGGTGAACTGTGGCCGAAGGAGGCCGGTGACGCCTTCGAGGGCCACCGTCAGGTCTCCGCCGTTGACGGGGACCTTGAGCAATCGCCGGCGGTCGGAAGTGACCGCGGCGAAATCGGTGTTGGTCAGGGAAACAGCGAGCGAACCGACCGTGAAGCGACCCTCGCCGAGCGGTCCACTGATCAGGTTGAGCCGCGGGGTTCCGGCAAGATCGACCTCACCGACCCGGCCCCTGGCCACGGCGTACAACTGGTCAGCAGCAACAACCGGGACCGGCTCGAGCTCAGGCGGGATGGCGTCGACCGACATGACCTGCGTCGATGGATCCGCTTCGGCAACCGTGATCTTGGACTGATTGATGGAGAAGCTCACACCCTTGATGCCCAAACCCGCCTTTTTGAGGGTGAACACGACCTGCGCGGCCAGTTGCGACCGTTGGCGATCGGTGAGGGTCCGCATGTTTTCGTTCAACGGAACATCGGCCACGCCATCGGTGATGGTCACCGAGTTCACGCTCAGATCCACGTCGTTGGGGATGGCTTGCACCACAGGGGCCAGCGCATCGGACGGTCCGGCCAGCAACGCGGCAACCAGCGCAGACGCGACATTCTGGGGGCTTCGCAAAGCAGGCAGATAGATCGCCTGTGGCACGAGCGAACCGCCGCCCAGGGCGAGGAAGTACAACTGTTGGGGCTCGTAGAAGTTCTCGAACGAATGCTCGCCGATCAGGAGTCCCCCGGGTGGACTGTCGATGCGCCAATTACCGTTCTCGAGCACCATCCGGAACTTCCAGTTGAAATCGCCGTCGTCGGCGGTGAACGTCCGGTCCGAGCCCAGGGAGCCCACGTTCTTGGAGGTCATCAGCACGACGTCGTCGACCACTTCAAACGCGGCGTCGCGGTAGATGGTGGCCCCCTCCGGCCGCCACTTCAGCTGTGCGGCCTTCGAAAGATACTGCTGGGCCACGGTGTAATTGGGCTGGAAGATCGAGGTCGCTCGGAGGTAGCCGTTGACGATCTGGTCCGGCTCCGAGCCGGGCACCGGCGGTGCCACCTCGACGTTGACGCAGATCTGACAGGTCGGCTGTTCACCCTGGACCCGTTCGATCGGGCCTGAGGTGGGCACGCTGACGCACCCGGTGACCGCGAGCAGGAGGGCCAACGCGACGACCACCCGCCGCGCCGTACGCGGGGCGTGGGGGGTCGTCACGACAGCACCGACCCGGTCGAGGTCTGGGTCAGACCGGTCTGCACGGTCGGATCGAGAGTGTCGGGCAGCTCGGGGCGCAGAGTCTGCCCGCTGGCCACATCCCGCGGCACCAGCGGCAGTGGTGAGGTCTCGAGGATCGTTCCCGCCTTCCGCGGCAGGGTCAGCCGGAACTGGGCACCCATCCCGGGTCGGCCCCAGGCGGTGAGCCAGCCGCCGTGCAGGTTGGCATCCTCCATCGAGATCGCCAGCCCCAGACCGGTTCCGCCCACCGTCCGGGCGCGGGAGGGGTCGCCGCGCCAGAAGCGGTGGAAGACCTGCTTCGCCTGGCTGGCCTCGAACCCGACGCCATGGTCACGGACGGCGATGGCCACCGCCGCAGCGTCCGACTCGATCAGGATCTCGATGGGGCGCCCCTCGCTGTGTTCGATCGCATTGACCAACAGGTTGCGCAGAATACGTTCGATCCGGCGGGAATCCACCTCGGCCTTGGCCGGTCCGCCGCTGTAGATGTCGATTTCGCACTGATAGGTCTCGGCCAGCCGGCGGCTCGTGGTCAGGGTGTGTTGCACGATGTCGACCACATCGACCTCCTCGAGACTCAGCACCGCCGCTCCGGCGTCGAACCGGGAGATCTCGAGCAGGTCGGTCAGGAGCGCCTCGAACCGATCCAACTCGGTCTGCATCAGCTCGGCCGACCGGGCAGCCACCGGGTCGAAGTCCTCACGGGCCTCGTGCAACACCTCGGCGGCCATCCGTACGGTGGTCAGCGGGGTCCGCAGCTCGTGCGAGACGTCGGCGACGAAGCGTTGCTGCACTGCCGACAGTTCCTCGAGGGTCGAGATCTGTTTCTCCAACTCGGCCGCCATGTAGTTCATCGACGTCGCCAAGCGCGCGAGGTCGTCCTCACCGCGCACGGCCATCCGGTCGTGCAGATTGCCGGACGCGATGCTCTCCGCCGCCCGGCGAGCCGCCCGAACCGGGGCCACGACCTGCCGGCTGACCAGGGCGGCGATGAGGGTGAGCAGCAGGACGACGATCGCGCCCGTGGTGATCACCGCGTACCTCAGCACCGCCAGGGTGGCGACCTCCTGGGTCAGCGGGAAGAGCAGATAGATGGGATAGCGCCCGGTGCCCTGCAGGGTCAGCGTCGCCCCCGCCGCGATGCCGGCGACCCGAGCGCCGTCGGCGTAGACGATCTCCGTCGAGGTGAGCAGCAGATCGGTGCCACCCTCGACCGCCTTGCGCAACGGCGCCGGGATGGAGTCGACGGTCGCGGTGCCCGCGGTGATCGTCTGGCCGCGGGTCAGGATGATCATCTGGACCTGCGAACTACCGCCCGACCGGGTGGCGAAGGCCTTGGCCAGGTCCTGCAGCAGGCTGTCGACGTCGACGGTCCCGGTGAGATCCGCGCCGTTGAGGGTCTGCTGGGCGTTGTTGATCGCCTGCCGCGAGTCGATCTTCGCCGCTTCCTTCTTGCCGTCGACCACTCCGATGGTCGCCTGCTGCATCAGCAGGAAGCCCCCGAGCACGAGCACCAGCACCGAGGCGACGAAGACGGTGAGCACCACCCGCAGCGGCAGCGAGCGCCACCACCAGGTGAGCGGAATCTTCCACCACGGCGACTTCGCCGGCTGTGCGATCGGGGACATGGGTCAACGACAAACGACACCGCTCAGACCGAGGCGGTGTCGCCCGCCTTGTAACCGATGCCGCGAACGGTGACCACGATCTCGGGGTGCTCAGGATCCTTCTCGATCTTGGACCGCAGTCGCTGCACGTGGACGTTGACCAACCGGGTGTCGGCCGCGTGTCGATAGCCCCAGACCTGCTCGAGCAGGACCTCTCGACTGAAGACCTGCCACGGACGCCGCGCCAGGGCCAACAGCAGGTCGAATTCGAGCGGCGTCAGCTGGATGGGAGCACCGTGACGCTTCACCGAATGACCGTCGACGCTGATGGTCAGGTCGCCGATCCGCAGTTCCTCGACCTCGACCTCCTCGGGCGCCGGCTGACGCCGCAACCGGGTCCGGATCCGCGCGACCAGTTCCTTGGCCTTGAACGGCTTGGCGACGTAGTCGTCGGCCCCCGCCTCCAGCCCGACCACCACATCGATCGTGTCGGTCTTGGCGGTGAGCATGACGATGGGTACGCCGGAATCGGCCCGGATGTCGCGACAGACGTCGACCCCGTCGCGACCGGGCAGCATCAGATCGAGCAGGACGAGATCGGGCTTGGACTCGCGGAACGCCGCCAACGCCTTGTCTCCGTGGGCGCACCACACCGGCTCGAAGCCCTCGTTGCGCAGCACGATCGACAACATCTCGGCCAGCGCCGCGTCGTCGTCCACCACCAAGATCCGGCTTCGTGCTCCGTTGCTCCGGGCCGTCTCTGACACGTGTGGTCCTTCCGATCAAAGCCTGTCGCCGCGAATCCGACGATGGCTGCCCCCGCTGCGCATCACCGCTTCATAACATTTCCGACGTCATCCTATGTGACCGGACCCGATGTGAAGGGATCCGTAAGCTCCGGGTCGGCGCCGTCGGTTCGACTCGCCGGTCGGCACACGGACGCGGGGCCCGCCCCCGCCTTCGATGGGGTCACCGGTGATCGCAGGAGCTGCACTCAGTTGAGCTCGGGGTGCTCGAGCCAGGTGGAGAACAGGGCGACTTCGGTCTTCTGTCGGCGCAGCGCCGTACGCCACAGGTCGAGCGGGCGACCACCGAAGACGTCGTCGTACTCGGCGCGGGCGAGGTGCCACATCCCCTCGGCGATCTCGGTCTGGAGTTGGCCTGCGCCCCAGCCCGCGTAGCCGGCGAAGATCCGCAGGTCCGCGTACGCGCCGGCGACGATCTCGATCGGGGTGTCGAGGTGCAGCAGCCCGACGGTGTCGAACAACGGCCGCCACCCCGGCGGTTCCTCGCCGGCCCGGGCCACGCTGGCCAGGCAGATGGCCCCGTTCGGCGACACCGGGCCGCCGTGGAAGAGCAGCTGCGGTCGCGACACCGACGTGACCCAATCGGGCAGCACGGCATCCAACGGGGTCTGAGAGATCTCGTTGAGGATGACCCCCAGCGAGCCGTCGTCGTCGCCGTCGAGGATGAGCACGACGGTCCGGTCGAAGACGCCGTCCGCCAGTAGGACGCTCGCGATGAGCAGGTCCCCGGGGGCCGGGCCGGGCTCGGTCACCGCGCTTCCCGCCCCGACAACCGCCGGTCAAGCGCCCAGAACGCCGCCGACCCGAGGGCGACGCCGATCGTGTCGGCCACCGCGTCCCGCGGATCTCCGGTCCGATAGCGGTAGAAGCGGCCCTGGATCAACTCGCTGACCATCGCGTGGGCCACGAACACCGCCGCCACCACGAGCATCGCCGACCGGGTCACCGCGAACCCGGCCAGCCGTCGCGTCGTCAGGATGAGGAACACCGGAACGGCGAAACCGAGTGCGTGCTCGACCTTGTCGATGTCGGGGAACCACGGGGTCGTCGGAGGACCCGACGTCCGGTAGAGCCCCCAGAGCTGGCCACCGACGGCCGCGATCGCCGCCACCAGCACCAACCGGCGCACCCAGGCGCGCGCGGCCGGCGGTGCGGTCAACGACACGGCCGAGCTCATGCCTTCATCAAACAACGACCTCGGTATCCACCGGCGCTTCCGCTGGTCCACCGGCCGCGCGTCGCACCGCATTGGCCACCGCGGTGTGCACATCGGCGTGGAAGACGCTGGGCATGATGTAGGCCGGGTTGAGTTCATCGTCGGTGACCACCGAGGCCAACGCCCGGGCCGCCGCCAACAGCATCGCGTCGTCGATCTTGTTCGAGCGGGCGTCGAGCAGGCCACGGAAGACACCGGGGAAGGCGAGCACGTTGTTGATCTGATTCGGGAAGTCCGAGCGTCCCGTGGCCACGACCGCGGCGTGCTTGGTCGCCTCGGCCGGATCGACCTCCGGCTCCGGGTTGGCCAGCGCGAAGACGATGGCCTGGTCGGCCATCGCAGCGATGTCGTCACCGTTGAGCAGGTTGGGCGCCGACACCCCGACGAAGACGTCGGCCCCGACGACCGCGTCCCTGAGCGACCCGGTCACCCCGAGCGCGTTCGTGTGTTCGGCCAGCCAGGCCAGCTGACCGCCGATCCCGGGCCGGTCGCGGTGCACGACCCCGTCGATGTCGGCGACCACGACGTGCTGCGCACCGGCGGCGAGCAACAACTTGATGATCGCGGTGCCGGCCGCTCCGGCGCCGGACATCACGATCTTCACGTCGGCGATGTCCTTCTCGACCACCCGGAGCGCGTTGTAGAGCGCCGCCACCACCACAATCGCGGTGCCGTGCTGGTCGTCGTGGAACACCGGGATGTCGAGGAGCTTGCGCAACCGGGCCTCGATCTCGAAACAGCGCGGTGCGGAGATGTCTTCGAGGTTGATCCCGGCGAACCCCGGGGCCACCGCCTTGACCACGGTGACGATCTCGTCGACGTCCTGGGTGTCGAGGCACAACGGCCAGGCGTCGATCCCGCCGAAGCGCTTGAAGAGCGCAGCCTTGCCCTCCATCACCGGCATCGCCGCCTCCGGGCCGATGTTGCCCAGACCGAGCACCGCCGAACCGTCGGTGATCACAGCGATCGAGTTGCGCTTGATGGTCAGCCGACGTGCGTCTTCCTTGTTCTTGGCGATGGCCAGACAGACCCGGGCCACACCCGGGGTGTAGATCATCGACAGGTCGTCCCGGTTGCGGATCGGGTGCTTGGCCTCCATGGCGATCTTGCCGCCGAGGTGCATCAGGAACGTCCGGTCGGAAACCTTGCCGATCGTCACCCCGGGAACGGCGCGCATCACCTCGACCAGCTGGTCGGCGTGCTCGGTGTCGCGAGCCGCGCAGGTGACGTCCATCCGGAGTCGCTCGTGACCGGACGCGGTGACGTCGAGGGCCGTGATCGCACCCCCGGCCGTCTCCACCGCGGTGGTCAGCTGCGAGACCGAGGCTCCCCCGGCGGGGACCTCCAGACGCACGGTGATCGAGTAGGACACAGAGGGGACGGCGCTCACGATCGTGATCCTCTCACGCAGGTCCGGCCGCACCGCCGGACCGCGAGGTTGCGTCGATAGTGGTCATGGTGTCACCGCCGATCGGTGCTTTGTCGTTCGGTCTGCGTCTTCGACAGCCAGGCGTTGATGTCTCCACCGGCGAGAGCGACCGCGAGCAGATCGGGGAACTCGTCGGGGGTGCAAGCGAAGGCCGGGACCCCCAGCTCGGCCAGCGCACTCGCATGGTCGTGGTCGTACGCGGGCGCACCCGAGTCGGACAGTGCGAGCAACACGATCACGGTGACGCCGCTCTGCAGCAGGGCGGCGATCCGGCGGAGCATCTCGATGGCGACGCCGCCCTCGTAGAGGTCGGAGATGAGCACGAAGATCGAGTCCGCCGGCCGGGTGATCAACTGCTGCGCGTACGCGATGGCCCGGTTGATGTCGGTGCCCCCGCCGAGCTGGCAGCCGAAGAGCAGTTCCACCGGATCGGCCAACTGGTCGCTGAGGTCGACCACCTCGGTGTCGAAGGCGATCAGCGAGGTCTTGAGCGTGCGGATCGAAGCCAGCGTGGCCGCGAATACGGCCGCGTACACGACCGATTCGGCCATCGACCCCGACTGGTCCATCGCCACCACGACCTCGCGACCCAGCGCCGAGGATCGGCGGCCGTAGCCGACCAGCCGCTCGGGGACGACGGTGCGCTGCTCGGGCAGGTAGTGGTCGAGGTTGCGCCGGATGGTGGCGTTCCAATCGATGTCGCGCGGTCGCGGGCGCCGGGTCCGGTTGGCCCGGCTGACCGCGCCGGTCACCGCGGCCCGGGTCTTGTTCTCGATCCGACGCTCGATCTCACGGACCACCGTGGCGACGACCATCCGGGCCGTCCGGCGGGTGGTCTCGGGCATCACCTGGTTGAGCGAGATCAGCGTGCTGGCCAGGTGGATGTCGGGCTGGACCACACCGAGCAACTCGGGCTCGAGCAGCATCGACGTCAGATCGAGTCGCTCGATCGCGTCGCGTTGCATCACCTGGACCACGCTGGTCGGGAAATAGCGGCGGATGTCACCCAGCCACTGGGCGACCCGCGGGGCCGAGCTGCCCAGGCCTCCCGCCGTGCGCCGACCCACCCCGTCGGCAGCGCCCGGTTCGTAGAGCGCGGCCAGCGCCTGGTCGACGTCGCGATCGGCCCGGGACGTCAACCCGCCGAGCGCGTCATCGGCCGCCTCGCCCAGCAGCAACCGCCAGCGTCGCTGCGCCTCCTCGGGCGTCAACGCCCACCTCCGAGGATCAGGGTGACGGTGGCCAGAGCGGGGGCGGCCCGAGCCAGATCGACCTCATCCGGCGCGGACGGCTCCGCGTCATCGGCTCGAGCGACCCGCTCGGCCAGCGTCCGCCGCTCGGTAGGGCTGAACGTTCCGAACGTCCGTCGGACCAACGGCAGCAACGCGACGAACTCCTTCTCGCCCAGACCGGCGATCCAGCCGTCGAGCAGCCCACGGAGTTCGGGGTCATGGATCAGCAGCAACGCCCCGTCGGCGAAGAACCCGTCCACCCAGCCGGCCTTGGTGTCGGCCGGCACACCCGGGGAGAGCGCGCGCCCGAGCCGGAGCGCCGCATCGTCGAGCCGACCGCCGTCGACCAGCAGCCGGACGATCCGGCCGAGCAGCACCCCGGGGATGTCGGGCCGGTCGACCAGCACACGGAGCGCGGACAGCCAGCGCTCGCGCAGATCATCGGCACCGGGCGGGGCGGATTCGTGCAGCAGCCCGATCGACGCGGTCACCCGATCGACTCGCCGTCGGAGCTCACCGGCGGTCTCGTCGTCGATCCCGGCGACGGCCCGCGGCAGCCCGGTACAGATCCGCAGCGCCATCACCTCGGCCACCTCGCGCAGCACCGTGGTGTCGGTCCGCCGGACGTCGCCGTAGCGCTGGGCCCGGGCCAGGGCGGGAAGCGCATCCATCAGGTGGACCACATCGGCGTCGAGCGCGGTACGGTCGGCCAGCGCGGCAAGCAGGGCGTCGAGCGCATCGGGGAGCTGGGCGAGCAGGCACCGTTCGGTGGCCTCGGCGAGTTCGAGCAGCGTCCCCTGCGCCGCGATCGAGACGGCACAAGCGCCCGCCGCGGACTCGACTGTGGTCCCCCAGACGGCCGCCTCGACCACCGCCACGGCGTACTCCGGATGCCAGAGGGTCTTCCACGTCTCCCGGAAGGTGCCCTGGGCCTGCACGTCGCTCTCGGTCGGCACGGCCCAGTCAAGCCCGAGCAACCGCAGCCGGTGGAACAGGCGGGACCGCCCCTGGTCGATCGACCGTCGGAGATCGAGATCGTGACGGGTCGGCGCGGTCACCCGCTTGAGTCGCAACGTGCGACAGGTCGCGGTCAGATCGGCCTCGAGCGGGACGGTGGGCACGTCGGGGCTGACCGAGCCGAGCGTCTGACCGACCACCAACTGATCGGTGACGTAGCGCAGCGCGACCTCGTCGCCGTTGCAGAGCACGGCGCGGGTGGCGTCGGTCACCTCGGCCAGACCGGCCAGGGGCCGGCCCCGCAGCGTGGCCAGCGTCTCGGCCAGCCGGACGGCCTCGATCACGTGGGCGCTCGACACGGCCAGATCGCGGCGGCGCAGGGCGTGGGCCACTGACGTGAGCCAGCGGACGATCGGCTGATCGGGCGCGGTCCACAGGTGGTGGTACCACCCCGGTGAGGCGACTCCCGCGCCGTAGCCGCTCGTACTGGCTAGTCGCTCGTGCGTCCAGGGCACCCAGGTGAGTGCGACCTTGCGCTTGGCGATTCCGCGGAGTAGTCGCGCGTCGTGGCTGGCCGGCGGCAGCGGCGCGACCAGCGCGGGGGCGTGCCAGGCCCCGCAGACCACGGCGACCCGTTGCCGACCCGCCTTCAGTGCCGCGCGGAGCCGGATCCTCATGTGGGCCTCGCGTTGCTGTTCGCGCAGCCCGGCCGAACCGGGGGTCTGGTGCAGCACCTCGGGCCGCAGCTCGGCCATCGCCTCGGTGATCAGCTCGAACGGCGAGGAACCGTCGAGCCGCCCCTCGACTACGTCGTCCCACCACCGCTCGGCGTCGTCGTAGCCGGCGGCCGCGGCCAGCGCCCCGAGCGGGTCGTGGACCACCGGCGACTCTCGGACCCCGGGGCGTAGATCTCGATCCTCGGCGTCCTCTCCGTCAGCGTCGTCGGGGTCGTCGGGGTCGTCGGGGTCGTCGAGCAGGGTGCGGGCCCGCGGCGCCAGGACCGTCGCGGCGGGCAGGTCGCAGAATCCGACCTCGACGTTGTGGGCGACCGCCCAGGTCATCGCCTGCCACTCCGGGGAGAAGCGGGCGAACGGCCAGAAGGCGGCCAGCCGCGGTCGGTCCGGGGCGTACGCGAGCAACGAGACCGGTGGCTCCATCCCGTCCGCCAGCACCCAGCGCAGCAATGGATCGGCGTCGGCCGGACCCTCGATCAGCACCGCGTCCGGCTGCCACTCCTCGAACGCCGCGAGCAACGAGCGCGCCGACCCCGGGCCGTGGTGGCGGATGCCGTAGACCCGGTGGGTCGGACCCGCTTCCTCCATCACCGTCGCGGACCGATCCGCGTCGGGAAGCACCACGGTCATCGGCGGATCAGGCGTCATGACACGTCTCGACAGGCCCCGTAGAACTCCCGCCAACCCTCGCGGTCGCGGGCCACCAGTTCGAGGTATTCGTTCCAGGCGATCTGGTCGGCGATCGGGTCCTTGATCACCGAGCCGATGATCCCGGCCGCGACGTCGGCGGCCCGGAGCTCGCCGCTGCCGAAGTGCGCCGACAGCGCCAACCCGTTGGTGACCACCGAGATGGCCTCGGCGGTCGACAACGTCCCGGAGGGTGACTTGAGCTTGGTCCGGCCGTCCTCGGTCACCCCGCCGCGCAGCTCGCGGAACACCCGGACGACCCGACGGATCTCCTCACTGGCCGTGGGCACGGGCGGCAACTCGAGGCTGCTGGCCAGATCGGCGACCCGGCTGGTGACGATCGAGACCTCGTCCTCCTCGCTGGCCGGGAGCGGCAGCACCACGGTGTTGAACCGGCGGCGCAGCGCTGACGACAACTCGTTGATCCCCTTGTCGCGGTCGTTGGCCGTGGCGATGACGTTGAATCCGCGGATGGCCTGGGCCTCCTCGCCGAGCTCGGGGATCGGCAACGTCTTCTCCGACAGAATGGTGATGAGAGCGTCCTGCACATCCGCCGGGATCCGGGTCAGTTCCTCGATCCGGGCCAGCGCCCCGGTCCGCATGGCCACCATCACCGGTGACGGGACCAGGGCCAACGCGCTGGGACCCTCGGCCAGCAGCCGCGCGTAGTTCCACCCGTAGCGGATCGCCTCCTCCACGGTCCCCGCCGTGCCCTGGACCAGCAGCGTCGAGCGGCCCGAGATGGCCGCGGCCAGGTGCTCCGAGACCCACGACTTCGCGGTGCCGGGCACGCCCAGCAGCAGCAGGGCGCGATCGGTGGCCAGCGTGGCCACAGCGACCTCCATCAGTCGCCTCGAACCGACGTACTTCGGGGTGATCACCGACCCGTCCCCCAGGGTGGTCCCCATCAGGTACTGCACGACCGCCCACGGCGACAGCTGCCAGCGCGGCGGCCGCGGCCGGTCGTCGACGGCCCGCAGCGCAGCCAGCTCGACGGCGTACGCGACTTCGGCGTGCGGGCGTAGCTGATCGGTGGTCGTGTGCGGAGCGCCACCGTTCGCTTCGGTCATGACGTCTCCTCGAGGGGGGCGAAGGTTCGGGCGATCTCGAGTCGGAGATACACCGTGCGGTCCACGGTCGCGAGCGCGTCGCGGACCACGCGCGCGGCGCTCCAGTCACCGGAGGCCCCGGCCTGCTGCTCGGCGATCTCGCGGACCCGCGGGTAGTGCGCGAGCGGCACCCGGAGCGCGACCTCGGCCGCGTACGGACCGGTCCGGCGGAGCAGGAGGCCGCTGGCGATGACCGCGAGGGCGGCATCAGTGACCTGGGTCGGCCAGGGATCGGACACCCGGAACAGCGCTTCGGCGTCCTTCGCCATCGGCTGGTCGCCGAGCCATCCGACCACCGGGATGACCGGCCGGAGCCCGGCGATCGCCCCGGTTTCGCGCTCCGGATCCACGGCCCCCAACTCCGCGGCCAGCTGCTTCCACCGCGGGTTCTGGCCCGCGAACCAGACCCCGTGGGGCCCGATCCCCCGGGCCACCAGGCGGCGGTCGAGCCCGGGCTGTCCGTACGCGAGCCGCAACAGCTCGGCCCAGTGCTGGGGCGCGACCGCCCAGCCGCCGACAACCGCCAGGGCCAGCCACTCGCCGATCAGACCAACGACGGGTCGTTCGAGCAGCACGGCCAGCAGCTGCTGCGCGGGAGCCGGCGCGAGCGGGGTCCGAGGGGCGGTGGGCATGCCCTCAGGACTCGGAACGGTCACCAATCGGGTTCCGGCGCGCCACGCGACGGCGGATCGGGCCGACTCGGCCAGCAGCGCCGACGCCGGATCCTCGGCGTCGCCGAAGCCGCGGCGGTCGGTGCCCAGCAGGGCCGTCGTCACCAGCTCGGTCCGGGTGGTCATGCGGCCCGCCCCTCGATCTGGGCGGTGAACCCGAGTCCGTCGGCGCCGGGGAGGACGCTGAGCGGGCGCAACCCGCGGCCCGACCACTCGCCGAAGACGGCGGCCTCACCCGAACATGCGGCGGCGAGCAACGGCCACGGGTCGGCGGTCAGTCCGGTCAGCTCGCAGGCGATGCCGTCACGATCCCGGAGCAACCACGGGCGTTGCGGGTCGCTCGGCCGGATGGGGACCCCGGCCACCACGGCCGGCATCCGGCCGGCCCACGGGTCGTCGGCCAACAATGCGGCGAACCGCTGCTGCACCTCGGCCAGGGTGGCCGCCGGTGGATAGCTCGGCGGCTGGTCGGTGCCGGTCCGGGCGCCGACCAGGGCGCGGAACTGTCCCGAGCCGGGGTAGCGGTGCAGCCGGGCGCGCAGCTGGTCACCCGGCGCCGCCTCCGAGGACAGGTATCCACCGGGCGGGGCGAAGCTGAGCAGCAGGGCCCACTCCCCCGTCTCGGCGCCGTAGAGCCAGACCCGTCGCGACTCGACCGGATACTCGATCGTCTCGACCATTCCGACCGCACACCAGTGATCACTGACTCCGGGGGTGCGCAGCACGTCGTCCTTGGCCACCGGATAACCGACCCGCGAGCGCACCGTGGCGGCTAGGCCGGGCGGCAGATCGGCGAGCCGCCGGTGCGCGGCGATCAGCAGGTGCAGCAGACCGAACTGGTCGAGCAGCCGTCCCGGCCAGCCGTCCCCCACCATCTCCCCGGGCATCGCCCGCAACAGCCCGGCGACCCCCGGCGCCTGGGCGTCGACCATCCGCGCGGCCACCGCATCGAAGGCCGCGTATCCGGACTGCTGAAGCCCGCCGAGTCCGGCCCGGATCTGATCGTGCATCCAGCGGTCGAGCTCGTCCAACCCGTCGGTCACCCGGGCCATCCGCTCCGCCGCCCGTTTGACCGCGGCGTCCGGATCGGCGAGCTCCCCCGCCGGTCGGGCTTCCGCCTGCTGCTCGCGCGCGGCCCGGCGGTCGATCCAGGCGGTCACGAAATCCGGTGGCGACCCGGGTCGGATCTGAGCGCTTTCGAGCCGTTGGGCCAGGTCGGCCGCATGCTTGCACGGCAGCCGGCGGCTCGGACAGCTGCAGGTCGAGGTCGCCGGCGCCGAACGCAGCACCGCGACCAGATAGGGGCTGGCGCCACTGCCCTGATACCGACCCCAGACCGCAGCGTCATCGCCGCCGAGCTGGTTCCAGGCCATGCGCGTGAGCGTAGTGCGGCCCACTGACACTCCCTGCCGCTCGCCATGCTGGCCGCCGCCCCGCTGCTGGTTTCCCATGTTGCATGGGATTCCTGCGGGTTGCATGCGAAGTTTCGCGTGCCACCCGCAGGTTTCCCATGTGACATGGGAAACCGGTGAGCGGTGGGACTGCGGTCAGACGTTGTGGCGTTCGTAGACCGGCTCGCGGAAGCCGAGGATGTTCTCGAGCATGGTGGCGGCGGCAACGGAGGCGGCGACGTCGTGCATCCGCAGGAGGCGGGCGCCGTTGAGCACGCACACGGTGGCTGCGGCCAGTGAGGGGGCCAGGCGGTGGGGCCTGTCGAGGCCGGTGGCCTCCCCGACGAAGTCCTTGTTGGACACCGCAGCGAGCAGCGGTAGCCCGAGGGCGGCGATCTCGCCCAGGCGGCGGGTCAGTTCGAGCGAATGCCGGGTGTTCTTGTTCAGGTCGTGGCCCGGGTCGATGACGATCATCGAGTCGTCGATCCCCTGTTCCTGCGCGTGCTCGATCCGATCGGCCAGGAAGGCCTTGACCTCGTCGACGACATCCGCGTACGTGGGGCGCGGGAAGTGCTGTCGGGCCTCGGCCCGGCTGTGGGTGATGACCACGGTGGCTCGGTGCTCGGCGACGACCGCGGCCAGATCGGGGTCGCGCAAACCCGTGGTGTCATTGATCACCGCCGCCCCGGCCCGCAGGCAGAGCTCGGCCACCCGCGGCCGGAACGTGTCGACCGAGATGGCGACGTCACTGGCTGCGGCGATCGCGGCGACCACCGGCACGACTCGGTCGATCTCCTCCGCCTCACTGACCTCGGGGGTGTCTGGCGAGAACGGCACCCCTCCGACGTCCACCCACCCGGCGCCGGCTCGCGCTGCCGACAGTGCGGCCTCGACCGCGCGATCGAACGCGTACGTGGCGCCCTGGTCGTAGAACGAGTCCGGGGTCCGGTTCACGATGCCCATCACCACGATCTGCCGGTCGAAATCGAACCGGCGGCGCCCGATGGTCCGGACCGGGGCGCGCAGCGACGGCAGGAAAGTCACCGCGCCATCCTGCCCGACGCCGCCCAAGACCGGCGCCGGATGAGGCCATGGGGAGGCTCTGCGATGATCTCGCCGTGGCAAGCGGTGCCGATGTCGACGAGCTGGCCCGGCAGCTGACCGAGGTGACCCGCAGCGACGGCTCCCAGTACGCCACCTTCCGGGTCCGCGGCCACACGTTCGCCTACTACTGGCCGCGTACGGAGACCGTCGGGCTCAAGCAACTGGTCGGCGAGCAGCTCGCGTTGATCGCCGAACGGCCCGACACCTTCGAGGCCCAGTTCACCGTCGGCCGCTTCGGCTGGATCGTCGTGCAGCTCACCCGGGTCGATCGGATCGAGCTGGCGGAGTTGATCTACGAGGCGTGGCGGCTGACCGCGCCCGCCGAGCTCATCGACTCCGACGAGGTACCCCGGCTCCCGCACTGACCACCTCACTCGGCGCCGATCTCCACCGTCAGCTCAGCGTGTAGTCGAACCACAGCCGGTGGGTGCCGTCCTCGTCGACCGCCATGCCACCGGTCCCCGAGATCCCGGCGAGGTCGCCGGTCCCGCTGCTGTCGACGATGGAGAACGTCTCGTTGTAGCGGTCGGATCCGTGGGTCGAGGCGGTGTGGATGAAATTCAGCGTCCCGGCCCGATCGTCGAGGCGACCGTCGAACGCCTCGAAGGCCACATAGGTGCCGATGCCCGCCGCGGGATCGTGACCACCGACGAAGTAGGTAACCGCCCGACCCTCGATCCCGCCGCTGAACCGCTTTTGGATCAACGCCATACCACTCGGCAGCGCGGTGCCGACCGGTTCGGTCACGGTGACCTCGATCGGCTCGAACCCGACAACCTCGAAGGTCCCTGCACATCGTTGTTGCGTCATGGCTGCAGTCTCTCAGCCGGGCCCGACAGTTTCCGGTGGCCACAGGACAGGCGGCGGAAGCCCGTTCGACCCCCAGCACCTCGCGCGCTCGGTCGCCACTCCAGCCAGGCCGGTCATCTCGATGACCTCGCTGACCCAGGAGGCCACCATCGCCGGGTCGTCATCGAACGCCTGGCCCCCAGCGGGACGTCTGGCGGGTTGTAGACGGATGAGGGTGAGTACGAACATCGCTGAACGCGAAGCAGATCTGCCCGAGGGCAGACCTGCAGAATTTCGCGGAACAGATCTTCGCAATTTCGCGAAAACCCAGGGGTGGAGGTGGCGGGAATCGAACCCGCGTCCTCGAGCGACGAACCAGACATTCTCCGGGCGCAGCTGGCTCATCGATTTTCTCGGCTTCTACACTCGCGCCAGCACGTTGTAGACAAGCCCAGTCTCAGTAGATGTTCCGGCTAGACCCTCAGACGATTTCTAGTCGGTAAGCCCTCTAGATGAGGCCAGGTTCCGGGACGAAGGCGAGCCCGGTCTGACCGTTCGATCACTGCTCAGGCAGCGAGAGCGAACTGAGTGCGCTTAGAATTGGCACTTATTGGTTTCCGGGGAACATTAACGAGTTGACCCTGGATTCTCGGCCCGCTTCTCCTGGGACTATCGACCCAAGTCGAAACCGATCACCCCCTGTTGAGTTGTCCCCGACCGAAACCGAGTCCAGCAGCCGAAGCCGCAGGGGCTCAGTCTACCGCCCGATCCAACGAGTCGCCACCGGGTTTGATTCCGCCTCCCCGGGCGCCCCGGGGAGGCGGGCCTACCGCACCTACTTCTCGTTCAGTACCTCGACCTTGACCACGTTCTTGACCGGGTTCTTCCAGTCGTCGCCCTGCAGCGCCTTGGCGCCACCGACGATGGTCAGCGCGAACCAGCCGAGCACCATCGCACCGAGCACCATGTCGATCACACCGTTGTCGCTGATCCCGCCGATGATCATCATGGCGACGAAGGTGATCGAGGAGATCAGCTGGAAATTGAATGCCTTAGCCGCCTCGCGCCGCGCGTAGCTGCCGGTCGGCGACAACAGGTAGACCGCGCCGGGCCCGAAGAGCCAGGTGAAGAACACCGAGAAGTGGGCCAGCGACGCCACCCCGCGACCGGCCTGCTGGCGTGTCTCCGGCTTGATCATCGGCGCGTACGCGGGGTGCACGCCGAGCGCCTGCGACGGGGCCGGCACCTGGACCAGACCGAAGAAGGCCTCGTTCAGCTCCTTGCGGGTGACCGCGGAGATGACCTGGCCGATGCGGGAGTCGAACTCGACCTCGGAGATCCGCCCGTCGGCGTACGCCTCCTGCAGGAACGATTCAGCCCGATCGCGTTGATCCGGGGTGACATGCAGCTTCAGACTGGGGTGCTCGTACAGGGCGCTCATGGAATACAGCTTCGTCACTGCGGGCGCGTCGCACCATCGGGCACTCCCCCGGGCCGACCCTGGATCCCACCCCGCCCGGATCCAGTCGGTGGTGTCGGACCCGTGTGATTGGCTAGCCACCATGACGATCGAGAAGCCGGAAATCGACTTTCCCGAAGGCGAGCCGCCGGAGGACCTGGAAATCACCGACATCACCGTGGGTGAAGGCAAGGAGGCGGTGCCGGGCCGCCCGGTCCGCGTGCATTACGTCGGTGTGGCGTTCAGCACCGGGGAGGAGTTCGACGCGTCGTACAACCGGGGCGCCCCGCTCGACTTCCCACTCGGCGGCGGCCGGGTCATCGCCGGCTGGGACGCGGGCGTCGCCGGGATGCGCGTCGGCGGCCGCCGAAAGCTGGTCATCCCGCCCCACCTGGCCTACGGCAGCCGCGGCGCCGGCGGCGTCATCGGCCCGAACGAGACGCTGATCTTCGTGGTCGATCTCATCGAGGTCGGCTGACCTTTCCCTGGCCGCTGGTGAAGCTCCGGCCGGTGGCGACGGGCTCGGCGCCGGCCGGGGCGGCGACCCCCCGGTTGAGCCGATGAGCCACTCGCCGGGCGCCGCACCCGAGGGGCGGAACGCCCGGCGTTGTCGGTCGACGCGTCACCAGCTGCTGCTGCCGCCGCCTCCGCCACCTCCGCCGGAGAACCCGCCTCCGCCGAACGAGCTGCCCCCGCCGAACCCGGATCCGCTGCTGCCCGACGACGACGGAACCGGGGTGGCCGCGGTGGTCAGGCTGCCGGCCAGGAACCCGGTGTTAAAGCTCGAGATCGAGTAGTTGCCGACGTACCAACTCGGCGTGTAGTCCGGGATGCGGCCGAGCTGGACCAGCCGGGCGCAGATCTCGGCCCAGCGATCGGCCAGGTCGAAGGCGATCGCCCACGGGAGGTAGCGCGAGAAGATGTCCTCGCCCTCCTCGAACTTGAGTTGCTCGGCCTCCGCCGTCGCCAGGTAGAGCTTGAAACCCTCGACCTGGTCGCAGACCGCCCGCCCGTCGGCGGTGCGTTGACCGCGGCGCAGCTTGAACCGGATCACCGCCACGGTGATCAGGATCGGCAGCACCGGAACCAGGATCAACAGGATCCACGGGGTGACGGTCAACGCGGCGAAGATCCCGAAGACGATGGCACCGAAGCCGAAGCTCCCGGTGGCGGTGGCCGACGGGACCTTGCGGAACCAGCCCCGCGCCGTGACCTGGTTGCGGACCGAATCCCGCATGGCCGTGTGGGCGCTCAGCATGCTTCCACGCGTCGCGAGATCCTTGGTCGCCCCGGGCCCGGCCCCGCCGAACAGGCTGGTGAGCAGAACCATCTCGTGCGGAGCGGCCGCGCGGTTCGGATCGAGCAGGGTGACCCGGAAGTCGTCGGCGTCCTGGCTCTCGACCCGGATCGCCCCCCGGACGGCCAGATCGACGATGGTGGCCGCCGTCTCGCGGGTGTCCACCTGGCCGTCGATCAGCAGCCCCGCCTCGGCGACCGGGATCCGCGGGGGCGAGAAGGCCACCGGGATGGGCAGGTCGGGATCGCTGGCGACTACGTGAGCATCCTGACCGGCGAGCGGGGTGGTCCCGGGCGCGAGACCCGCGTACCGCTGATCCCGGCCGTTCTTGCGCCACCACCGCCAGCCCACGATGGGCGAACCGGCGACGATGATCGCGCCGAGTCCCCCCGATCACTCCCAGACCGAGCTTCTCGGTCGACGACAGCTTCGACCCGTCCGGCTCGAGGTGTGGGGCGTTGTCGCTGACCTCGCCCGGGTCGATCTTGACCCCGATCGACATTCCCGCGTTGGCCGCCAGGTCGCTCTGGGTGAACGTCGCCACGTCCTTCGCATCGATCTTGGCCGAGTCGCACTCGTCGGTGCTACCCACGGGTCCGGCGAAACAGCTGAGCTCCTGCGCCCCACCCGGCACCTTCGTCGTGATCGAGGCTTCTTTGATCAGCGGGTTGCCGTTGCCCAGCGCATCCCAGAAGAACTCGTCGTACGGCGGGTTCTCGTTCGGGAAGGTACGCATCGTCCCGGCGACGTCGTAGGACAGCGTGTACGTGGCGGTGGCCGCGGAGATCGTCCGATCGGGATCGCCGATCTTCAGCTCGAGGACTTCGGTGCGTCCGTCGTTCTCCTCCGAGTCCGACCGGTCCCACTGCTCCGAGACGCCACTCGACGCGGAGACCTCGATATTGCTGATCGTGTAGACCGCGTCCTGGGTGTCGTCGTACTTTTCTCGAACGATGAAGTTGCGCTTGATGCCGTGCCGGCCCGACGTGCTACCGAACCGCCAGACGATCGTTTCCTTCGCCTGCAGGATGCCGTTCGGCTGCATCTCGTACTCGATGTCGAACCGGTCGATCTGGTCGGCAGCGGCGTACGCCTTCGAGGCCCCGCCCCAGGTCAGAGCGATAACACCCAGTCCCATCAACATCAGGGTAAAAACCAGGCGTAGTGCCAGATTCAACCTCGACTTGAGAGTGAGTTTGCGGCTCATCCCCGACCGCGATTCCGCGCCGACAGCGCTCGCGCGGCCTCCCGCTCGAATTCCCGGGTGGCCAGGCTCTGCCGCTTGTCGTACTCGCGCTTTCCGGTGGCCAGCGCGATCTCGACCTTGGCGTATCCGTCAGAGAAGTAGAGCGCCAACGGGATGAGGGTGGCCCCCGACTGGCCGAGCTCGCGCTCGATCTTGTTGATCTCCTGGCGGTTGAGCAGCAGCTTGCGGGTGCGCCGGGCGGTGTGGTTGGTCCAGGTCCCGTGGCTGTATTCCGGGATGTGCGCCGACCGCAACCAGACCTCGCCCTCGTCGACGGTAGCGAACGCATCGGTCAGGTTGGCCCGGCCCTCGCGGAGCGATTTCACCTCGGTACCGCCCAGCACGATGCCCGCCTCCCACGTGTCGTGGATGTGGTAGTCGTGCCGCGCCTTCCGATTCTGCGCGACGACCTTGCGGCCCTTTTCCTTCACCATGCCCCCAATCCTGCCTGCTCGGTGGTCACCTCCGCCTGCCGGTTTCCCATGTTGCATGGGAAACCTGCGGGTCACACGCGAAACTTCGCAGGCAACCCGCAGGGATTCCGTGGTCTCGGGCAACAGGTTCAGGCGATGATCGTGCGGTTGTGGGTGTACAGCTTCCGCGACCGGGCGCGATCGCTGTTGAGGCGGTGGATCCAACGGGTGGCGGCCGGCGGGAACAGATCCACCCAGCACCACCGACTCATGCCGTGCGCTTCCCCGCGTACGAGGTCCTCGCGCCGCTTCTCGCGGAAAACCGCGTCGCCTTCGGACTCGCCCGGCCTGCGGAGCCGGCCGTACTTCACCTTGCCGTCGAACTCGCCGACGTGTCGATCGGCCTCCCAGTAGCAGTCCACCTCGGCGATGAACGCCCCCGACGCGTCGAGGATCACCCGTTGTAGATCAGGCATCGGCACCTGGTGACGATAGAACCCCACCCGACTGATCGACTCGCCCGGACTACCGGCGCGACCATCCGCCAACCGGATGGCGACCCGGGCTCGGCGCGAACCCCGTCTGCGCCCCATCCGCTCGACCAGTTCGTCGAGCTCCATCCGCAGACCGGGCGAGGCCTTGAGCGCGGAGTCGGCGGCCACCACCCCGGACTCGAGTGCGGCATGAGCAGTCAGATCCCAGACGGTCCGCGCGAGTGAGGTGATCAGCACTCCGTTGCGCTCCTCGAGGAACGGGGTCAGGTCGTCGACGGCCACGTGATGGCGGGCGTTGACCTCGTGACGTGAAGCCCCCCGGTCGAGCCTCACCAATTCAACCAGTCCGAAGTCGTGGCCCCACAGCGTCAGTCCGTGAGCGGCGGCCGCCGATACCCCCGTCAGGGCGACCTCCCCCCGTTGTCGAGCCAGGGTCGCGCGGGCCAGGACCAGGTGCCGGCCGGCATCGTCGAGCGCATCATGGACGAGGGCCGGCGCGTACGCCCCCTGTCTCAGTTTGCGGAGCGTCCCGTCGCGGACCGCACCGGCAAGATCACGGTCCTGCCAGCCGCAGTCGAGTGCCTCAGCCCGGGTGAAGTAGCCGCCGTTCTTCACGGCGATGATCTGTAGTCGTTCGTCCACATGTGGAGTGTGTGGAGATCGACCCCGAATCGTTCGCCGTCACGAAAAGCTGTGGATAACGCTTTCTGCGGCCAGATGACGGTGGATAACCGAGCCCGTGCCCGGGTGCTGGGACGACGAGACCACGGGATTCCTGCGGGTTGCATGCGAAGTTTCGCGTGCAACCCGCAGGTTTCCCATGCGACATGGGAAACCGGCAGCGGGCGCCAGGGGGTTTGGGTGCCGGATTCAGAACCAGCGCATCGGGTTGACGACCGAGCCGTTGAGCCAGACCATCAGGTGGAGGTGGCAACCGGTGGAGTAGCCGGTGGTGCCGACGTAGCCGATGACCTGTCCGCGGCTGACGTGCTGGCCCACGCCGACGGTGTAGCGGATGGCGTGGTTATAGCCGGTGGTGACGTATTCGCCACCGATCGAGCCATGGTCGATCATCAGCCGGTTGCCGTAGCCGCCGTTGTAGTACTTCTCGACAACCGTCCCCGGGTACGGGGCGCGGATGGCGGTGCCGCATCCGGCGCCGAAGTCGGTGCCGTCGTGCAGCTTCCAGTAGTGCAGGACCGGGTGGAAGCGCATTCCGTACGGCGAGGTGATCGGGGCCGACACCGGGTAGGAGAAGCGGTGGCCGGCGTTACCGGGGCTGGACGACCGGGTCGAGGAGCGGCTGGTCGAGGAGCGGCTGGTCGGAGCGCTGGAACGCGCGGGCGAGGATGAGGACCGCGACGCGGCCTTGCGCGACGAAGCAGCGGCCTTCGCCGCGGCCCTGCGCTTGGCCAGGGCGGCGCGATGGGCAGCCACGGCGATGGCCCGCTGACGGGCCCTCTCCTTGGCGATCCGGACCGCGATCCGCTTCTCGACCGTGGCCCGCTCGTTGACCAGCCGCGAGTAGCGGCGCTTGTCGGTGGCGACATCGGCCGCCGCCGAGGCTTCGACGTTGCGACGCTCGGTCACCAATTGAGCGACCGCATCCGCCTGCCGGGCCGCCTTGAGTTCGAGGCTCTTCTTCACCTTGAGGTTCGCCGCGGCCTCGCGACGATCCGCGGCGACCTGGGCCTCGAGTTCGGCTTGCCGCTTCTTGGCTGCATTCAGCTGCTGCTGGATCACGGTCAGACGGTCGATCTGGGCCTGGGCGGTGTCGAACAGCGTGGTCGACCACTGGGCCCGGGTCTGGAGGTCGAGGGTCGAGCCGGAGTTCATCAGCGCGGCGAGCGGGAGCAGGTTGGTCTGCTGCTGGTACTGGTCACGGACCACCTCCCCGGCCGACGCCTTCTGGGCGTCGAGCGCGGCCTGGCCCGCGAGGACGGCAGCTTTCGCCTGGGCCAGGGCCGCCTTGGCCTTCTTCAGCTTCGCGGCCACCGCCTTGTCCTTGGCCCGGGCGACGCCGAGCTCGGCGCGGGTCTGATCCAGCTCGGCCCGGGCACCGGCCAGGTTCGCTTCGGCCTGGTCGACCGCGGCGGCGGCCTGGTTCAGGGCATCGCTGGACTCGTTCAGATCGCTACGGGTCTGGGCCAGCTGCTGGTTCACCTTCGCCTTGCGGTCGGTCAGGCTGTCGGCACCGGCGGGCAGCGTGAACATCGCGAGGCTGAGTGTCGAGGCAACGGCCACCGCGAGCACACTCACCCAGACGCTCGGGCGGAGTGCGTGTGCATGTCTGTCTGTCGTGCCCTTGGACGCAGATCCGACCCGGAAATTCGCTCTCCGGGAGAACCTGGCGAAGCCACCATGATTCAGCGCTTCGCTGCCGTCCGGAACGTCCTTGCGGACGTAGGGAAGATCCGGAACCACAGCTTTCCCCAATCAGGTATTCATCTGTTCTCAGGTCGTCGCGGACCTCGGCTGAGGTCCCACCTGGCGCTCCGGAGGCTTCGGGTCTTCGCGGGACCCTCGACCACCTCGGCTCGCAGATAGTACGCAGACCCCGACGGCGTGAGGCAAGAGTCGAACCCTCGATCACACGTGAATAGGGCCCATAAACGCCTCAAGTCTCACGTACGCGTTGAGAAACAGCTGTTAATTGGAGTAAACCGGTGTGGCGGGTGTGACAACAGTGGCGGACTGAGTTACACGCGTGTCATTCGCTGGTCGTGGGAGTCAGACCCGGAGGTAGCGCCGAGTGGTGACGAGGGTCGGTACGACCGCCAGCACCACTCCGACCACGATGATCCCGAGCATGGCCAATCCGGCCTGTCGCCATCCGATCCAGGGCACGAACTGGACCGACTTCGCGACCCCGCCGATGATTCCGAAGTGGACGCCTGCGGCCAAGGTCGCGCAGGCCAGGAACACCCCGATGAGGGCGGAGAACACGGCCTCGAGCAGGAAGGGGGCAGTGATGTAGAAATTGCTGGCCCCGACGAGCCGCATGATGCCGATCTCTCGCCGTCGCGCGAAGGTGGCCAGCCGGATCGTATTGCCGATCTGCAGGGCCGAGGCCAGCAGCAACAAGGCCGACGCTCCCCCGGTCGACCACTGCAAGACGTTCAACGCCCGAAAGAACGGGTCGAGCAACTGGTGCAGGTCCTGGACCTTCTGGACCCCCTTCAGCCCGACCACCGAGCTCACCACGCCCTGGTACTGCTCGGGGTTGTTCAGCTTGACCCGGAACGATTCCTGCATCTGGTCGACGGTCAGCGAGTCCTGGATCGGGCTCCCCTCGTACGCCTTCTGGAAGTCGGCGTACGCCTCCTGCTTGGTCTCGAAGTAGACACCGCCCGCGGCGACCTCCACGTTGGACTCGAGGGTGCGCCGGATCTCGTCCTTCTGCGGCTGCGTCACGTCCTGGCCGGGCTCGCACTGATCGCCCTGGGTGTCCTGGGTGCACAAGAAGATGGAGATCTCGATCTTCTCGTACCAGCGACCTTTCATCAGCTCGACCTGCTGGTTGGCCAACAACCCGGCGCCGAACAGCGACAACGACACCCACATGGTCATCACGACGGCGAGCGTCATGGTGAGGTTCTGCCGCAGCCCGGCTCGGGTCTCGGACAGGATGTGGCGGAAACGCATCAGACTTCTTCCTCGCGGTGTGCTCCGGCCGCTCGCGCGGACGGTGGGGTCAACAGGGGTCGGCCCCCTCGGTCACTGATAGCCGTAGACGCCGCGGCTCTGATCGCGCACCACGCCGCCGTCGTCGAGCTCGATCACCCGCTTGCGCATCTGGTCGACGATGGTCGAGTCGTGGGTCGCCATCAACACCGTGGTGTCGGAGCGGTTGATCCGATCCAGCAGTTTCATGATTCCCACGCTCGTGGCCGGGTCGAGGTTCCCGGTGGGCTCGTCGGCGATCAGGATCATCGGCCGGTTGACGAACGCCCGGGCGATCGCCACCCGCTGCTGCTCGCCACCGGACAGCTCCTCCGGCAGTCGCCCACCCTTGCCCTGCAGCCCGACGAGTTCCAGAACCTCGGGGACCACGCGCCTGATGGTGGAGGACGGCTTGCCGATCACCTGGAGCGCGAACGCCACGTTCTCGGTCACCGTCTTGTTCGGGAGCAGCCGGAAGTCCTGGAAGACCGTGCCGATCTGGCGACGCATGGCCGGGATCTTCCAGCTGTGCAGCTTGTTCAGCTCACGGCCGGCGACGAACACCTTGCCCTTGGTCGGACGCTGCTCGCGCAGGATCAGCCGCAGGAAGGTCGACTTGCCCGAGCCCGACGCACCGACCAGAAAGACGAACTCGCCCTTCTCGATGTCGACGCTGACGTCCTCCAGGGCAGAGCGCTTCTGACCGTCGTAGGTCTTGGTTACGTTCTCGAATCGGATCAAGGTCGCCTCGGCCGGTTAGACGACTCCAGCGCGGCGTACGCGGCCGGACGGCCATCAGCGAGTCTAAGTGAGCACACAACGATCCCCGGCCAACCAGGAGACCACCGTGTCGCGGGCTCCGGACGCGTCGGGCCCCACCGATCAGTCGGAGTCGCCCATCCGACGCCAGCGGATGCCCGACTCGATGAAGCCGTCGATGTCGCCGTCGAAGACCGCGTCCGGCGAGGAGACCTCGAAGTCGGTCCGCAGGTCCTTGACCATCTGGTACGGGTGCAGGACGTAGCTGCGCATCTGCGAACCCCAGCTGTTGCCGCCATCGCCCTTCAGCGCGTTCATCTCGGCGGCCCGGTCCTGGCGGACCTTCTCCAGCAGCCGCGACTGCAGCACCCGCATGGCGGCCGCCTTGTTCTGGAGCTGGGACTTCTCGTTCTGGCAGGAGACGACGATCCCGGTGGGCAGGTGGGTGATGCGGACCGCCGAGTCGGTGGTGTTGACGCTCTGTCCGCCGGGCCCGGAGGACCGGAACACGTCGATCCGCATGTCGGCCTCGGGGATGTCGATGTGGTCGGTTTCCTCGGTCACCGGGAGCACCTCGACCCCGGCGAACGAGGTCTGCCGCCGGCCCTGGTTGTCGAACGGCGAGATCCGGACCAGCCGGTGGGTGCCCTGCTCCACCGAGAGCGTGCCGTACGCGAACGGGGCGCGGACCTGGAAGGTCGCGGACTTGATCCCGGCCTCTTCGGCGTAGGAGGTGTCGTAGACCTCGGCGGAGTAGTGATGACGCTCGGCCCACCGCAGGTACATCCGCAGCAGCATGGCCGCGAAGTCGGCCGCGTCGATCCCGCCGGCCTCCGACCGGATGGTGACCAGGGCCTCGCGGGCGTCGTACTCACCCGAGAGCAGCGTGCGTACCTCGAGGGCGTCGATGGCCTTGCGCAGCGAGGCGAGCTCGGTCTCCGACTCCAGCAGGCTGGCTTCGTCACCCTCCTCCTCACCCATCTGCACCAGAAGCGCGAGGTCGTCGAGTCGCGAGCGCAGCTCGGTCAGCCGGTCGAGCTCGGCCTGCAGGGCGGACAGCCGCGAGGTGATCTTCTGGGCATTCTCGACGTCGTCCCACAGATCGGGGGCCGCCACCTGCTCGTTCAGCTCGGCGACCTCAGCCCGCTTGCGTTCGGGGTCGACGACCGCCTCGATCGAGGTCAGCGCGTTGTCGAGATCGGTCAGTTCAGCAGAGAAATCAGGTCCAGCCACTCGGCAGACTCTACTGCCCCGGTCCGCTGCGGACGTCTTCGTCGCTGTCGTCGTCGCGACCCAGCTCCTCGAAGGCCACGAACCGCTCGGGCCCGCGGGCGGTCCGGGCCGGCCAGTCGTGCACCCAGATCATCGCGAAGGCACCGAGCGCACAGGCCAACGCGAGGACCGGCCCGAAGGTGGCCAGCCACACGCTCACGTACCCGACCACGTCGAGACCGAGCAGGACGATCGCCCCCCGCCGACTCAGCCGACCGTGACGCGCCCGCCAGGCCGCGTATCCGACGAACGGCACCATGGCCAGCAGGACCACGGTCCAGGCCAGCGGACTGAGACCGCGCTCGAACCCGTTGGCGGCCAGCCGGATCATGCCGATCAGGGCGAGCACACCGGTCAGCGCACCGAGCAGCAGCCGGGTGGTGGAGGG
Source organism: uncultured Actinomycetota bacterium (assembly GCA_963815905.1). GTDB lineage: Bacteria > Actinomycetota > Actinomycetes > Propionibacteriales > Propionibacteriaceae > Microlunatus. Next base: position 231,840 of record CAWFIO010000008.1, on the reverse strand, counting down.
GGGCATCGGGACTCTCGAGGGACGAAGCGGAGGATCAAACGTAACCGAGACTGTGCTCCAGCTCGCGCAGTCGGGCCAGATCGTCGGCAAACCCGTCGGGCGTCGTCAGGTCGTTGACGTCACCATCGTCGGTGTTGACCACGAACTCGACGGTGCGGATGATCCGGCGCTGCTCGTTGGCGGTGAAGTCGTCCCAGTGCGCCAGCAGTTTGCAGAGTCCGGCATGCACCTGGAACGCCCGATCGATGTCCAGATCGGCGTTGCTGTGCAGCGCCCCCAACAGCATGGCACGATGCGCCGAGAGGGTCTCGTGGAGGATGTGCACTTCATCGGTCACCGAACCAGGTTAGTCGGCGATCGGACCGTCGGGACGGGCTCCGGTGAGACGACGGTGGGAGCAGAGGGACTCGAACCCCCGACCCCTTCCTTGTAAGGGAAGTGCTCTAACCAACTGAGCTATGCTCCCGGGCCACGGCCAGCGGCTCAGACTAGTGGCTCGAGGCGACCGGGCCAACTCCGGAGCGGCCCCCCGCACCGGCCAGGATCGCCTCGGCGACCACCAGATCCTCCCAGGACATCCCGACGCTCTTGAACACCACCGGCCGGTCGGTCGGCAGCGATCGACCCCAGGCCACCTCGGACAGCTCGATCAGCTCGGCTTCGGCGATCTGTCCCTCCTCCAGAGCCATGATCACGTCACCGGCCTCGCGCTTCGCGGTGTCGATGTGTTCGACGACCACCGCCGAGCGACCCAGCAGCGCGCCGTCGACCTCGCGAGCATCGGGCTCGTGCGACCCGACGACCAGCACGACCACGTCGTCGCGCACCTGGTCCGACCACAGGACCGGCGTACGCGCGGTGGTCGCGCAGATCACCACCCCGGCCCGACCCACCGCCGCCGCCGCCTCGGGACTGCCGGCGGTCAACACCACCGGATCGGTCCCGACCAGGGTCGAGCGGTCGACCCGGGCCGGATCGCGGACCACATAGCTCACCGTGCCGAGTTCCCGGGTACCCCGCAGGGTGTCGGCCAGACAGTCGAGGTGTCCGCTCGCCTGTGGGCCCGCGCCGAACGCGACCACGTCGAGCGGCTCGCGGTCGACGCGCAACCGCGCGGCCACCGCCGCCACCGACACCGCGGGCGTCCGCAGCGTAGTGAGCGCCGGCCCGTCGATCAGCGCGATCGGGGCCAGCGTCCGGCCGTCGAACATCAGATACAGACCCTTGATCCGGGGTGATTCCGGCGTCCCGGGCGCGTCGGCGATGGTGACGATCTTGATCCCGGCGCACGGTGCGGCCCCGCCCTTCTCCGAAGGCATCAGCATCAGCTGGCCGGCGTCGAGACCGACGGCCTGGCGGTGCGGATCACGACCGGGGTCCAACCCGTCGGCCAGCGCCGCGAGCAACGCGGCGACCGCGGCGGCGGGAGGGCAGGCCACACGGACGGCAGCCTCGTCGAGGAAGGTCAGTTCACCCATCTGCCTGATCATTCCAGCCGCTGTCGTCGTCTGCTCACCGCAGCACGAATCCCGGGATCAGCGGGTCGTAGGAATCGAGGAAGAAGACGTGCTCGGCGGTCTTGTACGCCATCCCGCTGACCTGCGGGATCACGCTGATCCCGGCACCGCGGGGCGCCGAGCTCAGCACCCGGGCGACGAACTCCGAGCCGACGATCGAGCGGTGCCGCAGCACCTGGCTCTCCCCCAGCCGGCCGGCCGCGGCCAGCACCGCTACCCGGGCGGCGGTGCCCGACCCGCACGGGGAACGGTCGACCTCGCCGTCGGCGAAGATCGTCACGTTGCGTTGCTGAAGCTCTCCCCCGGGACCCGGTTCGAGCTCGTCGAACAAGATGGTGCCGTAGACCCCGCTGAGCCGAGGATCCTCGAGATGCTGAGCCTCCGGGCTGTCGTTCAGGGCCCATTTGATCTCGCGACCCACCTCGATCAGCTCAGGCAGCCGTTCGGGGATCACGGTCAGCCCCACGTCGGCGGCCCGGACACAGGCATAGATCGCCCCGCCGAAGGCCAGCGTCACGGACACGTCGCCGCGGCTGGTCGGGACGCGGAGTCCGTCGGCGATCAGGTGACTGGCCACATTGACGAAGTCGACCCGGTCCGTTCGACCGGCGTTGCGGTGCACCCGTGCGGTCACCCGCCCGGACGGGACGTCGATGGTGACGTCGACCGTCCCGTCCTCGGGGGCGACGACGCGCCCGCTGTCCACCGCCCAGACGCCCAGCGCGATCGTCCCGTGCCCGCAGGCGGTCGAGAAGCCGTCCTTGTGCCAGAACAGCACCCCGAAGTCGGCACCGTCGTCGTCGGGCGGCACGACGAACCCGCCGTACATGTCGGCGTGACCCGCGCGGCTCGAAGCACAGCGTCTCGCGCAGCCGCTGGATCTGCGGGTCGTCGATGGCGGTCATCCGGCGCGCCGCGACGGTCGCGCCCAGCAGCGGCAGACCGAGGTCGGTGACGATCCGGAACGGCTCGCCGCCGGTGTGGTAATCGACGGCTTCGATGCGGGTCTGCACGGCTCAGGTGAACAGCGGCTCGAGACCGAACGCGGCGGCCAGATCATCCATCTGATCCTCGCTCGGTCGTCCGCGGTAGCGCTCGGCGGCATCGATGATCTTGGGCAGCAAGGTGACGTCGCCGGCGGTGTTGAGGAACACGCCCTCGCGGCCGAGGACCCACGACACGGCGAGATCGATGGCCGACTGGTCGGTCAGGGGCTCGTACCAGGTGGTCGTGGTCTGGTCGCGATCGCCCCAGGGAGCCCGGGTGATCGCCTTGATCGTCTGCACGGCGACGCCCCGGTCGGCGCAGACCGCGAGCAATTCGTCGAAGTCGTCGAGGTACTCCGAGTTCTTCGTCATCGCGAAGTTGTACGGCAGCAGGACCGCGTCGAACGGGTACTGCTCGAGCGACCGCCGGTGCTGTCGTGCGACGGTCACCCCGTGCCCGGTGACCCCGATGTAGCGGACCAGCCCGTCGGCCTGCGCCTGCACCACGGCCTCGATCGCCCCGCCGCGGGCGAAAGCGGTGTCCCACTCGTCCTCGTCGACCAGGTTGTGCAACTGGATCAGGTCGAGATGGTCGGTCCGCAGCCGCTCGAGCGAGCGTTCGATCGACTCGTACGCGAGCGCACGGGTCCGCTCCTCGGTCTTGGTGGCCAGGAAGAACCGGTCGCGATGGGTCTCCATCCACGGGCCCAGCCGGAGCTCGGCATCGCCGTAGCTGGCTGCGGTGTCGATGTGGTTGATCCCGTGTGCGAGGACCAGTTCCATGGTGGCGTCGGCCACCGCCTGGGTGCACTCGGACAAGGCCGCGGCGCCGAAGATCAGGCGCGTGCTGTCGTGACCGGTGCTGCCGAAGGGCTGGGTGGAGATCATGTCAGCCATTCTGCCTGGCGGCTCCGACCGAGCTGCGTCAGCGGGTGCCCGCAGCGACCCGGTCGCGAAGTCCGGCCAGGTCACGGGCCGCACCGATCCCCTTCACTTCGGCCCACGTGATGCGCCCGTCGGCGTCGAGCAGGAACGTGCCGCGCAGCGAGCACCCCGCCCGGTCGTCGAACACCCCGAAGGCCTCGGCGATGGCGCCGTGCGGCCAGTGGTCGCTCAGCAGATCGAACGTGAAACCCTCAGCGTCCGCGTACGCCCGGAGCGTGAACATCGCATCGCAGGACACCGTCAGCAGGCGGACGTCCAGCGAACCGTAGAAGTCCTGGTCGTCGCGCAGTTGGCGGAGCTCACCCCCGCAGATGTTCGAGTGGGCCCACGGGAAGAACACCACGACGGCGGGCCGCCCACGCAGGTCAGCGGGGCCGACGGATTCACCGTGCTGATTGCGGGTCGAGAACTCCGGAACAACGTCGCCGACGGCAGACGTCATCGACGAGTGCCCTTGGGCCGCACGAGCTTCGTGGCCGCCCAGTCGGAGGAGACCATGGCGCTGGTGGTCTGCGCCATACCCGCGGTGACCACGGCTTCGGCCAGGTCGGTCGCATCGACGTAACCGTCGCGACCCACCTTGGGTGTCATCAACCAGATGTACCCGGCGTTGGTCAGGTCGGTCAGCGCGTCGACCAGGGCATCGGCGAGATCGCCGTCCGCGTCGCGCCACCAGAGCAGCAGCACGTCGACCGCTTCCATCGCCTCTTCGACGAGTTCCGCGTCGATGGCGTCCTCGATCATGACGCGTACGGCATCGTCGACATCGGCGTCCCAGCCGAGCTCCTGCACGATCTGTCCCTGGGTCAGACCGAGCTTGTTCGCCGCTCCGACATCGCGAGAATCGATCTCGCTCATCCCCGTTCTCCCGCCTCCCCTCACGTTTGACAAGTGAATCCCGTGCCGGGTTCATCTCCGCCCCCAGCCTGCCAGAGCCGCGCCCGCGACGTAACCCCGGCGTCGCCGTTGATACCCAGTCCAGGACGCGCACTGCCGCCGGTGAGGCCGAAGTGACAGGATGGAGACGCATGTGTGACGTCGGATCGCGAGCACCGACGCGAGCGGCACCAAAGACGTGAGGAGCTTGAATGGCCAGCAACACCGGCGGAACCGGACCTCGACCGGTCATCACCGCCGAAGGCTTGTCGACCCAGATCCCTGACATCGACCCCGATGAGACGGCCGATTGGCTGGAGTCCCTGGACGGATTGCTCCGGGAGAAGGGCAAGACGCGGGCACGCTACGTGATGTTGCAACTGCTCGCCCGCGCCCGGGAGAACCAGGTCGGCCTCCCGGCCCTGCGCAGCAGCGACTACATCAACACCATCCCGCCCGAGGCCGAGCCGTGGTTCCCCGGCGACGAGCACATCGAGCGCCGGATCCGCGCCTACATCCGGTGGAACGCCGCGATCATGGTCAGCAAGGCCAACCGCAAGGGCCTCGAGGTCGGCGGCCACATCGCCACCTACCAGAGCGCCGCGAGCCTCTACGAGGTCGGCTTCAACCACTTCTTCCGCGGCAAGGACCATCCCGGCGGCGGTGACCACATCTTCATCCAGGGCCACGCCTCCCCCGGCATCTACGCCCGCGCCTACCTCGAGGGCCGGCTGACCAGCGACCACCTCGACGGCTTCCGCCAGGAGGTCTCGCGGGGCAAGGGCAAAGGCCTGTCGTCCTACCCGCACCCCCGGTTGATGCCGAAGTTCTGGGAGTTCCCGACCGTCTCGATGGGGCTCACCGGGATCAACTCGATCTACCAGGCGCGGTTCAACCGCTACCTGCACAACCGCGGTATCGCCGACACCTCGCAGCAGCGGGTGTGGGCGTTCATGGGTGACGGCGAGATGGGCGAGCCCGAGTCGCTCGGCGCCATCCGCGTGGCCTCCCGCGAGGGTCTGGACAACCTGACCTACGTGATCAACTGCAATCTGCAGCAGCTCGACGGGCCGGTGGTCGGCAACGGCAAGATCGTGCAGGAGCTCGAGTCGTTCTTCCTCGGCGCCGGCTGGCACGTCATCAAGGTGCTGTGGGGCCGCGACTGGGATCCGCTGCTCGCCGCCGACGCCTCCGGGGCGCTCGATCAACAAGATGAACACCACCCCGGACGGGCAGTTCCAGACCTACCTGGTCGAGGACGGCGCCTACATCCGCAACAACTTCTTCTCCGACCCTCGGCTGCAGAAGCTGGTGGCCAACTACAGCGACGAGGACATCAAGGTCCTGTCGCGCGGCGGTCACGACTACCGCAAGGTGTACGCGGCGTTCAAGGCGGCCTCCGAGCACGTCGGCCAGCCCACGGTGATCCTGGCCCAGACGGTCAAGGGCTGGACCATCGACGCGCTGGAGGGCAAGAACGCCACCCACCAGATGAAGAAGCTGACGACCAAGGACCTCAAGGCCTTCCGCGACCGGCTCTACCTGGAGATCCCCGACAGCCAGCTCGAGGATCCCTACAACCCGCCGTACTACCACCCCGGTCAGGACAACGAGGAGATCCAGTACCTGCAGGATCGCCGCAAGGCCCTCGGCGGATACCTGCCCGAGCGTCGGGTCAACCCGACGATCGTCAAGCTGCCCGGCGACGAGGTCTACGCGCCGCTGATGGAGCCGGTCGGTGAGAAGACCAAGGTCGCCACGACCCAGGCCTTCGTCCGACTGCTTCGCGACCTGATGCGCGACAAGGAGATCGGCCACCGCATCGTCCCGATCGCGCCCGGACGAGTTCCGGACCTTCGGCATGGACTCGATGTTCCCGACGGCGAAGATCTACAACCCGCACGGCCAGACCTACGAGTCGGTCGACCGCAAGCTGCTGCTGTCCTACAAGGAATCGGTCAACGGTCAGCTGCTGCACGAGGGCATCTCCGAGGCCGGGGCGATGGGTTCGACCATCGCGGCCGGAGCGGCGTACTCGATGCACGGCGAACCGATGATCCCGGTCTACATCTTCTATTCGATGTTCGGGTTCCAGCGGACCGGCGACTCGATCTGGGCGATGGCCGACCAGCTGTCGCGCGGCTTCCTGATCGGCGCGACCGCCGGTCGGACCACGCTGACCGGTGAGGGTCTGCAGCACGCCGACGGCCACTCGCCGTTGCTGGCCAGCAGTAACCCGGCCGTGGTGCACTACGACCCGGCGTTCGCGTACGAGGTCGCGCTGATCGTCCAGGACGGTCTGCGCCGGATGTACGGCCACGACGATCAGGACCACCCCGACGGGGAGAACCTGATCTACTACATGACCGTCTACAACGAGCCGGTCAGCCAGCCGGGGGCGCCGGACGGTCTGGACACCGAGGCGCTGCTCAAGGGCATCTACCACTACGCCGACCCGACGATCGACGCCGACGGCAAGCCGCGGGCCCAGCTGCTGGCGTCGGGCGTCACCATGACGCGCCGCGCTGCAGGCCCAGAAGATCCTGGCCGACGAGTGGGGCGTGGCCGCCGACGTCTGGTCGGTGACCTCGTGGAACGAGTTGCGGCGCGAGGCGGTCGAGGTCGAGCACTGGAACCTGACCCACCCCGACGCCGAGCGCCGCTGGCCGTTCATCACCCAGGCGCTGCACGGGCATCCGGGCGTGGTGGTCGCGGCCAGCGACTACATGCGGGCGGTGCAGGACCAGATCGCGCCCTGGGTGCAGCAGAGCTGGTGCTCGCTGGGCACCGACGGCTTCGGTCTGGCCGACACCCGGGCCGCGGCTCGCCGGCACTTCCTGGTCGACGCCCAGTCGATCGTGGTGGCCACGCTGCAGACCCTCGGCCAGCGACGGCGCGTACGACGCCGGAGCGGCCAAGCAGGCCTTCGACAAGTACAAGCTCGGCGACCCGACCTCGGTCGCCGGCGTGGCCCAGGAAGGCGCCGGAGCCTAGCCTCCGCACCCTGCGCGAACCTCAGACCCCTGAGCTCGCCTCAGACCCCGTACCCGGGGTCTGGGGTGGCTCAGGGGTCTGAGCTGTTCTCGGAGCTGCGAGGACCCGATCCCGTCAGCGGATCCCGAGCCCCGCTTCGAGAGCGGCGATGATCTTGGGGCGGAGCTCAGAACCGGCGATGACCTCGTCGACCGAGCCGACGTCGACGGCGCGGCGGATGTTGTGCACCCGGTCGAACTCCGAGGCGACCTCGCCCAGCTTCTCGTTGCGCACCTCGCGGCGGACCTCGGACAGCTCGGTGGCCAGGCCGGCGCGCTCGGCGCCGGAGGCCGCGGCGAGGCGCTGTTCCAGACCCTTGACCCGCGGGTCGTTCGCCGTCCGGGCGTCGACGTCGCGGGTGAACACCACGGCCGCGGCCGGGGCGCCGCCGAGGACCGAGGCGTACGAGCCCTCGACCGCCAGCACGGTCATCCGCGGGTTGAGGGCCTTGGAGAAGACGACGAACGCGCCGCCGTGGTAGCGCGAGACCACGCAGAAGACGATCGGGCCGTCGAAGTTGACGATCGCCCGGCCGATCTCGGCGCCGTACTCCAGCTGCAGCGTCCGCATCGATTCCGGCGACCCGTCGAAGCCCGACAGGTTGGCGATGACCACCACGGGTCGGTTACCGCTCGCGGTGTTGATCGCCCGGGCGGTCTTCTTCGACGACCGCGGAAACAGGGTGCCCGCGGTGTAGACGTCGGGACCGTCGGTGGGCGGGAAGCCGCGTCGCGGCACCGACTTCGACTCGATCCCGATCAGGGCCACCGGCAGGCCGCCCAGATGGGCGTCCCAGACGACCGAGGTCTCGGCGTCGGCCATCCCGCTCCAGCGTTCCTGGGTGGCGTGGTCCTGGTCGGAGACCGCGGCCATCACCGTACGGATGTCGAACGCCTTCTTGCGGTCCGGGTTGGTGGCCGCGGAGAAGATGTCGCCGACCGAGGTGAAGCCGGAGTCGGCCGGGTCGTGCGGGAAGGTGGTGACGTCGCGATCGTGCGGGTCGGTGCTCTCGGCCCGTCGCGGACCGCTCTCCCCCGGTGCCACGTACGCGTGGTCGTAGTGGGCCATCAGGATCTCGAGCGCGCCGGCCAGGTCGGGGGCCCAGTACTGCGCCTGACCGTTCGGACCCATCACCCGGTCGTAGCCGCCGATGCCGAAGTTGTCCTCGGCCGAGACGCCACCGGAGAAGTCGAGCGACTGCTTGCCGGTCAGCACCATGGCGCTGTCCGGGGTCATGATCAGCACGCCCTTGGTGTGCATCAGCATCGTCGCCTCGGCGTTCCAGTACGGCTGGGCGCCGACGTTGATGCCGGCGACGACAACGTTGATCTCGCCGCCGGCCTGGGTGAATTCGACGATCCGCTTGAGCGCCTTCGCCACCCAGTCCATGTTCTCGGTGCCGGATTCCATCGAGATCCGGGCTCCGGCCGACAGCGCGAACCACTCGACCGGGACGCGGAGCTGCTCGGCCAGGTCGAGCGCGGCGATGACGCGTTCGCACTCGGCCTGCGCGACCGCGCCGAGCGCCCGCAACGGGTCGCCGGCGAGCAGCACCCGGGTGATCCCCTCGGGGTAGCGGTCGGTCGGTGAGGTGATGACGCCGGCGATGATGCCGGCCTTGTTCTGGCCGTACGGGCGGTCGACCGGGACCAGCGTGCCGGTGTCGTCGAGGTCGTACTCCGTGGCCGTGCCCCCCGGCCCGGCGATCATCGCCTGGAGCTCGTACGGGTAGACCACACCGCGGCGACGGGCCCGGACGACCTTCTGGTCGTAGTCGTCGAGCGGCTTGAGCCGGTGCAGCGGCGGCGCGCCGAGCGTGGTGACCACGCCGGATCCGGGTTGGTAGTGGAAACCGGCGACCAGCATCTGCGGGCTGCCGTCGGGCATCACCACGTTGCCCCCGACCAGCAGTTCCTCGATCCCGGCCCCACTGGTCATCGGGGCGATCTGGCTCTGCAGCGAGGTCAGCTGTTCGGGGTCGGCGTCGATGGTCGGCCAGATGTAGACCCACACGTAGTTCATGTCGAGCCGCTGACCAGCCGCACCGGCGGCGGCACGGACCCGGCGGATGGCTTCGCGGCAGTTCGAGATGGCGCGCTCGGCGTGCGGCAGCGCGATCACCTGGCCGTTCTCGTCCCGGACCACGGCCAGCTGGCGGACCTGGGCCATGGCCACCAGCCGCTGGTCGGCCTCGTTGCCCGGCGCGACGCAGCGGTAGAGCAGCACGTCCTCCGGAGCATCCAGTCGGGTGACGTCGAACTCACGCAACCGGCCGAGGGTCAGTCGGCGCGCGACCATCGGATGGACCCCACGGACCAGCGTGTCCTCGACCAGTCTGCCGTCCGCGTCGTCGGCGCCGGGCGGGCGGCGGAAGATGAAGTAGCCGACCGCGCGACCACCGCCGGGGCAGGTGGCCACGGTCAGCCGTGCGTCCCCGCTGGCCAGACCGAGTCCGACCACACGCTCGGCGAGCAGCTCCGCGGCCGCGTCGGCGTCCACCGGGGTGTCCGGCCACGACAGGTAGAGGTCGATGACCCGTCGGTCGCCGGCCGGGGCCTGTGCCAGCTGGTCGGTCAGCGCCCGGACCAGGGCACTGCCCGGGGCCAGCTCGTCGAACCGGCCGACCGTGCTGACCAACGAGGTGGGTCGGTCGTCGGTGGTGTACTGCGCGGTGGCGAACGGCCGTCCGTCGACCGCCAGCTCGCGCAGGTCGCGGAGCGCGTGGTCGCGGTAGTGGCGCTTGATCAGCACCGCGAGCATCGGCTCGTCCGGCGGTACCTCACCGTCGTCCATCCGGGCAGCGAGGAACCGCACGATCGGCTCGGGGATGGCGGCGAGCGCGTCGATCCGCGCCTCCCGCTCGGCGCCCGCGGGCAGCCCGGTCAGGACCTCGAGCTCGGTGGCGACGCCGTCCAGCACGCTCTGCCGTTCGGAGTCGACCAGTGGCTGGTCGTACCAACGGAAGCGGACGCTACGGGCCAGCTCCCCGATGATCGGGAACCGCAGCTGGGTGGCGTTGACCAGCTTGTCGAGCAGATCGCGGTACGTCTGCTCGGCTTCCGCGGGGGGCGGCGGCTCGCCGATCCAACGCTGCAGGATCGAGGTGGCCATGGCGACGTCGGGGTTCCACCGCTGCTGGGCCAGGAAGATCCGGAACACCGCGCGCTCGAGCTCGGGGGTCTGGTCGAACCCGCTCACGCCGTAGTGCCGCAGCACCCGGCTCAGCTTGTCGCGGAAGTCCTGCGGCAGCGCGTTCCGCTCGGGATCGAGGCTGCGCAGGTAGGTGTGGAAGTGTTCGCGCGGACTGTGCACCCGGTTCTCCAGGTGCCGGTCCTCGCCGCGGGGCCGGTTGCGCGACAACTCGGCGAAATCGGCGAAAGCGTCGAGCAGGGCCGACTCGCCCGGCAGCGGGGTGCCGCCCGAGGCGATCAACTCGCCGCGGTCGCTCAGGTAGCCGCTCAGCGTGCTGCCGTTGGCCTGCGCGTCGAGGTCGTAACCGCGCAGCATCGCGTACAGGTCCCGACGGTGTCGTTCGGCGCGGGCCGCCGGATCGCCGGGCGGGGTGCGGTCGGCGGGGAGATCGAGATCGATGGCGTCGACCTCCTCGACCACCTGCTCGTCGGCGTCACCGATCGGCTCGAGTCGCACCATCGGTGCCCCGGTCTCGACCTGGCTGCCCGCGGAGACCAGCAGCTCCTTGATCCGGGCCGCGAACGGCGCGTAGAGCACCGTCTCCATCTTCATCGACTCGAGCACCAGCACCGGTGCGCCGGCGGCGACCTCGGTACCGGTGGGCGCGGGGGTGGCGACGACCAGGGCCGGAGCCGGCGACCGCAGCACGCCGCCCTCGTCGAGGCTGACCCGGTGGGTGACGCCGTCCACCTCGACCAGCTGGACCGGTCCGTGGGTGGCCGTGGTCAGCCGATAGGTGCGGCCGTCGACGGTCAACCGGCTCTTGTAGTCACCGAGGCGGTCGAGCTCGGCCTCGACGACATACTCGGCCGCGCTGGAGGCGACGACGACCTGGAAGCGCTCCGGCCCGATCCGGTAGACGGTGACCTTGTACGCGATGCCGCGAAGCTTGAGGTCGATGGGCCGCCCGGAGCGGTGCTGCACCTGCGGCCGGCCGCCTCGCGCCGTCTCGATCAGCCGGGTGCGCTCGACCGCCTCCTCGGACTCGTACGACTCGATCCCGGCCGCGACCAGGGCCACGCCCGAGTGCCGGTGCGCGACCAGACCGCCCTGGCTGCGCGTCCGGTCGATCCAGCCGGTGTCGGCGGTGCCGTCGATCACCTCGGGGGCGTCGAGCAGATCGAGCACGAAGCTCTTGTTGGTGGAGCCGCCCTCGATGACCACGGTGGTCTCGCGCATGGCCCGTCGGAGCCGGGCCAGCGCCTCGTCGCGGTCACGACCGAAGGCGATGATCTTGGCGATCATCGAGTCGAAGTCGGCGGGGATCGAATCCCCCTGGCCGACTCCGGTGTCGACCCGAATGCCCGGGCCACAGGGCAGGTCGAGCAGCGCGATCCGACCGGGTGAGGGGGCGAAGTCACGGTCCGGATCCTCGGCGTTGAGCCGGGCCTCGACGGCGTGACCAACCTCGACCGGGCGTTCGCCGGTGAGCCGCCCACCGGAGGCGACGTGGATCTGCAGCTTGACCAGGTCGGTGTCGGTGGTCGCCTCGGTGATCGGGTGCTCGACCTGAAGCCGGGTGTTGACCTCGAGGAACGCGAAGAACGCCTCACCGGGGTGGTAGAGGAACTCCACGGTGCCCGCACCCGCGTAACCGACGGCGATCGCCAGGCGCTCGGCCGAGGCCTTGAGCTCGGCGACGCCCTCGGGCGAGAGCACCGGCGAGGCCGACTCCTCGATCACCTTCTGGTTACGCCGCTGGACCGAGCAGTCGCGTACGCCGATCGCCCACGCGGTGCCCTGGCCGTCGGCGATGACCTGGACCTCGACGTGGCGGGCGCCGGTGACCAACCGCTCGAGGAAGACCACACCGGAGCCGAAGGCCCGCTGCGCCTCGTCGCGGGTCCGCTCGTACGCGTCGGTCAGGTCGGCGTCGGAGGCGACCATCCGGATCCCCCGGCCGCCGCCACCGGCGGTGGCCTTGAGCATCAACGGATACCCGATGTCCGCCGCGGCGGCCTTGGCTGCTTCGAGGGTGTCGACGCCACCGCCGCTCCACGGCGCGACCGGGACCCCGACCTCCTCGGCGATCAGCTTGGAACCGATCTTGTCGCCCAGCTTGCGCATCGCCTCGGGACTGGGACCGATGAAGGTGACCCCGATCCGGGCACACAGCTCGGCGAACTTCGGGTCCTCGGCCACGAAGCCCCAACCGACCCATGCCGCATCAGCCCCGGTCTCGACCAGCGCCTTCTCCAGCACCGCATAGTCCAGGTAGGGCCGATTGACCGCCGGCCCGAGGTCGTACGCGGCGTCGGCTTCGCGGACGAACATCGCGCGTCGCTCGCCCTCGGTGTGCAGCGCGACCGTCTCGATCTGGTGCCCGCCGGGCCCGGCCTGCGCGTTGAGATCCCGCACCGCGTGGATCAGCCGCATCGCGGCCTCGCCTCGATTGACGATGGCAATGCGCGAGAACATCAGTGTCTTCCTCCGAGGGCGTCGACGGTGAGGCCCGAGGCGTGTGGGCGTCTCAACAGTGCAGCCTGCCATTGACCGGCGCCCGCGTCGTGTCGGGGCTCGGCTCGTCGGCCGACTTTTCGTCCGAACCCGGTTCGGGCCGGGCGTTCACGTCGGTGTTCAGGTCGCTGATCCGCGCCGCAACGCGGCCTGGGTGTCGGCCACGGCCTGCGCGTTGCCGGCCACCTGCCAGGTGTTCTCGGCCAGGATCAGCTCTTCGGCCACCCCGCCGGCCCCGATCACCAGCGCCGCACCGGGATACCAGTCCCAGGGGTGCAGGTTGGTCTGCAGGAAGACGCCGAGCCGGCTGCTGGCCACCCCGGACAGGTCGATCGACGCCGACCCGAGCATCCGGACCGTCGCCGATCCGGCGGCGGCCGCGAGCCAGGTCGCGAACCGGGCCTGGTCGGCCATCGCCCGCGGATGGAAGTAGGTGGCGATCGACACCTCGTCGAGCGGCCGGTCGACCAGCTGCGCGACCGGGACGCCGTTCAGCGTGGTCGGGTGATCGCGCCCACCGACCCACAACTGGTCGACGGCCGGGTAGTAGACCGCCCCGAGCACCGGGCCCTCGGCGTCGGTCAGCCCGACCGCGGAGCACCAGTACGGCAGCCCCGACAAGAAGTTGTAGGTGCCGTCGACCGGATCGATGTACCAGGTGCGGCCGTCGCCGTCGCGCCGCGTACCTTCCTCACCGACCAACCCGTCGTCCGGCCGGTCGGCGATCAATCGCGTGGTGACCAGCCGCTCGGCCGCGTGGTCGGCCGCCGACACGACATCGGTCACCGCCGTCTTGTACTCGGTCTCCAACCCCGACGCCAGCATCTTCTGGGCCAAGATCCCGGCCTCGCGTACGAGATCGGCGGCCAGCTCCGCGTCATCCACGCGCCTGACTCTAAGCGTGATCGTCGCTCGCCGCCGGTCGGGCTCCCGCGGACGGCTCGGCTCGCCGCCGGGCGCCGGTCGCCGGTCGGGTCGATGCCGGGCGCCGGTGGCTATTTCCCGACTGACGCCGTCGACTCGGGGCTCAGGCGGGTTGCGCCTGCTTGGCCAGCCGCAGCCAGGTCTCGACCACGGTGTCGGGATTGAGCGACATCGACTCGATCCCCTGGTCGAGCAACCAGGACGCCAGGTCGGGATGGTCGCTCGGGCCCTGCCCGCAGATCCCGACGTACTTGCCGCGGGCCTTGCACGCCTTGATCGCCGCGGCCAGCATGAACTTCACCGCCGGGTCGCGCTCGTCGAAACCGGCCGCGACCAGCCCGGAGTCGCGGTCCAGGCCCAGAGTCAGCTGGGTCATGTCGTTCGAGCCGATCGAGAAGCCGTCGAAATGGTCGAGGAACTGGTCGGCCAGCACCGCATTCGACGGCAGCTCGCACATCATGATCACCTCGAGCCCGTTCTCGCCGCGCTTCAGACCGTGTTCGCCGAGCAGCGCGATGACGCCTTCGGCCTCGGTCAGCGTCCGGACGAACGGGATCATGATCTTGACGTTGGTCAGCCCCATCTCCTCGCGGACGAAACGCAGCGCCTCGCACTCCATGGCGAAGCAGTCGGCGAAGTCCGGCGACAGGTACCGCGAGGCGCCCCGGTAGCCGATCATGGGGTTCTCCTCGTGCGGCTCGTACAGCTCCCCGCCGACGAGGTTGGCGTACTCGTTGGACTTGAAGTCACTCATCCGCACGATCACCGGCTCGGGCGCGAACGCCGCGGCCAGCATCGACACCCCCTCGACGACCCGCGACACGAAGAACGCGCGCGGGCTCGGGTACGCCGCGACCGCCTCGCTGATCTGGCTCTTCAGCGGTTCCTCGAGCGTGGCGTGATCGAGCAGTGCCTTGGGGTGAATGCCGATCTGGCGGTTGATGATGAACTCGAGTCGGGCCAGCCCGATGCCGCGGTGCGGCATTCGGGAGAACGCGAAGGCCTGGTCGGGTGTGCCGACGTTCATCATGATCTTGACCGGGACCTCAGGCATCGATCCGAGCTCGGTCTCGGTCAGGGTGAACCCCAGACGACCGTCATAGACGAATCCCGCATCACCCTCGGCGCAGGACACCGTGACCTCGGTCCCGTCGCTCAACGACCGGGTCGCCGAGCCCGTGCCGACCACGGCGGGGATGCCCAGCTCGCGGGCGATGATCGCGGCGTGGCAGGTCCGCCCGCCGCGGTTGGTGACGATGGCCGACGCCCGCTTCATGATCGGCTCCCAGTCGGGGTCGGTCATGTCGGCGACCAACACGTCGCCCGGGACGAACTCGTGCATCTGCTCGAGCGAGCTCAGCACCCGGACCGGTCCGGCGCCGATCTTCTGACCGATCGCTCGGCCCTCGACCAGCACCGGACCCCGCTCGTCGAGGACGTAGCGCTGCAGGCTGCCGGCGGCCTTGCGCGACTGCACCGTCTCCGGCCGGGCCTGCAGGATGTAGAGCCGTCCGTCGTGACCGTCCTTGCCCCACTCGATGTCCATCGGCCGGCCGTAGTGCTCCTCGATGGCCAGTGCATGCCGGGCCAACTCGAGGACGTCGTCGTCACTCAAGCTCAACATCCCGCGCTCGACCGGATTGACATCGACGAACTCGGTGGTCCGGCCCACCGCCCGGTCGGTGGTGTAGATCATCTTGATGGCCTTGCCACCGAGCCCCCGCTTGAGGATGGCCGGCCGGTCCGCCCGCAGCGCCGGCTTGTAGACGTAGAACTCGTCGGGGTTGACCGCACCCTGGACCACGGCCTCGCCCAGACCGTAGGAGGAGGTGATGAAGACGGCGTCGGAAAAGCCCGACTCGGTGTCCATGGTGAACATCACGCCTGACGCCCCGATGTCGGAACGCACCATCTTCTGCACGCCGGCCGAGAGCGCGACGGCGTCGTGATCGAAGGCGTGGTGCACGCGGTAGGCGATCGCCCGGTCGTTGTACAACGACGCGAACACCTCGCGGATCGCGGTCAGGATGGCGTCGATCCCACGCACGTTGAGGAAGGTCTCCTGCTGACCCGCGAACGAGGCGTCGGGCAGATCTTCGGCCGTCGCACTCGAGCGGACCGCGAAGGAGACCTCGTCGTCCCCCTCGCCGCCGCTGCCCGCATCCGCGACCAGCGTCTCGTACGCCGACCGGATGTCGGCCTCGAGATCGGCCGGGAAGCCCTGCTCGACCACAGCGGTCCGGATCTCCGCCCCGACCTCCACCAGTCGGCGGGTGTCGTCGGTGTCCAGGTCGGCCAGCAACGCGCTGATCCTCTCGGCCAGACCGGTGTCACCGATGAAGCGACGGTAGGCGTCGGCGGTGGTGGCGAACCCGTCGGGCACCCGGACGCCGGCCGAGGTCAGGTTGGACACCATCTCGCCGAGCGAGGAGTTCTTCCCCCCGACCTGTTCCAGATCGGCCAGACCCAGATCGGCGAACCAACGTACGTTGTCGGACATCAGCGGGACTCCTGTCACTTTCGGGGCGAGTTCTTGAGGGACTGCAGGATGACGGTGGACATCTCCTCGACCGATTTGGTCGAGGAGTTGATCACCGGGATGCGGTGGTGGCGATACATGGCCTCGGCCATCCGCAGCTCGTAGCTGCACTGTTCGAGCGAGGCGTAGCGCGAGTTGGCCCTGCGTTCGTGGCGGACCTGACTGAGCCGGGCCGGCATGGTGGTGATGCCGAAGCATCGGTCCTGCAGACCGCGCACCGGGCGGGGCAGGTCGGTGGTGTCGAAATCGTCTTCGACCAGCGGGTAATTGGCCACGAACACGCCGTGCTGGAGGGCGAGGTACATCGTGGTCGGGGTCTTACCGCAGCGCGACGGCGCCAGCAGGATGACATCGGCCTTGTCGAGGGCCCGCATGCTCTGACCGTCGTCGTGTTCGATCGCGTACTCGACCGCGGCCATCCGCGCGTTGTAGCGCTGGACATCGCCCATGCCGTGGAGCCGGGCGGCGATCCGCTCGCCCTTGGTGCCGAGGACGGCCTCGACCCGCGACATGTGGAGATCGAAGAAGTCGATCAGCGGAGCCCGGGACCGGTGCAGTTCGTCGCGGATCTCGGTGACCGCGGTGGTCGAGAAGACCAACGGGGTGACGCCGCGGTCCATCGCCTGGTCGAGCACGGCCACGACCCGGCGCGCCTCCTCGACCGTGGTGATGAACGGGATCAGCCGACGCTCGAAGACACGATCGGGAAACTGCAGCAACAGCGCGTTCCCCATGGTCTCGGCGCTGATGCCGGTGCTGTCGGACAGGAAGAACACCGGGACAGCCGGCGGGTCGGCGGGGTCAGGGGTGGCGGGGTCGTGGGCGGCGACGGTGTCGACCATCGAACCTCCTCGGTGGTGCGGGTGTGCCGAGAAGGCTAAACCAGCACGGCTACTGGTATTAACCGATTCGGGTCATACCAGCAACCACAAAGGTCGCAAGACCACTGAGGTCAGTGGTGTCACGCGGTCTGGGCCGCGCCGGGGTGATCAGGGTCACGCATCCGGCCTCGGGGCCGTTGATACCACTCGAGGCCGGGAGGTGAAGTTCCTTCACGCTTGGCGGCGCTCAGATGCGTGCATCGACAGGCCGACGAGAGAGTCATACCGGGTCGTACGGCGACCGGGGAGAACGCCGCGAGGTGCGGGGCCCGAGCGTCGCGAAACGTCAAGGGACTTCGCCTACGCCCCGCTCCGTTGAGGACTTGCGACACCAGGCCAGGAGCTTCTCCAGCGGCCAGGTGTTGACGATCCGCTCCGGATCGACGCCGAGTCGTTCGGCCCGCTCGCAGCCGTACGCGAGGAACTCGAGCTGACCCGGGGCGTGGGCATCGGTGTCGATCGAGAACAGGCAGCCCATGTCGATGGCGAGCTGCAGCAGGTCGTCCGGTGGGTCGCAGCGTTCGGGTCGGGAGTTGATCTCGACGGCGACGTCGAAGGAGCGGCAGGCCTCGAACACCACCTCGGCGTCGAAGCTCGACTGTGGCCGGGTGCCCCGCTCGCCCTGGATCAGCCGGCCGGTGCAGTGGCCGAGCACATTGGTGCGCTGGTTGGCGATCGCGCCGACCATCCGGTGGGTCATGGTCTCGGAGTCCGAACGCAGCTTGGAATGCACGCTGGCCACCACCACGTCGAGCTCGGCGAGCAGCGCATCGATCTGGTCCAGCCCGCCGTCGTCGAGGATGTCCACCTCGATCCCGCGCAGACAGCGGAACGGGGCCATCGCCTCGTTGAGGTCACCGATCACCACGAGTTGTTCGCGGAGCCGCTCGGCGGTCAGCCCTCGGGCCACCTTGAGCCGGGGCGAATGGTCGGTGATCGCGCAGTACTCGTGACCGAGCGTGCGCGCCGTCGCCATCATCTCCTCGAGTGAGCTACCACCGTCGGACCAGGTGGAGTGCGCGTGCAGATCGCCGCGGAGGGCCGAGCGGATGCTCCCGCCGCCCTCGGCCAGCGGCTCCTTCTCGTCGCGCAGCTTCTGCAGGTAGTCCGGCACCTGACCGGCGGCGGCCTGGCTGATCACGAGCGCGGTCTTCGGTCCGACCCCGGCCACCGTGGACCAGGTGCTGTTCTCGCGATGGTCGCGGAGCTCGTCGGCGTCCATCGCCTCCAACGCGGTCGCCGCGCCGCGGTAGGCGCGGACCCGATAGGTGTCGGCGCGCGAGCGCTCGAGCAGGAAACCGATCTCGCGGAGCGCCGCCGCCGGGTCGACCGCGGTCATCGGACGGTGTCCCCGGAATGGGTCCGAGGCGGCCGGGGTTTGAGGGTCACCGTCGGTAGCGGCGGCGCTTCCATCACCCGTTCGCCGCGCTCGACGACCGGCGGGAACTGGTCCTCGCGTCGCTCCCACGCCTGGCGATAGGCCACGATCTCGTCGTGGCTGCGGCCGACGAAGTTCCACCACATGACGATGTCGCGACCGAACGGCTCGCCGCCGAGCAGGATGATCCGGCCGCCGGTGGCGCTGGACAACCGCAACTCGTCGCGGCCCAGTCCGAGGTACACCAGCTGGTCGACGACCGCCGGGGTGGTCTCGGCCGTGACGTCACCCTCGACCACGAAGACCCCGTACTCGTGATCGGGCCGTACGCCGAGGACGACCTCGGCCCCGGGCACGAGGCTGAGATCGGCGCCGACCAACGGTGAGTAGCCCGACGCCGGGGAACCGACCCCGTCGAGCTCGCCGATCAACACCTGACCGCGTACGCCGTCGCGGGTCAGGACGGGGAGGTCGCGGAAGGAATCGAAGTGCGGAACGCCGTCGCGGTCATCGTCGGGCAGCGCGACCCACAACTGGACACCGTGCAGCCCCGGCGGCTTGTCGACCGGCGACAGTTCGGTGTGCACGATGCCACGACCCGCGGTCATGATGTGCAGTTCGCCCGGTCGGACCGTGACCTGCGAGCCCACGCTGTCGCGGTGCTCGATCGCACCCTCGAGCAGCCAGCTGACCGTCTGCAGACCGGTGTGCGGGTGGGCGTACACCTGCATCCCTGGCGACGCGCGGACGTCCTCGGGGCCGTAGTGGTCGAGGAAGCACCAGGCGCCGATCATCCGGATCTCACGGTCCGGCAACGCCCGCGCCACCTCGGTCGTCTTGCCCAGATAGACCCGGCGCGCGGAGATCAGCAGTTCCTCCGGACCGGTGATCGGTGCACGGCCGCACACCTGCTCCTGCGGGCGTACCTCGAGATCGCTCATCGATCCTCCCTCCGGTGGCGCGCCGACCCGACGCCCGCCGCCGCGACCTGACCCAGACGCGACGGGCCGGCCTCCCTAGAGTTCAGCGTATGGCCGCCACGACCCGAGGGATCACCAAGTCCCTGCTGCCGTCGGCCAAGACCCGGTCGACGATCGCGAAGCGCCTGGCCGGGAACACCGGGACCATCACCACGGCCACCATCGCCGAGATGGACGCCCGACACACCTGGTTCGGGCGGCTCGACGCCGAACACCGCTCCTGGATCACCCTGGTGGCCCAGGCCGGCATCGACGGGTTCGTCCGCTGGTTCGCCGAACCCGAGCCGACCCCACCGACCACCGCCGAGGTGTTCGGCTCCGCGCCGCGCGAGCTGACCCGGCGGATCACCCTGTTCCAGACCGTCGAGCTGGTCCGGACCACGATCGACGTGGTCGAGAGCCAGATCGACGAGGTGATGCCGAAGGCCGACCGGCCGATCCTGCACGCCGCGATCGTCCAGTACAGCCGTGAGGTCGCCTTCGCCGCGGCCGAGATCTACGCCCGGGCCGCCGAGCTGCGGGGTGCCTGGGACGAGCGGCTCGAGGCACTGGTGGTCGATGCGGTGGTCCGTGGCGAGACCGACGAGACCGTGCTGTCGCGGGCCTCGACGTTGGGCTGGCGCTCGACCGCCGCCGCCGTGGTCGTCGTGGGACCGGCCCCGTTGCAGGAGGCGGCCCGCGCCCTCGAATCGATCCGGCACCAGGCCGCCATCGCCGGCACCGACATGCTCGGCGCGGTCCAGGGCGACCGGATGGTCGTGGTGCTGGGCGGCACATCGTTGATCGAGCCGGAGCGCGCGGTCGAGGTGGTCGCGAAGTTCGTCCACCTGTTCGGGGCGGGCGCAGTCGTGGTCGGTCCCCCGGTCGAACACCTGATGGACGCCGCGACCAGCACCCGGGCCGCCCTGTCGGCCTATCGCGCGGCCCCGGGTTGGCCGGAGGCCCCACGCCCGGTGGCCTCCTCCGATCTGCTGCCCGAGCGGGCGTTGTCCGGTGACGGGCACGCGCGGCGGGCGTTGGTCGCCGAGATCTACGACCCGTTGCTGAACTCGGGCGGCGGCCTGCTCGAGACGCTGGTGACCTTCCTCGACCAGGGGTTGTCGGTCGAGGCGGCCTCGCGGGCGCTCTTCGTCCACGCCAACACGGTCCGCTACCGGTTGCGCCGGATCCACGAAACCACCGGATTCAGTCCGAGCGACCCGCGGGACGCGTACGCGCTCCGGCTGGCCCTCACCTTGGGGCGGCTGTACGCCCGGTCGCGCCCCGAGGAATCCTCGAGCTGATCCGAGAACCCGAGGGGCCGGGGATCGGTTCCCGGCACGTGTCGGGAAACGGCCCCTCGAGGCCTGCGAATCGGGTCGTGCGCCGCCATGTGCCGGGAAACGGCTCCGGCGGGTGTGGGCCGGGTCACCCCCTTGTCACAATCCGACAATCGGATGTCCGAAGATTCGTCGTGTCGCTGTACGCCGTGAGCGGCCTGGTTACGAAAGAGTAAACGCGTGCTTGCAGTAGTCGCGCCCGGTCAGGGCGCTCAGACCTCCGGGTTCCTCCAGCCGTGGATCGCCGAACCCCGGGTCGCCGACCGGCTGGACTGGCTGTCGGCGGTCTCGGGTCTCGATCTGACCCACTACGGGACGCAGGCCGACGCCGACACGATCCGTGACACCGCGATCGCCCAGCCGCTGCTGGTCGCCGCCGGACTGGTCGCCGCGCTCGAACTCTTCCCCGAGTCCGGCACCGCGGCACTGACCTCGGTCGATGTCGTGGCTGGCCACTCGGTCGGCGAGATCACCGCGGCTGCCGGTGTCGGGGCCCTGTCGATCGAGCAGGCAATGGTCCTGGTCCGCGAACGTGGTCGCTCGATGGCCGCGGCCAGTGCCGCCACGCCGACCTCCATGACGGCAGTCATAGGTGGTCGCCCGGAGGAAGTCCTGGCCGCCATCGAAGCGCAAGGACTGACCGCGGCGAACAACAACGGCTCGGGCCAGATCGTCGCCGCGGGCACGAAAGACCAGCTCGCCGCGCTCGCCGCCGCTCCCCCGGCCCGGGCCCGACTGATCGAGCTGAGCGTGGCCGGCGCCTTCCACACCGTGCACATGCAACCGGCCGTCGCCCGACTGGCCGGGCTGGCGCGCGGGGTCAGCACCCAGGACCCGCGTACGCGGCTGCTCTCCAACGCCGACGGTCAGGTCGTGACGGGTGGACGCGAGGTGCTCGACCGACTGGTCGGGCAGGTCGCTTCGCCGGTCCGCTGGGATCTGTGCCTGGAGACCATGGCCGGGCTGGGCGTCACCGGACTGCTCGAGCTGCCCCCGGCGGGCACCCTGACCGGTATCGCCAAGCGCAACCTGAAGGGGATCGAACTGTTCGCGCTCAACACCCCCGACCAGCTCGACGACGCCCGAGCGTTCGTCGCACGCCACACCGGGACGGCCACTGCCGACCCGCACACCGAATCCACCGAGGTGACCCGATGATCAACATCAAGACCGGCGCAAAGGCCTCGGCCATCCTGGGTATCGGCGGCTACCGCGCGAGCCGAGTCGTCAGCAACGCCGAGATCATCGCCCACATCGACTCCTCCGACGAGTGGATCCGGACCCGGTCCGGGATCGAGGAACGTCGCTGGGCCGAACCGCACGAAACCATCCAGATGATGTCGGTCGCCGCCTCGCGCAAGGCGCTGGACCGTTCGGGGATCGACGCTTCGCAGATCGATGCGGTGATCGTGGCCACGGTCACCCACCTGCACCAGACCCCGGCGATCGCCACCACCATCGCCACCGAGCTCGGCACCAACGGGGCGGTCGCGTTCGACATCTCCGCCGCCTGCGCGGGCTTCTGTGTCGGTGTGGGTATGGCTGATTCGATGGTCCGGGCCGGATCGGCCACGCACGTCCTGGTGATCGGCGTCGAGCGACTGAGCGACATGACCAACCTCAACGACCGCTCGACGGCGTTCATCTTCGCCGACGGCGCGGGTGCCGCGGTCGTCGGACCGAGCGAGGAGCCCGGCATCGGTCCGGTCGTCTGGGGATCCGACGGCGCGAAGGCCGACCTGATCACCCAGACCCAGGCCTGGGACGTGGCGATCGACCGCAACGATCCGCACAAGGAGGCCACCTGGCCGATGCTGCGGATGGACGGCAACCCGGTCTTCAAGTGGGCCGCGTTCGCGATGGCCAAGACCGCGGCCCAGGCGATGGAGGCGGCCGGCATCGACCCCGAGGATCTCGACGTCTTCGCCCCGCACCAGGCCAACATGCGGATCACCGACGCGATGTTCCGCGCCCTCAAGCTGCCCGACGATGTGGTGGTCGCCCGCGACATCGCCAAGCAGGGCAATGCCTCGGCCGCGTCGATCCCGTTGGCGATCGAGACCCTGATGGAGTCGGGCGAGGCGAAATCCGGCCAGACCTGTCTGATCATCGGCTTCGGCGCCGGACTGGTCTACGCGGGCCAGGTCATCACGCTTCCCTGACCCTGGGGACCCCTGACCCCGGCCCCACGGTCGTCCTGACCACACTGTTCCCCAGCACGACCCACCCCAGAAGAAGGAGTAAGGCACATGCCCACCACCGAAGAAGTCCGCGAAGGCCTCGCCGAGATCGTCAACGAGGTTGCCGGCGTTCCCGCCGACGACGTCCAGCTCGACAAGTCGTTCACCGACGACCTCGACGTGGACTCGCTGTCGATGGTCGAGATCATCTACGCCGCCGAGGAGAAGTTCGGCGTCAGCATCCCCGATGAGGAGTCGAAGAACCTCAAGACCGTCGGGGACGCCGTCGCCTACATCGAGCGCGCCGCTTCCTGATCCCGCCGCACCACCTCGGGTGACCGGCTGTTGCGCTGCAGCAGCCGGTCCCCCACCTCGTCGAAGGAGAACACCCGCATGCCTCGTACCCGCGTCGTCGTCACCGGACTCGGTGCCACCACTCCCCTCGGCGGTGACGTCGCCAGCACCTGGTCGGCGCTGCTGGCCGGGACCTCCGGCGTGCAACGGGTGCAGGATGCCTGGGCCGACGACATCGCCACCAAGATCGCCGCGATCGCGGCCGTGGACCCGAGCCAGGTGCTCGACCGGGTCGAGGCCCGTCGGCTCGACCGTTCCGCGCAGTTCGGCGTGATCGCCGCCATGGAGGCCTGGCACGACGCCGGCTACGGGCTCGGCGAGGAGAACCCGGTCGATCGCGAACGGCTCGGCGTGGTCATCGCCACTGGGATCGGCGGTCTACACACCCTCCTCGGCCAGTGGGACGTCCAGAAGGAGAAGGGGGCGCGGCGGGTCAGCCCGCTCGCCATCCCGATGCTGATGGCCAACTCCTCGGCCGGCAACGTGAGCCTGCGGCTCGGCGCCCAGGCCGGGGCGCACACCCCGGTGTCCGCGTGCGCCTCGAGCAACGAGGCCATCTCGCTCGGTCTCGACATGATCCGGCTCGGCCGCGCCGACGTCGTCGTGGTCGGCGGCACCGAGGCGTGTGTCCACCCGATGCCGATGGCCTGCTTCTCGCAGATGCAGGCGATGAGCCGGCGCAACGACGACCCGCAGCGGGCCTCCCGCCCGTGGGACGTCGACCGGGACGGTTTCGTGCTCGGCGAGGGCGCCGCCGTGCTCGTGATCGAGACCCTCGAACACGCGCAGGCCCGCGGCGCCAAGATCTACGGCGAGCTGGCCGGCGCCGGGATCACCGCTGACGCCCACGACATGGTGCAGCCCAATCCGGCCGGTGACACCCAGGCCCGGGCGATGACCTTCGCGCTCCGCGAAGCCGATCTCACCGCGGCGGACATCGCCCACGTCAACGCCCACGCCACGTCGACCCCGCAGGGCGACCTGACCGAGATCAGCTCGATCAAGCAGGCTCTGGGCGCGGACACCGCGGCGATCGTCACCGGAACCAAGTCGATGACCGGTCACCTGCTCGGTGGGGCGGGCGCGCTGGAGTCGCTGGCCACCGTCCTGGCCCTGGCCAACCGCACCGTGCCGCCGACCATCAATGTCGACAACCCCGAGCCCGACCTGGGGATCGACATCGCGACGCGGGTGCGCGATCTACCGTCGGGCGATCTGGCCGCGATCAACAACTCGTTCGGTTTCGGCGGTCACAACGTGGCCATCGCCTTCACCAACGCCTTCCAGACGGTCTGATCCGGGACGGTCGGCCGCGGACCGCGGCCGGCTAGACGACCTCGTGCAGCCAACGGACCGGCGTGCCCTCACCGGCGTAGCGGAAGGGTTCGAGTTCCTCGTCCCACGAGGTGCCCAGCAGCTCGGCCAGCCCGTCGCTCAGGCTGCGGCCGCCGAAGGTGGCCAGCGACATCGCGTGCCGGATCCGGTCCTCGGGGATCATGATGTCGCCGTGCAACCCGGTGATGGCGTGGAAGACACCGAGGGTGGGGGTGTAGGAGTAACGCTCGCCCTCCGAGCTCGAGGTCGCCTCCTCGGTGACCTCGAACCGCAGCTTCTGCCATCCCTTCAGCGCGCTCGCCAGCCGGGCCGCACTCCCCTGGGGTCCGCTCCAGGAGAACTCGGTCCGGTAGGACGCCCGCTCGATGGGCTGGGGTATCCAGTCCACGCGTACGGGCGCGCCGAAGACGCCGCCGACGGCCCACTCGACGTGCGGGCACAGCGCTGACGGCGCGGAGTGGACGTAAAGAACTCCACGGGTCGTGCTCATCGCGATCCTCCCAGGGCGAGACACCCGGCAGCTGAGGGCTGCCTTCCCCGACATCCTCAGCACGGTCCCGCCTGTGATCGATCGCGTCGATACGCGCCCTATTCTGCCTCATCAGTCACACCTGTATCAACGGCTGGCTTTCCACCGCTTCCGGCTAGGGTCGAACCCATGATCGTTGCACCCTTCGGCTCCTGGCCGTCCCCGATCGCCGTCGAGGAGCTGACCTCCGGATCGGTCGGTCTGTCGGCGGTCAGACTCGACGGCAGCACGGTCTACTGGCTCGAGTCCCGCCCCGATCAGGGTGGCCGCACGGCGCTGTGGCGGACGGCGGGACCCTCCCGCCCGACCGAAGAGGTCACCCGCGCCGACGCCAACGTCCGGACCCGGGTGCACGAATACGGCGGCGGCGAGTACGCGGTCGTCGACGGGGTGATCGTCTACAGCGAGTTCGCCGACGGGCGGGTCCGGGTCATCGCCGACGGCACGACGCGAATCGTGAGCCCGAAGGCGGCCTACCGCTACGCCGACTTCGATCCGCATCCGGCGCTCGGGCTGGTGTACGCGGTCCGCGAGGACCACACCGGCGACGGCGAGTGCGTCAACACCATCGTGCAGCTCGACCTCGCCGCAGACAACGCCGACGGCGGCGTCGTGTTGTGCTCGGGGGCCGACTTCTACTCGACGCCCCGCCGGTCCCCCGACGGTCGGCTGGTCTGGACCCAGTGGGACCACCCCAACATGCCCTGGGATGCGACCACGATCCACGTCGGTCGGTTGAGTCAGGACCGGGTCGACGACGCCGAGATCATCGCCGGCGGCCCCGACGAGTCCGCCGTGGCACCGCGTTGGCGCGGCGACCAGTTGCTCTTCGTCTCCGACCGGACGGACTGGTGGAACCTCTACGCGTACGCCGACGGCACCACCCGCGCCCTCCACCCGCTCGACGCCGAGTTCGCCGACCCGCAGTGGCAGCTCGGCCAGACCCCGTACGTGGTCGTCGGGGATCGTCTGCTGGTCGCGCCCAGCCGCGGCGGCCGCCAGCAACTCGCCGAGCTCGCACCCGGCGGCTCGGAGCTGCTGTCGCTGCTGAGTGAAGCGGTCACCGTCGCCTCGATGGATGCGGACGGCGACACCATCGCGGCCATCGTCGGCTATCCCGACCGGCCGAGCGAGCTGGTCATCCGGGTCGACGGGACCTGGACCACGCTGCGACGGGCGAGCGAGCTGCAGATGGATCCGGCGTCGGTCTCGCGCGCCGTCGAGGTCAGCTGGAACTCCCCCGACGGACCGGTCCACGGCTGGTACTACCCGCCGACCCTGGCCGGGGTCGGCGCGCCCGACGGCGAACTCCCGCCGATGATCACCCGCTCGCACGGCGGACCGACGTCGTGCGCGCTGCCGGCCTTCCGGGTGGCTTACCAGTTCTGGACCAGCCGTGGGGTGGCGTTGCTCGACGTCAACTACGGCGGCAGCACCGGCTACGGCCGCGCTTACCGCAATCGGCTCCGCGGCACCTGGGGTGAGGTCGACACCCGTGACTGCATCGCCGGCGCGGCCAGCATGGGCGAGCGTGGACTGGCCGACCCGAAGCGCCTGGTCGTCGAGGGCGGGAGCGCCGGCGGCTACACGACGCTGCGGGCCCTGACGACCACCGACGTGTTCGCGAGCGGGATCAGCCTCTACGGGGTCGGCGATCTCGAGGCTCTGGCCGTCGATACCCACAAGTTCGAGTCGCGCTACCTCGACGGGCTGATCGGCCCGTACCCGCAGGAGCGGGCGCTCTACCTCGAACGCTCGCCGATCCACCACGTCGATCAGCTGACCGCCCCGATCCTGCTGCTCCAGGGCACCGAGGACAAGGTGGTTCCGCCCAATCAGGCCGTCTCGTTCGCCGACGCCGCCCGGGCCAAGAAGCTGCCGGTCGCCCTGGTGATGTTCGAGGGCGAGGGCCACGGCTTCCGTCGGGCGGACTCGATCAAGGCCGCCGCCCAGGCCGAGATCTACTTCCTCGGTCGGATCCTCGGCTTCACCCCGTCCGACGACGTCCCAGCGATCCCGATCGACAACCTCGACTGAACCCGGGTGACCGGCCGGGACCCGCCTGAGCCGATCAGGACCGGTAGTCCTGCGGTCGCAGTCGAGCGCCGAAGATGGCCTGACCCACCCGCACCGTGGTCGCCCCGTGCTGGATGGCCAGCTCGAAGTCGCCGGACATCCCCATCGAGAGTTCGTCGTAGCTGCCCGGCACGCCGCCCTCGACCAGCCGGCCCCGCAACTTCTGCATCCGCTCGAAGCAGCCGCGTACGGCGGTCCGGTCGTCGCTGAACACCGCCAGGGTCATCAGTCCGCGGACGCGCAGCGAGCCGAACTCCGCGAGGCGCTCGGCGAAGGCCTCGACCTCCCCGGGCGGCAATCCGAACTTCTGCGGCTCGCCGGAGGAGTTGACCTGGATGAAGACGTCCAGGGTCCGACCCAGCTCATCCAGTCGACGGTCGAGCGTCTCGGCCAGCTTGAGCGAGTCGAGCGCGTGGAACTCCGTGGCGAAGCCGGCAACCACCTTGGCCTTGTTGGTCTGTAGATGGCCGATGATGGCCCAACCGATGTCGGGTCGATCCGCGAAGTGCTCGGCCTTGTCGGCCGCCTCCTGCACCCGGTTCTCCCCGAACAGCCGCTCGCCGGCCGCGTACGCCTGTTCGATCTTCTCGGGCCCGTGGGTCTTGGTGACGGTGAGCAGACGGACCGCGGCGACATCACGGCCCGCGGCGGAACACGCGTCGGCGATGCGTTCGTGGATCAGGGCGAGGTTCTCGGCGACGGACACAGACGTCAGCCTAGGAGGGGCGATCAGGGCCAGCGGGCGGCGAGCGAGGCCAGCCCCAACGCCGCGAGGATCGCGAACCCCAGACCGAACCCGGCATAACGCGAGGTGACCTCGCGGTCGACCTTCTCGGTGCCGACCGAGGAGCCGATGTCCTTGTAGACCTCTTTGAGCTGACCCGCCGACGTCGCGGTGTAGTCCTGGCCGCCGGAGATCTGCGCGATCCGCCGCAACTCGGCCCGATCGACCGGCACCGGCTCGTCGCGGCCGCCGATCCGGATCGTGCCGTTGGCCGTCCCGTACGCGATCGTGTAGATCGGCACCCGCTGCGCGCGGGCCGCCTGAGCCGCAACGTCCGAGGGCCGCCCCACCTGCGTCTTGCCGTCGCTCAGCAGCACGATCCGAGCCGGCGGCGCCGACTTCGGGTTGTCGGGGTCGGGCGGGACCTGTGAGAGAGCCGCGAGCGAGGTGTAGATGCCCTCACCGATCGCGGTGGACGCCTGCGGCTGCAGGTTCTGGATCGCCGCCGTCACCGCGCCCCGGTCCAGGGTCGGCGGCACCAGGGTCACCGCCGTCGCCGCGAAACTGACCAACGAGACGTTGAACTTCTCCGGCAGGCTGTTGACGAACTCCTCCGCCGCGATCTTCGCCGCCGCCAGCCGGTTCGGCTCCACATCCGTGGCCTCCATCGACAACGACACGTCAATCGTCACCACGATGGTCGCCCGCTCTCGCGGCACCGACACCAGGTCCTTCGGCTTCGCGAACGCCAGGGTGAGGGTCAACAAGCTGAGGATCGACAACCCCACGGCCACATGCCGCAACCACGTCCGATCCCGCGGGATCACCAGGTCGAACATGGTCTGTCCCATGGCCTTGTTGCGCGACCGCTTGCGCATCACCAGCCACAGGTACAGCCCGACCAACGCCGGAATCACCAGCAACAGCCACAACCGCGACGGTGCGAGGAACGACAACAGCGGGATCATGGCCAGCGCGCTCCCAAGGAGATGGCGCCCAAGGCAGCGAGTACGGCGAGGGCCAGACCGTAGCCGGCGAAACGGGCGGTGACTTCGCGGTCGGCCTTCTCGTAGCCGACGGACGAACCGATGTTCTTGTACACCGACTCCAGCTGGCTGGCGGTGACCGCGGAGAAGTACTCGCCACCGGTGGCGTCGGCGATCTGCTGCATCAACTCGTGGTCGACGGGGACCGGTTCGCGTTTGCCGTCGAGATCCACGAAACCGTTCTCGGTGCCGAAGGCGATGGTGTAGACGGGGACCTTGGCGGCCCTGGACTCGGCGGCGACCTGGAGCGGGGCGCGACCGGTGGTGTTGGTGCCGTCGGTCAGCAGCACGATGGCGCCCGGGGCGACGGCGTTCGGGTCGTTCGGGTCCTTCGGGGCTTGCTGCAGGGCGCGGAGGCCAGTGGCGATGCCTTCGCCGATCGCGGTGGATTCCTGCAGCTGGATGCTGGTGATCGCGTTCTCGACCGTGTTGTGCGCGGTGGTCGGCGGGACCAGGATCGAGACCGAGCCG
This sequence comes from uncultured Actinomycetota bacterium, assembly GCA_963815905.1. GTDB lineage: Bacteria > Actinomycetota > Actinomycetes > Propionibacteriales > Propionibacteriaceae > Microlunatus. Next base: position 202,098 of record CAWFIO010000008.1, on the reverse strand, counting down.
GCCATCGAGACGACGGACACGTTGTATTTGTCGGGCAGGTCGGAGACGAACCGGACGGCGGCCTGCTTGGCGGCGTCGAGCCGGTTGGGCTGGACGTCGGTGGCCTGCATCGACAGGGAGGCGTCGATGACCAGGACGACGGTGGCCCGTTCGCGGGGGACGTCGACCTGGGTCTTGGGTCGGGCGAAGGCGGCGGTCAGCGTGATCAGGCTGAGCAGCGAGAGGGCCACGGCGACGTGTCGGCGCCACTGCGACTGCCGCGGGACGACGATGTCGAGCATCGAGGTGTTGGTGAAGCGCATGCCGCGGCGGTTCTTGCGCCGGGTGGCGAAGATGTAACCGACGACGATCAGCGGGATGACGAGCAGGATCAGCAACCGGTCGGGGTTCAGGAACGCGAGCTGCGGCACGAGCTGCAGGATCACGGCTTCGGGTGTCACTTCGCCACTCCTGTCGGCGGGGCGTGCAACATGCTCGCGACCCGCCGGTATGCCAGTACGAATCGGGCGATGTCCTGGACCCAGTCGCGATCGGTCCGTAATTGGATGTGCCCGACACCAGCACGACGAAGCGCGATCCGGATTCGTTCCCGTTGGGCGGCGCTGGCGGCATCCATCCGGGCCCGGGCGTCCGGGTCTGCGGTGTTCACATAGCGCTCGAAGTCGGTCTCGGGGTCGCGGATCAGCATGTCGCCGACGTTGGGGAACTCGACCTCGCGACGGTCGACCACCTCGACGGCCAGCACCTGGTTCTTCACCCCGAGCCGGCGCATGGCGCGCTCCCATTCGGGCTCGACGTTGGGGTCGAGCTCGTGGTCGCCCGGGGTGAGGAAGTCGGAGACCACGACGCGGAGTCCGCGGCGGCGTTGGGTGCGCGAAAGTTGCTCGACCCCGGCGGCCAGGCTCATCGGGCCGGTGGCGTGGTCGGGCACGAACGGCTCGGTCAGCATCTTGCGGAGCAGACCGTAGAGCGCGCTGCGGCCGGAGCGGGCCGGCAGTCGACGCAGGCTGTCCGGTCGCATGATGTAGCCGCCGAACCGGTCCCCCAGCTTCTGGCTGAGGAACCCGATGGTGGCAACGGCGGCGATCCCGAGATCGCGTTTGGTCACGCCCTCGGTGCCCCAGTTCATCGACGGGGTGACGTCGAGCAGCGCCCAGACCTCGAGCTCGCGGTCAGAGACCGTGTCGCGTACGTGGGGCACAGTCGTTCGCGCGGTCACGGCCCAGTCGATCTTGCGGACGTCGTCCTCGCCGGCCACGTAGACCCGCGCGTCGGCGGTCTCCGAGCCGGGGCCCGGCAGCAGCCCGAGGTGGTCACCGTGCAGGAAGCCCTCGAGCCGCCGGACGATCGCCAGTTCGAGTCGGCGCAGCGCGGCTTCGGGAGCCAGCTTGTTCAGCGGGATGGTGGCCCGGGTGGGCGTACCCAGGACGGAACCGACGGCACCCGGGGGCTCGGGGGCGCTGAACTGCACCGGTGGGCCGGCGGGTGCGGGGTACGCCATCGGCGACCCGGCCGGTGGCGGAAACGACGGCGGGCCGCTGGGCGGGGGGAAGTTCGGTCCTGACAACGCCTCGACCTAGTGGAAGTCGGGCTGATTCGGCAGGTTGCGGACCGGCTGCTGGTAGGGCGGGGGCGGCGGGTAGGCCGGCTGCCCGCTCGGCGGCGGATAGGCCGGCTGACCGCCGGGCGGCGGGTAGTTCGGGGCCGGGGGCTGGCTCGGCGGCGGGTACGCCGGGGCGGCGGGCTGACCCTGGGTGTGCGACGGGGCGTTCTGCGGGTTCTGCTGGTTGCCGGGCTGGTTCCACACCGGGGTGGGCGGCGGGACCATCGCGACGATCCGGTCGATCACCTGGGCCGGGGAGATGTTGTCCGCGACAGCGTCGAAGCCGAGGGTGATGCGGTGAGCCATCACGTTCTTGGCCACGGCCTGGACATCGGTCGGCAGGACGTAGTCGCGCCCGTGGATCAGCGCCAGCGCCCGCGAGGCGGCGACCAGACCCAGGGTCGCGCGCGGGCTGCAGCCGATCTGGATCACCGAGGTCAGGTCGGGCAGGTTGAATTCGGCCGGCGTACGGGTCGCCAGGACGAGCCGGACGATGTACTCCGCGACCAGGTTGTGGACGAAGACGTCCTGCGCCTTCTTCTGCAGGTCGAGGATCAGCTGCGGGTTCAGGATCGGGCGGGCCGTGGGCGGATCGACACTCATCCGGCGGAGGATCTCGAATTCCTCGTTGCCGGCCGGGTAGGGCACGTCGACCTTGAGCAGGAAGCGGTCGCGCTGTGCTTCGGGCAGCGGGTAGACGCCCTCGGACTCGACCGGGTTCTGGGTGGCGATGACGATGAACGGCTGCGGCACCGGGTACGTGGTTCCGGCGATCGACACCTGCTTCTCCGCCATCAGCTCGAGCATCGCGGCCTGCACCTTGGCGGGAGCGCGGTTGATCTCGTCGGCCAGGACGAAGTTGACGAACACCGCACCGAGCTCCACCTCGAAGCTCTCCTGGCTCGCCTTGTAGATGCGGGTGCCGACGATGTCGGAGGGGACCAGATCCGGGGTGAACTGGATGCGCGCGAACTCGCCGCCGACGACGGTGGCGAAACTGCGCACGGCGAGCGTCTTGGCCACGCCGGGCACACCTTCGAGCAGGATGTGGCCCTTGGCCAGCAGGCCGACCATCAACTGCTCGACCATGTGCTCCTGGCCGACGATGATGCGTTGGACCTGGGCGATCGCGTCGCCGAGCATTTGTGCGGCCTGTTCGTTCCCGACGGGCGCCGAGGCGCCGTTGGGCGATGGGCCGACCGTCGGACTGCTCACGCACCACTCCTGTTGCTGGTTCGGACTGCGGTCATTCTCTCAGACGCAAGTCCTCAGCCTAAGGACTCGCTCAAAGCAGTCACCCACGCTCCCGACACCGCCCGCGGTCGGTCCGGATCGACCTGGTCGTCGTCGACATAGACTCACCCCTGCCTTTGCGCCAACGAGATGGAGCCTGATGTCGACGTCTGAGCCGCCGGCCGGTGACGCCGGATGGTCCTGGCCGGGATCGGACGCGCCCGACGCGGGCGCACCGCAGGTCAACCTCCACCCGCTGCTTCCCGAGGATCCGCCGCGGATCGGCGACTACTGGCTCGATGCTCGGCTGGGCGCGACCCCGGCCGGCGTCGCCTTCACCGCGCACGACGACCAGAACACCCCGGCCATGGTGCTGTTGCTCAGCGAGGGAGCCGCGGCCGACGCGGCCGCGCGGGCGCGCTTCTCCGGCGAGATCAACTCCATGCACATCGACACGGTGCTCGCCCGCGGCGGTCAGGGTCAGTCCGAGGGCCGGCTGGGACGCAAGTACCGCAAGGACGAGGACGACCCGGTCTCCCCGGACACGCGGCTCGCGGCACCGTGGGTGGCGCTCGCGTACGACGGCACTCCCGCCGCGGTCAACGAGGCCGAGCGGGTGCTCGACGAAGTCCAGCTGGCCACGCTTCCGCCGCAGGGGACGCCGGCCGGTCCGGACTACCGGCAGTACTGGGTGGACCGGGTCCGACCCGGGTTGTCGCGGATGTGGCCGCTGCCGTGGCCCGGCCGGTTCGACCGCGCCGGGTGGCGGACGATTCTGGTGTCCTGGCTGTTGATGCTGCTGATCGCCGCGCTCGCCGTGCTGCTGGCCATCCTGATCTTCCGCAACCAGCCGCCGCAGACCCCACCGCCGCCGACCGGCAGCTCGGGCAGTCCGCCGCCGCAGTCGAGCTCCCCGCAGAGCGGCTCGCCGCCACCGCAGTCCGGTTCTCCTTCGCCACAGTCCGGGTCACCGTCCCCGCAGTCGGGCTCCCCGTCGCCCTCCGGCTCGGGCTCGCCGTCGCCCTCGGACTCCGGGTCCCCGTCCGGTTCGGGTTCGCCGTCGCCGGCACCGTCGGGCTCGCCCACCCAGGGTGGTTCGGAGTCGCCCGGTTCGGCGTCCCCGCGCAACCAGAACTCGCCCCCGTCGAAGCTGTGATGTCCACCACCCGCCCGGGTCTGATCGTCAGCGATCTGGACGGCACCTTCCTCTCCCCCGACGGCTCGGTCAGCGAGCTCAACGCGGCGGCGGTCCGCGCCGCCCAGGAGGTGGGCATCCCGGTGCTGTTCGCCACCGGCCGCCCGGTCCGCTGGCTCGAGGTCATCCGCGACCTCTGCGGGGCGCATCCGACGGTGATCGCCAGCAACGGGGCCGTGCTCTACGACCTCGGGACCGATCAGCCGCTCGACCGGATCTGCCTCGATCCCGACGTCACCATGGACTCGATCCGCGCCATCCGCGCCGCCGTCCCCGATGCGGCGTTCGCCTTCGAGACCGGCAGCCGTTTCGGCTACGAGCCGAGCTACAGCATCGACTGGGCCCGCCTCGCCGCGCACCCCGACGCCCCCAGTGACCCGGCCCTGTTCTCTGGACCCGTCGAGGAGATCGCGTACGCCGAGACGTACGTGAAACTGCTGGTCCAGAGCATGTCGAGCGCGCCGGACGATCTGCTCGAACGGGTCGAGGGGGCGCTCGCCGGGGCGCTCACCGCCACCCATTCGCAGCAACGCCACTTCGGGCTGGTCGAGATCAGCGCGGCCGGGATCACCAAGGCCAGCATGCTGCGCCGCTGGTGCGCGAAGCTCGGGGTCGAGGCGAGTCGCGTTGCCGCCTTCGGCGACATGCCCAATGATGTCGACATGCTGAGCTGGGCCGGAATGCCGTACGTGGTCGGCAACGCGCACCCCAGCCTGCTCACCGCGGGCTACACCGTGGTGCCGCCGAACGCGGACTCAGGCGTGGGCCGCACGATCCTGGGCCTGCTCGATGCGTCCTGATGGCGAGCCCGCCGGCATCGCGCTCAGCGATGCCCTAGGTCTGCGGTGATCACCCGGCTGCTGCGGGCGTTCGGCTACAGCTTGGCGCCGGTCTTCGTCGCCCTCTACGTCGGCGCCACTACTTTCTCCGGGGCCAGCTTCGCGCCGTGGCGGCCGCTGATGGTCGACCTCGACGTCTATCGGTTGGCCGGCAGCACCCTGCTGCAGGGCGGCGACTACTACGACCTTCCCGGTCCGCTCCAGTTCCTCTATCCGCCGTTCGCCGCCGTGCTCGCCGTGCCGCTGGCCCTGATCCCGGTGGCGGTCGCCCAGATCGGGTGGACCACGGCCGGAGCGCTCGCGTTGCTGGCGATGCTCTACCGTTTCGGGCTGAAGGGCTGGGTGCTGTCGCTGGTCGGGACCGCCTGCATGTTCTTCGTGGCTCCGGTGGTGCAGACGCTGGCGTTCGGCCAGCTCGGCATCTTTCTGGTCGCGCTGATCGTCCTCGATCTGGCCCCGGGCCCACGCATCCTGCCGCGCCGGCTGCTACCCGAGGGGGCGCTGACTGCGGTCGCGGCGGCGATCAAGCTGACGCCGGCCATCTTCGTGGTCTACCTGCTGCTCGCGGGCAAACGCCGGGCGTTCGTGGCCTCGATGATCACCGGTATCGCCGTCACCGCGCTGGCCTGGGTCCTCACGCCGTCGACCTCGACGGCCTTCTGGACCCGGCTGGCCCACGGCGACACCGGGCTGGGGCACAGCATCATCTACTACACGAACCAGTCGGTTCTGGCCGATGTGGTCCGGCTGTTCGGGTTGGGGTCCGGACCGTCGCGGGCCGGCCTGATCGCCTCGGCCGTGGTCGCCCTGCTCGGGGTGTGGGCCGCCGTGCTCTGGCACCGGATCGGCGACGTCCGACTGGCGGTCACGCTGTGCGGAGTGGCCGGCCTGCTTGCCTCGCCGGTGTCGTGGCAGCACCACTTCGTCTGGGTCGTGCCGCTGGCGTTGTGTCTGGCCGAGCGGCGTACGGTGCGGCTTCCCGACCCCGATGCTCGTGCTCGGCTGGATCTTCGTCGGCTGGGTCGCCGCGGCACCGCGCGGGCTGACCGACGAGACCCGTCGGCTGCCGAACGGCGCCGACGTCGAACTCACCTGGGGCTGGACCTCGCACGCCGTCGCCTCGTTCACGGCCCTGGTCGGGACGGCCCTGTTGATCGCCGCCATCGTCATCGCGCGAGGTCGGCCGCGGGGCGAGACCGCCGACTCGATGGTCGGCGCGGGTCTCGGCCGCGCCGACCCCGCTATCATCGCGGGGCAGCAGTCGCGGGGCGGTAGCTCAGCCGGTTAGAGCAGGGGACTCATAATCCCTGGGTCGCGGGTTCGAGCCCCGCCCGCCCTACACAACACCGACACACCCGAAGCATTGAAGCGACACCAGACCGATCCCAGCGACCGTCCCGCAAGTGCAATGCCAATTCGGCGCGAATGCAGAGCCAGTTCAGTGCCGGCCCGAGCACTGCCGGATATCGTTCTCTTGTATCTAGACGGCTCGCTGCGCTTCCCTATCGCTGCGGGCAGGCGCTCGCTCAACGCGCCACCTCAACGACTGCAGTACCGCCGCGGCAAGTTCCTGCACCTTCGTAGCATTCTTGATCAGACTCGCCGGATAGCCTGGAAAGTCGGCTTCGACAATCTTGAGTAGCTCGTCAACGGTCGGATCAAATTGGCGCCTCGCAACAGCCAACTCATCCTCCCCTTCTTTATCAAGATCATCTGTCGAAGACAAATCGCACTGTTGCGACAGCTGATGTAGCACGACGCGTTTGCCGTGGGTTGCGATCAACTTATCGCGGCCGTCGAGCTCCTCGCGTGTTGCCCAAAAGGTCTTCGACCAACCGCAAGACTTGGATCGATCTCCAAACCCGAAGGTAGTTCGTTCCGCCATTGAAGATAACCTTCTAAGGCGGTCTTGTAATGTCATCCCATAGCCGACTAATTTCCCTCTGGGCCTGGGTCGCTAATTGGGCACTGTGAAAGCAAGACAAACTCACGGTTGCCTCAACGATGTCGCAGCCCTCCGTTGATGGTGGCGCCCTCACCTGTGCGGAATGCGCAGGTTAGATCTGCGACCGCGAACTCATCCCGAAGCCGCGCCTGCTGCGGATCCAATGAGACGAACTCCCGGCCGCCAATACGATTCTGAGTGTTCGTCGCACGCGTGACCTCTTTAGCAGAATCTGTGGACGCGTTCTCAAGCGAAATAAAGCGCACGAGGACACGCACACCGCCGAGGTCACCCCCGCTGCTGGCGAACTTCGCCAGTGAACCAGCTGTCTGGGCCCCGTTGACTATCGAGGCTCCCTCCATGTGCCCACAACCAGAACCCGTAGCAGCCGGTCTGGAAGTTCGGCCAATCCTCCTCGCTTCGCCCGTGGTTTGGGCTTGGGCCAGCGACTCGATCGACGAGGTCGAAATCAACGTCATGAGCATCATTCTGGGTCGCTGGGTGGCAGCGCCGGTGCAACCGGTGGCGCGTCGCGAACGAGAGCCCCGGCGGATCGACGCTGCTGCCCTGAGTCGGGGCCGGATCTCTCTCGCGTACGTCGAGCAGCGACAATTCTGCTGTTGATCAGTGGCTTTTGGGTCGGGTCCACCCACGTGGGCGGTCGCCATTCCGGAATTCCGTCGGCATTCATGGTGATAATCCATCCCCGTTGCAAGAAATTGTGATGGTGATAGATGCACAACAGGGTGAGGTTGTCCAGATCGGTGGATCCCCCGTCGGCCCACGGAACGACATGATGGCGTTCGCAATACTCTGCCGATTGACGACAGCCGGGGAACGAGCAACCGATATCGCGGGCGATCAACGCCATCGTTTGATGACGGGTCGCGCATCGCTTTGTCCGCCCCATCCTGAGCGGGACCCCTTTGCTGTCCAGCACGGCGGTGTAGATCTCGGCCTGATCGGCGACCTCCAGCGCGGTCCCGGTGGCGATGAGTGCCCCCGAAGTGGTCGTCGCGTGCCCGGAGCGGTTCTTCAGATCGGTCTCGTCGACCGTGACGATGAGGGTCACCGGCGCATGGTTTTCGTGCACCGAACCCTCGCGCATGAGTCGGTTGCAGCACTCCTCGAGGGCATCGTGCTGGCGCTGTCCGAATGTGCGTTCATCGACCTTCAACGCCCGCGCCGACACCTGCTCGCCCGTACGGTCGCCGCTGGCGCCGTCACCGTACGGGTCGTCGACCCGGATCCGGCTCAGCGGTCGTAGGAGCGCGATGAGCTTCGCTCCGCAGCCAGCTGTCAGTCGGAATCGCCCCGCGTATCCGCCGTCGCGGGTCGGGTGCAGCTCGAGGTGTCGGCGGTCGTATTGCCGTTGGTCATCAGGCCTGGACCCGTCGGGATCGATGGTGTCGACCACGCGTTGGGTCAGGATCTTGAGCTCCTCGGGCGGGAACAGCTTGGCGTCATCGACGAGCAGTTTCTCGCCAACGGCGATGTCGGCCGGGTCGAAGCCGACTCGATCGACGGTCTTCAGACCGCGGCTGATGATGGCCGCTTTCTCGGCTGACACCTCACCCGCAGCCACAGCTTCGGCGAGCAAGGGGCGGATCGGTCCAAGCTCCTGGCCGAGCTCCGTACGTCGCGGCCCGAGCTGTTCATACGCGTGGACCCGGCGGCCCGCTTCGGCTTTCGAGAGGCCCAAGGTCGACGTTAACACCCGACGCATGTTCCCCTGGCACCACGCGCCCGCCGCGTCGGCCCGGTCGAGTCCGGTCAGCACGCGCACATCTATAGCGGTCCACCGATTACGCATCACCTCAAGTTGTTGCGCAATAGCCAGCTGGTCCTCGACCGCAAGCGCATCCAAACGCACCAACTTATCGAGCAGATCGACGAAGGCAGACTCCATCGAGACCAGTGCTTTTCGCACGTCGTCGATGTTCCCCAAGGCCATGACTCATTCTATACGAATGCGTGTTCGATTACTAGACCGCCCGCGGGATTCCGCTCGGAAGCCTGACGATCCACCCCGGTGAATTCTCGGCATCAATGGCTGATTCAGGTCCCAATTCCCCATTGTCGAACGCGTCCTGATCAGAGCGACCGACGGGCAGCCCTCAACTCCCGAACGGCACCAGGAAAAAGCGTCCGACCGCGACAAAGGCCGCGATGAGCGCCAGGGTGGCGTTGGCGGCGATCATCGGGAACTCACGGCGCCGAGCATGAGTGATCGCAGCCCCGATCATCAGCAGGACGAGCCCGACCGCGGCCAGCGGGACGAGGACCGTGGCGATACGGGTGACCGCGGGCAGGATCAGACCGATCGCGGCAGCGATCTCCAGCGTGCCGATGATCTTGATCGCCCGTGGGCTGAAGTCCTCGGCCCAGGGTTGCGAGCCGACGTACTGCGCTTTCGGCCGCATCAGCTTGACGATCCCGGCCCCCAAAAAGGATCCGGCCAGGACGATGGCGGCAATCCACAAGGCGATGTCCACGGCACCCTCGAATCACTTCTCTCTTGATTCGCAATCTAGACCCGCCACCGTCACCCCGCAAGCACGACTTCGGGGCCACTCCGACCTCCGAACCACGCTCCTCCAGCACCCCCGGAAGTGCCGAGATCGAGGGGTCGCTGGACGATGGAACACCGATGCCGACCGCCTCGATGTGGAGTCACCGATGACGCGATTCTCACCCGCCCAGTTACCGATCCCGATCGTCCAGGCGCCCATGGCGGGCGGCACGTCGACGCCGGCACTGGCCGCGGGGGTCTCGGCCGCAGGCGGTCTCAGCTTCCTGGCCGCCGGCTACCTCGAGCCGGCCGCCCGGCAGGGATCGACCGACCAACTCGAAGACCTCGGCGCAGGCCCGTACGGGGTCACCTCTTCGCCCCACCCGGCCAACCAGCCGCGCCCCAGCTGGTCCAGGCCTACGCATCCCGGCTGCGTGCGCGCGCGGCGCTCGGGGTGGAGCTCGGTGAGCCACGCTGAGACGACGACCACTATCGGGCGAAGCTGCAGATGGTCGCTGAGCGGCGGGTGCCCGTCGTCTCGTTCACCTTCGGCTGCCCGACCGCCGAGGACGTCGACCGGCTCCAATCGGCCGGGTCGGCGGTCTGCGTCACCGTGACCACCGTCGCCGAGGCGAGGGCTGCGTACGCGGTGGGCGCCGACGCGCTGGTCCTGCAGGGGGTCGAAGCCGGTGGACACCGCGGCGGCTTTGACGACGCCCGGCCCGGCGACCTCCCCCTGCTGCCGCTGCTGCAACTGGTCCGCGACGCCGTCGGCCCGAGCGTCGAGCTGGTCGCCACCGAGGTGCACCGAGAACGCCTTGCCGATCCCGCGGTCGAGACGGGGCTGATGTTCACCGGCCGCACCGCTCAGGGCCGCCGCCCGACAAGCGGGTGACACCGAGACGATGCACCTGTGGGCCGGTCAGACCCACGCCCTAGCGCGTCCCGGCTCCGCGGCCGACATCGTCACCAGGCTCGCCGCCGACACACGTCGAACGATCGGCGCGAGCGTCAACCGGCTGTCCTAGGCGTACGGCGGCTCAGCCCGGCAGGGGTTGCTCCTGCCACTCCGGGCCGCTGGTCGACGGGCCGTCCGCGCTCCACGACAGCGGGTCGATCCACATCTGGCGGCGCTCACCGGTCTCGTCCCAGGCGTGGTAGACGATCATGTCGGTCCCGCCCGGGGTGGTGACGATGCTGTTGTGCCCGGGTCCGCGCACCCGGCCCGGGATCGAGGCCAGCAGTCGGCTGCGTTCCCCGGTCGGCTCGGTCCACGGCCCGACCGGGGTGGGCGCGACCGCCCACCCCACCGCGTACGACTCGTCGAGCCAGGACCCGGCCGAGTAGAGGCAGTAGTAGCGACCGGCTCGACAGACCACGGCCGGCCCCTCGATGGTGTGCCAGTCGTAGACCGCGCCGTACATGGGGCGGTCGCGCTGGTACAGCTGCCAGTCGGCCGAGGGCGCGACGACGACCCGTGGATCACCTTGCACGCTCGACATGCTCGGCAGGACGTCGACCGCCAGGTGGGTGCCCACCCGGTCCGCGTCGAGGACGTCGCGGGCGTAGTAGAGGTACCACTGCCCCGTCGCCGGATCGCGGAACGGGTGCGGATCGATCGCGAAGCGCTCGTGCGGGGTGAGGTTGACGCCCTGATCGGTGAACGGGCCCTCGGCCCGGTCGGCCACGGCCACCCGCAGGTGGTGGCCCGCATCGCCGAAGCCGACCGAGTAGTACATCCAGAAGCGACCCTCCGCGAAGACCACCTCGGGGGCCCAGTAGTCGGTTCCGAGATCGGCGGAGACCGGTGTGAGCGCGCCGCCGAGTCGGTGCCACGTGGCCAGATCGGTCGACTCGAGGACCTCGAACGCCAGCCCCTCGATCGTGGAACCGGTGCCGTACGCGACATAGCGGTCGCCACTGCGCAACACGAACGGATCAGCGAAGTAGCCGTGGTAGACCGGGTTGCGGTAGGTGCGCTCGGTGATCGTCGACATGCTGGCGATGCTCACGTTCCCCTCGTCTTCGTCCGCCGCTCCGGGTGTGCGCCGTCCTCCCATCATCGAACCCGTCTGCAACGATGTAAAGACACGCCCGAGATCGGAGCGGAATGCCGACCCCGCCCGGCGACGATTCGGGAGGAGCCCAGCCTCCAGCAGGCGCGGATGCCCTCCCCCGGCAGTACGCCGACGCGCTACCGGACCGCGTGCGGTCCCACCTGCGTTGCACCGTCGTCGACGAGCTCGCGCCGATCAGCCAGCGACACCACATCGAAGGGCTGCTCATCGGCGGCTGAGGCGCCGCTCGACTCACGCACCACCAGCCGGTAGTCGACGGTGACCTCTTCGGGCACCCAATGGGTGCGGGCGTCGAGCCGACGGGCCAGCCGAGCCACCGCCTCGCGGGCGATCGCGCCCTTGTCCGGCGCGATCGTGGTCAGCGAGGGGACGCTGAAGCGGCCCTCCTCGATGTCGTCGAAGCCGACGACGGCGACATCCTCGGGGACGCGTACCCCGGCGTCGCGCAGCGCCCGCAGCGCCCCGAGCGCGAGCAGATCGTTGAAGCAGAAGACCGCGTCGGGCGGCTCGGGCCGGGCGATCAGCTCGGCGGCGATCGCGCGACCCCGCTCCCGGCCCCACTGCGAGGCGGGCAGCACCAGGTCGGGATCGAAGGCCATACCGGCCGCCTCGAGCGCGTCGCGGTAACCCTGCAGCCGCTGTCGCGCGGTGTGGCCGTACGGGAGTGGTTGCGCGCCGATCACGGCGATTCGTCGCCGCCCTGCGGCCAGCAGGTGGGAGGTGAGCTCCTGCGCGGCGGCGCGGTTGTCGATGGCGACGTGATCGGCCAACTGCGAATCGAGTCGCTCCCCCAGAAGTACCAGCGGCACCGACCCGTACTGGGCCAGGTCGTCGTCGCTCAACGCGAGCGGGCTGAGGATGACGCCGTCGATCATGTGGTGCCGGATCCCCGCAGCCGCGCTGCGTTCGCGTTCGCGTACGGCGGTGTCGTCGATCTGGCCGGTCTCGTCGACCAGGACGGTCCAGCCCTGCTCCATCGCCGTGCGGACCACGTGGTGCGCGAGTTCGGCGAAGTAGGGCGCCGTCAGCTCGGGCACGGCGAGCGCGATGACCCCGGTCCGCCCGCTGCGCAGGTTGCGCGCAGTGACGTTCGGAACGTAGGCCATCGCGTCGATCGCGTCCTGGACCTTCTGTCTGGTTGAAGGCCGCACGAACGGGTAATCGTGTACCACGTTGGACACCGTCTTCACGGAAACCCCGGCCCGTGCGGCGACGTCTTTCAGCCGCGCCGGGCGAGGTTCTGCACTCACCGTCGCGACGCTAGCACCGGATCCGGACGACCGGCACCGGATCCGGCGCCGCAGGGAGTGCGCGTACGTTGTTGCCAAGCGCTTTCTATCGTTGTAAAACTAGCTTCGTACCAGTACCGCCAATGGAGGCAGGCCCTGATGAGCACCACACCGACGATGTCCACCGCATTCTCTTCCGTCTCGCGACGCCGTTTCATCGGCCTGGCCGGTGGGGCCGCAGCCGCCGGTCTCGGTCTGTCCGCCTGTGGTGGCGGGTCGGCCGGGGTACCCGGTCAGAACACCGCACCGACCGGCAGTGGTGGCGCCTCGGGCTACGAGGGCCCTGAGGTCTCGCTCAGCTTCTGGAACGGCTTCACCGGCGGCGACGGCCCGATCATGAAAAAGCTGGTCACCCAGTTCATGACCGAGCACGCCAACATCAAGGTCACCATGAACACGATGCAGTGGGCGGACTATTACGCCAAGCTGCCGAGTGCGGTGACCGCCGGCAAGGGCCCCGAGGTCGCGATCATGCACGTCGACTCCGTGGCGACCAACGCCGCCCGTCGGGTCATCCAGCCGCTGGACGACGTGGCCACCGCGCTGAACCTGAGCGAGAGCGACTTCGCCCCGGTGCCCTGGAACGCCGGACTGTTCCGGGACAAGCGGTACGCCATCCCGCTCGACGTCCACCCGCTGGGGTTCTTCTACAACAAGGCGGTGATGGAGAAGGCCGGGCTCGACCCGGAAAAGCCGCCGACGAACGCCGAGGAGTACGGCACCGCGCTCGACGCCATGAAGAGCAAGGGCATCGAGGGCCACTGGGCCACGCCGTTCCCCTTCACCGGGTCGATGACCGTCCAGTCGCTCCTCTGGCAGTTCGGTGGCGAGCTGTTCTCGGGCGACGCGACCACCGCAACCTGGGCCGACGAGCCCGGCGTCAAGGCCATGACCTGGTTCGTCGACCTCGTCCGGATGGGCAACTCCCCCGGCAAGATCGCTCAGGACGCCGACATCATCGCGCTGCAGAACGGCAAGAACGCGTTCAACTGGAACGGCATCTGGACGCTCAACACGCTGGCCGAGCAGACCAAGCTGGACTGGGGCGTCGCCGCCCTGCCGAACATCGGCGGGAAGCCGGCCGCCTGGGCCGGATCGCACCAGTTCGTCCTCCCCACCCTCAAGAACCCGGACGAGAACAAGAGCACCGCCGCCCGGGTCTTCCTGAACTGGATCAGCCAGCAGTCGCTCGAATGGGCCAAGGCCGGTCAGGTCCCGGCCCGCAACTCGGTCCGCGAGTCACCCGAGTTCGCCGCACTGAAGGGTCAGTCGGCGCTCGCCGCCCAGATCGACGACCTGCACTTCCCGCCGGCCGTGCCCGGGATCGGGGACGCCATGCTCGAGTGGGAGAAGGCGCTGAACGAGTCGGTGCTGGGCACCAAGGAGCCGCAGGCCGCGCTGTCCGACGCCGCCGGTCGGGCCGACAAGATCCTGGCCGCCAACAAGCAGAAGTACGGGGGCTAAGCCGTCATGCCAGCGACGGCGACCTCGGCGCAGGCAACCCCGAACTCGAGCTCCCGGCCCACCCCCCGGCCCCGCCCTGCCCAGCAGTCGCGGTTCGGGGGGGTCTACGGCTCGAAGGCCACGCCCTATCTGTTCCTGCTGCCCTACCTGCTGCTCTTCACCACGTTCGTGATCGTCCCGGCGGTCTTCGGCATCTGGATCAGCCTGCACAACTGGGACTTCCTGCTGCCGGGCAAGCCGTTCGTCGGCCTCGACAACTACTCCGCGCTGGTGGATCCCGAGTCGGTGCAGTTCGAACCGTTCTGGCACAGCATGCGCGCCACCGCCATCTTCACCGTGGCCAGCGTGCCGTTCCTGATCAGCATCCCGCTCGGACTGGCGGTGCTGCTCAACCGGCAGTTCCCGGGCCGGACCTTCTTCCGGGCCACTTTCTTCGCGCCGTACGTGCTCGGTGTCGCGGTGATCGGGCTGATGTGGCGTTACCTGCTCGACCCGTCGTTCGGCGCGGTCAACGGTCTGCTCAACGCCGTCGGCCTCCCGTCGGTGAACTGGATCACCGAGCAGCCGTACGCCTGGATCTCGTTGGTGGCCGTCACCATCTGGTGGACGATCGGCTTCAACGCGATCATCTATCTCGCCGGCCTGGGTGACATCTCGGCCGAGCAGTACGAGGCGGCCGAGCTGGACGGCGCCACCAAGTGGCAGCAGTTCGTCAACGTCACCATCCCCGGGATCCGCCCGGTGTTGATCTTCGTGATCACCACCACCATCCTGGCCAGCGCGAACATGTTCGGCCAGAGCTACCTGATCACCCAGGGCGCGCCGGGCGACTCCACCCGCACCGCGATCATCGAGATCACCGACCGCGGGCTGGGCCAGTACCGGATGGGTGAAGCCGCCGCCATGAGCTACGTGCTGGCGGTCTTCCTCGGCGCGATCGCCATGCTCAACTTCTACCTGCTGCGGGAGAAGAAGTGACCACCACTCCGACCGCCGGCCCGTCCGCTGTGACCACCGCGGTTCCGGCCGTCGGGTCACCCGGCGGGGCGCCCCGACGTCGTCCGAGCAAACGTCACCGGACCAACCCGGGTTTCTGGATCCTGCTCGGGGTGATCTCGTTGATCATCATCGTCCCGCTGCTCTACATGGTGCTGACCTCGTTGAAGACGATCGAGGAATCGCGTTCGGTCCCGCCGACGTTCTTCCCCGGCCGGCCCTCGCTGCGGGCCTTCAAGGTCCTGTTCTTCGCCGACCAGGACTCGCCGGTGCTGCTCTGGCTGGCCAACTCGTTCATCGCCGCGACCCTGCACTCGCTGCTCGTCGTGGTCATCTGCTCGATGGCCGGTTACGCCCTGGCGCGCATGGAGTTCCCGCTCAAGAAGACCCTGTTCGGCATCATCATCGCCACGCTGTTCCTGCCGGCCTTCATTTTCATGATGCCCAACTTCGAGATCCTCAACCGGTTGGGCTGGCTCGACACGATCGCGGCCATCGTGCTGCCCGGGGCGGCGGGGGCGTTCGGCGTGTTCTTCATGCGCCAGTTCTTCAGCAACTTCCCGGTCGCGCTCGAAGAGAGCGCCCGGATCGACGGCGCCGGACCGTGGAAGACCTTCACCGCGATCGTCCTGCCCAACTCCCGCGCGGCCATCGTCACCTTGGCCGTGTTGTCGTTCCTCGGCAACTGGAACGACTTCGTCTTCCCGATCTATGTCTTGTTCTCCCCCGAGCGGCTGACCCTGCCGGTCGGACTGAGCAAGCTGCAGGGCGCTTACACCATCGACTATCCGGTGATCATGGCCGGAGCCGCGATCGCCGCGGTACCGGTGCTGATCTTGTACACATTCGTCCAGCGTTACGTGATCGAGGGAGTGGCCAGCAGTGGCATCAAAGGTTAGGCCGGCAGCGTTGCTGGCCGCATTCACCGCCGCTCTGGTGGTGTCGGGCGGATCGATCGCGATCGCCAAGCCCGCCGCCGAAGCGCCGCTGGTGCGTAATGCGATCAGTGCGTCGTTCGCCGACACGTTCGCCGACCCGTCGATCGTGGAGGGCAAGGACGGCTGGTGGTACGCGTACGCCACCTCCGATCCGCTCCGGGCCGAGGACCCCCCGGGTCTGATGCACATCGCCCGGACCCGGGACTTCTCCGACTGGCAGTACCGCGGGACCGTCTTCACCGACGACAACCGACCGACCTACGCCACGACCACCTCCGGGCTCTGGGCCCCCGATGTCCGCTACGTCGGCGGGAAGTACGTCATGTACTTCACCGTGACCGATACGACCTCCAATCCTGGCGACGACTCGGCAATCGGTGCGGCCACGGCGCCGACGCCGGAAGGACCATGGACGCCGACCGCCGCACCGGTGGTCGAGCCGCAGCCGGGCAACGGCGGGTTCCTGTGGACCTTCGACCCATCCGGCTTCACCGACGTCGAGGGCAACCGCTACCTCTACTACGGCAGCTACAACGGCGGCGTCTTCGCCACCCGGACCACCGACGACGGACTGACCGCCACGGGTCAGCCGGAGAAGGTCGCGGTCGACAACAAGTTCGAGGGCGCGTACGTGGTCCGGCACGGCCGTTGGTACTACCTGATGGCCTCCTCGGCGAACTGCTGCGCGGGACCGGCCACCGGTTACTCGGTGTTCGCCGGTCGCTCGAGGTCGCCGATGGGCCCGTTCAAGGATGCTGACGGCATCGATCTGAACACGTCCGCAGCCGGCGGCACCATCGTGGTCACGCAGAACGGTAACCGCTGGATCGGCGCCGGGCACAACGCCATGCTCACCGATCACGCCGGCCGCGACTTTCTCGTCTACCACGCGCTCGACCGCAACAAGCCCTGGCTCAACGAGACGTTCGGCATCAACCGGCGCCCCATGCTGATCGACCGGCTCGACTGGGTCGACGGCTGGCCGCGGGTCAGGGCCGGCGCCGGTCCGAGCGACAGCCGCCAGAGGGGCCCGGTGACCGGCTCCGATCTGGGTATCACCCCGCGCAACCCGGTGGCCTCGTTCATCGGTCTGCGCAGCGGCCAGGACCCGCAGGCCGGCGCCACCGGACGAGTGGTGGGTTCGGCCCGGAGCCGATCCGCCCTCGACGAACGGACCTTCCGGCTGCGGCTCGACGTCCGCGGTGACCGTCCGCTGACCGTCATTCTCGGAAAGAAGAAGGCTCGGCTGGTCGTCAAGACCGATCCCCGCCGTGGCGAACTCGTCGTCCGCGGTCGCCAGGGAAATCGGACCTGGACCGAGCGGAGGCCCATCGTGCTGACCAGTGCCGGATGGCGCACGTTGAGCGTCGAAGCCCAACGGTCCGGCGTCGTCGTGCAGTTCGGCGAGGACGATCCGCAGGCCGAGATCCGGCACGCGGTCAACGGGCGGGTGGCGGCCAAGGCACCCCTCCGCTTCCGCAGCGCCAAAGCCTCGGTCGACAACGTGTCGGTCCGTCCGCTGGCCCGCGAGGCGCGTCGCCTGGTCGTGCAACCGACCACCGGTCGGCTGCTGAGCGGTGACGAATTCACGGGATCGCTGGACTCGGGCTGGTCATGGGTCCGCAGGAACGCCGACGCCCAGGTCCGCGGGGGCCACCTCGACTGGCCGGTCGAAGCCGCCGATCTGACCGAGGCCAGCAACAGCGCCGGTGTCCTGCTCCGCAAGGCGCCCTCGGGTTCGTACGTGGCCGAGACCAAGCTGACCCTGGATCTGGGCACCGAGACCGAGCGCAACTACCAGCAGGCCGGGCTGGTTGCCTACCGTTCGGACGACGACTTCGCCCGCCTCTCCTCGGTCGCCATCTGGAACACCCGGCAGACCGAGTTCGGCCGAGAACTGGCGGCCGACGCGGGCGGAGCGCCCATCTTCGGTGGGGCGATCGTCGGTACACCGGCGCCGACCGTGTGGCTCCGGCTGGCCCACACCACGACGACGTCCGGCGAGCACCGCTATCGCGCCGGCACGTCAAGGGACGGCAAGAACTGGACCTGGGGCGCGGTCTGGACCTTCGCCAAGGGCGCGGATCCGAAGATCGGGTTGGTCGCCCACGGCGGCAACAACCCGCCCGTGACCGCGGCGTTCGACTACCTGCGGTTCTACGCCTACCGCACCCGGTGAGGGACGGCGACCGACCCGGCGGCTTCGGCCGCCGGGCGGTGGCCGGTCTCTCGGTTGCCTGGCTGTTGCTGGCCGGCTGCACTCCGGCGACGCCGGACCCGTCGGCTGAGCAGCCGCCGGCCGCATCGACCGCCGCTTCGGCAGCCGCGACCTTCGCCAACCCGGTGTACGAGACCGACTTCCCGGACCCGATGATCGTGCGGCGCGACGACGACTACCTCGCCGTCGCGACCAACGGCAACGGCTCGAACATCCAGGTGGCGGTCAGCCCCGATCTGGTGAGTTGGACCCAGGGCGAGGACGCCCTGCCCGAGCTCCCCGACTGGACCACCCCGGGCAAGGTGTGGGCGCCCGAGATCGCCGTCCACTCAGCCGACCGAGCGCATCGATCCGCACCCGTTCCTCGACCAAGACGGTCGGCGCTACCTGTACTGGAAGAACGACGGCAACGCCGTCGGCGCCGACACCTTGCCCGTCGCCGACCGGGCCCTTCCGCAAGGACGCCGAACCCATCGTGGCCAGCAACGACGCCGCCGCCGGGCCCGGCGGTGGCGCGATCATCGTGGACGACGAACGGGTCTGGATGGCCTACCACGCGTGGGCGCCGGACGCGGTGGGCGCCGAGATCCCGGGTCGGCAGCTCTGGTTGAGCGAGGTCACCCTCAGCCCGACGGGGACGACGGTCGAGCCGCCTGAGGTGGCGAACGCCGACCCACCCGGGTGAGCTCGCTCAGTTGCCCCGAGGTGCCCTGTCGTGGCTCGACTCCATCGCCTGCCCGACCGGCGCCGCACGGAGCCGGGTCGGGGACCGCTCAGCGCTGCAGGAAGGCCAACACCGCCGCGTTGAACTCCTCGGCGTGGCTGACGTTGAAACCGTGCGGTCCCCCGGCGACCACGTGCAGCTCGCTGCCCGCGATCGCCTCATGCGTCCGCCGACCGGAGCCCTCGATCGGCACGATCGCGTCGCTGTCGCCGTGGATGACCAGGGCCGGGACGGTGATCGTGGTCAGGTCCGAGCGGAAGTCGGTGGTGCCGAACGCTTCCAGGCAACCGAGGGCCGCCCGCTGGTCGGACTGGTGGGCCAACGTCACCGCGTCCTGACGCTGTGCCTCGGTGACCGACAGGGCGCCGTCGGCGGAGAAGAACTGAGTGGTGAACTGATCGAAGAAGCCGTCGCGGTCGGCCTTCAGACCCTGCGCCATGTCCTCGGCCGCTTCCTCGGTCAGCGGACCGTCGGGGTTGTCCTCGGACTTCATCAGGAAGGGCGGGACGGCACCGGCGAAGACCACGCTGTGCAGCCGCTCCTGGCCGTGGCGGGAGACGTAACGCGCGACCTCGCCGCCGCCCATCGAGAATCCGACCAGGGTGACGTCGGTCAGGTCGAGCCCGGCCAGCACGGCGTCCAGATCGTCGGACAGGGTGTCGTACTCGTAGCCGGTCAGCGGCTTGTCGCTGCGACCGAACCCACGACGGTCGTAGCTGACGACGCGGTAGCCGGCCGCCGCGAACGCGGGGACCTGCTCGGACCAGGCCTCACCGGACAGCGGCCAGCCGTGGATGAGCACGATCGGACGCCCAGAGCCGCCGGTGTCGTCGACGTGCAGGTGGGTGTCCGTGAACCATCCGTGATGGGCGGTGATCTCGGTCATCGGCTTCTCCTCCGTCGGTGGGAATCGTGCTCGTTCCAGCGTAGACGATTGAATCGTCAACGACTCGGGCGCTGACGTCGAGCGACTACGGTCAGTATTTACGCTGTAAACACCGAGCGCATCACGAGCACGACGAACCGAAGCGAGTATCCATGACACGCGACCAGTACACCTTCACCGACCCGACCACGCTCTACGCCGACTTCGACACCGAGGCCCAGCGGCAGGCGGGCGCCGGTCTGGACGCCGACCTCCGGGAGCGGGCCGATCACGGCGAGGACAGTTACCGCGGCAGCGGCCGATTGACCGGTCGCAAAGCCCTGATCACCGGCGGCGACTCGGGCATCGGCGCCGCCGTGGCCATCGCGTTCGCCCGCGAGGGCGCCGACGTCGCCATCTCCTACCTGCCGGAGGAGGAAGAGGACGCCCAGCGGATCATCGCGCTGATCGAGGCCGAAGGCCGCCGCTCGCTCGCCCTTCCCGGCGATCTCAAGGACAGCACCTACTGCCGCGACATCGTCGAGGCCACCGTCGCCACCTTCGGCGGCCTCGACATCCTGATCAACAACGCCGGCAAGCAGCAGTTCTGCGAAGATCTCACCGAGATCAGCGACCAGCAGTTCGACGACACCTTGAAGACCAACGTCTACGCGATGTTCTGGATCACCCGGGCCGCGCTGGCGCACCTACAGCCGGGATCGACGATCATCAACACCTCCTCGATCCAGGCCTACGCTCCGTCGGACATCCTGGTCGACTACGCGACGACGAAGGCATCGATCAACACCTTTTCGAAGGCGCTCTCGCAGCAGCTGGCCCCCAAGGGAATCCGGGTCAACGTCGTGGCGCCCGGCCCGATCTGGACCCCGTTGCAGACCGCTGGCGGTCAGCCCCAGAGCAAGCTGCCGTCGTTCGGCGAGAACACCCCGCTGGGCCGTCCCGGTCAGCCGGCCGAGCTGGCCCCCGCGTACGTGTTCCTGGCCTCGTCCGAGTCCAGCTACGTGATCGGCGAGACCCTGCACGTCAACGGTGGTATGCCGACCCCGTGACGCCCCCGATCCGCCTACACCCCCGAGGCCAGGTCGGCAGCGTCGCGCTGGCCTGGCGCGGAGGCGAGGACGTCACCTTCACAGCCGACGACGAGGAACCCATGAACATCGACAAGGACCAGGTGCTCTGGTCCGCCCCCGAGGGCGAGCGCACCGGCCGCCCGCTGCTGATCCTGCTGCACGGACACCGGATGAGCGAGCAGGTCGGCTTCGAGCTGCGGCACCGACTGCCGCCGGAGTTGGTCATCGCCTCGCTGCGCGGACCGCATCCGGTCCGCGGCGGCGGCTACGCCTGGTTCCCGCTCGACGACTCGCTCTCCCCGGCCACGGTCGACAGGTCGGCGCAGTCGGTTCTCACCTGGCTCGACGGCCTCCACTGGCCGACCCCGGTCGGAGTCCTGGGCTTCTCCCAGGGCGTGGCCACCGCTTTCCAGATGGTGCGGCACGCCCCGGAGCGGTTCGCGTACGCGGTCAATCTGTCGGGCTCGGTGGTGCCCCTTCCGACCCCGGCCGACCAGGCCCTCGCCAGGCGTCGACTGCCGGTGTTCTGGGGACGGGGCGACCGCGACCCGGTGATCCCGGCGCCCCTGGTCACCGCCACCGGCTGGTGGTTGCGGACCAACACCGATCTGACCGAGCGGGTCTACCCCGGACTCGGTCACAACGTCACCGACGGCGAGCTCGACGACCTGCACGCGTTCCTGACCCGCCAGCTGTCGCGGGGGTCAGCCGCGTAGCAGCAGCAGGGCGTCGGCGAAGGCCGTGGGATCCTCCTGCGGCACGTTGTGACCGAGCTGTGCGCGGCCGCTGCGAACGTCGTCCGCGGACCGAAGATGCCGTCGACCGGTCCCGGCGGGAAGTTGGCCTCGGCCAACCAGCCCTGCACCTCGACGACCGCGGCACCGTGGTCGCCCTTTCGTTGATCCGTCGCCTCCGCACCCTCTCCCGGTCGGCTCGCAGGGGCGGAGTGGGACCCGTCGCCGGCGATACGGGCTCAATCGGCCGACTCAGCGGGGGATGTTGGCCTCGATCTCGGCGAGCCACACCGCGGCGTTGCCGTCCGACGGCGCGCGCCAGTCACCGCGAGGGCTGAGCGAGCCGCCGTGCGAAACCTTGGGACCGTTCGGCATCGCCGACCGTTTGAACTGGGCGAAGCCGAAGAAGCGTCGGACGAAGACGACCAGCCACTCACGGATGACCGGCAACTCGTACGCGCGCCGCCGCTCCGCCGGGAAGGCCGGCGGCCACACCCCGCCGTCGACGTCGCGCCAGGCGGCCCGGGCCAGGAACGCGATCTTGGACGGCCGGAAGCCGAAGCGCAGCGTGTAGAACAGGTTGAAGTCCTGCAGCTCGTACGGACCGACCGACTTCTCGGTGCTCTGCGGCACCTCACCGGCCTTGACCGGGATCAGCTCGGGCGAGATCTCGGTGTTCAGGATGGCCAGCAGCACCTCGGCGGTCTCGCCGGCGAACACCTCGAGCCCACCCGCCCAACGGATCAGGTGCTGGATCAGCGTCTTGGGGACGCCGCCGTTGACGTTGTAGTGCGACATCTGGTCGCCGACCCCGTACGTGCTCCAGCCCAGCGCCAGCTCGGACAAGTCGCCGGTCCCGAGGACGATCCCGTGCTGCTGGTTGGCCAACCGGAAGAGGTAGTCGGTTCGCAACCCGGCCTGGACGTTCTCGAAGGTGATGTCGTAGACCTCCTCGCCCCGCGCGAACGGATGGTCCAGACCCTCGAGCATCTGTCGTGCGGTCGGCTTGATGTCGAGCTCGGACGCCGTGATCCCGAGGGCGCGCATCAACTTCCAGGCGTTCGACTTGCTGGCGTCGCCGGTGCCGAAACCGGGCATCGTGTAGCCGCGGATGTTCGTCCGCGGCAGGCCGAGCAGGTCCATCGCCCGCGCGGCCACGATCAGCGCGTGGGTCGAGTCGAGGCCCCCCGACACCCCGATGACGACCTTCTCGGTGTTGATCGCGCGCAGCCGTTGGGCCAGCCCGTCGACCTGGATGTTGTAGGCCTCGTAGCAGTCCTGCGCCAGCCGCAGCGGGTCGGCCGGGACGAACGGGAAGCGCTCGACCGTACGCCGCAGCCCGAGGTCGGTGTCGGGCGGCGAGACCGCGAACGACACGGTCCGGTAGCGGGCGTCGGGCGTCGCCACCCGTCGGTTGTCCTCGAATGTGCCCTGCCGGGCCCGTTCCTGGCGGAGCAGATCGAGGTCGACGTCGGCGATCGTGAGCTGCGGATCCTCCTCGAACCGCGCACCCTGGGCCAGTTCGGCACCGTTTTCGAAGATCGTCGTCTGGCCGTCCCAGGACAGATCGGTGGTCGACTCACCCTGGCCGGCGGCCGCGTACAGGTAGGCGGCCAGACAGCGCATCGACTGAGTCCGGCACAAGATGCTGCGGGTGTCGGAGCGACCGATGGTGATCGGGCTGCCCGACAGGTTGGCCAGCACGGTCGCCCCGGCGAGGGCCAGCCCGCTCGACGGCGGGATCGGCACGAACATGTCCTCGCAGATCTCCACGCCCACCGTGAGCCCGTCGACATCGGCGGCGTCGAACAACAGATCGGTGCCGAACGGGACGGTCTGACCGGCCACGGTGATCTCGGCCCCGACGATCCCCCGCCCCGAGGCGAACTGACGCCGCTCGTAGAACTCGCGGTAGTTCGGCAGGTGGGTCTTGGGCACCACACCGAGGATCTGCCCGCGATGGATGGCCACCGCCGTGTTGAACAGCCGGGCCCGATCGCGCAGCGGAGCGCCGACCAGGATCATCGGCAGCAGGTCGGCGGTGGCCTCGGCGATCGCCGCCAGGCCGTCGTGCACCGCATCGAGGACCACGTCGGCGCCGAGAAGATCCTCGATCGCGTACCCGGTCATGGCCAACTCGGGGAAGACGGCCACAGCGACACCCTGATCGGACAACCGGCGGGTGATCTCGATGATGCTGCCGGCGTTGCGGCGCGGATCGGCGATGAACACGTCGGCGGTGCAGGCCGCCACCCGGGCGAACCCGTGGGCGTACAGCGAGTCGAAGCTCATGGCTCCATCCTCCCGGCTGCGGCACCGTCGGGAGCACTCACCCCGCGCAAAGGGTGGCCGGGACGAACAACGGAGGTACTTCTGCCGTGAGTACCCGGCAGAAGTACCTCCGTTGTTCCGGTAGTCACGGAATCGGCAGCGGCACCACGTTGTAGGGAGGGGTGGCGGTGGTCTCGTCGAACTTGCTGTCGACCAGCAGCAGTCGGCCGCGGGCGATCTTGCCGGTGGTGAACACCCGGTCGGGGTCGGTGGCGATCTCGCTGACGAACCGGGCACTCCGGGCGTGTTTGCTCAGCTTGACCGTGGTCAGCAGCCGCGGGAAGTTGCGGACGACGGTCAGCTCACGACCACGGAGGACGAGCCCGTCGCCGCTGATCAGGCTGGCCCCGGTGACCTCGACCTCGCTCACCTTGGCGCTGCAGAGGTCGAAGCGCCACAGCTTTCCGGCGTTGCTCTGCACGGTCAGCAACGACTTCCGATCAGGAGCGAGGACGATCCCGTTGAGGTTGAATCCGGTCTGCTGGGTGATGGTCGTCGACGCGTCCCGCCACACCTTCACCTGCCACCCGCTGCGCGACTTCCAGACCTTGAAGATCTGCGGCCTGCCCGAGTCGGTGAAGTATGCGGCGCCGTCGGGGCCGAGGGCCACGTCGTTCATCACCACCCCGGTCAGACCGGTCTTGAGCGCGGCCAGCAGCTTGCCCGAGCGGGAGTAGACCCACAGGTCAGGGGCGCCGGGATGATCGGTGCTGTTGGGGCCACCAGCGATGAAGATCCGACCCTTCTTGTCCACCGTGATCCCCCGAGCCGTCCACCGGCCGTCGGTACCGTCACCGGCCAGCCATTCGTGCGCCTTCTTGCGCTCGACGTCGCCGCGGTGGATTTCCCCTCCGGTGGTCTCGCTGACGTAGTAGCGGCCGTTACGTCGGTCGTAGCCGATACCTTCGAACTTCGAGCCGCCGTCGTCGCCGGACAGGGTGTAGATCGCCGGTCGGTGGGGCGACGGGTGGGCGTCGGCGATCGGGGCCGTCGCGGGCAACAGTCCGGCGGCCAGGAGGAGCGTGAGGCCCGCGATGCGGGCGCGTCGTGGAATTGGCGTCATACCGGACAGACGGAGTCCGCTGGTCGACGGTTCACTCGCTCGACGCGGACCGCTCGAGCGCATCAGCCAGCTCGGTCAGCCAGACGGCGATTCCCGCGGACCCGTCGACGACCACGTCGCTGATCGAGGTGAGGGCGTCCTCCTCGTGCGAGGCCGAACAGACGAGCAGTCCGGGGACCCCCTCACCCCGCAAGGTCTGCACCATGTGGAAGGCGGGCAGGTCGCCGAGGTCGTCGCCGGCGAAGATGACCTGCTTCGCGCCCAGCGCCTCGACCGTCGCCCGCAGGGCCGCGCCCTTGTCGACTCCCGGTGCGCGGATCTCCCAGACCTGCTTGCCCGGCTCGATCTTCAGACCGTGCCGCTCGGCCAGCGCGGTCAGCGGTTCGCCGAGTCGCTCGAACGCCGCCACCGGATCGGCCATGGTGCGGGTGTGCACGCCGATCGCCCGACCCTTGTATTCGACCTTCACCTCGGTCAGGTCGAGCTCGGCCAGGATCGACGGCAGCTCCAGGGTGACCGCACCGATCTCGGGCGGGTCGGGCGGGACGTCGAACTGACCCGTCGCCGCCTCCCAGCGTTCGACCCCGTACTGACCGATGACCGTCATCTTCTCGAGCCCGGGCGTCTCCTCGAACCTGCCCAGCCGGACCGCGGTCCGGACCGGACGGCCGGTGATCACCACGACGGCGCGCACCAAACGACCGATCCGGCCGAGCGCGGCCACCGCGTCCGGATTGGCGTACGCCTGATCCGGATCGTCGATGATGGGCGCGATGGTCCCGTCGAAATCGAGCCCGAGCAGGGTCGAACCGGGGTCGGCGGTGATCGCCCGGAGGGCGAGCGCTCCGGGGGTGTCAACGGTGTCGGACTGGCTCATGCGATTCAGGCTGTCAGACCGGTCTGTCAGGCTGGGGCGCGGGTAGACACCGGACAGTGACTGCCCACCGATCTCAGGAGAAGTGAATGAACACCCCCCAGCCGACGTCCCGCGCGACTTTTGTGGTGGTGGCCAACCGGCTTCCGGTCGATCGCATCGAACACCCGGACGGGACCATCGATTGGCGCCCCTCGCCCGGCGGTCTGGTCACCGCGTTCGAGCCGGTGATGCACAGCCACCACGGCGCCTGGGTCGGCTGGCACGGCGCACCCGACGAGACCGTGGCCCCGTTCGACAACGACGGGCTGCAGCTGGTCCCGGTCCCGCTGAGCACCAAAGAGGTCGCCGACTACTACGAGGGCTTCTCCAACTCCACCCTCTGGCCGCTTTATCACGACGTGATCGTGCCGGCGGAGTTTCACCGACGCTGGTGGGACAGCTATCTGACCGTCAACCGCCGGTTCGCCGAGCGGACCGCCGAGGTCGCCGCGGAGGGGGCCATCGTCTGGGTGCAGGACTACCAGCTCCAGCTGGTCCCCAAGATGCTGCGCGAGCTGCGGCCCGACCTCAAGATCGGCTTCTTCCTGCACATCCCGTTCCCCCCCACCGAGCTCTTCGTCCAGTTGCCGTGGCGCGACCAGATCCTCGAGGGCCTGCTCGGTGCCGACCTCGTCGGCTTCCAGCTGCCGGGGGCGGCGCAGAACTTCCTGAGGCTGGTCCGGGCCCGGCTGCACGTCGAGACCCGCCGCGACCGGGTTCGACTCCGCGACGGACGCGAGATCGCGGCCCGGTCCTACCCCATCGCCATCGACGCCCAGGCCTTCCACGACCTGGCCGGCACGCCCGAGGCCGCGGCGCGGGCAATCGAGATCCGCCGTGACCTCGGTGATCCGAAGCTGATCTTCCTCGGCGCCGACCGACTCGACTACACCAAGGGCCTGCTCGAGCGGATCGAGGCGTTCGGCGAGCTGATCGCCGACGGCGTGATCGAACCCGACGACGCGGTGCTGGTCCAGCTGGCCATCCCGTCGCGCGAGCGGGTCGACCAGTATCGGCTGTTGCGCGACGACATCGACCGGCTGGTCGGGCGGATCAACGGCGACGTCGGCAGGATCGGGCGACCGCCGATCGTCTACCTGCACACCTCCTACCCCCGTGAGGAGATGGCGGCGCTCTATCGGGCGGCCGACATCATGGTGGTGACGCCGCTGCGCGACGGCATGAACCTGGTGGCCAAGGAGTACGTGGCCTGCCGGCAGGCCGACGACGGGGCGCTGGTGCTGAGTGAGTTCGCGGGCGCAGCGCAGGAGCTGCGACAGGCGTACATGGTCAACCCGCACGACATCGACGGGCTGAAGGGCCGGCTGATGGAGGCGATGAACGACGAGCCGCGGATCAAGGCCCGGCGGATGCGTCAGATGCGCAAGTACGTCTTCGACCACGACATCGACCACTGGGCGACCACCTTCCTCGACGACCTCGGGGAGATGGGTCGACGCCCCGAGCCCGGTCGCTCGGACTCGACCAGCTGATTCCGGCCGTACCCCGTCGGGTCCGCTCAGGCCCGCCCGTCGGGGTCCACGCGCGCCGCCTGGTTGAACTATCTGGGGGCAGATAACAGGGAAAGCACGCGTATCTCGCTGCTATCTGCCCCCAGATAGTGGCAGGCCGCGGCCGGTTCCGAGCATGCCCTGTCGGGTCCGCTCAGGGCCGCCGTCGGGGTCCACGCGCGCCGCCTGGTTGAACTATCTGGGGGCAGATGACAGGAAAAACCCCGTTCTCGCTGCTATCTGCCCCCAGATAGTGGGGAGCCGCGGCCGGGGGCGGGTGTGATGAGCGGGCAGGACGCGTGGGCTTCAGCGGGGAGGACGGCCCGGGGTTCGACCTCCCGATCCGGGAGGCTCCTCAAGCCTGGGGCTCCCCCGACTGGACTCGAACCAGTAACCTGCCGGTTAACAGCCGGCTGCTC
This sequence comes from uncultured Actinomycetota bacterium, assembly GCA_963815905.1. Classification (GTDB taxonomy): domain Bacteria; phylum Actinomycetota; class Actinomycetes; order Propionibacteriales; family Propionibacteriaceae; genus Microlunatus. Next base: position 174,134 of record CAWFIO010000008.1, on the reverse strand, counting down.
TGCCAATTGAGCTACAGGGGATCAAACAACCGCGTCACGTTGGTGGCGCGGCTACGTACCTTAGCAGCGATTTCAGTGGAAGTCGTATTCGGTCTGCAGCTCGTCGGTGGCCCGATCGGCGACATCGCGTACGCCCGGAGTCTGCCAGGTGAGTCCCCTGGTCAGGCTGGTCCGCCAGGTGATGGCCCCGTCGTGAGCCAGGTCACGGCGCGCCGTCACGACGACCCCCCGATCACCGTTGACCGGCACGAAACGCTCGACCGCGATCGTCGCGGCGATCCGTTCGCGGAACAGTTCGGGCATCCGGCCCGGCTCGATCAGACGGATCGAGCCACGACGTCCGGGTTGACCGGGCTCGGCGACCTCGGACCACTGCAGCTGCTGCAGCTCGGTGTTCCATTCCCCGTGTTGGATCTCGTGCCAGCCGACGTGCTGCCAGCTCACGTCACCCCAGGACAGGACGGCCGGGCTGCCGATGCAGAACCCGTCCTCGGTCCGCGACCAGGCCAGGATGCGGCTGGGCCGCTCCGCCCGGTCGCCGAGCGAGGCCCCCCACGACTGGTAGGTCAGATTGGGCAGCCCGCGCGCACGCGACCACCACCGCGAGTCATTGGTCGAACGTACCCCCATACGACCTATTCTGCCCGCAGATTCGGCTCACATCGACCACACCGAGCTCACAGCAGGGCGTGAGCCTGTTGCGGGCACAGGCCGCGCAGCGTCTCCAGCGCCGCCGCTTCCATCCGCCGGATCCGACCGACCGAGGTCCCGAGCCGGCGGGCGGTCTCGGCCAGCGACTCCGGCTCTCCGGTGGCGAACCCGAGCCGCAGCTCGAGCACCCGGCGCGGCTCGGCGGCCAGCCGGTCGAGCATTCCGCGGACGAGCGCGTCGCGGCCGACGATCCGGTCGAAGGCAGCCAGCGCGCCGGCGTCGTCGACGCTGCTCGGATCGATCTCGTCGATCGACCGTGGGCGCTGGTGGGCCATCAGACCCGCCGTCCATCGCTCGTTGCGGCCGAGAGCGGCGGCCAGTTCGCCCAGCGTCGGGGTGCGCCCGTACTGCTGGGTGAGTTCGGCCTCGACCGTGTGCGCGGCCCGGAGCGACTCGCTACGGCTGGCCGGGAGGTTGAGATCGCCGAACTGTCGCGCGGTCGACGTCTGGATGAAGGCCCGGACCCAGAACAACGCATAGGTCGAGAAGCGGTGTCCCCGGGCGTAGTCGAAACGCTCGACGGCGATGATCAGCCCGAGACAGCCCTCCTGGACCAGATCGGCGTAGCCAACGCCGCCCCGACCGGTGTATTGCCGCGCGACCATCCGGACCAGCGGCAGATTGGCGCGGACGAAGCGCTGCCGGGCCTCGTCGCCGAGCCGCTCGAGCAGCCGCAGCTCGATGTCGGTGACGCCCATCGGTCGCGCGTGCGCCGGGTCGGCCTCACTCAGCCGCAGGTGCCGGGCCAGCACCCCGGCTTCGATCTGACGCTGGAGCGCGATCACCTCCTCGCTGGTGAGCAGCGAGTCGTCGGGCACCGGTCGGACCGGGAGCTGGAGTGAGGTCATGACCACACTCTGCGAGCCGACCCGGTCCGCGAGGAAGGCCAACGTACGCGATCTGTGGATAACTCGACGAACGGACAACACCGGCCTGACCAGGGACAACACCCTGTGAGCCGGACCGGGTCAGTCGCGGGCCCCGATGCTGCGGGTGTGCAGTTCCTTGCGCCGGGCCTCGAGCACGACCAGCTCCGAGAACATCTGGTTGTAGGCCCGCTGGTGCTCGACCGGGTTGGTGCGTTGCAGCCGTGACTTGAGTTGCGCGATCACCCGCATCACGGTCAGCAGTTGCAGGTGGGAGGTGTTCGCGACGACGAAACGCTCGGTCACCTCGCCGTGCACGGGAAGCCGCTCGACGGCCAGGGCCATGATCAGCGACCGGACCAGCCCGTCGTCGCAGGCCTGCACCACTCGGTGCACCCACTCCTTCTCGGTCGCCTCACCCTCGGCCGCGGCCTTCTCGACCGCCGCGAAGACCAGCGCGTACGCGGGGTGGGTGAAGTCCGCCACCGAGAGACCGTCCCAACCGGCCGGGAACAGCTGGGGCTGCTGGATCGCCAGCTTGCAGGTCTGCCGTTCGGTGGCGAGCATCCGGTCGTTGGGGCGCGGTAGTTCGCGCTCCGGCTTGGGCGGTGGGGAGACCTCGACAGCGCTTGGCGGCCGATCGGATCGGGGTGCCCGCCGGCCGGCTCCGGAACTCGCACGACGCAGTTCCGAGCGGATCTCCTCCAGGTCCTCATGCCCCAGCAACATGCTCAGTTCTCGGGCATAGCGCTCCAGCATCGAGTGATCGCGGATGCTGTTGAGAAGCGGGGCCGCCTCGCGGACCGCGGCCAGCCGACCATCCGCGCGTTCGATGTCATGTCGACCGATGATGTTGCGCATGACGAACTGATAGAGCGGAATTCGGCGGGCCACCAGTTCGCGGACCGCCTCGTCGCCGCCCTTGAGCCGCAGATCGCAGGGGTCGAGCCCGGTCGGTTCGACGGCGACGTAGGTCTGGGTGACGAAGTTGGAGTCGCCGGCGAACACCTTGAGCGCCGCCGCCTGGCCGGCTGCGTCACCGTCGAAGGTGAAGATGACCTCGCCGTGGAAGGCGTCATGATCGCCCATCAGCCGCCGCAGCAGGCGTGCGTGGTCGTCGCCGAACGCCGTCCCGCACGACGCCACCGCGGTGTCGACCCCGGCGAGGTGGGCGGCCATCACGTCGGTGTAGCCCTCGACCACCACGGCCTGGCTCTTCTTGCTGATCGAGGTCCGGGCCAGGTCGAGGCCATAGAGCACATGCGACTTCTTGTAGACCACCGTCTCGGGGGTGTTGATGTACTTCGCCGGCATCCGATCGTCGTCGAACAGCCGGCGCGCGCCGAAGCCCAACACCGACTTGCCCGAGTCGCGGATCGGCCACAAGAGCCGGCTCTGGAAGAAGTCCCAACCGTTGTCCCGGGCCAGACCGGCACCGACCATGTCCCTGTCGGAGACGCCACGACCGCGGAGATGCCGCTGCATCGCTTTGCCGTCGCGTGGGGCGAAACCCACCCCGAACCGCTCGGCCGACTCGCGGTCGAAGCCTCGCTCGTGCAGGAACTGCCGACCGACCACAGCCTCGGGGGTCTGGAGTTGCTCGCTGTAGTACTCCGACGCCAGCCTGAGCGCCTCCATCAGCCGGGTCCGTACGCCGGGCTCGGTGCGCGGACCGCCGCCGCCGTCCTCGGTGTAGCGCAGCTGGATGCCGGCGCGATCGGCGAGCCGCTCGACCGCCTCGACGAAGGAGAGGTTGTCGATCTTCTGCATGAAACTGATCGCGTCGCCGCCCTCGCCACAGGCACCGAAGCAGTACCAGTAGCCGCGCGACGGGGTGACCTGGAAGCTCGGCGTCTTCTCGTCGTGGAACGGGCAGAGGCCCTTCATCGTCGAGCCGGTGGTCCGCAAGGTCACGTAGGACCCGACGACTTCCTCGATGCGTACCCGGTCGCGGACGGCGGCGATGTCTTCCTCGTTGATCCGCCCGGCCACGGGGGCGAGTGTAGCCCCGCTGCGACGACCGCCACCCGGGCACAATGGGTCACGTGACCACCCGTACCGAACCTTGGCTCATCTTCGACGGCGATTGCGCGTTCTGTACGAGCGCCGCGACCTGGGTCTCCGAACGGCTCCGGCGTACGGACGGACCGAATGCCCGGACCGTGCCCTGGCAGTTCACCGACCTGGCCGCGCTCGGAACGACCTCCGAGCGCGCCCGGAGCGAAGTCCTGTGGGTGACGCCGGACGGCACGATCTACGGCGGCGCGACGGCCTTCTCCCACTGGCTGAGGTTCGCCGGTCGTGGGTACGCGGTGTTGGGCTGGGCCCTCGAACTGCCGGTCATCCGGACCCTCGCCGCGGCTGTCTACCGGCTGATCGCCCGCAATCGCCACCGGATGCCCGGCGGATCCCCGGCCTGCGCACTGCCACCGCCCGGGTTCGATGCCAGCCGCCCGGGGTCGCGCTCGATCTGATCGCGAGAATCACCGATCATCCCGGTGGCACTTGGGTGCCGGCTCGGGTAGGTCGATCCGGAAGCCGTTTGCAGGCGTGTCGGCGGGCACGATCTGAGTCACGACCAGCACGGCCGGGGTATCGGTGATGTTCTCGACGTAGTGCGGTCCGACCTCGGTGAACGCCTGGCCGACCGTGAACGTCTCCGCCGGACCGCACGGCAGGCTGCGTCGTACCGCTCCGGACTGGACCACGGCCAGCACGATCCCCGGGTGTTCGTGCCAGCCCGAGAAGCTGTGCGGACCATAGGTGAGGGTGACCGAGCGGACGGTTGCCTCCTGATGATTGCGCAGCGCGATCCCATCCGCCTTCGCGGTGGCCGGCCCGTCGAGGGTGGCCAAGGGGGCCAGCGCCACGGCGGACGGCGGTGGCACGCTCGCCGGGGTGGCGTCGGCGTCGGAGGAGACGAGCCCGGAGGCCATCAACACCGCTACCGCAGTGCTGACGAACACGTGTCGTGCACGCATGGGGGTCCTTTCGAGAGGCAGATGCTTGACCTCTCACTCTCGTCGGGTCCGAGGCGTGGGTCGAGAGCAGCGACCGCGCAAACTTTTCCCGTTCGGCAGCGCTGGAATGACACTTTCGTACCGGGTCGGCCGGGTCGGCACGAGCCGACGTCGGCCCGGGCTCAGAACACGCCGGCCGGCGGCAGCCGCTCGGGCGGCCAGCCGAGGTGGTGGGTAGCCATGTCGAAGGCGTAGCGATCGGTCATCCCGCCGACGTAGGTCACCGCGGCGCGTACGGCGGCGTCACTTCCGGGCAAGATCTCGGGGTCGGCCCCGGACACGGCGCCGGGCCGCTCGGCGTAGAACTCGACCAGCGCGCGCAGCACCTCGACCACCGCGCGCGACTGCGCGAGCGACGCCTCGCGGACGTAGATCCGCTCGTAGTTGAAGGCGCGGAGCGCGGCGAGGGCGGCCGCCGGTTCGGCCGCCATCCCCGCCTGCCCCTGCTGGTCGATGCCGTTGATCACCGCGCGGACGAAGGTCCGCAACTGCTCACGTCGGGTCGGACCGCAGACCTCGGCGATCTCCGGCGGCAGATCGGTGAGGTCGACGATCCCCGCGCGGACCGCATCCTCGAGGTCGTGGGCGCAGTAGGCGATCCGGTCGGCCCAGCTGACGATCTCGCCCTCGATGGTGCTCGGCGCCGGGCGTGACCACGAGTGGTTGCGGATCCCGTCGCTGGTCTCGCGGCACAGGTTGAGCGGCCGGAGCACGACGTCGGCGCCCCACGGCCCGTGGTCGTAGCCCTCACCGATGAACGCGTCGAAGGCGTCCTCGCTGGCGTGCCCCCCGGGTCCGTGCCCGCAGTCGTGACCCAGGGCGATGGCGTCGGCCAGCGTCACGTTGACCCCGGCGCCGCGGGCGATCGACGTCGCGACCTGGGCGACCTCGAGCGCATGGGTCAGTCGGGTCCGCTGGTGATCGCTCGGGTGGACCACGACCTGGGTCTTGCCGGCGAGCCGTCGGAAGGCGGTCGAGTGGACGATCCGGTCGCGGTCACGTTCGAAACAGGTGCGCTCGACGTCGGGCTCCTCGGGGCGTACGCGGTCCCCGGCCCCCTCCGCCAGCGCCGATCCCGGACGCAGCCGCTCCCGCTCACGGTCTTCACGTCGTTGCCGCGTCATCACCGGCGCCGGGCCGACCGACGTCGCCGTATCGGCGTGGGCGAGCACGAAGTCGCGGCCGGGATGACCGGCCATGGTCTCGGCCCAGGCCGCCGCGCGCGGCGAGATCTCCTCAGCCACCCGAGATCCCCAGCTCGGCCTCGCCCAGCTGGAGGTCGAGTCCGGAGGTGTCGGCCAACCAGCCGTCGGGCAGCGCCACCCGCGCCCGCGGAGTGCCTTGACGACCGCGCGGCTTGCCCAACTCGGCCTCGGGGAAGCCAACGTCGGGGTCGAGCTGACCGAGCAGACCATCGAGCTCGGCCAGCGACCCGACCATCGCCAACCGCCCGCGCAGGTCGCCGCCGACCGGGAAGCCCTTGAGATACCAGGCCATGTGCTTGCGGAGGTCGGCGCAGCCGCGCGGCTCACCCATCAGCCCGACCAGCAGCTCACCGTGCCGTCGGATCATCGCCGTCACCTCGCCGAGAGTCGGCAGGGTCTGCGCGGGTCGGCCCGCGAAGGCCAGCCCGAGATCGCGGAACAACCAGGGTCGACCGAGACAGCCACGACCGATGACCACGCCGTCGGCTCCGGTCTGGTCGATCATCGCCTCGGCGTCGGCGGCCTCCCAGATGTCGCCGTTTCCGTAGACGGGGATCGAGACCTGCTCCTTGAGCTTGGCGATCGTCGCCCAGTCCGCGTGTCCCGAGTAGGCCTGCTGCGCGGTGCGGCCGTGCAGCGCGATGGCCGCGCACCCCGACTCCTCGGCGATCCGCCCCGCGTCGAGATAGGTCTGGTGCTCGTCGTCGATCCCGATCCGGGTTTTGATCGTCACCGGGACCCCGTACGGCTGGGCTGCCCGAACGGTGGCTTCGAGGATCAGCCGCAACCGGTCGCGCTTCCACGGCAGCGCCGCTCCGCCGCCCTTGCGGGTCACCTTGGGCACCGGGCAGCCGAAGTTCAGATCGACGTGGGCGACCCCGTACTCGGCGCACAGGATCGTCGTGGCCCGCGCCATGTGATCCGGGTCCACTCCGTAGAGCTGGACCGAGTGCCGGGTCTCTCCCGGGTCGAAGCTGAGCATTGCCCGGGTCTTCGGATCGCCCTCGACCAGCCCGCGCGAGGTGATCATCTCGCAGACGAACCGGCCGTCGGTGCCACCGGCGAGCTCGTACTGCTCGCGGCACAATTGCCGGTACGCCGCGTTGGTGATCCCGGCCATCGGCGCCAGCTCGACCATCACCGCCATTGTCGACCTCGTGCCGGATTGCGATTGATGACCGCGACAACGATGGCCACGACCATCAGCCCCAGAACGATCCCGACGGCGACGTCGCTGGTCGTGCTCTCCTGCGGGACGCTGCCGGTGACCATGAGTGCCGTCAGCTCCCCGACGCCGATGGCAGCGGCGAAGACGAACATCCGGCGCCGGTAGCGGGCGTCGCCGCGACGCTGAGAGGCCGCCCACAGCGCGGGGACGAAAGCGGCGAAGCCACAGGTCAGCAGCGGCAGGGCGATCATCACCCAGCCGAGCACCGGCGTACGGGCCGTGGGGTCGGTCCAGACCACATCCACCGGCCGCACCGGGTACACCGGCTGCACCGGGGGTCTCGGGGCCACCGATGGTGGCGTGGCCGGGGCGGCGGGAACGTTGACCACGGAGGCCGGCGGCGTGCGCAGGATCACCGGGACCGACTCGGCCAGCCGCTTCAGATCAGCCGTCCACCGTCGATCGTCGAGCTCGACCGCGTTATAGCGCGTCAGGGCGCGAACACTCGGGGGCAGCTCGCCCGGAGCGGGCATCCGCGCCCCCTCGACCAGCACGGGAACCACGTGCACCCTCGGCGAGGCGAGAGCGCTCTCGATCTCGAGACGCACGAAGTCGTCGTGTCGGTCGATGCGGCGACCCGATCCGTCGGCCTCGGAGTCCAGCCAGTTGTCACCGATCAGGACGAACACGAGATCGCAGTCGTCGATCTCCTTGCGGATGTAGTCCTCGAAGTCGGCTCCCGGCGGAATCGAGTCGAGGTCCATGAAGATCTTCGACGTCGGCAACCGGTGCGACAGACCGTCGTAGAGACCGTTGGCCTGCGCCTGACAGTCGTTGCGTCGGTAGGAGATGAAGATCCTGCTGTTGCGACTCGATCTCTTGGACGCCCTGGCCGGCCGCGGTTCATGGACCGGGGCGGACTCGGGCGCCCAGGAAGGCGTCGGCATTGCCTGTTCGTCGACCCACAGCGTCCACCCGGCCGGTGCCGGTCCCCAGCTGGGGTCCGGCTGCCAGTCGTGCGGCGGCACCCACCCGGCCGGGGGCTGCGGCCAGTGCGGCGGTGGGTTGTAGCGCAGGGTCATCGGTCAGCCCATCAGCAGCCGAGCAGGCGTGCGGACAGGTAGCTGGTGACCTGGTCCAGCGCCACCCGCTCCTGGCTCATGGTGTCGCGCTCACGGATGGTGACGGCGTGGTCGTCGAGGGTGTCGAAGTCCACGGTGACGCAGAACGGCGTACCGATCTCATCCTGGCGGCGGTAGCGGCGGCCGATGGCCTGGGCGTCGTCGAAGTCGACGTTCCAGTACTTCCGTAGCTCGGCGGCCAGGTCCCGGGCCTTCGGTGACAGGGCCTCGTTGCGTGACAGCGGGAGCACGGCGACCTTGACCGGGGACAGGCGCGGGTCGAGCCGGAGCACGGTCCGCTTGTCGACGCCGCCCTTGGTGTTGGGGGCCTCGTCCTCGACGTAGCTCTCGATCAGGAAGGCCATCAGCGAGCGGGTCAGGCCCGCGGCCGGCTCGATCACGTACGGGAAGAAGCGCTCACCACTGGCCTGCTCGAAGTAGGACAGGTCGGTGCCCGAGTGCTTGCTGTGGGTCGACAGGTCGAAGTCGGTGCGGTTCGCGATGCCCTCGAGCTCGCCCCATTCCGAGCCGGTGAAGCCGAAGCGGTATTCGATGTCGACAGTCCGCTTCGAATAGTGCGACAGCTTCTCCTGCGGGTGTTCGAAGTGCCGCAGATTGTCGGCCGAGATGCCCAGATCGGTGTACCACCGGGTGCGCTCGTCGATCCAGTACTGGTGCCACTCCTCGTCCGAGCCGGGGACCACGAAGAACTCCATCTCCATCTGTTCGAACTCGCGGGTCCGGAAGATGAAGTTGCCGGGGGTGATCTCGTTGCGGAAGCTCTTGCCGACCTGGCCGATGCCGAAGGGCGGCTTCTTGCGGCTCGCCTGGACCACATTGGCGAAGTTCACAAAAATGCCCTGCGCGGTCTCCGGGCGGAGGTAGTGCAGCCCGGACTCGTCCTCGATCACGCCGAGGTAGGTCTTGAGCATCATGTTGAAGTCGCGCGGCTCGGTCCACTGGCCGCGGGTGCCGCAGTTGGGGCAGGCGATCTCCTCGGGGCCGGTGGGCAGCCGGCCCTTGCGCGACTCGAAGTCCTCCTCGAGATGGTCGGCCCGGAACCGCTTGTGGCAGGACTGGCACTCGGTGAGCGGATCGGTGAACACACCGACATGACCGGAGGCGATCCAGACCTGACGGGGCAGGATGACCGACGAGTCGAGACCGACGACGTCATCGCGCGCGGTGACGACGGTGCGCCACCACTGCCGCTTGATGTTCTCCTTGAGCTCGACGCCCAACGGCCCGTAATCCCACGCCGAGCGGGTACCGCCGTAGATCTCGCCGGCGGGGAAGACGAAGCCCCGTCGCTTGCAGAGACTGATGACGTTGTCCAACTTGCTGGCGGGCGCCACGACTGACCACTCCAAAACGTGAATTGCGACATCCCCGGCTGGGATGGCGGACGCTCCAGCCTAATGGCTGCGCCCGCTGAGAAGGCCCACAGCAAACTTTGATCCTGCGACCTAACGTTGATTCATCGGTGGAGTCACCGGGAAAGGCAAGGCGCCAGATGGACGTCTACGGCAACTCAGGGACCGAACCGCACCGAACCAGCCGAGCTGTTCCGGTCCGTATCGGTGATGCCGAACGAGACCGCGCCGTGGCTGCCCTGGGAGAGCATTTCGCCGCCGGCCGGATCACCCGCGACGAGCTTGACGAACGGGTGGACCAAGCGATCAGCGCCCGGTTCGATGCCGACCTCACCCCCCTGTTCGTCGATCTACCGTCCGCACCGGTGGCCGCCGCGACCACCCTGCCGGTCCGGTCGAGGCGGACCGCGGTCGCACCGACCGCGGTCGCGCTGATCTGGGGTCTGCTCCCGGTGCTGATGGTCGCCATCGTGACGACGTCGATCCTCGTCGGCGCCCCCTGGCTGCTCTGGACGCTCTTCTGGGTCATCGCGATCAGCGGCGGTGGGCGCCGGCTCGCCTTCGTCCGTTCGTCACACGGGCCGGGGCACGGTCGCTAGCCGGTACGGCGAGCCCGCCGCGCGTCAGTGCAGCGTCGGGTCCTCGTACGCGGAGGGCTCGTCAATCGCCCGTGACAGCAGCGGGACGACGACCATCTTCGACTCGTAACCCTGCAACGCCCGACGGTACGAGCCGACGTCGCGCCAGCGGGTGGTGATGGTCCAGAGCTCAGGTTCGTCGAGGTTGCGGGCGAAGTCCACGCCGATAAAGCCCTCGCGCGCCGCCAACACGGCGATCGCCGCACGGGCGGCCTCCTCGAACTCGACGTCGCTCGCGGCCACCCGATAACGGGTGAGGACGATCACGGCGCGTCGAAGGTCAGCGGCGGCAGGGTCGACCACGGGAAGTTGATCCACTTGTCGGTCCGCCGCCAGACGTAGTCGGACTTGATCACCGATCGCGGCTTCTCATAGATCACCGCCGTGCGCGACTCGGCGGCGTGACCGCGGCAGAAGTCCTGCACCAGCTCGAGGGTCTTGCCGGTGTCGGCCACGTCGTCGACCACCAGCACCTTGGCGTCGTCGAGGTCGTGGGCATCGAGGAACGGCGGCAACATCACCGGCACGTCGAGCCGCTGGTCGACTCCGGTGTAGAACTCCACGCTCAAGGTGAACAGGTTCTTGACCTCGATCGCGTACGCGATGGCCCCGGCCGGGATCAGCCCGCCGCGGGCGATCCCCAGCACGATGTCGGGCCGATACCCGCTGTCCACGACCAGCTGCGCCAGCTCGCGGATCCCCGTCCCGAACCGCTCGTAGGTCAGGACTTCGCGTTCCGCCGCACCGTCAGTCACCCCCCGACCCTACGAGAGTCACCGCCTCTCCGTTTCCCGGCACCTGCCGCCAAACGCGCCCGACTCGGGCGTACCGCGCGGCCGTTTCCCGGCACGTGCCGACAAACGCGCCCCCGCCCCGCCTGCCGACGGCCGTTTCCCGGCACGTGCTGACACTCGCACCCCCGAGCCGCCTGGCGGCAGGGCCCGACCTCACGGCGCGTGTTCGAGCGAGCGAAGCGAGCCGCACGCGCCGTGAGCGAGTGAGCGCCCGATCCGGTCTGGACCGACGAGGCGGCACCGTCGCCCTCAACGACAGTCGCGACGTCTTCGGATGCCACCGGGCGGCGGCGCAGCCGAGGAAGGAAGACCGGATCAACCGGCGCGAACGAAAGCGACCGCGAACGGTACGAATCGTGATCTCGATGACATCTGTTCGAAACCCTGACGTCCTAGCTTTCTAGGTCAAGCCACCAGGGCGCTCGGGGCGTCGTGGTCTACCGCAGGGCAATGGTGCCGGGCTGAGATGAGGGAGGCCGACCTTGATCGATCACGTCGACCCGTTCATCGGTTGCTCGGCAACCGATCTGCCCGAGCCGCAGGGGCTGGCCGCGACATGGTGGTGGCCCAAGCCGCAGGTCGGCAACACCCATCCGGGAGCCACGCACCCGTTCGGCATGGTGTCCGCCTGCGCGTACTCGGGCGGTTACCCGACCGGCTACGGCCCGTACCAGCTCAACACCGAGGGCGCTCCCCCGCACTTGCCGGGTCTGACCACCGCGACCGGCACCAACCTCGCCTCGGGGTTCACCCACTTCCAGCAGTCGGGCACCGGAGCGATCCGCAAGTACTACAACTACTTCCGGGTCACCCCCATGCTGACTCCGCTCGACACCCTCGGCGATGCGTGGGAGCTGACCGAGGAGGTGGCCGAGCCGGGCTACTACGCGGCCACTCTCAGCTCGGGCATCCGGTGTGAGATCACCGTGGGGCCGAAGAGCGCGGTGCACCGCTACACCTTCCCGGCCCATCCGGACGCCCGGCTTGTCGTCGACTTCTCCCAGGGCGGGATTGGGATCCCGTACGGTGCCACCACGCCACTGCGCGCCCATCTGAACCAGCTCACCCCTGGCGTCGCCCAGGGCGAGTTGATCGTGGAGGGGACGCCGCTGGCCGTGCACGTCGAGTGCGACTCCGGCGACTGGCGCGAGCTGCTCTGGTACGACCGGCGCCTGATGCCCGGTGGCACCCGTCTCGACTTCGACCGGATCCGCCCGACCACGCTGCGGCCGTTCGGTCTGATGTGGCGCGGCCGGGCCGCGGCGGGCCAGGTCATCGAACTGCGGTTCGGCTTCTCGCTTCGTGGCGTCGAGCAGGCGCGGGAGAACCTGCGGGCCGACTGCCCGAACACCCGCCGGCCCCGCCGTCACACCCAGGGGCCGATCGAAGATCCGACCCTGCCGGTCGCCGGCCCGGCGGTCTTCGAGCGGCGCAAGTACGACACCCAGCAGGCCTGGAACGACCACCTCGGCGCGATCCAGGTCGAGACCCCGTCGGCGGAGCGCAAACAGGTCTTCTACACCGCGCTCTACCACTCGATGATCAAGCCGTGTTTCGCCTGGGGCGAGAGCCCGTTCTGGCCCAACAGCGGTCCGTTCGTGTTCGACATCTGCACCATGTGGGACATCTACCGCACCCAGCTCCCGCTGATCACCGCGCTGTTCCCGCACCGGGCCGCGGAGCTGGCCAACGCACTGCTCAACGTCTGCGAGGAGGAAGGCAACTTCCCGATCGGCTACCGGATGGCCAAGGGCGCCGACCGCTTCTCCCGCCAGGGCAGCGCGCTGGCCCAGACCTTCCTGGCCGACCTCTGCGAGCTCGGGGTGTCGGGAATCGATTGGGACTGGGCGCTGTGCCACATGGATTCGGATCTGCGCCGCGCGTACGGGGAGGACTACCTGCTCCGCGGCGTCGCCCACCCGATCACCCACACGCTCGACCTGGCCTTCGCGTACCACTGCACGGCCAAGGTCGCCCGCAATGTCGGTGACACCGATCTGGCCGAGCAGTTCACCGCGCTGGCCACTCAGTGGCGCAATGCCTTCGACGCCGAGACCGCGCTACTGGTCGATTCGGAGTACTACGAGGGCGGCAAGTGGAACTACTCGTTCCGGGTGATGCAGGACATGCAGGCCCGGATCGAGTTGGCCGGCGGCGACGAACGATTCGTCGGACTGCTCGACGCGTTCTTCGGATTCGGCGCCGACCCGGTCAAGCAGGTCGGTGAGCGACCGAGCCTGGAGGAGATGAAGGCCGGGTACGCGCTCAATCGCTTCGAGGGACTGAACAACGAGCCGGACATGGAGGTCCCCTGGGCCTACCACTACGCCGGTCGCCCCGATCGCACCGCGGAGGTGGTGCACGCCGGGGTGCACCAGATGTTCGGTCTCGGCCGCGGCGGGCTTCCCGGCAACGACGACTCCGGGGGCCTGAGCTCGTGGTTCGTCTGGGCGTCGCTGGGGCTGTTCCCGGCGGCCGGTCAGTCGTTGTACTTCGTCAACGCCCCGTCCTTCGAACGGGCCGCACTGATGATCGGCAGTCAGAAGCTGGTCATCTCGACCGAGGGCTTCGTCGAGCCCGGGCCGGGCACGCCCGTGCAGTACGTGCAATCGGTGACCTTCAACGGTGAACCGCTGGATCGCAGCTGGCTCACCGCCCGCGAACTGCACACCGGAGGAAGCCTGCACGTCCGGCTGGGCGCGCATCCGTCCTCGTGGGCGACGGACACCCGTCCGCCTTCTGTGTCGGCCCCCGGGGAGGGATATCCCGCTCGTACGGCCGCCCCGCCCCCCACCGCACCCATGGTCCGACCCGACGCCGCCGAGTCGGGTCTTTTCCTCGAACCTGAAGAAAGCGAGACGACATGAGCCGCCATCCGCACTTCACTGACCATCTCAGAACCAGCGATGTCGATCGGGGACGTCGTCGGCTGGTCATCGTGGTCAGAGCCGATCCGGTCATCTGTGGCCATTCCGGCGAGGCCCGCAACCTGGCCGAAGCCGCCATGCAACGCGGCTTCACCGAGGTCCGCATCCTCTCCTGGCCGCTCGAGCTGCTCGAGAGCTCGGGCCTGCCGCTCAAGCCGCTCGAAGGCGTCATGCCCTACAGCGAAGGCATCGAGGTCGAGCGCCCCGGCCCGGTCGGCGACTACAAGGTCGTCGACGGTCGGTATCTGGCCGGGATGACCGGCCGGCTGGTCGAGCTGTTCACCGACGGCGTGCCGACGGTGGCGATGTCGCTGTATCTGAGCCCGCACACCATCGCGGTCTCCGACGCCGTACGCGCCGCCGAGTCCACCGGTCTGCCGGTCAACGTCATCACCATCGCCGAGGCCGTCGGCTCCGACGTGACCAACGTCGTCCGCTCCTGCGTCGCCGACGGCCGCTACGGCGCCGCGGCCCACGTGCTCGCGTCCTACCTGGACTCCGATGTTCCGGTCGCCGTCTCGGAGTACACCCGCGAGCTGATCATCTCCTCGGCCACCGAGATCGACGCCGCCCACGGGACCACCTTCGCCAGTCGCTGCATCGACCGGGTCGAGATCTCCTACCCGGCGATCAACACCGCCGACTACCTGCTGCGCGACCCGGCGATGATCGAGGAGTCGCTGCGGCGACGCGACCTGGTCGCCGGCAGCTACGTGCTGTTCTTGTCCCGGCTCGCTCACGCCAAGGGCGTCGATGACCTGATCATGGGGTTCGCGGCCAGCGAGAGCTGCCGGGATCAGCAACTGGTGATCGCCGGCAACGGGCCGCAGGCCGAGGAACTGCACGCCCTCGCCGCGCGGACGTCGGCGGCGGACCGGATCGTGTTCCTCGATGACGTCGACGACGACGAGAAGCCCGAGCTGATGGCCGGCTGCTCGGCCTTCGTGCTGCCCAGCAAGCCACGACCGGAGTTCGTCGAGACCTTCGGGATCGCCCTGGTCGAGAAGATGCTGGCCGGCGGCGGACCCGTCATCACCACCGACACCGGTGGCATCGGCGAGGCGGTCGGCGACACCGCGATGATCGTTCCGGTCGACTGCCCGGTCTCGATCACCGAGGCCCTGGACTGGGCGATGAGTCTGCCCGAGGAAGAGCGCGCCGCGATGGCCGAGCGGGCCCGGCTGCATGCGCTGCAGTTCGACCGGATGCAGGTGTTCGATCGGCTCCTCGACCGCGTACAGACGATCATCGAACCGGCCTTATCGGTCGCCTGACCTCCGCGTCGGGCCGCTACCTCCCTCTCGCTCCTCCCCCGCGCCCCTCTCTCCCTCCAGCAACTGGGGGCAGATGACGCGAATACGCCCGACGTATTTGCTATCTGCCCCCAGTTGGTGATCTGGGGAGGTCGGTTTGACACCACCACCCGAGCTAAATGAAAATGATTCCCATGTTGATCGGGGGAATGCGTACGGTCGTACTCGTCGGTGCATTGGCTCTGGCGGGTACGGGATGCGCGGCGGTGACCGGCGAGGCGAGCGGGTCCGATCCGGCGGGGGACGGCAAGCTCCAGGTGGTGACGGCGTTCTACCCGTTCCAGTACGTCGCTCAGCAGGTGGCCGGTGATCGCGCCGAGGTCAGCAGCCTGACCGCGCCCGGCGCCGAGCCGCACGACCTCGAACTCAAGCCGAGCCAGGTCGCGGCGGTCAGCACGGCTGATCTGGTGGTCTACGAGAAGACCTTCCAGTCCGCGGTCGACGAGGCGGTTGCGCAGAGCGGCAACCAGCGCGTCCTCGACATCGCCACCGTCGTCCCGCTCGAGCCGTTGGCCACCGAGAACGACGGGCACGACCAGGGTGAGTCCGGACTCGATCCGCACGTCTGGCTCGACCCGACCATCATGGTCACCATCGCCAACGCCGTACGCGATCAACTGATCGGCGTCGACGCCGATCACGCCGACGACTACCGGGCCCGGGCCGAGACGCTGACGAAAAAGCTCATGACGATCGACGGCGAGTTCAAGACCGGGCTGGCCGACTGCCGGGGCCGGGAGTTCATCACCACTCACTCGGCCTTCGGCTACCTGGCCGGGCGCTACGACCTCGAGCAGATCGGCATCAGCGGGATCAGCCCGGACGCCGAGCCGTCGCCGGCCCGGATCGCCGAGGTGCAGCAGATCGCCGAGCAGCACGGGATCACCACGATCTTCTCCGAGACCCTCGCCTCCCCAGCCGTCGCCGAGGCCATTGCCGGCGACCTCGGCCTCAGGAACGATGTCCTCGACCCGATCGAGGGCATCACCGTGCAGTCGCGCGGCACTGACTACCCTGCGGTCATGCGGGCCAACCTCGGGGCCCTCCGCACCGCGAACGGATGTTCATGACCCCAGTCCTGGCCGTGCACGATCTGACGGTCGAACGCGGCGGCCTCCCGGTCCTGCGTGGCATCGAGCTCGAGATCCGCGCGGCCGAGACGGTCGCGCTGATGGGTGGGAACGGCTCCGGTAAGTCAA
The DNA here is from genome assembly GCA_963815905.1 of uncultured Actinomycetota bacterium. GTDB lineage: Bacteria > Actinomycetota > Actinomycetes > Propionibacteriales > Propionibacteriaceae > Microlunatus. Next base: position 157,799 of record CAWFIO010000008.1, on the reverse strand, counting down.
CGCTGGTCAAGGCCGCGCTTGGTCTGCTCCCGCACCAGCGGGGACAGATCGAGGTCTTCGGTACGCCGTTGCGCCAGTTCCGGCAGTGGGCGCGGATCGGGTACGTTCCGCAGCGCTCCCCCGGACCGCTGGCCGGGGCCAAGGCCCGCGAGGTGGTGGCCTCGGGGCGGCTGTCGCACCGACGCCCCTTCCTCCCGGCCCGTGCCGCCGACCATGGCGCGGTCGATCGCGCGCTCGAACTGGTGGGGATGTCGGCCAAGGCCGGCGCCGACATGGCCGAGCTGTCCGGTGGCCAACATCAGCGGGTGCTGATCGCCCGCGCGCTCGCCGGCGAACCCGAACTGCTGATCCTGGACGAGCCCACGGCCGGGGTCGATCTCGAACACCAGCAGGTGCTCGCCGATCTTCTCGCCATCCTGCTCAGCGAGGGTGCCTCCGTGTTGGTCGTGCTGCACGAGGCCGGCGCCCTGGCCACCCTGGTCGACCGGGCCGTGGTGCTCAGCGGTGGCCGGGTGGTCTACGACGGCGAACCGGAGCCCGTGCTCGGCGGTCATGACCACCACGGACACCATCACGACGACCATCGCCATGACGACCACGGCGCCGTCGTTCGTACGCTGCCCTCGGGTCTGCTCGGGGCGGTCGAACCGTGATCGAGATCCTGTCCTACCCCTTCATGCAACGGGCGCTGATCGCCGCCCTGCTCACCGGTCTGATCGCACCGGCCATCGGCACCTACATCGTCCAGCGCCGACTCAGTCTGCTCGGCGACGGCCTGGGCCACGTCGCGATCGCCGGGGTCGGGCTCGCCTTCCTCACCGGACTCGCGCCGGTCCCGATCGCCGTGGTGGTCTGCGTCCTCGGCGCGGTCATCGTGGAGATCCTGCGGCAGCAGGGCAAGGCGACCGGCGACGTCGGCCTGGCCATCTTGTTCTACGGCGGGCTGGCCGCCGGCGTGTTCATGTCCGGCATCGCCGGGGTCGGGGCCGGGGGGCTCTCCCAGTTCCTCTTCGGCTCGCTGACCACCGTCTCGGTGCCCGACATCCAGTTGATCATCGTGCTGGCCGCGATCGTGCTGGTGCCGACGATCGGGCTGGCCCCCCAGCTGTTCGCGGTGTCGACCGACGAGGACTTCGCCCGCACCCAGGGTCTGCGGGTCCGCGTCTACAACGTGCTGATCGTCGTGCTCGCCGCGATCACCGTCGCGCTGGCCATGCGGACGGTCGGGCTGCTCCTGGTCAGCGCGCTGATGGTGGTGCCGGTGGCGGCCGCCCGCAACCTGGTCCGCGGCTTCTGGGCCGCGTTGATCACCGCGATCGTCATCGGGGTGGCGGTCTCGGTCGGCGGGGCCACCGGATCGTTCTACGCCGACGCCGCCCCCGGCGCCTTCATCGTCCTGCTGTCGATCGGGGTCTTCGTCGCGAGCTGGCCGATCGGGGCCTGGGTACGCCGTCGCCGGCGCACCGCCGAGGTCCCGGAATCGCTCGACGACACCCGGCTCGCGCCGACTCACGTCGTCGTGATGGAGGGTCATGCGCATCAGCATCGACCCGGGTGCGGCCACCCCGAGGTCCGCCATGGCGACCACATCGACTTCCTGCACGAGGGACACCGCCACGCCCAGCACGCCGACCACTACGACGAGCACTGAGATGAATGACGAGATCCGGATGACCAGCACCGATGCGACCGGCACACCGCAGCGCCGGACCCGGCAGCGCGCCGCGCTCGACGGACTGCTGACCGGGCGGACCGAATTCCGCACGGCGCAGGAACTGCACGACGACCTGCGTCAGCGCGGCGACCGGGTCGGGTTGACCACGGTCTACCGCACCTTGCAGTCGATGGCCGACGCTGGTGAGGTCGACTCGATCCGCACGACCGACGGCGAGACCGCGTACCGGCGGTGCTCGACCGGCCATCACCATCACCTGGTCTGCCGGGCGTGCGGACGCACGGTGGAGGTGTCCGGTCCGGCGGTGGAGACCTGGGCCAACGCCGTGGCCGACGAGCACGGCTTCCGCGACGTCAGCCACGACCTGGAGATCTTCGGCACCTGCGCGACCTGCTGAAGCCCGACCCCGGTCCTGCGCCCGATTCGCCCGCTCAGCGATACGAGTCGGTCAACCGGGCGAAGCCCTCGTCGAGCGGGATCCGCGGCTGCCAGTCGAGCAGCGCGCGGGTGCGGCGCTGGTCGAACCAGTGCGCGGTCGACAACTGCTCGACCACGAACCGGGTCAGCGGCGGGTCACCGTCGCCGCCGCGCAGCGACCAGGCCCGCTCGATCAGCGAGCCGGCGACTGCGGCGACCCCGGCCGGGACCCGGCGACGCGGTCCGGGCACACCCGCCGCGGCGCAGATCGATTCCAGCAACTCGCGGATCGGACGCGGCTCGCCGTTGCTGACCACAAGCGCCTGCCCGTGCGCGTTCGGCGCCCGATCGAGACCGGCGACCAGGGCCTCGGCGGCGTTGTCGATGTAGGTGGTGTCGACCAGCACCGCGCCGGAACCGATCACCGGCAGCCGACCGGCTCGACCGCGAGCGACGATCCGGGCGATCAGCTGGGGGTCGCCCGGTCCCCAGACCAGGTGGGGTCGGAGGGCGACCACGGCGAGACCGGGCGAGTCGGCGGCCAGGGCGATCTGCTCGGCCTGGGCCTTGCTCCGCGCGTACGGCCCGCGCGCCGAGTCCGGATCGGCCGGCTCGGCACCGACCCCGACCACCGAGCGCCCGGCGTGGGCCACCGACGGTGACGACACGTGGACCAACCGGGCTGCCCCGGTCGCCCGACAAGCCTCGACGATGTGCCGGGTCCCCCCGACGTTGGCCCGCTGGTACTCCACCCACGGCCCGGTGACATCGACCTTGGCCGCCAGGTGGATCACGGCATCGTGGCCGGAGACCGCCGCCCGCACGGCGTCGGCGTCGGCGAGGTCGGCCAGCACCTCGGGCAACCCCAGACCGGAGGGCCGCCGTTGCAGCACGGTGACCTGGTCCCCGCGATCGGCGAGGATGCGGGCCGTCGTCCGACCGAGCAGCCCGCTCGCCCCGGTGACCAGGACCTTCACGAGGTCAGCCGCTCGGCCCGACGGGCAACCTCGGCCCGGTCGATCTTCGAGGCGTGCCGGATGTCGACCGGGAGCCTCGCGGTGGTCAGTACGGCGGCGACCGACTGATCGACGACCGCCCGGACCGCGGCCGCCAGGGCGGGCTCGGCCAGACCGTCGCGGTCGGCCTCGACGACCACCACCAGTTGCTGCGCGCCCTCGGGACCGACGCCGACGGCCGCCGCCAGCCGGACCCCGGGCAGCGATTCGACGCGCTGCTCGATCCCGACCGGGGTGAGCGGACCTTCCGCCGCGGTGATCACATGAACCAGCCGACCCTCGATCCACAGGCGGCCCTCGGCGTCGAGATGACCCACGTCGCCGGTCCGGTGCCAGCCCGGATTGCGCCGACTGGCCCGTTCGGCGGCCCACCGGCGGTCGTAGCGATCCTTGACGTGTCCGGCCGCCACGCAGACCTCTCCGGTCACCTCGGGGGTGTCGACCAGATCCGGTGCGGCGCTCCCGTCGGCGTCGAGTGGCGCCAGTCGCACCCGGACCCCGGCGATCGGCCTTCCGACGCAGACCCCGTTCCCGCTCCCGGCGGCCTCGATCGCGGCCAGGTCGATGTCGGTCACCGGGAGGCATTCGGTCATCCCGTACGGGGTGTGCAGCTCGGCCTGCGGGATCAGCTCCTGGACCCGCCGCAACAGCGCCGCCGGGACCGGGGCCCCGGCCGACAGCAACCGACGCACCCCACCCAGCGCGGCCGATCCGCCGGCGTCGAGGCCATCGGCGGTGGCCACCACGTTGCGCAGCGCCGCCGGGGAGGCGAAGACCACGGTGGCACCGATGGCCGCGACCGCCTCCGCGAGCCGGGTGGCGGTCAGCGTCGCCGGCTTGGTGACATCCATCTCCGGCACCGCGGCCGGGACCCCCAGCGCCGGACCGTAGAGCGCGAACGGCGCGAACGCGGCGACCAGCCGGTCCCCCTCCCCCAGATCCATCACCCGGCGCACGGCAGCGAGCTGGGCCAGCAGCTGTGAGTGTCGATAGACCACGCCCTTGGGCGCGCCGGTGGCCCCCGACGTGAACAGGACCGCAGCCTCATGATCAACGACTGGATCGGTTGTATCTGTGTGGGGGGACGACCCCCCACGCCCCCCGCTGGCCGGTCGTCGCTCGCGCTCCTCGCGGCCGACAGACTCGACGGCGGCGAGGTCCTCGATCCGACGCCCCGGCACCCGGAGCGCGCGAACGGCGAGCAGGGCGCGGGGGATGCCGATGACGTGGTCGGGGCCGGCGCTGCGCAGCGCATCGGCCATCCGGCGCAGCCCGAGACCGGCGTCGGCGATCACGATGCTGGCCCCGGCCCGCCAGCAGGCGTAGACCGCGACCATCAGATCGATCCCCGGTGGGATCAGGACCGCGACCCGGTCCCCCGGACGGACACCGTCGAGGCTCAGCCCGGCGGCCAGGTCGAGGACCCGCCGGTTCAGGTCGGCGAAGGAAATCGACGGGTGGTCCTCACCCGAGAGCTCGACGACCGCCGTGGTCGGATCGGCGGCGCGCGCCTCCAACTCGTCCCACAACCGACCGGTCAGCGCTCGCTCGGTCACCGGTGTCGGCGCGGTCCCGACCCAGTCCCAGCACCAGTTCGGCGGCCCCGGGCTCATCCTCGGTGACCAGGTGCGACGCCCGCGGACACCACTGCACGTCGGCGTGCGGCAGCCGATCGAGCAGGTCCTCGAGGTAGCGGGGGGTGAACACCGGGTCGCGGGCCCCCCACAGCAGCAGGGTCGGGATCTCGGACAGGTCGGCACAGCCGGCGGCCACCGCGTCGAGCGTGGCCCGGCTCGGATGATCGACCTCGAACGGGATGTCGGCCACGAAGTCGGCCACCGCCCGGCGGCGTCCGGGGCGCGCGTACGGACTGGCGAAGGCGTCGCGGACCGCGCGGTCCAGCGGCGGTCGCGAGAGCGCGGTGGTGGAACGGACGAAGGTCGCGGTGGTGGTGCAGACCAGGTCGCGCAGCGCACGTGACCGCGCCAGCCGGATGAGCGCCGGCGGGGCGGCATCGGGCGGCTGCGAGACGGCGGTGTTGGTCAGCACGAGCCGGGAGACCCGGTCGCGGTGCGCCTGGGCCCAGCCGAGGGCGATCGGACCACCCCAGTCGTGCGCGACGACGACCACCGGCCCGTCGGGCATCATGACGTCAGTCAGCCGGCCGAGATCATCGATCCGCTGGGCCATGGTGCGTGGCGAGGTGCGTTCCGACCAGCCCATTCCGAGCTGATCGACCGCGACCACCCGCCAGCCGGGCGGTGCCGTCGCCAGGAACCGCCGCCACAGGTACGACCAGGTCGGGTTGCCGTGGACGCAGAGCATGGTCCCCAGCGCCGGCCCATCGGTCCTGCCGGTGTCGAGGACCGACCAGCGCGTGGTGGAGTCGCGTGGGGCCTCCGGGACGGAGATGTTGCGTGACCAGGCGGGGTCGAGACCGGGAAGCCGGCCGGCGAACGTCACCAGGCGATCTCGGCGTACGAGGTGTTCAGGCCCGAACCGATGCCGAGCAGGATCACCTGCATACCCGCGCGCAGGCCGTCGAGGTTCTGAGCCAGGGTGAACGGCACAGCGGCCGGCCCCATGTTGCCGAACTCGGGCAGGGTCAGTGGGAACTTCGCCTCGTCGACGCCGAGCGCCTTGGCCATCGCCCGGATGTGCACGACCGAGGTCTGATGAGCGATGAAGAGATCGGCATCGGCCCACGCGAAGTCGGTCTGGGCGTCGCGCCAGGTGGCCACGGCGAGCTCGAGCCCGGCCTCGAACAGCCGCTTGGTGTCGGTCCGCATGAACTCGAAGTCGCCGACGCACAGGTCGTGGTGTTCGGTGCCGGCTCGGCTGACCCCACCGATCACGCGGTGCCCTTCGGGGTGACGGTCGGTCCGGCCGAGCACCATCGCCGCCGCACCCGAACCCAGGGTCAGCGTGGCGAACTGCTCGCGGAGGTCGCCGGCCGTGGCGTCCGGTGAGGACAGCCGATCGAGCGCCCGCTCCTGGGTGTAGCGCGAACCCTCGGCGTCGACCAGCAACGCGTAGTCGGCCTGGCCGGAATCGATCATCGTGCCGGCGAGCTGGATGCCGTTGACGAAGCCGAGGCAGGCGTTGGCCAGGTCGAAGTTGAGACAACCGGGCGGCAGCCCGAGCTCGTGGTGGACCACCACGGCTGCCGACGGCTCCAGGTGGGCGCGGGAGACTGACGTGTTGATCATCACCCCGACCTGGCTGGGGTCGATCCCCGCTTCGGCCAGCGCCTTCGCGCCGGCCATGGCGGCACCGTCGGTGAAGCTGGTGTCCTCGGGCCACCACCGTCGCTCACGGACGCCGGCGAGCTGCTCGAGCATCCCCGAGCGCATGCCGGTCCGCTCGTAGGTCTCGGCCAGCCGGAGGTCGAAGTCGGCCGAACTGACCGCGACAGGAGCCTCGACGGCGCCCACGGAAAGGATGCTGGTGTTGTTCAGCCGGTATGTCGCGTTGCGATCCATGTGTGCCCTCTACCCGATTCGGTGCGCCCCACATCGCCGTTCGCGTCGAGAGCTGCGTACAGATCGCCTGATCCTTCCGCTACCGGAATACTCTCTCACGCGCGATCAACCCGTGGACGGTCTCGACTCGTCGCCCACCTGGTTCGGGACCGCCCCGCCGTAGCGTCGATCGCGGTTGGCGTAGAGGGCGATCGCCCGCCACAGATCGCGGCGGTCGAAGTCGGGCCACAGCCGATCGAGGAACACCAGTTCGGCGTACGCGCTCTGCCAGAGCAGGAAATTCGAGGTCCGCTGCTCCCCCGACGAGCGGACGAAAAGGTCCACATCGGGGATCTCCGGTTCGTCGAGATACTGCCGGAACCGGTCCTCGGTGAGCTTGCTCGGATCCAGCCGACCGTCGGCGGCGAGCGCAGCCACCTTGCGTACCGCGTCGACGATCTCGGCCCGGCCACCGTAGTTGACGCAGAACTGGAGGGTCAGCACGTCGTTGTGGACCGTACGCCGTTCGGCATCCTCGAGTTCGTTGATCACACTGCGCCACAACCGTGGCCGCCGCCCGGCCCAGCGCACCCGGACGCCCATGGCGTCGAGCTGGTCCCGCCGACGACGGATGACATCGCGGTTGAAGCCCATCAGCCAGCGCACCTCGTCGGGCGACCGGCGCCAGTTCTCGGTCGAGAACGCGTAGGCGGAGAGGTACTTGACCCCGACCTCGATCGCCCCCTCGATCACGTCGAACAGCGATTCCTCGCCGCGGGCGTGGCCATCGGTCCGCGGCAGGTTGCGCTGCTTGGCCCATCGACCGTTCCCGTCCATCACGATGGCCACGTGACGCGGCAGCCGGTCGGCCGGGATGGCCGGCGGCCGCTCACCGCTGACGTGCGGGATCGGTGCGCGCGGTGGCGTCCGGCTGGGCGGGTTCACCGGCTGCTTCCTGGCCATGTCGACCGACATTACTTGGCCGACTCGGAGAGACTGATGACATGCCGACGTACCGGGACGAAGCGGTCGTGCTGCGGACCCACAAGCTGGGCGAGGCGGACCGGATCATCACGTTCCTGTCCCGCGGTCGCGGCAAGATCCGGGCCGTGGCCAAGGGCGTACGCCGGACCTCGTCGAAGTTCGGCGCCCGGCTCGAGCCGTTCTCGCACGTCGACCTGCAGTTCGCCGTCGGCCGGAGCCTCGACGTGATCGTCCAGGCCGAGTCCCTGGCGGCGTTCGGCGAGCCGCTGGTCGAGGACTACCGCGCGTACACCGCCGGTCAGGTGATGCTCGAGACGGCCGACCGGTTGGTCGTCGAGGAAGGCGAGCCGTCGGTTCAGCAGTATCGGCTGCTGGTCGGGGCGCTCAAGGTGCTGAACGGCGGGACCAGCGACGGAATCCGCGAGCCCTCGCTGATCCTGGATTCGTATCTGCTCCGGGCGTTGGCTGTGGCCGGCTATGCGCCGTCGTTCCACGACTGCGCGAAGTGCGGGCTGGTCGGACCGCACCAGGCCTTCTCCCCGGCCGCCGGCGGCGTGGTCTGCGAACGTTGCCGCCCGGCCGGATCGGCCCGGCCGTCGGCCCGCACCCTGTCCCTGCTCGGGGCGCTGCTCGAGGGTCGTTGGGCCGACACCCGCGAGGTGGACACCGCGACCGCACGCGAGACCAGCGGGGTCACGGCCGCGTTCGTCTCCTGGCACCTCGACCGGTCGCTGCGCTCCCTGGCCCATGTCGAGCGTTGACCCCGGCTGGGCCGCGCCCGATCCGGCGGCGGTGCACCCGGCGTCGGAGCATGCCGTCCCCCGGCAGCGACCGCAACGGGTCGCGTACGTGCTGGCGGTGGTCCTGCCGTTGGTGCTGATCGCCGGGTTGGCCGCCCCGGCGGCCTTCGCCCTGTGGGTGTTGCCCCGTCTGCGCGGGCCGGGCCCGACCGTGGTCCAACCCATCGGCGACCCGGTCGACGGCAGCGCCGGGCTCGGCGACCCGTACTACCCCAACGCTGGGAACGACGGCTACGACGTGCTCCGTTACCGACTCGACCTCGACTGGGATCCGGAGAAGGAGGAGCTGGCCGGGACCGCGGTGATCAGCGCCCGGGCCACCTCGAGCCTGAAGTCGTTCTTCGTCGATCTGGCGCTCGACGCCGACCGGGTGACGGTCGACGGGCGTGCTGCGGCCAGCAGCCGCCGCGGGTTCGCTGACCTGCGGATCGTGCCGTCCCGGGTCATCGGGGCCGGCGACACCTTCGAGGTCGGCATCGACTACGCCGGGCGCCCCGGGTCGATCACCCACGGCGATGTGCGGCCGTGGTGGACCTCGGGTCAGGAGTGGATCGCCGCCGGCGAACCCGAGAGTGCCGCCTGGTGGTTCCCGTCGAACGACCACCCCCGCGACCCCGCCCTGATGGACGTCTCGATCCGGGTCCCGGCCGGGATGCAGGCCATCAGCACCGGCGCTCTGCTGTCCAAGGACACCGGCGACGAAGAGAAGTTCGACACCTGGCACTGGGTCACCCGGCAGCCGGTGGTCAGCTACGCGACGTTCATCGCCCTCGGTCGCTACGAGCTTCGCGAGGGCACGGACGCGGGTCTTCCCTACGTCTACGCGGTCAGCGAGCAGCTGTCGGCCGAGGACCGACGCCAGGCGTTCACCACGCTGTTGCGCTCCGGAGAGCGGGTGCGGATCTTGGAGCAGATGTTCGGTCCGTATCCGTTCACCGAGCTCGGCGGCGTCGTCCCGATCCACCGGCTGCGGTTCGAGGGTCTGGAGACGCAGACCCGGCCGATCTATGTCTCCCGCGGCATCCTGAACGACGACTTCAACATCGAATTGATCGACCACGAGCTCGCCCACATGTGGTTCGGCGACCACGTCACGTTGAAGCAGTGGGACGACATCTTCACCAGCGAGGCCTACGCCTCGTGGGCGGCCTGGGCAACGGTCGAGCGCACCGGCGGCCGATCGGCCGACGCCATGCTGAACGGTTACTACGACCGGACCAAGGATGCAGCCCAGTTCTGGCGGGTGACCATGATCGACCCGAGCCGCGACCACCTGTTCGACACGGTCTACGTCCGCGGGCCGATGGCGCTGCAGGCGTTGCGCAACGTGATCGGCGACGAGGCGTTTCTGGGCCTGTCCCGCGCCTGGGCGCAGACCCCGGGCAGCCGCAGCCTGGAGGAGTTCATGACCCTGGCTCAGACTCGGACGACCACCGATCTCGGCCCGTTCTTCCGGGCCTGGATCTACGCCGACACCGCCCCGGCGCGTACCGCGGAGAACGGCTTCCGCTGATCAGGCGCCGCCGGCCTCGGCAGGGGGGATCCTCGTGCGTGTAGGCACGAGGATCCCGCCCACTTCCATGCGATTCAGCGGCTGGCGCGGTTGACGGCCGACGTGACGGCCTTGAGCGAGGCGGTGACGATGTTGGCGTCCATCCCGATGCCCCAGACCACTTCGCTGCCCTCGCCCTCCCCGATCTCGCACTCCACGTAGGCCGCAGCCAGCGCATCGCCACCCGAGGACAACGCGTGCTCGTGGTAGTCGAGGACCCGGACGTGGAAGCCGAGCGGGCCGACCGCGTCGACAAACGCCGACACCGGCCCGTTGCCTTCACCGCTGATCGTCTGCTTCCTACCCCGGCAGATGACCTCGGCCGTCACCGAGAAGGTGCCCGACCCGCGCGAGGCCGACGACACCTCGACCAAGGACAGCGGGCTGTCCGGTTCGAGATATTCGGAGGTGAAGATGTCCCACAGCCGACCCGGACTGACCTCGCCCCCGTCGGTGTCGGTGTGCGCCTGGACCACCCTGGAGAACTCGATCTGCAGTCGCCGAGGCAGGTCCAGGTTGTGCTCGCTCTTCATGATGTAGGCGACGCCGCCCTTGCCGGACTGCGAATTCACCCGGATGACCGCCTCGTACGAACGGCCGACGTCGTACGGGTCGATCGGCAGGTAGGGCGCTTCCCAGGCGATCTCGCGGACACTGATCCCCTGCTCGGCGGCCTGCTTGTCCAGGTCCTCCAAGCCCTTCTTGATGGCGTCCTGGTGGGAGCCGGAGAAGGCCGTGTAGACCAGATCCCCCGCGTACGGATGGCGCGGGTGAACCGGCAGGTTGGTGCAGTACTCCACCGTGCGACGGATCTCGTCGATGTCGGAGAAGTCGATCTTCGGGTCGATGCCCTGGGAGAACAGGTTCATCCCCAGGGTGACCAGGTCCACGTTGCCGGTGCGCTCGCCGTGACCGAACAGGCAGCCCTCGACGCGATCGGCGCCGGCCATCATGGCCAGCTCGGTCGCCGCCGTCGCCGTGCCGCGGTCGTTGTGCGGGTGCAACGAGATGGCGACGTGCTCGCGGTTCTTGACCTGGCGGGAGAACCATTCGATCAGGTCGGCGTACGTGTTCGGCGTCGACATCTCGATGGTGGCCGGCAGATTCAGGATGATCTCACGACCCGCGGAGGGCTGCCAGACATCCATCACCGCGTTGCAGATCTCGACCGCGAACTCGGGCTCGGTCCCGGTGAAGATCTCCGGGGAGTACTCGTAGCCGAACTCCACGTCACCCAGATGCTGCTCGGCGTACTTCATCACCAACTCGGTGCCCCGGGTGGCGAGCGCAACGCACTCGGTCGTGTCGACGTGGAAGACCACCCGCCGAAACAGCGGCGCGGTGGCGTTGTACATGTGGATCGTGGCGGCCTTCGCGCCGACCAGCGACTCGGCGGTCCGATCGATCAGATCCTCGCGGGCCTGGGTCAGCACCGAGATGGTGACGTCCTCGGGGATCCGGTCCTGGGTGATCAACTGACGGACGAAGTCGAAATCGGTCTGGCTGGCCGACGGGAAGCCGACCTCGATCTCCTTGTAACCCATCCGGACCAGCAGCTCGAACATCTTCAGCTTGCGCGCAGGGGTCATCGGGTCGATCAGCGCCTGGTTCCCATCGCGTAGATCGGTCGACAGCCATCGTGGGGCGTGATCGATCGTGTTGCTCGGCCAGGTGCGGTCGGGCAGGTCGATGGGGGTGAAGGCGCGGTAGCGCTGGTACGGCATGGGGCTCGGCTGCTGAACCGGTACGCCTTGTGGGCGGGTTCCGAAGGTGGTGCGGTCGAACATGGGGCGTCCTCGCTGCTGTGTCTGTTTCAGAATCTGTCTCAGACTGGGATGGGCGGACCGGAACAGGTCAAAACCCCGCAGCGAGGATGCCGGCCCTAGAGGGCCTCGCTGCGGCAGCCAAGGAGAAGCAGCCCGTACGGGCGCTCGGTGCCAACCATGCCGACACTGTAACCCCGAGGTTACGGCGCGGGCAACGCGACACGGGTAATTCGCTGGCTCGGGGCCGGTGGTCTGCGGCAGTCTCGGACGATGGACTTCCAGCGTGTGTCGGCCGATGACACCGACCAGGTCGATCAGGTGGCCGCCATCCGGGCGGCCTGCGCCGCGGTCGACGACCCCGACCACTTCCCCATCCTGCGATCGGAGATCGAGTCCGCGATCCGTTACGGCCGCGACCTCGATCCCGAAGAGTTCTACCTGTGCGCTCCGGAGCCGGGAGCCGACCCGCACGGGTTCGTTTCGATGGAGCTGCCGACCCGCGACAACCGGCATCTGATCTGGGCCGACGTGTTCGTCCACCCCGCCGCGCGACGCGCCGGCCACGGCACGCAACTGATGGCATTCGTGCTCGGGCAGGCGGCAGCGCGCGGGCGGAACACGGTGTGGATCGGGCTCCCGTCCGACGACGCGGGCGTCCAGCGCTTCGCCGCCCGCCACGGGTTCCGGCGGTCCAGCGCCGACGCCCGCCGTCGTCAGGTGCTCGCCGACCTCGACCACGCCGCTCTCGCGACCCTGAATCGGCAGGCCCGGGCGGCCTCGAAGGACTATCGGCTCGAGCGGCTGGTCCCGCCGATTCCTGACGACGTGCTCGAGGAGATGGTCGAGGTGACGTCGGCGATCAATGACGCTCCGATGGGCGAACTGACCTTCGAGGACGAGCAGTTCGACCTCGAGCGCATCCGCGACACCGAGACCGCGCGCGAACGGGCCGGCCTGCGCCGCTACCGGATCGTGGCCCGCGAGGTCGCGACCGGGAAGATCGGCGGGCACACCGAGCTGACGATCGAGCCGTCGACCAGCCGCTACGGCATCCAGCACGACACCGCGGTCAGCCGGGCCCACCGCGGTCACCGCCTCGGGATGCGGCTCAAACTCGACATGCTCCGCTGGCTGGCCGAGGCGGAACCTCAGCTCGCCGTGATCGAGACCTGGAACAACATCGACAACCGCTTCATGATCGACGTCAACGAGGCCATGGGCTACCGATTGTCCCGCGTCTTCGACGTCTGGCAGCGCACCCTGACCTCGACCGGACAGTGACCGGCACTCGGGCGCGTACGGGGTGGGGCATCACGACTCCGGCCGCGTCCGAGCCCGTAGATGAGCCCGCTCGCCCTGGCTGCCGAACAGGCTGAGCACCTCGACCGGGACGCCGTCGGCACTGCCGAACCAGTGCGGCACCCGGGTGTCGAACTCGGCCGCCTCGCCCTCGACCAGTACCAGATCGCGTTCCCCGAGCAGCAGCCGGAGCCGGCCGCTGAGCACGTAGAGCCAGTCGAATCCCTCGTGCACGCGCAACTCGTCGACCGGTGGCGGCCGGTGCCGGGAAATGACCATCCTGTACGCCTGGATGCCACCGGGCCGCCGGCTGAGCGGCACCATCACCATGCCGTCGCGGCGTACCGGTCGCAGGCTGACCCGGGGATCCTCGGTCCCCACCGAACCGATCAGGTCCTCGATCGGGACCCCGTAGGTCCGGGCCAGCGGGAGCAACAGTTCGAGGGTGGCCTTGCGCTGCCCGGACTCCAGGCGCGACAGCGTGCTGAGCGAGATGCCGGTCCGGTCGGCCAGTTCGGCCAGGGTCAACTCGCGTTCCTGTCGGGCGGTCCGCAACCGCGGACCGATCGTGGCCAGGAGGTCGTCGGGTTCGGCGGGCATGCCCGTAGTTTGCCATAACAGCAAGACAAGTTGCCAATTTCACGCCATCGAGGCACCCTCGTGGAGGAGGTGGTCGACATGACCCAAAACGCAACACCCACGTACGACGTGGCCATCATCGGCGGCGGCGCCGCCGGACTCAGCGCGGCCCTGACTCTCGGCCGGTCACGACGATCGGTGGTGCTCATCGATGCCGGCGGACCCCGTAACGCACCCGCCCACGCGGTGCACAGCTTCCTGACCCGCGAGGGCATCGCACCCGAGGAGCTGATCTCCATCGGGCGCGACCAGCTCGCGCCCTTCGACGTCACGCTGCTCGACGCCACCGTGGTCGCGGCCTCCGGCGAGCTCGACGCGTTCTCGTTCCAGCTCGGGGACGGCACGTGCGTCGGCGCCCGCCGGGTGCTGTTGGCCACCGGGTTGAGCGACCAGCTGCCCACCATCGACGGGCTCGCCGAGCGCTGGGGCCGCGACGTTGTGCACTGCCCGTTCTGTCACGGGTGGGAGATCCGTGACCAGGTCATCGGCGTGCTCGGGCTCTCCCCGATGTCGGTCCACCAGGCGCTGCTCTTCGCCCAGCTCAGCGATCGGGTGATCTTCTTCGCCCACCAGCACGAGGTGAACGCAGAACAGCGGGCGCAGCTGAGCGTCTGGGGCATCGAGATCGTTGAGGGCGAGGTCGGTGGGGTCGAGGTGAGCGATGACCAACTCACCGGGGTCCGCCGCCGCGACGGTGCGGTCGTCGCCTGTACGGCGCTGGCGGTGGCTACCCGGTGGACGGCCCGGCTCACCGGGCTCGACGGACTCGGGCTCGTCGCGGTCGACCATCCGTCGGGAGCGGGAACTCACCTGCCGGTCGAACCGATGGGTAAGACCTGCGTGCCCGGGGTCTACGCCGCAGGAAACGTCGCCGACCCGATGGCCCAGGTCGTCGTGGCCGCCGGCCAGGGCCTGACGGCCGCGGCCGCGATCCACGGCGACCTGATGATGACCGACACCGCCCGGGCCGTCGAGGCTCGCCAGCACGACCGGATGTGGAGCGCGGAGTTCTGGGATGAGCGCTACGCCTCGGCGGAGCGGATCTGGAGCGGTCGGCCCAATCAGCGGCTGGTCGAGCAGGCCAGCGATCTGGTCCCCGGGCGCGCCCTCGAGATCGGTTGTGGCGAAGGCGCGGACGCGATCTGGCTGGCCCAGCAGGGTTGGCGGGTGACCGGCGTCGACGTCTCCCGGGTCGCGCTCGACAAGGCAGCGACGCATGCGACGGAGGTGGGCGTGGCCGACGCAGTCGACTGGCAGCAGGTCGACGTCCTGGCCTGGACCCCGGACCCGGTCTACGACCTGGTCTCAGCCCAGTTCATGCACGTGCCCGGCAAGGTCCGCGACGAGCTGTTCACCCGACTGGCCGCCGCCGTACGCCCCGGTGGCTCGTTCCTGGTCGTCGGCCACGACTTCTCCGACACCGCGACCACAATCCGCCGACCCCACCACTACGATCTCTACTTCGCCGCCGACGACATCGCGGGGCTGCTCGACCCGGAGCACTGGCGGATCGCGTACGCGGGCAGCCAGCCTCGCGAGATGACCGGCCCGGACGGGGACCAGGTGACGATCTCCGACGCGGTGTTGCACGCCCTACGCCTGCATTGACCACCCGATCGGGCGGCTCAGAAACCCAGACGGTTGAGGTGTTTGGGGTCGCGCTGCCACTCCTTGAGCACCTTCACCCGCAGATCGAGATAGACCGGCGTCCCCAGCAGGGCCTCGATCTGCTTGCGCGAGGCCGCACCGATCTCGCGCAGCCGGCTGCCGCGGTGACCGATGATGATGCCCTTCTGCGAGTCCCGCTCGACGATCATCGACGCGAAGACGTCGAGCAGCGGATGGTCGTCGTCGCGACCCTCGCGCAGCCCCATCTCCTCGACTGCCACGGTGATCGAGTGCGGGAGCTCGTCGCGTACGCCCTCGAGCGCGGCTTCGCGGATCAGCTCGGCGACCAGCGTCTCGGCCGGCTCGTCGGTGATCTCGCCGTCGGGGTAGAGCTGCGGACCCTCGGGGAGCAGCTTGACCAGGGTGTCGCTCAGGACGTCGAGCTGGTCGTTCTCGGTCGCCGACACCGGAACGATGTCGGTCCAGGTGATGCCGAGCTCGGCCTCCAGCGACTGGATCCGCATCAGGTGCTCGGCGATCCGGTTGGGCGACACCAGGTCGGACTTGGTGGCCACGGCGACCAGCGCGGGCTTCCTGGGCAGCGCGGCGATCTCCCCGACCAGGTAGGTGTCACCGGGACCGATCCGTTGGTTGGACGGCAGGCAGACTCCGACCACGTCGACCTCGGTCCAGGTGGCCCGGACCAGGTCGTTGAGCCGCTCCCCGAGCAGCGTGCGCGGCTTGTGCAGACCCGGCGTGTCGATGAGTACGAGCTGGGCGTCGGATCGGTGGACGATCCCGCGGATCGCGTGTCGGGTGGTCTGGGGCTTCGAGGAGGCGATGGCCACCTTCTGGCCGACCAACGCGTTGGTCAAGGTCGACTTGCCGGCGTTCGGCCGTCCGACGAAGCAGGCGAAACCGGAGCGGAAGACGTCGTCGGTCATGAGAGCACGATCCGATCGAGAACGGCGCCGCTGGGGTCGACGTGCCAGACGGCGACCCCGCTCCCGGGCAGGTCGGCGGCGATGGCCAGGTCATCGGGGGTCGGTGCGGTTCCGGCGACGGCCAGCGCTTCGAGCCCGGGGGCGGAGGACGACACGGCGGCGGCGATCGCCGCCGCAACGGCCGAGAGCTGCAGGTGCGGAAGCTGGACGGCGGCCGCGGCGTAGGTGCGGCCGTCGGTGTCGCGTACGCAGGCGCCCTGGCCGGACCGGGTCCGGGCGAGCGAGGAGCGGGCGAGGGTGATGATCTTGCGATCCTCCGGATCGGTCGGTTCGACCGGGGTGGGATCGGTCATGGGCGGAGCCTCTCGGGAGTGCAGGAGGGATCGGCGACGACACGCTCTTCCGTCTTCGCGGATCGTGACGAACGACCCGCGACGACACGCTCTTCCGTCGTCGCGGATCGTGACGAACGACCAAGATGCGCGGAGGCCAGGACCCCGGAGCGCGGAGCGCGACCACGATTATCGGTCATGACGCGCGTACCTCTTCTTCAGTGGAAAGCCGGCTGGGCAGGTCGGCGCGCTCGTCGTCGTCCTCGGTCTCGGTGACGATTCGCGAGGCGACCACGGTGCCGATCCGGTTGCGACGCCCGGTCGACCGTTCGGCGACCAGCTCCAACCCGTCGTAGGTGACCACCGATCCGGCGATCGGGACTTTGTTCAAGTGCTTGGCCATCAGCCCGCCGACCGTCTCGACATCCTCGTCGTCGAGCTTGAGCCCGAACAGGTTGCCGAGCTCGTCGACCGGAAGCCGCGACGACACCCGGTAGCGGTCGTCACCGAGCGCGGTGATGTCGGTGTTCTCCTCGTCGTACTCGTCGGTGATCTCACCGACGATCTCCTCGAGGATGTCCTCGATGGTCGCCATCCCGGCGGTCCCACCGAACTCGTCGACCACGATGACCAGGTGGACGCGCTGCAGTTGCATCTCCTGCAACAAGATGTCGACCGGCTTCGAGTCCGGGCACCAGATCGGGGTCCGCATCATCGACGCGACCCGCTCGGTCGACTGGGCGTCCGGCTTGTCGAAGACGCGCTTGATGACGTCCTTGAGATAGAGCACCCCGACCACGTCATCGAGGCCCTCGCGGATCACCGGGATCCGGCTGAAGCCCGAGCGCAGGGCCAACGAGACGGCCTGCCGCAGGGTTTTGTACTCCTCGATGAAGACCATGTCGGTCCGCGGCACCATGACTTCGCGGACGATGGTGTTGCCGAGATCGAACACCGAGTGGATCATCCGGCGTTCCCCGGACTCGATCACCGCGCTGGCCTCGGCCAGGTCGACCAGCTCGCGCAGCTCGGCCTCGGTCGCGAACGGACCGTCACTGAAGCCCTTGCCCGGGGTGAGTGCGTTGCCGACCATGATCAGCAGCCGCGGGAACGGTCCGAGGACGGTGGTGATGGCCACGATCGGGCCGGCGAAGAGACGGGCGACCGAGTCGGCCCGCTGCCGGCCCAGGGTGCGCGGGGCGACACCCCAGAAGACGAACGACACGACGATCATGGAGCCGGCGACCACGGCCCCGGCCTCCCAGGTCACCGAGATGTTGGAGAACACCACGTTGGCGACCAAGGTGATCGCCGAGATCTCCAGCATGGTGCGCAGGAACAGCGCGGTGTTGAGGTAGCGCGGCGGGTCGGCGGCGATCCGCTGGACGAGTCGGCTGCCCGCGCGGCCCTCGGCGACCAAGCCTTCGGCCCGCGACTTGCTGAACGAGGACAGCGCCGCCTCGGCCGCCGCGGTCAACGCCGCGAACAGCACGAGGATCAGCGCAACGACCAGTTGGATCCAGTCGATGGTGGTCATCGCGCGCCCCGGTCGGGACGCTGGGCGTCCCAACCGGCGATGATCTTGTCCTTGAGCCCGAACATCTCGGCCTTCTCGTCCGACTCGGCATGGTCGTAGCCGAGCAGGTGCAGCAGACCGTGGACCAGCAGGTATTCCGATTCCTGCTGCGGCGTACGCCCGTGCTCCGCGGCCTGACGTGCGGTCACGCTCGGGCAGAGCACGATGTCGCCGAGCAGGCCCTCGGGCGGGTCCTCGTCGTCCTCGGGTGGGCGGAGTTCGTCCATCGGGAAACTGAGCACGTCGGTCGGACCCGGCTCACCCATGTACTTCTCGTGGTACGCGCTCATGGTGTCTTCGTCGACCAGCAGGATCGACAGCTCGGCCAAGGGGTGGATCCGCAGCTGGTCGAGCGCGTACGTCGCGAGCCGGACCAGGGCCGTACTGTCGGCCTCCGAGCCGGACTCGTTGTTGATGTCGATGGGCACTGGGGTGGCCTCTTCCGGACTAACGGCTGTGCCGAGGCGGGTCGTGCGCCTCGAAGGTGTCGTACGCCTCGACGATGCGGCCGACCAGCTTGTGCCGGACGACGTCGTGGTTGGTGAGGTGGCAGAAGGAGATGTCGGCGACTCCGTCGAGGATGCCCTCGACCATCCGCAGACCGCTGCGGGTTCCACCCGGGAGATCGACCTGGGTGACGTCTCCGGTGACGACGATCTTGGAGCCGAAGCCGAGCCGGGTCAGGAACATCTTCATCTGCTCCATCGAGGTGTTCTGCGCCTCGTCGAGGATGATGAAGGAGTCGTTGAGCGTGCGACCACGCATGTAGGCCAGCGGTGCGACCTCGATGGTGCCGGCGGTCAGCAACCGCGGGATCGAGTCCGGGTCGACCATGTCGTGCAGGGCGTCATAGAGCGGCCGCACGTACGGGTCGATCTTGTCGTTCAGGTTGCCGGGCAGGAACCCGAGGTGCTCGCCCGCCTCGACCGCCGGACGGGTCAGGATGATCCGGTTGACCTGCTTGTTCTGCAGCGCCTGGACCGCCTTGGCCACGGCCAGGTACGTCTTGCCGGTGCCGGCCGGGCCGATGCCGAAGACGACAGTGTGGGCATCGATCGCGTCGACGTAACGCTTCTGGTTGAGCGTCTTGGCGCGGATCGTCTTGCCGCGGGTCGACAAGATGTTGTGGGTCAGTACGTCGGCCGGCCGAGCATCCTCGCGGGCGGCCAGCATCGAGACGATCCGCTCGACCGCGTCCGAGGTGAGGCCTTGACCGGTGCGCAGCACGGTGACGAGCTCGGTGATGACGTCAACGGCGAGGTCGACCGCTACGGCCGTTCCGGCGAGGGTGATCTCGTTGCCGCGGACGTGGATGGTGGAATCGAGCTCACGCTCCAGGATCCCCAGGAATTCGTCGCGCGGGCCCAGGACGTTCACCATCTCCAGAGACGCCGGGATCGTCACGCGTCGCGAGTTCTCCACTCCCCCGTCGAACGGACGGGGGCCGGGGGCCGAAACTTCTGACCTACTCAGGGCGTTCCTCGCAGATTTGGTGATGAGACCACCTCATCCTAGTCACCCCGTACGGAGGCCCCAACCCGATAGCGGTCGGTCGCGGCGACCAGCGCCTCGAGGATCTCCGGCTCGTCCATCGCGTGACCCGACCGCGGAGCGACGACGAATTCGGCGCTCGGCCAGGCCCGGTGGAGATCGAAGGCGGTGACGGCCGGGGTGGCCAGGTCGTACCGACCCTGGACGATCGTGCCCGGGATGGCCGCCAGTCGGTGCGCGTCCGCGATCAGCTGACCCTCGGCCAACCAGCCGCCGTGGACGAAGTAGTGGTTCTCGATCCGGGCGAAGGCGAGCGCGAAGGCTGGCTCGGAGAATGCCGCGATCTGCTCCTCATCCGGTTGGAGCTTGACCGTCGCCGCCTCCCAGGTGGTCCAGGCCACCCCGGCCGGGCCGTGGATCCGGGGGTCGGGGTCGCTCAGCAGCCGGTGGTAGGCGGCCATCGTGTCGCCGGTGAAGTCGGGCCCGCCGAGTGGCGCGAGGAACCGTTCGTAGTACTCCGGGAAGAGCTGACCCGCCGCACCGTTGTAGTAGAAGTCGAGCTCGCTGCGGCGCAGGGTGAAGATGCCGCGGAGCACCAGCTCGGTGACCCGCTCCGGATGGGTCTCGGCGTACGCGAGTGCCAGTGTGCTCCCCCAGGAGCCACCGAACACCTGCCAGCGGTCGATGCCCCGATCGAGCCGGAGTCGCTCGATGTCGGCCACCAGGTGCCAGGTGGTGTTGGCGCTCAGATCGGCCGCGGGTGCGCTGGCGTGCGGGGTGCTGCGACCGCAGCCGCGCTGGTCGAACACCACGATCCGGTACGCCTCGGGGTCGAACACCCGGCGGGCCTTCGGCGTCGCGCCACCGCCGGGCCCGCCGTGCAGGAACACGACGGGCTTGCCGGCGGGGTTACCGCATTCCTCCCAGTAGATCGCCTGACCGTCCCCGACCTCGAGCAGTCCGGTGGCATACGGCTCGATCTCGGGATACAAGGACCCGGCCGGGCGACTCACCTCAGGAGTACTGGTCGGGGACGATGTGCATGGCCGCTTCCTCAGCGGTCGCCGCACCCCCGTCGATGCCCACGTCCTCGCCGATCAGGTCCTTGTCCAGATCAGGACCGATGCCGGCGTTCGGGTCGACCAGCCGACCGGAACGGAACTCGCCGACCTCACCGTCGTCGATGTTCTCGAGCTCGTCGCGCACGGTGAGGTTGTCCTCCTCGTCCGGCTCCTGGTAGGGATCCGGCTCGGGCTCCTCCTCGGCCAACCGCTCGTCCAGGGTCTCGCGGTCACCGATCCGGGTCTCCACCGAGTAGTTCTCCGGCGGGGAGTACCCCTCGTCCAGGGCGTCGCCGACGCCGCGGTCGACCAGCGAGTCGGTCGGTTGGAACTGATCCTGGTCGAGCTGTTCGGAGCGGGTGTCGTCGTTGTCGGAGGCGAACTCAGTCATGCGCACAGCCTGCCATTGCCGTGGCCGAGACCACGACCGCGGGGCCGTAGGATTTCGGCCCGTGACCATGACCGATCAGCGCGCCGGCGCGGCCGTCCGGGCGAAGTTCGCCACCTCGCCCAGCGCCCGTTACACCGCCATCGTCGCCGCGTTCTGCGGTTTGCTGCTGATCTCCAACGTCGCCGCAACCAAGGCGATCACCGTGATCGACGACCTGCCGTCGTGGCTCGGCGGCGGCATCTACACCGACGGCGGCGCGTTGCTCTTCCCGCTGACCTACATCATCGGCGACGTCCTCTCCGAGGTGTACGGACTGCGGCACGCCCGCCGGGCGATCTGGCTGGGGTTCGGTCTGGCCGCGCTCGCCGCCGTCACCTTCCTGGCCGTCGGGGCGGCGCCACCCGGGCCGGGTTATGAGAACCAGGACGCCTTCTCGGCCGTACTCGGCTTCGTGCCGCGGATCGTGTTGGCCAGCCTGGTCGGCTATCTGGCCGGGCAGTTCCTCAACGCCTACGTGCTGGTCCGGCTCAAGGAACGCTTCGGCGAAGATCGGTTGTGGGTCCGACTGGTCGGCTCGACCGTGGTCGGCGAATTCGCCGACACCGCGTTGTTCTGCTTCATCGCCTTCGCCGGTTCGGGCATCTTCCCGACCTGGGGCTCGCTGATCAGCTACACGGTCGTCGGCTACCTCTACAAGGTGGCGATCGAGGTGCTCTTCCTGCCGGTCACCTATGCGGTGATCCGAGGCGTCAAGAGGCGCGAACCCAGCTATGCGCCGGCCTCGGCGGGCCGCGAACTCCGGGTCGTCGTGGCCGCCGACGACTACGCCGCGGCGGTGACCCTGCTCGCCGCCGGCCACGCCACCCTTGGGGCCACCCGCCCCGCAGAAGTGGACGAACGCGGCACCCCGGCCTCGCGGGCGCCCGGGTCGATCAGCGTCCGACTGGCCGCCGCCGACGACGAGGACCGCTCGCCCACGACCCCCTAGCCCTCTCCACTCACCGTCGCGCGATCGGGCGTCCTCTCGGCGTCGATCGCGCCACGGGTGAGGGATTTCGCCACGCGTGGAAGTCTGAACGCGTGACGACCCGGGTGAGCGCGGACTGCACCGCCGACGCGGCGACGGTCTGGAAGCTCCTCGCCTGGCCCGAGCACTGGCACGAGTGGGCGCCCCACGTCCGCGGCGCCTGGGGGCTGGGCCACCCGGAGGTCCGACCCGGCCGCCGCGGATTCGTCCGGTTGCTGGGCGTGCTGCCGTTACCGGCCCGGGTCGTCGAGGTCGACTCCGGCCGGGCCTGGAGCTGGACCGTCGGCCCGCTGCGGCTCCGCCACCAGGTGATCCCCCAGCCGGCGGGCAGCACGGTGGTGATGTGCGTCGATGCGCCCGCCCCGATCGAGTGGGCGTACGCCCCGCTGGTCGGCCTGCTCACCCGTCGGCTCGCCCGGGTCGCCGAGCGCGGCTGACCCGCTCCGCACCGGCCCGGCCCCGATTGGCGGCCGCCCCCGGGCCGGAGCAGCGAGCAGCTGATCCGGGCCGGTCAGGCCGCGAAGGGGGTGACCAGCGCGGCGCTGCGGTCCCACAGCCGGCGGGCGAGGTCGACATCGCTCGCCGCGTGCGACAGCGAAGCCGGCGTACGCCGCGAGTAGTAGCCACCCGAGGTCCAGGTCAGATCCGGTTCGGTGGTGGCCAGCCAGACCAGGGTGTCGGCCCCCTGCGCGTTGTCGATCATCCGCAGGTTGAACGGCCACGAGTAGACGAGCTTGAGCAACGGGTTGGAGCGGCGGCCGAAGTTCGAGGCGATGACGCCCGGGTGGACCGAGGCGGTCGAGATGCCATCCCGGTGGAAGCGCCGGTGCAGCTCCGAGCTGAACAAGATGTTGGCCAACTTCGACGTCCCGTACGCGCGCATGTCGCTGTAGCCGCGGGTGAAGTCGAGGTCGTCCAGCCGCAGCCGGGCGAACCGGTGAGCGGCGCTGGCCGTGGTGATCACCTTGGCCCGGCTCTCGATCAACCGGTCCTGCAGCAGCTGGGTGAGCAGGAAGGGCGCCAGGTGGTTGACCGCCATGGTTTTCTCGAACCCGTCGGCGGTGATCTGGCGGCCGCCCATCACCGCACCGGCGTTGTTCAACAGCACATCGATCCGCGGGTACGCGGCCAGCAACGTGTCGGCGAGGGCCCTGACCTGACCGAGCTGCGCGAAATCCACCAGGTGGTGGTCGGCCCCGAGGTCGTCGGCGACCGCCCGGGTCTTCTCCGGCGAGCGGCCGACGACGACCACCCGATCGCCGCGTTCGGACAGCGCCCGGGCCGCCGCGGCCCCGATGCCGTCGCTCGCTCCGGTGATGACGATGGTGCGCTCGCTCATGCGGGTCCCCTCGGACCGGAGGTCAGACGGAGGATGACCCGGGGCCGCTGGCCCCGGGCGACGACCCGTTCGACCGCCATGAAGACGCGATACTCCAGGCCGTACTTGGCCAAGAAGCGCTTCGCGAGCGCGGACACCCGGCTGGGGTCGTCGATGATCGCGGCCTCGGCCGGCACGGTCGGCGCCGAGTCCGCGACCCGACCGCGACGATCGCACGGGCGCAGCAGCACCCGGCTCGTGTGCCGTAGTCGCTTGACCTTGCCGGAGCCGTCGACCGTGGTGATGATCGGGACCCCGGAGGCGTCGACCGCGATCCACACCGGTGTCGCCACCGGCTCACCGCTGCGGCGGAACGTGGTCAGCTGGACGAACCGTTCGCCGGCGATGTCGTTCAGTTCAGCTGCGATGCTCATCGTCCTCCTCGGTCGGGGTAGTAGCGCCCCAGGAAAGCGTTCCTGAAGTCATCGAAGGTTCCCTCGTCGATGCTCGCGCGGATGCTGTCGACCAGCCGCACGATGAAACGCTCGTTGTGGATCGTGCACAACGTCGAGGCGAGCATCTCCTTGGCTTTGAACAGGTGGTGCAGATAGGCCCGCGTGTAGTGGGCGCAGGTGTAGCAATCGCACGCGGCGTCGATCGGGGCGAAGGCGCGGCGGTGGGCCGCCGTGTTGACGTTGAACCGTCCGTCGTAGCTGTAAACCGCGGCATTGCGGGCGACCCGGGAAGGTGACACGCAGTCGAAGGTGTCGGCGCCGTTCTCGATCGCGGTGAAGAGGTCGTCGGGCTCGGAGATGCCGAGCAGGTGTCGCGGCTTGTCCTCGGGGAGTTCCGCGCTGCACCAGCCGACGATCGTCCCCAGGTTCTCCTTCTCGAGGGCTCCGCCGATCCCGTACCCGTCGAACCGTTGGCCGGCGACCTCGAGGGCGTCGAGCTCGCGGGTCGCCCGGCGTCGTAGGTCCTCGTACTGCGCGCCCTGGATGACCCCGAACAACGCCTGGTACGGCTTTCCGACCCGCTCGTCGGTCAGCCGCCGGTGCTCGGCGAGGCAGCGGATCGCCCAGGCCTGGGTGCGGCGTACGGCCTGCTCCTGGTAGGGCCGGGTGTTCAGCAGGGTGGTGCACTCGTCGAAGGCGAACATGATGTCGGCGCCGAGCCGATGCTGGATCTGCAGCGACACCTCTGGGGTGAAGCGGTGCTTGCTGCCGTTGAGGTGCGAGGTGAAGGTGACGCCCTCGTCGTCGACGTGCGCCAGCCGCTGCTTCGCGACGGCGATCACGTCGTCGCGGGCCAGGCCGGCGACGTCCATGGCCAGCACCTTCTTGTGCCCGATGCCGAGCGACAGCACCTGGAACCCGCCGCTGTCGGTGAAGGTGGGGCCGGGCCAGTTCATGAACACCCCGAGCCCGCCCGCCTCGTCGACGATGTCGGGTCCGGGCTGCAGATAGAGGTGATAGGCGTTGGCCAGCACGGCCTGGGCGCCCAGCTCGGCCAGGCTCTCGGGCAGCACCGCCTTGACCGTCGCCTTGGTGCCGACTGCGATGAACGCCGGGGTCGCGATGACGCCGTGCGGGGTGGTGATCACGCCCGTACGCCCCTGCCGACCAGGCAGTCGGCTGCGGACGGTGAAGCCGAAAGTGTCGTCCGCGGTCATCGCAGCAGCAGCCCGGCCAGGGCGACGACGCCCGCGGTCGAGGTGCGCAACACGGAGGGACCGAGCGACACGGCCACGGCCCCGGCGGCCACGAAGGCGTCGAGCTCTTCGGGGCTGATCCCGCCCTCGGGCCCGATCACCACCATCACGCTGCCCGCTTCCGGCAGCTCGACTGCCGAGAGCGGCGTGGTGGCCTCCTCGTGCAGCACCAGGGCGCAGTCGGCGCCGCTGAGCGCGCCCACTACTTCCTTGGTCGAGTGCACCTCGGCCACCGCCGGGACGCGCAGCTGACGCGACTGCTTGGCCGCCTCACGGACCGACGACTGCCAGCGCTGCCGCGATTTCTCGCCACGGTCCCCGCTCCACCGCACGATCGAGCGCGACGCCTGCCACGGGATGATGCCGTCGACGCCGAGCTCGGTCAGCATCTCGATGGCCAGCTCGCTGCGGTCCCCCTTGGCCAGGGCCTGGATGGCGAGGAACCGCCGGGCCCGGGGGGCGGTCGACAGGTGCTCGACCACCTCAACGGTCAGATCCGACTTGCCGACCGCGACGACCAGACCGGTGAGGCCATGACCGCGGCCGTCGGCGATCAGCACCCGTTCGCCGATGCCGATCCGCCGGACCACGGCGGCATGCCGACCGTCGGGTCCGTCGAGCCGGAAGGGCGCGCCGATCGCCGGTAGCGGCTCGGTCAACGAGTCGCTGAAGAACAAGGCCAGGGTCACGACCGGATGGTCACCGGCGGCCGAGCCGCCGCTCGCCGCCCACTCCCCGCTCGTACGCGATGCCGTAGTAGCTGTACACCTCGGGCTCGCTCTGCGACTCGAGCTGACCGTCGACCTCGATGGACGGGGCCGACTTGGCCAGCTTCTTGTCGACCTGGACGCGCAGGTGCTTCGGGGCGACGCGGGCATCGAACAGCGGGACGAAGACGAGCCGTCCGCCGCCGGGGATACCGACCTTGACCGTGGCGAATGCGGCGGCATCGGTCGAGGTGTCGTAATACAGCCCCTCGAGCACGCCGATCTTGGAACCCGTCTTGTCGACCACGCTCAAACCGAGCCAGTCGCGGATGTCATCGACCTCGAACAACGGATGTCCTTCCTGAGCACCGAGTGGCGCGATCGGCGTCCGCCGGCCGGCCACGTCCGACTATAGGAGTCACTGACCGGCGAACGCGTCGCGCAGACGACCGAACACGCCGCGGCCGTGCTTCTGCACGTTGCCCTCGGGTGCGGTCTCCTCGCGCAGCACCGCCAACTGACGCAGCAATTCGCGCTGCTCGTCGTCGATCCGGGTCGGGGTCTGCACCAGCAGGGTCACGCCGAGCTGGCCGCGGCCGTTGGCCCGCAGCCGTGGCACACCCTTGTCGTCGATCGCCACCCGGGTGCCCGACTGGGTGCCGGACGGCACGGTCACCCGGACCGAGCGGTCGTCGAGGTCGGAGTCCTCGACGTCAGCCTCCAAGGTCGCCACCGCGACCTCGGTGCCGAGCGCGGCGGCGGTCATCGGGATCCGGACGACCACCTCGAGGTCGTCGCCCTCACGACGGAAGCTCTCGTGCGGCAGCACCTGGAGCTCGACGTAGAGGTCGCCCGCCGCGCCCCCGCCCGAGCCGACCTCACCGTGCGCGGCGAGATGGATCCGGTTACCGGTGTTGACCCCCGCGGGGATCTTGACGTTGATCGTCCGTGCCGAACGGACGCGACCGTCGCCGGAGCACTCCGGGCACGGGTTCTCGATGACCGCACCGAAGCCGCGGCAGGTCGGGCAGGGCTGGGTGGTCCGGATGTCGCCGATGAACGAGCGCTGGATGTGGGTGACGTCGCCCTGACCGTGACAGGTCGAGCAGGTGATCGGCTCGGAGCCGTCCGCCGCACCGGAGCCGCTGCACTGCGGGCAGAGCACGGCGGTGTCGACCCGCAGCGGCTTCGTCGTGCCGAACGCGGCCTCGGCCAGCTCAAGATCGAGCCGGACCAGGGCGTCCTGCCCCCGGCGCACGCGGGAACGCGGGCCACGGGCGGCCTGTCCGCCGAACATCGCATCGACGAGGTTGGTGAAGTCGAAGCCCTGAGCGCCGAACCCCCCGTTGAAGCCGCCACCCATTCCCCCGCCGAGCGGGTCGCCGCCACGGTCGTAGAGGTCACGCTTCTTCGGGTCCTGGAGCACCTCGTACGCCTCAGCGACCTTCTTGAACCGGTCGGACGCGTCGGGCTCGGTGGCCACGTCGGGGTGCAGCTTCATCGCCAGTCGGCGGTAGGCCTTCTTGATCTGCTCGGCGGACGCATCGCGCGGGACGCCGAGGATCTCGTAATAGTCAGAACTCATAGTGGATTCGCTCATCGTTGTCTCTCAGGGGCCTGATGTTCTCGTACGTCATCTCACTGACCGTCCGACAGGAAGCGGCCGACATAGCGGGCGACGGCGCGCACCGACGCCATCGTCGAGGGGTAGTCCATCCGGGTGGGGCCGAGGATGCCCAGGGTGGCGAAGGTGTCGAGCTGGGTGCCGTAGCCGCTAGCCACCATCGACGTGCTCTGGAGCTCCTTGTACGGGTTCTCCTGGCCGATCCGCACGGTCACCGTGTCCGAGCTGCCGACCTCGCCGAGCAGCTTGAGCAGCACGACCTGCTCCTCGAGCGCCTCGAGCACCGGCTTGACCGTGGTCTCGAACTCGGCGCCGAACCGGGTCAGGTTGGGCACACCGCCCACCACCACCCGGGTCGAGGTCTGGGTCCCCACCATCTCCAACAAGGTGGCGATGGCGGCCTGTCCGGTCACGCTCAGGGTGGCCGGGAGTTCTTCGGCCAGCAGACTCAGCCGGACGGCGGCCTGCGCGGAGGTCTGGCCCACCACGGCGGTGTTCAACCGGCCGCGGAGCTCGACCAGCGTGTCGTCGTCGTGCTCGGAGATCTCCAGCGTCCGCTGCTCGACCCGGCCGGTCGAGCTGATCAGGATCAGCAGCAGCCGCGACGGGGACAACGACACCACCTCGACGTGCCGCACGGTGGCGTGGCTGAGGGTCGGATACTGCACGATCGCCACCTGCTGGGTGACCTGGGCGAGCAGCCGCACGGTCCGCAGCAGGACGTCATCGAGGTCGAGGGCCCCGGACAGGAAGGTCTGGATGGCGCGCTGCTCGGCCGGCGACAGCGGCTTGACCGCCCGGAGCCGGTCGACGAACAACCGGTAGCCCTTGTCGGTGGGGATCCGCCCGGCGCTGGTGTGCGGCTGGGTGATGTAGCCCTCTTCCTCCAACGCGGCCATGTCGTTGCGCACGGTGGCCGGGGAGACGCCGAGGTTGTGCCGCTCGACCAGTGCTTTCGAGCCCACCGGTTCCTGGCTGGAGACGTAGTCGGTGACGATCGCGCGAAGCACGTCCAGCTTGCGATCGTCCATACCTGTCCCTTCTGCTCGACCCGGGTCCGTGGATTCTGGCACTCACGCCAAACGAGTGCCAGTCTAGCGGGATGAGCAACGAGAGCGTGGGTCCGTGGCAGCGGGTGGCGGACGGGGTCTACCGGTCGGTGGCCGAGCCGGAAACCGTCAACATCGGACTCGTGGTCGGCGCCGATACGGCCCTGTTGATCGACTGCGGGGCCAGTCCGGCGCACGGCGCCCAGATTCGTGCGACGGTCGCCACGCTGACCGACCGGCCGCTGGTGGCGGTCGCGGTGACCCATGGACACCACGACCACGCCTACGGGCTGGCCGCGTACGCGGATCTCACGACCATCGCCCACGAGAGCGTGGCCGCCGCGCTGGCGACCGCGGGCCTCGCCGTCCCGAGCCGCTCGATCGTGGTGGCCACCGCGCTCGATCTGGGGGGGCGCCGGGTTGAGATCGCCCATCTCGGTGAGGGTCACACCGCCGGCGACGTCGTCGTGGTGGTACCCGACGCCAACGTGGTCTTCGCCGGCGACCTGATCGAGTCGGCCGGTCCGCCGCAGTTCGGCGACGACGCCGTACCGGGCTCCTGGGCGGCGACTCTCGACGGAGTGATCGGGCTGATGAACGCGCAAACCGTGCTGGTCCCCGGTCACGGGGACCCGGTCGGACGCGAGTTCGTCTTCGAGCAGCGCGGCCGGATCGCCGCTCAGGCCGCCGAGCTCAGCGGACCGCCGCAACCGAACCGAGCGACGCTACCCCTGGCCTGATCGTTGAACGATCGTTCGAGATCGTCCACAAACGATCGCTCAGCGCACCAACCCGGACTGATAGGCGATCACCACGAGCTGGGCCCGGTCCCGGGCGCCGAGCTTGATCATCGCGCGGCTGACGTGGGTGCGGGCGGTCGCCGGGCTGACCACCAGCCGCTCGGCGATCTCGGCATTGTTCAGTCCTTCGCCGATCAGGCCGAGCACCTCGCGCTCGCGGTCGGTCAATGCGGCCAGCTGAGGATGGTCGCGGCGGATCGGTGCGCGTGAGCTGAACGCCTCGATCACCCGCCGGGTCACCGACGGGGACAACAGCGATTCCCCCGCCGCGACCAGCCGGATCGCCCGGAGCATCTCGATCGGTTCGCTGTCCTTGAGCAGGAATCCGGCCGCCCCGGCCTGCAGGGCCTCGAACACGTACTCGTCGAGCTCGAACGTGGTCAGTATGATCACCGAGACCCCGTTCAGCCCGGTGTCCGCGCTGATGGCGCGGAGCGCGCTGATCCCGTCGAGCACCGGCATCCGGATGTCCATCAGCATCACATCGGGCCGCGACCGCCGCGCCAGCTCGACGGCCTGCTGACCGTTCTCCGCCTCGCCCGCCAACACCAGGTCGTCCTCGGCCTGGATCAGCGTCCGCAGGCCCATCCGGACCAACGGCTGGTCGTCGACCAGCCCCACCGTGATCGTCATACCCCGACCCCCCTCGCCGTCGTCACACCCGGACCTGCGCCGACAGCGGCAGCACGGCCCGGATCCGCAGACCGTGCGGCACGAGGGTCTCGACATCGACGCGACCGCCCACCCCGCGGGCGCGCTCGGTCATCCCGGCAATCCCGTTGCCCGGAGTCGGGAGGGCTCGGGCCGGTCCGTCGTCGCCGATCTCGACGACCAGCTGGTCGACCCGCCGTTCGATCCGCACCCGGGCCGCCGCGTCGTCGGCGTGCCGGACCACGTTGGTCAGCGCCTCCTGGATGATCCGGAAGGCCGCCTGGTCGACTGCGACGGGCAGGGCCGGCTGTGCGATGGGATCGCGCTCAACGGTGACCCGTCGCCCGGCGCCGACCAGCGCCGCCACCAGCTCGTCGACCCGATCCAGACCCGGCCGGAGTCCGTGCGGCGCCCCTCCGGGATCGCGGAACACCTCGATGGTGGTGCGTAGCTCGGCCAACGCGTCCTTGCTGGTCCGTCGGATGGCGTCGAGCGACTCGGCCAGCTGCGGGTCGGCCGAGCCCGGATCGATCTGGGCCCGCTTGTCGAGCAGGTGCCGGGCCACCCCGGCCTGCATGGTGATCACCGACAGACTGTGGCCGACCACGTCGTGCACGTCGCGGGCGATCCGCAGCCGCTCCTCGTCGGCGTAACGGCGGCGGTCCTGCTCGCGGAGTTGCTGCTCGTTGTCGCGGCGGGTCCGGTGCAGCAGCGCGAACATGCTCGGCAGCACCGCGACCGATCCGAGTGCGAAGAGCTCGGCGTAGAAACCCGGGTTCAGCAGGCCGAACGCCGTCTCGCTCCAGTGCCCGCCGAGCGGTATCGCGATCAGGGCCGCGGTCAGCGGCGCCCACCGGGCGGCCGGCAGCGCCGTCGCCATCGAGAACACAACCAGGGCCAGCGCGGCGTACACCGGACCGGGTCCGGCGCCGAGCGCACGGTAGGCGACCAGAGCGCCCACCACCAGACCGAAGCCGATCCGCGGCCGGCGACGGCGGATCGCAACGCCGAGGACGAGAGCGATCATCGCCAGACCGATCCCCGGGGAGACCTCGATCCAGCGCCAGGGGCTGCCCTCCTCGCCCCGTCGCCCGCCGCGGGGACCGCCGGGCGGGCGGCGGACCGGACCAGGATCGTTCCAGACGACGTGGGCCGCGATCCACCCGATCCAGCCGAGCAGGACACCCAGGATCGCGTCGATCACGTACGCGCGTCCCCGCATCCGCCTCGGCCTCCGAGCTGCTCTGATCCGCACCGGCTGTTCGGATCGCAGCGGTGTCGGGGTCGAGCCTAGAGAGCGGGGTCATGCCCGCACATCCGCCGGGCGGCGTAACCGGCGTACGTCAGCGGACGTAGTCGAAGTGTCGCTTCTCGACCGATGTGTGCGAGCGCCGGACTCCGCAGGATGGGGGTCATGAGTTCACTCCTACTCCTCCCTCTCGAGGGTGGCCTTCGTGGCGGCCCCGGCGGTCACGATCACCTGGGGCCGTCCACGCCCCCCTTCTTCCACGTTCTCGGAGGTCCGATGTTCCTGCTCCTGCTGTTGCTGATCGCCGGCACGATGTTCTCTCTGGTCCGTACGGGCCGTCTCACCCCGCCCGCCTGGGTCGTCCGGAGCCAGGCTCCCGAGGCCGAGGCTCGCACGATCCTGGCCGAGCGGTTCGCCCGGGGTGACCTGACCAGCGAGGAGTTCCTCGAGCGCGCCAGCATCCTGAACTGGAACCCGGGGGCTGAGCCGCCGCCCCGTAGGCGCGGCAAGAAGCGCTGATCGCGACGACGTCCGGCCACTGATCGAGACCCACGGGTGGGCTCACGCGCTGGGCACACCCGCAGGGTTGTCAGTGGCAGGACGTACCTTGACGCCATGGTGACCGGGGACGAGGTGCTGACGTGGTTCGACGGGGTCGACCGTGGCACCGTCAACCGCGGTCGCGGCTACGCCCGGGGCGGCCGGGTGCGCTCGGTGGAGGTCGATGAGGACGCGAGCACGCTGACCATCAGCGGGATCGTCGACGGCACCCGGCAGTACCACTGCTACATCGACGCGGCCCGCTCCGGTGACGACCTCCGGGTCGTCACCTCGTGCACCTGCCCGCTCGGCGGGGAATGCAAGCACGTCATCGCCACCGCCATCGTCTTCGACGCCCAGCAGCGGGCCGGCGGGCCCCGGGCACAGTGGCGGCGGGTGCTGGACGAGGTGCTCGACGAGGCACCGCCGCCCACGCCTCCCGAGCCCCGCCCGCGCGTCCCGGTGGCCGTCCAGATCGTCCTGCCAGCGGCCCGGCGGCCGAACCGGTACGCGGTCACCGTGTCGAGCCGGCCGCGGCTGAGTATCCGGGCCGTCCGCCAGGGGGCGACGCGACGCTGGGTGAAGAGCGGGATGGGTTGGAGCGAGATCGGGTACGCGGCGTACGCCCCCCGCCCGTCCGGCCACGTCGACCCGGCCGACATCGAACTGCTCAACGAGCTCAAGATCGCCCTGGTCAGCCGACGCGGCTACCTGATGGCCTCCAACGAACCGCTCGATCTGCACGAGGCGACACCGAGTGTCTGGCGGACTCTGACCCGGCTGGCCGAGCAGGACATCCCGTTGGTCAGTTCCGACCCGGCGGTCGCCGTCCGGCTGGCCGAGACCCAGGCGCGGATCGAGATCGACCTGGCCGGTACGGACGACTCGGTGACCGTCAGCTCCGGCATCACCGTCGAGGGAATCTGGTACGCGCCGGGCGACCTCGCCTTCATCGGCGAGCCCCCGCACGGCGTCGCGTTGTGGACCGGCGCTCCCGGTCAGCCCGGCTCGGAGATCGTGCTGGCCCGGCTCGAGGCCTCCCCGACCCGGGCAGTCCGCCACTGGCTGGCCACCGGTTCGTCGCTGACCGTCGACCGGTCCGGCGCCGACGAGCTGCTCGAGGGCTATCTGCCCAGGCTGGCCCAGAGCATGCCGGTGCGCTCGCGCGACGGCACCGTCGAGCTCCCGGGTGAGGCCGATCTGCGGCTGCGCTGCGACCTGACCTGGGACGCCGACGGCACGGTCACCCTGGACTGGCGCTGGGTCTACGAGCGCCAGGGCGGCAGCCAGCAGTTCCCGGTCGACGACCCCTCGGGCGGTCAGGGCTGGCGCGACCGGGCGGCCGAGATCGCCTTCATCGAGCGTCTGGGGCTCGACCCCGAGCTCGCGACCCTGTTGTCGATCGATGTTCGTGGGCCCGGCACGCTGGCCGCCCGCCGCCGCTTCCGCGAGGTCGACGCCATGCGGTTCGCCGACGTCCACCTGCCGGTGCTCGCGGCCCACCCCGACATCGACCTGGCCACCAACGGCGCCCCGCCGACGTTCCGCGAGGTCACCGGGGTGCCGGAGATCCGGTTCGTCCCGCGCGGCGATGCGGAACGCAAGAACCGGACGGACTGGCTCGATCTCGAGGTGGTCATCTCGGTGGCGGACGAGCAGTTCGGGGTGATCACCCTCGATCTGCCCCGGGTGCTTGCCGCACTGACGTCGGGCAACACCGTGATCATGGTGCGGCCCGGGGTGCACATCGATGTCGACCGGCCCGAGCTCGATCAACTGGCCCGACTGGTCGAGGACGCCCAGGCGCTGACCGATCAGCCGGCGAGCGGGCTCCGCCTCAACCGGCAGTCGCACGCGCTGCTCGCCGAGGTACACGAGATCGGCCCCACCGAGGGTCAGCTGGTCGAATGGGCGGCGGCATCGGCCGGACTGCGTCGGCTGGTCGACGAGGGGGTGCCACCGACCCCCGCCCCACCCCCGGCCGGACTCGATGCGGTGCTGCGGCCGTACCAACACGAGGGCTATCAGTGGCTGGACTTCCTGCGACGCTCCGGACTCGGCGGGATCCTCGCCGACGACATGGGTCTCGGCAAGACCGTGCAGGCGCTGGCCATGATCGTCCACGCCCATACCGACCGCAGCGTTCGTGCGCCATTCCTGGTCGTCGCGCCGTCGAGCGTGGTCGGCACCTGGGTCGGTGAGTCGGCCCGCTTCACGCCGGGCCTGCGGGTCGCCGCCATCACCGAGTCGACCTCACGCCGCGGCTGGCCGCTGGCCGCCGCGGTCGAAGGACCGGACGCGGCCGACATCGTCGTCACGACGTACACCCTGCTGCGGATCGAGATCGAGCAGTACGCCGCGATCCGCTGGGCCGGGCTGATTCTCGACGAGGCGCAGGCGGTGAAGAACCACCAGTCCAAGACCCACGCCGCGATCCGCGAGCTCGACGCCGACTGCCGGTTCGCCATCACCGGCACGCCGATCGAGAACAACCTGATGGAGCTGTGGTCGATCCTGTCGCTGACCGCACCCGGACTGTTCCCGTACGCGGAGGCGTTCCGCAACCAGATCGCCCAGCCGGTCGAGCAGAAAGCCGACGCCGAGGCCCTGGCCGGTCTGCGCCGCCGGATCAAACCGGTGATGCTGCGGCGGACCAAGGATCTGGTCGCCGCCGACCTGCCGGCCAAGACCGAGCAGGTGGTGACCATCGAGCTGTCACCGCGACACCGCAAGATCTACGACACCCATCTGCAACGTGAACGGCAGCGGATCCTCAAGCTGCTCGGCGATCTCGACGAGAACCGGATCACCATCCTGGCCTCGTTGACCCGGCTCCGGCAGCTGGCGCTCGACCCGGCGCTGATCGACCCTGACCACGAGGCGGTCGGCTCGGCCAAGATCGACGAGCTGGTCGACCGGTTGGTCGAGATCATCGCCGAGGGCCACCGCGCCTTGGTCTTCAGCCAGTTCACCACCTTCCTCGGCCGGGTCCGCGACCGTCTGGCCGGCGCTGCGATCGAGACCGCGTACCTGGACGGCCGGACGCGGCGTCGGGCCGAGGTGATCGACGGCTTCCGCAACGGGACGGCCCCGGTCTTCCTGATCAGCCTCAAGGCCGGCGGGGTCGGGCTCACCCTGATCGAGGCGGACTACTGCTTCCTGCTCGACCCGTGGTGGAACCCGGCGGTCGAGTCGCAGGCGATCGACCGGACCCACCGGATCGGGCAGACCCGCCCGGTGATGGTCTACCGGCTGGTCTCGGCCGGGACGATCGAGGAGAAGGTGATCGAACTCGCCGCCCGGAAGGCCGATCTCTATCGCAGTGTGCTCGACGCGGACGGTCAGCTGTCGACCGCGCTGACCGCTGACGACATCGCAGCCCTGATCGAGCGTTGAGCTGCCAGCTCTTCGACTGAGCTCTACGTGGATCGGGCTCAGCCGAAGCCGACGTCGGCTTCCGCGGTCAGCACGCGCGTCCGGCTGATCAGCTCGCTCGCCGACTCGACCTCGAGCAGCCGGGCCTGGTCCAGCGCGGTCAGCGGGGCGATCGCGGCGAGCTGCCAGGCGGCTTCGAGCGGATCGTCGCTGAGCTGGATGTCGGCGGGCCACTGCCGCTCGGAGAATTCGCTCGACCGGACGAGCGCGCTCCGGACCAGCGCCTCGGTCTCGACGAACTCAGCGGTCAGCGCGTCGTCCCAGACCAGCGCCGGCCGCTCCTCGACCTCCGCCACCGGGTACGGGTCGTCGGGCACCCAGCCGCGCACCGAGAAGCGTTCGCGGCCGACTGCGGCGATCCGGATCAGGCCGTTGTCGGCGTCGAGATCGAGCACCTCGGCGACCACGCCGTGGTCGAACCGGTGCTCGCCACCGCCGACCTCCTGACCGCGTTCGATCAGGACCACGCCGAAACGCAGGTCCTTCGAGGCGAGGAGATCGGCGAGCATCCGGCGGTAGCGGGGCTCGAAGATCTGCAGCTGCAACGGCATGTGGGGGAACAAGACCGCACCGAGCGGAAACATGGGCAGGACCGGCACGCCCTCCAGCCTGCCACCGGTCCCGCGACCTACGGTGTCCGGATGACCGATCGCTATCGCACCGACGTGCTGGCCGCCGGCTGGCGTCAGCCGAAGACGACGCCGAGTGTCGACCTGCCGCTGGCCCCCGGGCTGATCGTTGAGGACCCGACGACCGGGTTCGTCGGCGCGGTGATCCGCTGGGAGAACGGTCTGGTCATCCTCGAGGACCGGCGCCGCAAGCGCCGCAGCTTCCCGATCGGCCCCGGCTTCCACCACGAGGGACGGCCGGTCCGCCTGGTCATCCCCAACCGG
This sequence comes from uncultured Actinomycetota bacterium, assembly GCA_963815905.1. Taxonomy (GTDB): domain Bacteria; phylum Actinomycetota; class Actinomycetes; order Propionibacteriales; family Propionibacteriaceae; genus Microlunatus. The sequence continues at coordinate 121,783 of CAWFIO010000008.1, read as the reverse complement.
GGGCCGGGCGCTCCCCAACGGACGGCCTCCGGATCGGTGGCCGGGCCTGCCGCGCGGGCCAAGGTCGCGCTCCCGGGCCGGATCTATGTCGAGGGCCGCCATGACGCGGAGCTGGTCGAGAAGATCTGGGGCGACGACCTCCGCCACGTCGGGGTGGTCGTGGAATACCTCGGCGGCATCGACGATCTCCTCGGCATCGTCGAGGAGTTCCAGCCCGAACGCGGCCGTCGGCTCGGCGTCCTGGTCGATCATCTGGTGAGCGGGAGCAAGGAGACCCGGATCGTCGAAAAGGTGACCGCCAGCCGCTGGGGCGAATTCGTGCAGGTGCAGGGCCACCCGTTCGTCGACATCTGGCAGGCCGTGAAGCCCGAACGTGTCGGCCTCAAGATCTGGCCCGAGATCCCCCGCAACATCGAGTGGAAGCACGGGATCTGCGACGTCCTCAAGCTCCCGCACGCCGACCAGGCCGACATCGCCCGCGCCTGGCAGGCCATCCTCGCCCGCGTACGCAACTGGAACGACCTCGAACGCCCCCTGCTCACCTCGGTCGAGCAGCTGATCGACTTCGTGACCCAGGACGAGCCGGTCAGCTGACCACCGCCCGGGCCCGGGCTCGGGGCTCAGGGCTCAGGCTCGGGGCTGCATGCTCCCCCTGTCAGCAACTGGGGGCAGATAGCAACAATCCCGCCTCGCGAAGCGTCATCTGCCCCCAGTTAGTTGGCGGGGAGGCGGCGTGATGTCGCGTACGGGGGCGTTTGCCGGCACACATGGCGAAACGCCCCCGCCGGGCCGCGCACCACCTCTCCCGGTCCGGAAACTCACAGAAGGGTCACCAACTGGGGGCAGATAGCAGTAAATCCGCCTCAAGAAGCGTCATCTGCCCCCAGATAGTTCAAAGGGGGGAGGTGTAGGTGTAGGTGGAGGAGGAGGCGGCCGCCGGGCGGGGTCAGTCGAGCAGGTCGCGGACCACGCCGTCGGCCAGGAGCCGGCCGCGGAGGGTGAGGACGAGGCGGTCGGTGGGGGGCTCGATCAGGCCGCGCGCGACCAGGTCGGGGATGCGGCGGTGTTCGGTGGGGGTGAGGACCTCGATCGGCAGGCCGTCGGCGAGACGGAGCTCGAGCAGCACGCGTTCGATCCGGCGGTCGTCGTCGCCGAGTCGCTCGCGGGCGTACGCGGGTGAGGCCCCGGAATCGAGCCGGCCGGCGTAGCTCTGCGGGTGCTTGACGTTCCACCAGCGGACACCGCCGACGTGGCTGTGGGCGCCCGGGCCGATACCCCACCAGTGATCGCCCCGCCAGTAGGCCATGTTGTGGCGGCACCGGCCGTCGCCGTCGCGGGCCCAGTTGCTCACCTCGTACGCGGTGAAGCCCGCGGCGGTCAATCGCTCCTCCGCCAGCAGGTACTTGTCGGCCAGGTCGTCGTCATCGGGCATGGTCAGCTCGCCACGGCGGATCCGGGTGGCCAGTTGGGTGCCGTCCTCGACGATCAACGCGTACGCGCTCAGGTGGTCGATGTCGGCGGTCAGCGCGGCCTCGAGGCTGGTCTCCCAGTCGCGCAACGACTCCCCCGGCGTCCCGTAGATCAGGTCGAGGCTGACGTGTCCGAAGCCGGCGGCGCGGGCCTCGGCGACCGCCTGCTGCGGACGGCCGGGCGAGTGCACCCGGTCGAGCACGGTGAGCACAGCGGGCACCGCCGACTGCATGCCGAACGAGACCCGGGTGAATCCGGCTTCGCGGAGTCGGACCAGGTCCTCGGCGGTCACCGATTCCGGGTTGGACTCGGTGGTGACCTCGGCGTCGGCGGTGAGCCCGAAGCGCTCGGTCACCGCGGCGACCACCCGGCCCAGGTCCGACGGCGGCAGCAGGGTCGGCGTACCGCCTCCGACGAAGATCGTCGAGACCGGCGGTGCGGCACTGCCGAGCACCCGTACGGCCAGGTCGAGTTCGGCGATGGCGGCATCGATGTAGCCGGCCCGGCCGGCGCCGAGTGACGTGCCCAGCTCGCTGGCCGTATAGGTGTTGAAATCGCAGTAACCGCACCGGGTCGCGCAGAACGGCACATGGAGATAGATGCTCAGCGGGCGGTCCCCCACCTGCGCCTGTGCCGACTCCGGGAGTGCCCCGTCGGTCGGGACGGACTCGCCGGACGGCAGGGTGGAGGGCACCGCGCGAGACTACCCAGCCGATCGGACGGAGACATCGATCACCCGGCGACCCGCGCCTGGGCATCAGTCGCGAGCTCACCGCCTGACCTTCCGCACCACCCCGGATCAATTCTCGGGGGCCGGGTCGCGGACGACCTCCGGGCTACGGGACGAGGACGACCTTGCCGCGGGCGTGACCGCTCTCGCTCATCAAATACGCCTCGGCGCAGCGGTCGAACGGGAACGTCTGCACCTTGATGACCAGCCGGCCGTCGGCCAGCAGCTGGGCACCCAGGGCCAGCGCGGTCTCCTGGCGCGAGTCGTCGCCGCCGGCGGTCACCCGGGCGCCCGCGTTGGGCGCCTCGAAGTTGGCGATCGACAGCACCTGGCTCGGATCGGTGACCAGCTGGATGAGGTCGCTGATCGGCGACTTGCCGGCCACGTCGAGCACGGCGTCGATGCTGGCCCCGGGGATGGCCCGGACCCGATCGACCAGACCCATGCCGTAGAGCACCGGGGTCGCGCCGATCTCGCGGAGGTAGTCGTGGTTGTCCTGGCTCGCTGATGCGATCACCGTCGCGTCGGCGGCGATGGCCAGCTGCGTCGCGACGGCGCCGACCCCACCCGCTCCACCGTCGATGAACACGGTGTCGCCGGCCTTGACTCCGAGCAGCCGCATCGAGCGTTCGGCGGTCTCGATGGCCACCCCGGCGGCCCCGGCCACCCCCCAGTCGACCGACGGGGGTTTGCGGGCCCAGTGCTCGAGCACCGCGTACTCGGCCTGGGTGCCGCTGCCGATGCCGAAGACGTCGTCGCCGATCGACACCTGGTCCACCCCCTCGCCGACCTCATCGACCACGCCGGCCGCGTCCACCCCGAGGTAGCCCACGCCCTCGAGCGGGCGTCCGCCGGACGAGTAACCCTGGCGGATCTTCCGGTCGATCCCGTTCACGCTGGCCGCCTGCACCTTGATCCGGATCTGACCCGGTCCGGCGTGGGGCTCGGGGGCTTCGCCGAGCGAGGTGACCTCGGGCCCCCCGTACTCGCGGTACTGCACGGCCAACATGCGCGGGTCCTCTCGGTCGTGGTCCAACACCGTCATTAGAGTCGGAATCGTGATTATCCCCCGTCGACATTTCCTGACTCTGGGTGGCGGTTTGGCGGCCGCGGCCGGACTGGCCGCCTGCGGCACCAACACCGGTCGACCGGATACCGGAGCCACCGCCTCCGCCTCGGGCTCGTCGGGACCCAGAGCGAAGCTGTCGCAGTGGTACCACGAGTACGGCGAGGACGGCGTCGAAGCGGCGGTCAAGCGGTACGCCGCGGCCTACGAGCCGGCCTCGGTGTCGGTCAAGTGGAACCCGGGCGACTACGACAAGTTGGTGTCGTCCGCGCTGCTCACCGCCACGGTGCCCGACGTCTTCGAGTACGCGAACGGCCCCACGCTCGACATGATCAAGGCGGGCCAGGTGCTCGACCTGACCGAACTGCTCGGCGGCGCGGCCGAGCAGTTCAGCACGCCGGTGCTCGAGGCGGCGAGCTGGGAGGGCAGGGTCTACGGAATCCCGCAGGCCGTCGACATGCAGATGCTCTTCTACCGCAAGTCCGCGCTCAGCAAGGCCGGGGTCGAACCGCCGACCACGATGGCTCAGCTGATCACCGCGGCGAAGGCCGTGGCGACCAAGGACATGGGCGGGTTCTTCGCCGGCAACGACGGCGGTGCCGGGGTGCTGGCCCAGATGCTGATCTGGGCGGCCGGTAAGGAGATGATCAACCCCGACAAGACCGGGATCGGCTTCGACGACGCCGACGGGTACGCCGCGCTGGCTTCGTTCGCCGAGCTCCGCAGCTCCGGCGGACTGCTCGGCAGCGCCTCGGCCGACTGGTTCGACGCCGCACCGCTGATCAACGGCGAGACCGCCATGCAGTGGACCGGGTTGTGGACGCTGCCCGACGTGCAGGCCGAGCTCGGCGACGATTTCGACGTCCTGCCCTTTCCGGCCATCGGCGCCTCGGGTCGCCAGGCCGTCCCGTTCGGCGCGTTCGCGTCGACCGTGTCGGCCAAGGGCGTGGACCCGGACGCGGCAAAGGCCTTCGTCAAGTGGCTGTGGGTCGACCAGGTGGACGACCAGGTCGACTTCGCCAATGCCTACGGCACCCACATCCCGGCCCAGCCCGGGCTGGTGTCCAAGGCCGACAAGATCGCTACCGGAGCGGGTGCCTCGGCCGCCGGCTTCGTCGACGAACTGGGGCACGCACCGGACAAGCTGTGGACGTCAGCGATCTCGCAGGCGATGGTCGGCGCGGTCACCAACGTGGCGATCAAGAAGGCCGACCCGAAGACCGAGGTCGGCAAGGTCGCAGCCAAGGCCAAGAGCGAGATCGCCCGGGTCAACCGCTGACCGCTCGGTGACCTTCATCGCTCGACGCCGAAGCCGCCGGCTGTGGTTCTGGGTCTTTGTCGGGCCCTTCACGGCCGGACTGCTCGTCTTCATCTACGTCCCGGTGCTGTGGAGCCTCTACCTGTCCTTCTTCGATGCCCGCAACACCGTGACCCCGACCCGGTTCGTCGGCTTCGGCAACTACCTCTACCTGTTGCGCGACCGGGACTTCCTCTCCAGCATGGCGACCTTCGCGGTCTTCGCGGTGTTCATCGTGCCGACCACGTACGCGGCTGCGCTCGGCCTCGCCCTGCTGGTCAACCGGGCCCGGTTCGCGCGGGCGTTCTTCCGATCGGCCTTCTTCCTGCCGACCGCGTGCTCGTACGTGATCGCGGCGATGATCTGGCGGTTGTCGATCTTCAACGGCGCCCGGTTCGGATTGATCAACTCGATGATCCGAGCCTTCGGCGGCGACCCGGTCGAGTGGCTGAGCGGCGAGCACTATCTCTACTGGATCGTGCTGGTGAGCCTGCGGTTGTGGCTTCAGGTCGGCTTTTACATGATCCTGTTCATCGCCGGGCTCAACCGGATCCCGACCGACACCTATGAGGCGGCGGCGATCGACGGCGCCACCGGGTGGCGACTGCTCCGCCACATCACCCTGCCGCAGCTGCGGGCCACCTCGGTCGCGGTGATCCTGCTGCTGGTCATCGGGGCCTTCCAGGCCTTCGACGAGTTCTACAACACGCTGATCTCGGTCGGCACCTACCCGCCGTTCGCGCGGCCGCCGCTGGTCTACCTCTATCTGATCTCGCTCGGCCAGGGCAGCCAGGACCTCGGCCTGGGCAGCGCCGGCACGGTCATCCTCACCCTGGTCGTGGCCCTCGTGGGGCTGATCCAGGTCAAGGCCTTCGGTTTCGGCGACCAGCGCAGCACCACCGGGGTGACGCCGTGAGCCGCCGCGTACGCCCGGCCGAGGTCGCTCGCCACGTCACTCTGATCGTGCTGGCCGCCGTCTTCCTGGTGCCGTTCTACGTGCTGATCCGCAACGCGCTGTCGACCCGGGCTGAGATGGCCGCGGCCCGGTGGGTGATCGTCCCGGCCGATCCGAGCCTGGCCGGCCTGCGGTCGCTGTTCGCCAACGAGAACGTGGCGATCGTCCGCAGCCTGGCCAACTCGCTGGTGGTGGCCGTCGTGCAGACCGCCGCGACGGTGTTCATCTCGGCCCTGGCCGCGTACGGACTGGCCCGGATCGCCAACCGGGCCGCCACGGTCATCCTCGGGCTGACCGTGGTCACTTTGATGGTCCCGGCCGCGGTGACCTTCGTCCCCAGCTTCGTGATGGTGTCCAGCCTGGGCTGGATCTCGACGCTGCGCGGTCTGATCATTCCGGTCGTCTTCTCGGCCTTCGCGACGTTCCTGTTCCGACAGTTCTTCCTCGGTTTCCCCAAGGAGCTGGAGGAGGCAGCGTCGATCGACGGGGCGGGCTACTGGCGGACCTTCTGGTCGGTGGTGATGCCCAACGCGTACGGGATCAGCGCCGCCGTGGCCACCATCACCTTCATCGGGTCGTGGAACGCGTTCCTCTGGCCGTTGCTGATCGGCCAGGACCCGCAGCACCGCACCGTCCAGGTCGCGCTGAGCAGCTTCATGACCTCGCAACGGGTCGACCAGACCGCGCTCTTCACCGGAGCGGTGGTGGCCATCATCCCGGTGCTGCTGGTCTTCGTCTTCCTGCAGCGCTACCTGGTCGCCGGCGTCGAACGCTCGGGGATCGACTAGACGCCGCGGATCGGCGGCTACTTCTTGTCGGCCTTGGTCGGCTCGGTGGTGGAGAGTGCGGCGACGAAGGCTTCCTGGGGGACTTCGACGCGGCCGACCATCTTCATCCGCTTCTTGCCCTCCTTCTGCTTCTCGAGCAGCTTGCGCTTACGGGTGATGTCGCCGCCGTAGCACTTGGCGAGCACGTCCTTGCGGATCGCACGGATGGTCTCGCGGGCGATCACCCGAGCGCCGATCGCGGCCTGGATCGGCACCTCGAACTGCTGCCGAGGGATCAGGTCCTTCAGCTTGCCGGCCATCATCAGGCCGTAGGCGTAGGCCTTGTCCTTGTGCACCACGGCCGAGAAAGCGTCGACCGGCTCACCCTGCAGCAGGATGTCCACCTTGACCAGGTCGGACAGTTCCTCACCGGCCTGTTCGTAGTCGAGGCTGGCGTAGCCCTTGGTCCGCGACTTGAGGGCATCGAAGAAGTCGAAGACGATCTCGGCCAACGGCAGGGTGTAGCGGATCTCGACCCGGTCGGCCGACAGGTAGTCCATCCCCTGCTGGACGCCGCGACGGGTCTGGCAGAGCTCGAGGATGACCCCGATGTATTCGCTCGGAGCCAGGATCGTCGCCTTGACCACCGGTTCGTGCACCTCGGCGATCTTGCCGTCGGTCGGATACTCCGACGGGTTGGTCACGGTCAGCTCGCTGCCGTTCTCCAGCACCACGCGGTAGACCACGCTGGGCGCGGTCGAGATCAGGTCGAGGTTGAACTCGCGCTCGAGTCGCTCGCGGACGATCTCCATGTGCAGCAGGCCGAGGAAGCCGATCCGGAACCCGAAGCCCAGCGCGCCCGAGGTCTCGGGCTCGTACGCGAGCGCCGCGTCGTTGAGCTGCAGCTTGTCGAGCGCCTCGCGGAGCTCCGGGTAGTCGGCCGCGTCGATCGGGTACAGACCGGCGAAGACCATCGGGTTCGGATGTCGGTAGCCGCCCAGGTCGGTGGCGGCGGGGCGGACCACCGAGGTGACGGTGTCGCCGACCCGCGACTGCCGGACGTCCTTGACCCCGGTGATCAGGTACCCGACCTCGCCGACCCCGAGCGAGGCGGACTTCAAGGGATCGGGTGAGATGACCCCGACCTCGAGGGCTTCGTGGGCCGACTTGGTCGACATCATCAGCACCCGCTCGCGGTGGCTGAGCTGACCGTCGACCACCCGGACGTAGGTGACCACGCCGCGGTAGGTGTCGTAGACGGAGTCGAAGATCAGCGCACGGGCCGGGGCATTCGCCTCACCGACGGGTGCGGGGATCTCGCGGACGATCTTGTCGAGCAGCTCGGGTACACCGACCCCGGTCTTGGCCGACACCCTGAGCACCTCGGACGGGTCACAGCCGATGATGTGGGCGAGCTCGGCCGCGTACTTCTCGGGCTGGGCGCTCGGCAGGTCGATCTTGTTCAGCACCGGGATGACGTGCAGGTCGGCCTCGAGGGCCAGATACAGGTTGGCCAGGGTCTGCGCCTCGATGCCCTGCGCGGCGTCCACCAGCAGCACGGCACCTTCGCAGGCGGCCAGTGACCGGGACACCTCGTAGGTGAAGTCGACGTGACCTGGGGTGTCGATCATGTTCAGTACGTAGGTGTCGGCGACCCCCGGGGCCGCCGCGTTGCCGTTGCTGGTGGTCCACGGCATCCGCACGGCCTGCGACTTGATGGTGATGCCGCGTTCGCGCTCGATGTCCATCCGGTCGAGGTACTGCGCGCGCATCGAGCGGGCGTCCACCACGCCGGTCAGCTGCAGCATCCGGTCGGCCAGGGTGGACTTGCCGTGGTCGATGTGCGCGATGATGCTGAAGTTCCGGATGATCGAAGGGTCGGTACGACCGACGACGGGACTCGCGCTCACAACGGACCATCCTCCCATGTCCCACCGCCAGACCCAATCCACGAACCTGCGGCCCACACCCGCTGGCTGCGCGCGTGCGGGACCGAGATGATGCACGTCGACCTGGTGATCGCGCTGGCGGGCGCCCGGCACTGGCAGTCGTCATCGCCCGCAGATTTGAGCCCGTCGCGGTGCCGCTGATAGTGTGAGCGGTCGCGTCCGCAGGCCGGGCGCCCCGACAGACCCTCGACGAGAGAACAAGTAGGCCCGTGGCAAACATCAAGTCCCAGATCAAGCGGATCAAGACGAACGAGAAGTCGCGTCAGCGCAACAAGGCGCTCAAGTCTGCTCTCAAGACGTCGATCCGTCGCTTCCGCGAGGCTTCCGAGGCCGGCGACCCCACGAAGGCCGTCGAGCTCGCCCGCGCCGCATCGCGGCAGCTGGACAAGGCCGCGTCGAAGGGCGTCATCCACAAGAACCAGGCCGCGAACCGCAAATCAGCGATCGCGGCCCAGGCTGCCCGGCTGGGCTGACCGCCCGCCACGGGGACTCCGGTCCCCCGGCAGCCCGACCAGGCGGCGTAATCCGCCTGCCGAGTCCGTACGACGTCCCGGCCACTCATCTGGTGGTCGGGACGTTGTGCGTGCTCCAGCCGACATGAGTCCACACCGACCCCGCTGCTGCAGTGGATCGACGGGGCTCAGCCGGCCCGGAAGTGCAAGGTTCCCGGTCGTGACGTGCCGATCAGCTGGCTGACCGTGACCAGCGTGTAGCCCGACCGCCGTAGCTCGGTGACGATGCGCGGCACCGCCGCCACGGTGGTCGGATGGATGTCGTGCATCAGCACGATCGATCCGCGTCGCACCTGTGTGCGGACCGACCGACGCACCGACGACGACTTCCGGTGCTTCCAGTCGAGGGTGTCGACATCCCACAGCACCTCGCTCAACCCGGCTCGCGCGGCCGCATGGTCGACCTGCTTGTCGCGGGCCCCGTACGGCGGGCGCAGCAGAGTCGGTCGTTGCCCGGTGGCCCGCAGCAGGGCCCGTGTGGTGCGGTCGAGCTGATCGCCGATCTCGGCCTCGCTCAGCCGGGTCAGGTCGGGATGGCTGTAGGTGTGGCTGCCGATCTCGAACCCACCCCGCGCCACCCGTCGGGCCACGGTCGGCGACGCATCGACCTGCCCACCGATCATGAAGAAGGTGGCCGGCGCTCCGGCGGACTCCAGCATCCGGACCAGCTCGGTCGTGTACGCGCCCGGCCCATCATCGAAGGTGAGGGCCACGCAGCGCTTCTCCGCGCAGTCGACCGCATGGGCGCGCTTGGGCTTGGTCGTCTTCCGCGGGCTCGTCGGCTCGGCCTTCGGCTTCGCCGACGTTTTCGAGGTCGGCTTCGGCCGGGTCGACCGGGTGGGCGTCGGCCCTACCGACGGCTCGACCTGGGGGCCGGGCGGAACGTCGTCGTCGGGCACGGCGGGGAGGGGCTGCGGGGTCACCGCCGCGGCCTGGGCACGGCGACCGGCCCCGGACAGCCAATCAGTCGCGTCACCGGCCGGCACCACGTACGCGGTCGGATCGGCCTCTCCCAGGGTGAGGATCATACTGCCGTCGGCGGCGAACGCCGCGGTCGGATCGGCCGGGAGTTGCTGGTCGGTACACAGATCGCGGGCCACCCGCTGCTCGAGCCGTCGGCGCCCATCGGCGGTGAACAGCTCGCCCCCGCTCAGCAGGCGGGCCGCCGAGCGGTCGTACCACCGGACACTGGTCTGGGAGTGCTCGCCACCGGGATCACGTCGCACGATCTGGAGCAGGATGCCGACCGTACGCGGCGACACCCCGGTCAGCCGCCAATTCACGTTGAGCTCGCCGGCGCCGTCGGGGACGTCGCGGAACCGCTGCATCGCCTCGGTCACGTCGTCGGCCACGGCGGTGTTGAGTACGGCGAGACCGGGGATCACCGGAGTGCCGGCGTGCAACCGCGACGCCTCGTCGGTGCGGACCTGGAGCGAGAGCCCGGGCACCAGCGAGGTAGGCACGTCGGCGTACGCCCGCGACGCACCGGGGGTGGCGCAGGTGGCGGCCGAGCGGCTGGGGGCACCGAACGGGTCCGCAGGCCCGCCGGAGCAACCGGTCGCGACCACGGCGACGGTCAGAGCGGCCAGCCAGCGCGCGTGAGGGGAAAGACCCACGGCGCGAGGGTAGATCGCCGATGGCTTCGTGCTGTGGAGCCGCGCCGGTGCCGCCGACGCTCGAAGGGGGAGGCCGGTCCGGTCAGTTCCCGCCGCGCGCCGCTGCGATGCTCAGCAGTGCACGCTCGAGGGCGAAGTCGGCGTCATCGGCCGCACCCTTGACGTCGGCGTCAGCTCGGGCGACCGCGGTCAGCGCCCGGGCCAGGCCCGCCTGATCCCAGCCGCGGACCTGCGCCCGCATCGACTTGAGCTTCCACGGCGGCACGCCGACGTCCCGCGCCAGATCCGCCTCGCGGAGCCCGCCGCCGGCGGTCATGAGTTTGCCGAGTCCCCGCAGACCCGAGGCCAAGGCGCTGGTCAACAACACCGGCGCCACCCCCGTCGACAACGCCCAACGCAGCTGCTCCATCGCGACCGTCGTCCGCCCGGCCAGCACGGCGTCGGCCACCGCAAAGCTGGTGACCTCCGAGCGTCCACCGAAGTAACGACCGACGTGTTCCTCGCTGATCGGTGAGCCGTCCCCGTCGGCCAGCAGCTGGCCGACCGCAGCGGCCAGCGCGCGCAGGTCGTGTCCGACGGCGTCGACCAGCACCTGCGCCGCCCCGTTGTCGATCGACGACCCGGCCTTCCGGGCCTCCGCCGAGACGAACTGGGGCAGCTCCCACGCCTTCACCGCCGGGCAGTCGATCACCTCGACCCCGGCCGCCTTGAGCTTGTCGAGCAGACCTTTGCCCTTGACCCCACCACCGTGGACCACGATGAAAGCGAGATCGGGCATCCGCGCGGCGGCGACCGCCACCACGTCGGGCACGTAGTCGGCCGGCAGCCCCGCGGCATCGGTGATCACCACCGCTCGCCGGGCGGCGAACAACGACGGGCTGGTCATCTCGACCAGCCGGGCCGGGTCCAGTCGGGACGCCTCGATCTCGGAGACGTCGGCTTCCGGCGCCTCAGCCACCACCCGGCGGCGCAGGTCGCCGACGGCGCGATCGGCCAACAACGCCTCGGGTCCGCTGATCAGCACGGTCCGGCCGAAGACCGAGCCGCGTTCGGTACCCGAACCACGGGCCGAACCGGATGCGCGTGCTGCCATGGCACCCAGCATGCCAGCCGGGACCGACAGTTATCGGATCACGCCGGTAGCGCCTGAGCGCCCGGAACCACTGTGGTTGGTATACATGCCGAAACGGACGCAGGGAGGACGGGGTGGCCGGCAGGCTGGTGATCGGGCTGGCGACGTGGGCGATCCGCCGTCGCCGCGCCCAGCGACAGTCCGGCGCGCCCGGACCCGCACGGCCGGTCCGTCGGCCATCGACCGAGCTCCGCCTGGTGGGTGATCCGAGCAGGCTCGAGCGGCTCACCGTCGTCCGACGCGGAACCGTCGCGGTGCTGCTCCCCCGGGATCAGGCCCCACGGTTGGTCGAGCCCGGCCGCTATCTGGTCCCCGCGCTGCTGCCCTGGCGCGATCCGGTCGAGGTCCTGGTGATCAACACCGAACCGACCACCGTTCGGATCCAGGCCGGCGATCTGACCACCCAGGATCGTCGGTCGCTCGATCCGATCACCGCGAGGATCACCGTGCGGGTGAGCGACCGCGACCGGTTCCAGCCCCTGCTCGAGGCCGCCGCCGAGCACCGGGCGGGGCTCGAGGATCATCTGCTCCGCCGGATCGAGACCGAGGTGACGGCCGAGCTGCGGGCGGCCGCCGGGGCCGGTCAGCTACCCGGTCTGCGCGGCGCCGGGCTCGATCGACTGCTCGAGGGGCGGCTGCCCCGCGGCACGCTGGCCGGGGGGCTGCTGCGGATCGAGACCATCACGGTGCAGGAGAGTCACGACGAACCGGCCACCGGACCCAGGGCCCTCCCGGCCGAGGACGAAGCCGGGTCCGCATCCGAGTCGCCCACGGCGCGTCCGGCCCTGCCGGGTGGACGCGAGCCGCCGGCTCGAACCTCGGGTCCCGGCCCGACGGCGCCGCCGGTGGAGAGCGCCGTTGCCCGACGGGCCCGCGCACCGCAGCGGCTCGACCTGCGGCGCGACGCCGCGCTCGAACGCGTCTGGAGACGCTGGTGCGATGCCGAACTGGTCGGCATCGCCTCGGTCACCGAAGGGCGCAGCGCCACGGTCGTCGCGGTGGCCGACAACGTCGTCAGTGCCTGGGCCGAGAGCCGGATGGAGGAGGATCTGCGACTGCATCTCGACGTCGCCTCGGTGCGGCTGGTCTGTCTGCGCGCCGAGACGTACGAGGAACTGCTCCGCTCCTGGGTCAGTCAGATCGACGCCGACCGCGGCATCAACCGCGAGGCCCTGCGCGCCCTGCTCCCGGTGACCAGCCGCGGAGCCCCGACGACCGAGCAGTACGCCGGCCGGTGACCGTTCCCCCCGCGCGGCGTCGACGATGAGCTCGGTCCGGTACGACGTGGCTCGCCCGACGGCACCCACCCTCGAAGCACTCGGCTCGGAGGACCCCGACCGGCTGCGGTCGGCGCGGCTCGCCGCTGCCGTCCCGCTGGCCCTCGTCTCGGGGATCCAGGCGGTCTTCTTCCTGCAGTACTGGCTGCCCGAGACCAGTCACTTCCCGACCCGACACTGGTGGCTGACCCAGCTGGCGCCCCTGGCCTCGACCGGACTGACCAGCGCCGGGACCCGTCAGGTGACGGCGCAGGACGGCTCGTGGGGGTTGGCCGCCGTGGTGCTGCTGGCGGCCAGCTGGGTGCTCTTCGGCCTGTGCCGCAGTTCGCGGCTCTGGCTCGGACCGGTGCTGCTGGCCATCCCGTTCGCGGTCGGTCTGGTCACCGCGGTGATCGTGATCCTCGTCCTGGCGGCCACCGGCCGGATCGGCGGGAGCGCGCTGAGCGTCCTGGTGCTGATCGCCTGGCTGGTCGCCGCCGGCTACGCCACGGTCGGCAAGATCTTCAACGCCCCGCTCGACCTCCCACCCAAACGCGCTCGTGACGGGCTGCCGCTGCTGATCGTGTACGCGGCGATCGGGCCCGTTCCGACCGCCGTCGGCCGCTGGCTGTTCGGCGGCGACCTGCGCGACGTGGCCGCCACTTTGCAGCAGAACGAGGTCGCGTTCCGGCTCGCGGCGTTGTGGACCCCGAGCACGCTGCTGTTCTACCTGTGTGGTCTGGCCGTCGGTCTGGCCGTCTGGCTGCTCTACCAGTGCTGGCCGCTCCGGCAGACCTCGATCCGACCGGTCCTCGCGCTCTTTGCCGCGTTGCTGTTCGTCGGACTGCTCGGTTGGCCCACCGCCACCTCGGCCGGGCAGCGCGCCGAGATGCTGGCCACGGTGAGCCCGGCGCGCTCCGGCCATTTCGCCTGCGGGGCCTGGATCCTGCAACCGCCCACCGGTCAGCCGTCCGGCCCCGAGGAGACGGCGGTGGTCAGCGGTTTCACCTGCCGCACGCTGACCACGTACGTGGGCTACCGGCAGATGGTCAGCCACACGTTGCCCACCGGCCTCGATCCGGTCAAGGCGAGCACGCCGGGCGGCGCGGCCATCACGACCACGCCGATCGCTGCCCAGTACGGCCCGGTGATCGTCATCGCCGGCACCGATCGGCTGAGTGGTGAGGCCGATGAGCTGTTCGCGGTCGCCGCATACGAACAGAAGTTGCTGTGGAGCTGGCGGTGCGGGGAGGACCGCAGCCGCCCGATGCGGATCCGTTTCGCCGCCGTGCCCGGGGGCGATTACCGGGCCGCGGGCCATCTGACCCGCGGCGAGAAACAGCCGACGGTGGTCGTGCGGTGCGAGGACCGGACGGTCCGCTTCGATCCGATCACCGGTCCGCGGTGAGCGAGTCGGCGACCGACCGCGAGGGCGGCCCGCTGGGCTCGCGAGGGCTACCGGGCCGGGCGGGATCACGATCGGTACGATCATCCGTCGCGGTGGCGGAGGGACGACCCGGACGACAATGGCCGGGTGACCACTGCTGCACCGACGCCGCTGTCGAAGCGCGCCCGTCAGGTCCGGACTGCGGCCGGCTTCATCGGCGGGATGTACGGGCAGCGGGTCCGGCTGGCCTATTGGGCCCGGATCCGCGGCGACCTGTTCAGTCGACTGGTGTCGCCCGGCGACCGCACCGATCCGTACGCGCTCTACGAGCAACTGCGCGCCGAGGGCGACCTGGTGCCGACCCGGCTCGGCAACTACAGCACCACCCGGCACCGGATCTGCCAGGAGGTGCTCCGCAGCCGGTCGTTCGGCGTGAGCCCACTCGACGGTGTCGACCAGGTGCACGGGGAGTTGATCGATCTGTCGCTGCTGACCATCAACCCGCCCGATCACACCCGGATCCGACGGCTGGCCGCTCCGGCGTTCACCCCGCGGCGGTTGGACGGCTACATCCCGCTCATCGACACGGCGATCGACGAGCTCCTCGACGACTGCGAAAGGCGGGGCCGGTTCGATCTGATGGCCGACTTCGCCTCGCCGCTGCCGATCACCGTGATGACCCAGCTGCTCGGGTTGCCGAACGATCCGGAGCGGTTCCGTCGGCTCGGCTCGACCATCGCCCGGGCCCTCGACGGCGTCTGGTCGGTGCGCCAGGCCCGGGCGGTCGCCGCGGCCGACGCCGAACTGGCCCGCCTCTTCTCCGCGTTGCTGGCCGAGCGAACGGGCGACCGAAGCGGTGACGACCTGGTGGCCGGGCTGGTCGGCGAGCAGGGTCACCGCTTGTCCGAGTCCGAGCTGGCCTCGCTGACCCGGCTGCTGTTGATCGCCGGCTTCGAGACCACCGTCAACGCGATCGGCAACGGCGTGCGTTGGTTGCTCCACGACCGCAGCCAGTGGGAACTGCTGGTCTCCGAGCCCGAGCGGGCCGCGGCCGTCACCGAGGAGGTGTTGCGCTTCGACCCTCCGGTCCAGCAGACCGTCCGGGTCGCGCACCGCGACGTCGAGCTGGCCGGGACGCGGATCGAGAAGGACCAGTGGGTCGTCACGCTGCTGGCCGCTGCCAACCGGGATCCCGACGTGTTCGTCGACCCCGACCGTTTCGACATCACCCGCTCCGATGCCGGCGAACACCTGGCCTTCTCCGGCGGCATCCACTACTGCCTCGGCTCCCCGCTGGCCCGGCTCGAACTCAGCCGCGCCCTCCGCGCGCTGGCCGTCCGGTTTCCCTCCTTGCGCTGCGACGGTCCCCTGGTGATGCGGCCGGGCACAACCCTGCGTGGACCCGAACGGCTCCCGGTGGTCGTCTGACCGCACCGGGCTCACGGCTGCCGCTGCGCGGTGGCCACGAGCCGACCCGCCCCATCGCGACCCACCGCGACCGAGCCCTGCTGGTCGGTCCGCAGCAGCGTCATCCCGAGCCCGGCGACCAGCTGGACCGTACGCGGGGCCGGGTGGCCGTAGTCGTTGTCCACCCCGGCGCTGACCAGCGCGACCCGCGCGCCGGTGGCGGCGAAGAACTCGGGGTCCTGCCGCGACGACCCGTGATGCGGGATCTTGAGGACATCGGCCCGCAGATCGGCCCCCGTGCGCAGAATGGCCCGCTGACCAGCCGGCTCCACGTCACCGGCGAGCAACACCCGGAGTCCCCCGGTGTTGATCGCCACGACCAGGCTCTGGTCGTTCTGCACCGACGAGGCATCCCCCTCGACCGGATGCGGCACCGGTCCGAGCACCCGGATCTCGGTACTCCCGATCGCAGCCACCAGGCCCGGCGCCGGCGTCACCACCCGCGCCCCGCGGGTGCGAGCCCAGGCGTCGATCCGAACCACCTCGTACGCGGGCTCGGCCAGCGGGCCGACCCACACCTCACCGACCGGGCGCCGACCCAGACCGGGCAGACCGTCCACGTGGTCGGCGTGAAAATGGCTCAGGACGAGCAGCGGGACCGATCGCACGCCGAGCTGGTCGAGGCAGCGATCCATCGCCCGCGGATCCGGTCCGGTGTCGACCACGACGGCCTCGTGGCGCGCGGTGCGCACGACCAATCCGTCGCCCTGACCGACGTCGCAACCCACCAACGACCAGTCACGGGGTGGCCAGCCCGGCGGTCGCGGGGCCACGCCGAGTCCGAGGGTGAGCAGCATGCTGACGGCCAGACAGCACCACCACCGAGCCAGCAACCCGCTCATCAACTGGGCCAGGGTCAGGCAACCGACACCAAGCCACACCAACGCCGGGACCGAGGTCGGCCAGCTCCACGACGTCCCGGGCAGCTGGGCCCCGACCCGCGCGATCCAGATGATCGCCTGCGCCGACCACGCCGCACCGAAAGCGATCACCGCCGCCGCCGTTCCGCTGAGCAGCGAGACTCCGGCCGCCGCGAACCCGAGCACCGTGGCCGGCCCGACCCAGGGCCCGGCCAGGGCGTTGGCCAGCAGACCGGACAGGCTGATCCGCCCGGCGATCGCGGTGACCACGGGCTGGGTGGCCAGCTGCGCCGCCACCGGGATGGCCACCGCCTCGGCGACCATCCGTGGCGCCCAGCGTTGCAGCGCCTCCGTCCACCCCCGGGCCCACCAGACGATCCCGCCGCTGGCCAGCACCGACAGGGCGAAGCCCACCGACCGGCTGAGGAACGGGTCGACGATCAGCAGGGCCAACGCGGCCACGGCCAGATTGCGCAGCCCGGCCCGCCGCGCACCTGAGCCGAGTGCAGCGAGGCTGACCACCCCCATCGCCGCCGCCCGCAGCACACTCGGCTCGCTCCGGCAGAGCAGGATGAAGATCAGCACAGCCACCGGACCGATCGCTCGCAGCCACCAGCCCCGGATGCCGCACCACCGCCCGGCCGTCAGCAGGAAGGCCAGGAGCAGGGTGAGGTTGGCGCCCGACACCGCGGTCAGGTGGGTCAGCCCCGTCTCGCGGAAGTCCTCGTTCAGACCGGTGGTCATCGCCGAGGTGTCCCCCACCACCAGCGCGGGCACCAACGCCCGCGGGTCGGGCCGCCGGGACGCCACCGCGTCCCGAAGTCCCTGCCGGACCCGCTCCACCACTCGCAGGGTCGCCGACGGCCGGCCGACCAGTTCCGGCGGCGCCCGCACCCGCAGGATCGCCGCCACGTCGGCACCCGGGTCGGGCGTGACGAGCTGACCACGTACCAGGACCCGGCTCCCGACCCGGACCGCCGACCACCCTGGCAGCGCCGCGCCGGTCACCACCATCAGCACCGGCACCCGAAGCCGTTGCGTCCCTCCGCGGCTGTGCAACTCGACCGCCACGGCGCGGGTCGTCCCGTACGAACCGCGGGGGCCCGTCCCCGCGCGGACCTGCAGATCGGTCCGCGGGACCAGCACCACCCCGACACTCGCCCGGTCGGCGGCGAGCGCAGCGACCGGGCCGGTGGTGAGCCGATGGGCGCCCGCCGTCGCGGTGGCGGTCACCCCGGCGAGCACCAGACCGACCGCAACCCTCGACCACATTTGACCGCGCGACCGCGTCGGCAGCCCGGCCACCACGATCACCACGACCCCGGCGACCGCCGGCAACCAGGCCCACGCGGTGCCGCCGGTCCCGAGCCAGGCCGCGGCCCAGGCGGCCGCCGCCAGGGGCACCACCCGGAGGTCGCGGGGCTCACCGGTCGCCGTCGCGGCGCCCAGCGACGAGACGGATGGGGTCCTCACCGCTCACACCCGGACCTGCGGGGCGATCTCGGCATAGGTCTTGGGGCCGATTCCCGAGACCTCCTGCAGCTCCTCCACCTTGCCGAACCGCCCGTGCTCGGTCCGCCAGGCCAGGATCTTGCCCGCGGTCACCGGTCCGACGCCGGGCAGCGTTTCGAGCTCGGCCTGGGTGGCCCGGTTCAGATCGAGCACCGTGCCGGCGCCCCCGTCCCCGGCCCCACCGCCGGACCCACCCGACCCGCCGCGGACCTCCCCCACGGGTTTCTTCCGGGTCCCGACGACGATCTGCTCGCCGTCGGCCAGCACCTGCGCGAGGTTGAGCTCGCCGGGATCGGCGTTGCCGCGTATGCCGCCGGCCAGGTCGATCGCCTCGGCGACCCGAGCACCCTCGGGGAGCTCCACCAGCCCGGGGCGGCGTACGGCCCCGATCACGTGCACCACGATGTCTCTCCGCGCCGAGACACTCGGACTCGGCTCAGCCGAGGGAACTGTGCTCGTCACCACGGGGGCCGGGCTGGCGATGGCCACCGGCCGCGCCCGCAACAGGGCCCATCCGCTGCCGACCAACCCCAGCAGCACGAGTGCGACCACGACCACCAGGTGACGCCGGGCGAACAGCGGCTGCCGCATCGGCGCGTCGTCGAGCGGCGGGAGCGCATCGAGCGGATCCGACTCGACCGGTCCCGGTCCCGGCCCCGGTGACCGCTCGACCGCCACGGCGACGGGGCCGGCGCGCTCGGGCACGGCCCGACGCGGGCGGCGCTCCTCCAGCAGCCCCCGCAACCGCTCGGTGGCCATTCGCGACAACTCGGGGTCCGGCACGTCTCGACGTCTCACGCCCTATGAACCTAAGGACGTCGACCCCGTTCGTGCCGGCTCGGCGCAGATCTGTGGACAACCTCGGCTCGGCCACCCGGTTGGGGATAACTCAGCCGGTGCGCGGCGTGACGACGACCCCGAGCGTGCCCGGCCCGACGTGGACGCCGAGCACGGCGCTGAGCTCGGCGACGACGACCTCGCTGCCCGACAGCCGTCCGGCCAGCCGCTCGGCCAACGCCGCCGCCGGTTCAGCCGCGTCGAGGTGGTGCACGGCGACGTCGACGTCGGATCGGCCGGCCGCCCGGGCCAGCGCGGCCAGACTCAGCTCCTCCAGCCGGGCCCGCGCCTTCGACGTGGTCCGCACCCGCTCGGACACCCGGATCTCGCCGTCCTCGACGCTGAGCAACGGTTTCACCGACAGCGCCGAGCCGAGCATCGCCGCCGCGGCGCCGATCCGACCGCCCCGCCGCAGATACTCCAGGGTGACCGGGCAGAAGTAGAGGCTGGATCCTGTGGCCCGTTCGCGGATTAGTTCGGCCACGGCTGCCGCCGACGCACCGGCGGCGGCCCGTTCGGCGCCGCCCAACGCCGCGAACCCCACCGCCATCCCGACGGTCCGGCTGTCGATCACCGTGACCGGGATCGCCGTCGCGGCCGCCGCGAGCTCCGCCGCACCGACCGTGCCCGAGATCCGCTGGCTGAGGTGGACCGAGACGATGGCCGAGTGTCCGGCGGCGGCCAGTGCGGCGTACGCGGCGGCGAAGACCTCGGGGGTCGGCCGCGAGGTGCTCACCCGCGATCCGGAGCGCAGGGCTGCGGCGACCTGACGGGGTGGCACCTCGGTCTCCGGCCGGCTGTGACCGTCGATCACCACCTGCAGCGGGATCAGGGTGATTCCGGCGAGAGCGGCGCGCCTGGGGTCGAGTGAGGACGTAGAGTCGGTCACCACTGCCACGCCGGCCACCTGCTCAGCGTAGGAGAAAGTACCGATGAGCGAACCGACCCGACGCACGTGGCGCGCCGGGGCTGCGACTTTGACCCTGATGTGGATCTTCACGGTCGCGTCCGGGATCGTCATCCCCGTCCTGGCCTATCTGATCTACCGCAACGACGCCTCACCGTGGATCCCGGCCGGTCTCGGCGTGCTCACCGTGCTCGCGCTGGCCTACAGCTGGCGGTTCGGGCTGCACCCACGGCTGAAGGTCGACGCCGACCGGGTCGAGGTGATCAACCCCTTCCGACGGCTCACCTTCGACTGGGACGACATCACCGTCATCGCCCCGGGTGAGAACGGGCTGATCGTCGGATCCGACGCCGCGGTCGCCGAGGCCTGGTGCATCCAGAAGTCCAACCACGCGGCCCGCCGCGGCCGGCTGACCCGCGCCGACCGGATCGCCCACGAACTGATCGACATCCTCGAGGAGCACGATCCGCCGCTGGAGGATGAGCAGACCGGGTTGCGGATCCGCCGCGCCCGGCCCGACGAGGCCCGGTTGCTGACCCGGCTGGAGCGCGCCGCGAGCGAGGAGACCCTGGCCCACATCTTCCCGCCCGAGGAATACCCCTACCCGGTCACGGCGGTGACCCGCCGGTGGCGGCAGCGGCTGATCGACCGGCACAGCCGCGTCTATCTCCTCGAGTTGTTCGACACCCCCATCGGCTACGTCGCCTTCGACAAGACGACGATCCAGCATCTCGGCGTGGTCCGGCACCAGATCCGTCACGGCTACGGCACCGCGCTGCTGGAGTACGCGAGCCTGGAGATCTACTCCGGCGGAGCCCGCGAGGCCGAGCTCTGGGTGCTGTCGGACAACCAGGTCGCCCGTGACTTCTATCGGGCCAACGGGTGGGTCGATACCGATGACCGGCGGAAGTCTGAGCACCCGCCCCGCCCGGAATCGATCCGGCTGACCAAGCGGAACCCGTCCGCCCCGCGACGCAGCCAGTGACCTCGGACCACCGCTCCGCCGCGACCTGGGACGACGTCCGACCGGTTCGGCGCCATCAGCGTCGAATGCTCCTGGGCGGCGTCACGCTGCTTCCCGGCCTGGTGGCGGTGGTGCTACGGACGTTTCCACCGACCGACGACGGCGCGGCCCTGCTCGCCTCGTTCATCCCGCACGGTCTGGTCTTCACCACCGTCGCGCTCGTCGTATTCCTGCTCGCCGTCGCGGCCCGCCGGTCCCCGCTCGCCCTGATCGCCACCGCCACGACGGTGGCACTGCTCGGACTGCAGGTGTCCTGGCGGGTGCCCGATTTCGTGGCCGACGGCCGCGCGGCCACCACGCCGACCTTCACCGTGATGAGCCTCAACCTCTACGACGGTGAAGCAGATCCGGCCGAGGTGTGGACGCACGCGCAGCAGGCCGACATCGTCATCCTGGTCGAGGCCAAGCCCCGCGTGCTCGGGGCGCTCGACGCGCTGGGGATGCGCGAGCGGTTCGCGTACGCGCTCGGCGGCGCCGACACCGCGGTCAGCGACACCGCGGTGTACTCGCGCTACCCGCTGAGCTCCAGCACCTTGATCCGGCTGTCGTTCCAGCAGTGGAGGACCGAGGTCGCGGTCCCCGAGGTCGGCGAGCTGACGCTGTTCGCGGTCCATCCGTGCAACCCGTACTGCGGTCGCCAACGCTGGTACGACGAGCACATCGACCTCAACGAACGGGTCGCGGAGGAAGGTGAGCGAGCGGTCATCATGGCCGGGGACTTCAACGCGATCGACGACCACGGACCGATGCAGCAGCTCCGACGGCAGGGGATGCGCAGCGCAACCGACGTGGCCGGCGCCGGCTGGCTGCCGACCTGGCCGGCCAACCAGATCATTCCGCCGATGATCCCCATCGACCACGTGATGATCTCGTCGCAGCTGACCGCGACCTCGGTGCGGGCCTTCACGGTCGCCGGCACCGACCACCGCGGGCTGATGACCACCCTGGCGGGCACGTTCTGATCGCACGCGGCGCCGGTGCGCCGGCGGCTAGACGACGATGTTGACCAGCTTCGGCGCACGGACGATGACCTTCTTGATCTCCCGACCGGCCAGCGAGCGCCGCACCGCCTCGTCATCCAGAGCCAGCGTGCGCAACTCGTCCTCGGCGATGTCGGGAGCCACATCCAACCGGGCCCGGACCTTGCCCTGGATCTGGACGACACAGGTGACCGAATCGGCGACCAGCAGACTCGGGTCCACGCTCGGCCAGGTGGCCGACGCGACCGACGGTGCGTGCCCCAGCGCCTCCCACATGTCCTCGGCCACGTACGGCGCGACCAGGCTCAGGGCCACGGTGATCACCTCGGCGGCCTCGCGGACGGCCGCATCGTCGGTGGGGACACCGGCGTCGACGGCCTTACGGGTGGCGTTGACCAGCTCCATGATCCGCGCGACGGTGACGTTGAACCGCTGGCCCTCGATGGTCAGATCGATGTCGGCCAGCAGGCGGTGGGTCTGACGACGCAGTGGCAGGTGTCCCGCGGCCGGATCGGCACCCGGGGCGCTGGTCACCTCGGTCGCCACCCGGTAGGCGCGCTGCAGGAACTTCAGCGAACCGGCGGGCGACAGATCGGCCCAGTCGATGTCGTCCTCGGGCGGCCCGGCGAAGACCACGGTCAGCCGCACGGCGTCCACGCCGAACTTGTCGATCTGCTCGCCCAGGTCGACCCCGTTGCCCAGCGATTTGCTCATCGACTTGCCCTGGTTGATCACCTGGCCCTGGTTCAGCAGCCGCTCCATCGGCTCGACGAAATCGACGACGCCCATGTCGTAGAGCACCTTGGTGAAGAACCGCATGTACAGCAGGTGCAGGATCGCGTGCTCGACGCCACCGACGTACTGCGCGGTCGGCATCCAGCGTCGGACGTCGTCGGGGTCGAACGGTCCGTCGGTGTAGCCGGGCGAGCAGTAGCGGAAGTAGTACCAGGACGAATCGACGAAGGTGTCCATCGTGTCGGTGTCCCGCTTGGCGGGGCCGCCGCACGTCGGGCAGTCGACGTTGACCCAGTCGGTCGCCGCGGCCAGCGGCGAGGTGCCCTTCGGGGCCAGGTCCTCGCCCTTGAGATACGGCAGTTCCAACGGCAGCTGGCCGTCGGGCACCGCGACCTCACCGCACGCGTCGCAGTGCACGATCGGGATCGGGCAACCCCAGTAACGCTGTCGGCTCAGCAGCCAGTCGCGCAGGCGGTAGGTGATGGCGCCGGTGCCGACCCCGTCGGCCTCCAGCTGGGCGATGATCGTGGCCACGCCGGCTCGCTTGTCGCTCAGCCCGTCCAGCGGTCCGGACGCCACGTAGCTGCCGTCACCGGAGGTGGCCACGCCGGTGCTCGCCGGATCCTCGCCGCCGGTGTCGACGACCACCCGGACCGGCAGGTCGAACGTCCGGGCGAAGTCCAGGTCACGCTGATCGTGGGCGGGAACGGCCATCACCGCGCCGGTGCCGTACTCGGCCAGCACGTAGTCGGCCGCATAGACCGGCAGCTGCTCGTCGTTCACCGGGTTCGTGGCGTAGACGCCCAGGAAGACCCCGGTCTTGGGGCGCTCGGTCGACTGCCGCTCGATCTCGGTGGCCTGTTTGGTCTGCTCGAGATAGCTCTCGAACGCCGGTCGCTGCTCCTCGGTGACGACCTCCGCAGCCAGTGGCGCATCGGGGGCGACGACGAAGAAGGTGGCCCCGAACAGGGTGTCCGGTCGGGTGGTGAACACCGTGACCGGCTCTTCGCGCCCCTCGATGGCGAAGTCCACGTACGCGCCCTCGGACCGGCCGATCCAGTTGCGTTGCATGGTCAGTACGCGTTCGGGCCAGCCGCCCTCCAACTGCTCCATGTCGGTCAGCAGTCGGTCGGCGTAGTCGGTGGTCTTGAAGTACCACTGGGTCAGCTTGCGCTTGGTGACCACGGACCCGCAGCGTTCGCACAGACCCTGGACGACCTGCTCGTTGGCCAGCACGGTCTGATCGGTCGGACACCAGTTGACGAAGCTGGCCTTGCGATAGGCCAGACCGCGCTCGAAAAAGCGCAGGAACAGCCACTGGGTCCAGCGGTAGTACTCCGGATCCGAGGTGTGCAGCCGTCGCGACCAGTCGAAGCTCAGCCCGTAGCGCTTGAACGAGTTCGCCTGGGTCTCGATGTTGGCGTAGGTCCAGTCGGCCGGGTTGGCGTTGCGCTTGATCGCCGCGTTCTCCGCCGGCAGCCCGAACGAGTCCCAGCCGATCGGGTGCAGGACGTCGTAGCCCTTCAGCTTCCAGTGCCGCGCGACCACGTCGGCCATCACGAACGCTTCGGCGTGACCCATGTGCAGGTCGCCCGACGGATACGGGAACATGTCGAGGACGTAGCGCCGTTCCCGGCTGCCGTCGTCGAGCGGGCGGAAGGTCTGGTCGGTCTCCCAGAACTGCTGCCACCGCTGCTGCGCGCGAACCGCGTCGTACGCCGACCGCTCAGTCTCTACCTCAGTCATCTCGCTTCTTCCTCGTCGTGCACCCACGTGGGCTCGGGCATGAAAAAACCCCCGTGCCGAGAGAGCACCAGGGGCGGCCGCGCTGAACTGCGCGGCTAGGTAAGGAGCGCGACGCGATGCATACCGCCAAGTCTAGACCACCGCGCCACGAGGTTGCGGCGGTGAACCGGCTCCCTAGAATCGTCGACGTGACCACGCCCAGCACCCACCCCGATGTCGTCGTCATCGGCGGCGGGCTGATCGGATCGGCCATCGGCTGGCGGTTGGCCCAGGGCGGCGTACGCGTGGCCATCGTCACCGGCGAGCCCGCGGTCGCCGCCTCGCACGTCGCCGCGGGGATGCTCGCCCCGGTCAGCGAGACCACCTTCACCGAGCAGGGCCTGCTACCGCTCAACCTGGCGTCACTGCGGCTCTACGACAGCTTCGCGACCGAGCTCGAGCAGGCCAGCGGCCTGCCGTCCGGGCTGCACCGCACCCCGACCCTGTCGATCGGCTACGACGCCGACGACGCCGCCCGGTTGCGCGCCTTCGCCGACTTCCTCGGTCGGATCGGACACCCGTGCGAGCCGCTGACCAGCCGTGAGGCCAAGGCACTCGAGCCGCTGCTCTCGCCGTCGGTCCGCTCCGGGCTGCTGGTCCAGGAGGACTGGAGCTGCGACAACCGGTTGCTGTGGACCGCCGTCCGCGAGGCTGCTCGCCGGGCCGGCGCGGTCGAGCGACCCGGCTTCGTCCACGGCGTCCACTCCGCCCACAACCGGGTCACCGGGGTCGAGCTGAGCGACGGCACGCGGATCGCCGCCGGCACCGTGGTGGTGGCCAACGGCGCCTGGGCCGGTCAGCTGACCGGGGTCGACGCCATCCCGGTCCGCCCGATCAAGGGCCAGATCCTGCGGCTCGACCGAGGTCGCTTGCCCGGCCCGCAGCTCACCGTCCGCGCCTTCAGCCGGGGCACGGAGGTCTATCTGGTGCCCCGCGCCGCCGGCCGCGAACTGGTGGTCGGCGCCACGGTCGAGGACCTCGGCTTCGACGCCCGACCCACCGCCGGCGGAGTCTACGAGCTGCTCCGCGACGCCCGGACCGTGCTGCCGATCACCGCCGAATATGCGCTCACCGAGACCAGCGTCGGCTGGCGACCAGGGACCCCCGACAACGCGCCGCTGCTCGGCCGGGGCGAGCTCGACGGACTGGTCCTGGCCACCGGCCACTACCGCAACGGCGTCCTGCTCACCCCGATCACCGCCGCCGTGGTCGCTGAGCTGGTGCTCCGCGACCAGCTGCCCGAGGTCGCGGCACCCTTCGCCCCCGACCGCTTCGCCCGCACCCGCATCCCGCATCCCGCGTGAGTCCGAGGGGTTCCGCCCCTCGCCGAAAGGAACGCCCATGATCGTCTCGGTGAACGGCCAACCGCGTGAGGTGACCCCGCCCGCGATGCTGATCGAGCTGCTCGATCTCCCACCCGGTCAGGCCACCCCCCGTGGCATCGCGGTCGCCGTCGACGGCACCGTGGTCCCCCGCACCGAACACGCCACCACCGAGGTCGCCGACGGCGCCCGGATCGAGATCGTCACGGCGGTTCAGGGTGGCTGACCGGCAGCTCACCATCGCGGGTCGGACCTTCGGCTCGCGACTGATCATGGGCACCGGCGGGGCGCCGAGTCTCGACGTCCTCGAGGCCGCGCTGATCGCTTCGGGCACCGAGCTGACCACGGTGGCCATGCGGCGGATCGACCCGAACGCCCCGGGATCGGTGCTCGACATCCTCGAACGGCACGACATCGCCGTGCTGCCCAACACCGCCGGGTGCTACACCAGCGCCGAGGCCGTGCTCACCGCCCAGCTCGCCCGCGAGGCGTTGGAGACCGACTGGGTCAAGCTCGAGGTGATCGCCGACGAGGTGACCCTGCTACCGGACCCGATCGAGACCCTCGACGCCGCCGAGCGCCTGGTCGCCGCGGGCTTCGTGGTGCTGCCCTACACCAGCGACGACCCCATCCTGGCCCGCAAGTTGGCCGACGCCGGCTGTGCCGCGGTGATGCCGCTCGGAGCGCCGATCGGGTCCGGGCTGGGGATCCGCAACCCGCACAACATCGAGCTGATCGTCGAAGGCGCGACCGTCCCGGTCGTCCTCGACGCCGGGATCGGCACCGCGTCCGAGGCTGCGCTGGCCATGGAGCTGGGCTGTGACGCCGTGCTGCTCGCCTCGGCGGTGACCCGGGCCGAGGCGCCGGTGGTGATGGCCCAAGCCATGCGGCACGCGGTGACGGCCGGTCGGCTGGCCCGGCTGGCGGGACGGATTCCGGTTCGTCGGTATGCGGAGGCATCCTCGACCCATGCAGGACGGATCGACTAGGCCGACGGGCGGTTACGGGAATCGCCCCCCGCCCGGCGCGCCTGCCCCGGGTGAGCCCGAGCACACACTTAGACTCGGCGAACCGGCCCACACGGCCCTTTTCCCCACCGTGTTCGGAGCAGATGTGCCCATGTCGACCGTCGGCGACCCGCTCGTCGGACAACTCCTCGACGGTCGCTACCAGATCACCCAGCGTCTGGCCCGTGGCGGCATGGCGACGGTCTACCAGGCCGTCGACACCCGGCTGACCCGGACCGTCGCGGTCAAGATCATGCACGTCGGACTCGGTGACGACGCCGACTTCGCGCGCAAGTTCGACCGCGAGGCCCGCGCCGCGGCCAAACTCTCCCACCCCAATGTGGTCTCGGTCTTCGACCAGGGCCAGGGACGACTCGACGGCGGGATCAGCCGGCCCTACATCGTGATGGAGTACGTCGACGGCAGCACGCTGCGCGACCTGATCAACCGCGATGCCCCGCTCACCCCGCTGCGCGCGTTGCAGCTCATCGAGCCGGTGCTCTCGGCGCTGGCCGCCGCGCACGACGCCGGGCTGGTGCACCGCGACGTCAAGCCGGAGAACGTGCTGATCGGCGACCGCGGCCAGCTCAAGGTCGCCGACTTCGGGCTGGCCAAAGCCATCTCGTCGCAGACCCAGACCGCAACCCAGGGCCTGCTGATCGGCACCGTGTCCTATCTGCCACCCGAGCTGGTCGTGTCGGGTCGATCCGATGCCCGCTCCGACGTCTACAGCACCGGCATCGTGTTGTTCGAGTTGCTCACCGGGATCAAGCCGCACACCGGCGACACCCCGATCCAGGTCGCGTACGCGCACGTCCACAAAGACGTCCCCAGGCCGTCGACCTTCCCCACCGCGGGCCCGATCCCGCCGTATCTCGACGCACTGGTCACCCGGGCCACCTCGCGCAACGCCGACCATCGCCCGCACGACGCCCGGGTGCTGCTCACCCAGGTCCGCCGGGTGCGGTCCGCACTCGAGCAGGGCCTCGCCGACGACGTCGAGCTGACCCAGGATCTCAGCGGGTACGCCGGGCCGATCGCCATCGAAGTCGGAGCCGACGACCGGGCTGATTACGAGGCCACCCAGCTCGTACCCGATCCGCGCCGCCCGGTCCCGCCGACCCGGATGATCACCACGCCGACCTCGGCGTTGTCGGCACCGACGGTTTCGTACGCGCCGCCGCCGGGTCCGGCCTCGGCCTTCTCGGGCCCGACGACCCCCACCTCGGCGTACTCGCCGCCCACCGTTTTCGAAGCACCGCCGCCCCCGGTGCCGCGGACGTCGTCGGTGGTGGCGCCCGAACGGGTCGCCGCCCTCCGGGCCCGGCAGGTCCGCAAACGCCGCCGCGGTCTGGCGGCCCTGCTCATCGTGCTGCTGCTCACCACCCTCGCGGCGCTGGCCGGCTGGTATCTGACCGAGGGACGCTTCACCAGCACCCCGGCGTTGGCTGCGCTGCCCCGGGCCGAAGCCGAGCAGGTGGCCTCGAAGTCCGAGGTCAGGCTGCAGTTCAGTGATCGCTACAGCGAGTCGGTGGCCCGGGGCGAGGTCATTGAGACCGACCCCGGCCCCGGTAGCAAGGTCCGCAAGGGGTCGACGGTCGAGGCTGCCCTGTCCCTGGGACCCGAGCGCTATCCGATGCCGACCGTGGTCGGACTGACCCAGTCGGCGGCCGAGACCGCCGTCCAGCAGAGCAAGCTGCGGGTGGGCGCCGTTACCGAGAAGTACAGCGAGACCATCGTCGCCGGCATCGTGCTGGGCGGATCGCACAAGGCCGGGGCCAGCCTCAAGCCGAACACCGCGATCTCCCTCGAGGTGTCGCGCGGTCCTCGGCCGATCAAGATCGTCAACTACCGCGGCAAGGACGCCGACGCGGCCAAGACCGCACTGACCAAGGCCGGCTTCCAGGTCGTCGAGGCCAAGGCGGTCAACTCCGACAAGTACGCCCGCGGCGAGGTCCTCACGCAGGATCCGAGCTCGGGCCGGGCGGCCAAGGGCACCACGATCACCCTGACCCGCTCGCTGGGGCCGGTCATGGTGACCGTCCCGACGGTCAGCCGGATGGGGATCAAAGCGGCGAAGGAGACGCTCGAGGCGGCCGGCTTCAAGACCCGGACCCGTCAGGCCTCCATTTATCTCGGTCTCGGCTACGTCCACCGCACCGATCCGCCGGCGCTGTCCCAGGCCCCCAAGGGCTCGGTGATCACCATCTTCGTGGTGTAGTCCGCGGTCGGTCGACTGCCCTTAGGCTGACGCGGTGTCATCCCGCCCCACCCGGATCGAGCTGCTCGCCTTCGCCGCCCTGCTGGTCATGACCGCCGCGTGGGGCTCGACGTTCTTCATGATCAAGGACGTCGTGAGTCGGATGGAGGTGCTCGACCTCCTGGCCGTCCGGTTCGCCATCGCCGGGCTGGCCCTGACCCTGATCGCCGGCCGCCGTCTGCGGATGGAGCGTCGAACGGTCGTGAGCGGGGTGTTCCTCGGGGCGATCTACGGTGTGGCCCAGATCCTGCAGACCCTCGGTCTCGACCGGACCAGCGCCAGCGTGTCGGGTTTCATCACCGGCCTGTACGTGGTGGCCACGCCTCTGCTCGCGGCGCTGCTGTTACGGACCCGGATCCCCGGGCTGACCTGGGTGGCCGCACTGCTGGCCACGCTCGGGCTCGGGGTGCTGTCGCTCAACGGCTTCTCGATCGGGCTCGGCGAAGCCCTGACCCTGGTGTCGGCCCTCGTCTATGCCGGCCACATCATCGGGCTCGGCCGGTTGGCCGGTCCGGGCACGGCATTGGCGCTGAGCGTCGTCCAGATGTGGGTGATCGCCGCGCTCTGCACCGCCGCCGCCTTCGTCCCGGTCGCCGGTACCACTCCTGGCGTCCAGCTGCCGAGCAACGGCGCCGACTGGGCGATGGTGATCTATCTGGCCGTCGTCGCCGGCGCGATGACCATGGTGCTGCAGTCGTGGGCCCAGGCCCGGATCGACGCCTCGCGGGCCGCGGTCATCATGGCGATGGAACCGGTCTGGGCGGCGGCGTTCGCCGTGGCCCTCGGCGGGGAGATGATCACGGTACGCATGGTCATCGGCGGGCTGGCCATCCTGGCCGCGATGTACCTGGTGGAGGTGGCGCCACGGCAGCTGGTCGTGCGCCGGGATCGACGTCTGGAGGGACAACGATCATGAGCGACACGGCCACGATCGTCCTGATCGCCGTCCTCGTCGTGGTGGTGGCGGTCGTCGTCACCCTGATCGTCCGCCGGCAGCGCTACAAGAAGGCGCTCAAGGACCGCGGCTGGCACTTCGACCCCCAACCGCCGATCGAGGCGGTCCACGACCACCAGGCTCCGCCCTTCGGGCTGGGTTTCGACCGCTCGATCGATGAGGCGATCAGCGGCACGACCAGCTCCGGGGTCCCGTTCCGGGTCTTCGAGTACGCCTACACCGATGCCGGCCCGAAGTTCGACGAGCGGTTGGCCAGCCTGCACCTGCCGCTGGCCCTGCCCGACGTGTTCGTCTCCAGTGGGGGCGTACGTTCCGGGGTCGACCTCGCTGTGGTCAACATCGACCCACGACTGCAGGTGCGGGCGGCGAACGTCCCCGCCGCCCGGGCCGTGCTCGACCAGGGGCTGCTCGACGCCATCGCCGTCTTCGGCCAGGCCGGTTACCGGGTCGATCTCAGCATCGACGGCACCCAGCTGGTGGCGATCGGGGCGCCCAAGAAGCCCGAGGAGTTGCAGGCCTATCTCGACGCGCTGGCCGCGGTGGCCGCGGCGGTCAACGTGCCGGCTCTGGCCGGGTATGCCATCACCCCACGTCCGCCGGGTCTGGGCTTCTACGGCCGCCCCGACTGGGTGCTGGTCGGTCGCGACGACAACCTGATCTCGACCTACGGTCTGACCACCGCCGGTTTCGGGCACAAGACCGAGAAGGTCGTCCGTGGCCACAACGACGGGCTTCCGATCGATGCGTTCATCCACCGCTGGAAGACGACCCGGACCGAGAGCTACACCGACTCCGAGGGCCGGGCGCAGACCCGGACGGTCACCGACAGCCACTCCGAGACGGTCTGCATCGTCACCATGTCGTTCGCCTTCCCGCTGATCTCCATCGGCGGCGGCTGGGGTGGCGAGCGGGTGCGGTTCGAGAGCGAGGAGTTCAACGACCGGTTCAAGGTCAAGACCAAGAACCCGAAGTTCGCCTACGACGTGATCCATCCGCGGACGATGGAATTCCTGGTGGCCGCGAACCCGCCCCACTTCCGGATCGAGGACCGGCAGATGCGGTTCGCGGTCACCACCCACGACCAGCTGATGGTGGGCTACTGCGCCGACTTCGCCCACGAGTTCTTCGGTCGGGTGCCCTCCTTCGTCTGGGACAACCTCGGGGTCGCCCAGCCGACCTTCCGCCGTGCGATCGAGAGCTGACCCCGATTTGATGTGGGGTCACGTGGTCCTCACTCTGGCCGATGACCGGGCGGTGCGCTTCTGGGAGGCGGCCCTCGGCTGGCCGCTGAGCTCAGCCGGGTTCGAGCGGAGAAGTTTCCAACCTCCGACGGGCGATCCGTACGTACACGGCCGGACCGGACCACCCGGGGTCGGCCTCGCCCTCGAGGCCGTCGACCCGGCTGCGGACGCAGCCCGGCTGATCGACCTGGGGGCGACCTGGCTCGATCGGGGCCCGGATCGGCCCACCCTCCGCTCGCCGGGCGGGCTCGACGTCGATCTGGTCGCCGCGCACGATCACGTCCGACCCGAGCCGACCGGTGAACCCGGACGACGCCGGCGACTGGTGCAGCTGTGCGTCGATTCGCCCGCCACCCGTCACGACCGCGAAGTGGAGTTCTGGAAGGCGGCGACGGGCTGGCGGTTCGTCGAGTCGGACACCGCCGGTTTCGCCGGGACCCTCTATCCACCGACCGGTGCGTCGATCGAGCTCCTGCTGCAACGACTCGATCCGGACTCGCCGGCCGACCGCGTGCGGGTGCACGTCGACCTGGGCTGCGACGATCGTGAGGCGGAAGCGCAGCGCCTGGTGACCCTCGGCGCCGAACGACTCCACGACGGTCACGGCTGGGTCACTCTCCGTGATCCGGCCGGCCTGATCTTCTGCGCCACCGGGCGCTCCCCCGACAGCCCCTGACGCTCGAGCGTCAGCCGAGGTCGAGCGCGGCGGCGATCGGGACGCCGGGCCGGTAGGCCAGGTGGCGGTAGCTCGGGGCGTCGAGGACGGTCAGGTCGGCTCGCGCGCCGACGACCAGTCGGCCGATGTCGTCGCGGCGCAGCGCCCGCGCCGCCCCGGCGGTGGCCGCGAACAGCGCCTGCGCGGGGGTGAGCCCCATCTCGCGTACGGCCAGGCTGATCACCCACGGCATCGACGATGAGTAACAAGTACCGGGGTTGCAGTCGGTGGCCAGCGCGATCCTCACCCCGGCCCGCAGCAGGGCAGCGGCGTCCGGATAGGGCGAGCGGGTGCAGAACTCGACGCCGGGCAGCAGGGTCGCCACCGTGTCGCCGTCGGCCAGCGCGGCGATGTCCGCGCCGCTCAGATACGTGCAGTGGTCGACGCTCGCGGCACCGAGCTCGACGGCGAGGCGTACGCCGGGGCCCGGTCCGAGCTGGTTGCCGTGCACCCGCAGCTCGAGTCCGGCCGCTCGCCCGGCCAGCAGGATCGCCTCGGCCTCCGGCCCGTCGAAGGCGTGCGCCGAGTTCGGCTCGCAGAAGACGTCGATCCAGCGCGCGTACGGGGTGGCCGCGGCCAGCATCGGCCCGGTGACGAGCTCGAGATAGCCGGCCCGATCGGACGCGTACTCGGCCGGAACCACGTGCCCACCGAGGAAGGTGGTCTCGGCGGTGAACTCACGAGCGATCCGCAGCGCCCGGGCCTCGTCGGCCACGGTCAGGCCATAGCCACTCTTGATCTCGACCGTGGTCGTGCCCTGCCGTCGCATCTCCTCGACCCGGTCGGCGACCAGCGCCCGCAACACCTGGTCGTCCGCGGCCCGGGTCGCGGCGACCGAGACGCCGATGCCGCCGCCGTCGTAGCGTTCGCCGGCCATCCGGGCGGCGAACTCGGCGCTGCGGTCACCGGCGAAGACCAGGTGGCTGTGCGAGTCGACAAACCCTGGGACGACCGCTCGGCCCTCGAGGTCGATCCGGGTGTCGGCGAGCGGGGCCGCGGCCGGGTCACCGATCCAGACGATCCGCTCGCCCTCGGCGATCATGGCCACGGCATCGCGCTGTCCGAGGCCGTCGGTTCCGGTGCCGTCGCAACTGGTCAGCTCGCCGATCCCGGTGATCAGCACGCTTCTCATCCGCGGCGCTCGTTCGACCTCACGTGTGGAGGACCTTCCCGTCGACCACCACCAGGGTCACATCGGACCCCGTCGCGGCGTAGCCGATCTGCTCGGGCAGGACACCGCGGGTCCGGGTCGACGCGGCGTCGACGACCACGAAGTCCGCCGGCGCACCGGTGGTCAGTTCGCCACCCGACTCCCAGCCCAGGCTGCGGTAGCCGGACACGCTGGCCGCCGCCATCAGCTCGGCCGGGCTGAACCGACCGCGGCGCTTGGTGAACAAGCGCTCGTGCATCTCCAGCCCGCGTAGCTCCTCGAAGGGGTCGATCACCGCGTGCTGGTCCGAGCCGAGGGTCAGCGGCGAGCCGGCGTCCAGCAGCCGGCGACCCGCCCCGATCCCGTCGGCCAGGTCGCGCTCGGTGGTCGGGCAGAAGCAGGCGGAGGTCGCGGACAGCCCGAGTCGGACGATGTCGCTGTCCAGCAGATGGGTGGCGTGGATGGCGGTGGTCCGCGGTCCGAGCAACCCGTGGTCGTCGAGCAACTCGGTCGGGGTCCGGCTGTAGTAGGCGACGCACGCCGCGTTCTCGGCGGGCTGCTCGCTCAGGTGCACGTGGAGCGGCCGGTCCTTCGCGAGCTCGGCCATCCGGGACAGTTCGGCCGCCGGCACGGCCCGGACCGAGTGCACCCCGGCCCCGATCCGCACCATGGGTCCGTCGGCCAGCCCACCGACCCGCTCGGCCCAGGCATCGGCCGACCCGTCGCTGAACCGCCGCTGCGCCGCGTCCAGCGGCAGGTGTCCGCCGTCGTCGAGCCCGCCGGCCAGATAGAGAGTGTCGAGCAGGGTCAGCCGGATACCGACGTCGGCGGCCGCGGCGATCAGCGCCTGGCCCATCGCGTTCGGATCGGCGTACGCGGACCCGTCCCGGTCGTGGTGCAGGTAGTGGAACTCCCCCACCACGGTGTAGCCGGCGCCGACCATCTCGGTGTAGACGTCACGGGCGAGCGCGTAGTAGCCGTCGGGATCGAGCGTCTGCGCGACCCGGTACATCTGCTCGCGCCAGGTCCAGAAGGTCCCGCCGTCGCCGTGGGTGCGGCCGCGCAGCGCTCGGTGGAATGCGTGGCTGTGCCCGTTGGCCAGGCCGGGGAGCACGACCCCGGAGAGCGCACGGTCCCGCGGCTGCGGCGGCGCCACCTCGACGGTGGTGAACCGGCCGTCGGTCACGGTGAGCCGGACGCCGTCGCGGCAGCCGTCCGGGAGCCATGCGTGTTCGGCCCAGTAGCTGGTGGTCATGAGGGTCTCCCGGCGAGGTCGGCAAGCACAGTGGTCAGCGCTGCCACCCCCGAAAGGCAGTCGTCGCGTTCGGCGAACTCGGCCGGTGAATGGGACACACCGGTCGGATTGCGGACGAACACCATCGCGGTAAGTATGCCGGTATTCGCCAGGATCCCGGCGTCGTGCCCGGCGCCCGTCCCGAGGAGTGGCGCCTCCTCGAGCACCTCGCTCACCCGGGTCGCCAGCGCGGCGTCGAACCGGGTCGGCGGGGTCCAGGACTCTTCGGTCAGCGAACCCCCCAGCTCGGTGGCGACGACCGCGAGCTCGGCGACCGCGGACCGGACCGCAGTCTGGTCGGCACCGCGGCAGTCGAGCCAGGCCAGCACCCCGCTCGGGATCGCGTTGACCCCGCCCGGCTCGACGACGATCTTGCCGACCGTGGCCAGGACGCCGTGCCGTTCGGCGGCCGACCGGGCGGCCAGCACGAGGTGGGCGCAGCTGATCATGGCGTCGTTCCGGTCGGCGAGGGCCGTGGTCCCGGCGTGGTCGGCGACGCCGGGCAACTCGAC
Organism: uncultured Actinomycetota bacterium; assembly: GCA_963815905.1. Classification (GTDB taxonomy): domain Bacteria; phylum Actinomycetota; class Actinomycetes; order Propionibacteriales; family Propionibacteriaceae; genus Microlunatus. The sequence goes on along the minus strand of CAWFIO010000008.1, from coordinate 87,083 downwards.
CCGCCAGCGGCCGTGCGGCCAGATGTCGGTGGCCACCCCGACCGGCGAGTCGCGCTGAACCAACTGACGGCCCTGCTCGACGTGGAGTTCGACGAAGGTCCCGATCCGGCCCAACGCCTCGCGATCGATGCCCAGTCGCCGCGGATCACGACCGCGCGCCGTCAGCACCTCGGACAGGCTGCGACCCTCACCGTCGCGCAGCGCAAGTGCGCGTTCGGCGGGTAACGCCCCGGTGATCAGCCGCGATCCGGCGCACGCGATCCCGAACCGGGCTCCCTCCTCGTCCCCGAAATTGACCACCCCGATCGGTCGCTGCGGCTCGAACCCGCGGGCCCGGAGCGCGTCGATCGCCGCGAACGCGCTGACCACCCCGAGCGGGCCGTCGTACGCGCCGCCGTCCGGCACGCTGTCCAGATGCGACCCGGTGACGATGCCCGGGCGGGTGTCGGGATCACCCCACCAGGCCCACTGGTTGCCGGCCCGGTCCTCGACCAGGCCGAGCCCGCGGACGGCCGCCTCGCCGGCGAACCACTCGCGCAAGGTCAGGTCCGCCGCGGTCCAGGCGAAGCGCCGGTAACCGCCGCTGCCGACCCGACCGACCCCCTCGATCGCCGACCACAGCCCGTCGAACGACCGAGATCCGGCGCCGCTCGATGTCCCGGAGCGTGGAGCGGGTCCAGTGAAGACGCTCATGACTCGCGCATCGGGATCCGCACGCCCTGCTCCTCGGCGACCTCGGCCGCGCGGTCGTAACCGGCGTCGACGTGGCGGATGACGCCCATCCCCGGGTCGTTGGTGAGGACCCGGGCCAGCTTCTGGGCCGCCAACGGGGTGCCATCGGCCAGGCTGACCTGACCGGCATGGATCGAGCGGCCCATCCCGACGCCGCCGCCGTGGTGGATCGAGACCCACGACGCCCCCGACGCGGTGTTGATCAGCGCGTTAAGCAACGGCCAGTCCGCGATGGCGTCCGAACCGTCGAGCATCGACTCGGTCTCGCGATAGGGGCTGGCCACCGAGCCGGTGTCCAGGTGGTCGCGGCCGATCACGATCGGCGCACTGATCCGCCCCGAGGCGACCAGGTCGTTGAAGGCCAGCCCGGCCTTGTCGCGTTCGCCCTGACCCAGCCAGCAGATCCGGGCCGGCAAGCCCTGGAAGGCGATCTTCTCGCGCGCCCCGCGCATCCACTTCTGCAGCCGGTCGTGGTCGGGGAACAGGTCCATCACCGCGCGGTCGGTGACGTTGATGTCTTTCGGATCACCGGACAGCGCGACCCAGCGGAAGGGTCCCTTGCCCTCGCAGAAGAGCGGTCGGATGTAGGCCGGGACGAAGCCCGGGAAGTCGAACGCCCGCCCGTATCCACCCTGTCGAGCCTCGTCGCGGATCGAGTTGCCGTAGTCGAAGACCTCGGCGCCGGCGTCGTGGAACTCGACCATCGCCTGGACCTGTGTGGCCATCGACGCTCGCGCCCGGTCGGTGAACTCCTCGGGCTTCTTCTCGGCCAGTTCCGCCCAGTCCGCCAGGGCCACGCCCGCGGGCAGGTAGCTCAGCGGGTCGTGCGCGCTGGTCTGGTCGGTGACGATGTCGATGGCCACCCCCCGGCGCAGCAACTCGGGGAAGATCTCGGCGCAGTTGCCGACCATGCCGATCGACCAGGCCCGGCGTTCGGCCTTGGCCGCGAGCGACTTGGCGATCGCGTCGTCGAGATCGTGGGCGACCTCGTCGAGGTAGCGGTGCTCGACCCGGCGCTCCAGCCGCGCCCGGTCGACGTCGACGATCAGGCAGACGCCGTCGTTCAACGTCACCGCCAACGGTTGCGCACCGCCCATTCCACCGCAGCCGCCGGTCAGGGTCAGCGTTCCGGCCAGCGTGCCGCCGAAGCGCTTCTCGGCCACCGCGGCGAACGTCTCGTAGGTGCCCTGGACGATGCCCTGGGTGCCGATGTAGATCCACGACCCGGCCGTCATCTGGCCGTACATGGTCAGTCCGAGCTTCTCGAGCCGCCGGAACTCGGGCCAGTTGGCCCAGTCCCCGACCAGGTTCGAGTTGGCCAGGATGACCCGAGGGGCCCACTCGTGGGTCTGCATCACCCCGACCGGTCGGCCCGACTGGACGAGCATGGTCTCGTCGGGCGCCAACGTGGTCAGCGTCCGGACCATCGCGTCGTACGAGCGCCAGTCGCGGGCCGCCTTACCGGTCCCGCCGTAGACGACCAGATCATCGGGGCGCTCGGCGTTCTCCGGGTCGAGGTTGTTCATCAGCATCCGCAGCGGGGCCTCGGTGGTCCACGAGCGGGCGGTCAGGGTCGTGCCGCGGGCGGCGCGCACGGGGCGGGAACCTTCCATGTCTTTCACTCCTCAGTTCAGGGGTCCGGTGACGGCTTCGACGGCGTCCAGCAGCCGGCCGTCGGCGACGAGGTGGTAGGCGAGGTCGATCTCGGGAGCCAGCCAGCGGTCGGGCCCGGGCCCGGGGATCCCGGCTTCGCGGAGGGCGGCAACGGCGGCGGCGGTGGCCGGGGCCGGGACGAGCGGCGCCCGCAGTTCGAGGCCGCGGGCGGCGGTCAGCACCTCGATGGCCAGCACCCGGGTCAGCCCGTCGATCGAGCGCCGCAGCTTCCGGGCGGCCGACCAGCCCATCGAGACGTGGTCCTCCTGCATCGCCGAGCTCGGTATCGAGTCGACCGAGGCCGGGGCGGCCAGCCGCTTCAGCTCGGAGACGATCGCGGCCTGGGTGTACTGCGCGATCATCAGCCCGGAGTCCACCCCCGGGTCGTGGGCCAGGAAAGCCGGCAGCCCGGCGTTGCGGGCGCGATCGAGGAAACGGTCGGTCCGACGCTCGGCGATGCTGGCGAGATCGGCGACCGTGATGGCCAGGAAGTCGAGCACGTACGCGACCGGGGCGCCGTGGAAGTTGCCGTTCGATTCGACCCGGTCGTCCGGGGTGACCACCGGGTTGTCGACGGCCGACCCGAGCTCGATGGTGGCCACCCGTTCGGCGTGGTCCACGGTGTCGCGGACCGCGCCGGCCACCTGGGGCGAGCAGCGCAACGAGTACGCGTCCTGGACCCGCGTACAGGCGGAAGGGTCGCGATGCGAGTCGCGGATCCCGCTGCCGGTCAGCAGGGTCCGCAGGTTGGCGGCCGAGGCGCCCTGGCCCGGGTGTGGCCGCAGCCGCTGGAGGTCGGCGGCGAAGACGTCGTCGGTGCCGAGCAGGCCCTCCACGCTCATCGCCGCGGCGATGTCGGCGACCCGGAGCAGTCCGCGCAGGTCGGCGATGGCCATCACGAGCATTCCGAGCATCCCGTCGGTGCCGTTGATCAGGGCCAGGCCCTCCTTCTCGGCCAGCACCACCGCGACGATGCCGGCCGCGGCCAGGGCCTGCGCGGCCGGCATCAGTACGCCGTCGGCGTCGCGGACCGCGCCCTCTCCCATCAAGGCCAGCGCACAGTGCGCGAGCGGGGCGAGGTCACCGGAGCAGCCGAGGCTGCCGTACTCGTGCACCACCGGGGTGATGCCCGCGTTGAGCATCGCGACATAGGTCCGCAGGGTCTGCTCGCGTACGCCGGTCCGCCCGGTCGCCAGGGTCGAGATCCGCAACAGCGCCAATGCGCGCACAACCTCGCGCTCGACCTCGGGACCCGAGCCGGCGGCGTGCGAGCGGATCAGGCTGCGCTGCAGCTGCGTCCGGGCGTCGAGCGGGATGTGCCGGGTCGCCAGCGCGCCGAACCCGGTCGAGATGCCGTAGTGCGCGATGGTGTCCTCGGCCAGGGCCTCGATCACCGTCCGGGTCCGCCGGACCTCGGTCAGCGACTCCTCGGTGAGGACCAGCGGCGCGTCATGCCGGGCGACCGCGAGGACGGCTGCGGCGCTGAGCGGCTCGATACCGACGGGGACCTGATGAGCGACGACTGTAGGGGCCATGTCCACATTCCACGCCCTCCGCCCCTCACCCGATAGGCCCCGCGGGCGTACTCTGTCTCAGATCTGAGACTCTGTTCATATGGGGGACGACCCCCACACCCCCGCCCCGAGTTCCCGTCGCTGGCGCTCCTGAAACCCTGTCCATATGGGGGACGACCCCCACACCCCCGCCCCGAGTTCCCGTCGCTGGCGCTCCTGAAACCCTGTCCATATGGGGGACGACCCCCACACCCCCGCCCCGAGGAGGCGCCCATGGTGTCCGCTGCACCGGCCGCCGACCACGTGCTGCGGATTCTCGCGGTCCTGGCGAAGCACCCCGAACCGATACCCGCCGCAGCGGTGGCGAGCGCTCTCGGCCTGCCCCGTTCGACCGCGTACCGGCTGCTCGGCGTGCTGGTCGAGCACGGCTACCTGGCCTACCTCCCCGAGGAGCGGCGCTACGGTCTCGGGGTCGCCAGCTATGAGCTGGGGTCGGCCTACCAACGGCAGGCGCCGCTGACCCGGCTGGCGCGACCGCTGATCCGACACCTGGTCGACCGCACCCGGCACAACGCTCACTTGACCGTGCTCGAAGGGCGCGATGTCGTCTACCTGATCGAGGAGCGGGCCGCGGGGCGGCCGGTGCTGATCACCGACGTCGGGGTCCGGCTGCCCGCGCTCGACACCGCCAGCGGCCTGGCGCTGCTGGCCCGACTCCCGGCCGCGCAGGTCCGGGCCCTGTTCCCGAGCTCGGTGGCGGTCCGACGGACGCTGACCGACGTCCGCAACCGCGGGTACGCGACCGAGGACGGCACGATCACCCCCGGTCTGGCCTCGGTCGCGCAGTCCGTCGTCGACCACACCGGCCACCCGACCGCCGCGATCGCGGTGACCTACGCCAGCGCCGACGTGGATGCGCGCGAACGCGATCGGCTCGTCGCCGCAGTCACCGCATCGGCCGACCAGTTGTCGCACCGGCTCGGCCACCGGCCCTGACACCGGGCGGACCGGTCACGGACGTCAGTCGCCGCGCTGGGACCAGGTCTGGTGCAACTGGTCGAGGTGATGGGTGAGTGCCGAGAAGGTGCCGGCCGAGGTCATCGACGTCCGAAGATAGTGGTTGAGCCCTCCGGGCGTCTCGTGCTCCTGCGGCATCTCCGAGCGGTGTTCGAGCTCCGTGTGCAGCGTCTCGGTGGACAGCCCCTGGAACAGCGTGGCCGCGTAGTCCCGCGCCTGCCGCGCCGGCAGACCCGCGCCGACCAGCCAGTCGATGACGGTGTTCTCGAAGGCCAGGAAGGTCGACATCGTCGCCGACGCGCAGCTCAGCGCGACCAGGTGGTCCTCGTCGTCCACGCTCACGATCTCACCGCACCCCTCGAGCAACCAGGTCACCCGGGGCAGCGGCGGGCACATCACCACCGGACCGGTGTGCAGCGCGATCATCGGCAGCGGGATCAGCTGGGTGATCGCGGTGGCCGGGCCCACGTGCCCGGCGAGCCGCGACGGCGGGAAACCGGCCACGAGGCTGACGACGTCCTGGTCGACACGGAACACCAGCGACGCGCACAGGTCGGCGAGTTGGTCAGGCAGCACGGCCAGGACGACGAGATCGGCCCCGTCGACGACGGCCTGGTTGTCGACGGCGACCCGCGCCTGCGGCCAACGCTCCGCCAGTGCGGTGCTCCGCCGTTGCGATCGGGGTGACAGCACGACCTCGATCACGTCGGCCCGGGGACCGGTCAGCACCGCCTCGACCATCGCTGCGGTGATGGCTCCGACGCCGATGCATCCGACCCGGAGACGGCGCGCCTCGGTCCCCTGGACCGACGGGGTGCCCATCAGAACGTGTGCGGGGTGCCGCCCCGCAGGTTCACCACCCGCGTGCCGGTCATGGCGTCGAGCCGGCCGAAGATGAGCGTCCGGCCGCGGTCGTTGAGTAGTTCGTCGTGGATCGGGAAGCCCTCGAGGGCCCCGACCGCGCGGACGAAGTCGATCGTCTCCTTCATCGCCGCCCACGGTCCGTAGGTCGGGATGGCCAGGATGTCGACGCCGTCCGGGACGGTGTCGAGCATGTCACCGGGGTGGAACAGCGTCGGCTGGCCCTCGGAGGTGAAGACCAGACCCGTGTTGCCGATCGAGGGCAGATCGGGATGGATCACCGCATGCCGACCGCCGACCCCGGTGATCAGCAGGTCCCCGATGGCGATCTGATCGCCGGCGGCGAACGGCTTGGCCCCGTCGATGGCCACCGACGGCTCGACGTGGAGGGCGGCGGACGGGTTGGCCGCCAGCAGCGCCGGCAGGTTCTCCGGGTCGACGTGATCGGGGTGCTGGTGGGTGACCAGGATGGCGTCCAGGTCGGTCAGCCCGTGCCAAGCGTCGGAGAAGTTGCCCGGATCGATCAGGATCCGGCTGGCGTCGGTCTCGACGAGGACGGCGGCGTGGCCGAGGTGGGTGATCTGCACGCCCCGACCCTATTCCCCGGCGTCGACCTCCAGACCCTGGTGCAGGAGTACAGCGACCAGGGTGAGACACCGACGCTCGGCGGGTAGCCGGCCGGGCTCAGTTCTCGAGCAGCGCGCCCACGACCTCGCCCGCCCGGACACAGTGCTCGCGGGTGACGTCGAGGTGGGTGACCGCCCGGATCAGGTAGGGACCGAGCGCCGACACGGCGACGCCCTGTTCGGCCGCGGCGACCGCGATCGGACGGGCCGGCCGGTCGCCGGTGTCGATCACCACGATGTTGGTTTCGACCTCGGCCGGGTCAACGGCCTTCGGCGCCCGGTCGGCGATCGCGGCGGCGAAGGCGGCGGCCGAGACATGATCCTCGGCCAGCCGGTCCAGGTGGTGGTCGAGCGCGTAGGCGCAGGCCGCAGCCAGCACCCCGCCCTGGCGCCAGCCTCCACCGAGACGTTTGCGCAGCACCCGGGCCCGCGCGATGTTCTCGGCCGTGCTGACCAGCACCGACCCGACCGGCGCTCCCATCCCCTTCGAGAAGCAGACGCTGACCGTGTCGAACAGTCGGCCGTAGGTGGTCAGCGGGACCCCGGTGGCGACGTGCGCGTTCCACAGCCGAGCGCCGTCGAGGTGGTAGCCGACCCCGTGGTCGTGGCAGAGATCACCGATGGCCTGCAGCTCCCCCAGGTCCTGGATGGTGCCCCCACCGAAGTTGTGCGTGTTCTCCACCGCAACCGCGGCGGTCGAAACCAGGTGCGGGCCGGCGTTCGGCGAGAGGATCTTGCGAACCTCGGCCAGATCGACCCGGCCGCGGTGCGACGGCCAGGTCCGGGTGGTCAACCCGTGCACCCCGGCGTGTGCGCCCATCTCGGCCCGGACGATGTGCGCCTGGACATCGCAGAGCACCTCCTCGCCCGGCTCGACGAGCAGCCGGACCCCGAGCATGTTGGCCATCGACCCGGTGACGCAGAAGAGAGCGGCCTCATGGCCGAGCAGGTCGGCGGTGCGCTGCTCGAGCGCCAGGATCGAGGGATCCTCGGCGTAGACGTCGTCACCGACCTCCGCCGCGGCCATCGCCGCCCGCATTCCGGGGGTCGGTGTGGTCAGGGTGTCAGAACGCAGATCGATCACAACGCACCAGTCTGCCAACCTCCCGCTGAAAATCGACGTCCAGATCTCACCGGACCGGCGGCACGCCGCGATTCGCAGCGGCCGTCGTCGACTGGACGTCGATTTTCAGCGTTAGAACGCGAGCGGGGTGAACGCCTGGACCGGATTCTGCCGCTGGATGCCACCGGTCAGCCGTTCGGCGACCAGGAAAGCCAGCTCGAGCGACTGGTTGCGGTTGAGTCGCGGGTCGCAGAGCGTCTCGTAGCGGTTGACCAGATCGGCCTCGACCAGGTCGTCGCTGCCTCCGACGCATTCGGTCACGTCGTCACCGGTGAGCTCGACGTGGACGCCGCCGGGCCAGGTGCCGAGCTCCTCGTGCACGTCGAAGAAGCCGTTGAGCTCATCGATCACGTCGGAGAAGGCGCGGGTCTTGTAACCGTTGCGCGACTCGTAGGTGTTGCCGTGCATCGGGTCGCAGATCCAGGCGACCTGCCGACCGCTGGCGGTGACCTTCGCGACCACCTCGGGGAGGATGTCGCGGATCTTGCCCGCGCCCATCCGCGTGATGAAGGTGATCCGGCCCGGCTGGTGATCCGGGTCGAGCCGGTCGGCCAGGTCGAGCGCAGTGTCGGCGGTGGTGCTCGGGCCGAGCTTGACCCCGAGCGGGTTCTGCACGTGCCGGAGCAGCTCGATGTGCGCGCCCTCGAGCTGTCGGGTGCGTTCGCCGATCCACAGGAAGTGGCCGGAGGTCCCGTACGGCTGACCGGTGCGCGAGTCGATCCGGGTCAGCGCGTGCTCGTACTCGAGCAGCAGCGCCTCGTGGCTGGAGTAGAAGTCGACGGTGCTGAACTCGTCCTCGTCGATCCCGCAGGCCACCATGAACGCCAGCGCACGGTCGATCTCGCCGGCCAGCTTCTGGTAGCGGACCCCGGCCGAGGAGTTCTGGACGAAGTCGGCGTTCCAGCTGTGCACGCTGCGCAGGTGGGCGAACCCACCGGTGACGAACGCGCGGGTCAGGTTGAGGGTGGCGGCGGAGGCGTTGTAGACCCCGAGCAGCCGCTCCGGATCGGGGCGCCGCGACTTCGGGGTGAAGTCGAAGCCGTTGACCGCATCACCGCGGTAGGCCGGCAGGGTCACCCCGGCGCGGGTCTCGTCGGCCGAGCTGCGCGGCTTGGCGTACTGCCCGGCCATCCGGCCGATCTTCACGATCGGCACCTGGGCGGCGTACGTCAGCACCACGGCCATCGACAACAGGGTGCGGAGCTTGCCCTGGATGTTGGCGGCCGTCACCCCGTCGAAGGTCTCGGCGCAGTCGCCGCCCTGGAGGATGAACGCCTCGCCGGCCGCCACACTGGCCATCTTCGTCCGCAGCTTGTCGCACTCGGCGGCGAACACCAGCGGCGGCAGCTTGCGAAGCCGGTGGACGACGTCGGAGACCTCGCCGGCGTCGGCGTAATCCGGCTGCTGGAGCGGGTTCAGCGCATGCAGCGCATCCAGCGAGGGGACCACGGCAGTCTGTGACACGCAGACACCCTAGTTGCGACCGCGTACGCGCGGCAGCGGTTTTCGGCCGGTGGGATCGCTCGGTGCCTGACAGAATCGCGGCATGGCGAAACGCTTCCTGCTGGTGCCCGGTGCGGGCGGGGTCGGGTTCTACTGGCACCGGGTCGAGCCGCTGCTCCGCGCCGCGGGCTTCGAGACCTTCGCCGTCGACCTCCCCAACTGGGAGGGCGCGACGCTGGTCGACCAGACCCAGGCGATCACCTCGGCCGGGCGCGGCGCCGACGACGTGGTGTTGGTCGCCCAGTCGATGGGCGCCTTCAGCGCGGTCCCGGCCGCTGACCGGCTGCCCGTGTCCGCCCTGTTCCTGCTCAACGCGATGATCCCGGCACCCGGCGAGACTGCGAACGACTGGTGGGGTCACACCGCACAGAACGAGGCCCAGCGGGCCCATGACGTCGCCGAGGGTCGCGACCCCGACGCCGAGTTCGACCCGATGGTCGTCTTCCTGCACGACGTACCCGACGAGGTCATCGCCCGCCTGGGTGAGGAGGACACCAGCCCGGCCCAGTCACTGTTCGCCGTCCCGGCCGCCTTCACCCGCTGGCCCGAGGTGGCCACCACGGTGCTCAGCGGCCGCGACGACCGGCTGTTCCCTTACGACTTCCAGCAGCGGGTCGCCCGGGAGCGTCTCGGGTTGGACGTCGAGCCGCTCCCCGGTGGCCACCTGCTGGCTCTCAGCCAGCCCGAGGCGCTGGCCGCCCGGCTGCTCGCCTGACCCGCAGTGGCCGAGCCGTTCCAGGCGTTCATCTCCTACGCCCGCAGCGCCTCAGAACCGCTCGCCGTCGATCTGCAGCACGGTCTCGAACGCTTCGCCAAAGCCCTGATATCGACTCCGGGCGCTGCGGGTCTTCCGCGACGACAGCTCGATGGCGGCCAACACCGCGTTGTGGTCGACCATCGAGACCGGACTCCGTCAGGCCGGATGGTTCATCCTGCTGGCCACCCCGGCCCTACACCCCCCGAGGAAAGCCCGTCGCTGGCGCTCCGGATTTTCAGCGCGAGCGGTAGCCGAGCGTCTGCAGGGTGGCCAGCGCCGACTCGACACCACCCCGGGTCTTGGCCAGATCGTCAGCGGTCAGCTGATCGAAGGGCAGCAGCGCCGGGTGGATCTTCCTGGCGTTGTTGCGGACCGGGCCGTAACGCCACCCGTTGTCGAGCAGATGGCGCCGCCAGGATTCGTGTTCGGCCCGCGTCATCGTCTCGAGCTCGGCGTCACTCAGTCCGGGCTCGGCGACCACGGTCCGAACCTCGGTGACCGGTCCCCAGCTGCGACCCAGCTGCTCGGCCGTGGTCAGCGCGGTGGTCACCTGCCGCACGTTGGTCTCCTTGCGGAACGGGTCGAGCAGTTCCCAGGGCCGGTGCGCGGGCTCGTTCGGATCGAGGGCCCCCCTGCGCTCGAGTTCGAGCCGGTACTGTTCGTGCACCACCCGGGCCGCCCGTTCCCAGCTGTCGACCGGCAGCGAGACCGGGGCTTCCGTGGTGAGGCCGAAGGGGTAGAGCCGCTCCATCGTCGCCTCGTCAGCCACCCCGCGGGTCCCGTGACTCCAGTCGAAGATGGTCCAGTCCGGGTTGACCGCGGCCAGATAGGTGGCCAGCGCCGATCCACGTACGGCGGGGTCCTCGGCCAGGATCAGGACCGGGTGATCGGCCGCGGCCAGGGCGGCCTGCAGATGGGGTGGGGTCGGCTCGGCGAGGTCGAGCGTGATCAGCCGGGCCCCGGCCTCGTTGCCGAACCGTTCCTGCCGCAGTCGGTGCTGCTCGAGCAAGGTGGTCGAGTCCGGACCGAAGAGCATCAGGTCGGCGATCCCGGGCTGCAGTTGCACCGACAGGGCCGCGGCCTCGCGTTCGCGCTGGGCGAGTTCAGCGCACAACGCCAGCGCGAGCGGGGAATGTCCGACGATCACCAGCCGGTCGAAGCGCCTGCCGTCCGCGGGGAATCCGATCTTGTCGAGCAGGATCGACGCCGTGACCTCGTAGACGCTGAGCGCATCGGCCATCCACCGCACCGCGGACCGGCTCCCCGACCCGGTCCGGTAGGCGTTGGTCCGTCGCCAGTATTCGGCCTGCCACGGGTCGTCGATGCGGACCACCATCCGCGGCGGCATGTCGGCCCGGCTCGGCCTGACCGTGTCGGCCACGGCCTTCATCTGGGCCGCCCAGCGCAGGTTGTCGGCCACGTCGGCCGACACGGCGTAGCAGCTGCGGACCTTGAAGGCCGAACCCGACGTCAGCAGGCTCCGCAGCGTCTCGGTCTGGGCCCGATCCACGATCACCACCCGGGCCCCGAGATCGCGCGCCGTCTTGATCAGCGGGTGGCCGGCGTCGCCGACCAGCACGGCCAGCGTGGTCCGCGATTCGCGGTCGACGCTCAGTCGACGCAGCAGCGGCAGGGCGTCGTCGGCCAGTCCGACCAGCACCACAACCCCGGTCGCATAGCGCACCCGGATCCGGTCGTAGGTGCTGCGGAAGACCGCGGTGACGATCCCGAGCGCGGCGATGACCACCAGCAGCGGTCCGAGCAGTCGGGTGAGCTGCAGCGCGGGCGGGAACGTGGTCGCGTCGCGCTCGCACTCGGCGACGTTGCCGCCGATCAGGTTGAGCGCGAAGGTCAGTGGCGTCCACAGCGGGCTCTGCTCGCTGGTCGACGGGCAGGTGGCGTACGCGACCAGCCCGAGCAGGATCGTGGTCACGGCGAGGACGCCGGTGGCCAGCGCGGAGAAGTTGCGCGAGGTCGCCATCCTCGGGCGGTAATAGCACCCGAAGGCGGCCAGCCCGAACACGACCTGGAGCAGGATCGGCCACCACGAGCGGCTCCGGGTGTACTCCCCCAGCCCGGCCCCGATCATCCGGGTCGGGGCGACCATGGCCAGCGCGAACAGCACCACGTTGACCGCGTACAACCCGATCAGGACCCCGGCGGCGAGGTTCCACCGCCGCAGATCGCCCTCAGGCCTGCGGCGAGACTTCATCGATCTCGGCCGCTTTCGCCTCGCGGGCGGCAGCCTCCTTGGCGGAGGGTGCGTACATGTCGACGTACTCCTGGCCGGAGAGCTCCATGATCGCGTACATGATCTCGTCGGTGATCGACCGCAGGATGAACCGGTCCTCGCTCATCCCGGCGTACCGGGAGAAGTCGAGCGGCTCGCCGAACTTCACCGTCGGGCTGACGATCTTGGTCACGATCTTGCCGGGCGGGGCGATCACGTCGGTGCCGATCACCGCGGACGGGATCACCGGCACCCCGGCCAGCAGCGCCATCCGGGCCACCCCGGTGCGGCCCTTGTAGAGCCTTCCGTCGTGACTACGGGTGCCCTCGGGATAGATCCCGAACAGCTCGCCGCGCTGCAGCACCTTGAGCCCGGCCCGCAACGCCCCCTCGCTGGCCCGGCCGCCGCTGCGGTCGATCGGCACCTGACCGGTGCCGGCGAAGAACCGTTTCTGGGCCCAGCCCTTGACCCCGGCCCCGGTGAAGTAGTCCGACTTGGCCACGAACGTCACTCGCCGGTCGAGGGCGAGCGGCATGAACAGCCAGTCGGCGAACGAGAGGTGGTTGCTGGCCAGGATCGCCGCACCCTCCTTCGGTACGTGGTGCGCACCCTCCTCGACCGGTCGGAAGATCTTGCTCACCGCGGGTCCGAGCAGGACGTTCTTGAGCACCCAGTAGATACCGCGGCCCCCGTGGGCGCCCTTCTCGACGGCCACCCTCCCGCCGGGCGACACCGACACCAGGTCGTCGCTCATCGTTGCTCCTCCGCAGTGCGGTCCACGGGCGGCGTCCGGTCGGCGCCGGGGTGCTCGAGCTCGCGGCCGGGGACCGGCTCCCCCTTGGCGATCGCCTGCTTGGCGGTCGAGCCGTAGGTGTCGACGTAGGCCTGACCGCTCAGCGCCTGGATGGCGGTCATGATCTCGTCGGTGACGCGGCGGAGCACGTCACGGTCGTTGCCGGCCCCCGCGTAGGCGGTGAAGTCCAGCGGCTCGCCGATGCGGACCAGCGGCTTGCGAATCCACGGCAGGCCGGCGCGCCCGCCGCGGGTGAACTGACTCCCGGTCATCCCGATCGGGATCACCGGTGCACCGGACTCGAGCACCAACCGGGCGATTCCGGTCTTGCCCTTGTAGAGCCGGCCGTCCGGGGACCGGGTGCCCTCGGGGTAGATGCCGAGCAGACCACCCTCGCGGAGCGCGGCCAGCGGCCCCTCCATCCCGGCGGCGCTGGCCCGTCCGCCGGTGCGGTCGAGCGGTCGCATCCCGACTCCCCGCAGGAACGCCGCGAGCAGTTTGGTTCCCGGGCCGCGACCGACGAACAACTCGGCCTTGGCCAAGAAGATCACCTGTCGGCGCAGCATCACCGGCATCAGGAACGTGTCACCGGCAGCGATGTGGTTGCTCGCCAGAATGGCGCCACCGCTGGCCGGGACGTTCTCGGCGCCGATGACGCGCGGCCGGAACAGCAGTCGGCTCAGCGGAGCGACCAGAAACGATTTGAAGAACCAGTAGAGCAACGCCGACCTCCGAGTGTCGGTCACATCCTAGGGAGCCGCGGCCGGCGATGGGCGGACCGTACGATTCGGGACGTGATCTCTGCTCGCCGCCAGCGCATCGCCTCGGTGATCGCCCCTGTCGAACGGCTGACCCGACCGGCGTTCGCGCTGCTCGGTCGGACCCTCGCGCCGAAGGCCGCCGACCCCGGCCGGGCGCCGACCACCGCGGTGGTCAAGCCGGAAGCGACTCCCTACACCGGGGGCGACGGGCCGGTCGGCGTCCTTCTCCTGCACGGCTACACCGGGTCCCCGCGCAGCATGGTCGGGTGGGCACACCGCCTCGAGGAGGCCGGCCACCGGGTCAGCGTGCCGCGGCTGCCCGGGCACGGGACGAGCTGGCCCGAGCTCAACATGACCGCGTGGACCGACTGGTACGAGGCCGCGGAGGAGGCCTTCGAGACCCTCGCCGGGCAGTGCGATCAGGTTTTCGTGACCGGCCTGTCGATGGGTGGGGCGTTGGCGCTGCGGCTCGCGCAGACCCATCCCGGTCGGATCTCGGGACTGGTGCTGGTCAATCCGGTCATCAACATCACCGATCCGCGGATGCGCATCCTCTGGCTGCTGAAGGCCCTCCCCTCGTTTCCCGGGATCGCCAACGACATCGCCCGACCGGGCGAGGACGAAGGCGGCTACGACCGGTTGCCGCTGCGCGGGCTGCATTCGCAGACCGCCCTGTGGCGGGCGGTGAAGCGCGACCTCGGGTCGGTGACCGAGCCGTTGCTGGTCTTCCGCTCGCTCACCGATCACGTGGCGGATCCGTCCTCGGTCGAGCTCATCCGTACCGGCGTGTCGTCGAAAGATCGGAGCTATCGTGAGTTGACCCGAAGCTTCCATGTGGCGACGCTTGACTACGATGCTGAACAGATCGTCGAAGGCTCCCTCGCCTTCGTGGAGCGCCTGACCCGCGTCGGCTGATCGGCACCAGACCCGCAAGGAGGCGACTGTGGTCCGACCCGATGAGGACGACCGCGACGCCGTCGACCAAGCCTTCGCCGAGATGATCGCCGGCTACCACCTGACCTCCGATCGTCCCGATCCGCTGATCAACGAGACGGCCGTCTCGGAAGCCGTCAGCGCCGACTCCCCGAGCACCGAGACCGCCGCACCCCGCGTCGAGGCCCCGCCGGTCTTCCGGATGCCGCCCGTCCCCGAGCCCGCGGCCCCGCCGGAGCCGGTAGAGCCGGTCTACGAGCCTGACCCTTTGCCGCCGATGCGCCGACCCGGCATCCCGGCGTTGGTGGGCTGGATCGGCATCGCGTACGCGGTGGTCGTGACCCTCGCCGGCACCTTCGGTGCGGTCTTACCGACCTGGGCCGGATGGCTTGCCGTCGGGGGCTTCATCGGTGGCTTCGGCATCCTGCTCAGCCGGCTTCCCCGCCACCGCCCACCGGACGCGGGCGACGGCGCGGTCATCTAGCGTCCTGAGCTCAGCGGGATCGGAGCCGGCGGCGTACGCGGACGCCCAGTCGCTTGCTCCGCCGCGGCCAGAAGGCGAAACGGTCGGGGTCCGGAGGCTCGGTCATCGAACGGCGGGCCAGGTCGGCAGCCCCGATCAGCCCGGCGTCGTTGCGGAAGTGCGCCAGCGCCAGTCGGGCCTCCTCGCGGAAGCCGCGCCCGGTCAGGGTCCGACTGAACGCCTGTTGGGCCGGCAGCAGCAGCAGGTCTCCGGCCGCACTGACGCCGCCACCGATCACCACGACCTCGGGATCGAGCGCGGCGGCGAGATCGGCGATACCACGGCCGAGCCAGGTGCCGACGTCGGCCAGCAGCTCGATCGCGTTGGGTTCCCCGGCGATGGCCGCGGCGGTCACCGCCGGGCCGGTGATCTGGTCGGGGTCGTGACCGACGAGTTCGCGGAGCCGGAAGGCACTGGGCGAATTCGTCCGCACCAAGGACCGGGCGTCGCGGACCAACGAGTTACCCGACGCGTACTGCTCCCAGCAACCGCGGTTGCCGCACTGGCACCAGTGTCCGCCCGGGACGGCGGTCATGTGACCCCACTCGCCCGCCATCCCGTACGCGCCACGGAACAGCTGGCCGCCGATGACCAGGCCGCCGCCGATTCCGGTGCCCAGGGTGATGCAGACCATCACCGACGATCCCCGGCCGCTGCCGAAGCGGTACTCCGCCCAGGCCGCGGCGTTGGCGTCGTTGTCGACGATGATCGGCAGATCGATCCGCTCGGCCAGCCGGGCCTTGAGCGGTTCCGAGCGCCAGGCGAGGTGGGGCGAGAAGCGGACCACGGCCTGGGCGTTGTCGACCCAGCCCGCGGCTCCGATGCCCACCGATCGGACCGAATGGTGGGCGCGGAGCTGACCGACCACGTCGAGGATCGCGTTCTCGACGGCCTGCGGGCTGTGCGAGGGCGTCGGCACGGTCACGCGTTCGAGGATGCCGCCCTGCTCATCGACCACGCCGGCAGCGACCTTCGTCCCACCGATGTCGACACCGATGCTCAGCGGCCCCGGGGCGCTGCGATGATCGTTCAGCCTTCGACTCGCTTCTTCAGGCCCTTGAGCGCACCGTCGACGATGGTCTTCTCGGCCTTCCGCTTGAACATCCCGATCATCGGCATGTTCACGTCCACGGTGAGGGTGTAGGTCACCGTCGTCCCCGCGCCCTTGGGCTCGAGCGCGTACGAGCCGTCCATCGTCTTGAGCAACGAGCCCTTGACCAGGTGCCAGCTGACCACCGACGGCGTCCAGCCGTACTCCAGCACGTAGTCGTCCTTGACCAGCGCGTGGTCGAGGACCATCCGCACGGTCTCGGCCTTCCCGCCGGCCGAGGTGAGCACCTCAGCGGTCTTCATCGAATCCACCCATT
Organism: uncultured Actinomycetota bacterium; assembly: GCA_963815905.1. GTDB lineage: Bacteria > Actinomycetota > Actinomycetes > Propionibacteriales > Propionibacteriaceae > Microlunatus. The sequence goes on along the minus strand of CAWFIO010000008.1, from coordinate 70,690 downwards.
CCGGGTAGTGCTCGAAGTCTGCAATGACGGCCATCACCGTTGCGGGGTCAGCCGCGATGTCGATGCTGGCGCTGGTCTGGTCAGCCACGGCCAGCAGCTTAGCGCCGCCGTCAGAGGCCGAGGGCCCCGCGCAGGGTGCGACGGGCCGCGCCGTCTCCGAAGCGTTCCTCGACGTACGCGCGGCCGCGCTCCCCCATCACCCGGGCCGCGGCGGGGTCGTCGAGCAGACGGCCCATCTCGCACGCCCACGCCGCGTGGTCCCGCGGATCCAGCACGCGGCCGGTGACCCCGTCACGGACGGTCTCCGGTGCGCCCCCCGAGGCGCCCACGAGCACCGGAAGCCCGCACGCCGCCGCCTCGAGCGCGGCCAGACCGAGACCTTCCGGGTTGAGCCCGCGCCACCGGGTCCGCATCGGCAGCGCGAACACCGTCGCCTGCTGTAGTCGCTCGATCACCGCTTCCCGGGGCAGCGCGCCGGTGAACTCGACCGATGCGCTCAGTCCCCACCGGTCCACCCACCGCTCCAGCTGTGCGCGCTGCGGCCCGTCGCCGACCAGGGTCAACCGAACCCCGGGTCGGGCCTTGACGACGCGTGACCAGGACTGCAGCAGGTCGACGAATCCCTTCTGGGCGACGAACCGACCGACCGCGACGCAACCCGGCGACGCCGGGGCGGCACCCGGTCGGAATCGTCCGGTGTCGACCGGCGGGGCCAACCGGAGCAGCCGGGCCCCGGCGCTCGGGCTCAGGGCCGTGGCGATCGCACCGGCGGTGAAGTCGGAGATGGTGGTCAGGTGGTCGCACCCGTCTCCGATCCGCCGGAGCAGCGAGCGCGCTCCCGGGACGCCGGCCCACCAGATCTCGTGCCCGTGGGTGAGGCCGACGATGGTTTCCGCGCCGGCCCGCCGCAGGCTCGGAGCGAGCAGTCCGAGCGGGGCGGCCGCGCCGAAGAGCACCCGGTCCGCTCCGTACGCGCGCAGCAGCTCGGCCGCCCGCCGCGCCACCCGCGGGGTCGGCAGCAGCAGTCCGTGATCGCGGACCACCGGGTAACCGCGGTCCCGATCGGTGTCGGCGGCTCCCGGCGGACCCGAGGCGTAGACCACCACGTCGTCGTCGAGCAGCCGGCAGACTTCGGCGACGAACGACTCGATGCCGCCGATCCGCGGTGGGAAATCGTTGGTGACGATCAACGTGCGCGGCATCAGCGCTCGGCGAGCCGGGTGAGGTAGCTGCGCCAGCCGGTGATCAGCTGTCCCTGCGACCGCCCCAGCACGGCCCGGCTGGCCTCGTCGAGCGAGTCCCCGCGGTCGAGCGCCGCGTACAACTCGCCGAGCCGACCGGGTGATTCGCGGTCGGCGATGTAGCGACACAACAACCACGCCTGGGCGTAGGCGAGCCGCTGTTCGGTGCCACTGGTCCGGAAGTCGGCGTCCTCGGGCGGCGTACGCGGTGCGCCCGAACGCCGGACTCGGGCCAGGAAACCCGCGGTGTCGTCACTCTGCGCCTTCGGGGTCGCGCGCAACGAGACCCATTCGGCGAGCCCCTCGACCGCCCACCGCGGTGCCGCCGATCGCGGTGACGACGTGGCCACATGGACGAACTCGTGTCCGAGGACGCGGATCAACTGGCGCTCGGACAGCGCTTCCACCGATCGGGGGTTGACGATGACGCGGATCGCCGCTCGATCGTCGGAGCCATCGAGTTGGGCCACCGCCGCGACCCCGGCGCGGGTGCCGGGGGCCGCCCCCAGGAGCCGCTCGAACTGGGCGACCGTGGTCGGCACCTCGAGGGTGGCGACGGCGGTCGATGACCGGTCGAGTGGAGCCGGGAGCTCGCGAGCGATGGTCCGGGCGGCCGATACCGCCCGGCCGGACCATCGCTGCGCGGACTGGCCCGCGGCGGCGAGGACGATGACGTGGTCGGTTCGCTGGGCCACGACCGGCGTCAGCCACCACAACGGCTGCGGGCCGCTGGTGTCCGACTCATCGATCACGCCGGCCAGCCGGACGCCGTCGGGATCGGCGACGAAGGTCATCGAGACCGTGTGGGCCGATGGTGCGGATTCGCCGCTCAACCGCCAGTCGACATGGACCGGTTGCCGCCAACCCCGACCACCGAACAGCGCGCCGCGGGCGCCGGTGAGCGGCATCATCGAGGGATCGGGACGGAAGCTCAGCCGGTCGAGGTCGATGCCGGTGAGGTTGTCGAACAGCAACCGCACCCGGTTGGCGAATGCGGGGTCGAGTGTGCTGGTCTGTGCCCGGAAAGCGTCTCGGTCGTCACGGTCGACGGCGGCGACGAGCGCGGCGAGGGTGCGCCGGACCTCGACGAGCGAGGGCGTGGAGTCGGTTCCCGATGAGGCGGCTGGAGCCGATGGCGACGGCACCGACGAACCGGACGACGTGCAGCCGACCAGCACAACGGACAGGGCGAGGGCACTGACCGCACGTCGAACGATCACAAGGGGGTCAGATCGAACGGATCAGGATCAGCCCGGGCGACGAGCGCCTGCGTAGGCCATCGAGTCAAGCGGCGCGTAGCGGACCAAGGTGCCCGGCCTCGCCGCGTGGATGATCGTGCCGTTGCCCGCATACATCGCGACGTGGCTGATCGACCCCGGGTAGTAGAAGACCAGATCGCCCACCTGCAGATCGGCCTTGTCGACCGCGGTGCCGTCGTGGAACTGGGTCTGCGAGGTGCGCGACAGACTGACTCCGGCGGCCTTCCAGGCCGACTGGGTCAGACCCGAGCAGTCGTAGGCGTTCGGGCCGACCGCGCCGAACCGGTAGGGCCTGCCCAGCTGGGACTTGGCGAAGGCGAAAGCCTTGACGCCACGGTCCGAAGAGTTGGCGCTGATGTCTGGGCTCGCCTCGACCGCGGCCTCGGCGTCGGTGGTGACCTTGGCCTGCTCGGCGGCGATCTGTTCCTGCTGCTCTTTGGTCAGCTTCTCCAGGATGGACTTCGCCTCGGTGACCTTCTTGGCCGAGGCGTCGCGCAACCGCTGCAATTCCTTCTCCTGCGCGGACAACGCAGCGAGGTCAGTCTTCGACGAGTGCTCGAGCTGGGCGAGATCAGCCTGCTCCTCCTGGAAGTTCTGCAGCACCGAGTTCTGGTTCTCGCTGACCTTCTCGACCGTGGAGATCTGGCTGAGGAAGTCTTCGGTGTCGGCGTTGACGAACAGCTGGGCCGCCGTGTCCAGGCTGCGGTTCTGGAACTGGGCCAGGGCGACCTGTCCGACCTGGGCCTTCATCCGCGCGATCTTCTCGGCCTGCACCTTCATGTCGGACTGCTTGAGGGTGAGGCTGCTGCGGCTTTCGCTGAGCTTCTGCTGGACGCCCGCGTAGTCCTGGTCGATCGCGGCCGCGTCGGTCTCGAGCTGCTCGATCTGCGCCTTGGCCTCGGCGATGGTTAGGGCCGGGTCAGCGGCGGCGGGAGCTCCGGACGGGAAGGCGAAGACGCAAGCCAGCGCAGCGGCCGACAGACCCATACCAGCGGTCCGGACGAGGCGACGGGCGCGCTGAACGCGACTCGTCGTCTCGATGAGATCGGCTTTCGAACTGCGTGAAGCCACGCGTACGCTCCCCTGTCTTCGTGTGTCGTTCCCAGGTTTCCTGACGGTATCCCCACACCGTGACCATCCGCTCGGGATTGGCTCAGGACTTTCGTCGGCGGCACTGACATGGTTGTCACCAAGGCCCGGTGCCGTGAAATCAGGGTAGGTCACGATCAGATCACTGGCAAACTCAGCCATAGTCGTGCCACTCCAACGGTGACTGAACACTACGCCCTCGACGTGCTCCGGGGATCAACCGCAGCGGCGGCACCATCCCGGATTCGGCGAGCGCCGTCAGCGCCGCCTGCTCGTCGTGGTCGAGATCGACGCTCGTCTCGAGCGGGCCGAGCAGGACCGTGATCACACAGTCCTGACAGGCCGGACCGCGAGCCAGGCACCGGTCACAATCGACATGCAGCACGTTCATCACCCTCACTTCTCCAGCGGCGAATCCACCGTGCTCGCAGCTTGGCGCACGCCACTGACAGTCTTGATGACATGAGTTCGGAGACCCCTCGGTCGGAGACGTATTCGCACGGCCATCACCCCTCGGTGCTGCGCTCGCACAGCTGGCGCACGGCGGAGAACTCCGCGGCATACCTGCTGGCCCGGCTCTCCCCGAGCGACCGGTTGCTCGATGTCGGCGTGGGACCGGGCACCATCACCGTCGATTTCGCCGAGAGGCTGACCCGCGGTGTGGTGGTCGGGGTCGACAACGCGCCAGCGGCCGTCGCGGCGACCGAGGCCCTGTCCCGCGGACACGGTGTGACCAATCTCACCACCCGGGTCGACGATGTCTATCACTTAGCAGAAGAGGACAACAGCTTCACCGTCGTACACGCCCACCAGGTGCTGCAGCATCTGATTGACCCCGTTGCGGCGCTGCGGGAGATGCGCCGGGTGTGCACACCGGACGGGGTGATCGCCGTCCGCGACGCCGACTACGCGGCCATGACCTGGTATCCGGAATCGCCTGAGCTGAGCGCGTGGCTCGATCTCTATCGCGCGGTGGCCCGCGCCAACGGCGGCGAACCCGATGCGGGCCGCCGGCTGGCGAGCTGGGCCTACGCGGCCGGCTGCACCGAGGTCACCGCCACCGCGTCGGTCTGGTGCTTCGCCTCGGTCGAGGACCGGAGGTGGTGGTCCCAGACCTGGGCCGAGCGGCTCGAGCACTCCGCCTTCGGGACCCGGGCCGTGGAACTCGGCCTCGCCGACGCCGCCGAACTCCGCCGCCTGGCCGACGGCTGGCTGCGCTGGGCCGCCCGGCGCGACGCCTGGTTCTGCGTGCTGCACGGCGAACTCCTCGCACGTTAGTGCTGTGTCTGTTTGGGGGGGTCGCCCCCCACATAGACGCCGGCGCGAGGAGCGCCAGCGACGACCGACCGGGCGGGGGTGTGGGGGTCGCCCCCCACATAGACGCCGGCGCGAGGAGCGCCAGCGACGACCGACCGGGCGGGGGTGTGGGGGTCGCCCCCCACATAGACGCTGCACTTATCGAAACTGTCAGCGACCGGATCTACTGTCCCTCGCATGGTGGTTCAAGCGTCGTTCGACGATCTCGGGACGCATCTGTCCGAGGTGACGTTCTGCGTGGTCGATCTGGAGACGACCGGGAGCAGTGAGAACGACATGATCACCGAGATCGGGGCGGTGAAGGTCCGGGGCGGGCAGGTGCTCGGCGAGTTCCAGACGCTGGTCAATCCGCGCAGCCACATCCCGCCGCTGATCGCGGTCCTGACCGGGATCACCAACCAGATGGTGGCCTCGGCTCCCCCGCTGCGGCAGGTGTTCCCGGCGTTCCTGAGCTTCGCCGAGGGGACGGTCATCGTCGCCCACAACGCACCGTTCGACGTGGGCTTTCTGCGACGGGCGTGCGAGCGGCTCGAGCACCGGTTCCCGCGCTGGCCTGTGCTTGACACCGCCGCACTGGCCCGGGCCATCCTGATGCGCGACGAGGTGCCCAACTGCAAGCTCGGCACCCTGGCCCGGCACTTCCGGACCACGGTGACCCCCAATCACCGCGCGCTCACCGACGCCCAGGCGACCGTCGACGTGCTGCACGGGCTGATCGAGCGAGTGGGCAACCTCGACGTGCACACCATCGAGGATCTTCGTGAGTTCACCCGCAAGGTGTCGCCCCAGCGGCGGGCCAAACGCACCTGGGCCACCGATCTGCCCGCAAAGCCCGGGGTCTACCTCTTCGTGGCCGAGCACGAGGACCAGCGCCACATCCTCTACGTCGGCAAGTCCAAGAACATCCGCACCCGGGTCCGCAGCTACTTCACCGCGGCCGAGAAAAGGCCGCGGATGGAGGAGATGGTCCGGGTGGCCACCGGGGTCGAGGCGGTCCCGTGCGCCACTGAGCTGCACGCCGACGTGGTCGAGCTCCGACTGATCGCCGCCCACGCCCCGCGCTACAACCGCCGGTCGAAGTTCCCCGAACGTCAGCACTGGATCAAGATCACCGACGAGCCGTTCCCCCGGTTGTCGCTGGTCCGCGCCGTCCGGGACGATCGCGCCACCTACTTCGGCCCGTTCCGGCGTCGCCAGTCCGCCGAGGACGTGATTCTGGCCATCTACGACGGCTTCCCGATCCGCCAGTGCACCCCACGGCTGAGCCCGACCCGACCCAGCGCCGCCTGCGCGCTGGCCGGCATGGGCCGGTGCAGCGCGCCGTGCGACGGCAGCATCAGCCCAGCCGCGTACGCGGCCGTCGTCGAGCAGGTGCGGGTGACCTTCTCGGCCGATGCTCGGCTGGCGGTGACCGGGATCCAGGGTCGGTTGACCCGACTCGTGCGCGAACAGCGTTACGAGGAGGCGGCGACGATCCGGCGTCGGGTCGAGGGACTGACCCGGACCAGTGGCCGTTTCCACCGCGTCCGCAGCCTGGCCGAGTGCCCGGAGATCGTGGCGGCGGTGCGCCAGGGTCGTGACTGGGAGATCCACGTGATCCGCCACGGCCGGTTGGCGGCCGCCGGGGTGGCCACGCCCGACCAGGTCCCGCAGGTGGTGGCCCGCGATCTCCAGGGGCTGGCCGAGACGGTGCTCCCGCCGGTCCTTCCGCTGCCGGCGGCGGGGATCGAGGAGACCGAGCGGATCGCCGATTGGCTCGAACGGCCCGGAGTGCGGTTGATCACCATCACCGGCGACTGGGCCTGGCCGCTGCACGCGGTGCTCGATCATCAGAGCCTCGTCGAGCATGCGCTGGGCGTCGACTATGCGGTCGAGCACTCCGGGACCCCGTCGGACCCAGCGACGGTTGAGGGCCGGATAGGTCCGGCAGCGCGACCGGGCGCGGCGCTGGCCCGCGCTTCGCCCTGAGGCGTCGGTCCGGTCGACCGACGCGGCGCCGTTAGAGTGACGCCCATGGTGACGGCGATCGTGTTCATCCATGCCGAGGTGGCCCGAATCCCCGAGGTGGCCGAGGCGGTGGCCGGGCTGACCGGGGTCAGCGAGGTCTATTCGGTGACTGGTGCGATCGATCTCATCGCCATCATCCGGGTGGCCCGCCACGACCAGATCGCCGAAGTCGTCGCCGACCAGCTCAACAAGGTCGAGGGCATCCTGTCCACCGAGACGCACATCGCCTTCCGCGCCTACTCCACGCACGACCTCGAAGCGGCGTTCGCGCTCGGTGACTGACCAGCCGGGTTCCACCCGCGGCTTCGACCCGCTGGTCGTGGTGGCGAGCGTGCTGGCGGTGCTGCTGGTCGCTACTGCGATCGTCTGCTGGCTGGTGTTGCGCCAGCCGGGGCTCGAACCGGTGCCGATCCCCAGCGTCAGCATCGGCTGACGCCGGTGCCCCGGGCGGCGGCCGGCTGACTCAGAACACGATGAGCTTGGCGAACACCGCGAGCAGGCTGACGGCGGCAACACCGGTCAGGCCGACGATCTGAGCCGTGGTCCGGTTCTGGCGCGGCGCGTACGCGAGCACCACGCCGGCCAGGGCCCCGGCGATGATCCCGCCGATCAGCATCAGCCAACCGAAGTTGTGGAAGTTGACGAAGAGTCCGTAGAGGACCAGCAGCAGGAACAGGCCGAGGTCAGCGCGAACGTCTTCGTGGTTCTTCCGTTTGAAGATCGCGTTGGCGGCCAGCAGACCGACGACCGCAGCCGAGGCGCCCAGTCCGGCGCTGCCGAACGGCGCGAGCAGGAAGAGCAGCGCCGAGCCACCCAGCCCGGAGATCAGGAAGAGCGACAACAGCCGCCAACCACCCAGCTCGGACTCCAGGGCCTTGCCCACGATCCACAGCACCAGGGCGTTCATCAAGACGCCGAAGATCGAGCCGGAGACCACCGAGCCGGTGATCAGGCGCCAGAGCTGGCCTGCGTAGATGCCCTGGTTGAACATCACCAGGACTCCGGTGACCAGTCCCCGGGTGACCAGGTCGAGCACCCAGACCCCGACCAGCGTCCCGATCAGCACCTTGGTGACGCTGCCGCCCCGAGCGCTCAAGCTGGCACCGAACGCGGTCCGGGGTTCGCGGACCCCGGACCCCTTCGTCGACGAGCAGCGCGGGCACTGGAAGCCGACCGACGCCGGGTTCATGCAGTCCGAGCAGATCGGCCGCTTGCAGCGCTGGCAGTTGATACCGGTCATCCGATCCCCGTGCTTGTAGCAGGGAGAGAAACCGGGCGGCGAGAAGTCAGGCCCGGCGCCCGGCGTCGAGCTCACGCGCTGATGTCGACCGAATTGATGACGACCGCATCGACCGGGCGGTCGGCGCGACCGACGCGGACGGAGGCGATGGCGTCGACGACATCCCGGCTGGCCTGGTCAGCCACCTCACCGAAGATGGTGTGGCGACGGTTCAGGTGCGGGGTCAGGCCAACGGTGATGAAGAACTGTGAGCCGTTGGTGCCCGGGCCCGCGTTGGCCATGGCCAGCAGGTAGGGCTTGTCGAAGACCAGCTCGGGGTGGAACTCGTCGGCGAACGCGTAGCCGGGGCCACCGCGACCGGAGCCCTCGGGGTCGCCGCCCTGGATCATGAAACCGTCGATCACCCGGTGGAAGACGAGCCCGTCGTAGAACTTGCCGGTCGTCATCTGCCCGGTCTCGGAGTCGCGGTACTCCTTGGTGCCCGAAGCCAGGCCGGTGAAGTTGGCCACCGTTTTGGGCGCGTGATCGGCGAAGAGATTGATCACGATGTCGCCGTGGTTGGTGTGCAGAGTGGCCTGCTGTTGCGGCACGTTGCGGAGCCTTTCGTCGGAGATGAGAGTCGATCTTGCTCGGTGAGAGCGCCCAGCCATCCTGTCAGATCGCGCAAGTGTGGCGGTACGGTGGGAAAGCCGCTCCGACTGGAGCCGGACGTCTCACCCCCGGAGGAAGTGTGTCCAAGAGTTCCCGCCGTGTTGCTGCGGCTCGAGACAAGGTCGTTCCCGTTGCCGAGGACTTTGTCCACTCGGCCGCCGATCGGGTCGGCCCTTTGGTGCACAGCGCCGCCGACCGGGTCGGACCGATCGCCCAGTCCGCCGCAGAGCGCGTCGGACCGCTCGCCGAGGCTGCGGCCGAGGCTCTCGGGTCGGCCGCCGAGCGAGTCGGCCCGCTGGCCCATTCCGCCGCCGAGCGGATCGTTCCGCTGGCCCAGTCCGCCGCGGATCGCGTCGGGCCGCTGACCCACAGCGCCGCCGAGCGGGTCGCGCCGTACGCGCATTCCGCCGCGGACCGCCTCGCGCCGCTGGCGACCAACGCCGCCGACCTGGTCTCGCCCTATGCTCAGCGCGCGGTCGGGGCCGTGTCGCCCTACGCGCAGCAGGCCTCCGACTACGCCCATCAGGCATCGGACCGGCTCAGCCCGCTGGCCCAGGGTGCCGCTGCCCGGATCAGCCCCTACGCCCACGATGCCGCCGATCGACTCGCTCCACTGGCCAACAGCGCCAAGCAGCGTGGTGCGCAGGTGGCGCAGGGTGCGGTCGAGCGGCTTTCCGACGATGTGCTGCCGAAGCTCAGCGGTGTCCTCAGCGCCGCCGCCGGCTCGGCCGTGGTGACCGAGGCCACCGGTCGCGGCCAGGCGGTGCTGGCGGCCGCCAAGGGTGACCTGGTCCTGCCCAGGAAGAAGAAGGGCGGCTGGGTCAAGCGGCTCGCCGTGGTCGCGGTGATCGGTGGCGTCGTCGTCGTCGCCGCCCGCAAATTCCTGGGCGGCAAGGACGACGCGTGGCAGTCCGCCCGTCCGTCCACCCCTTACGCGCCCCCGAAGCCCGCTGCCGCAGCGGCTCCCGCGGCCGCCGAGTCGTCCATCGACGCGGCGTCGGACGCAGGCGACGAGGCAGCGGCCGGCGACGACCCGCAGGGTGGCACCAGCGCGCACCAGGCCAACCTGCAGGCCGACGGCGAGTCGGTGCCCGACCAGCCGGCCGAGGGCGGCGAGGTCGTCGAAGAATCCGAGTCGTCCGTGGAGGACACCGATGCGTCAGTGGAGGACACCGATGCGGCCGGAGCCGATCCGGTCGCGGTGCCCACCGAGCCGACCCCGGTGCCGACCCCACCGGTCGATGAGGAGGAAGAGACCCAACTGGTCTACTCCACCGAGACCCCGGCCGAGGACGTCGACAACGCCCCGAGCGAGGAGAACTCGCCCGGCAGGGACGACGAGACCGATCGGCCCGCGTCGCTGAGCTGAACAATTTGTCGTGACGGCCCGAGGCCGCTGCCCATCATCGCGATGAGCAGCGGCCTCGCGCTATTTCTGAGCGACTTCGACCGGTGATGTAACAACAGACCCCTCTGCGACGCCTTCTCAGGGTGAAGGACGTCGAAGGGGAGGTCGGCAATGGAGGATGAGGATGGGCGCGACGGCATCGACGGTTGGGTCGACGCTGCACCGTTCCGGGCTTGGCTGGAACACCTGATGAGCGCTGGGGGGCTGAGCTCGGCCGAGGTGGCCGCGCTCGCCGGGGTCTCGGCGCGAGCTACCCGCGCCCTGCTCACCGGCCGTCGCGGACGGCCGGTGCGCCGAATCTGCCGCTTGACCGCCATGCGTCTGCTGAGCGTGACGCCATCGCGGAAGCGACGGTGGGTGGATGCCGCCTGAGGACCAGCGTCTGCTGGTGGCGGCGGTCGCGTTGACGGCCGCGACGGTCACGCTGCTCGGGCTGGGTCCGGTGCTGCGTCGATTGCCCGAGCCTTTCGACGGCGAGGGGAAGCTGACGTACGCATCGCTGGTGAGCCCGGGGTTCCTGGTCGGCACCGCCGTGGTCGTCGCGGTCGCGGTGCTGATCCCCGGGCTGACGCTCGACGCCCCCGGCCAGCCGTTGTGGTGGGTGTTCGCGCTCGGGGCCGGCTGGTTGGCGGCGATCGACCACCGCACCACCTGGCTGCCGTGGTCGCTGGTCCTCATCACCGGAGTCGGGCTGGTCGTGACGACCGGGGTGGCCGCCGCGCTCGCCGCAGATCCCTGGCTCGCCGTCCGAGCGGCGGTCGGGAGTCTGATCGCCGGCGGCCTGTTCTGGCTGATGTGGCGGGTGATGAAGGGCGGCTTCGGCTTCGGCGACGTCCAGTTCGCCTTCCTGGTCGGAGCGACGACCGCTGCCGAATCCTGGACGCTGCTGTCGACGAGCCTGATCGCCGGGAGTCTGATCGGTTTGATCATCGCCGTCGTCCGGCTGATTCGCGGACGGTCGGGGGCCTTCGCCTACCTGCCCGCGCTGTTCTGCGGCCCGTACGCTGCCTGCCTGCTCAGCCGGCTGGGGTGAGCGCCCGCAGCGCGTACAGCACGGCGTGCCCGTACGCGTCCTCGACGCTGTCCTGCGGCTCGGTGTGGTAGGCCCGACCCGGGCCGCTGACCGTGACGACGTAGCGTCCGCCGACCGCATCGAGGGAGAGGAAGTGCTCGCCCAACCGTGTGCGGAGCTGGTCCTCGCGAGGCAGCCAGACCACTCCGTCGGATTCCACCGAGTCGAGCGCCCACTCGACGGTGCCATTGAAGTGGAAGCGGGATTCACCGTTCTGGACGACCAGTTCGACCACCATGTCGCTGACCAGAAAGGTCGAGTCGGCGATCTCCGGTTTGGGCACGAAGAAGGAGTCACCGTTCGCCGGCTGCCAGTGCAGCAGCGGCGCGAGTCGGCGGGCCAGGTCACGCGAGATCACCAGGAGAGTATGCCCAGTCGACGAAGCCGGGCCCTGGGGCATCCCGACCTAACCTGGGCTGGTGAACCCGCGCACCGGAGTCCGAGCCCACCGCTCGCGCACGCCGATGATCGTCGGGCTCGGACTGACGATGACGCTCACCGCTTCGCTGGTGCTGGGCCTGTTGTTCTGGCGCGATCCCGCTCCGGCGCCGGCCGCGGATGCCGGCGAGGGTGCACTCGGCGCGTTGGAGGAGACCAGCCGAGCAGTGACCATCGGCTCGGCCACGATGCAGCTGCCCGACGACCCGTACGCGGTGCGCCCGGATCCGCTCGCGCTCGAGGGCGTGCTGGCCGAGGCCTTCATCGCGGACGCGGTGATCCATCCGCACTACGTCGGTCACTGGTCCTGGTCGGCCGCCGTGCTCGTCGGCCGGCTCCCCGCCGTGCCCGACCGTGATCTGGAGGTCGAGGGCCGCTCGACCATGGAACGGTTGTCGCGCTCCTTGTTCAACGGCCACCCCACCCGGGTGACACGCGTCACCGTGGCCGATGCGGCGGTGGGCGGTCAGCCGGGCGTCGAGGTGACCGCCCGGGTCGCGTACGCGGTGGAGGGGTTGCCGAGTCGCTTCGACGTCGTGACCCTGCGGCTGGTGGGGCTCGACGACGGGTCGACGGTCGCTGCCGCCAGCTCGATCCCCGACGACGCACCGGATGCGCTGGAGCAGCAGGCGGCCGATGCGCTGGCCACCCTGGACGTCGGCTGACTAGACCTGAGCCTCCTGGGTCGCCGAGACCCAGGCGTCGAGCTTGGCCTGCGCCGCCCCGGAGTCGATGGCTGCCCGGGCGTGTTCGAGCTGCGCGGCGAAGTCGTCGACCAGCGTCTCAGCCACCGGCTTGGCGTAGGCCACCAGCGCGGCCGCGGCGTTCAGCAGGACGATGTCGCGGACGGCTCCGGGCTTGCCGGCGAACAGGTCGCGGGCGACCTGCGCGTTGACCGTGGCGTTTCCGCCGACGAGGTCGGCGTGTGCGGCGCGCTGGATACCCAGCTGGGCCGGATCGAGCTCGGTCCGAACGACCCGGCCGTCGGCGTAGACCCAGACCGACGACGAGGTCGTGGTGGTCAATTCGTCGAGGCCGTCCCCACCGTGGACGACCAGCCCCTGGTTGCCGCGCGAGGCGAACACGCCGGCAATCAGTGCGGCCACCCGGGCGTCCGCCACTCCGACCGCCTGGGCGATCGGCTGGGCCGGGTTGGTCAACGGACCGAGGAAGTTGAAGGTCGTCGGAACCCCGATCTCACTGCGCACCGGACCGGCGTGGCGCAGCGCGGGGTGATATTGCTTGGCGAAGAGGAAGCCGATGCCGACCTGATCGACCACCCGGGCCTGCGCGGCCGGCGGCAGCTCCAGGACCACACCCAGCGCTTCGAGGACGTCGGCCGCTCCGCACGCCGAGGACGCAGCCCGATTGCCGTGTTTGACCACCCGGGCACCGGCGGCTGCCGCCACGATCGCGGCCATCGTGGAGATGTTCACGGTGTTCGAACGGTCACCACCGGTGCCGACGACGTCGACCGCCGGGCCGGCGACGGTGATCGGCGTGGCGAAGGCGGTCATCGTCGAGGCCAGCCCGGTGAGCTCCTCGACCGTCTCACCCTTGCTCCGCAGCGCGATCACGAACGCCGCCAGCTGAGCCGGGGTGGCCGAGCCGGTGAGGATCTGCTCCATCGCCCAGGCCATCGCCGCGGTCGGCTGGTCCTCGTGCCGGACCAGTCCCCCGAGCACCTCCGGCCAGGAGGTGGCGCCGGTCATCGACGGGCGAGCGCGGTCTCGGTGCTGGCCGGCGGGCGCAGCAGCGAAGCGACGATCTCGGGCAGCCGGATCGGATCGAGCGGGTGGGCGACCGCGGCCTCGGCACGCGACCAGGTGGCCAGCCAGGCGTCGTCCGGGCGCCCGATGAGCACCAGGACCGGCGGGCAGCGCAGGATCTCGTCCTTGAGCTGGCGGCACAGACCCATTCCACCGGGGACGGCCTCGCCGTCGAGGATGACCAGATCGAGACCGCCGGCCTCCAGCGCGGTCAGCACCGCGGGCTGGGTGGCGACCTCGAGCAGCCGGATCGCCGGCAGGTCGGCCGCTACCTTGCGGCCCAGGATCAGCCGGACGTTCTCCCGCGTCAGCCGGTTCGACGAGTAGACCAGGATGCTCAACACCTCGGGCGTGGCTGCGGTCTGGTCGCTCATGCTCATCTCCAGGGTGATCCGGTGGCGGCGGCGCCGCTCGCTGGCGGCTGCGATCGTATCCTGCCCGCCTCGCGGAAGCCGTCGATGACGGCCGGCGGTGGGCCCGCGTACGCCGGGATCCGGGGCGGGCCGTCGACACCGGGAAGCCAAAGTCGCGCCCTGGGGTGACCGCATTGATCTATCCGGCAATAATGACCCCGTGGCCCTACACACGCACGCCGTATCCGGCTCGATGACCAAGCCGGCTGACGCTCTGCATCCCATTCCGCAGTCCCGGCTGCGCGGTCGTGACGGTCGTCCGGACATGGTCGCCGTCGGCACCATCGTCTGGCTGTCCTCCGAGCTGATGTTCTTCGCCGCGCTGTTCGCGGCGTACTTCACGATCCGCAACGTGACCAACTCACAGGCGGCCGCCGGCGCGGAGACGCTGTGGCAGAGCCAGACCGCGATGCTGAACATCCCGTTCGCCATCCTGAACACCTCGGTCCTGGTCGCCAGTTCGTTCACCTGCCAGATGGGGGTCTTCGCCGCCGAGCGTGGGCAGGTCAAGCGCTCCGGATCGCTGCTCAAGCTGAAGTCGTGGGGGCTCCGCGAGTGGTACGTGCTGACCTACGTCATGGGTGCCTTCTTCATCGGCGGCCAGGTGTACGAGTACGCCGCGCTGTTCTCCGAGGGTCTGACCCTCTCAACCAACGTCTACGGGTCGGTGTTCTTCCTGGCCACCGGCTTCCACGGGCTGCACGTGACCGGCGGTCTGATCGCCTTCACGTTCGTCCTGGGTCGCACCTTGATGGCCCGCACCTTCACCCACGAGCAGGCCGTCACCGCGGTCGTCGTCTCGTACTACTGGCACTTCGTCGACGTCGTGTGGATCGCCCTCTTCGGTGTGATCTACATCCTCCAGTAGTCGCCCAACAAGGGGCCGGCCGGCGCATCCGGATCGATCCCGACAACTGAATCCATCATGAGCAACCTGAGAGGGACCCCCGTGCGATTCCTGACCGCGAGACGCCGACACCCGGCCGCCAAGCCGCTGATGTTGCTGTTCGCGCTCTTCCTCGTCGGCGCCCTCTACTCCGCGGTGGCTCCGGCCACCAAGGTGGCTGCCGACACCGGGAACAGCCAGCAGGTGGCCGAGGGCAAGGCTCTCTTCGCCGTCGGTTGCGCGTCCTGTCACGGATTGAACGGTGAGGGCCAGACCACCAGCACGATCCAGGGTCCGCCCCTGGTCGGTGTCGGTGCCGCCTCGGTCGACTTCCAGGTGTCGACCGGCCGGATGCCGATGTCTCGTCCCGAGCAGCAGGCCCCGGTCAAGCAGAGCCGCTACAGCGAAGAAGAGGTGGCCGCGCTCGCGGCGTACGTCTCCTCGCTCGGCCCCGGCCCGGCCATCCCCACCGACGAGGAACTCGACCTGTCGACGGTCTCCGAAGAAGAGATCGCTCGCGGTGGTGAGCTGTTCAAGACCAACTGCTCCGCCTGCCACAACTTCGAAGGCTCCGGCGGCGCCCTGCCCGACGGTAAGTACGCCCCCTCGCTCAAGGGTGTGAGCAACAAGCACCTGTGGGAAGCCATGATCATCGGCCCGCAGCAGATGCCGGTCTTCTCCAACGAGGTCGTACGGCCCGAGGACAAGCGGGCGATCATCGCCTACCTGAACGACCTGCACGAACAGCCTTCCCAGGGTGGGCTGGCCCTCGGCGGACTCGGCCCGGTCAGTGAGGGCCTCTGGGCCTGGATCCTGGGCCTCGGCACGCTGATGTTCTTTGCCGTCTGGATTGCCGCGAAGGGAGTGAAAGCCAAATGAGTGACGAACTCCGCCTGAGCGGATCTGATGCTCCGGGTACGCCCGAACGCCACGGTGACCTCGTCACCGTCGACGACCGGCCGGTCGTGGAGGATCCGGGTCATCCCGAGCACCTTCCCCGCCTCGCCGACGTGGACGAGGCGACCGCCGACCGGGCCGCGCGCAACGTCGCCGTCCTGTTCACCCTGTCGCCGATCCTGGCCGTCGGTTTCGTGGTGGTCTACTTCGCGGTGCCGCAGGCCTGGTTCATCGACTTCGGTCTGCTGCACGCCAACGCCAAGCACGTGCTCCTCGGTCTGACCTTCGGTCTCGCCCTCTTGTTCATCGGCATGGGCGCGGTCTCGTGGGCCCGGCAGCTGATGGACGACCACGAGATGGTGGACGAGCGCCACGGCGCCCCGTCCAGCGCGGAGGATGTCGACTACGTCCTGACCGAGATGGACAAGGTCGTCGACGAGTCGCAGATCACCCGTCGCAAGATGATCGGGCGCAGCCTGGTCGCTGCTCTCGGTGCGGTGGCGCTACCGCTCATCATCAGCCTGGCCGATCTCGGCCCGTGGCCGACCAAGAAGAGGCGCGCCGAGACGATCGAGTCGACCATCTGGGCCGAAGGCGTCCGGTTGGTCAACGACGTCACCTTCGAGCCCATCAAGGCCGACCAGATCGAGGTCGGTCAGCTGGTCAACGGTCAGCCCGAGAACCTGAAGGACCTGGAAGGGACCGCATTCCAGGTCGCCAAGGCGAAGGCGTCGATCATCGTGGTCCGGATGGACCCGAACAGCATCCAGATCCCCGACTCGCGTCGGGACTGGCAAGTCGGCGGCATCCTCTGTTACTCCAAGATCTGCACCCACGTCGGCTGTCCGATCAGCCTGTGGGAACAACAGACCCACCACCTGCTCTGCCCCTGTCACCAGTCGACCTTCGACCTGGGCAACTCGGGCGTCGTCGTCTTCGGACCGGCTGCTCGGGCCCTACCCCAGCTCCCGATCACCGTCGACGCAGACGGGTATCTCGTCGCCCGCCAGGGCTTCACCGTCCCGATCGGCCCCAGCTATTTCGAGCGGGACTCGCGCAACGATTACAAAGTTGGTGACAACTGATGGCCAAGCCTGCTGTCCAGACTGCCGAGGTCGGCGAGGATCTTCGCTCCCAGCGGCCCAAGAGGGAACTCGGACCGGTGTTCAAGGCCGCCGCTGGGCCGGCCAAGTGGGCCGACGAGCGAGTGGGTGTCGCCGGGCTGGCTCGCCCGTTCCTCCGCAAGGTCTTCCCCGACCACTGGTCGTTCCTGCTGGGCGAGATCGCGCTCTACTCGTTCGTCATCCTGCTGCTCTCCGGGGTGTTCCTCACCCTCTGGTTCAAGCCGTCGATGGCCGAGATCGAGTACGAGGGCAGTTACCAGCTGCTCCGCGGCCTGCAGATGTCCGAGGCCTATGCGTCCTCGCTCGCCATCTCCTTCGACATCCGCGGTGGCCTGCTGCTCCGTCAGATGCATCACTGGGCCGCGGCGCTGTTCCTGGCCGCGATGCTCGCCCACAGCCTCCGCATCTTCTTCACCGGCGCCTTCCGCAAGCCGCGTGAGCTGAACTGGATCATCGGCGTCAGCCTCGTCGGCATCGGCCTGATCGAGGGTTTCGCGGGTTACTCCCTCCCCGACGACCTCCTGTCGGGCACCGGACTGCGATTCGTCGACGGTCTGATTCGATCGATCCCGTTGATCGGCACCTGGGCGGAGTTCTTCGTCTTCGGTGGCGAGTTCCCGGGTGACCTGATCGTGGCCCGGCTGTACATGGCGCACATCCTGCTGATCCCGGCCGTCATCCTGGGCCTGATCGCGGCCCACCTGGCCCTGGTCGTCTACCACAAGCACACCCAATTCCCCGGCCCGGGCCGGACCGAGGGCAACGTGGTCGGCTACCCGGTGTTCCCGGTGTACGCGGCCAAGGCCGGCGGCTTCTTCTTCATCGTCTTCGGCATCCTGACCCTGATGGGCGGGTTGATGCAGATCAACCCGGTCTGGGTCTTCGGCCCGTACAACCCGGCCCAGGTGACCGCGGGCTCGCAGCCCGACTGGTACATGGGCTTCGTCGAGGGCGCGATCCGGATCTTCCCGAACTGGGAGAGCCACATCGGCTCGACCACCTGGTCGTGGAACGTCGTCATCCCCGGCATGGGCACGATGCTGCTGTTCTTCGGTGTGATGGGTGCCTACCCGTTCATCGAGCAATGGGTGACCAAGGACAAGCGGGAGCACCACATCCTGGATCGGCCGCGCAACGCGCCGACCCGCACCGCCTTCGGCGTCGCCGCCATGACCTGGTACGCGATGCTGTGGATCGGTGGGGGCAACGACCTGGTCGCCACGCAGTTCAACGTCTCGTTGAACTCCGTGACCTATTTCCTCCGGGTCGCGGTGTTCGTCGCACCGGTCATCGCCTTCCTGGCCACCAAGCGGATCTGCATCGGTCTCCAGCGGGCCGACGCCGACCGGCTGCTGCACGGTGCGGAGTCCGGCATCATCGAGCGGGATCCGTCCGGCAAGTACGCCGAACGGCACCGTCCGATCAGCCAGGGCGAGGCGTTCACCCTCACCCAGCACCACGAGTACGCCGCTCTGCCATCGCTCACCGATACCGATGGCATGTCGGACAAGGAGATCAAGGCCGAGCAGCGTCGTCGTCAGGCGACCCGGTTCTACTTCATCGACACGCTGCGCAAGCCGACCCGGGCCGAGCTCGAAGAGGCCGCGCACCACCACGACGACTCCCACGAGGGGAACGGTCACGAGTTGGGCAGCGGCAACGGCCATGGCCAGGGCGGCAACGGGGTGCATCACTCGATCACGTCCGGGTCGCAACAGGGCGTGACCAGCCAGCGCCAGTAGTCATCGCTCACGCAGATCCACCGAACGCCCCCGCCTTTCCGGCGGGGGCGTTCGGCATTCGGGGGCCGGTCGCCGGGCCCGATCGAGCACCTCGGTCGGGCTGTGTCGTTCATCACCCGGGCGGAAAGACGGAATCAAACGGGGGGCCGGAGCGTTTCAGCCGCTGGACGAGACCGCCAGCGCGGTCGAACACGCCCGAGTGAACCCGAGAGTGAACATGAGCCAGGACCAGACGCCCCGCACCGACCCCTCCCCGCCCGAGCCACCGGTCAAGACCCGGCTCGACCTGTCGTGGAGCAAGATCCTGGGCGGAGCACTGGCGGCGATGACCGCGGCCGCGCTCGGATCCCGGCTGAGTGTGGGCGGGACCATCGCCGGCGCCGCCCTGGCCAGTGTCATCGCCGCGGTCGCCGGGACCCTGTACACCGCCTCGCTCAAGCACACCCAGCATCGGGTCAGGACCGTCTTCAACGGCCGCGCGGCCAAGGGTGAGGTGGTGACCGTGGTCGAGGAGGTCACCGAGCAGGACACCCCCACACGCGTCATCGACGCACCAGCGCGGCCGGGCGTCCCGCACTGGGACGACGCCCCGCCGGCCCGTAAGCCCGCCCGCGCGAAGCTCAACTGGAAGAGCATCATCATCGGAGCACTGGCCGCGTTCGCCGTCGCGGCGGCGGCCCTGACCACCATCGAGTTGATCACCGGCCGAGCCCTGTCGGGTGGTGACGGCACCACCATCAGCCAGGTCAGCGAACCGCGCCAGACGTCGCCCTCGACCGACCCGAGCGCTCCCACCGAGACGGCCAGCCCGACGGCCGAGCCGACGCCGAGCGTGGCGTCGATCACACCATCGGCACCGGCCCCGTCGGCGACGCAGGCAAGTCCCGAGCCCAGTGCCACCACCGAGCCGTCGGCGACCACCCCGACGTCCCCGACGCCGACCCAGACGCCGAGCGCTTCGACGTCGGCCGGTGCCCCGGCGGGTGAGGCGACCCCCGCCGGTAGGGCCGCCGCCCCTCTGGGCTGAGGCCGAAGTGGCGCGTGCGACGCACCGCTTCCCCCCTCATCGTGTCTTCGGGGCCCGCGGTTCGGACGTGATCTGATTGTCACGGAGTCCGAACCTGCGTTAACCGCGCGGCAACGCACGGCGTCCACCGGCGAAACATGGGCTCAATAGCGTCACGGTCATCGCCGCCGACCACGTTCCCTCACGTCCCGGCCGGCGTCCTCTGCCTACGCGACGACAAGGACGGCCCCGATGAGCCCCCTCACCACCCCTGCAAGCCGAAGTCGCCGTACGCGGCTGCTCGGCGCGGCCTGCTTACTAGCAGCTGGCACTCTCGTACTCACCGCCTGCGGCGGTAGCAAGGTCGGAGCGGCCGAGACCGGCGCCGGAACCGGCACCAGCTGCGTCAAGACCGACGGCGACACCATCAAGATCGGCTTCCTCAACTCCCGGTCCGGCACCATGGCGATCAGCGAGAACACGGTCTTCGACTCGCTATCGATGGCCAAGGACGAGATCAACGCCGCCGGTGGGGTCAACGGCAAACAGCTCGAGGTCGTGGCCGAGGACGGCGCGTCCGAGCCCACCACCTTCGCCGAGAAGGCGCAGAAGCTGATCAGCTCCGACTGCGTGGCAGCCGTGTTCGGCGGCTGGACCTCGGCCAGCCGGAAGGCGATGCTTCCGGTCTTCGAGGGCAACAACGCGCTGCTCTACTACCCCGTCCAGTACGAGGGCCTCGAGGCCAGCAAGAACATCTTCTACACCGGGGCCACGACCAACCAGCAGATCATCCCGGGCCTGGACTACCTCAAGGAGAAGGGCGTCAAGAAGCTCTTCCTGGTCGGCTCGGACTACGTGTTCCCGCGTACGGCCAACAAGGAGATCAAGGCGTACGCCGCCGCGAACGGCATCGAGGTGACCGGCGAGGAGTACACCCCGCTGGGCTCCACCGACTTCGCCACCATCGTCAACAAGCTCAAGGCCTCCGGCTCCGACGCGGTGTTCAACACCCTCAACGGTGACTCGAACGTGGCCTTCTTCAAGGAGTACACGAACGCCGGTCTGACCGCGGCCAAGGCCCCGGTGGTCAGCGTCTCGATCGCCGAGGAGGAGGTCAAGGGCATCGGTGCGAGCAACCTCAAGGACCAGCTGACGGCCTGGAACTACTACCAGACCATCGACAGCCCGGTGAACACGACCTTCGTGGCCGACTTCAAGGCCAAGTACGGCGACGACCGGGTCACCTCCGATCCGATGGAAGCTGCGTACACCTCGCTCTACCTGTGGAAGGGGATGGCCGAGAAGGCCACCTCGTTCGCCGTCGCCGACATCCAGGCCGCGGCGGGTGGCGTCAGCTTCGACGCCCCGGAGGGCAAGGTCACGGTCAACGGCGAGAACCACCACATCGCCAAGACCGCGCTGATCGGTCAGATCCAGCCCGACGGCCTGATCAAGACCGTCTGGTCATCGAAGGCCCCGATCGAGCCCGACCCGTTCCTGACCACCTACGAGTGGGCCAAGGGCCTCAACGGCTGATCGTCGTCCGACGTCCCGGGCCGGTCGAAGACACCTCGACCGGTCCGGGGCGCGCACGGCGTACAGCCCGTCCCCCACCCCGCGGTGAATCGAGGAGCACGACCATGGATGTTCTGCTAGGGCAGTTGTTCGCCGGCGTATCGCAAGGGTCGATCCTGTTGCTGATCGCGCTCGGCCTGGCGTTGACCTTCGGCCAGATGGGCGTCATCAACATGGCGCACGGTGAGTTCATCATGGCCGGCGCCTACACCGCGTACGTGATGCAGAACCTGCTCGGCGACGCGGGCATCTCGCTGCTGCTCGCCATCCCGGTCGGCTTCGTCGTCGGCGGCCTCCTCGGGGTGATCCTCGAAGCGACTCTGATCCGGCGGATGTACCACCGACCGCTGGACACCCTGCTGGTCACCTGGGGCGTCTCGCTGATCCTGCAGCAACTGGCCCGCAACATCTTCGGCGCCCCCAACGTCGATGTGGGTGCCCCGTCCTGGTTACAGGGCAGCATCCGCGTTGCCGGGATCGATCTCGCCGCGTCGCGACTGTTCATCATCGTCCTCTGTGTGGTCGCCGTGGCTGTCCTGTCGGCGATCATCCGCTTCACCTCGCTGGGCCGCCGGATCCGCGCCGTGGTGCAGAACCGCGACCTCGCCGAGACGGTCGGCATCTCGACCCGGGCCACCGACCGGTTGACCTTCTTCGTCGGCTCCGGGCTGGCCGGGGTCGCCGGCGTGGCGCTCACCCAACTCGGCTCGACCGGCCCGACGCTCGGCACCAACTACATCGTCGACGCCTTCCTCGTCGTCGTGGTCGGCGGCATCGGCCAGATCCGCGGCGCCGTGATCGCCGCCTTCGTGCTCGGCCTGCTGCAGTCGGTCTTCCAGTACACGACGACCGCGAGCATGGCGAAGGTCCTGCTGTTCGTCGCCATCGTGGTCTTCCTGCAGCTGCGGCCTCAGGGCATCGTCAACGTCCGCACCCGAAGCCTCGTCTAGGAGATGACCATGAAGGTGCTGCGTTACCTCACCGGCCACGGGAAGATCTGGATCGGCCTCGCGTTGGCCGCCGTGCTGCTCTACGTGATCGCCCCCGGCGTCCTCTCGCCGTTCCGGCTGGCCCTGCTCGGCAAGTACCTGTGCTGGGCCATGGTCGCGGTCGGTATCGGCCTGGCCTGGGGCAAGGGCGGGATGCTGGTCCTCGGCCAGGGCGTGTTCTTCGGCATCGGCGCCTACCTGATGGCCATGCACCTCAAGCTCACCGACGCCGGTCCGGGCAAGGCGCCGGACTTCATGGTGCTCTACGGCAACGGGGTCGTCCCGGTCTGGTGGGAGCCGATGCGCTCACCGGTCGTCACCGTGCTGCTGATCCTGCTGCTGCCGGCCGCGGTCGCCGCCGTGCTCGGCGTGGCCATCTTCCGCCGCCGGGTCAAAGGGGCCTACTTCGCGATCCTGTCGCAGGCCCTGGCCGCCGCCTTCGCCATCTTCCTGGTCGGGCAGCAGACGACCACCGGCGGCACGAACGGTCTCAACGGCTTCCGCGGCTTCTTCGGCTATAACCTCTACGACCCGGTCAACAAGCAGCTGCTGTTCTTCATCGCGGTCACCGCGCTGCTGGTCATGGTCGTAGTCGTCTGGCACCTCTACCGGAGCCGGTTCGGCGAGCTGTTGGTGGCGGTCCGCGACCAGGAGGAGCGGGTCCGCTTCCTCGGTTACAACCCGGCCAACATCAAGCTGGTCGCGTACGTGATCGCCGCCGCGATGGCCGGTATCGCCGGGGCGCTGTTCGTGCCCATCGTCGGCATCGTCTCGCCCGCCGACGTCGGGGTGGTGCCGTCGATCGCCTTCATCATCGGCGTGGCGATCGGTGGCCGGGCGACGCTGTTCGGTCCGGTGCTCGGAGCGATCGTGGTCGCGTACGCGCAGACCACCCTCTCCGAGCAGTTCCCCGCCTTCTGGACCTACTTCCAAGGCGCCATGTTCATGCTCGTCGTGGCCTTCCTACCCGGTGGCATCGCGTCGCTGACCGGACTGCGCAAGCGCATCCGCCGCACCCCGGCCGCCGTCGAGCCCGGGATCACCCAGTTGGCCCCGGTCACCGAGACCGTCGGTCCCAAGCAGGAGGCGAACGTCTGATGGCCCAGCCCGACTATCTCGAGATCCGCGGTCTGACCGTCTCGTTCGACGGCTTCAAGGCCGTCGACGGGGTGGACCTGACCGTGTTCCAGTCCGATCTGCGCTTCCTCATCGGTCCGAACGGTGCCGGCAAGACCACCATCATCGACGCGTTGACCGGGCTCGTACCGGCCACCGGCACCGCCAAGTACGGCTCGACCGAGCTGGTCGGTCTGAAGTCCCACCAGATCGCCCGTCTGGGCGTGGGCCGGACCTTCCAGACCGCCAGCGTCTTCACCGAGCTGAGCGTGCTGCAGAACCTCGACATCGCGGCCGGGGCCACGCGCTCGCCGTGGTCGCTGCTCGGTGTCCGCCGGTCGATCCCCGACGTGGTGCAGGAGGCGCTCGAGACGGTGGCCCTGGTCGAGCAGCGGGACCGGCCGGCGGGGGTGTTGTCGCACGGTCAGAAGCAGTGGCTCGAGATCGGGATGCTGTTGGTGCAGGACGCCAAGGTGTTGCTCCTCGACGAGCCCGTCGCCGGGATGAGCGCCGACGAGCGCGAGGCGACCGGACGACTGCTCAAGACGGTCGGCGCCCAGCGCACGGTGATCATCGTCGAACACGACATGGACTTCATGCGGGCCTGGGCCGACTCGGTGACCGTGCTCCACCAGGGCAAGGTGCTCAGCGAGGGATCGGTGAGCGAGGTGCAGGCCGACCGGGCCGTCCAAGAGGTCTATCTCGGCCGCGCGGCGGAAGGGTCGGTGCACTGATGCTCCAGGTCAGCGAGCTGTACGCGGGCTACGGCGCCACCGACGTCGTGCACGGCGTGTCCTTCGAGGTCCCCGATCGCTCGGTGTTCGCGATCATGGGTCACAACGGAGCCGGCAAGACCACCCTGCTCAAGACCGTGCTCGGGCTGCTGCCGGCCCGGCGCGGGACGATCACGTTCGACGGCACCGACATGACCAGGTTCAAGACCCACCGCCGGGTGGCCGGCGGGATGGCCTACGTCCCCCAGGGTCAGCTGTCGTTTCCGCAGCTGTCGACGCTGGAAAACCTGCAGCTGGTGGCCGACGGACGTCAGAACGGGTCCGCGAAGATCGAGGAGATGTTCACGCTCTTCCCGGCGCTGAAGACCTTCGAGACGCGCAAGGCGGGGCTGTTGTCCGGCGGTCAGCGCCAGCAGCTCTCGATCGCCCGGGCCCTGATCACCGAGCCCCAACTCATCATCCTCGACGAGCCGACCGAGGGCATCCAGCCCAACATCGTCGCCGAGATCGAACAACTGGTGATGGAACTGGCCCAGTCGGGGCTCTCGGTGCTGCTGGTCGAGCAACACGTCAGCTTCGCGCTCACCGCCGCCGCCGGCTACGCCGTCCTCGCCTCCGGTCACATCACCTCCACCGGGCACGGGGGCACCGAGGCCGTCGGCTCGGTGGTCGCGGCCATGTCGATCTGACCATTCCGGCCTGGTCCGACGGGATCAGGGCGTGCCGAGCCTCGATCGAGCACGGGGTGAGGGATGAGGTCGCTCAGCCCAGCCGGCGGGTCACGGTGCCGGCCCCGTCGAGCAGCGCGAAGGTCGTGGCCCCGGGCAGATCCGGGAGCAGCGGCTCACCGATGCGGAGGGTCGACTCGATCAGCCGGTGCGGTCCGAGCATGCCCGGCCGGGTGCGGATCCCGGCCGGGTCGAGCAGTTGATCCTCCAGCCACACCAGCTCCTCGTCGACGGTCAGTCGGGTCCGGCTGCGGAGGCGGCCGCCACGCTCGCCGCTTCGACCCAGAACCAGCGTCTCGCTGATCGCCGCCCGACCACCGGCGACCACACGCAGATCGAGCTGGCGTTCGACGACCGCGCCGTCGGAGACCACGAAGGGCTCGGCCGCGTAGCGGAGCTCCGCGCCGGCGCCGACCTCGACCCGGATCCGCCAGCTGGCCGGGCGACCCCGCCCGTGATAGGCGACGGTGCCGGCGACATCGGTGAGTTCGAGGCGCGCGCCGGGGGCGACCACGACGCTGAGCTCCACGTGGTCACCACCGAGCAGCAACGCGGTCGAGGCCAGCAGGCTGAGCCGCACCCACCCGTCCCGGTCGGCCAACCGCATCGGTCGCAGCGGACCGAACGTCCAGCGGGCCCGGCCCCCGTCGACGGCAATCGTGGTGGCGATCAATGCGTGTGGACCGTGCCGTCGGCGTGCTGATGCGCGACATCGTCTGCAGCATGACTGTGGGGCGCCATCGGCCCCGGATCGACGGCCACATGGTCGCCGCTGCGGAAGTGCCCGAGCATCTGCAGCACCCAGGCCTTGAGCTCGGCGACCGAAGCCGGGTCGGTCCGCGACAGCGCGATGACCGTCCGGCCGTCCCGCGCGTGGCGGGCGTCGGCGACCATCTGCTCGACGTCGACCCCCACATACGGCGCGAGGTCGGTCTTGTTGACGATCAACACGTCGGCGCGGGCGATCCCCGGGCCGCCCTTGCGGGCCACGTCTCCCCCGCCGGCCACGTCGAGCACGAAGAACTGCGCGTCGACCAGCGCCGGCGAGAAGGTAGCGGTCAGGTTGTCGCCCCCGGACTCGACCAGGACCACGTCGACCGGAGCGAAATCGTGCTCCAGATCCTCCACGGCCAGCAGATTCTGGGTCACGTCGTCCCGGATCGCCGTGTGCGGGCAGGCGCCCGTCTCGACCGCCCGGATCCGCTCGGGCGCGAGCACCCCGGCCGACCGCAGGAACCGGGCGTCCTCATCGGTGTAGATGTCGTTGGTGATGACGGCGAGGCTCAGCTCGGTGCCCAGCTCGCGGCAGAGCAACGCGATCAGCGAGCTCTTCCCCGTGCCGACCGGCCCGGCCACCCCCAGGCGCAACGCCCGATTCGCTTCATGCACGGAACAACCGCCTTTCCCTCGTTCGATGTCGCTGGCCCCATTCTTCGATCCCCGGTGCCGACCAGGCGGGTATCTGCTCCAACGTGGACAGCCCGCAGACCCGTACGACCATCGCCTCGACCTCGGTCTCCGCGGCCGCCGCCCAGCGCACCCCCTGCGCCGGGTCGAAGGGGTCGAGCTTGAGCGCGGCCGCGATCACCGTCTGGACGTCCTCGAAGGCCAGCAGTCGGGCGACCTCGGCGGCGCTGAGTCCGGCCTCCGCAGCGGTCGCGCCGATCACCACCGCCCGGCACCAGACCCGGCGGTCGCCGGTCATCGCGGTCAGCGGCCAGACCGCGGCCGCGGTCCTCAGGTAACTTCGACCGAGCAGGTCCGACGCCTCGCGCAGCGCATCGGACAGGGTCCGCACCCGCCAGGCCCGGTCGACGGCGCGTACGGCGGCCTCGCGTTCGGCCGGAGGGCAGTGCAGCCAGCGATAGCGCGCGACGACCGCCGTCGCGGCCTCGACCTCGGTCACCGTTCGCAGCCGTACGGTCAGATAGTCCGGCAATTGATCGAGCCGCATGCCCGCGGTCAGCGCCGGCTCGACCCCGGCCGACTGGGTGTGCGCTCCGGTCGGCAGCCGTGCGTCGGCCAGCAGCAGCGACAGATATGCCCCGCCCACGGATCAGAACAGCTGATAGAGCTGGGCGAGCGGCAGCACCGTCGCCGGTGACGGCACGATCGGGGTCCCGTCGATGGCGATGGCGTGGGTCTCGGGATCGATGTCGATCTTCGGCAGCGCATCGTTGTTGATCATCTGCGCCTTGCCCACGTCACGGGTCGGACGGCAGGCGACCAGTTCGCGCTTGAGCCCGAGTCGGCCGGCCAAACCCGCCTCGAGGGCGGCCGGGGCCACGTACGTCTGCGAACGGTAAGCGCCGGCGCCGTAGTAGAGCGCCGGGCGCATCAGCACCGGCTGCGGGGTCGGGATCGAGGCGTTCGGGTCACCCAGGGCACCGACCACGATCGCGCCGCCCTTGATGACGATCGAGGGGCGTACGCCGAAGAACCGCGGATCCCACAGCACCAGGTCGGCCAGCTTGCCGGTCTCGATCGAGCCGATCTCGTGGTCGACGCCGTGGCTGACCGCGGGGTTGATCGTGTATTTGGCGACATAGCGCCGGGCCCGGAAGTTGTCGGCGGGGAGTCCGCCGGTGAGCGTCCCGCGGACCTGCTTCATCACGTGGGCGACCTGCCAGGTGCGGGTGATCACCTCGCCGATCCGACCCATCGCCTGAGCGTCGGAGGACGTGATCGAAATGGCCCCGAGGTCGTGCAGGTGGTCCTCGGCCGCGATCGTCGTGCCGCGGATCCGCGACTCGGCGAAGGCCAGATCCTCGGGCACCGCCGGGTTGAGGTGATGGCAGACCATCAACATGTCGAGGTGTTCGGCAACCGTGTTGATCGTGTGCGGGAGGGTCGGGTTGGTGGAGCCCGGGAGCACATGCGGCAGTCCCGCGATGGTCAGGATGTCCGGGGCGTGCCCGCCGCCGGCGCCCTCGACGTGAAAGGCCGAGATGCTCCGACCGGCCATCGCCGCGATGGTGCTGGCCACGAAGCCGGCCTCGTTGAGCGAATCGGAGTGCAACGCGACCTGCAGGCCCCACTCCTGCGCCCCCTTGAGCGCGGCGTCGACGGCGGCCGGGGTCGAGCCCCAGTCCTCGTGCACCTTGTAGCCACCGGCCCCGGCCAGCGCCTGCTCCTCGAAGGCCGCGGCCGACACGGTGTTGCCCTTGCCGAGCAGCAGCAGGTTGACCGGAAAGTCGTCGAGCGAGCGGTGGGCCTGCTCGAGGTGCCAGGCGCCCGGGGTGACCGTCGTGGCCTTCGATCCTTCGGACGGACCGGTGCCACCGCCCCCGAGCGTGGTCAGACCGGCGGCCAACGCTTCGTGGATCTGCGACGGCGACAGGAAGTGGACGTGGGAGTCGAAACCACCGGCGGTGAGGATCTTGCCCTCACCGGAGATCACGTCGGTCCCGGGCCCGATGATCAGGCTGGGATCCACCCCGTCGGCGATGTCGGGATTGCCGCTACGGCCGATCCCGACGATCCGCCCGGCGCGGATGCCGACGTCGGCCCGGACGATGCCCCAGTGGTCGAGGATCACCACATTGGTGATGACCGTGTCGAGGGCCCCCTCGGCCGAACTGACCAGGGACTGGTTCATCGACTCGCGGATCGACTTACCGCCACCGAAGACCGACTCCTCGCCACCGAAAGTCAGGTCCTGCTCGATCTCGATCCACAGATCGGTGTCGCCGAGCCTGATCTGGTCACCCACGGTCGGGCCGTAGAGGGCGGCGTAGTCCGCCCGGCTGATCCTCATCGGCTGTGGTCCCCCGTCTTGATCTGCAGACCTGGGACCCGCCGTCGGCCGCGCAACGCCACCATGGCGACCGACCGCGAGACGCCAGGTTCGAAGCGGACCGAGGTTCCCGAGGCAATGTCGAGCCGGAACCCCGCGGCCGCGTCCCGGTCGAACTCGAGTCCCGCGTTCACCTCCGGCAGGTGGATGTGCGAGCCGATCTGGATCGGCCGGTCGGCGGTGTTGACGAAGGTGAGCTCACCCCGCTCGTCCGGGCTTCGGTCGGCGTTCAGCTCCAGCTCACCCTCGGCGACCCGGATCGCTCCTGGGCCCGTCGTCGACACCCCCGCCATAGCGTTCCTCTCAGCTCACTGGATGGGCTGGTGCAACGTGACCAGCTTTCGTCCGTCGGGGAAGGTGGCCTCGACCTGGACGTCGGTGATCATCTCGGCGATACCGGTCATCACGTCGTCACGGGTGAGCACCTCACGACCGCTGGTCATCAACTCCTCGACCGGCGAACCCTCGCGCGCCCGCTCGATCACCCAGGTACTGAGCAGCGCCACCGACTCCGGATAGTTGAGCTTCACGCCCCGGGCCAGCCGGTCTCGCGCCACCATCCCCGCCACCGCCATCAACAGCTTCTCGTTCTCCGAGGGAGCCAGGTTCACCTTGATCGATCCTTTCCCGCATCACGATCGACGGCCAAAGTAGCCGTCGAATGTTTCTGCTGTGTTGCGGGCCCGGGCCCGGCCGGCGGTCCGTGTGGGTCGGTCAGGCGGCGTTCTCGACCGGGACCTCCTCACCCGGGCGGACCGGGCCCGGAGGGGTTCCGTCGCCGAACGGACGGCCGCCGAGATCCTCGCGACCGTGCGGGGTGAGCCAGTCGGCCAGGACGGGGCCGGCGGGCACGATGGCGGTCGGGTTGATATCGGTGTGCACCCGGTAGTAGTGCTGCTTGATCTGCACGAAGTCGGTGGTGTCGCCGAAACCGGGGGTCTGGAACAGGTCACGGGCGTACGCCCACAGCACCCGCATCTCGCTGAGCTTCGAGCGGTTGCACTTGAAATGACCGTGGTAGACCGGGTCGAAGCGGGCCAGGGTGGTGAACAACCGGACATCGGCCTCGGTGATGGTCTCCCCGACCAGGTAGCGCTGGTCGCGGAGCCGGTCCGTCAGCCAGTCGAGCGCGACGAACAGCCGGTCGTACGCGGCGTCGTACGCCTCCTGCGTGCCGGCGAAACCGCAGCGGTAGACGCCGTTGTTGACCTCGGTGTAGACGCGTCGGGCGACTTCGTCGATCTCGTTCCGCAATCGTTCCGGGTAGAGCTCGGGGGCGCCGTCGCGGTGGAAGTCGGTCCACTCGGTGGAGAAGTCCAGGGTCAGCTGCGCGTAGTCGTTGGTGACCAGCTGCTTGGTGTCCACCTCGACGATCGCCGGCACGGTGATCCCGCGCGGGTAGTCGGGGAAGCGGGCGAAGTAGGCCTGCTGCAGCCGCTCGTAGCCGAGCACCGGATCGACACCGCCCGGATCGAGGTCGAAGGTCCAGCTGCGCTCGTCGTGGGTCGGTCCGCACAGACCCATCGAGATCGCGTCCTCGAGCCCGAGCAGCCGGCGAACGATGATCGCCCGATTCGCCCACGGGCAGGCACGGGCCGCGATCAACCGGTAACGCCCGGCCTCCACCGGGTAGCCGTCCCGGCCGTCCCGGGTGATCCGCGTCGCCACATAGTTGGTGTCCCGGTCGAACCCGCCCGACCGGTTCACATAGCGTCCCTGTGCATCATCCATGCCCCCAGCCTAGGAGCGTCGATTCACCGGGTCGGACGGTTGGAGGACAATGGGCGGGTGCGATTCGTCAAGGACCTCCCGCCCTACGACCTGACCTACTCCGATGTCTTCATGGTTCCCCGTCGCTCGGCCGTCACCTCGCGGCTCGACGTGGACCTGCGCAGCACCGATGGCATCGGCACCACATTGCCGCTCGTGGTGGCCAACATGACGGCCATCTCGGGCCGCCGGATGGCCGAGACCGTGGCCCGTCGGGGCGGGGTGGCGATCATCCCGCAGGACATCCCGGCCGACGTCGTCGGATCGGTGATCGGCCGGGTCAAGGCCTCGCACCCGGTCTACGACACCCCGGTGACCGTCAGCCCCCACACCACCGTCGGCGAAGCACTGTCGCTGTTGCCCAAGCGCGCGCACGGCCTCGTCGTGGTGGTCGAGGGCGGACGGCCGATCGGGACCCTCAGCGAAGCCGATGCCGCCGGCGTCGACCGTTTCGCCCAGGTCCATCAGGTGATGTCGACCGATCCGCACACCGCGAGCCCCGACACCGCGGCGACCGACATCTTCGACCAACTCACCGCTGCCCACGTGCCGGCCGCGATGATCGTCGAGGACGATCGGCTGGTCGGGGTGATGACCACCAAGCACGCCCTGCGGTCGACCCTCTACCGACCGGCGCTGGACCCCGAGGGCCGGCTGATGATCGGAGCCGCGGTCGGGATCAACGGTGATGTCGCCGGGAGGGCCGAGACGCTGCTCGCGGCCGGGATCGACGTGCTCGTCGTCGACACCGCGCACGGTCACCAGGAGAAGATGATCACCTCGCTCAAGGCGGTCCGGGAAACCCGGGACCGGCAGACCGACGCGAGCGGCCGCGCGGTTCCGATCGTCGCCGGCAACGTGGTGGCCGCGGACGGCGTACGCGACCTGATCGACGCCGGGGCCGACGTGATCAAGGTCGGCGTCGGGCCGGGCGCGATGTGCACCACCCGGATGATGACCGGGGTCGGCCGGCCACAGTTCAGCGCGGTCCTCGAGTGCGCGGAGGCGGCTCGTTCGGAGGGCAAGTCGATCTGGGCCGACGGGGGGGTCCGCTATCCACGCGACGTCGCACTGGCCCTCGCCGCCGGAGCCGGCAGCGTGATGATCGGGTCGTGGTTCGCCGGGACCTACGAGAGCACCGGCAACCTGATGACCGACGCCGAGGGCCGCATGTACAAGGAGTCGTACGGGATGGCGTCGGCCCGGGCGGTACGGCTGCGCACCCGCGACTCCTCGGGGTTCGACCGGGCCCGCGCCGCGTTGTTCGAGGAAGGCATCTCGACGGGGCGGATGTATCTCGATCCCGAGCGGCCGAGCGTCGAGGACCTGATCGACTCGATCGTGGCCGGGCTCCGCAGCAGCTGCACGTACGCCGGTGCCACCAGCCTGGAGGAGTTCCACCAGCTCGCGCTGGTCGGGGTGCAGTCCAACTCCGGCTACGACGAGGGTCGGCCGTTGCCCGTCAGCTGGTGAACTCCGGCTCGTGACCCCCGGATCGCGCGAGCCTCAGTTGGGGATCCGGACGGCGACTCCGCTGACCCGCACCCCGGGCTCGCCGCCGATGACCTCGACGTCGAGGAGGCTCGGCCGACCCATCTCCGAGCCCTGGAGGATGCTGAACCGGGCCGCGGTGCCGATCTTTCCCAGTTCGCGCAGATAGCCGCCGAACGCCGCCGCCGAAGCTCCGGTGGCCGGGTCCTCGACCACGCCGCCGGGCGGGAACGGATTGCGGGCGCGGTAGCGCTTCTTCGACTCCGGCCAGACCAGCTGGCACGTGGTCAGTCCGTACTCCTCCATCACCTTCTTCAGCGCCTCGTAGTCGTAGTCCAGGATGGCCAGGCGTTCGTAGGTCCGGGTGACCAGGATGAGGTGCTCGGCGCCGGCATTGGCCAGCCGGATCGGGTAGCGCCGATCGAGATCGTCGCGAGTCCAGTCGAGCGCGGCGAGCACCCGATCGACCAAGGCCTCTTCCGGCTTGCTGACCCGCGGCGAGACGCTGGTCAACTCGGCCACCGTCCCCAGCTCGGACTCCCGGGTGTTGACGCTGACGAAGCCGGCCCGGGTGTGGAAGATCAGTTGGTCGGCCGGTCGTCGCTCGACCAGCGCCACCGCGGCCGCGATGGTGGCGTGACCGCAGAACGGCACCTCGGCAAGCGGTGAGAAGTAGCGGACGTCGTAGACATTGGGCTCATGGCTACGCGGGAACACGAACGCACTCTCCGAATAGCCGACCTCGGCCGCCACCGCCAGCATGGCCTCCTCATCCATCCCGGCGGCGTCCAGCACCACCCCAGCAGGATTGCCACCCTCACCGTTCAGGGTGAAGGCGGAGTAGCGGAGTACCTCGGTCACCCCGCCAGCCTAGGGTCATCACCTCAGGCAGTCGCGTACCGCTTCGCCGCACGCGCCCGCGCCTTGACCGCTTCTTCCTCACGGTTCTTCGGCGGAGCCACCGAAACCAGGTCCTCGAGCAGGTGCTCGGTGATGTGCGCGATCTCCGCCACCGCCTTGTCGAAAGCAGCCTCGTTCACCTTCGACGGCTTCGTCGTCCCCGCGATCTTCCGGACATACTGCAACGCCGCATCATGCACCTCGCTCCCCGTCGCCGGCGGCTCGAAGTTGTTCAGAGGCCTGATGTTCCTACACATGGGCCCAATTTATCTGAGCCTGCGGCTCGCGCACAGGCGCTGGTCCCGCTGACGTCGTCGCTCTTCGCGAAACGGAAAAGCGTGTTTCGCTCATCGTTCCTCTGCTCAGCGGCGCGCCTGTTCTCGACGCTCGCCGCAAGCAGGACCATCTCCTTGCCCAGGAAAGCCGGCTCGGGTTCTCGTCTGGAGGGGCACAGCCTGAAGCACTCGAGCCGCGTACCCAGGTCGGGTACGCGGCTCAAGTCGCGTGGGTTTTCTGAGGCTGACCACCGCCATCGTGCGGGCGTTCCGGCGGATGAGTGAAGCCGGGACGTGGATGGGCCTGGCGGGAGCCCGAGCCTGCGAGGGCGGATGGGTGTCCCGGCTTCACTCATCAGCAGGAACGACCAGCCGCCACGCGCGCGCGTGCCAGATTCAGTGCGCGTGGTCTCCGCGATAGAACTCGAAGATCAGGCCACTCAGGGTGTAGGCGCCGAAGCCCGCGCCCAGGAAGAGCAGCCACCAGCCGAAGACGGGAGCGAGCACGACCAGGGCGAAGGTCAGTGAGACGTACAGCGGCCAAATGCTGTGCGGGGGGAAGAAGCCGAGCTCTCCGGCACCCTCCGCGATCTCACCCACCTTGTCGTCCTCGGGACGAGGGTCGATCCGCCGCGAGATGAGCCCGAAGAACACCCAGACCATCAAGGTCAGGAAGAACGTCAGGATGAGCGCAACGGTGCCGGTGAGTTCGGGCACCCCGTTGTCGAGGGTGATCAGCGCGTACGCCGGAGCGACCAGGGCGAAGAAGAGGGTCAACCCACCGAAGATCCAGGCTTCAGCCTTCACTTCTGCTCCTCCTCGGGCTCGGGTGACTGCTGGTGATGAGCGGTGTCGTGGTGGTGAGCCGGGTCATCCGACGTCCCGGCCACCCGCCCCTTCAGCTCAGTGATCCGGCCGGTGTCCTGAGCGGCGTCGACCATCGAGGAGTCGAACGAGCTGTCGGTACCGGAATCGCCGTACTCGGCGAGCGCCACCTCGGGATGGTGCAGGTCGAAGGCCGGGGACTCGGAGCGGATCCGCGGGATCGAGGTGAAGTTGTGCCGCGGCGGCGGGCACGACGTCGCCCACTCGAGTGATCGTCCCCAGCCCCACGGGTCGTCGGTGTTGACCAGCGGACCCTTGCGGCTGATCCACACGTTGTAGAGGAACGGCAGCATCGAGGCCCCGAGTAGGAACGCGCCGGCCGAGGAGATCTGGTTGAGAACGGTGAAGCCCTCGTTCGGCAGGTAGTCGGCGTACCGACGCGGCATGCCTTCCACACCCAGCCAGTGCTGGACCAGGAAGGTGGTGTGGAAGCCGATGAACAGCAGCCAGAAGTGGATCTTGCCGATGGTCTCGTCGAGCATCCGTCCGGTGAACTTGGGCCACCAGAAGTAGAAGCCGGCGAACATCGCGAACACCACGGTGCCGAACACCACGTAGTGGAAGTGCGCGACCACGAAGTAGGAGTCCGAGAGGGCGAAGTCCAGCGGCGGGCTGGCCAGCACGACACCGGTCAGACCACCGAACAGGAAGGTGGTCAGGAAGCCGATCGCCCAGAGCATGGGCGTTCGCATGGCGATGTTCCCGCCCCACATGGTTCCCACCCAGTTGAAGAACTTCACCCCGGTGGGTACCGCGATCAGGAACGTCATGAAGGAGAAGAACGGCAGGCTCACCGCGCCCGTGACATACATGTGGTGCGCCCACACCGCCACCGACAGCGCCGCGATCAGCAAGGTGGCGCCGACCAGACCGATGTAGCCGAAGACGGGCTTGCGGCTGAACACCGGCAGCACTTCGGTGATGATGCCGAAGAACGGCAACGCGATGATGTAGACCTCGGGGTGGCCGAAGAACCAGAACAGGTGCTGCCACAAGATGGCGCCACCGTTCTGCGCGTCGAAGACGTGGGCTCCGAGCGTCCGGTCGGCTTCGAGTACGAGCAACGCCGCGGCGAAGATCGGAAAGGCGATCAGCACGAGCAGCGAGGTCACCAGGATGTTCCAGGTGAAGATCGGCATCCGGAACATGGTCATGCCCGGCGCCCGCATGCAGACGATCGTGGTGATGAAGTTGACCGCGCCGAGAATGGTGCCCAGACCGGCCATGTAGAAGCCCATGATGAACAGGTCACCGCCGACGCCTGGCGTGTTCACGCTGTCGCTGAGCGGCACGTAGGCGAACCAACCAAAGCTGGCTGCACCCGAGGGCGACAAGAACCCGGAGACCACGATCAGGCCGCCGAACAGGTAGAGCCAGTAGGAGATCATGTTCAACCGCGGGAAGGCCACATCGGGCGAACCGATCTGCAGCGGCATGATCGCGTTGGCGAACCCGGCGAACAGCGGGGTTGCGAACAGCAGCAACATGATCGCGCCGTGCATGGTGAAGAACTGGTTGTAGACCTCGTACGACAGGAACTGCAGGCCCGGGAAGGCCAGCTCGGCGCGGATACCGAGCGCGAGGATGCCGCCGAAGAAGAAGAACAGCATGGAGGTGATGAAGTAGAGGTTGCCGATCACCTTGTGATCGGTGGTGACCATCCACTTCCAGGAGATCGTGCCCATCTGACGCTTGGGCGTGCTGATCTCCAGGCTTTCTGCAACCCGCTCGACTGTGGTCATCGCGTGCCCTCTTCCGCATTCACCGGCACCGGCGCGTTCGCCTCGGCCGGACCCTTGGCTTCACCGACCTGACCCCGCGCGAGCAGGGTCTTCAGGTGGGCGTTGTACTCGTCCTCGCTGACAATGTGGACGTTGAAGAGCATCGCCGAGTGATAGGTGCCGCAGAGCTCGGCGCACTTACCGCGAAACACACCCTCGCGGGTCGGCGTCACGTCGAAGCTGTTCGACCGCCCGGGGACGACATCCATCTTGTGGTAGAACGCCGGCACCCAGAAATCGTGGATCACGTCGGGCGAGGACAGATTGAACCGCACCGACTTACCGACCGGGAGGTAGAGCTCCGAGGTCTGGTTGATCGTGCCGGTCTCCCAGACATCCGACCCCACCGCCGGGTTCTCAGCCGCTTTGTAGTTGAACGTCCACGCCCATTTCTGACCGACCACGTCCACGGTGACTTCGGGGTTGTCCACCCGCGCCACCACCTTGTTCTGAGCCACGACGGTGAAGTAGAACAACACGCCGATGATCACGAACGGGGCGAGCGTGTAGAAGATCTCCATCGGCAGGTTGTAGCGGCTCTGCCGGGGCATCTCGTTGTGGTCAGACTTGTAGCGCAGTGCGGCCCACAGGATCAGGCCCCACATCCCGACGCCGATGACCCCGGCGGCGATCCAGGTGCCGATCCACAGATCGTGGATGTACGGCGCACGGTCCCCCGCCGCCACCGGCAGGCCGAGCCGCTTGAGCGCCCCGATGTCCCCCTCGGAACATCCGCTCAGGCCGAGCAGCGCGAGCGTCAGTGCGCCCACCGCCACCGTTCGACCGCGGACGGTCAGCGCCCGGCGCGCTGTCCGGACGCTCATCGCGCCCCGCTCGGGCTCATAGCTCGTGCCACCCACGTCGTGCCTCTCGTCTGATGTCGTCGCCGGTGAGTCTTGCCGGGCATCGTCAGGCTCACATTAACGTAGGACGACCCTGAGAACACCGGTGGTCATCCACGTTTCGTGACCGACCGCCCAGTGCCCATCGCCCTTCCGTAGCGTGTGGGTGTGCCGCAGCCCCATCCGGAAGTCTTCCTCGATGCTTCTTCGGGTGAGCCACTGCTGCCGGATGCGCGCGCGGCGTGGGTCGACGCCCAGCAATCCGGCTGGGGCGACCCGCTGCGGTTGCACCGGGCCGGCCGTCGCGCCGCGCAGGCGCTGGACCAGGCGCGGTCGCTGATCGCCGCGGCGATCGGGGCGCGTCCCGACGAAGTCGTGTTCACCGGGTCCGGGGTCCAGGCCAGTGCCGCGGCGGTCGCCGGGGTCGCCCTCGGACGCCGCCGGGTCGGTTCCCGGATCCTGACCACGGCGATCGACCACTCCTCCGTCCTGTCCGCGGCGGCCGACGCCGGTGATCACCTCGCCGTCGGGGTCGACGCCCGGGGGCGGCTCGACCTCGAGCACTGGGCCGCCGCGATCGCCGAGCCCGGGGTCGCCCTCGGCTGTCTGCAGGTGGCCAACCACGAGGTCGGCACCCTTCAGCCGTATGCGGCGGCCGCCGAGGCGGCCGAACGGGCCGGCGTACCCCTGATCATCGACGCCACCGCCGCGCTCGGCCGGATCGATCTGGGCGGGCTGCCCCCCAACGCCGTGGTCACCGGTTGGGCCGGGGCGTTCGGCGGCCCGATCTCGGTGGGTTTCCTGGTCCTGCGCAAACAGATCCGGTGGCGCGCTCCCTATCCGGTCGACGACTACCAGGACGGTCGGTGGCCCGGTCCGCCCGACGTCGCGGCGATCCATGCCGCGGCGGTGGCGCTCGACTGCTGGCTCCAGCGTGGCCGCGCGGTCGGCGTACGCCAGCAGCAGTTGATCGAGCGGTTGCGCGACCAGATCGCGGCCACCGTGCCCGATGTCGACCTGGCCGGTGACCCGGTCGACCGACTCCCCCACCTGCTCACCTTCTCCGCGCTCTACGTCGACGGCGAGGCGCTGACCCTGGAACTGGACCGGGCCGGGTTCGCGGTGGCCAGCGGCTCGGCCTGCAGCGCGAGCAGCGAGACCCCCTCGCACGTGCTGGCCGCGATGGGGGCGCTGACCCACGGCAACGTCCGGATCGGGCTGACCTGGACGGCCACGAAGTCCCAGGTCGAGGCGTTCGGCGCCGTGCTGCCCGGCGTCGTGGCCGAGTTGCGAAGGCGAGTCGGGCTCGGATGAGCGCGTACGCACCTCGAACTGGACTGTCTCGGGCAGAAGTGCCCCCGGCCGATCATCGAACTGGCCCGGGCCTTCGGCGCGGTGCCGATCGACGGACTGGTGGAGATCCGGGCCGACGATCCGGCCGCCGGACCCGATCTCGCGGCCTGGTGCCGGATGCGCGGCCAGGAGCTCGTGGTCTCGGCAGCGCCCCGGTTCGTGGTCCGACGCCGAGAATGAACCTTGGGCGACTCGGGTGGAGTTGCTGGCGACGCGCTGCATTGCGTGTCACGCTGACATCGCCCGAGTCGAGTCCGGCTCGGTGCTGTCCGGGAGGAAAGCATGTCGATCACGCTCACCCGCTCATCCACACTGCGCCGCGGCCTGTTGGCCTCGGTCACCCTGGCCGGTGTGGTCATCGCCGGCGCCGCCTGCGCACCGCCCGCACCGACCCCCTCGGGTAACAGCTCGGCCGGTGCTGCCACCGCTCAATCCGCCGCCGATCTGGGCGGCATGGACGGACTGGTCGCCGAGGCCAAGAAGGAGGGCGCGCTGAACGTGATCGCGCTGCCGCCGGACTGGGCCAACTACGGCAACATCATCGAAGGCTTCAAGACCAAGTACGGCATCACGGTGAACTCGGCCCAGCCCGACGCGGCCAGCCAGGACGAGATCAACGCGGCCAAGCAGCTCAAGGGCACCGACCGTGCGCCGGACGTGTTCGACCTCGGACAGGCCGTCGCCCTGGCCAACACCGATCTGTTCGCGCCCTACAAGGTCTCGACCTTCGACACCATCCCCAGCCAGTTCAAGGATCCGGACGGCACCTGGGTCAACGACTACGGCGGCTACAT
Source organism: uncultured Actinomycetota bacterium (assembly GCA_963815905.1). Classification (GTDB taxonomy): domain Bacteria; phylum Actinomycetota; class Actinomycetes; order Propionibacteriales; family Propionibacteriaceae; genus Microlunatus. The sequence goes on along the minus strand of CAWFIO010000008.1, from coordinate 32,102 downwards.
GTCGATCGGCTACGACTCGAAGAAGCTGCCCGATGTGACCAGCGTCGATGATCTGCTCAAGCCCGAGTACAAGGGCAAGGTCGCGCTCAACGGTGACCCGACCCAGGCCGGTGCCGCGTTCAACGGCGTGATGATGGCCTCGCTCGCCAACGGCGGCTCGGCCGACGACATCCAGCCGGGCATCGACTTCTTCGGTGAGCTGAAGAAGGCGGGCAACTTCCTGCCGGTCGATCCCACGGCGGCGACCATCGAGTCCGGTCAGACCCCGTTGGTCATCGACTGGGACTACCTGAACGCGGCCGAGACGGCCAAGGTCTCGTCCTGGAAGGTGGTCGTGCCCGAGAACGCGGTCGTGGGCGGCTACTACTTCCAGGCCATCAACGTCGACGCGCCGCACCCGGCCGCGGCGCGGTTGTGGCAGGAATACCTCTACTCCGACGAGGGTCAGAACCTGTGGCTGGGTGGCGGCGCCCGTCCGGTCCGCGCCGAGGACATGGAGAAGGCCGGCACCATCGACAAGGCCGCGTTCGACAAGCTCCCGCCGGTCAGCGGGACGCCCGTGGTCGTCGACGCCGATCAGACCGCGAAAGCCGCCGAGGTCCTGAGCAAGGAATGGGCCAAGGTGACCGGGTAGTGGTCATGTCCAACTCGGGTCAGTGATGGCGGCTACGGCTGCGCCCGCTGCGGCCGGGAGGGGGCCCCTCTCCCGGTTCGGCGCCTATCTCGGGGTGGTGCCGTTCTTCGGCTACCTGATCATCTTCTTGATCGTCCCCACCCTGACCGTCGTGTTCGGTGCGTTGACCGATCAGGGCCGACCCAGTCTGGTCAACGTGGCCGCACTGGCCGACGAGGCGGTGCTGCGATCGCTGGGCGCCAGCGTCGTGCTGTCTGCGGTCACCGCGCTGATCGGCGGGGTCATCGGCGCGCTGCTGGCGTACGCGGTGGTCACCGGCCGACCCGACGGCGTGCTGCGTCGGCTGGTCACCAGCGTCTGCGGCGTGCTCGCCCAGTTCGGCGGCGTGACCCTGGCCTTCGCCTTCATCGCCACCCTGGGCATCTCCGGCGTCCTGTCGATCTGGCTCGATGCCACGTTCGGCACCGGTCTGACCAGCAGCACCTGGTTGTTCGGACTCAAGGGCCTGGTGCTGGTCTACAGCTACTTCCAGATCCCCCTCATGGTCATCGTCTTCCTGCCCGCCCTCGACGGGATCCGGCCACAATGGCGGGAGGCGGCGGCCAATCTCGGCGCCACGACCGGGCAGTACTGGCGGCTGGTCGGGCTGCCGCTGCTGACCCCGGCGTTCCTCGGGTCGCTCCTCCTGCTGTTCGCCAACTCGTTCGCCGCGTACGCGACCGCCGCCGCCCTGGTCAGCCAGGGCAACCCGATCATCCCGCTGTGGATCCGCGCCGCGCTGACCAGCGAGGTCGTGCTCGGCCGGCAGAACTTCGCGTACGCGCTGGCTCTGGAGATGATCGTCATCGTCGCCGTGGTGATGACCGCGTACAGCCTGCTCGTCCGGCGTACCGCCCGCTGGTTGTCGTGAGTGCCATCGGTGCGGGCCGCAGACGGCTCACCGCATTCCGGATCGTCGTCCTGCTGTTGTGCGGCGCCTTCTTCGTGATCCCGCTGCTGTCGATGCTCGACTTCAGCACCCGCGACTACCGCAACGAGGGCGAACGGACGGGTGCGGCATGGGGGTTGCTGATCACCGATCCGCTACTCCGCGGCTCGATCATCACCTCGTTGGTGCTGTCGGTGTTGACCGTGGCGTTCATGCTCATCCTGCTCGTGCCGACGATGATCTGGATCCGGTTACGGCTGCCCCGGTTGCGCCGGGCGGTCGAGTTCCTCTGTCTACTCCCGCTCACCGTGCCACCGCTGGTCATCCTGGTGGGCGCGACCAACGTGACGCTGTGGCTCAACTACCTGATCGGCAACACTCCGTACTGGCTGGCCCTGCTCTACGTCGTACTGGTCCTGCCGTACGCCTACCGCGCGCTCGACGCCGGTCTGTCGGCCATCGACGTCAACACCCTCGCCGAAGCGGCCCGCAGCCTCGGTGCCAGTTGGTGGACGGTGATCGTCACGGTGATCGTGCCCAACGTGAAGACCGCGCTGATCTCGGCGGCGTTCATCTCGATCGCGCTGGTGCTCGGCGAGTACACCTTCGCCTCACTGCTGAACTTCAACACCCTGCAGGTGACGATCGCCCTCCAGTCCAAGTCGAACGCGCAGGAATCCGTGGCCGCCTCGCTGGCCGCGATCGTCTTCGCCATCGCGCTGTTGATCATTCTCACGGTGGTCAGCGGCGGCCGCCGCGGCCTTCAGGTCGTCGACGACGCGGTCGTTCCCGCACCCACCACACCCACCACGGCCGGAGGAACCCATGCCTGAGCGCGGCAACAGTGTCGAGGTCCGGCTCGACGACCTCCGCCGGAGCTACGGATCGGTCCACGCCCTCGACGGACTCAGCCTGACGCTGGCGCCCGGGGAGTTGGTCGCGCTGCTCGGCCCGTCGGGCTGTGGGAAGACGACCGCGTTACGGATCCTCGCCGGACTCGACGACCCGACCTCGGGCCGGGTGCTGGTCGCGGGCAAGGACCTCACCTCGGTACCGGCCAACAAGCGGGACATGGGGATGGTGTTCCAGGCGTACTCGCTGTTCCCACACCTCACTTCGCAGGCCAACGTCGAGTTCGGGCTCAAACTGCGCGGGGTGGACGCCGGACGCCGACGCACCCGGGCACTCGAGATGCTCGACCTGGTCGGGCTGTCCGCGCACGCCCAGCGCTACGCCGCGCAGCTGTCCGGTGGGCAGCAGCAGCGGGTCGCCCTCGCCCGGGCCCTGGCCTTCGAACCCTCGGTGCTGCTGCTCGACGAGCCGCTCTCCGCACTCGACGCCAAGGTGCGGGCCCAGTTGCGCGACGAGATCCGTCGGGTCCAGCTCGAGGTCGGGACGACGACGCTGTTCGTCACCCACGACCAGGAGGAGGCGTTGGCGATGGCCGACCGGGTCGGGGTGATGAACAAGGGCCGGCTCGAGCAGCTCGACCACCCGCAGAAGCTCTACGCGCAGCCCGCGAGCGCGTTCGTCGCCGACTTCGTCGGGCTGATGAACCGGGTCGACGCCACGGTGGTCGACGGACGGGTCCGTGTGCTCGGTCATGAGGTGGCCACGCTCGACGGATCGGTCGGTTCAGGGCCCGGTCTGGCGTTGGTCCGGCCCGAGCAGGTCCGCGTCGTTCCCGACGTCGCGGGCACCGCGGAGGTGACCACCGTCTCGTTCCAGGGCGCGCTGTCCCGGGTCCAGGTCCGGGTCGACGACGGAACCGAGTTGTTGGCCCAGCTCAGCGGTGCAGCAGCGGGCCGGCTCGAAGTCGGTACCAAGGTGGTGGTCGATCTGGACGCCGACCGGTTGCTGGTCGTCGCTCCCTGACCCGTCGACCGGTCGGCGTCGGGTGGGTACGCCAACGGCGGCGTTCCAGTAGGAGACGCCGCCGTTGATCAGAGTGCGAGAGGGGTCAGTGGAAGCTGTCCCCGCAGGCGCACGAACCGGTCGCGTTCGGGTTGTCGATCGTGAAGCCCTGCTTCTCGATGGTGTCGACGAAGTCGATGGTCGCGCCCATCAGATAGGGAGCGCTCATCCGGTCGGTCACCACACCGACGCCACTGAAGTCCTTGAGGATGTCGCCGTCGAGGTGACGCTCGTCGAAGAACAACTGGTAGCGCAGGCCCGAGCAACCGCCCGGCTGCACGGCGATGCGGAGGGCGAGGTCGTCGCGGCCTTCGCCGTCGAGCAGCGCCTTCACCTTGCTCGCGGCGCCATCGGTGAGGAGGACGCCGTCGTCCACGGCCGGAGCCTCGACGGTCTGCTCTGCAGTCATATCGGTTTCTCCCGGGGTAAAGATGTGGGGTGTTCGTCCAGCAACAACCAGCGACCTGCGCCGGCTATTCCGCTGGGGCCAGTGTAACGCCGGATGGCCTTCTCACCAGCGCCACGAACGGGCCACCCGCTCGGCCACCCGTGTGAGTTCGCCGACGTGCACCATCCCGGCCGGCCGATCGAGTCGGGACTCGTGCACCGCGTACGCCGCCTCGATCCCCATCGTCCGCATCTCGCGAGCACCGATCAGCACCTCACCGGCCACCACGACGCACGGACTCAGCGCCGCCGCGGCGTGTTCGGCGACCGCAGCGACCACCCCACCGCCGCGCGTCGCGAAGTCGAAGAGCGACGAGCCTGTGACCACCAGGTCCCAAGGGGGGCCGGCGGCCTCGTCGAAGGCCAGTCCGGGTCCGGTCGTGAGCACACCACCCAGCGCCAGCAGGGCGAAGCCGAGGCCACCGCAGGCCCCGGCGCCCGCCTCCGCACGTCGCTCGGGGCCGACCAGCCGCGCGTAGGCGTCGAGGGCGGTGTCGGCCGCCAGCATGTCCGCGGTGTCCCAGTCCTCGGCCCGGCCACGCAGCGAACTGATCCCCCGCAGCCCGAGCAGGCGGGCCGCCCGCGTCGATCCCGGGACCACGCCGACCAGCTCGATCCCGGCCAGCCGTTCGTGGAGGTCGTCGAGCTCGATCCGGCCTATCCCGGTCAGCGCGATCGGTCCGCGGTCGAGGGGCCGATCGGCCGTGGCGCCGAGTGCGGCGAGCAACCCGGCGCCCGCGTCGTGACCCGGCGGTCCGCCGAGGTCGACGACGATCCGGCGTACGTCGCCGGCCTCGAGTGCGGTCCGGATCGCCGCGCCCAGCGCGTACGAACTGGCGGTCAGCGGGTCGGCGGTCCGTTCGCCCGCGGCCAACCCCAGGAGCGCGAGATCCTCGTGCCGGGCGCTTTCGACGAGGTGCGTCTCGACGGTGTCCAGGCGGGTGGCGACACCGAGCCGATCGGCGTACGCCGCGACGAACCCGGCGCCTGACTCCCCGATCGGGAGCACCTGGACGTCCTCACCGGACCACCCGACCGCAAGGGCCGCGCCCGCCTCCGCCGAGGACAGGGAGCCGATCACGTCGGTGGCCACCAGCACGCGCATCGGCCCATCGTAGGGATGTCAGATGTCGGGGAGACCGTCGGTGGCCGGTGGCCGGTGGCCGGGTCTCGCCATCACGACCGGGCAGGGGTCAGCGTGCTGCACATCAGCCGCGAAGGCATTCACCCTATGGCCGAGATCGCCCGGTTGCGTGACCTCCATCGTGGTCTGACCGTCGGCGTAGGCACCGCCCCACCGGCTAGATTGAGCGGGTGACCACAACGCCCGCTGCGACCCGCACCGCCACGCCGCTGTCGCTCTACGTTCTCGGCACCCAGTCGGACCCGCGGTCCGAGCGAGGCGTCGAGTGCCCCGGTGAGCTGCCCGCCGCCTCCGATCCCGGCCTGGTCGAGCGGGCCCGGGCGGCCAAAGCGAAACTCGGCGACAAGGTGTTCATCCTGGGCCACCACTACCAGCGCGACGAGGTGATCCAGTTCGCCGACGTCACCGGCGACTCGTTCAAGCTCGCGCGCGATGCTGCCGCCCGCCCCGACGCGGAGTACATCGTGTTCTGCGGAGTGCACTTCATGGCCGAGTCGGCCGACATCCTCACCGGTCCGGGCCAGAAGGTGATCCTCCCGGATCTGGCCGCCGGTTGTTCGATGGCCGACATGGCCCGGCTGGCGCAGGTCGAGGACGCCTGGGACGTGCTCGCCGATGCCGGCGTCGCCGACGTCACCGTCCCGGTCACCTATATGAACTCCTCGGCCGACATCAAGGCGTTCTGCGGTCGGCACGGCGGTGTCGTCTGCACCTCTTCCAACGCGAAAAGCGTCCTGCAGTGGGCCTTCGAGCGCGGTGGATCCGCCGAGGACGCGGGCTCGGGGCAGCCGTCCGTCTCGCGGACCAAAGTGTTGTTCTTCCCGGATCAGCACCTGGGGCGCAACACGGCGGTGCTGCAGATGGGTATCGGGCTCGACGAGTGCGTGGTCTACGACCCCCACCAGGTCAACGGTGGCCTGACCATCGAGCAGTTGCAGGCCGCCACGATGATCTTGTGGAAAGGCCACTGCTCGGTACACGGCCGGTTCAGCGAGGCCGCCGTCGACGACGTCCGGGCGCGGATCCCCGGTGTCCAGGTCCTGGTCCACCCCGAGTGCCAGCACGAGGTCGTGCTGAAGGCCGATCTGGTCGGCTCGACCGAGTTCATCATCAAGACCATCGAGAAGGCGGCGCCGGGCTCGAGCTGGGCGATCGGCACCGAGCTCAATCTGGTCAAGCGGCTGGCCAACGCCCACCCCGACAAGCAGATCGCTTTCCTCGAACAGCATGTCTGCTACTGCGCGACCATGAATCGGATCGATCTGCCGCACCTGGTCTGGTCGTTGGAGAATCTGGCGGAGGGCAACGTCGTCAACCAGATCACGGTTGACCCCGAGACGGCGCGCTACGCGAAGGAAGCTCTGCAGAAGATGCTGGATCTGCCGGGCGAGACCGCGAAGGACTGACCTCCGCCGGGCCCGAGCAGCGACCGGACACGCGGGCCCGGTGGTGTTTCGACACCCGGGACCAAGCGATCCCGGCCAGGAGCGAGCCGGCCATCCCGCCGGACAGATCGCCCATCGTGTCGAGGTAGGCGCCTCCCAGCTCGACCCCGTGCCGCATGAACGCGAGGTATTCGGCGATCTCCCAGGCCAGACCCGAGAGCCCACCGAAGGCAGCTGCGGCGAGGATGATCTCGACCGTCCGGGCCGCCGGCAGGAACTGGCGCAGCAGCCCGGCAATGAGCAGACCGTGCATCAGTAGGTGCATCGCGTCGTCCCACCACCACACCCGGTCGAACAGGTCGAGCCGATTGCCCAGCAGGTCGACCAGGATCGGCACCGTGCACCAGACGTCCGCCACCCAGTCGAACCGCAGACCCGGGCGCCGGCGTCGCACCAGCCCCCAGAGCAACGGCAAGGCGATCAACCCCAGCGGGTAGGCGACCGTCCGCGCGGTCAGTCCTTTGCTCTTCATCCCACTCAGATCCGGGTCGACCAGCGCGACGGCGAGCAGTACGAGCACCGATGCTTTGATCAACAGCGACCATGTCCGGGCATCCCTCGTCATGTCCCCAGCCTGGCCAGCACCGGGACACCGGTCATCCACCCCGGGCATGACTCGGGGGTCAGACCACAGCCGGACGCGCGCCGGGCTGTGGCCGACCAGGCTGAGGCCAGGTCGACTCCCGCGATCGCCAAGGACGCCACGCCGGACGGCCCCGGACCAGGCCCCGGTCCGGGTCCCGGGGCTCGGCGAGCTGAACACCGACACCGCGCCCCGCCCGAGAGAACGGCCGCCCCTGCTCGCACCCGAGCCAGCCGCGGCCCGACCCGTCGGGTTGTCGGTCGTCCCGCCTCGATCAGTTGGGGACCAGGCCCTCGTCGGACTCGTCGAGCAGCTGCCGGACCTCGTCGAGCGAGGAGTCGGCCGCCGGCAGGATCAGGTCCGAATCATGCAGGTCGTCGTCGGACAACCGACTCCCGGACCGGCGGACGCGTTCGAGCAGGCTGTGTAGAGCGGCGCTCAGCGCGTCCGCGTCCGCGCTGCTCACCGCCTGCTCGACCGCGTCGTCGAGCTGGTTGAGCTCGTTCACCGCATCGTCGGGAAGCTCCCACTGGCCCTCGTTGAGGATCCGGACGATCATCGCAGCTCCTCCGGGTTGGGCTGGCCCTGCGGTGCGGGCTGACCCTGGGCCGGCGGCGCCTGGTATCCCTGCACCGAGGGCGGCTGATAGCCCTGACCCGGCTGCTGCTGATAGCCCTGAGCCGGCGGCTGCTGCTGATAGCCCTGAGCCGGCGGCTGCGCGAATCCGCCCTGCTGCTGCTGGTAGCCCGGCTGGGCGGCGGGCTGACCCTCGATGGCCTGCGGCGCGGCCGTCGGCCCGCTACCGATCGAAGCCTTCATCCGCGACAACTCGTTCTCCACGTCGGAGGTGGAGGCCAGCTGCTCGAGCTCGAGGGTGATGTCGTCCTTCGAGATGCCGGTCGGGTCGTCGAGCGCCCCACTGGCCAGCAACTCATCGATCGCACCGGCGCGCGCCTGCATCTGCTGGGTCTTGTCCTCGGCCCGCTGGATGGCCAGACCGACGTCACCCATCTCCTCGCTGATCCCGGAGAACGCTTCGTTGATCCGGGTCTGCGCCTCGGCCGCAGAGTAGGAGGCCTTGATGGTCTCCTTCTTGGTCCGGAAGGCGTCGACCTTGGCCTGCAGCCGCTGGCTGGCCCGGGTGAGTTTCTCCTCCTCACCCTGCAGCTGCGCGTGCTGGGCCTGTAGGTCGGTCATCTGCTGCTGGATCCCGGAGCGACGGGTCAGCGCCTCACGGGCCAGGTCCTCACGGCCCACCTCGAGCGCCTTCTGTGCCTGCTGGGTGAGCTTGTCGGCCTGGCTGTTCAGCTGGTTGGCCTGCAGCTCGACCCGCTTACGGCTGGTGGCGACATCCGCCACGCCGCGGCGAACCTTCTGCAGCAGGTCCAGCTGCCGCTGGTAGGAGTAGTCGAGGGTCTGGCGCGGGTCCTCGTACTTGTCCAGGGCCTTGTCGGCTTTGGCGCGGAAGATCAGGGACATGCGTTGAAAAAGGCCGCTCATGGCTACCGTCGGGTCCTTCCGGATGTTTCGGTGTCGCGGCGGAGGCCGCCGACAGGTCTCCACCGTATCCCGCTCGGCAATCGCTGGACCGGGGATGGGCGCAGCGAATTCGTATTCGGAGGTATCCCCTGAGAGAATCCAGGGTCCGCCCAACTGCACCCTGATCCGTCGAGAGGGAACCGTGGCCCTGTTCCGCCGCAGCAACACGCCAGCCGAGCCGACCCCCGCGCCCCTGGCCGAGACGATGTCGGGCAAGAACCGCCCCACGCCGACCCGTCGGCAGGCCGAGGCGATGCGGCGGCAGCGGGTGACCAAGACCTACAGCAAGAAGGAAGCCCGCGCGCACGCGGCCGGCGAGTCACGGGCCCGCCGGATGAAGGCGCTGAACTCCCGCGAGGCGGCTCCGGAGAAGGCGCTGATGCGCGACCACGTCGACGCCCGGTTCAACATCGGCGAATACCTGCTGCCCAGCGTCGTGATCATCCTGGCCGTCACCGTGCTGGGGACCTACGCGCCGACCATCGGCCAGGTGGCGACGCTGGTGATGTATCTGTTCATCCTCGCCGTGATCATCGACGGCTTCTTGATGTGGCGCGGCTTCAAGGCCCTGCTCGCCGCGCGGATGCCCGGGACGTCACCCCGAGGGTTGCTGATGTACGGCATCACCCGGGGCACGCAGCTGCGCCGATTCCGGATGCCCGCGCCCCGGATCAAGCGCGGCGAGAAGTTCTGATCCGACCCCGCCACGGGAGGCGGGCCGAGAATTGTCCGACCCGGCTGTAAAGCTGGGGGCATGGAGTTCAGATATCTCGGTAACAGCGGGCTGAAGGTCTCGGCGATCAGCTACGGCAACTGGGTGACCCACGGGTCACAGGTGGAGGCCGAGCAGGCCGCTCGGTGCGTACGCGCTGCCCTCGACGCGGGCATCACCACCTTCGACACCGCCGACGTGTACGCCAACGGCAAGGCCGAGCAGATTCTCGGCGACGCCCTCGCCGGCGAACGACGCGAAAGCCTGGAGATCTTCACCAAGGTCTACTTTCCCACCGGCCCCGGCGGCCCCAACGACACCGGGCTGTCGCGCAAACACATCCACGAGTCGATCCACGCCTCGCTGCGACGGCTCGGCACCGACTACGTCGATCTGTACCAAGCGCATCGCTACGACCGCTTCACCCCGCTCGAAGAGACCATGGAGGCGTTCGCCGACGTCGTCCACTCGGGCAAGGCGCTCTACATCGGCGTCAGCGAGTGGACCCCCGATCAGCTGCGCGCCGGCCACGCGCTGGCCCGGGAGCTGCGGATTCCTTTCGTGTCCAACCAACCGCAGTACAACGCCCGCTGGCGGATCATCGAGCCCGAGGTGGTCCCCACCTCGCGCGAGCTCGGCATCAGCCAGATCGTCTTCTCCCCGATCGACCAGGGACTGTTGACCGGGAAATACAAGCCCGGGCAGCCGCCGCCCGCGGGCTCACGGGCCACCGACGAGGCCGGTGGCGGGGCGAACTTCATCAAGGGCAACATGAGCGAGGAGCTGCTCGAGCGGGTGCAACTGCTCGCACCCCTCGCCGAGGCCGAGGGCCTGACGATGGCCCAGTTGGCCGTGGCCTGGGTGTTGCAGAACGACAACGTGGCCAGTGCGATCACCGGTGGGTCCCGTCCGGAGCAGGTCACCAGCAATGCCGAGGCGGCCGGCCGCACGTTGTCGGCGGAGACCCTGTCCGGGATCGACGAAGCACTGGGCGATGCCGTCGTCCGTGACGCTGACAAGGTGGGTCAGGGCTCGCCGAAGAAACGGCTGACCTGATGTGGCGTTGGGTCCCAGACCGTGCACCGGGCGACGCCACCCGGCTAGCCAAGGAGTTCCCGAGCCAGGGTGAGGCCGAGACCTGGCTCGGCGAGTTCTATCCCGACCTGCTCGACGACGGCGTCCGCGCGGTAAGTCTCTACGAGGGCGACCGCCGGGTTTACGGGCCGATGGGGCTGGAGGCGGAGGGCTGACCTCCGTTGCCCGTTGCCGTGCGGAGGCAGACGTCCTCCCACGGTGACGGGGCCAAGCCCAACCGGTTCTGGGTGTGGCTCGAATCCATCACGTACGGGCGACGCAGCATCCTGCCCGCGTGGTCGATCTCGGCGATTAGTCGACTGAACCGACCCACCACGGCCAGCAGCGGGTGCGGGACGCCCCGGACGGCGACCGGGGCGGCCCCCACTGCTGCGAGGACTTCGGTCAGCGCCTCTCGTTGGCTGCGCGGTGGGTTGCTCGGAGCGTGCCAGACCTGTCCCCAGGTGGTGGGGTCGGTGGCCACGGCCACCAGGGTCCGGCCCATGTCGCGGACGTCGGTCCAGGTGTGCGGGAGGTCCGGGTCGCCGATCACCCACGCCGTCCGCCCGCGGAGCGCACCGGCCACCAGCCGCGGCACGTGCCCGTTGGCCCCTACGCCGCCGCCCACGTAGTCGGAGCCACGGACCTCGACCGCGTGGATCCGCCCGGCAGCATGGCGACGCTGGGCCTCGCCCCACATCTCGGCCCGCAGCCGGCCCTTCCGATCGGTGGCCCGATCAGGCGTGGACTCGGTCATCGGCGCGTCGACCGGGCCGTACGCGTAGAGCGGCGCAGCGGTCACCAGCGTGGCCCCCGACCGCTCGGCCGCCGTCAGCAGGCTCTCGGCCAGCGGCGGCCACCACTGCGCCCACACCGTGTAGTCCGGCGGGTTCGCGCAGTTGAGCAACGCGGTCGCCCCTTCGGCCAGATCGCTCAGTGCGGCCGTGTCGGTGGCATCGAGGGCCACCCGCTGGATGCCGTCGAGATCGGGCTTCTGCCCTGATCGGGTGGCCACGACGACCTCGTGGCCGGCCTCGCGAAGCAGGGTCGCGGTCTCGCGGCCGACCGGGCCGCCGCCGACGATGACGAATCTATCGCTCACAGTTCTGTCTCCTCCTCAAATTCGCGAGCACCGCTCTCGTTGGAGACGAGCTTGCCCCCTTCAATCCGACGACACGAACGGCCCGCGGCCTCGCCCGACCGCGCCTCATCGCCGAGATCGTGGCCTGCTGAGGAGCCTGCCCGGCGAAGCCGGGCCCGAGTCCACGCCGCCCGAACCGGGACCCGTCGATCCGAGGCTGATGGCCTGGACCGAGGGCCGGACCCACCCGGTCGACCATGATGGGGCCATGCCGATTCCCCCCTACATCGTCAATCTCCGGGCCAGCTTCGGCTCGGGCCGGCTGCTGCTCCCCGGAGTCTCGGCCGCGGTGCTGCGCGACGCCCCCGACACCGGCCGACCCGAACTGCTGCTGGTGAAGCGCAGCGACACCGGCGAGTGGAGTCTCCCCGCCGGGATCGTCGAACCGGGCGAGCAGCCGGCCGCCACCCTGGTCCGCGAGCTGTGGGAGGAGACCCGGGTGGTCGCCGAGATCGAACGGCTCGCCCTGCTGTCGACCGACCCCGACGTGCACTACGACAACGGCGACATCTGCCAGTACGTCTCGATGTGTTTCCGGGCCCGCTACATCGCCGGCGAGGCCCGGATCGGCGACGACGAGTCGACGGCGGTGGGCTGGTACGACCTCGATGGGCTCCCCACGATGGACGAACTCCAGCACGAACGGATCAGCGCCGCACTCAGCGACGACCCGGCCTGCCGCTTCCGGGTCTGAGACCCCATCCCCTGGTTCGGGACGTCAGGACCCGCGCACGCCCGGCGTGACGAAGGGCGGGCGGACCACGGTGAACTGTTCCCGGCGCGAACGGATGTCCACCCCGACCACCTCGTTCTCGACGGTGTGGGAGGCGATCAAGGCCAGACCGATCCCGGTCTTGAGCGTCGGGGAGAAGGTGCCCGAGGTGACGGCGCCGATCTCCTGGCCGTCCGCGGACCGGACCACCATCCCGGGCCGGGGGATGCCTCGACCCACCGCCCTGATCCCGCGCAGCACGCGGGTGGGGCCGGCGAGGCGCTCGTTGCGCAGGTGGGTGTCGCCGAAGAAGGCGTCCTTCTTCCAGCCCACCGCCCACCCGAGCCGGGCCTGGACCGGGGTGATCGTCGAAGAGATGTCCTGGCCGTGCAGCGGATAGCCCATCTCGGTCCTGAGCGTGTCCCGGGCGCCGAGTCCGGCCGGCTGCAGGCCGTACGGCGCGCCGGCCGAGGTCAGTTGCTCCCAGACCGTGGTCGCACCCGCGCTAGGGACGACCAGTTCGTAGCCGCGTTCGCCGGTGTAGCCGGTCCGGCAGACCGTAACCGGATAGCCGTCCCGGTCGACCTCGACGAACGACATGTAGTCGTGGCCGGTCGGGTAGCCGGCGGCGGACAGCACCTCGTCGCAGTAGCGACCCTGGACCGCGAGGACGGCGTAGTCGGGGTGCCGATCGGTCACCGTGACCCCCGCGGGTGCTGCTTCGGCGAGCAGCTCGACCACCCGCGCGGTGTTCGCCGCGTTGGGGATCAGCAACGCGTCATCGGGCGAGCGGAGATAGACGATCAGGTCGTCGACCACACCCCCGTCGTCGGCGCAGAGCAGGGTGTACTGCGCCTGACCCGGGCCGATCCGACCCAGATCGTTGCTCAGACAGCGGTTCAGGAAGTCGACCGCACCGGGGCCGGACACCGTGGCCTTGCCCAGGTGGCTCACGTCGAAGACGCCGACCGCCGTACGCACGGCCGCGTGCTCGGCGAGCACACCGGCCCCCGCGTACTCCAACGGCATGGACCAGCCGCCGAAGGCGGCGAACTTGGCCCCGGCTTCGACATGCAGCGCGTGCAGCGGTGACCGCAGCAACTCGGCGTCGGTCAATTCGGCCATCTGGCTCTCCCGTTCCGCGGATCGCACGTTTCGACAACTGCGGCGAACCTACCGCGCTCGCGCCAGGGCCCACCCGGACCGCTGACTCCCGCACCACCGGTTAGCCTGAACATTTCCCTCAACTCCTCACATGCTCGACTTGTCAACGAAGGAGCATCTGCCCGTGAGCCTGCCTGAACTGACCTTCACCCAGGGAGACCTGAGTCGAGCCGACGTTCTCGTCATCGGTCTCGCCTCCGACGGTCTCCACGAGGTACCCGAGTCGGTCGAGGCCGCGTACGCGCACCAGTTCGGCCACTCGGTCGCCGACCTCGCCGCCGCCCTCGGGGCGAAGTCGAAGGCCGGCCACCACCGCACGTTGCCGGCGGCCGGGACCGGCCCGCGGTTGGTCGTCGTCGGGCTCGGCGACGACGAGCTCACCCCGGAGGAATACCGACGCGCCGCGGCCGGTGGGGTCGGCTACGCCGGCTCGCTGGAGTCGGGCACGCCGCTCACGGTCGTCCTGGCGTTCGGCACCACCACCCGCGAACAGGCGCAGGCTGCCGCCGAGGGCGCGTTGCTGGGCACCTACCGGTTCGCCCCGATCAGCTCGACCGAGCCCAGCCGGTCCGGGATCGCGGCCGTCGAGATCGTGCACCCCGACCTCGGCGAGGACGCCCTGGCTGACGAGGTCCGCATCATCGTCGAGGCGGTCACCCGGGCCCGGGACTGGGTCAACACCCCTGCCAACCTGCTCTACCCGGAGACCTTCGCCGACCAGGCGGCCGCTCTGGCCAAGGGCACCCCGCTCTCGGTCGTGATCCTCGACGAGTCGGCCCTCACCCGGGGCGGCTACGGCGGCCTGCTCGCCGTCGGCGGCGGCTCGGCGCGCAAACCGCGGATGGTCCGGGTGACCTACCGTCCGACGGGCGCCACCACCCATCTCGCGCTGATCGGCAAGGGCATCACCTTCGACAGCGGCGGCCTGAACCTCAAGCCCGGTGACTCGATGTACACGATGAAGTCCGACATGGCCGGTGCCGCGACCGTGCTGAGCGCCGTCCACGCGATCGCTCGGCTGGGGCTCGACGTCGCGGTCACCGCGTACGCGGCGATGGCGGAGAACATGCCGTCGTCGACGGCCTACCGGCCCTCCGACGTGATCACCCTCTACGGCGGTAAGACCATCGAGAACGGCAACTCCGACGCCGAGGGCCGGATCGTGATGGCCGACGCGCTCGCCCGAGCGGCTGAGGACGAGCCCGATCTGATCATCGACATCGCCACGCTGACCGGTGCCGCCCTTGTCGCACTCGGTGACCGGACCGCCGGCCTGATGGGCAACGACGACGAGCTGTCCGACCAGGTCCTGGACGCCGCCGAGAGCGTCGGCGAGCCGTTCTGGCAGCTGCCGATCCCGGCCGAGATGCGGGCCAAGCTCGACTCGTCGGTCGCCGACCTCCGCACCACCGGCAAGGACCGTTTCGGCGGTGCCTCGGTGGCGGCCGCGTTCCTGCGCGAGTTCATCCCCGAGGGCACCCCCTGGGCCCATTGGGACATCGCCGGTCCGGCCTTCACCGACAGTGCACTGCACGGCTATCTGAGCCCCGGTGGCACCGGTTTCGGCGTGCGGACGCTGATCGAGTTGGCTCGCCGGATAGCGATCTGACACCAATCCGGGCCTAGCCCGGGTCCGAACCACCGGTGCGTGATACGCGTGCGACCCGGGTTGCCTGACCGGTCCTGGTCGTGGGGGGCCGCGTGACACGCCTGCGCCGTGTCGGTGGTGGTCCCGCGAACTTGGATGGGCGCGTGGGTCCGGGCAAACCCCCGGCACGGCGCCCCGCGCGATCCAGCCGTGGGGGTCAGCGCAGGTCGGGGTGCTTCTTGTTCCGGGTGTTGTAGTCGCGCATCCGCTGCGGATAGCCGACGACCGCCGCGTCATAGCCCGGGATCTGCAGGTGCTCGGCGAAGGCGTGCGCCCACTGCGGGGACGGGACGACCCGGCGGGTCCATTCACCGTCGAAGGCGACCAACAACAACGTGGTCTGGGTGACCGAGGTCTTGGGTTCGACGAAGGCCTCGACACCGCGCCGACTCCGCGCGAACTGCGTCAGGTGAGACGTCACCGCGTCATCGACGGAACGGGAGTCGGAGGCGTACCCGTGTGCCTTCTTGACCTTGCGGGTCGCGCGCCCAAACCAGCCCATGCGCCAATTATGGAGGCTGCGCCAAGTGGGGGCTGACAGGATGGACGCCATGGCTGAACCCTTCGACATCGTGGTGCTCGGCGCCGGCAGTGGCGGCTACGCCTGCGCGCTGCGGGCGACCCAACTCGGTCTCCGCGTCGCCCTGGTCGAACGCGACAAGCTCGGCGGCACCTGCCTGCACCGTGGGTGCATCCCGACCAAGGCGATCCTGCATGCCGCCGAGGTGGCCGATGCCGCCCGGCACGGCGCCGACTTCGGCGTGTTGTCGAGCGTCAGCGGGATCGACCCGGCCGCGCTGCTCGCCTACTCCGACGGCGTGGTCGGCAAGCTGTTCAAGGGTCTGACCGGGCTGATCCGCTCGCGAGGCATCACCGTGATCGAGGGCGAGGGTCGCCTGGTCGCCGGTGGGGACCAGCCGGCCGTCGAAGTCGCCGGGACCACGTACGCGGCTCCGCACGTCGTGCTCGCCTCGGGTTCGTACTCCAAGACGGTCGGGCTGCCCGTCGACGGCCGCCGCATCATCACCAGCGACCACGCGGTCCGGCTGCCCGAGCTGCCGCGTACGGCGATCATCCTGGGCGGCGGCGTCATCGGGGTCGAGTTCGCGTCGGCCTGGCGCTCGTTCGGGGTCGAGGTCACCGTCGTCGAGGCCCTCCCCCGACTCAGCGCGAACGAGGAGCCGGCGCTGTCCGCCGCGCTGCAGCGGGCCTTCCGCAAACGGGGCATCACCGTGCGGACCGACACGGCCCTGGCCGCGGCGCGGGTCGAAGGGGACGGTGTCGTGGTCGAGCTGGCCGACGACACCACGCTGACCGCCGACGTCTTGCTGATCGCGGTCGGCCGGGGTCCGCATTCCGAGGGTCTCGGCTTCACCGAGGGCGGGATCGTCCTCGACCGGGGTTATGTCACCGTCGACGAACGTCTACGTACCAGCCGATCCGGTGTGTACGCGGTCGGCGATCTGGTGGCCGGGCTGCAGCTCGCCCACCGCGGCTTCGCGCACGGCATCTTCGTCGCCGAGGACATCGCCCACGGCCTCGGACGTTTCGAGACTCCCCCGGTGCCGATCGTCGACAGCGACATCCCGCGGGTGACCTACTGCGACCCCGAGATCGCCTCGGTCGGGCTGACCGAGGAGCAGGCGCGCGACCGGTTCGGCGAGGTCGCCACGCTGACCTACGACCTGGGCGGCAACGGGAAGTCGCAGATCCTCAAGACCCAGGGTTTCGTCAAGCTCGTCCGGCGGGCCGACGGGCCGGTGGTCGGGGTGCACATGGTCGGATCGCGGGTCGGCGAGCTCATCGGCGAGGCGCAGCTGATCACCAACTGGGACGCCTTTCCCTCCGATGTCGCCGGACTGCCGCACGCCCATCCGACCCAGAACGAAGCGCTCGGTGAGGCCCATCTCGCGCTGGCCGGGAAGCCGCTGCACACGCACGGCTGACTCCCTCCGGCCCACGGACGTGATGGCGCTCACGCATCGCAGGAGCGGTGAGGCTAGGCTGAGCCCCGCGTTGTCGCCGAGCTCACCGCCCGTCGCCGGACGCACGATCCGCGTCCAAAAGGACGTCGGTCAGGAAACAGGCACGAAGGAGTTCCCACCGCTCATGTCGACTTCTGTAACCCTCCCGGCCCTGGGTGAAAGCGTCACCGAAGGCACCGTGAGCCGTTGGCTCAAGCAGGTCGGTGACACCGTCGAGGCCGACGAGCCGCTCCTGGAGGTGTCGACCGACAAGGTCGACACCGAGATCCCGTCGCCGATCTCCGGTGTGCTGCTGGAGATCACCGCCCAGGAGGACGAGACCGTCGAGGTCGGCGCCGTGCTGGCCGTGATCGGTGATGCGAACGAAGCCGGATCCGACAGCGACGCCGCCGTCGAGCCCGAGCCGGCCGAGGAGGCACCGGCTCCCACCGAACCTGAGCCCGAGCCGGCCCCCGCAGCTGAGGCCGAGGCGCCCACCGCCGCCCCATCCTCTGGAGGCAGCGGTTCCGGTGTCGAGGTGACTCTGCCGGCCCTCGGCGAAAGCGTCACCGAAGGAACCGTGAGCCGCTGGCTGAAGAAGGTTGGCGACACGGTCGAGGCCGACGAGGCGCTTCTCGAGGTGTCCACCGACAAGGTCGACACCGAGATCCCCTCCCCGACCGCGGGCACCGTGCTCGAGATCCGGGTGCAGGAGGACGAGACCGTCGAGGTCGGTGCCGTGCTGGCCGTCGTCGGTGAGGCCGGTGCCGCCACGCCGGGTCCGACCCCCGAGCCCGAGCCGACCCCGGAACCCAAGTCCGAGCCGAAGCCCGAACCCAAGCCTGAGCCGAAGCCCGAACCCAAGCCGACCGCTCCGGCCCCCACTCGGTCGCCGGCGGCTAAGGAAGATCCGCAGCCCGAGCGTCACGGCCCGGCCGCACCGCCCGCGCCCGCACCCACCCCCGTGTCGAGCTCGGACTCCGGGTCGGACTCGGCCGGCTACGTCACCCCGTTGGTCCGCAAGCTGGCCGCCGAGCACGGTGTCGACCTCACGTCGGTGACCGGCACCGGTGTCGGCGGGCGGGTCCGCAAGCAGGACGTGCTGGCCGCCGCCGAGGAGGCCACGAAGGCCGCCGAGGCCGCCAAGGCCGCTGCCTCCGCCCCGCCGGCCGCGGCCGCCCCCGCCGCCGCTCCCGCCAAGGCGGCGTCGGCTCCGGCCGCCACGCCGAGCGCCCTGCGGGGCACCAGCGAGAAGATGTCGCGGCTGCGCAAGACGATCGCGAAGCGGATGGTCGAGTCGCTGCAGGTGTCGGCTCAGCTCACCGCCACGGTCGAGGTCGACCTGACCGAGATCTCCCGGATCCGGGCCCGGGCCAAGGACGGCTTCAAGCAGCGGGAGGGCGCGAGCCTGTCCTACCTGCCGTTCATCACCAAGGCCGCCATCGAGGGCCTCAAGGTGTTCGCGAAGCTCAACGCGACCATCGAGGACGACACGGTCACCTACTTCGACGCCGAACACATCGGCATCGCGGTCGACACCGAGCGCGGCCTGTTGGTCCCGGTGATCAAGGACGCCGGCGACCTCAACATCGCTGGACTGGCCAAGAAGATCGCCGACCTGGCGTCGCGGACCCGGTCCAACAAGGTCGGCCCGGACGAGTTGAGCGGTGGCACCTTCACCATCACCAATTACGGCTCGGCCGGGACCCTGATGGACACCCCGATCATCAACCAGCCGCAGGTGGCGATCCTGGGAACCGGGGCGCTCGTCAAGCGACCCGTGGTCATCCGGGATCCGAAGCTCGGCGAGGTCATCGCGGTGCGCGACATGATGTATCTGTCGCTCTCCTACGATCACCGGTTGGTCGACGGCGCCGAGGCAGCCCGCTTCCTGTCCGCGCTCAAGGCCCGTCTGGAAGAGGGTGACTTCGGCTCGGAGTTCGGTCTCTGAGCGGAGTCGTCTTCCGATGAAATGGTTGTTGGCCGGCGCGTCCGGATTCCTGGGCACCGCCCTCCGGGTGCGGCTTGCCTCGGAAGGTCACGAGGTGACCCGACTCGTCCGGCGGGCCCCGGCGACCTCGACCGAGTTCGTCTGGGAGCCGCGGGCGGGTGAGGTGGACCCGCGGGCGTTCGACGGCGTCGATGTCGTCGTCTGCCTGAGCGGGGTACCGATCTTCGGTGGCCTGTGGACCGAGAAGCGTCGCGAGATCATCGTGTCGTCGCGGGTCGAGACCGCGGGGACGATCGCGAAGGCCATCGCCGGGCTCGAGGGTGCTCGACCGACCCTCATCCAGGCGAGCGGGATCGCGCGCTACGGCACGGTGTCCGGCGCGCAGCCGTTCACCGAGGACGATCCGGCGGCGCCGGACTTCCTGGCCCAGGCCACCGCCGACTGGGAGGCGGCCACCGAGCCGGCCACCACCGCTGGTGGCCGGGTCGTGTTGTTGCGGACGAGCCCCGTCCTCGATCGCAGCGGTGGCGCATTCGTTCCGATGAGGCTGGCCTGGTCGCTCGGTCTCGGAGCCACGCTGGGCGCCGGTGAGCAGCGGATGCCCATGATCGCGCTCGACGACTACCTCGGTGTGGTGCAGTGGGCGGCTGACAACCCGCACGTCGCGGGCGCGTACAACCTGACCATCCCCGAGCCGGCCACCAACGCCGGCTTCACCGACGAGTTGGCCCGTCAGCTCCACCGTCCGCGGTTACTGGCCGCTCCGGGCGTGGTGCTGCGTACCGCGTTGGGCGAGCTCAGCGGGCAGCTGTTGGGTGACATGTACGTGGTGCCGCAGCGGCTCACCGGTGACGGCTATCGCTTCTACTACCCCGATGTCGCGTCGGTCGTCTCGGCTGCACTGCATCGCTGACGGCGTCGGTAGCGCGGATTAGACTCCGCGCCATGACCTTGGACTTCATCTACCTGGGCCTGGGCTCGGAGCTGATCGACTATCAGTGGGCCTGGGACCGACAGCGTGAGGTCCACGCGGCCGTGGTCGCGGGAGAGCGACCCGACACCGTGCTCGTCCTCGAGCACGCGAGCGTCTTCACCGCCGGCCGCCGCACCGAGCCGCACGAGCGCCCGCTCGACGGCACTCCGGTCATCGACGTCGACCGGGGCGGGAAAATCACCTGGCACGGGCCGGGCCAGCTCGTCGGCTACCCGATCGTGCGACTGCCCGAGCCGAACGGGGTGGTCGACTACGTCCGTCGGCTCGAAGAAGCGATGATCCGCGCCTTCGCCGATCTCGGTCTCGTGACCGGCCGGGTGCCCGGCCGCTCGGGGGTCTGGCTCGCCGCCGACCCCGCCGCCGGTCGTCTCGAACGCAAGGTCGCTGCTATCGGGGTCCGGGTCGCTTCCGGGGTGGCCATGCACGGCTTCGCCATCAATGTCGACCCCGACCTGGGCGCGTACGACCAGATCGTTCCCTGCGGGATCACCGACGCCGGGGTGACGTCGCTGGCCGCGGAACTGGACGACACCATCTCGCTGCACACGGTCACGCACGTGCTCCGCCCGCACCTGGAAGATCTGCTCGCCTTTGCCCCCTACGAGAAGTCGCCCGACATCGCCTCCCCCGTTGCGGGTGGGGTGACCTACGGGCTCACCGTCGCGTGAGCCCCCGGTACGCACCCTCCGGGTGCTGCTCGGACTGACCACGGCTGACCGCAGCAAGGGCGAGGTGTGCGGGCACATGTTGATCTTCGACGAGCTGACCAGCGGCGCGGTGTCCACCGAACGGCCCCGGAGTAGGCTGACGCGGTGACTGTGACCCCCGAAGGCCGCAAGATGCTGCGGCTGGAAGTTCGTAATGCTGCGGTGCCCATCGAGAAGAAGCCGTCGTGGATCAAGACGACGGCTCGGATGGGTCCGGAGTATCGCGATCTGCAGCAGTTGGTGAGGAGCGAGGGTCTGCACACGGTGTGCCAGGAGGCGGGTTGTCCGAACATCTTCGAGTGCTGGGAAGATCGTGAGGCGACGTTCCTGATCGGTGGGGATCAGTGCACCCGGCGGTGTGATTTCTGTCAGATCGATACGGGCAAGCCGGCTGATTTCGATGCGGGTGAGCCGTTGCGGGTGGCGGAGTCGGTGCAGAAGATGGGCCTGCGGTATGCCACGGTCACCGGGGTCTGCCGTGACGACCTGCCCGATGAGGGTGCCTGGTTGTATGCGGAGACGATTCGTCGGATCAAGGCGTTGAACCCCGGTACGGGGGTGGAGATGTTGGCGCCGGACTTCTCGGGGCATCTGCCGTATCTGCAGCAGTTGTTCGATGCGGCTCCGGCGGTGTTCGCGCACAATGTGGAGACGGTGCCGCGGATCTTCAAGCGGATCCGGCCGGGGTTTCGTTATGACCGTTCGCTGGCGGTGTTGACGGCGTCGCGGAATGCGGGGTTGGTGACGAAGTCGAATCTGATCTTGGGGATGGGGGAGACCCGGGCTGAGGTCAGTGAGGCGTTGCGGGATCTGCATGGTGCGGGGACCGAGATCATCACGATCACGCAGTATCTGCGGCCGTCGCCGCGGCATCATCCGGTGGAGCGGTGGGTGAAGCCGCAGGAGTTCGTGGAGTTGTCGGCGGAGGCGACCGAGATCGGGTTCGCGGGGGTGATGAGTGGGCCGTTGGTCCGGTCGTCGTACCGGGCGGGCCGGCTCTACCAACAAGCACTCGCCAGCCGAGAGCCGGTGGCGAGCGCCGAAGCGGTCGTGTAGTAATGACCCTCAGCACCCGCCCGGGAATCGCCAGAAAGTGAGTCGCCGCGATGGCTGACGCCGCCGCCAAGCAAGCCAAGGTCGACGCCAAGGCTGCCCAGAAGGCCGAGAAGGCCCGCCGCAAGGCGAGCACCGACCCCGCCGACATGGGCAGGATGCGGCAGATCGGTCGGGCCTACCAGCTGACCCACGAGCACGACAAGGCCCTGCCCTACCTGCTCATCGGGGCGTTTCTGGTCCCGGTCGTGATCGCGGTCATCATCGGTCTGGCGACCGATTACCTGGTCTACGCGATCCTGATCAGCCTGAGCATCGGTCTGCTGCTGGCGATGTTGATGCTCGTCCGGCGGGCCAAGTCGGCCACCTTCAAGCGCTACGCCGGTCAGGCCGGTTCGGCCGAGGTCGCCCTGTCGATGCTGCCCAAGCAGTGGATCTCCAACCCGGTGATCGCCGCCACGCGTAACCGCGACCTGGTGCACCGCACCCTCGGGCCGGGCGGTCTGATCCTGATCGGCGAGGGCGAGTCCGGTCGGGTCCGGCAGCTGCTGACCAGCGAGGCGAAGAAGCACGAGAAGGTCGCCTACGGCGTCAACGTCACCATCATCGTGATGGGGGACAAGGACGGCCAGGTCCCGTTGACCAAGCTGGCCGACCACATTCGCAAGCTGCCGCGCACACTCCAGCCGAACCAGATCACCGACATCAAGCAGCGGCTCCGCGCCCTCGACGCGGTCCGTCCGCCGATCCCTGCGCCCAAGGGCCCGATGCCGACCAACTCCCGCCAGGTCAAGGGCGCCCGTCAGGCCATGCGCGGTCGCTGACCGGGGCCTTCGCCCCGCACCCGTCGCCCCGGTCAACGGTCATCCGGCTCAGCGTCCGGTCGGCCTTCCGTCATGGCCGGGGATCGACGCCAGGAGCTCTGACCTCGGCCCGGACCCGCTCGTCGTGCCGGGCTGTACTGCGATGGGCCAGGTGCACCCCGGTGGCCCCGATCGTCGTGGCGACCAGCGTGGTCAGGACCGCGATCCAGACGGTGGTCGCACCCATCCCGGTGATGACGAAGGCGGCCCCCAGCAACGCGATCGGTACGGCGCCGATCAGCGCGAGCAGGGCCAGGACGTCGATCGCTGACCACCCCGTACGCGGCATCACCGGCGTCGGTGCTGGCCGGACCATCGCGACCGGCGACGGCAGGTCGGCGGTCAAGCGATCCAGATCGAGGCGCGTCCGCGCCGCCATCGCCGCGCTGAGCCGATCCTCGAGCTCGAACGGGCTCAACCGGCCGGCCGCGAACTGTGCCGACAGCTGTTCGCAGGCGGTGTTGCGTTCGACGTCGCCCACCCGCAGCTGCGCGGAGGGGGTCCGGGGGTGGGGGTACGTGGTGGGCAGCATGTCGGACATGGCCTCAGTCTGAGCCGGACCCGCGGTGACGACCAGTGCTCGTGACCGGATTTCATCCCGTCGGTGGAGCCTCGGCGGGCAAGACGATACCGCAGTCGTACGGCGAGGCCCAGGGCCTTTGCGCTGGGGTCGCGGACCCTAGACCCCCAGCCCGCGGGCATTGCGGTCCGGAGCTTCGCCGAGTCGGTAGTGTCGCACTCGCCATGGCCAACCTGATCAACGCCGAACGTCTCTCGATGACGTACGGCACGCGTACGCTGCTCGACCAGGTGAGCCTCGGTCTGGGCCGCGGTGACGTGGTCGGCGTGGTCGGCCGCAACGGTGACGGCAAGACGACCCTGCTGAAGATCCTCACCGGAACCCTCGAGCCCGACTCCGGCCGGGTCACCCATACCGGACGGGTGTCGGTCGGCTATCTGCACCAGGCCGACGACTTCGCGCCGCACGACACGGTCCGCGACATCATCGTCCACGGCCAACCCGATCATGTCTGGGCCTCCGACGCCGCCACCCGCGCCGTGGTCGAGCACCTGCTCGCCGAGGTCGACCTCGATCGCGCCGTGGACGGACTCAGCGGCGGCGAACGACGCCGGGTCGCTCTGGTCGCCCTGATGCTGGCCGATCACGACCTGCTGGTCCTCGACGAACCGACCAACCACCTCGACGTCGAGGCAGTCGGCTGGTTGGCCGAACACCTACGCGCGCTGCAGGCCCGTGACATCGCCATGCTCGTGGTCAGCCACGACCGCTGGTTCCTGGACGCAATCTGCACCCGAATCTGGGAGGTACACGACGGCATCGTCGACGCCTACGACGGCGGCTACGCGGCCTACGTGCTCGCCCGGGCCGAACGCGCCCGGCAGTCGGCCAACATCGAGACCCGACGTCAGAACCTGCTGCGCAAGGAACTGGCCTGGCTGCGACGAGGCCCGCCGGCCCGCACGTCGAAGCCGAAGTTCCGGATCGACGCGGCGAACACCCTGATCGAGGGCGAGCCGGAGCCCCGCGACCGGTTCGAACTGCAGAAGTTCGCCACCGCCCGGCTCGGGAAAGACGTCTTCGACCTGCACCGGGTGCGGCTGGAGGTCGGCGCCGCGAGGAGCGCCAGCGACGAACCGGCAGCGGGGGGCGTGGGGGGTCGTCCCCCCTCACAGACCGCGAGGAGCGCCAGCGACGAACCGGCAGCGGGGGGCGTGGGGGGTCGTCCCCCCTCACAGACCGCGAGGAGCGCCAGCGACGAACCGGCAGCGGGGGGCGTGGGGGGTCGTCCCCCCTCACAACTCCAGAACCGGGTGCTGCTCAACGACCTGTCCTGGTCGATCGGACCGGGCGACCGAATCGGCCTGGTCGGGGTCAACGGTGCCGGCAAGACCACCCTGCTACAGCTGCTGACCGGCGAGGTCGAGCCGTCCGCGGGTAAAGCCAAGCAGGGCAAGACGCTGCAGATCGGCCACCTCACCCAGGCGGTCGCCGAGCTCAAGGGCTCCGACCGGGTGCTGGAGACGGTCGAGCGACTGCGGGCCCAGACCAAGCTGGCCACCGGCCGCGAGGCCAGCGCCAGCTCGCTGCTCGAGGACTTTGGGTTCACCGGCAACAAGCTGACCACCCGGCTCGATGACCTCTCCGGCGGCGAGCGACGCCGGCTGCAGTTCCTCCGACTGCTGCTCGCCGAACCCAACGTGCTGCTGCTCGACGAACCGACCAACGACCTGGACATCGACACGCTGACCGTGATCGAGGACTACCTCGACGGCTGGCCGGGCACGCTGATCGTGGTCAGCCACGACCGCTATTTCCTCGAGCGGGTCACCGACGTCACGTATGCGCTGATGGGCGACGGCACCTGTGTGCTGCTTCCGGGCGGGGTCGAGCAGTATCTGGAGTCCCG
This sequence comes from uncultured Actinomycetota bacterium, assembly GCA_963815905.1. Taxonomy (GTDB): domain Bacteria; phylum Actinomycetota; class Actinomycetes; order Propionibacteriales; family Propionibacteriaceae; genus Microlunatus. Next base: position 7,056 of record CAWFIO010000008.1, on the reverse strand, counting down.
TCGCCAGCGACCGACCGAGCGGGCCGGGACCACCACGCCGGTCCGCAATTCCTCCGCGGCCGGTGAGTTGCGGCAGGCCAAGAAGGAGCTGGCCCGGATCGAGTCGCAGCTGAGCAAGCTCGAGACCCGGATCACCAAGCTGCACCAGAAGATGGCCGACGCCGCCAGTGACTATGGCCGGCTCGCCGCGTTGCAGTCCGATCTCGACGCGGCGCTGCACGAGCGGGCCGAGCTCGAAGAGGGCTGGCTGGTCGCCGCCGAAGCCGTCGGCTGATCCGTGATCATCGACATCTCCCCGCCGGTGGGTCCGCAGACCCCGGTGTGGCCGGGGGATGTGGGTTACCACCGGACGACTCACTGGCCGATGACCGCCGGGTCACCGGTCGAGGTCAGCCACATCACGACCACCGGTCATCTGGGGGCCCACGCCGACGCTCCGGCGCACTTCGTTGCGGGCGGGGCGTCGATCGGGGCGGTTCCGCTCGAGCCCTACCTCGGCCCTTGCCGGGTGATCCACTGTTTCGCCGACGGCCCCCGCGACCTGATCACACTCACGGAGGTCCGCGACGCCCTCGGCGGTCGGGTGCCACAACGGTTGTTGATCCGCAGCTACCGAAGGCGACCGGCCGGGTGGGACGACAACTTCCCCGGTCTCGCCGCTGACCTGCTGAGCTGGCTGGGCGAGCACGGCGTCCGGTTGATCGGCGTCGACACCGCCTCGCTCGACCCGATGGCCAGCAAGGACCTACCGGCCCACCACACCGCGTACGCGCACGGAATCGCAATCCTGGAGGGACTCGCGCTCGACCATGTCGAGCCCGGCAACTACGAGCTGATCGCGCTGCCGCTACGGCTGGACGATCTCGACGCCAGCCCGGTCAGGGCCGTGCTGCGGGAGCTCGGGTGACCACCCGGGCCGACTGCGTCTCCCTGGACGCCGCCGATCCCCTGGCCGGATTCCGGTCCGAGTTCGCGCTGCCGCCGGGGGTGATCTATCTCGACGGCAACTCGCTGGGGGCCCGTCCGGTCGCCGCGGCGGCACGGGTCGCGCAGGTGGTCACCGACGAGTGGGGCCGGGATCTGATCGGCAGCTGGAACCGGGCCGGCTGGTTCGACCTCCCCCAACGACTCGGTGACCGACTGTCCACGCTGATCGGGGGCCGACCGGGCGAGACGGTGGTCACCGACACGACCTCGAGCAACCTGTTCAAGGTCTTGTCCGCCGCGCTGCGGATCGCGGCCGCCGACCATCCGGAGCGAAGGCTGATCGTCTCCGAACGCGACAACTTTCCCACCGACCTCTACCTCGCCGAGGGTCTGATCGACCTGCTCGACCGCGGGTACCGACTGGAGCTGGTCGACGCCGGACAGGACCTGCCTTCCCTGCTGGCCGCCGAACCGGCCGTGGTGCTGCTGTCGCACGTCAACTACCGGACCGGGGCGCTGTGGGAGCTGTCCGCCGTCACCACCGCCGCCCACGACGCGGGAGCGTTGATCATCTGGGATCTGGCCCACTCGGCTGGTGCCCTGCCGATCGCGCTCGGTGACGCCGATGCCGACTTCGCGGTCGGCTGCACCTACAAATATCTCAACGGTGGGCCCGGCGCCCCGGCCTTCTGCTGGGTCCACCCGCGCCACCACGACCGCTTCGTCTCACCGCTCACCGGATGGTGGGGTCACGCCCGACCGTTCGCCATGGAGTCGAGCTTCTCCCCCGCCGCCGGCATCACCAAGGCGATGTGCGGCACCCCACCGATCGTCTCGTTGGCCTTGGTCGAGTGCGGGTTGGCGATCGCCGAACGCGCCGACCTGCAGTTGGTCCGCGACAAATCGCTGGCGCTCGGCGAGCTGATGATCGCGTTGGTGGCCGAGCGCTGCGGGGCGCATCCGCTCGAGCTGGTCACCCCGCGCGCCCCGGCCGCCCGCGGCAGCCATCTGAGCTTCGCCCATCCGGACGGCTTCGCGGTGATGCAGGCGCTGATCGATCGCGGGGTGGTCGGGGACTACCGCGAACCCGATGTGCTCCGCTTCGGTCTGACCCCGCTCTACCTCGGCTTCACCGACATCTGGGACGCCGTGGAGATCCTGCGCGACGTGCTCGACCGCCGGGCGTGGGACCAACCCCGCTTCCACCACCGGCCCGCGGTCACCTGAGCCCCTCAGCACGCGCTGATGCTGACCGCTGATTACGGTGTGGGGCATGAGCGCTGCACTGGAGCAGTTGGTGGACCGGCTCGGCGACGCGGTGCGGACCGACGCGGTCACCTGTGAGAACTACCGGTTCGACTGGGCCCGCGACCCCCACGCCGGGACCCCGATCGCGGTGATCCGGGCCCAGAATGCCGAGCAGGTGCAGATCGCGGTCCGGTGGGCGGCCGAGCACCGCGTACCCCTGGTCCCCCGCGGGGCGGGTAGCGGACTGTCGGGGGGCTCGTCGGCGGTCGACGGCGGCGTGGTGCTGAGCCTGGAGGCCATGCGGGCCATCGAGATCGACACCGCCTGCCGGGTGGCGGTGGTCGAGCCTGGCGCCTTCAACGCCGAGGTGAAGGCCGCCGCCGCGTCGGCCGGTCTCTGGTATCCCCCGGACCCCTCCTCGTACGAGATCTGTTCGATCGGCGGCAACATCGCCACCAACGCCGGCGGGCTGTGCTGCGTCAAGTACGGCGTGACTACCGACTACGTCCTCGGGCTCGACGTGGTGCTGGCCGACGGGACCCTGATCACGCTGGGCGGGAAGCGGATCAAGGACGTGGCCGGCCTCTCGCTGACCAAGCTCTTCGTGGGCAGCGAGGGCACGCTGGGCATCGTCACCCGGGCCATCCTGCGGCTGATCCCGGCCCAGGGCGCCCGTTCGACGCTGGTGGCCACGTTCGCCACCCTGCAGTCCGCCGCCGACACCGTCGTCGGCATCGGCGCCCGACTGCGGCCCTCCATGATGGAGCTGATGGACCGGGCCTCGATCAACGCCGTCGAGGACTACCGGGCGATGGGGCTGGACCGCTCGGCCGCCGCCTTGCTGATCCTGCAGTCCGACGCCCCGGGGGCGGCCCGCGCCGAGGAGATCGCGCTGATGGAGTCGGCGTGCCAGACCCAGGGGGCGATCGAGGTCTTCGTCACCGACGATGCCGAGGAGGGCGAGCTGTTCGTCGCGGCCCGACGGGCGGCGTTCCCGGCCATCGAGGCCCGTGGGGCCATCCTGTTGGAGGACGTCGGAGCGCCGATCCCCCTGCTCCCGCAGCTGCTGGCCGCCGTCGCCGCCATCGCCGAGCGCCACGCAGTCGAGATTCCGGTCGTCGCCCACGCCGGGGACGGCAACACCCACCCGATCATCGTCTTCGACCCGACCGACGACTCCGCCCGGGTCCGGGCTCACCTGGCGTTCGACGACATCATGGCCACCGCGATCGCTCTCGGCGGCACCATCACCGGCGAACACGGGGTCGGTCGGACCAAGAAGGGCGCCCTTCCCGCCCAGCTCGGGCCGGACGTGATGGCGTTGTCCCGGACGATCAAGCAGGCCCTGGATCCGCTCGGCATCCTCAACCCGGGGGCGGTGCTCTGAGCCGCCTGCCGCTGCCGGCGGCTGGCCGGTCGATTCGCCCGGGTGCCCGACTAACCGGTGTGAGCCCGGCGTCCCTCCGCAGCGGCATTGACGATCGCCGCGACCCGGGCCTCCCGGGTGGCCGGCCGCTTGGCCCCCGCCAGCCAGGCCAGCATCAGTTTGCGCGCCGACGGCGGGAACGTGTCCCACTGCTTGCGGGCCGACGGTGCATCATCGAGCGCGCCGGCGAGCTCGGCCGGCTCGACCAGATTCTCGATGTCGTCCAGCAGGGTCCAGGCGCCGGACCGCTGGGCCGCCTCGATCTCCGCAAGACCGGGCGCGGCCATCCGGCCCTCCGCGGTCAACTCGATGATCCGGCGCTTGTTGGTGGCCGCCCACCCGCTGCCGGGTCGACGCGGGGTGATGACCATCCGAGTGCGCTGGTCGTCGATCGACTTGGCCAAGCTGTCGATCCAGCCGAAGCACAGCAGCTCGCGTACCACCTGCTCGTAGCTGACGTGGCGGTCAGGATCGGCGGTCCGCTTCCAGGTGACCAGCCAGACCCCCTCGGTCTGCGCGTGGTGCTCGCTCAGCCAGCTGCGCAACGCCTCGACCGAGTCGACCTCGACCCAGGCGTAGTCCTCGACCCCCACATCCCCATCGTGTCACGCGGACCCGGGTCAGCGGCGGCGGACGACCACCGTGCCGGCGACCAGGTCGTGCAATCCGCGCCGATCCGGTCCGATCACCAGGGCGGGGATGACCAGGCAGACCAGAGCGGCGCGCAGGACGGACAGCCCGGGGTTGAGCGGCATCCGATCGAGCCGGACCACGGCCAGCCGACTGATCAGCTGGCCGACGCTGCCACCGGCCAGCGACCCCATGACGGCCGTCTGCGCAAAGAACACCGCCAGGATCGTCCACGAGCGCCAGCCGCCACCGGTCAGGACGCCGGAGCCGAAAGCGGTGATGGCCACCACCATGCTGAGACCCCAGTCGAGCACCAACGCGCCGGCTCGCGACCCCCAGCCGGCCAGCGATCCGCGGCCCTGCTCGGGCAGCCCGAGACTCTTCCCGGGGTAGCTCGACTCCTCGGATGATTTCGCTGATGTGGCCGCCACGGGGCCGAGGCTACGACACCGGAACCAGCCTGGGCGGCGTACGCGTGTTGCACCGATGACACATGACCGGAACTCGGCGGAGACGCCGGATCCGTACTGTCGCGCCCACGGGGGGTCTCATCGCGGCTGACGCCGGACACCTCATCACCGACCGGTTATTGCTGTTTGCAGAAAGAGAGCTCGTCATGAGTGGAAGTGCCATGCGCCGTGAGGCCATCAAGGCCGTCAACGACTACGCCATCCCGGACAAAGACTTCTCCGAGCCGTTGGGTGAGCTGTTCGCCAAGAACGTGTTCGGCCCGACCGAGATGAAAGCGCGGCTGCCGAAGAACGTCTTCACGTCGGTCATCGCCACCATCGACAAGGGCGCCCCGCTCGACCCCACCGTCGCCGACGCCGTCGCCTCGGCGATGCGCGACTGGGCCATGGAGAACGGCGCCTCGCACTACGCCCACGTCTTCTACCCGTTGACCGGTCTGACTGCGGAGAAGCACGACTCCTTCCTCGAGCCGTCGAGCGATTCGAGCTCGATGGCCGAGTTCAGCGGCAAGACGCTGCTGCAGGGCGAGCCGGACGGCTCGAGCTTCCCCAACGGCGGCATCCGCAGCACCTTCGAGGCCCGTGGCTACACCGGATGGGACGTCACCAGCCCGGCGTACATCCTGGAGAACCCGAACGGCAACACCCTGTGCATCCCCACCATCTTCATCTCCTGGACCGGTGAGGCCCTCGACAAGAAGACCCCACTCCTCCGCTCGCAGCAGGCGATGAGCGCGCAGGCCGCGCGAGTGCTCAAGCTCTTCGGCCACACCGACATCGACACCGTCGTCTCGTACGCGGGCGCCGAGCAGGAGTACTTCCTGATCGACGAGCACTTCTACTACGCACGTCCCGACCTGATGAGCACCGGCCGGACCCTGTTCGGCGCTCCGCCCGGCCAAGGGCCAGGAGTTCGACGACCACTACTTCGGGGCCATCCCCGAGCGCGTCCTCGCGTACATGATCGAGGTCGACCGGGAGCTGTTCAAGCAGGGCATCCTGGCCAAGACCCGGCACAACGAGGTCGCCCCCGGCCAGTTCGAGATCGCGCCGCTGTTCGAGAAGTCGAACCTGGCCCACGATCACCAGCAGCTGATGATGACCACACTCAAAAAGGTCGCCGAGCGATACGGCATGACCTGCCTGCTGCACGAGAAGCCGTTCGCCGGCGTCAACGGCTCGGGCAAGCACGTCAATTTCTCGATCGGCAACGCCAACCAGGGCAACCTGCTCAATCCTGGTGACACCCCGCACGACAACGCGCAGTTCCTGGTCTTCTGTGCCGCGGTCATCCGTTCGGTGCACCTCTACGGCGGGTTGCTCCGCGCGGTCGTCGCCTCGGCCAGCAACGACTTCCGGCTCGGCGCCAACGAGGCACCGCCGGCGATCATCTCGATCTTCCTCGGCGACCAGCTGATGGACGTCTTCGACCAGATCGCCAAGGGCGGTGCGACCGGCTCGAAGGAGTCCGGCATCCTGCACGTCGGAGTCGACACCCTGCCGGCGATGAAGGCCGATCCGGGCGACCGCAACCGGACCAGCCCGTTCGCCTTCACCGGCAACCGGTTCGAGTTCCGCGCCGCCGGGTCCAGCCAGTCGATCTCGGGCCCGATGGTCGCGATCAACACGATCATGGCCGAGGCGATGGACTACATCGCCACCGACATCGAGACCTCGCTCGAGACCGGCACCGGGTTCAACGACGCCATCCAGTCGATCCTGGCCAAGATCATCATCGATCACGGCGCCGCGATCTTCAACGGCAACGGCTACAGCGACGAGTGGCAGGAGGAGGCAGCCGCCCGCGGTCTGCTCAACCTCCGCACCACCCCCGAGGCGCTCGGCCAGTTCTCCGAGCCCGGCATCGTCGACGTCCTCGACAAGTACAAGGTGCTCAGCAACCGCGAGCTGGCCAGCCGTCAGGAGGTCTACCTCGAGCAGTACATCCTCAGCGTCCACGTCGAGGCCAAGCAGACCGCCGAGCTCGCCCGGACGACGATCCTCCCCGCCGCGCAGCGCTACCTCGGCGAGCTCGCCGGGATCGCGGTCAACCTCAAGGCGATGGATCTGCCGTACGACGCGGACACCATGACCTCCGTGTCCGGCCTGGTCAGCGATCTGTTGGCCGGCGTCGGCGAGCTCGAGGCCGCGCTCGGCCACGAAGGCGGCGACTCCTCGATGGACCACGCCACGTACGCGAAGGACGCCCTCATCCCGCCGATGGTCAAGGTCCGCGCCGCGGCCGACGGCCTCGAGGGCTTCATCGCCGACGACCTGTGGCCGCTCCCCACCTACCAGGAGATGTTGACCATCATCTGACCCACACGATCGGTCCCGCCCCGGACCACCGCGGAC
>CAWFIO010000007.1:0-147779 GCA_963815905.1 uncultured Actinomycetota bacterium | reverse complement strand
CTCCAGCCCGCCGTCCCGCCAGGCCCCGGTCGCCGGCTCGGGCGGCTCGCCGCCGGAGGCGAACCTCCACCAGCTCAGCCGGCCGGGCGGTTCGGTGATCAGGAAGACCCCGTGCGCGGTGAACTCGACGCCGTCGTCGCGGACCCGGCGATAGTCCTGCAGGACCACGGTGCCGGCGAGATCGAGCCGGAACACCATCATGGCCCGGGCCGAACCGGCCTCGGCCCCGGCGAGAAGGGTGTGCTTCTCCACCCCGGTCCACTGCCCAGGAGCGGCTCGAACAGCTCGATCATACCCACCCGGTCACCCTAGACACCGTCGACCGACCGCGGATAGACCTCGACCTCGCTGGCCTTGACCGCCACCCACACCCCGACCCCGGGAGCCAGCGAGAGTTCGGCCACCGCGGCCGCGGTGACCTCGGCGATCACGCTGGACGCCCGGTCGGGCACCTCACCGACCTCGACGCGTACGCCCTCGCCGTGCGGTTCCAGGGTGCGGATCCGCCCCGACCAGAGGTTGCGCGGGGACCCGTTCGGCCGCTCGGCGAACAGCGACACCGCGCTGGGCCGGAAGGCCACGTAGACCTGCCCGCTCGCTCGACCCCGGTCATGACCACGCCGCCGTCGACGAGCCGGACGACCCCGTCCACCCCGGTCCCGCTGAGCAGGTTGAGCCCGACCAGACGGGCGACATAGTCGGTCCGCGGCCGGCGGGTCACCTCGATCGGCGGGCCCTGCTGGACCATCGAGCCGTCCTCGATCACCACCAGCCGGTCGGCCAGCACGGCGGCGTCGACCGGGTCGTGGGTGACGATCAACGTCGCCCCGCCGAAGTCGGCGAGGTGACGGCGCAGCTCGCCGCGGACGACCAGTCGGGTCCGGGCGTCGAGCGCGGCCAGCGGCTCGTCGAGCAGCAGCAGCTCGGGGCGGGTGGCCAGCGCCCGGGCCAGCGCGACCCGCTGGGCCTGGCCGCCCGAGAGCGCCCGCGGCCGGGTCCGCCGAGTCCGGCGAACCCATCCGGGCCAGCCAGCGCGGCGGCTCCGCGCGGGCCGCCGCCTTGTCCGACCCCGCGCCGTGCAGCCCGAAGGCGACGTTGTCGAGCAGCGTTGAGGTGCGGGAACAGCAGGTAGTCCTGGAAGACCACGCCGATCGGCCGCTGGTCGGGTGGAGCTGCAGGCCGGTGGCCGCGTCGGCGATCGATCGCCGCCGATCCGGATCCAGCCGCCGACAACGTCAGCAGTCCGGCCAGACCGCGAGCGCGGTCGACTTCCCCGCCCCGTTGGGACCGAGCAGGGCGACGACCTCCCCTGGCGCGACGGTCAGCTCGAGTCGAGCGCGAAGTCGCGTCGACGGACGGCCAGCTGGGCCTCGAGGCCGCGCGCGGCGGTCACCAGCGGTTCACCCAGCGATCACGGAGCAGCACCAGGACCGCCGACCGACACGACCAGCAGCAGCACCGACAGCAGCAGGGCCGCCCCCGGGTCGGTCTCCAGGGCCAGATAGACCTCGAGCGGCATCGTGCGGGTGGTGCCGGGGAAGTTGCCGGCGAAGGTGATCGTCGCCCCGAACTCGCCCAGCGCGCGGGCCCAGGCCAGCACCGCGCCCGGCGGCGATCCCCGGCCCGACCAGCGGCAGGGTGACCCGGCGGAACACGGTGATCGGGGTGGCGCCGAGGGTGGCCGCCGCGTCCTCGAAGCGCCGATCGAGCCCGCGCAGCGCGCCCTCGACCGACAGCACCAGATAGGGCAACGCGACGAAGACCTGGGCGACGATCACCGCGTACGGGGTGAACGGCAGCGCGAACCCGGTGGCCTGCATAGAGCGGTCGGCCGAGGATCCCCGACCGGCCGAGGACGGTGAACAGCGCGACGCCGCCGACCACCGGCGGCAGCACCAGCGGCACGGTGATCAGGGCCCGGATCAGCGACGTCCCCCGGCGATCCGGGCGGGCGAGCATCCAGGCCAGCGGCACGCCGAGCACCAGCGCGATGACCATCGAGACGGTGGCGGTGATCAGCGAGAGCCGGAACGCCTCGAGTGCGGACGGGCTGGTCAGCACCGTCCGGCCTGGGCCCACGGCGCGCGGATCAGCAGCCCGGCCAGCGGGAGGGTGAGGAAGACCAGCGCGATGGCGGACGGGACGACCAGCAGGGCCGGGGCCCGGGTCCGGCCGCGCGTCATCGCCGCGGTGACGGTGACCTCACGGCCGTCCGAAGCCGGCCTCGGTCAGCACCGACTGACCCGCCGGGGACAGCACGTAGTCGACGAAGGCCTGTGCCGCCGCGACGTCCTTCGACGAGTTCAGCGTCACGATCGGGTAGTCGTTGACCGCCGAGGCCGCCTCCGGGAACGTGATCCCCTCGACCCTCGTCCCCCCGGCCCGGACGTCGGTGGTGTAGACCAGCGCGGCATCGACCTCGTCGGCCGCCACCTTGGCCAGGGCGGCCTTGACGTCGGCTTCGAGCGTGTCCGGTTTCGGCGTGATACCCGCAGTCTGGAACACCTGGGCCGCGGCGGCCCCGCACGGAACCACCGGGGCGCACAGGGCGATCGTCTGGTCGGCGTCGGCGAAGTCGGCCAGCCCGGTGATCTTCCCGGGGTTACCGGCCGGTACAGCGATCTCGAGCGTGTTGGAGGCGAAGGTGGTCGACCCGGTCGCGGCCCCCGCGCCGGTCACCGTCGTCATGGTGGTCGGGCTGGCTGCGGCGAACACGTCGGCCGGTGCCCCCTGGGTGATCTGGGTGGCCAGCGTGGCGCTCGATCCGAAGCTGAACCTCACCTTCCGGCCCGGGTGGGCGGCCTCGAAGTCCCGCCCGATTTGGGTGAACGACCCGGTCAGCGAGGCGGCGGCGAGCACGGTGATGGTCGAGGACCCGGCGCGGCCGGTCGAACCGCCGGCTGGGGCACCCGCCGACCCGCAGCCGGCCTGGACGAGCAGACCGGCGACGACCAGCGCAGCCAGCCGTCCCGCGGGACGGGCGGAGTTGATCACGAAGGCTCGGGGACTTCGACGACCACGTGGGTGGACTTGACCGACGCGACGGCCAGAACGCCCGGCTCGAGGGTCAACTCGGTGGCCGCCTCGGCGCTCATCAGCGAGACCACCCGGAAGGGCCCGCACTGCAGGTCGACCTGCGCCATCACGCCGTCCTTGATCACCCGGGTAACCAGTCCGGTGAACCGGTTACGCGCGCTCTCGCTGACCGAGGCACCCAGATCGGGGGTGACGGCGATCGCCTGGGCGTGTTCGGCGAGCGAAGCCCCGTCGACCGCGATCGGGCCCGGACCGTCCGCGACCCGCAGGCGGCCGGATTCGACCCAGCGGCGGACGGTGTCGTCGGAGACTCCGAGAAGCGCCGCCGCCTGAGAAATCCGATACTGCGGCATAAAATCACTCTATCATCCGCAGATGCGCTTCCTTCGCTACGGGACCTCGAGTCGACGGAGTCCTGACGATGAACCAGGGCACATTCAACGCGGCCGGCCAGCTCCTCACCCACCGGATGGTCACCGACGAGATAGCGGAGCGGATGCAGCTCGGTCTGCTGCCGCAGACACCGGTCATGGGCTAGCAGCCACTCGCGCGCCCCTGGGCGGCCGCGAGTCAGCCGAGGAGGGCGGCGGCGGTGGCGTCGTCGGTGATCAGCCGGTGCACCAGGCCGCTGCGGAGCGCGGCCCGGATGGCGGTGACCCGCTCGACGCCGCCGGAGACGGCAATGACGTCGGGCACAGCGCGGAGCTCGGCGGCGTTGATCGCGATGCAGCGGCCCGGGAGGTCACCGGTGGTGACCTCGACCCCCGCCACGTCGAGCACGGTGCAACTGATGTCGGCGACCGCGCCCGCAGCCTGCAGCCGGTCGCGCAGCTCGATGGGCAAGACCGCGGTGAGCGCCGACTCCGTTCCCTGCCAGCCGCCGATACCGACCACCGCCCGGGTCAGCCGGGGGAACATGGCCAGCGTCGCGGCGACGTACGGGTCCTGGCGCAGCACCGCCGCGGTCTGTGGACTGTCGAGCACCATGGGCACCTGGAGGGCATACATCTCTCCGCCCGCCCGTGCGGCCATCGCCCGGACCAGGTCGAGCGAGTTGATGCTGAGATCCGAGGTCGGGACGCTGCCGACGATTTGGACGATGCTGCACGTCGGCAGCTCCGCCAGTCCGTGCGCCATCGCCTGCAGGGTCCGACCCCAGGCCACCCCGAGCACATCGCCCTCGCTGAGCAGGTCGCCGAGCGCGGCCGCAGCCGCCCGGCCGAGCTGCTCGCGACGGAGTTGCTCCGGGCCCTCGGGCAGCCGGACCACCAGCGCCTGACGCAGCCCGAATCGCCGGCTCACCGCGACCGAGCGATCGACGTCGACCTCGGGCGAGGGGTGGATCTCGATGGTCACCACGCCCTCGCGCAGCGCATCCGCGAGCAACCGCGCGACCTTGAAGCGCGACACCCCGAGCTCGTCGGCGACCTGGCTCTTGTTGCGGCCGTCGCGGTAGAACAGCTGCGCCGCCAGCGCCATCTGCATCTTCTCCAGCGGGCTTCGCATGGACGGTCGGCCAGGCATCGGGACCGCCTTTCTCCGGATCGGTCGGTGTTACGCTGTGCACGCACTTGAGATAGTACGCGCTCAGATGAGCGCTCATACCCGTACGGTCAGCCATGGATCCGCCGCGAGACGGCCGGTCCGCTGATCACGAATCGATCGGAGCGCCATGAGGGCGGTCGTCTACGACGCGGCGGAGCAGTTCTCGGTCCGCGAGGTCCCCACCCCCGAGCCCGGCCCCGGCGAGCTCCGGATCCGGGTGCTGCAGGCCGGGTTCTGCGGTACTGATCTGCACCTGCACCACGGCGGCTTCGACGCCCGCTTCCCGCTGACCCCCGGGCACGAGGTGGTCGGACTGGTCGACGCGCTCGGGCCCGACGTGGACGACTTCGCGATCGGCGAGCAGATCTCGGTCAACCCGAACGTCCACTGCGGCACGTGTCACTACTGCCGTGCGGGCCGTCTGGTGCTGTGCGAAGACAACGAGGGCTACGGGACGCAGCGTCCCGGCTTCTTCGCCGAGTACGCCGTGGTGCCGGCCGCGCTGACCTTCTCGGTCGAGGGGCTGCCGGTGGAGACGGCCGTCCTCACCGAGCCCGCCGCCTGCGCCACGCATGGTCTGGAGACCGTACGCCCCATGCCGGGCAGCAGCGCCCTCGTCTTCGGAGCCGGGCCGACCGGCCTGCTGCTGGCCCAACTGCTGGCCAGCGGCGGCGTCTCATCGGTGACCGTTGCCGATCCGTCCGCGGCGAAGCTCGCGACCGCCCGCGGTCTCGGCATCGACGTCACCGTCCCGATCGAGCTGATCACCCCCGAGACCGCCGGCGCGCTGGTCGAGTCGCTGCGCGCCGGATCGCCCGCCGGTGACGGCTTCGATCTGGTCGTGGAGGCCACCGGCTCCCCCGTGGTCGGCGAGCTGTGTGTGCCGCTGACCCGACGCGGCGGCACCGTGCTGATCTATGGCGTGGCTCCCGAGGACGCCCGGATCTCGTTCCCGCCGTACGAGGTGTTCCGCCGCGAGCTGACGATCAAGGGATCCTTTGCCGAGGTGAGCTCGTTCGGCGCCGCGATCGCCGCGCTGCGCACCGGTCGGGTCCGCACCGACGGCCTGATCACCCACCGATTCGCCCTGGAGGACTTCGCCGACGCGGTGCACACCGCGCAGACCGATCGTTCCGCTCACAAGATCGTCATCGTCCCCGGACCGCGCCAGGATGGCTGACCCCACCCGGAGCGGCCTGGTCACCGGGGCGGCCCGCGGAATCGGCCGAGCCATCGCCCTGCGGCTGGCCGCTGACGGGCTCGCGGTCTCGGTGGTCGATCTCGCGGTTGCCGGGGGCGCACTCGCCGCAGTCGTCGGTGAGATCGAGGCGGCCGGTGGCCGAGCCCTCGCCCATACCGTCGACGTCACCGATGCGGCCGCGGTCGATGCGGCCGTCGCGCACCACGTACGCGAGTTCGGCGGGCTCGACGTGATGGTGGCCAACGCCGGGATCGCCCTCACGGCGCCGCTGCTCGAGACGACGGCGGCGCAGTGGGCCACCACCCTCGACGTCAACCTCGGCGGCGTCTTCCACTGCTACCGGGCCGGAGCGAGGCAGATGGTCGCGCAGGGCCGTGGCGGACGGTTGATCGGGGCGGCATCGGTCGCGGCGCACCGCGGCGGGAAGTGGCAGGGCGCGTACTCGGCCTCGAAGTTCGCCGTACGCGGACTCAGCCAGTCGGTCGCCCAGGAGCTCGCCGAGCACGGCATCACGGTCAACGTCTACAGCCCCGGGGTCGTCGAGACGCCGATGTGGGAGTCGATCGACGCGGACCTCGCCGAGCGCCGCGGGACCACGGTCGGTTCGGAGATGTCGGCGATGATCGCCGGGATCCCGCTCGGTCGCCTCGAAGTCCCGGCCGACGTCGCCGGAGTCGTGTCCTTCCTCGCGTCGCCCGACGCCGCCTACATCACCGGCCAGTCGATCGTCGTCGACGGCGGCATGTGGTTCTCCTGAACCCGCTGCACCCCTCTCTCTCACCCGATCGGATTCGACCATGCGTCTCTACCTCGACACCGCGGACCAGCCGGCGGCTGAATCGCTCCTGGCCACCGGGCTGTTCGCCGGCCTGACCACCAACCCGACGATCCTGCAGCGGTCCGGGAAGGGTGTCGCCGACATCCCCGCCATCCATGCCTGGGCCTCGGCCGCCGGTGCCCGCGAGATCTTCTTCCAGGCCTGGGGCGAGGACGCGGCCACGTTGATCGAACGCGGGCTCGCGCTGCGCGCACTGGGCGACGACGTCGTGGTCAAGGTGGTCGCCACCCGGGCCGGCACCACCGCCTGCGCGGAGCTGGCACGCCAGGGCATCCCGACGTTGCTCACCGCCGTCTACGACCCGGGACAGGCCATGGTCGCCGCGGCGGCCGGGGCGACCTACATCGCTCCCTACCTCGGTCGGCTCGGCGATGCGGGCCGGGACGCCGCCGCTGACGTGATGGCGATGCACGAGGTGCTGGTGGCCGCCGGAGGCGGCACGCAGGTGCTGCTGGCCAGCATCCGCGACGTGGCCTCGATGGTCGCACTGGCCCGACAGGGCATCCAGCACTTCACCATGGCGCCGAGCGTGGCCGAGGCGTTCTTCGCCGACGAACTCACCGCGGCCGCGGCCCAGGCCTTCGAAGACGCCGTCCGCGCCACCTCATGACCCCGGTGGAGCCGGTCAGAGGCCGACCCGCTGTGGTGGTTGCCGGGGACGCCTTCGTCGATCTGACCACCGCCGTGAGCCGGGACGGCGAGCCCGCGTACGTCCCGCATCCGGGTGGCTCGTGTCTGAACGTGGCCGTCGGACTCGCCCGGCTCGACGTGCCGACCTCGTTGCTGGCCCGGATCTCCGACGACAGCTTCGGCGCCCTGCTGCGGCGGCACCTGACCGGCTCCGGCGTACGCGGTGAGCACCTGATCCCCACCGGCGATCTGACCGGGCTGGCCGTCGCCGATCTCGACGGCGGTCAGGCCGGCTACAGCTTCCACACCGCCGACACCGCCGACCGCGGACTCCGACCGGACGACCTCCCCGAGCTGCCTTCCGGCGCCGCACTGCACACCGGTTCGGTCGCCCTGGTCCAACAGCCGCAGGCCGACACGCTCACCGGGCTCCTGCGACGCGAAGCGGGTCGGCGGTTGATCAGCCTCGATCCGAATGTCCGCCCCAGCCTGATCGCCGACCGCTCGGGTTATCTCACCCAGCTGGCCGAGTGGGTCGCGCTCAGCGACCTGGTCAAGGTGAGCGACGAGGATCTGGCGTGGCTGCACCCCGGAGAGCCGTACGCCGCCGTCGCGCGGCGCTGGTTGGAGTCCGGGCCGGCTCTGGTCGTGGTCACCCGCGGCAGCGAAGGGGCCTGGGCCATCACCCCCTCCGGCGAGGCCGAGGTCGCGACCCCGAAGGTCGACGTGGTCGACACGGTGGGCGCCGGGGATGCGTTCACCGCCGGGACCCTGGCCTGGCTGCATCACCGTGGCCGACTCCACCGGGTCGACCTGACCGGATTAGGGAGCGGGGAGTTGCGCGAGCTGCTCGGATCGGCGGCCGCCATCGCCGCCGATACGTGCACCCGGGCCGGTGCCGAACCACCCGTTCGCCGAGCCTGAGGACGCCCCGGCGTGGTCGCCCGAGCGCGGCATCTGCGCCGACGCATTCCGGTCCATGATCGGCAAACGCCGGGAGGACATGACACCGAACCCACCTCCGGCGGCCGTCGACGAGCGTCTCGGTCCTCGAATGGCGCGAGCAGCAGCGAGCGAAGCAGGGCCACGGAATGTCAGTGAAAGCCGCTCCCGCTAGGACCGTCAGGCACTAGAGTGCGACCATGGGGCGTCTTCGCGTACGCGGTGTCTCAGCCGGTTTGGTCCTCGGTCTGACCGTCCTGATCGGCTGCTCCCCGGATCCCGAGGAGCCGCAGACCGGACCGGGATCGACCCTGGCGACGACCTCGCCGAATCCATCCACGGCCACTGCCGGGGTCTTCGACCCGGCGCTGGCCGAAGTGGTGGAGACCCACCTGACCTCGGGTTCGGTCTCACTCCTCAACGTCCGCGCGGTGCTCGTCACCGTCGACGGGACGACCCGGCTGTCCCACTACCGCGACGGCTTCACCGCCACCGACCACGAACACGTCCATTCCGTGACCAAGAGCGTCGTCTCGACCCTGGTCGGCCAGGCCATCGACGACGGCCTGATCAGCGGACTCGACGCCCCGCTCGGCGACCTGCTCCCCGACTACCGCGAAGTGATGACCAAGAACACGGCGGCGGTGACCCTGCGGCAGTTGCTCACCATGTCCGGCGGTTTCCTTCCCGACCCGCCCGAGAACGTGGTGGCGCGCTTCTCCGATCCGGAATTCGATCTGATCAGATGGTCACTGACCGATGGCCGCCCCAATCCGGCCGGCACGTTCGACTACTCGAACATCGACGCGCAGGTGCTGTCAGCCGTGCTGGCCGCGGCGGTGGCCAAGTCGCCCGAGCGCGACCGGCAGACAATCCTGGAGTACGCCAGGGCCAAGCTGTTCGAACCGCTCGGCATCGTCACCGAGCCCGCGTACACCGACGCCGAACTGCCACCGAACCCGGAGTTCGATGCTGCGGGCTTCGGCTGGGCGCGGATCGGCCCGCTGCCTATCGGGGGCTTCGGGCTACGGCTGACCGCGGAGGACATGCTGAAGCTCGGTCAGCTCTTCCTGGCCGACGGGATGTGGCGGGGCGAGCGCATACTCCCGGACGGGTGGGTCGCCGAGGTGCTCATGCCCAGCCCGTCCGCGCCGAACTACGGGCTGATGTGGTGGCTCAACGACCAGGCCGGCGTGTCCTACTACTCAGCGCGTGGCTACGAGGGCCAGCGAATCGTCGTCGTACCCGACCGCCGTGCGGTGATCGTCATCCTCAACATGACCGGATCCAGCACCCCGATCAACGACGAGGAACTGAACCCCCTGGTCAACGACATCCTCCTCCCGACCCTCTAGCAGCGATCGCCGTTGAGACTCCGCTGACCAGGAAGTGGAGTTGACTCCTCTTCCTACGGCCCACCTCGCAGCCCCCAGCGGGAGTAGGGAACGCACATCGCCCCTGCCCGCGACACCCGAAGGTGTCGACGAACAGGGGCGATGAGCGGCGGAAGGTCGGATCAACCCACCGCGGTGCCTCGACCTACCGGTAGTCGCCGAGGTCGAACTCCTCGAGCGGAACGGCTGCGCCCGAACCCTGACCGAAGTCATAGTCGAACGAGTCGTAACCGACCATCGAGTACGCCGCGGCCTTCGCCTCGGCGGTGGCCTCGACCCGGATGTTGCGGTACCGCTCCAGGCCGGTGCCGGCCGGGATCAGCTTGCCGAGGATGACGTTCTCCTTCAGACCGACGAGCGAGTCGGACTTGCCGTGGATCGCGGCGTCGGTGAGCACCTTGGTGGTCTCCTGGAAGGAGGCCGCCGACAGCCACGACTCGGTCGCGAGCGAGGCCTTGGTGATGCCCATCAGCACCGCACGACCGGAGGCCGGCGTACCGCCCTCGGACACGACCTGACGGTTCGCCGACTCGTACGAGGGACGATCGACCAGGTCACCGGCGAGCAGATCCGAGTCACCCGACTCGATGACCGTCACCCGACGCAGCATCTGCCGGATGATGATCTCGATGTGCTTGTCGTGGATCGGGGCGCCCTGGGTCCGGTAGACCGACTGCACCTCGTCCACCAGGTGCTCCTGCACCCGACGGACACCGAGCACGCGCAGCACGTCGTGCGGATCCGGCGTGCCGGCGGTCAGCTGCTGACCGACCTGCACGTGATCGCCGTCCTCCACCAGCAGGCGGGCGCGACGCGACACCGAGAACTCGGCCGCCTCCGACCCGTCGTCGGGGGTGATGGTGATCTTCTTGAGCCGGTCGCTGTCCTCGATGGCCACCCGTCCGGCGGCTTCGGAGATCGGCGACTTGCCCTTGGGCTGGCGAGCCTCGAAGAGCTCCACCACGCGCGGCAGACCCTGCGTGATGTCGTCACCGGCCACACCACCGGTGTGGAAGGTACGCATCGTCAGCTGGGTGCCGGGCTCGCCGATGGACTGCGCCGCCACGATGCCGACGGCCTCGCCGACGTCGACCAGCTTGCCGCTGGCCAGCGAACGTCCGTAGCACATGGCACAGGTGCCGGTCACGGCCTCACAGGTGAGGACGCTGCGGACCTTGATCGTGGTCACTCCGGCGTCGATCAGCGTCTTGATGTTGACGTCGCCGAGGTCGACCCCGGCCGCCAGCAACACGTTGCCGTCGGCACCGAGCACGTTGGTGGCCAGCGTACGGGCGTACACCGCCGTCTCCACGTGCTCGTCGAGTCCGCCATCGAGCGCGATGGTCTTGGTGAGTCCACGCTCGGTGCCGCAGTCCTCCTCGCGGATGATCACGTCCTGGCTGACGTCGACCAGACGTCGGGTCAGGTAACCCGAGTCGGCCGTCCGCAGCGCGGTGTCGGCCTGGCCCTTACGACCACCGTGGGTGGAGATGAAGTACTCCAGGACCGACAGGCCCTCGCGGAAGTTCGACTTGATGGGCCGGGCGATGATCTCACCCTTCGGGTTCACCACGAGGCCACGCATGGCGGCGATCTGGCGCATCTGCACCATGTTTCCGCGGGCACCGGAGTGGACCATCATGTAGATCGGGTTGGTCTTGGAGAAGTTGGCCTCCATGGCCGCGCCGAGCTTCGACGTCGCGTCGGTCCAGATCTCGATGAGCTCCTGACGACGCTCGTCCTCGGTGATCAGACCACGCTCGTACTGCCGGTCGATCTTGGTCGCCCGATCCTCGTACGTGGCCAACAGCTCGGCCTTGTTCGCGGGGGTGGTGACATCGCCGATCGACACCGTGACACCGGACCTGGTCGCCCAGTGGAAACCGAGGTCCTTGAGCCGGTCGAGGCAGGTGGCCACCTCGACCTTGGGGTAACGCTCGGCCAGGTCGTTGACGATCTGACCCAGCTGCTTCTTGCCCACCTCGTAGTCGGCGTAGGGGTAGTCCGCCGGCAGAGCCTCGTTGAACAGGGCCCGACCCAGCGTGGTCTCCAGCAGCACCGCGCCACTGTCCGAGGCCGAGAAGCCGGCGGGCGGGACGATGTCGCGCAACCGCAGCTTGACCTTGGCCTGGACCGAGAGCTCCTTGCGATCGAACGCCATCAGCGCCTCGGCGACCGAACCGAACGCACGACCCTCGCCCTTCTCGCCATCGACCTGCATGGTCAAGAAGTAGTGCCCGATGATCATGTCCTGGGTGGGCATGGTCACCGGCCGGCCGTCGGCCGGCTTGAGGATGTTGTTGGTCGACAGCATCAGGATGCGGGCCTCGGCCTGCGCCTCCGCGGACAGCGGAAGGTGCACGGCCATCTGGTCACCGTCGAAGTCGGCGTTGAACGCCGTGCAGACGAGCGGGTGGATCTGGATGGCCTTGCCCTCGATCAGCTGCGGCTCGAAGGCCTGGATGCCGAGGCGGTGCAGGGTGGGCGCCCGGTTGAGCAGCACCGGGTGCTCCGAGATGACCTCTTCGAGGACATCCCAGACGACCGGACGCTGACGCTCGACCATCCGCTTGGCGGACTTGATGTTCTGCGCGTGGTTGAGGTCGTCCAGCCGCTTCATCACGAACGGCTTGAACAGCTCGAGCGCCATCGCCTTGGGCAGACCGCACTGGTGCAGCTTGAGCTGCGGGCCGACCACGATGACCGAGCGGCCCGAGTAGTCGACGCGCTTGCCGAGCAGGTTCTGCCGGAACCGGCCCTGCTTGCCCTTCAGCATGTCCGAGATCGACTTCAGCGGCCGGTTGCCCGGGCCGGTGACCGGACGGCCACGACGACCGTTGTCGAACAGCGAGTCGACGGCCTCCTGGAGCATCCGCTTCTCGTTGTTGACGATGATCTCGGGCGCACCCAGGTCGAGCAGTCGCTTGAGCCGGTTGTTCCGGTTGATCACGCGGCGGTACAGGTCGTTCAGATCGGAGGTGGCGAACCGGCCACCGTCGAGCTGGACCATCGGCCGCAGGTCCGGCGGGATGACCGGGACGCAGTCGAGCACCATGCCGGCCGGGGAGTTCCCGGTGGTCAGGAACGCGGAGACGACCTTGAGTCGCTTCAGGGCGCGGGTCTTACGCTGGCCCTTGCCGGTCTGGATGGTCTCGCGCAGGCTCTCCGACTCGGCCTTCAGGTCGAAGGACTGCAGCCGCTTCTGGATCGCGTCGGCGCCCATCGAGCCCTCGAAGTACCGGCCGAACCGGTTCTTCATCTCGCGGTAGAGCACCTCGTCGCCCTCGAGGTCTTGGACCTTGAGGTTCTTGAAGCGGTTCCAGACGGCGTCGAGCCGGTCGAGCTCACGCTGCGAACGGTCGCGCAGCTGCTTGACCTCACGCTCGGCACCCTCGCGGACCTTGCGCTTGGCGTCCGCCTTGGCGCCCTCGGCCTCCAGGGCCGCGGTGTCCTCTTCCAGCTTCTTCATCCGGTTTTCGATGTCGGAGTCGCGGCGACCCTCGAGCTGCTTGCGCTCGACATCGATCTTGGCCTCGAGCGAGGACAGATCGCGGTGACGCGCGTCCTGGTCGACGGCGGTGATCATGTACGCGGCGAAGTAGATGACCTTCTCGAGGTCCTTCGGCGCGATGTCGAGCAGGTAGCCCAGCCGCGACGGCACACCCTTGAAGTACCAGATGTGGGTCACGGGCGCGGCGAGCTCGATGTGGCCCATCCGCTCGCGGCGGACCTTGCTCCGGGTCACCTCGACGCCACAGCGCTCGCAGATGATGCCCTTGAAGCGCACGCGCTTGTACTTGCCGCAGTAGCACTCCCAGTCCCGGGTGGGACCGAAGATCTTCTCGCAGAACAGACCGTCACGCTCAGGCTTGAGCGTGCGGTAGTTGATCGTCTCCGGCTTCTTGACCTCGCCGTGCGACCACTGACGAATCTCGTCGGCGGTGGCCAGGCTGATGCGGATCTCGTCGAAGAAGTTCACGTCCAGCACGTTGGGTTATCTCTCTTCTTTAGTACGCGCGATGTTTCCGATGACAGCCACGCCGCGAGCCGGTCGGCCAGGGGCCGACCGACTCACGACGCGTACGCCTTAAACCTCTTCGACGCCCGCCAGGCCTTCACCCGGACGACGCGACAGATCGATGCCGAAGTCCTCGCTGGAGCGGTAGTCGTCCTCGGAGTCCCGCAGCTCCACCTCGGTGCCGTCGGAGGACAGCACCTCGACGTTCAGGCAGAGCGACTTCATCTCCTTGACGAGCACCTTGAAGGACTCGGGGATGCCGGGCTCGGGGATGTTCTCGCCCTTGACGATGGCCTCGTACACCTTCACGCGGCCGGGGACGTCGTCGGACTTGATGGTCAGCAGCTCCTGCAGAGCCCAAGCCGCGCCGTACGCCTCGAGGGCCCACACCTCCATCTCGCCGAACCGCTGGCCACCGAACTGGGCCTTACCGCCCAGCGGCTGCTGCGTGATCATCGAGTACGGACCGGTCGAACGGGCGTGGATCTTGTCGTCGACCAGGTGGTGGAGCTTCAGCATGTAGATGTACCCGACACCCACCGGCTGCGGGAACGGCTCGCCGGAGCGACCGTCGAACAGGTGCGCCTTGCCGTCGGCGTTCACCAGACGCTGGCCGTCACGCGACTTGCGCGTGTTGCCCAGCAGACCGGTGATCTCCTCCTCGGTCGCGCCGTCGAACACCGGCGTGGCGAGGTTGGTGTTGCCGTCGATCTGACCCAGACCCACGGAACGGAGCCGCTCGGCCCAGGCGCCTTCGACGCCTTCGACGTCCCAGCCCTGCTTGGCCACCCACCCGAGGTGGGTCTCCAGCACCTGACCGACGTTCATCCGGCTCGGCACGCCGAGCGGGTTGAGCACGATGTCGACCGGGGTCCCGTCCTCCAGGAACGGCATGTCCTCGACCGGGAGGATCTTGGAGATGACGCCCTTGTTGCCGTGTCGGCCGGCGAGCTTGTCGCCGTCCTGGATCTTGCGCTTCTGAGCCACGTAGACCCGGACCAACTGGTTGACCCCGGGGGCCAGCTCGTCGTCGGAGTCGCGATCGAAGACCCGGACGCCGATGACCGTGCCGGATTCGCCGTGGGGCACCTTGAGCGAGGTGTCGCGCACCTCGCGGGCCTTCTCACCGAAGATCGCCCGGAGCAGTCGCTCCTCCGGGGTCAGCTCGGTCTCGCCCTTCGGGGTGACCTTGCCGACGAGGATGTCTCCGGTGGAGACCTCCGCGCCGATCCGGATGATGCCGCGCTCGTCGAGATCGCCGAGCATCTCCTCGGAGATGTTCGGGATGTCCCGGGTGATCTCCTCGGCGCCGAGCTTGGTGTCACGGGCATCGACCTCGTGCTCCTCGATGTGGATCGAGGTGAGGACGTCGTCCTGGACCACACGCTGGCTGAGGATGATCGCGTCCTCGTAGTTGTGACCCTCCCAGGGCATGAAGGCGACGAGCAGGTTGCGGCCCAGCGCCATCTCGCCCTGATCGGTGCAGGGACCGTCGGCCAGCGGCGTCCCGCGCTCGACCCGCTGCCCCACCGAGACCAGCGGACGCTGGTTGATGCAGGTGCCCTGGTTGGAGCGCTTGAACTTGCTGAGCCGGTAGGTCTTGTAGCTGCCGTCGTCGTGGGCGATCTCGACCAGGTCGGCGCTCACCGAGGTGACCGCACCGGGCTGGATCGCGACCGTCACGTCGCCGGCATCCACCGCACCGCGGTACTCCATGCCGGTGCCCACGAAAGGAGCCTCCGACCGGAGCAGCGGGACAGCCTGACGCTGCATGTTCGACCCCATCAGGGCGCGCGACGCATCGTCGTGCTCGAGGAAGGGGATCATCGCGGTGGCGACCGAGACCATCTGGCGCGGTGAGACATCCATGTACTGGATGTCGGCGGCCGGAACGGTGTCCGGATCGGCCTTGCGACGACGGGCGAGGACACGCTCTTCGGAGAAGTGGAAGTTCTCGTCCAGCTTCGCGTTCGCCTGGGCGATCGTGTAGCGATCCTCGACGTCGGCGGTCAGGTAATCGATCTGATCGGTGACGGTGCCGTTCTCGACCTTGCGGTACGGGGTCTCGACAAAACCGAACGCATTGACCCGGGCGAAGGACGCGAGCGAGCCGATCAGGCCGATGTTCGGGCCTTCCGGGGTCTCGATCGGACACATCCGGCCGTAGTGCGACGGGTGGACGTCACGGACCTCCATGCCGGCCCGGTCCCGGGACAGACCGCCCGGGCCGAGGGCGGACAGACGCCGTTTGTGCGTCAGGCCGGCGACCGGGTTGGTCTGGTCCATGAACTGGCTGAGCTGCGAGGTGCCGAAGAACTCCTTCAGCGCCGCGACCACCGGGCGGATGTTGATCAGGGTCTGCGGCGTGATCGCCTCGACGTCCTGAGTCGTCATCCGGTCCCGGACCACGCGCTCCATCCGGCCCAGGCCGGTGCGCAGCTGGTTCTGGATCAGCTCGCCCACCGTCCGCAGCCGGCGGTTGCCGAAGTGGTCGATGTCATCCTCTTCGACCAGGAGCTCGCCGCGAGGTGCCTCGAGGGTCTCCCGGCCGTCGTGCAGCGCGACGACGAAACGGATGGCCGCGACGATGTCTTCGGTCGTCAGCACCTGCTTGTCGAAGGGCAGCTCGAGGCCGAGCTTCTTGTTGATCTTGTAGCGACCGACCTTGGCCAGGTCGTAGCGCTTGGGGTTGAAGTAGTAGTTCTCCAACAGCGCCTGCGCCGCTTCGCGCGTGGGCGGTTCTCCCGGGCGGAGCTTGCGGTAGATGTCGAGCAGCGCCTCGTCCTGGGTGGTGGTGTGGTCCTTCTCCAGGGTGAGTCGCATCGACTCGTAGTCGCCGAACTCCTCGAGGATCTGCGCGTCGGTCCAGCCGAGCGCCTTGAGCAGCACGGTCACGTTCTGCTTGCGCTTGCGGTCCAGGCGGACACCGACCATGTCGCGCTTGTCGATCTCGAACTCCAGCCACGCACCGCGGCTCGGGATCATCTTGCAGGTGAAGATGTCCTTGTCGGAGGTCTTGTCGGTGGTCTGCTCGAAGTAGACACCCGGGGAGCGCACCAGTTGGGACACCACGACACGCTCGGTGCCGTTGATCACGAAGGTGCCCTTGTCGGTCATCAACGGGAAATCGCCCATGAAGACCGTCTGGCTCTTGATCTCGCCGGTCTCGTTGTTCATGAACTCGGCGGTGACGAAGAGCGGCGCGGCGTACGTGACGTCGCGGTCCTTGCACTCTTCGACGGTGTTCTTCGGCGGCTCGAACCGGTGGTCGCGGAACGACAGCGACATGGTGCCGCTGAAGTCCTCGATCGGGGAGATCTCTTCGAAGATCTCCTCCAGGCCGGACTTGGTGTTGATGTCGGTGCGGCCGGCTTCGAGCGCGACGTCGACGCGGGTGCGCCAGGCGTCGTTGCCGACGAGCCAGTCGAAGGAATCGATCTGCAGATCGAGCAGATCAGGCACTTCCATGGGTTCGGCGATCTTCGCGAAGGAGATCCGGCCGGTGGGTAACACCACCCGAGGGGCGGCAGAGAGGGTCTTCGAGGCGGTGCGCGTGGCGGCCAACAGTGGGGTCCTTCCGAGGGCTCGCTAGGTCAACAGCGATATGCGTTGCCCGCGCATGCTGAACGACCCGAGTCAAGTTTTCGTTGAAACGGGTCGTCAAGTCTGCATGGGCAAACCCCAAATATAGCGACCGAAGATACCCAGGTCAACCCACCGGGCGCGCGACTATCGAGGAACTGTCAAATCGAGTGACGGTCCTGACGCAGGATCATACTCTGCTGGAGCGCCGTGACAAGGCTTGACACCGCACGATCTGATCGAGCTGAGACCTGGGCCACGATCATCGTTTCAGGAATGCGCGCTCAGCCGCAGTCGCCGCACGGCAGCGGCGCTCGGACCGGCCGCGTTCACGGCCCGGACGCTCACGGCGTACGTGCGGTCGGAGCGCAGGCCCTTGTAGGTGTAGCTGCGGGCCGACGCCGAGACCCGCAGCGGTGTGAACGCCCGGCCCCGGGCGTCGGTGCCGCTGCGGCGCAGCTCGTAGCCGCTCACCGCCCAGGTCGCGAAGCCGGCCGGCGGACGCCAGACCACGGTGATGGTCCGCTTGCTCCTGGAGGTGGTGGTGGTCAGCGCGGTGGGACTGCCGGGCTCGTTGCGCCGGACGAACACCAGCGGCGCCGGACCGCCGGCCACGCCCGTCACCGTGCGGGTGGCATCGCCCAGCAACGCCGACCGGACCTGCGCCGGGGTCGCCCTGGGGTGGGACTGCAGGTGCCGGGCGATCGCGCCGGCCACGTGCGGGCCGGCCATCGAGGTGCCGCTCCGCACCTCGGCGGCACCCGGCCCGGTGACCGCGTCGGAGACGATCTCCTCCCCCGGTGCGTACACGTCCACGCATCGACCGGTCCGCGAGAACGACGCCCGGGCATCGCCGCGGCTCGTCGCGCCGGTGGCGATCACGTCGACACTGCGCGACGGACTGAAGTCGCAGGCGTCGCCGTCCTGCCCGGGATCGGTCGGGTCGTAGTTGCCGCCGGCCACCACGACGCTGAGGCCCGCGCCGACCACGGCGTGGACCGCCGCGTCGAGCGCATCGCTCGGCGGCCCGACGAAGCTCAGGTTGACCACCGCGGGCCGGCCCGCCGGGTGGTGGTCCAACACCCAGAGCAGGGCGTCGATCAACCGGCCCTCCCACGCCTGGCCCTCGCAGTCGAGCGCCCGCACCGACACCAGCCGGACCTGCTTGGCCACCCCGTACTCCCGGCCGCCGATGATCCCGGCGACGTGGGTGCCGTGGCCCGTGCAGTCCGAGGCGTCGGCGTCGCCGTCGACCAGGTCGCCACCGCTGACGGCACGACCACCGAAGTCGTGGTGGTCGAACCGGATTCCCGAATCCACGACGTAGACGCTGACGCCTGTTCCGGTCGTCTGGTAGCCGTAACCGCCGTCCGGGGTGGGGCGCCGCTGATCGATCCGGTCGAGCCCCCAGACCGGGTCGCGGTCGAGTTGCTGGGCCGAGTAACGCTGCTCGAGCCGCACCGAGGTGACCCGCGGGTCATCGGCCATCGCGGCCGCTCGGGCGGGGGTCATGGTGGTGGCGAGACCGTTGACCGGCCCTCGGAAGACCCGCTCGATCGCCCCGGTCGAACGGCGGCCGGCCGTCTCGGCGGCGAGCAGCCCGTCGACAGCCCGCGCATCGCGGGTGAAAACCAGGTAGCGCTGTTCGCCGCGGGCCTCGGCCGGGCCGGCGGTGAGGCCGCCCAGGGCCAGCGCCGTGGCGAGCGAAACCATCAGGGCAAGAAGACGACGCGTACGCGTCACGGTGGACTCTCCAAGGCGTGGCAAACCGTCGAGCGCGTCCCGAGGCGGGCGACCGTCCCCCCAGACCCGTCGCTGGTGCTGAATCTAAACGGTGGCAACCGGTCGCTCCAAACCCCTGCGGGCGAGGCGGCCCTGGATCAGTCGCGGACGCTGACCGCCGCGGCGACACCGGAGGCGTTGACCGGGGCGATCGTGGCCGTGTAGTGCACTCCGGGTCGCAGATCGCTCCACGCGAACGCCCGGGCCTCGGCGCTGACCACGGTGCGCGGGAAGGACTTGCCGTTGGCGTCGGTGCCCGACCGGGTCACCACGTAGCCGGTGACCGCGGTGCTGCCGAACCCGTACGGCGGCAGCCAACGCGCCCGCATCTTCTGCAGCCGCTCCGACTTGTGCGCGGTCACCTCGAGCGCGACGCCGGTGGTCGAGCGGCGCAGGTAGAGCAGCCGGTTGGCCGAGTTGGTACCGAGTGCCGACAACTTGTGCCGACTCGACTCGCCGACCAGAGCCGCGCGCACCTCGGCGGGGGTGGCGCTGGGATGGGCCTGGAGGTAGCGGGCGACCGCACCGGTGACCATCGGCGCGGCCATCGAGGTCCCGCTCAGGGTCGCGGTCGCGGTCCTCGAGGTCTCGCTGACGCCGGCGGAGAGGATGTCGTCGCCGGGAGCGAAGATGTCGATCCGCTTACCGTAGTTGGAGTCGGTCGCCTTGCGGTCGGACCGGGTCGTCCAGCCGACGGTGATGGCGTCGGGGGCGTTGGCCGGGCTGGTCCGGGTCGCGCTGGCCCCGTCGTTGCCGGCCGACACCACGACCGGGATGCCGGCCTCGACGACCCGCTCGACGGCGTCGTCGACCAGATCGATCTGGACGGCGCCGAGGCTCATGTTGATGACGGCGGGGCCGGCCGGGCGGTGCTTCAGGGTCCACTCGAGGGCGTCGAGGACCCAATCGAGCTCGCCCTCACCCGAGCAGTCGAGGACCCGCAACGCGACGAGGTCGGCCTGCTTGGCGACGCCGTACGTCGAACCGCCGATGATCCCGGCCGTGTGGGTGCCGTGGCCCTCGCCGGTGTAGCAGTCGTCGGCGGTCGGCTCCTCGTCGACGAAGTCGTAACCGCTGACCGCCCGGCCACCGAACTCCTTGTGGTCGAACTGGATCCCGGTGTCGATGTGGAACACCGTGACCCCGGCACCCGTGGTCGCGTAGTCGTAGGTCTGGTTGTAGGTCGGGTCGCGACGGTCGATCCGGTCGAGTCCCCACTCCCCCGATCGGTCCAGCTGCTGGGTGGCCGTGGTGTGGAACCGCACGTTCGGCTGGACCGCGGTGACGTTCGGGTCGGCGCGCAGGGCGGCGACCTGGGTGGGGGTCAGTCGGGCCGAGAAGCCGTCGAGCACCCGGCTGAAGGTCCGGTCCGGGGTGACGTCACGGCCGATCCGGTTCAGCCGCTTCAAGGTCCGGCGGTTGGCGTCGACTCCGGTCGTGGCGACCACGTAGGTCTGCGCGGCCTCGTCGGCCCGGGCCGTGGGCACCGTGAAACCCGCGCCGAGCAGCCCGAGGGCGAGCAGACCGACGGCGGTGTGGCGTACGGGGTGGTTCATCACGAGACTCCTGGAGGGGGCGTCGATCGGGCGACGGGCGCGGCAGCGCGAACCCTGAGGGTAGGCCGACAATCTGTGGCGCACGAATCGACGGCCACCGAAGACCCGCCCGACGCCGGCCCGCCGATCGCTCAGCGGACCTGGTCCCCGCCGACCCAGACCCGGGCGATGTCCCCCGGGTTCGAGAGGGCGAAGACCTTGGCCAGCGCGTCGTTGGCGTCGAGGGCGTGGCCGAGCACGCGGCGCAACACCGCCCCCTCGCGGGGCTTGAGCCAGACGGCGTCGAACTCCTTGCCGACCCGCAGATCCCCGATGCGGTCGTCGAGACCGAGTGCCTGCGCACCGGCCCGGGTGCAGAGGTAGAGCAGGTGAGCCGGGGTCAGCGGGCGGCCTCGGGCGCCGAGCAGTTGTTGCATGAAGTAGGCCTGCAGCCCCTCCTTGAGCATGAAGAAGCCGGTTCCCGCCCCCACATCGGACCCCATGGCGACCCGCGCCCCGCGGTCGAGGTGACGCTTCAGCGGGAACAGCCCGCTACCCAGAGCCGAGTTGCTGGTCGGGCAGTGCGCGACCCAGGCACCGGTGGCCGCCAGCCGGTCGAGCTCGGCGTCGGCCGGGTGGACGTTGTGCGCGTACACACTGCGTGCGGTGACCAGGCCGTGCCGGTCGTAGCTGTCGAGATAGGTCGAGGTGCCCGGGAACAGCTCGAGGACGGCTGCGACCTCGGCGAGGTTCTCGTTGAGGTGGGTGGTGAACCACAGGTCCTCGCGGGAGCCGAGCAACTCCGCGCACGAGGCGAGCATGGCGTCGGTCGTCGACAACGAGAAGCGCGGAGTGACCGCGTACCGGAGCCGGCCGCGGCCGTGCCAGCGCTCGATCAGCGCCCGGCCCTGCTCGAGCGCGATCTCCGGGGTGGTCCACAGGTCGTCGCGCAGGATCCGGTCACTGACCACGAGCCCGGAGGTGATCCGCAGTCCGCCGGCCGCGGCCCGCTCGAACAGCGCGTCGACCGCGGTGGCGAAATGGGCGCCGAACACCAGCGCCGTTGTCGTCCCCGCCCCGGCCAGCGCCGAGACGAAATCGTCGGCGATCGTCTCCGCGTACGCCGGATCGGCCAGTTTGGCCTCCTCGGGCAGGGCGCACAGCGTGAGCCAGTCGAGCAGCGGCATCCCCAACCCGGCGATCGCGCGGATCTGCGGATAGTGCACGTGGGTGTCGACGAGTCCGGGGATCAGGACCCCGTCACTCAGGTCGACGGTCCCCTCGTCGGGGTGGGCGGTGGCGATCTCGGCGTACGGACCGCGGGCGGTGATCAGACCGTCGGTGACGAGCAGCCCGGTGTCGGGTTCGAACCGCAGTGCGTCGGACTCGGTGAACGGGTCGCCGGGGGTGTCGACCACCGTGGCGCGATAGAGCGTCATCGGGCCCGCTCCGCGTACGCGCCCGAGGTCGGTCGACACGCCGGCAGCCGGCGGATCAGCTGCGCCGCGACTCCGACCGCGATCACCGCGGGTTCCTTGCCGAAGACTCCCGGCAGACCGATCGGGCTGGTGATCCGTCGCAGCGCCTCCTCGGGGTGGCCGGCCTCGAGCAGCTGGGCGCGGAACCGGGTCCACTTGGCCTTGGACCCGATCAGCCCGACGAAATCGAGCCCGTCCCGCCGCAGCGCGGCGTCGCACAGCGCGAAGTCCTCTGCGTGGTCGTGCGTCATGATCACCACCTGGCTCCCGGCGGGCAACTGCTCGAGGACCAGCTCGCCGAGCACGGCGCGGTGGACCTGGACGTCGGCCGCTCCGGCGGTGACGTCGGCGAGCCGCAGCTGATCGAGCTGCTCGGCCCGGGAATCGACCAGGTGCAGCCGCAGCTCCAGTCGTGAGAGGATCCGGGCCAGCTCGAAGCCGACGTGACCGACCCCGAAGATCGCCACCACCGGGCGGGCCGGGAAGGGCTCGAGCAGCAGCCGGACCTCGCCGCCGCAGCACTGCCGGCCGTGCTCGGTCCGCTCGTGCGCACTGAGCCGCGACGTGGAGGTCTCCGGCTCGCTCCGCCCCTCACTCATCATCGAGCGGGCGCGGAGGACCGCAGACTCCTCGAGGTTGCCGCCGCCGACACTCCCCCAGATCCGGTCCGTACCGACCAGCATCTTCGCGCCCGCGTCGCGGGGGGCGTGGCCGCGTACCTCGATCACCGTGACCAGCACGCCGGGGGCACCGTCGCGGCGCAGCTGGGTCAGGGCCCGGAGCCAGTCCACGCTCAGACGCCGCCGACCAGGACCGGGGCGTCGACGGGCGCGGGCGCGGCCGCCGACCGGGCCTCGTCGACCGCCCAGAACACCGCTTCCGGGGTGGCCGGGCTGGCCAGGTCGACGCTGTGACCGTCCGGCCCGAACGCGGCCGCGGCCTGCCGCAACGCCTCGCGGACGCTGAAGCCGTGCATCAGCGGCGGTTCGCCGACGGCCTTGGAGCCGTAGACCACGCCCGACTCGGTGGCCTTCTGATACAGGTGCACGTTGAAGACCTCGGGCATTTCGGAGAAGCTCGGAATCTTGTACGTGCTGGCCGCCTGGGTCAGCAACCGACCGCGGTTGGGTCCGTCGCTCTCGTCCCAGCTGAGCTCCTCCAGCGTCAGCCAGCCGGTGCCCTGGACGAACGCCCCCTCGATCTGGCCGATGTCGATCAACGGGGACAGGCTGTCGCCGACGTCGTGCACGATGTCGACCCGCCGCAGCCGGTACGCGCCGGTGAAGCCGTCGACCTCGACCTCGGAGGCGGCCGCGCCGTACGCGAAGTACTTGAACGGTTCGCCCTGCATGCGCTCGGCGTCCCAGTGCAACCCCGGGGTCCGGTAGTAGCCGGCCGCCCACAGCTGGACCCGCTGGAAGTAGGCGTCGCGGACCAGCGCGGCCCACTGGAGTTGCCGGTCGTCGAAGCCGATGCCGGTGACCACGCCGTCGACGAACCGCACGTCGTCCGGGTGGATGCCGAGCTGGCCGGCCGCGACCACGTTGAGCCGGGCCCGGATCTGGTCGCAGGCGTTCTTGATCGCGCCACCGTTGAGATCGGCGCCCGAGCTGGCCGCGGTGGCCGAGGTGTTCGGCACCTTGTCGGTGCGGGTCGGGGCCAGCCGGACGGACGCCAGCGGCACCCCGAGTGCGGTGGCCGCCACCTGGATCATCTTGGTGTGCAGGCCCTGGCCCATCTCGGTGCCGCCGTGGTTGATCAGCACCGAGCCGTCCTTGTAGATGTGGACGAGCGCGCCGGCCTGGTTGAACGCGGTCAGGTTGAACGAGATGCCGAACTTGACCGGGGTGATCGCGAGCCCCCGTTTGACGTCGGAGTGGCTCGCGTTGAAGGCTGCGATCTCGGCCTGCCGGGCGGCGAACGCGCTGCGAGCGGTGAGGATCGACCAGATGTCGGCCAGCCGCTCGGCGTGCCGGACCGGCTGTCCGTACGGGGTGGTCTGCTCGGGGGTGTAGAAGTTACGGCGCCGGAGTTCGTCGGCCGCCACCCCGAGCCGTGGTGCGGAACGGCCGAGGATGTCCTCGATCACCACCATCCCCTGCGGGCCGCCGAAGCCGCGGAAGGCGGTGTTGGACTGGCGGTTGGTCTTGGCCACCCGACCGTCGACCCGGATGTTCGGGATCCAGTACGCGTTGTCGATGTGGCAGAGCGCGCGGGCCAACACCGGCTCGGACAGATCGAGGCTCCAGCCGCCGTTGCTGGTCAGCGTGGCCCGCAGCGCATGGATCCGCAGGTCGGCGTCGAATCCGACCTCCCAGGTGGCCAGGAACGGGTGCCGTTTCCCGGTCATGGTGATGTCCTGGTTGCGGTTCAGGGCCAGGCAGACCGGGCGGCCGGTCAGGGTCGCGCCGAGCGCGGCGACCGCGGCCAGTCCGTGCGGCTGCAACTCCTTGCCGCCGAAACCGCCGCCCATCCGCAGGCACTGCACGGTGACCTGGTGCGCGGGGACCCCGAGGACGTGGGCGACGATGTCCTGGGTCTCGGACGGGTGCTGGGTGCTCGAGTGGACCAGCACCTGCCCGTTCTCGTCCACCAGGGCGAGCGCGGCCATGCACTCCAGGTAGAAGTGCTCCTGCCCACCGAACTCGAACTCGCCGCTGAACCGGTGCGCCGACTCCTCGAGAGCGGCGTCCGCATCGCCGCGGCTGACCGTGCGGTGGTGACCCTGGAAGCTGCCGGCGGCGATCGCCTCGCGTACGCCGATCAGCGACGGCAGCGGCTCGTAGGTGACCTCGATCGCCTCGGCACCCCGGCGGGCGGCGTCCTTGGTCTCGCCGAGCACGTAGCAGACGGCGTGCCCGTAGAACATCACCTCGTCGGGGAACAGCGGCTCGTCGTGCTTCTCCCCGGCGTCGTTGAGCCCGGGGACATCGGCGGCGGTGAGCACCTTCACCACACCCGGGACCGCGTACGCCGGTGCGACGTCGAGCGCCACGATCCGGGCGTGCGCGTGCGGCGCGGCCAGCGGCCAGGCCCACAGGCAGTCCCTGGTCCGGGCGACCAGGTCCTCGGTGTAGAGCGCCAGCCCGGTGACGTGCAGCGGCGCGCTCTCGTGGGCGATCTCCAGGCCGACCTTGGGATTGTTCGGCCGGTCGGCGAGCGGCCCGTGCGCGGTGCTCAACGGGGACTCCTCTCGGAGTGGGCGGCGTAGAACTTCCGCAGCGACGTGCCGAGCATGGCCGTGCGATAGCGAGCGCTGGCCCGGTGGTCGCTCAGCGGGGTGCCCTCCTGGCCCAGGACGGTCGCGGCCGCGCCGAGCGGTCTCGGCGTTCCACGGTCGACCGAGCAGCGCTTCTTCGGTGGCGGTGGCCCGCAGCGGGGTCGCGGCGACGCCGCCCAGCCCGATCCGGACGTCGGTCACGATCCCGTCGGCCAGGGTGCATCGCGTACGCGACGGCCACGCTGGAGATGTCGTCGAAGCGACGCTTGGCGATCTTGTGGAAGGCGGTCAGCGGGGCCAGTGGGGTGGGGATCCGGATCCGTGCGATCAGCTCGTCGGGTCGGCGGCGCGTCTGCCGGTAGCCGGTGAAGTAGTCGCTGAGCTCGACCTCGCGCTCCCCGGACCGCGAGACCAGCACGAGCGAGGCGCCGAGCGCGAGCAGCACGGGCGGGCTGTCGCCGATCGGCGACGCCGTACCGAGATTGCCGCCCAGGGTGGCGCCGTTGCGGATCAGCCGGGAGGCGAACTGCGGGAACCACTCCGCCAGCAGCGGCACCCGGCCGGCCAGCCCGCGCTCGATCTCGGTGAGGGTCAGCGCGGCGCCGATGTCGATGCCGGTCGGCGGCGACGTCGAGGACCCGCAGCTCCGGCAGCCGGTCGACGGCGATCGACAGCTTGGCTCGAGCGTGGCGGATGTTGAGCTCGACACCCCAGTCGGTCGACCCGGCGACGAGCCGCGCGTCCGGGTGGTCGGCGAGCAGGGTGAGCGCGTCGTCAAGACCGGCGGGCCGGACGTAGCGACCCTGGTCGGAGCCGATGTCGGTGGCGATGTCCGCGGGGGCCGGCTCGGCCAACCGGGTCCACAACGGGTCGTCCGCGTCGGGGGTGCCGAGCGCGTACGCGGCGTCGCGGATCGGCCGGTAGCCGGTGCACCGGCAGAGGTTGCCGCTCAGCGCGTGCAGGTCGAAGCCGTTGGGGCCGTGCTCGTGATCCGGGGCGGCGCCGGGCGCGTTCAGATCGCGGTGTCCGTCGCTGTGCTGCTGCTCGGCGACGGGTCCATCGGTGCCCGGCTCGGCTTCCGCGACCCGGGTGGTAGCACCGGTCGGCACCCGGTCGGGCCGGTAGTACTCCCCCACCATCGAGCAGATGAATCCCGGGGTGCAGTAGCCGCACTGCGAGCCGCCGCGGTCGACCATCTCGCGCTGCACCGGGTGCAACTCGGCGACGGTGCCGAAACCCTCGGACGTCAGCACCTCCTGACCTGCGAACCCGGCCGCCGGGACCAGGCAGGCGTTGATGGCGGTCCAGCGGCTGCGACCCTCGGTGTCCGGACGGGCGACCAGCACGGCACACGCGCCGCATTCGCCCTCGGCGCACCCTTCCTTGGTCCCCGTCAGCCCATCGGCCCGCAACCATTCGAGCAGGGTGACGTGGCCTCCGACCTCGCCCAACGGGCGGGACCGACCGTTGACGACCAGCTGCGGTTCCATAGCCTCGATGCTCCCTTCGCCGGACCGGTGATCATCGTCACGCGCTCAGGTTTCCCGATCGTAACCGGCACGCGTCAGCCGCCGAACGATCTCGGTGCCGGGCGACACCTGGGCCGAGCAGCAGGGGCCGCGGTTGAGGCGGCTGGCGCTGGCCACTACCGGCCACCCCGGCCGGTGCCGCTGATCTGTCGGCGCCTCGCCCCCCTCGAGACAGGGGAATCCCTGCGGGTTACCTGCGAAGTTTCGCGTGCTACCCGTAGGTTTCCCATGTCACATGGGAAACCGGCAGCGCGCGGGGAGGCGCTTGCGCGCGAGTTTTCACCAGCGCAGCGACGGGACCTCCTGCGGGGGCGTGGGGGTCCCCACCCGACGACGCACAAATGCCGGCCCTCCCGAACGGGAGGGCCGGCATCGCGTACGCGTGAAGCGTGGTCTTACTTGACGGTCACCTTGGCGCCGGCGCCCTCGAGGGACTCCTTGGCCTTGGCGGCAGCCTCCTTGGTCACCTTCTCCAGGACGGCCTTGGGGGCGGCCTCGACCAGGTCCTTGGCCTCCTTGAGGCCCAGGCTGGTGAGCGAACGCACCTCCTTGATGACCTGGATCTTCTTGTCGCCGGCCGCCTCGAGGATGACGTCGACCTCGTCGGACTCCTCCTCGACCGGAGCGGCCTCGCCGCCACCGGTGGCAGCAGCGGCCACGGCGACCGGAGCGGCCGCGGTGACGCCGAAGGTGGTCTCGAATTCCTTCACGAACTCGCTGAGCTCGATCAGGGTCAGCTCCTTGAAAGCGTCAAGGAGTTCGGCAGTGCTGAGCTTCGCCATGATGGGCGTCCTTTCTTACTTGTCTTCGGCAGCGGGTGCTGCGACATCGTCAGCAGCAGATGCTGCGGGTTCGCCCTCGGCGTCAGCCGGGGACGCAGCGGCCGGCTCGGAGGATTCCGAGTCGTTCGCCAGTTCTTCGTTGCTGGGCTCGGAGACGTCTTCGGTCTCCACGGCCAGCGCCGCTTCGGTGGGCTCGCCGGGACCGGCGATCAGGGACGGATCGTCCTTGGCTGCGTCTTCCAGCGCCGCGATCAGGCGAGCAGCCTGCGACAGCGGTGCGGACACCAAGCTGACGGCCTGCTGCAGAACGCCCATCATGCCGCCGGCAACCTTCGCCAGCAGCACCTCACGGGACTCGAGGTCAGCGAGCTTACGGACCTCGTCGGGGCCCAGGAACTTGCCGTCGAGCACCCCGCCCTTGATGACCAGAAGCGGATTGGTGCGTGCGAAGTCGCGCAGACCCTTGGCGACGACCACCGGGTCGCCGTCGATGAAGGCGATGGCGGTCGGGCCGACGAGGTGTTCCTCGAGGCCTTCGACGCCGGATTCGCGAGCAGCGATCGTGGTCAGCGTGTTCTTCGACACGGCGTAGGTGGCGTTCTCACCGAGTGAGCGGCGCAGTTCCTTCAGCGCCTTCACGGTGAGTCCGCGATACTCGGTCAGCACGACGCCCGCGGAGCTGGAGAACTTCCCGCTCAGCTCGGCGACCGCGGCTGCCTTGTCGGGCCTCGCCATCTGTCTCCTCTTCCTGCGTGAACGCGCCACGGTCGTGGCGCTTCCGTGAGACTGCTGGGCCCGGAAATGCGAAAAGCCCTCGGTCAGGTGACCAAGGGCAACCAGGGCGCCGCACGCCTGGCGTACGCGGTCCTGCGAAACTCGTGAATCACCTGCGCGGGCTTCCCATCGGGAATCTTCGGATCGAACCTGCTCTGGCGAGCGAGCCCCATCAACCAGCGGTCTTCGGCAATCGAGAACATTACCTGCTGGCGGCGTACGGCCCAAATCGGGCAGCCGACAATCCGCCCTCACCCCAGGACGAACCCTCTTCGCTGGGTGGCAAGGTTTATCTCATTTTGATAACGTGCCACGGCCGGCCGCTCGACACCGTTGTCGTCAGCACTCGAGGCCGCTCCACGCTCCTGAGAGGGGTCCACCCCATGGGCACGATCTTCACCCGAGCCGCGGCGCTCGTCGCCGGACTGGCCATCACGGCCGCGGGCACCCTGACCGCAGAACTGCCCGTCGCCTCGGCGGACAGCCCGACCCCCGGGGTGGTCTCCACGCTGGAGACCCGCTCGACCGCCGCCGCGTCGCACGCCGGCCCCGTTGCCGCTGCGGCGGCGACGTCGTCCGGCGTGTCTGCGGCGGCGACGTCGTCCGGCGTGTCTGCGGCCGCCAAAGAAGAAGAAGAAGAAGTCGAAGGGGGCCAAGGCCCTGGCCTTCGCCCGCAAGCAACTCGGCGAACCGTACCGCTACGGCGCCGCCGGCCCGAACGCGTGGGACTGCTCGGGCCTGACCCGCGGCGCTTGGAAGAAGGCCGGCAAGAAGCTCCCGCACAACACCCGGGCGCAGTACCGCAAGGGCAAGAAGGTCAAGAAGAAGAACCTGCGCAAGGGCGACCTGATCTTCTTCTACTCCGGGATCAGCCACGTCGGCATCTATGCGGGCAAGGGCAAGGTCATCCACGCCCCCCGCCCCGGCTCGAAGGTCAGCTACATCAAGATGAAATACATGCCCTACAAGGGCGCCCGCCGCTACTGAGGTCGTCGGTTCGCGCCAGGTCGGTGCGGTCTTCCTGTCCTTCCCGATCTGGCCTGGCCCCACCGCAGACCCCTCAGCTCCCCGCAGAACCCGGGCACCCGGTCTGAGGTGTGCTCAGGGGGTCTGAGGATCGCCTCGGGTGGGGCTGGTCACCGGGCGGGGCGAGAATGACGGGTATGCATGAAGCGATCCGGGAAGCCCGGGAGTCGGATGTCGAGGCGATCCAGGGGCTCGTGAACGAGCTGGCCGAGTACGAGCGGGCGGCCGACGAGGTGAAGTCGACGCCCGAGCACTTCCGGAAGGCGTTGTTCGGGCCGCACCCGGCGGCGTACGCGCTGGTCGTCGAGGTGGACGGGGACGTCGTCGGAATGGCGCTGTACTTCCTCAACTTCTCCACCTGGGAGGGCGTCCACGGGATCTACCTCGAGGATCTCTACGTCCGGCCCAGCCACCGCGGCACGGGGCTCGGCAAGGCGCTGTTACTGGCACTGGCCGACATCGCGGTCGATCGCGGGTACGCGCGGGTCGAGTGGTCGGTGCTCGACTGGAACACCCCGGCCATCGACTTCTATCGCTCGATCAACGCCGTCGGGATGAACGGCTGGACCACATTCCGGCTGACCGGCGACGCCCTGGCCGCTGCTGGTCGGGCCCTTCCCCGCCCGTCACCGGCGAAGGCTATTCCGCGAACCGCATGAGGGCCAGCGTCCCGGCGATGGCCAGCAGGAAGCCGACCACGGCGACGGGGGCGGTGCCCGCGGCGACCGAGTCACCGAAGAGCAGCAGACCGACGCTCGACGGGATGATCATCTCCAGGACGAACGTCGTCGCGGTCACGGTGGTGACCGAGCCACGCTGCAGCGCGATGGCGAAGAAGATGGTCCCGATGACGCCCTGGACCACGATGGTCCAGGTGAGCGGGTCGGCGAACAGGGCCGGAGTCAACGAGGCCGCGCTGATCCCCCGCGAGGCGATGGCCACCCCGGTCCAGGCCAGGCCGGCCGCGGCGGCGAGGACCAGCGACGACTGCCGACCGGACAGGCCCAGCCCGATCAGACCGACAGCGACCGGCAGCACCGTGCTCGCGGCGATCACCCATTCCGACCCGGCCGAGATGGCCACAGCGGTGTCGGCGGTAGCGGTCAGCGACAACGTGACCAACCCGAGCCCGAGGACCCCCAACGAGGTCCAGTCCCGCCAGTCGAGTCGCTCGCCGCGGATGCTGGCGATCACCGCGGTCACCCCGACGCTGGCCGTCACCACCGATTGGACCAGGAACAGGGGCAGTTGTTGCAGGGCCACCACGTTGGCCAGGAAGGCCAAGGCGTCGCAGGCCAGTCCGAGCAGGTAGGGCAGCTGGACCAGGATCATCGCGACCCCGCTCACGCCGGCGACGTGCGCCGTGCGCTTTGCTCCCACCGACTGCAGCACCGACCCGGCGCCGTAGCCCAGACAGCAGACGACAGCGGCCACCCAACTGATCACGAGCATGGTGCGCGTGGGGTCGGGTGGCCGCGGTCGGTGACGTGCGTGGGGCGAGGCTTACTCGGCCTCAGCCTTCTTCGTCCGGTTCGGGTCGAGCGGGATGCCCGGGCCCATCGTGGTCGACAGCGTGATCTTCTTCAGATAGCGACCCTTGGACGCGCTCGGCTTGAGCCGCAGCACCTCTTCGAGCGCCGAGAAGTAGTTTTCACTCAGCTGGGCGGTCGAGAACGACGCCTTGCCGATGATGAAGTGCAGGTTCGCGTGCCGGTCGACCCGGAACTCGATCTTGCCGCCCTTGATGTCGGTCACGGCCTTGGCCACGTCGACGGTCACGGTGCCGGTCTTCGGGTTGGGCATCAGACCACGCGGGCCGAGAACACGACCCAGGCGGCCGACCTTGCCCATCAGATCGGGGGTCGCGACGACCGCGTCGAAGTCGAGGTACCCCTTGGCGACCTTGTCGATCAGCTCGTCGGAGCCGACCTCGTCCGCCCCCGCCGCGGTTGCGGCCGCTGCCCGGTCACCGGTGGCGAAGACGAGGACCCGTGCCGTCTTGCCGGTGCCGTTGGGCAGGTTGACCGTGCCGCGGACCATCTGGTCCGCCTTGCGGGGATCGACACCCAGGCGCACCGAGACGTCGACCGTCTCGTCGAACTTCGCCTTGGTGTTGGCCTTGGCGAAGTCGAGTGCTTCCTCCGGGCCGTAGAGCTTCGCGTCGTCGACCTTGCCGGCGACCTCGTTGTAGTTCTTGCTGCGCTTCATCTTCTGGTCCTCTCTGGTGGCCAGTTGTGGTCAGAGTCGCGCTGACTCCCCCACGCTTTACCTATGAGTTGATGCTTCGGTCTTCGCCGCCGCTGCCTTGAGGAGCGTTCGCTGAAACACGCTTTTCCGTTTCAGCGAACGTGACGAAGGCAGTGGCCAAAGGGCCAAGACCGCGATTTTCCGAGCGTGCGAGGAAAATCAGTTAGACACAGTCACGCCCATGGAGCGGGCGGTGCCCTCGACGATTTTCATCGCCGCTTCCACGTCGTTGGCGTTCAGGTCCGGGAGCTTGGTGGTGGCGATCTCGCGCACCTGATCCCGGGTGATCTTGCCGACCTTGTTGGTCTGCGGGACGGCCGAGCCCTTCGTGACTCCGGCGGCCTTCTTGATCAGTTCCGCAGCCGGCGGGGTCTTGGTGATGAAGGTGAACGAGCGGTCTTCGTAGATCGTGATCTCGACCGGGATGACGGTGCCACGCATGGCCTCCGTCGCGGCGTTGTACGCCTTGACGAATTCCATGATGTTGACGCCGTGCGGGCCGAGAGCGGTACCGACCGGCGGAGCGGGGGTGGCGGAGGCGGCGTTGAGGGCCACCTTGACCAGGGCCGCGACCTTCTTCTTGGGAGGCATTTCTGTGGGTCCTTCTGTTGTTGATGCTCCGGGCCGTGACTCGGAGCGCTACTCGTGGCCGGGTCGAGCTGTCCCGGCCGATGATGGGACGCGCCGGGTCAGACCTTCTGGATCTGCGGGAACGTCAGGTCGACCGGGGTCTCCCGGCCGAGGATCTCGACCAGAGCCTTCAGGCGCTGGTTGTTGACGTTGATCTCGGTGATCGTGGCGTGCACGCCGGCGAACGGGCCGTCGACCACCATGACCGAATCGCCGACCGCGAAGTCGGCCACCTCGATCTTCTTCTTACGCTTGGACGAACTCTCCTTGCCGACCATCGCCGCGGCGATGACGCCCGGAGCCAGCATCTTCTCGACCTCTTCGAGGCTGAGCGGGACCGGCGAGTTCGAGTGGCCGACGAAGCCGGTCACCGACGGGGTGTGACGAACGGTCGACCAGGACTCGTCGGTCAGCTCCATCCGGACCAGTACGTAGCCGGGGAGCACCGTGCGACGGATCTGCTTGCGCTGACCGTTGCGGATCTCGGTGACTTCCTCGGTCGGCACCACGATCTCGAAGATGAAGTCCTCCATGTTGAGCGAGGACACCCGGTTCTCCAGGTTCTGCTGGACCCGGTTCTCCATCCCGGAGTAGGTGTGCACGACGTACCAGTCCCCGAGCTTGGCCCGGAGCTCGGACTGGAAGGCGGCCAGAGCAACTGCTCCGGCGTCGTCCTCGTCGTCGTCCTCGTCTTCATCGGCCTCGTCCTCGGCTTCGGGCTCGGCGGCTCCGAAGTTGAGGTTCAGGTCGTCGCCGGGCTCTTCCTCGGCGGTGGTCGGGCCACCGAAGTCGAGGTTGATGTCGACGTCGTCGTCCGAGGAATCGGCCGGGCTGAAGGAACCGAAATCGATGTCGAAATCGTCCCCGCGGTCAGCTGCGTTGTCATTCGAGTCGAACGGGGTGGGCGCCTCGTCATGACCCTTCAGCGCGTCCGCACGCTGCGGGTCGTCGGCTGGATAGGTGTCGGGCACGTCAAATTCTCCGTTACTGGTTGTTATCGGTGGAGCGTTGCTGGGCATCAGCTGAAGATCGCGAAGATCGCCTGTCCCATGCCGAGGTCGAGCAGGCTCACGTACGCGATGATGAACAGCACGAAGACCAGCACCACCACGAAGTAGTTCATCAGCTGCTGACCGGTCGGGTAGACGACCTTGCGCAGCTCACCGACCGACTGCTTGACGAACGTGCTCGGCGTGGTCCGCTCGGGCTTCTCCACCTGGTCACGCTTGTTGGTGGCGGCGTTCTTCGGCGTACGCGCGGCGCGCTTGGCCGCCGATGCACCGACCGCGGCGGCACCGCCCGTGGTCGCACCGCCGACGCCGACGACCGCCGCGTCGGCGTTCTCGTCCTCGCCGACCTCGCCGTCCGCAGACTCATCTACCTCGACGTCGGCGACGATGGCGTCGAAGTCGTCCTCGCTGCCCGAGGCCTCGCCTCGTTCGGCGTCGGAGGACGCGTCGAAAGACGACGGATCGGTGGCGTCCGACTCCTCGGTCGGCTCCACGTCGTCCTTGTCTGCCACGTCGTCCTTCCCTCAGCTCTTACGTCGTCGTGCTTCGCCTGCGTGTTGCCTTGCAGGGCAAGAGGGACTTGAACCCCCAACCTTCGGTTTTGGAGACCGATGCTCTGCCAGTTGAGCTATTGCCCTTCGATGTCGATCCTCACCGGACTGAGCTCCCGAGGGCGCACCAAACCGGTGGTGATACAGCCACCAAGTGATGGAGTCTAACCAGCTTTGCCGACCGAGTCGAACCCACAATGGCGCTGTGGTCCGACGAAGTCACCGTGCACAGTACCCGCCATGACCATCGATCTGCTCGCCGGCGTCCGGGCCGGACTGGCGGTCGCCGTGCCCATCGGTGCCATCGGCAGCTCTCTCGTCGGACTCGCCGCGCGCGAACGGTTGGGCGTGGCCGGGCTGGCCGTTCGGGTGGCGACGCCGATGACGGTGCTGGCGGCCGTGGTCGTACGCGCGGTGGCCGTGCTGATCCGGGCCTGAGCCCCACAACGTCGCTAGTCGGCGGTCCCGGCGCCGAGCAACTTCTCCGTGGCGGCCAGCAGGACGCAGGTCGAGAGCGCCTCGATGGCCGCGGCGACGTCGTCGGACGAAGGGAAGCTCGGAGCGATCCGGATGTTGCGGTCGCGGGGGTCCTTGCCGTACGGGAACGCCGCCCCGGCTCCGGTCAGCGCGATCCCGGCCGACTTGGCCAGCGCGACGACCCGGGTGGCCGTGCCGTCGAGGACATCGAGGCTGACGAAGTACCCGCCGTCGGGTGAGGTCCAGCTCGCCACCTGGTAGGCACCGAGGTTGGTCTGCAGCATCGAGGTGACCAGCTCGAACTTCGGCGCCAGGATCTCCCGGTGCTGCCGCATCAGCGACCGCACGCCGTCGGGGTTGCGCAGGAAGAGCGCGTGCCGCAGGTGGTTGATCTTGTCCGGGCCGATGGTCCGCTTGCTGATCTGCTGCAGGTACCAGGCCACGTTGGCCGCCGAGCCGGCGAAGAACGAGACGCCGGCGCCGGCCAGGGTGATCTTCGACGTCGAGGCGAAGATGAACGGGCGGTTCGGGTGGCCCGCCTCGGCCGCGAGCCCGAGGATGTCGATCGCCGGGTGTTCGGTGTCGGTCAGGTGGTGCACCGCGTACGCGTTGTCCCAGAACAGCCGGAAGTCCGGCGCGGCGGTCGGCATCGAGACCAACGCGCGGGTGACCTCCTCGGTGTAGACCGAGCCGCTCGGGTTTGCGTACGTGGGCACGATCCACATGCCCTTGATCGACTCGTCCTCGGCGACCAGAGCGCGGACCGCGTCGAGATCGGGCCCGTCGGGGCCGAGGTCGACCGGCACCATCTCGATGCCGAACTGCTCGCAGAGCGCGAAGTGCCGGTCGTAGCCGGGGACCGGGCAGAGGAACTTGATCGGCCCCTGGACCCATGGCCGAGTCGAGTCGACGGCGCCCTTGAGGAGCGAGAAGACGATCGTGTCGTGCATGATCGACAGGCTCGCGTTGTCGCCGGCGATCAGCTGCTCGACCGGGACGTTGAGCAGCGGCGCAAAGATCTGCCGGATGTCGAGCAGCCCCGTGGTGCCACCGTAGTTGCGGCAGTCGACCCCCGACGCATCGGTGAAGTTGCCGTCCCCGGGCAGGCTGAGCAGCCCGTTCGACAGGCTCAGTTGCGCCGCCGACGGCTTCCCACGGGTCATGTCGAGCCTGAGCCCCTTGGCGACCAGCGCGTCGTACGCCGCTGTCTGCTCGGCGTGCAGGGCGGTCAGTTCGTCTCGGCTCAGATCAGCGAGGGGCATACGTCATCCACTTCAGGTCGGTAGCGGGGCCGGGCCGAGTGTAACGGTCGGAGACCCGCTGTGGTCTGGCCTTATCGTCGGTGCATGACAACGACGTCCGAATCACCGCTGAACGACGCGACCCCGGGTCGAGGCGATTCGGCCGGCGCGAACATCGCCGCCTGGGTCCGGGACCGGGCCGCCACCGCACCGAATCTGCCGGCCATCAAGCAGGGCGACACCCTCCTGAGCTACGCCGCGCTCGACGAGGCCTCGGCGCGGTTCGCGACGGTGCTCACCGAGCACGGCGTACGCGCCGGGGACCGGGTCGCGCTGATCATGCCCAACGTCGCCTACTTCCCGGTCGCCTACTACGCGATCCTGCGGCTGGGCGCGGTCGTGGTTCCGATGAACCCGTTGCTCAAGGCCGGCGAGGTCGCGTACGCCTGGGAGGACTCCGGAGCGCGGGTCGCCGTGGTGTTCACCCCGTTCGCCGCCGAGGCCACCAAGGCGGCCGGTGCGACCGGCACCGCCGTGATCGAGGTGGTGCCGGGTGACTTCGACCGGCTGGTCGCCGAGAACGCGCCGACCGACGCAGTCGTGGCCCGTGACGGCGCCGACACCGCGGTCATCCTCTACACCTCGGGCACGACCGGCAAGCCGAAGGGCGCCGAGCTCAGCCACGCCAACCTGAGCACCAACGTGAGGACCACGATCGAGACGCTGTTCCCGATGGCTCCGGGCGACATGGTGTTCGGCGGCCTGCCGTTGTTCCACTCGTTCGGTCAGACCTGCGGACTTAATGCGGCGATGGCCGGTGGCGCCTGTCTGACGCTGCTGCCCAAGTTCGACGGTGAGCAGGCCTTGTCGATCGTCGAGCGCGATCGGGTCACGATCTTTCTCGGCGTCCCGACCATGTACATGGGGTTGCTCGCGGTGCCCGACCGCGAGCGCTTCGACACCTCGACGCTGCACACCGCCGCCTCCGGTGGAGCCTCGCTGCCG
This sequence comes from uncultured Actinomycetota bacterium, assembly GCA_963815905.1. Classification (GTDB taxonomy): domain Bacteria; phylum Actinomycetota; class Actinomycetes; order Propionibacteriales; family Propionibacteriaceae; genus Microlunatus. The sequence goes on along the minus strand of CAWFIO010000007.1, from coordinate 111,306 downwards.
GTCGAGGTGCTGCGCGGCGTCGAGCAGGCCTTCGGGGTCACGTTGCTCGAGGGCTACGGGTTGTCCGAGACCTCACCGGTGGCGTCGTTCAACCACCCCGACCGGCCGACCAAGCCGGGATCGGTGGGGACGCCGATCCGCGGGGTCGAGTTCGACCTGCGGGACCCGGACGACCGGCCGGTCGCCGACGGTGAGATCGGCGAGATCGTGATCCGCGGCGAGAACCTGATGAAGGGCTACTGGCGTCGTCCCGAAGCCACCGCCGACACCATCCGTGACGGCTGGTTCCACACCGGCGACCTGGCCACCCGCGACGCCGACGGCTTCTACTTCATCGTCGACCGGGTGAAGGACATGATCATCCGCAACGGCTTCAACGTCTACCCGCGCGAGATCGAAGAGGTCCTCTACACCCATCCGGCGGTCGCCGAGGCCGCCGTGATCGGAATTCCCGATGCCCGTCACGGCGAGGAGATCGCCGCCCTGGTCACCCTCAAGGAGGGTGCCGAGGCGACCGGTCAGGAGCTGATCGACTTCGTCCAGGCCGAGATCGCCGCGTACAAATACCCCCGGATCATCCGGTTCGGCCCGATCCCCAAGGGCCCGACCGGCAAGATCCTCAAGCGCGAGATCACCTTCGACTGATCCCGGCATCCGACCGCGAGCCGCCGACCCGTAGGCGTCGGCGGGGTGCGAACCCGCAGGTCAGACGGACAGCTCGAGCAGCTCGGCGACCACAGCGCTGTGGGCGCCGAGGACGACCGCACCGTGGGCCAGTTCGACGTCGCCGATCTGCAGCACCGAGTTCAGGGCCCCGACGTACGCGATCTCGGCCGGGCGGTCGGCGAAGTTGACCATCATCACCATGGTGCCGCGTTCGACGAGCAACCAACCGGCCTCGTCGTCCGAGGTCGCTTTGCCCTGGTCGAAGCGCGGGTCGGTGAAGTCGGGGTAGGTGTGACGGATCTCGATGAGGCGGGTGGTCAGCGCGAGCAGGTCGGCGTGACCGGGCTGGTCGACCTCGTCCCAGTCCAGCTTGGCCGAGGTGAAGGTCGCCGGATCCTGCGGGTCCGGGATCAGCGAGACATCCCAGGCCATCTGCCGGAACTCCTCGATCCGCCCCTGGCGTACGGCCTCGCCCAGCTCCTCCTCGGGGTGCGAGCTGAAGAACGGCCACGGGGTCGATGCGCCCCACTCCTCCCCCATGAAGATCATCGGGGTGAACGGGCTGAGCAGGGTGACCAGCGCGGCGATCCGCTGTTGCCGGCCGTTGAGTTTGGTCGACAGCCGCGAACCGTCGGCACGGTTCCCGATCTGGTCGTGGTTGTCGGAGCAGACCACGAGTCGCCAGGTCTGCGTGCGGTAGGTGTCGATCGGCTGACCGTGCTTGCGGCCGCGAAAGCTCGACTTGGTGCCGTCGTGGAAGAAGCCGCCCTCGAAGACCTTGCCGAGCGCATCGAGCGAGTCGAAGTCGGCGTAGTAACCGGTCGCGTCACCGGTCAGGCTGACGTAGAGCGCGTGGTGGAAGTCGTCGCTCCACTGGCCGTCGAGCCCGTAGCCACCGGCCGGTCGAGGGTTGATCAGCCGCGGGTCGTTGAGATCGGATTCGGCGATCAGCGGGAGCGGCCGACCCAGGAAGGCCGAGCGGGCGTCGACATCGACCGCGAGTTCCTCGAGCAGGTGGATCGCCCGGGTGTCGTGCAGTGCGTGCACGGCATCGAGTCGGAGCCCGTCGACGTGGTAGTCGGTGAGGAACATCAGGGCGCCGTCGATGATGTAGCTGCGCACCTCGTCGGACAGCTCACCGTCCAGGTTGGGCGACTCGCCCCAGGTGTTCACACCCCCGCTGTTCAGATAGGGACCGAACTCCGGCAGGTAGTTGCCGCTCGGTCCGAGGTGGTTGTAGACCACGTCCTGGATGACCCCGAGCCCCGCGGCGTGGCAGGCGTCGACGAACCCCTGATAGGCCTGCGGACCGCCGTACGGCTCGTGCACCGCGTACCAGAACACGCCGTCGTAACCCCAGCCGTGCTCGCCGTTGAACGCGTTGACCGGCATCAGTTCGACGAAGTCGACGCCCAGCTCGACGAGATGGTCGAGGTGCTGCGCGGCGGCCGCGAGCGTCCCCTCGGGGGTGAAGGTGCCGACATGCATCTCGTAGATGATCCCGCCCGACAGCTGGCGGCCGTTCCACTTCTGGTCGGTCCAGCCGAACCCGGTCGGGTCGAAGCTGCGCGACCACCCGTGCACGCCGTACGGCTGCCGGCGCGAACGCGGGTCGGGCAGGATCGGCCCGGCGCCGTTCAGCTGGTAGCCGTAGTCGAATTCGCCGATTCCGTCATCGGGCAGCGCCCCGGTCGGGTGCCACCAGCCCTCTTCGGTCCGCCGCATCGCGACCGCGGTCGGGGACTCATCCCCGACCCGCTTGATCATCAGGGTCACCGAGTCGGGTTTGGGGGCCCAGACGACGAAAGGAGCCAGACTCACAGTTCACATCCCACTAAGACGGGTTCGGGCACCAGGTCGATGCCGAACTTCTTGCGTACGCCGGCCCGCAGTTCGCGGGCCAGATCCAGCACCTCCATGGCGGAGGCTCCACCCCGGTTGGTCAAGGCCAGCGTGTGCTTGCTCGACAGTCGTGCGGCGCCGGAGCCATAGCCCTTGGCGAAACCGGCGTGATCGATCAACCAGGCGGCGCTGGTCTTTACCCGGCCGTCCGGTTGGGTAAACCGCGGCGCCAGAGCCGGCAGTTGCTCGGCCGCCACCGCGTCGAGGATCGGATTGGTGAAGAACGAACCGGCGCTCCAGGTGTCGGGGTCGGCGTCGTCGAGCACCATGCCCTTGCGGCGCCGCAGATCGAGCACCGCGGCCCGCACTTCGCTCGCCGGCGCGCGCTCACCGACCGCGATCCCGAGGGCCCGGGCGAGTTCGGGGTAACGGATCGGCGCCGACAGGTTGCCGAGTCGCAGCTGGAAGGTCACCGACAACACCACGTACCGGTCGGGTTCGGCCTTGAACCGCGAGGTCCGGTAGCCGAAACCGCACTCGATGGCGAAGAAGGTCCGGACGGCGGCCTTCTGCCGGTCGTAGGTCCGAACCGTCGTGATGTACTCGCCGACCTCGGCGCCGTACGCCCCCACGTTCTGGATCGGACTGGCGCCGACCAGGCCCGGGATGCCGGACATCGCCTCGAGTCCGCGCCACTCCCGGGCGACGGTCTGCTCGACCAGGTCGTCCCAGGATGTCCCCGCCGAGGTGGTCACCACCGCACCCGAGCACGAGGCGACGTCCTCCTCAGCCCCCTGGGTGGCGATCTTGACCACGGTGCCGGCGAAACCGTCGTCACCGATGAGCACGTTCGAGCCGCCGCCGAGGATCAGCACCGGCTCGCCGGCTGCGTCGAGATCGCGAACCGTCTCGATCAGGTCGGCCTCGGTGTGGGCGACGACGAGCCGTCGGGCGGGTCCGCCGACCCGCAGCGTGGTGAGATCGGCGAGCCTCGGCTCGGAGACCGGGCCGGACCCGGCGTCAGTCATCGAGTCGGACCTCGGCCCGCGCGGCGCCGAGCACCTTGACCCCGTCGCAGAGGGCCTCGATCGCGAAGGTGACCATCCGATCCTCGATCGCGGCGACCGTGGCGGTGAAGACGACCTCGGCGCCGGCGGTGTCGTCGGGGACGACGACGGGCTTGGTGAAACGGACGAAGTACGAGCTGACCTGGCCGCGGTCACCGAGCCAGTCGGTGACGACCCGTAGGGCCGTACCCATGGTCAGCAACCCGTGCGCGATGACTCCGGGGAGCCCGACCGCGGCCGCGTAGTGCTCGGAGTAGTGGATCGGGTTGAAGTCGGTCGACGCCCCGGCGTAGCGGACCAGCCGCTGCCGGGTGAAGTGGACCCGCAGCACGGGCAGCTCGTCGCCGACACTCAGCTCGGATCTCATGCGGCTCCCCGGTTGTGGAAGAAGGTGGCGACCGCGGTGCAGATCGGTTCGCCCTCGGTGGTGGTGATCTCGACCGAGGCGCCGATGATCTCGGCGGCACCCCGGGCGCGCACCTTGTCGATCGACAACGTTCCGGTCACCACGTCGCCGGCCCGCAGCGGGCGAACGAAGGTGAACCGCTGATCGCCGTGGACGATCCGGTTGAGGGCCAGCTCGAGCTCGGGGTCGTCGAACATCGAGCCCCAGGCCGGGGAGGAGATGACGGCGACGAAGGTGGGCGGCGCCTCCGCTCGGTCCCCCTGGTAGCGGGACGAGCGGTCGCCCAGTGCGGCGGCGAACTCGGCGATCTTGGCCGCCGAGACCGTGTACGGCGCGGTGGCGGGATAACGGCGCCCGACGTGCGCCTCGGTGATCGGCATGGGGTTCACGCTAGCCGAGGAACGCTGCGTCAGCGCTGTGCTCCCACGCCGGTGGGCTCAGCTTCCGATGGCGGTCCGATAGCGGTGGATGACCAGAGCGGCGGCCCGCTCGGCAAGCGGCGGCAGCATCGTCCACCCGCGTTCGGCGGCCAGGGTGCGCAGGCTGTTGAGCAGCAGCCCGTCGGCCAGGAACAACGGCAGCAGAGCGACCGGTCCGGTCAGGTCGGGGAGCACGGCCGCGGGTCGCGGGTCGGTGGTGCCGAAGGCGGCCCGTACCGCCCCATGCCGTGTGGTCCCCAGCCGGGCGGCGAGATCGGCGACGGCCTGGTTGGCGGCGGGTCGCGAGGAGCCGACCGCGAAGACCAGGACCGGGTGATCCTCGGGCACACCGGCTTCGGCCAGCTGGTCGGCCAGCAACCGGGTGACGTCGTCGTCGGTGCCGATGATGTCGCTGACCGACAGCTCGATCCCGGCCGCGTCGGCGGCCTCGACGACCGCCTCCGGTACGTCGACGGTGGCATGGAAGGCCACGGTGAACAGCAGCGGGACGACCACGGCACGCCGGTGGCCGGCGTCGGCGATCCGGCGGGCGACGGCAGTGAGATCGGGTTCGGCCAGATCGAGATAGGCCGCGTACGCCTCGACCTCGGCATCGCGTCCGACCGCGGCCATCAGCCGCTCGATGTCGGTGGCGGCGGCCGGCAACCGGCTGCCGTGGGCGAGACCGATGATCGGAACGGCCCGGGAAGCCGACGAGCCGCCCGCATCGGCGGACGGCTCGTGGTGATGACCTGTGGTCACGACGGGTGGATCAACGGGTTTCGCGGTGCGGCGTGTGCGTGTGGCACTTCGGGCAGAACTTCTTCAGCTCGAGCCGGTCGGGATCGTTCCGCCGGTTCTTCTTGGTGATGTAGTTCCGCTCCTTGCACTCGGTGCAGGCCAGCGTGATCTTGGGCCGGACATCGGAAGACTTGGCCATGATTTACCTCGATCTGTTGGTGTGCTCGGACCGACTGTGTGATGCCCGAGCGGGCGGTCCCCGTGAGGACCAGTAGCGAGAGCGGGACTCGAACCCGCGACACAGCGATTATGAGCCGCTTGCTCTACCACCTGAGCTATCCCGCTTCGATCGCTCCTACCGGCTCGACCGGTCGAACAACGGGCCCGGGAGTCCGTCTATTCCGCCGATGCGCGGTGGCACCGGAACAGCGTCCGGGCCCCCATGCGGATTCGAACCGCAGACCTTCTCCTTACCATGGAGACGCTCTACCTACTGAGCTATAGGGGCACATCGTCGAGCGGACCGAGACCCGCGCGCCGACGCACAAAGATACACACCGGGGGCGGCTGCGGCCAATCGGTGGGCGTGGTGGTCAGATGATCCGCATGGAGCTGACCCACGCCGAAGGTCGCGACGCGTTCGTCGCCGAGCTCGTGGCGCTGCGGACCGCGATCGCACCGTTGTCCGACCGGCTGCTCCTGGAACCGAGCCGCTGCTTCGGCTGGAGCGTGGCCGACCTCCTGGTCCACGTCCACCTCGGAATGCAGGAGATGCTGCTCGGCTTCTTCGCCCGCTGCGCCGGCCCGGCGACGATCGATGCCGCGTCCTACTGGACCAGCGATCAGCCGAGCAACGACGCCCAGGCCGACGAGATCGACCGGCTCGCGTACGTCCACCGGCTCTCCGCGGCCTACCGACGTCCATCTGCGCTGGTCGGCCACCTCCTGCCGACCGTCGAGGGACTCACCCGGGCCGCCGACCAGCTGACCGGGGGCCACCTCCGCTTCCAGGACCTGGTCTTCACCACGGGCGACTTCCTCGGCGCCTGGGCCGTCGAGCTGGCCGTCCACCACCTCGATCTCGGCGCGGCAACCTCCATTCCGCCGGCCCCGGCGGCCCTGACCCTGGCCCGGCGTACGGCCGAGGCACTCCGCGGCGCCCCGATCGCCGGCGACGACCTCGCCGCCACCCTCGCCGGCTGGGACCGCTGACCCTGCTTCTCGGTCCCGGGGATGCGGCCGAGCCTCAGGCCGTTTGGGCACTTGTGTGCGGAAGCGGCCCGAAATTCAGCCGGAACGGGGTCGTTTGGGCACTTGTGTGCGGAAACGGCCCTCTGCGCTACCAGCCCTGCCCGCCGGCCGCGTCCACCCGCCCGTCAGAGCAGGGACAGCAGGTAGGAGTTGACGCGGTCGGGGCTGAGAGCGCGGGCGACGGCGAGGTAGGCGGCGCCGGTGACGCCACTGCGGTGGTCGCCACGGCCGGCGACGATCTGGAGGTCGCGGGTGGCGAGCGGGAGGGCGTACTGGTAGACCGACTGTCGGATGCCGTTGAGCAGGTGCTCGTTGTCCTGGGCCAGGCTGCCACTGACCACGACCAGCCGCGGGTTGAGCATGCTGACGCAGTACGCGATCGCCCGGCCGAGGGCCTGCCCGGCGCGCCGGACCAGTTGGATGGCTTCGGGCTCACCGGCGGTCACGAGAGCCATCGCCGCGCGGGTGTCGGCGACGTCGAAGCCCTGCGCGGCCAGATCGCGGACGACGCTCCAGCCGGCCGCGTACGCCTCCACGCAGCCGAGGGCCCCGCAACGGCAGAGCGGGCCGGTCTCGGGCTCGAGTCGGATGTGGCCGAGGTCGCCGGCCGCGCCGTTGCTGCCGCGGAACACCTCGCCGCCGTTGATGATGGCGCTGCCGATCCCGGTGCCGGCCTTGACGTAGAGGACGTCGCTGTACGCGCTCCAATGCGTCTGGTACTCCCCCAGGCCCCGGGCGTTGACGTCGTTCTCGACCACCACGGGGACGTCGAAGACCCGCTGGATCAACGGCTCGAGGCGTACGCCGTCCCAACCGGTCATGATCGACGGTCCGACCACTTCGCCGCGCTCGAAGTCGACCGGGGCGGGCAGCGAGAGCGCAACGCCGAAGAGTGTGTCGGCCGCGCGACCCAGCTCGCCGATCATCGCCCGCCCCGAGCGAAGCAACCAGTCGATGGTGGGCTCGGCCCCGCGGGACACCGGCATCTCGCCCACCCGCTCGCTGAGCACCCGGCCCGCGAGGTCGGTGACGGCGACCCGGGTGTGGTCCTCGCCGACATCGGCGGCCAGCACCACCCGGCCGGCCGCGTTGAGCGACAGGATCTTCGAGGGGCGACCGCGTGCCGAACGTGCGTCCGCACCCTCCTGGATCAGCGCCGCCCCGAAAAGGGCGTCCAACCGCTCCGACACCGTCGATCGGGACAGACCCGTGCGGTGCGCGATCGCCGTGCGGGTCTGGGCGGAGCCCGTCGCGATGAGCTGCAGGACCTCGCCCGCCGAGATGCTGCTGGTCACCACCGCCACGCAATTCCCTTCGCCGGGTCGCTCAGGGGCGATTATGCCTGAATCCATGACAAGAACAACCCATAGGACCTCGATACAAACATAAACTTCTCATTAATGCTTGACTTCCGACGTTAAGGAGCCCTAGGTTCGCAGCACGACACCGATCGGCTGACGCTCCAACGGAGGGGGGTCCCAGATGAGCATCCACGAAGGCTCCGGCCTGAACACCTCGCCCGTTGCGACGTCCGATCTGGACGCTCTCATCGCTGTGGCCCGCGGACTCGCCACCACCGGTGAGCGTCGGATCCTGGGCATCACCGGTGCGCCCGGGGCCGGCAAGTCCACCCTCTCGGCCATCCTGGTCGAGGCGTTGGGCGACGCCGCGGTCATCGTCGGGATGGATGGGTTCCATCTTCGCGACGACGAGCTCCGCCGTCAGGGCAGCTATCCGCGCAAAGGGGCGATCGACACGTTCGACGTCGCCGGCTACGTCCACCTCCTGCGTCGCCTCCGACAGCGCGAGCCGATCGTCTACGTCCCGGTGTTCGACCGAGGGCTCGAGGAGTCGATCGGCTCGGCCGTCCCGGTCCGTGCCGAGGTGCCCTTGGTCATCGCCGAGGGCAACTACCTGCTCGCCGACCAGGGCGAGTGGGCGCAGATCGCCCCGCTGCTGGACGAGTGCTGGTACGTCGAGCCCGGCGACGACCTCCGGCTCGAGCGGTTGATCCGACGGCACGTCGAGTTCGGCCGCAGCCCCGACGAGGCGTACGAGCGCTCCACCGGTTCCGACGGCACCAACGCGCGCGTGGTGGCCACGACCCGCCACCGCGCCTCCCGGATCGTCGTCGTGCCCCCCATCCCCGCCGACCCGGCGGTCTGATCTCCCCCATCGCCCCATCCACACCACCCACGAAGGAACCACACATGCAACGACGCATCGCCCCGGCCCGCAAGGCCGTCCTCGCCGCCGCCGTCCTCGGACTGGCCGGACTCGGCCTGTCCGCCTGCGGCGCGGACGCCGAGCCGACCTCCACCACCTCGAGCGCCCCGGCGGCCGAGGAGCAGATCGCGGTCACGCTGATCACCAAGGACTCGATGAACCCGTTCTGGATCGCCATGCAGAACGGCGCCAAGAAGGCGGCCGAGGCCAACAACGTCGACCTGACCGTCGCGGCCGGCAAGGCCGACGGCGACGAGGCCGGACAGATCAAGGAGATCGAGTCAGCGGTCGCCCGAGGCGACAAGGGCATCCTGATCGCGCTCAACGGCGACGGGGTCAACCCGGCCATCGAGAGCGCCCGCAGCGCCGGTCTGTTCGTGATCGCGCTCGACACCCCGCCCACCCCGGCGGACGTCACCGACATCACCTTCGCGACCGACAACTTCAAGGCGGGCGAGGCGATCGGTAAATGGGCCGCCGGCGCGCTGGACGGCAAGAAGGCGACCATCGCCATGATCGACGCCTTCAACGACAAGGTCATCTCGGTCGACTTCAACCGCGACCAGGGCTTCCTGACCGGCCTCGGCGTGGACGTCAAGGACAAGACCAAGATCGGCGACGAGGCGTCCTCCGGCAAGTACACCGGCGGCAAGGGCGGCGACTACGAGGTCGTCTGTCACGAGCCGTCCGAGGGCAGCCAGGACAAGGGCAAGGTCGCGATGGAGAACTGCCTGGCCAAGAACCCCGACATCAACGTGGTCTACACGATCAACGAGCCGGCCGCCGCCGGAGCCGCCAGTGCCCTCGACGACGCCGGGGTCAAGGGTGCGATCATCACCTCGGTCGACGGCGGCTGTGCAGGCGTCGAGAACGTCAAGGAGGGCGTCATCGGGGCGACCTCGCAGCAGTACCCGCTGAAGATGGCCGAGCTCGGTGTCGAGGCGATCGCCAAGATCGCCCGCGGCGGCGAGAAGCCGGCCGTCACCTCCGGCCTGGACTTCTACGACACCGGCGTGGCCCTGGTCACCGACAAGCCGGTCGACGGCGTCGAGAGCATCACCACCGAGGACGCCCTGAAGATCTGCTGGGGCTGATCACACCGGGGTCGGGGCGGCGGACGCAGAGGCTGACCGGGTGAGCACGCTCGGGCTCGACCTCGGGACGACCGGCGTACGCGCCGCCGCCTTCGACGACCAGGGGCGGCCGCTGGCCACAGCGGCCGCCCCCACCCGCCTGCTCCGGCCCGGTCCCGGGCTGGTGGTCTTCGACGCCGAGTCGGTGCTCGCCACGGCCGACGGACCTGGTCACCGAGGTCGCCGCCCGCGTCGCCGCGATCGGCGACCCGGTCGAGGCCCTCTCCTTCTGCAGCCAGGGCGAGGCGGTGGTGCCGATCGACCGGCACGGGCGAGCTCTCGATCACGTCCCGGTGATGATGGACCGGCGCGGCGAGTCGGCCGCCCACCGGGTAGGCGAACATCTGGGAGCGGAGCGGGTCCAGGCGCTCACCGGGCAGCCACTGCACCCGATGTTCTCGGTCTACAAGATCGCCGCCGGAGGGTCGTGCTGGCAGCAGGCGATCGCCTATCGCACCCTCGGCGACTTCGTCCTCGGCCGTTGGGGTGCTCCTCCGGCAACCGACTGGACCCTGGCCGCGCGGACCGGACTGTTCGACGTCGACCGCCTCACCTGGTCGGACGAGATCACCGAGATCGTTGCCGCTCGCGCGCCCTGGCTGGACGCGACGAAGCTGTCCGACCCGGTCGCCCCCGGCACCGTCCTCGGGACCGTGGCCCCCGTCGCCGCCACCCGGCTCGGCCTGGCGCCGACCACCCGGTTGGTCGCGGGGCTGCACGACCAGGCGGCCGCCTTCCTGGGCGCCGGTGGAGCGATCGGACGCGCGGCCGTGTTCTCCCTCGGTTCGAGCGACTGCCTGCTGGTCGAATCGCCGCGCCGCCCGCACGGACTCGGCGGGACCGGCTTCGCCACCTACCGCTGGCGGCCGGGTCACTGGCTGACCCTGGCCGGGACCGCGGCCGGCGGCTGGGTGCTCGATTGGTTGGCCGAACTGACCGGGTTCGCCGGCCCGACCGACTTGGTCGCCGAGATGGCGGCCGCACCCCCCGATCTACTGGTCCTGCCCTATCTGGCCGGGTCGGGAACGCTCGACAACGACCCCGCTGCCCGCGGCGTCGTCTACGGTCTGACGCTCGCCGCCACCCGACCCGAACTGACCCGCGCGTTCGTGGAGGCGGCCGGCTTCGAGTTGGCCTCGATCACCGACGCCCTGGTGGACGTCGGTCTGTCGGTGCCCGCCATCAACGCCTGCGGCACCGGGGCCACCGACACCCGGACGCTGGCCGTACGGGCCGACGCGGCGGGGCGATCACTGACCCCCACCGAGGGCCGCGCCGCCCTCCGGGGCGCCGCGCTGCTGGCCGCGTACGCGATCGGTCGGCGGGATCCCGACGCGGCCGTCGAGCCGCCGACGTCGACCACGCTGACGCCCGATCCCGACCACCAGGACTGGTATGCGGGGCAGCGCCGCCGCTACCGCGACCTCTACCGGTCGACCCGCCACCTCGCCGACCACCCGTAGAAGAGAAAGAGGACACATGGCGCTCCAGACCCTCGCCATCACCATGCAGGCCGCCGACCAGGGCGGTTACGCCGTCGGCGCGTTCAACGTGACCGACCTCAACCAGGCCGTGGCCGTGCTCGACGCCGCCCGGGCCGAGCGCTCGCCGGTGATCGTGCAGACCATCGCCGGAGCCGGCGCGTACGAGGACGAGAGCCGGTGGTGGACCCTGCTGCGGACGGTCGTCGAGAGCTACCCCGACGTCCCGGTCACCCTGCACCTGGATCACGGGAAGACGATCGAAGACTGTCTGTCCGCGATGGATCACGGCTTCACGAGCGTGATGATCGACGGCAGCCGCGCGGCTGACGACAGCCCGAACGACTTCGAGGCCAACGTGGCCGTCACGGCGCAGGTCGTGGAAGCGGCCCACGCGCGCGGGGTCAGCGTCGAGGGTGAGCTCGGCACGATCGGCGGCGCGGAGGCCGGTCTGTCCGGCGAGCTCGAAGAGATCGTCTACGCCGACCCGGCCCAGGCCGAGGAATTCGTCCACCGGACCGGGGTCGACGCGCTGGCCGTCGCGGTCGGGACGAGCCACGGCTTCGTGAAGTTCACCGATGCCGGGCACGTCCAACGACTGCGCATCCCGCTGATCGCCGAGATCAAGTCGCGCATCCCGACCACCGCGCTGGTGCTGCACGGCAGTTCGTCGATCCCGCCCGAAGCGGTCGAGGCCATCAACGCCCACGGCGGGGCGGTCACACCGTCGTACGGCATCGACACGGAGCAGAAGCAGGCCGGGATCGCCTCGGGCATCCGCAAGATCAACCAGGGCGCCGACTCGCACCTCTACTGGACCGCGGCGCTGCGCACCCACCTGGCTGACCACCCCGCGGTGGCCGATCCCACCGGCGGGCTGGCGGCCGGTGCGGGCGCGATGCGCACGATCGTCGCGCGGCGGATGCACGAATTCGGCTCGGCCGGTCGCGCCTGACCCGCCGACCACCAACGGTCAGCCGAGCGCCGTGGATCGCCCTCCGGCGCGGAGCAGCTGACCCTCGAGCGGCTTGCCGAGCAGACGCTGGGCAAGCCCGGCGGCGGCCAGGGTGGCGGTCAGGTCCACCCCGGTCGCCACCCCGGCGTCCTCGCACAGATAGACGAGTTCCTCGGTCGCGATGTTGCCGCTGGCGCCCGGCGCGAACGGGCAACCGCCCAGCCCGCCGATCGACGCGTCGAGCTGGGTGACTCCGGCCTGCACCGCGGCCAGCGCGTTGGCGATCCCCATCCCCCGGGTGTTGTGGAAATGCGCGCCGAGCGGCTTCTCGGCGATCACCGCACGAACGACCTCCACCAGCGCGACCACCCGGGCTGGACTCGTGGTACCGATGGTGTCACCCAGGCAGACCTGGTCGGCCCCGAGCTCGACGGCCCGTCGGGCCACCCCGACCGTCCGCTCCCGCGGCGTGGGACCGTCGAACGGGCAGTCCCACGCGGTCGCGATGATCACCTCGAGCCGCCCGTTCACGGCGTGCACGATTTCGGCGACCTCCCCCACGGCGTCGAGCGCTTCCCGGGTGCTCCGCCGGGCGTTGGCCCGGCTGTGCCCCTCGGCCGCCGACACCACGTACTCGATGTCGCGCAAGCCCGTTGCGACCGCCCGCCGGGCACCGTTCGGACTCGCCACCAGCCCGGACCAGCGCGGCCCGGAGATCGCCAGCGCGTACGCGGCCACCTCCTCGGCATCGGACAGGGCCGGGACCGCGCGGGGCGACACGAACGCCGTGGCCTCGATCCGACCGACACCGGTCGCGACGATCGCGTCGATCAGCGCGCGTTTGTCGGCGGTGGCCAACGGTTTCTCGATCTGCAACCCGTCGCGGGGACCGACCTCGCGGATGTCGACCGTGGCCGGCCAGGTCAACGCCGTCATCGAGTCCTCCCCCGGCCCGCCGGGCCGCGTCGTGTACGTCGGCCTCCACCATGCCGCGCGCACGACGACGTCCGCGCAGCAGGGTGCGCTCAGCGGCCCGCAGGCATGACCTCGCGGTTGGTGAGGATGCCGGTGACCTGACCGGTGTGCATGATCAGGTGCCCGGCGATCAGCGGTGTCCACTCGGCGACGTTGCGGGTGCCCAGGTCGCGGATCTCGACGACCCGGTCCGCCAGGCCGGCGGTCATCGCGATCAGGCTGGTGGCCAGACTCCGGCGGGTGCTGGTCAGCTGACCCACGGCGATCTCGACGGTGGGCGGCGGGTAGCCGGTGAGGTCGTGACCCACCTCCTCGCGGAAGAAGAACCACAGGTCGGGGTCGCAACGGAGGCGGGCCAGGTCGCCGAGCCACATCATCGCGCTGACGTTGATGTGCGAGACGACCTGGGCCACGGTCCAACCGCCGTCGAAGTGCGCCCGGTGCAGGTCACCGTCGGCCAGCCGCCCGATGACGTCGATCAGTTGGCCGAGAGCGGCGTCGAGTTCGCCGGTGTCGAAGGCGACGACCTCGAGCTCGGTCGTCTCGGGATCAGCGGTGGTGGTCATCAGAAGCCCTCTCGCAGGTTCGGACCGCGCCCGACGGGCGGTGATCGGTCGGTGGACCCCCGAGAACGTCAACGGCCGCAACCAGGGTCTCCCCCGGTTACGGCCGTTCACGTGTGGCAGGTGTTGGGTTCGAACCAACGTAGGCGATGCCGGCAGATTTACAGTCTGCTCCCTTTGGCCACTCGGGCAACCTGCCATGCCACCCGCGCAGAGCCGGCGGCGAGGGGAAACAATAGCAACATCCAGCCACAGGCCGAAACGGAGTAACGCATGGCATCGGAAAGCTCGTTCGACATCGTCAGCAAGGTCGACCGTCAGGAGGTGGACAACGCTCTCAACCAGGCGGCCAAGGAGGTGCGGCAACGCTTCGACTTCAAGAACACCGACGCCGAGATCGCCTGGTCCGGCGAAGCAGTGGAGATGCAGGCCAACTCCGAGGAGCGGGTGAAGGCGGTGCTCGACGTCTTCCAGACCAAGCTGGTCAAGCGCGGGGTGAGCCTCAAGGCCCTCGAGGCCAGCGACCCCCGGTCCTCCGGCCGGCTCTACAAGATCACCGCGAGCACCAGCGAGGGCATCACCCAGGAGAACGCGAAGAAGGTGTCCAAGCTGATCCGCGACGAAGGTCCGAAGGGCGTCAAGGCCCAGATCCAGGGCGATGAACTGCGGGTCAGCAGCAAGAGCCGCGACGACCTGCAGACGGTGCAGAACCTGATCAAGGCCCAGGACTACGAGTTCGCGGTGCAGTTCACCAACTACCGCTAGCAGGACCCGGTCGACCGCTGCGGACGTTGGGATGGCGATCACATGCTCGGCCCTCGTGCACCTCGGCAGTCTTGGGTCTGATTGGCCCTGTCCCGGGACCCGGTCGGGAAAAGTACGGACGCCGGCGGGCGGCGGTGAGGGCCGTCGGGTGGGAGTGGGAGCCTGGCGGTGACGGTGCCCCCGTTGGGGGTGGCGGTCGCCGTGAATGTCCCGCCGACCTGCTCGGCTCGCTCGCGCATGGACACGAGTCCCACGCCTGGTCGCCAGGGCGAATCGGCTTTCCCGTCGTCACGTATCTCGATGGTGAGGTGAGTGTCACCGGTGCTGATCTTCACCTCGGCTCCCGTGGCTTTGGCGTGTCGGGCCACGTTGGTCAGGGCCTCCATCACGATTCGATAGGTGGCAACTTCAGTGGCGGCACTGAGGATGGGCAGCTGGTCGGTGACGTGTATCCGCACGTCGAGCTTTTGGCCTGCAGAGGTGTAGAGGTGCGCCCCTCGCTGTTTCAGGGCGGGAATAAGCCCCAATTCGTCCAGCGCTGGGGGCCGGAGGCCGTCAACGAGTCGGCGGACCTCCAGGATGGCGTCACCGGTGTCCTTGCGGAGTGAGGTGAGGAGCCGCTTGGCCTGCTCTGGGTCGGTGGGGATGAGGTTGCGGGCGGCGTCCGCTGTGTAGGCCACGCCCGTCAGGGTGGGTCCGACCCCGTCGTGCAACTCCTTCCGGAGACGTCGTCGGTCATCTTCCACCGCTGACACGACCTGTCGCCTGGACGCCTGCAGCTGGTCGGCAAGGGCCTGGGCGTGAACCACTTGGGTCAGTGCGGGTACGACGATGCTGAGGACGTCGCGGTCTTTCGGTCCTGGTCCGCTCTCGCCTGGCCGCAAACCAATCACGAGGTTACCCACAGCGACGGGCCCCATCCGCAGTGGCAGGGCGTAACTGCCCGCCGTGGGCACGGAGCCCGAGACGGCCACCGATCCTGCCAGTCCCTCCAGGGCGGCGTAGGGCAGCGAGAGGACCTCGCGGAGGGCTCGGAGGGCGGCCAACGGGTCATTCGTCGTGGAGAGTTGATCTCCGAATCGGGCGGCCGCCCGGGCGGGGCTGAGACGGTCACCGAACAGCAAGCGGTCGATCACCCCGTCGAGGAGCCGGCGGAGGGGGTGAAACGTGACGGCGGTGGCGACCGCCAACAGGCCCAAGGTTCCCAGCGTCGGCGACGATCTCGTACGCAAGGTCAGCCCGGCCACGACGCCGTTGAACATAGCCAGGACCACCAGTGCGGCCGCGACATAGGCGGAAACACGCGATATGAGCAGCTTGATGTCCCACCCCCTTGGCGGGTGGACGCCGAACACAACACCGGCAGGAACGCTCAGCACCCCCAGCAGCCAGGCGGAACCAGCAACCGGCCCGGTAGGCCGAAAACTCAGCGGAATGGTCACCAGACCCGCAACACCCAGCCCCAGACAAAGCCACAGGACGGCCGCCCGGTCTTCCCGCGGGCCGCGTTCGTAGCGCCACCAGAGGGAGCCGACCAGAACGGTCAACGACACGGAGACACCGATCTCGAACGAGGCTGCGGCCGGTCCGGCTATCAGTGCGGCGCCGACTATTCCTAGAACGGGGATGCAGATACGGCGCAACCGGGGCGGCATTCCGCGTGGATAACTCAGCCAGGCCAGCGGCAGAACGGCAAGGATCGCGGCGAACCCCAGACGATTCCCCAGATCACGCGGTACCCAGCCTGCTCCGCCACCGCTGCACACCACCAACAGGGCTCCACCCACCCAGCACAGCCACAGCAGCTCACCACTGACAGGTGACCGCAGCAGCACACAGGTCACCGCTAGCCAACTGGCCGCCCACATGAGCGCACCGACGGTGATGACCGCAGCCTGGCTGGGCACATCGCCGAAAGTGAGGCCCAGTACCCCCACGATCAGCAGCAGCCCTGACCCGGTCGAGACGACGATGAGCAAACTGGTCTGATGTCGTCTCGCCCAGGTCACCGCGCGCCGCCCAAGCCGCCTTCTCGCGCCCGGACGATGGCTTCTGCGCGTCCGGACACGGAAAGCTTCGCGAAGATGGACGAGATGTGGTTCCCGACCGTTTTGGGTGAAAGGTGAAGGGACTCGGCGATCGCGGTGTTGGATGTGCCTCGAGCGATCAGGTCCAGTATTTCGCGTTCGCGGTGGGTCAGCGCAGGAAACGCCGGCTCGTTTTTGGGTGGGCCTGTGAAGTGTTGAAGGATGCGCTCAGCCACAGCCGGGCCGAAGATGGCACGACCGGCCACAACGGCCCGCAGGGCCTGCTCGATCTCCTCCTGGTCCGCGCCCTTCAACAGGTAACCCAACGCACCCGCCTGCATGGCCGAGAACACGGTCTCGTCATCGTCATGCATCGTCAGGACCAGAACCGCGACCTGGGGTGCTGCGGCCCTGATCCGCTGGGTCGCCTCCACACCGTCCACGCCCGGCATCGAGATGTCCATGATGACCGCATCAGGTCTGAGGAGTTGGGCCTCACGGACCGCCGACATGCCGTCGGCCGCTTCGGCCACGACGGCGAAACCGGGCAGCGAGGAGATCAGCGCCGCCAGTCCCTTCCGGACCACTGGGTGGTCATCGGCAATCAACACGCGGATCGGCCCAACAGCCGGCACGTCAGCCATGGGTTCTGTCCCGGGTCATGGGGTCCATGCTGGCGCATATCTCGGGACGCCCCTAGGGGCCAGACCCCCCTGTGGTCGGGCAGAGTCCCGACTGGACGCGACTCAGCCCCCGGGCCACGCAGGAAGCGTTGCGACAACGTAGTCCCATCGGCGCGAACTCCAGCGCCGCCCTGACCAAGGAGACCCCCGTGTCCCAACCCGCCACCGGTGAGCAAGCACAGCCATCGACGCTGTCGCCCGTGAACAAGATCGGCCTCGTCGTCGCCCTCCTGCTCGGCCTCGTCGACTGCGTCGGATTGGCCTTTCCCACCCCCGCCGGCCAAGTCGGCCCGCCCCTGGCCGTCGTGGTCTTGGGTGCGGTGTTGGGCGCCGTCACCGTCGTCTGCGTGGTGATAGCTCTGCGTCGAGCCGACAAAGGCCCCGTCCGGATCGCCGCCGGGGCGCGCATCATCGCGGCCATCACCACCCTCCCCGCCTTCTTCGCGGGGGTGCCCACCCCACTGCTCCTCTTCGCCTCCGGCTACGTTCTGCTCACCGTCGGTGCAGTCATCCTCATGCTGACGCCCACCCGACGCTCCGTGTCCGTGCTGGACTGACGCGGCGGCAGCCATGACCCTTAAAACCAGCCTCACCTCGAGCAGGACCAGCGTGAGTTCCCCGATCGACACAAGAGCACCGCAGCGGTGGGCAGCGGCCTTGCTGATGCCCGTCGGCCCCCTCTGCGTGGCCATCCTTCGGTTGGTCATTCCCTACAATGCCCTGGACGCTCCCGACACGGTCATCGCTGAGGTGGCCGCGCATCCGACCGCGCAGGCGGCCGTGCTCTGGCTGGGCCTCGTTGCTTTGTTCACGCTGGTGCCGGGCGCGTACGCCGTCCTCCGGCTGGTCCGCCCCGGGGCCCCTCGACTCGCCATGACCGCCGCCATCCTTCTGATCCCCGGATACCTCGGCCTGTTCGGGGCTGCCAGCGGAGCAGACCTGAACGCGTACGTCGGCACCCGGGCCAACCTCGACCCTCAAACCCTTAGCCAACTGATGCGGCAGTCCAGCGAGCAACCCACAGTCGTCATCTCCGGCCTCGTCTTTCTCGTCGGTCACATCCTCGGGTGCATCCTGCTGGGCCTCGCGCTCTGGCGCTCAGCGGCAGTGCACTGGATGTGGGCGCTCGCCATGACCATCTCCCAGCCCATCCATCTCTACGCAGCCGTGACCGGCAACCATCCCCTCGACCTGTTCGCCTGGGGGCTCGTCACCGTCGCCATGGCTGCAGCGGCCATCGCCGTCGCTCAAACTGACCAACGACCAATGGGACGTCCCACCGGCCCTATGCCCCTGGAACCACTGGCGTGTCGATGGAACACGAGGAGTGAGGCCGGCAGTCAGTCGAACAAAGGGCGATAACGCCAACCTCATGCGTGAGCCGGCCGAAAAAACCACGGTCCACCTCGGGAAGACGAGCGCAGCACACCGATCTGCGAAGGCAAGAGCATCGACCAACGAAAGTAGGGATCTCGATGAAAACCAGGCACGCGAAACTGTTCGGATTCATGACTGCGCTGATGGCACTTCTGGCGGGCTCGGCCACCGCGGCCACACCCGACGGCTCGCCTCCGCCCACCTATGACTACGACAACGGTACCGCCGGGACGCAGCCGCCTCGGGCGCTTTCACTGGCCCATTACGACTACCGCAGCGTACGCACCTATCAAGTGACCTTCACCGCCTTGGTTCCGCGTACACAGTTGCAGGCCGTACTCCCCCCAGGTTTCACGGCCTTGCCGGCACCACTCGACAGCACAACCTCCAGCATCAGCCTCTCCTTCTTCGCGGACCAACGGTTCGAGCGGGTCGGCGTCGGGTCCTTCGGTCCGGTCTCGGCTGTTCTGGTATCGACGACCGCGACCAACACCAACCTCTCGCCACCCAGGCCTGAACTGGTCTTCCCGGCGTTCGAGGCATCAGGCGAGGTCGACGCGCTGAACGACGCCTTCGGCCCCGGCTCGGCCCGATTGGCTGACGTCTCCTTAGCCATCAAGCAGGCGGACGGCAAGACGGAGTTCTCGTTCCGGGTGAGGGATGAGTCGCTGGGCCTCAAGCTCTCAGCCGCGGCCACCAGCCCCTCAGCTATCAACCTCCGATCGATCAGCGATCCGGTCGGCGTCGCGTTCCGAACCCTCAATGACGGCCGGCATCCCAATCAGGCGTTTCGAGCCGCGAGTCAGAGCGACACCCTCACTCTCCCGTCGGGGGCGGCCAACGCGCACCTGAAAGCCGACGGCAACAAGCTCAGACTTCCCGCCGGGGTAATAACACTCCTCAGCGTCGGCACCAGCGTTACCTTCGCTCGCAACGTCGAGTTCATCGTGGCGTTCGAGTGACGATCACAGCGGTCAGGGTGGGGCTGTTGACCTCGGTCCAGAGCTTGGTCCGGCTGGAGCCGGCCTCCAGGAAGAGCCCGTAGACACGTCCGTGGCGCCCTTCAGCGAGGGGGGTAATGGATCGAAAGGCCACGGTCGCATCGGTTAGGCCATGCTTGACGACGTTTCCCCACGTCAGGGGCCAGTTCAACAGGTGCCGCCCGATCGTGATCGGCTGCCGCTCTCGATCCACTCCTGATCTCGGTCGTGTTACTCCTGATCACGTTTGCGCGTGCGTGCAGACGAGGTGGTCACAGACCAATAACATGTGGCCAACGCCGCCGACCGTGGCGGGTCACACCGGATGTAAAGGGCTGATTCGATGAGTTTCCTGGACGGGTTGAAGGACAAGGCCGAGGAGTTCGGGGAGCACGCCAAAGAAGCCTTCGGGGCGGCCAAGGAGAAGGCCGGCGATGTGCTCGGCGACGTCAAGGTCAAGGCCGGCGACGTGCTCCACGAGGTCAAGGACAAGACCGGTGACGTCGTGGGCGACGTGAAGGACAAGGCCAGCGACGTCATCGGCGATGTGAAGGACCGGTTCGACGGCGACCAGACCGCCGCCGACAAGGTCGAGGCCGCGGCAGATCACTCCGAAGCGGCCGTCGCCAAGGCGTCCGAGGGCATCGGCGAGGCGGTCGACAACGCCACGGCCGCGGCCGAGGAGAGCGCGGCGAACACCGCCGACACGGTCTCGGACGCGGCCGACAAGGCCACCGGTTCTGAGTCCGACAGTTTCCCCGGAGCCACCACCGGCTCGCCGGAGGGGAACACCCAGGCCTGAGCGATCCCCGGGGCGACCGGCCCCGGACCAGCACCACACCACGGCGCCGCTGCCTCGACAGCGGCGCCGTTGGCTACTCCCGGAGAATCGATGACCACCCCACCTGACTTCGAGGCGCTCGCGGCCCAGCGACTGCCCGAGCAGGTGCGCGCCTACGTGGCCAGCGGGGCAGGATCGGGTCTGGCCCTGGCCGAAGCCGAGGCGGCCTGGGCTGCGCTGCGGTTCCGACCCCGGATCCTGACCGACGTCTCCACCATCGACACCACCACGACCGTGCTGGGCGCCCCGGTGGCCTCGCCGATCATGATCGCGCCGATGGCTCAACAGACCGCCGCCGACCCGGAGGGTGAGGTGGCGACGGCACGCGCGGCAGCGGCCACCGGGGCCCTGCTCGGGGTCAGCAGCCACACCGCCACTCGGTTCGCCGACATCGCTGCCCAGGGCGCGCCGTGGTGGTTCCAGGTCTACGTCTTCCGCGATCACGAGGCGACCGCAGCCCTGGTCCGCCGGGCCGCCGAGCACGGCGCCTCGGCCATCCTGCTCACCACCGACATGACGGCGCTGCTACCCAGCACCATCAACCCGCGCAACTGGCCCGCCGGCCCGGGCGCGCGACGTCACGTGAATCTGACCGACGCCGAACTGGAGCGGGCCGGCGTACGCGGTCTGCAGACCGACCCGTCGGTCGGGCCGGCCACGGTGGGATGGCTGCGCTCATTGACCGATCTGCCGCTGGTCGTCAAGGGGGTGCTGCGCGGCGACGACGCGGTGCGGTGTGTCGACGCCGGCGCCGCCGGGATCCTCGTCTCCAGCCACGGCGGCCGTCGGATGGGCGCCTCGATCAGCGCGGCCCAGGCGTTGCCCGAGGTGAGGGCGGCGGTCCCGGCCGAGATCGAGGTGTACGCCGACAGTGGTCTGCGCTCGGCCGAGCACGTAGCGGCCGCGCTGGCGCTGGGGGCACGCGGTGTCTTCGTCGGCCGGCCGGTGTGGTGGGCGCTCGCCGCTGCGGGCAGCGCCGGGGTCCAGCAACTCCTCGAGTACTGGACGGCGGAATTGACTGTGGTGATGACTCAGCTCGGAGTCGCCGGTATCGGTGATTTCCGACGAGATCTGCTCGGCTGAGGGCAGGTACCACAATGTTCGGGGGACGGGTCAGAGCATGTGTTCCAGATCACGGCGGGCCAGCTTGGCAATGGCTTGGCAAAACGTTAATCTTTCCTCATTGGACAGCGCGTTCGTCGCGCGGGGCCCCCATTTACGAGCGGGCCTTCGGGGAAATCACACATCGGGGATACCGCACCACACTGGGGACATTTCTGTCCTCTGCGGCCCGCCACCCTTTTTTCTCCCCAGGAGCCACCGTGCCCCGACGCTTCGTCGCTGCCTTTTTCAGCCTGCTGATCGCCTTCACCGTCGTCGCCCTCACCCCGGGTGATGCGTTCGCAGCCACCGCCAAGCCGAGCAAGATCACTGCGTTCTCGGTCAAGGCCGGGCCCCGCGCCGGCGAGCTCACGCTGACGTGGAAGCAGGCCGGCAAGAGGACCACCGGCTTCCGGATCGAGACCGGGCTGACCACCTTCAGCCCGTCGATCTCGTCCTCCCTCCCCCGCAAGGGTCGCCAGGCCCGCGTGTTCACCGCCGGCAAGAGCGCCCGCTCGCTGACGCTGAGCGCCAGCCAGGTCGCCGAGGCCGGAGCGCCGGCCCGCTCGGGCAACCAGCTCTACATCCGGCTCGGTGCGACCAACACGAGCGTCGTCCGCTGGTATCCCACGCTCAGGGCCGTCATGCCGTCCGTCGACGGCGGCGACGTTGCCACCATCGCCGACTTCCCGGGCCGCACCGATCTGCGCATCGCCACCTTCAATGTCCGCACCGCCAAGGCCACCAAGGACACGCGCAGCTGGAACGCCCGCCGTGCCGACGTCGCCCGCCAGATCATTTCCCGCAACCCCGACGTCGTGATGCTGCAGGAGATCGGCCCCGGTCGCGCCGACGGCACCAGCGCCGCGGTCAAGGACAGCCTGCGCCAGACCACCAGCCTGGTCGACTCACTGAGGTCCCAGGGCGCCGGCAACTACGCGATGGTCCGCACCACCCCTTACCTCAAGCCGGGCACGCCGCACGGCTCGCAGGGCACCCGCATCCTGATCAACACCAACAAGATCAAGCTGGCCAGCGCCTGCGCCGACTACGTCGGCAAGCTGTGGTGGAACGACGCCTGCTCGTTCGATCTGCCGATCCTGACCGACGACGCGAAGGGCAACACCCGCAGCGCCGCGTACGCCAAGCTCATCCACCGCGACACCCGCCAGGCCTTCTACGTGGTCTCCGCCCACCTCGATGCCCGGCACGGCGCCCAGGACGCGACCTACAACGCCCTCCGCGGCCGCCAGACCGACACCATCCTGTCGACGATGAACAAGATCAACTCCGAGCACCTGCCGATGATCATGGCCGGCGACTGGAACTCCTACCAGAGCCTGACCGCCGGGAACGCCCCGCACGACACCCTGATCGACGCCGGCTACACCGACGCGGCCTCCGCCCGGGTCCGGATCAACATGGAGTACTCGACCTTCAACGGCTTCGCCACCACCCAGAAGCCCAGCGGCATGGGCTTCGGCTCGCGGCTCGACGCCATCTTGATCAAGGGCGGGACCCCGCTCTCCTGGGAGAACGTGACCAAGAAGGTCGACGCCAACCGTCCCTCGGACCACAACATGCTCTTCTCCACCGTGGTTCTCGACAAGTAAGCGCCATCCGTGTGGGGGCGACCCACACCCCGCCCCGGGCGGTCGTCGCTGGCGCGCCCTTCGCACACTCCAACAGCCGCACATCCTGCCCAGGGTGTGCGGCTGTGCTGGTGGGGTCGAGAGTTCGCCGATCCCGGGCCCGGGCCTGGGCCTGGGCCTGGGCCTGGGCCAGAGGGTCGTTTCCCGGCAGCTGCCGCGAAACGCCCGCCCCGAGCCCCGAGTAGGGGTCGTTTCCCGGCAGCTGCCGCGAAACGCCCGCGCCCACCGCCTCCCTGAGCCCCGAGTCGCCTCCGACCCAGTCGTTTCCCGGCACACGCGGCGCAACGCCCGCCCACGGCGCTCGTGCCGATCGGAAGGGACGACTCCCACGCATCGCGCGCCTGGCGGGCGCTGCTCCTGCTCCTCGCGGCCCGAACCGCTCGCACGCCGCGTTAATGTGGTCGATCTGAGCGCATACTCGCGGTCGGATCGACCCTGTTGTTTCGGATGCATGGTGCAGGTCACGTACGAGATGGGAATGAACCATGGTTAGGTCCGCCTTATCATGGACGAGGCCCAGCGGCCGGTGGACGACCGAAACCGGGTTCGCCGCGACGCCGGGCGTCACCCCTGACAGACGTTCAGGGGAGGAGTACGCCGCCGGGAGCCCGGCGGATTCGAACGGAAGTAGGCAAGTCGGGTGAAGAAGGTCCAGACCCTCGACCGCGTGGTGATCCGGTTCGCCGGGGACTCCGGCGACGGGATGCAGCTGACCGGGGATCGGTTCACCGCCGATTCCGCCACCTTCGGCAACGACATCTCGACGCTGCCGAACTTCCCGGCCGAGATTCGCGCCCCCCAGGGCACTCTGCCCGGCGTCTCGAGCTTCCAGCTCCACTTCGCCAACTACGACATCATGACCCCGGGCGACCGGCCGGACGTGCTCGTCGCGATGAACCCGGCCGCGCTGAAGGCCAACATCGCCGACCTGCCCCGCGGTGGCGTGATCATCGCCGACACCGCCGACTTCACCAAGCGCAACCTGGCCAAGGTCGGCTACGAGGCCAACCCGCTCGAGGACGGTTCGCTGGCCGGCTACCAGCTGCATGCGCTCGACCTGACCGGCATGACGGTCGCGGCGGTCAAGGAGTTCGGTCTGTCGCGCAAGGACGCCTCTCGTTCGAAGAACATGTTCGCGCTGGGCCTGCTGTCGTGGCTCTACCACCGACCCACCGAGGGCACCATCAACTTCCTGACCAGGAAGTTCGCCCGCAAGACCGACATCCGCGACGCCAACATCACCGCCTTCAAGACCGGTTATGCCTTCGGCGAGACCACCGAGGTCTTCGCGGTCACCTACGAGGTTGCCCCCGCCCCGATGCCGGCCGGCCGCTACCGCCAGATCAACGGCAACCTTGCCCTGGCGTACGGGCTGGTGACCGGAGCGCAGAAGGCCGGCCTCCCGCTGTTCCTCGGGTCCTACCCGATCACCCCGGCCTCCGACGTGCTGCACGAGCTGAGCAAGCACAAGCGTTTCGGCGTCACCACCTTTCAGGCCGAGGACGAGATCGCCGGCGTCGGCGCCGCCCTCGGGGCGAGCTTCGCCGGTCATCTGGGCGTCACGACCACCTCCGGTCCGGGCGTCGCACTCAAGGCCGAGACCATCGGTCTCGCCGTGATGACCGAGCTCCCGCTGATCGTCGTCGACGTCCAGCGCGCCGGTCCCAGCACGGGGATGCCGACCAAGACCGAACAGGCCGATCTGCTGCAGGTGATGTTCGGTCGCAACGGCGAGTCGCCGGTGCCCGTGCTCGCCGCCCAGTCCCCGTCGGACTGCTTCGACACCGCGATCGAGGCCACCCGGATCGCCATCAAGTACCGCACCCCGGTGATCGTGCTGTCCGACGGCTACATCGCCAACGGTGCGGAGCCGTGGTCCGTCCCCGATGTCCGCGCGATCCCCACGATCGACCCGGACTTCGCCACCGAATTCAACGGGACGAACAAGAAGGGCGAGCCGGAGTTCCTGCCCTACCGTCGCGATCCGGTGACCCTGGCCCGCCCGTGGGCTATCCCGGGCACGGCCGGCTTGCAGCATCGCATCGGGGGCATCGAGAAGGCGCGCGAGACCGGGGCGGTCTCCTACGACCCGGCCAACCACGAAGAGATGGTGCGGCTGCGGCAGGAGAAGATCAGCGGCATCGTCCGCGACATCCCCGACCTGCTGGTCGACGACCCGACCGGCCCGGACGGGTCGCAGGCCCGCGTGCTGGTGATGGGCTGGGGCTCGACCTACGGCCCGATCGTCGCCGCGGTTCGCCGGGTCCGCAAGGGCGGTCGCCAGGTCGCCTACACCCACCTCCGTCACCTCAACCCGTTCCCGGGCAACCTCGGCGACATCCTCCGTTCGTACGACCGGGTGATCGTTCCCGAGATGAACCTCGGTCAGCTCGCCATGCTGCTGCGGGCGAAGTTCCTGGTGGACATCCACAGCTATTCCCGGGTCCGTGGCCTGCCGATCTCGCTGTCGGAGCTGGCCCACGATCTGGAGCTCGAGATCGACAACCTGAAGGAGAAGCACGCGTGACCGTCGTCGACAACCCGTCCGCCGCCACCGGTACGGGTGCGGGCACGTCCGCTCGCACCGGGATCGCCGGCGTACCCCTGTCCCTCCAGCCGCTGACCCGCAAGGACTTCACCTCCGATCAGGAGGTGCGCTGGTGCCCGGGGTGCGGTGACTACGCCGTGCTGGCCGCGTTCCAGGGCTTCATGCCCGAGCTCGGGATCAAGAAGGAGAACACGGTCATCGTGTCGGGCATCGGTTGCTCGTCGCGGTTCCCGTACTACGTGGACTCGTACGGGATGCATTCGATCCACGGCCGCGCCACCGCGATCGCGACCGGCGTGGCCACGGCCCGTCCGGACACCGCGGTCTTCGTCATCACCGGTGACGGCGACGCGCTGTCGATCGGCGGCAACCACCTGATCCACATCCTGCGCCGCAACGTCAACGTCACCATCCTGCTGTTCAACAACCGGATCTACGGGCTCACCAAGGGGCAGTACTCCCCCACCTCCGAGATCGGCAAGATCACCAAGTCGACCCCGTTGGGCTCGCTGGACAACCCGTTCAACCCGGTGTCGCTGGCCCTGGGCGCCGAGGCGACCTTCGTCGCCCGGACGATCGACTCCGACCGCAAGCACCTCACGTCGGTGCTCCGGGCGGCGGCCGATCACCGCGGCACCTCGTTCGTCGAGATCTACCAGAACTGCCCGATCTTCAACGACGACGCGTTCGCCGCCGTCAAGGACCCGAGCACCTCGGCCGACGCGATCATCCCGCTGACGCACGGCGAGCCGATCCGCTTCGGCGCCGAGGGTCACCTCGGAGTGGTGCGGGACCCGCGTACCGGCGCGTTCTCGGTGGCCGAGGTCGCCGAGGTCGGGGTCGAGGCGCTGGCCGTCCACGACGCGCACATCCAGGACCCGTCGTTCGCGTTCGGCCTGTCCCGGCTGACCGACGCCGGTGTCCTGCACCGCGCCCCGATCGGTATCTTCCGTGACGTCGAGGCGCCCGCGTACGACGACCTCGCCCGCGAGCAGGTCGCCCTGGCGGTCGGCGACGGGGTCGGCGAGGACGCACTGCAGGCGATGGTCGATGGTGGCGACACCTGGCTCGTCAGCTAGTGCGCACCTGCATCGACGTCGCCTGATGAGCGACGCGATCGAGGACACGGATCGCGAGACGCGCGGAGTCGCGTACGGGATCGCGGCCTATGCCCTGTGGGGTGCGGTCCCGCTGTTCTGGCCGCTGGTCAAACCGGCCGGGGCACTCGAGGTGCTTGCCCACCGCATCATCTGGTCTCTGATCATCTGCAGCGTGCTGCTGCGGGTGGCGGTGCCACGCGGCTGGTGGGGCCGGGTCGGCCACCGCCGGACCCTCACCCTGCTCGGAGTCGCAGCGGCGGTGGTCACCGTCAACTGGGGCACCTACATCTGGTCGGTGCAGAACGGCCACGTGCTCGAGACGTCACTCGGCTACTACATCAATCCGATCTTCTCGATCGTGGTCGGCGTGATCTTCCTCCACGAGCGACTCCATCCCGTCCAGTGGGTGTGCGTGGGACTGGCGGTGGTCGCCGTGGTGGTGCTCACCGTCGAATACGGCCACCTGCCGTGGATCGCACTGACCCTGGCCGTCAGCTTCGGCATCTACGGCGTGATCAAGAAGCAGGTCAACGGAGGTGCGGTCGACACCTTGGTGGTCGAGTCCGCCGCCATCACCCCGATCGCGCTCGGCTACCTGGTCTTCCTGCAGATCCAGGGCCGGCTGACGTTCGCCCACCTGGGGCGGGGGCACGACCTGCTGCTGGTGGCCACCGGTCTGGTCACGGTGATCCCGCTGCTGTTCTTCGCCTCCGCCGCTACCCGGCTCCCGCTCAGCACCCTGGGCCTGTTGCAGTACCTGGCCCCCACCCTGCAGTTCATCCTGGGCATCGCCTATTTCGGTGAATCGATGTCGACCGGACGCTGGATCGGCTTCGCTCTGGTCTGGTTGGCGCTGGTCGTCCTCACCGTCTTCGGGCTGCGCCAGGCCGCACGCAAAAGACGTGCCGCGCAGATCCTCGTTGCTGCCCCGACGGGCCTCAACGCTGGTTAACATGCGGAGGCAGTACTCGTTCTGGTCAGGAGAACTCCGCGATGAGCAACGACAATCCGTATGGCGGCTATCCGCCCACCGCCGCCGCCACCGGGTCGGCCGGACGGCTCCGGGCTACGGCTGTCTCGGCCCCTTCGCAGGCCCGGCCGGCGGGTCGCCTTCGGCCCCTTCGCGGGTGCAGGCGGACCGGGCGGGGACCGGGCGGACCGGGCGGACCGGGCGGACCACCGCCGGGATACCCGCCGCAGTACCCGGGTGGGCTGCCACCGAAGAAGTCCCGAGCCAAGCTCGCCGTCATCGCCGGCGCCGCGGCCATCGTGCTGATCACGGGCACCACCGGGATCATCCTGGCCAACCGCAACGACACCGACGTCGTCGGGCAACAGCCGCCGACCACCGCGACCAGTCAGCCGGCGAGCACCGAGCCGACCCCGGTGGGCGGGCCCAGCTCGACCGTGCCGTCCTCCGACCCGCCGACCGGGGCCACCGCCTCGGACGCCGTCAACGGTTATCTGCAGGCGTTGGCCCGCGGTGATGCGAACGCCGCGATCGGCTACTCGGCCCAGCCCGTCGTCCAGGGCGGCACGCTGAGCAAGGGGGTGCTGAGCCGATCGATCAAGCTCGCGCCCCTGACCGAGATCGACGTGCCCGCAGTCGACGACCCGACGCCACCTCGGTCGACGCCACGTACCGGATCGGCACCAAGGCGGTCCAGGAATCGTTCGGGGTGACCCGGGTCGGCAACGACTGGAAGCTGGCGCGGGTGGTCGCCGATCTCAACCTGTCCAAGGTCCGGATCAGCGGGCTCGAGGTCAAGCTCAACGGCGCCGCCGTCACCTCGAGCACGGTCTCGGTGTTCCCAGGCCGCTACCAGCTGACCACCGGCTCCAAGCAGTTCACGATCACCAGCTCCGACGCTGTCGGTACGCAGCCCCAACGACCGGGTGTCCACGTCGAAGGTCGAGGTGGCCCTCACCTCGGCCGGCAAGTCGGCGGCCAAGCGCGCGGTGACCCGTAACTACCAGTCCTGCCTGAAGGAGCGCGCCCTCGCACCGAAGAGACTGCCCGTTCCGGATCAGCGCGGGCAGTTTCAAGATCAACAAGAGCTCGATCCGGTGGACCCAGGTGGGGGCCAACCCGTTGCGCGGCACCAAGATCACCCGCTCGGGGATCTATCTGCGGGTGCCCGCCAAGATCAACGTCGACTTCAATTCGAGCTGCACCGTACGCGGCCGCGCCTCGACCTGCTCGGGTGACGTGAAGGGCAAGACGTACGCGTACGTGAACGGGATCAAGCCCAGCCGGGCGGTCAAGTGGGGGCTCCGCTGAACGGGGTTCGGCCAACGACACCGGCCACCTAACATGGCCGGGTGACCGAGACCGCCTCTGCTCCTGCCCTCGACTTCAGCGCCTTCGACCGCTCGATCCGGCCCCAGGACGACCTGTTCCGCCACGTCAACGGGCACTGGCTGGCCACCGCGGAGATCGCTCCGGACAAGCCGCTGGCCGGCGCGTTCAGCGACCTGCGGGACCAAGCCGAGGAGGCCGTCCGCGACATCATCACCACCGTCGAGCCTGCCGGCCCCGGCAGCGTCGAGACCAAGATCGCCGACCTCTACGCCAGCTTCATGGCCGAGGACGTGGTCGAGGCCGCCGGTGTCGAGCCGATCGCCCCGCTGCTGGCCGCGGTCGATCGGGTCGACTCCCCGGTCGCGCTGGCCCGACTGCTCGGCGACTTCAGCCGCCGCGCCGTACGCGGGCTGATCGACCTCGACACCGAGTCCGACCCGGGGCAACCGGATCGCTCGATCGTCTTCGCCGGGCAGGGTGGCCTCGGGCTGCCGGATGAGGAGTACTACCGGCTCGACGAGTACGCGACCATCCGCGCGCAGTACCGCGACCATGTCGTGCAGATGCTGACGCTGGCCGGGCTCCCCGATGCCGAAGACGCAGGCCGAGTCGGTCCTCGAGCTCGAGACCGCGATCGCCGCGCTGCACTGGGACAAGGTCCGTTGCCGGGACCTGCGGCAGATGTACAACCTCAGCACGCTCGAGGACTTCGTCGCCGGCACCCCCGCGCTGCACTGGTCACAGTTCCTGGCCGGGGCCGCGATCGACGAGGCGACGATGGCCGAGCTGGTGGTCATGCAGCCGTCGTTCTTCACCGAGGTGGCCGGGCTGCTGACCGAGGAGCGCCTCCACGCCTGGCGCTCCTGGGCCCGTTGGCGAGTGATCAACTCGCTCGCGCCCTACCTGTCCAGCGGGTTCGTGGCCGGCAACTTCGCCTTCTACGGGACGGTGCTCTCGGGGACCCCGGAGCTGCGACCGCGGTGGAAGCGTGGGGTCGGTCTGGTCGAAGGCGCGCTCGGCGAAGCGGTCGGCAAGGTCTACGTCGAACGGCACTTCTCGCCGGCGGCCAAAGAGCGGATGGATACCCTGGTCGCGAACCTGATCGAGGCGTACCGACGCTCGATCACCGAGCTGGACTGGATGACCGAGGCGACCAAGGCCGAGGCGTTGACCAAACTGGACAAATTCCGCCCGCACATCGGTTACCCGACCAAGTGGCGCGACTACTCGGCGCTGGCGGTGGACCCGACCGACCTGATCGGCAACGTGGCCCGGGTGGCCGGTTACGAGCTGGATCGGGCGCTGGCCAAGATCGGGCAGCCGATCGACCGTGAGGAGTGGCTGATGACCCCGCAGACGGTCAACGCCTACTACCACCCGCTGAAGAACGAGATCGTCTTCCCGGCGGCCATCCTGCAGCCGCCGTTCTTCAACGAGGACGCCGACGACGCGGTCAACTACGGCGGTATTGGCGCGGTGATCGGCCATGAGATCGGTCACGGGTTCGACGACCAGGGCTCGACCTGCGACGGCGACGGGGCCCTCCGCGACTGGTGGACCAGCGAGGACCGCGAGGCTTTCGAGGCGCGCACGTCGGTCCTCGTCGACCAGTACGAGACCCTCGAGCCCGAAAGCGCCCCCGGGCACCACGTCAACGGACGGCTGACCATCGGGGAGAACATCGGCGACCTGGGCGGGCTGTCGATCGCCTGCCTGGCGTACGCGATCGCGCGTGCGGATGCGCCCGAGCCGGACTCCGATGGCTTCACCGCCATGCAGCGGCTGTTCCTTTCCTGGGCAGCGGTCTGGCAGACGAAGATGCGACCCGAGCTGACCATCCAGCGCCTGGCCACCGACCCGCACTCACCGCCGGAGTTCCGCTGCAACCAGATCGTCAAGAACGTCCCCGAGTTCTACGCGGCGTTCGCGGTGACCAGCGACGATGCCTTGTGGCTCGATCCCGGACGCCGGGTCAAGATCTGGTGAGGATCGACGACGGCCCGGCGGAAACGGTCATGAAGCGATGATCGAGATCGACCCACGAGACCCGGACTGGGCCACCCTGCCCGGTCTCGGTCGGATCCGCGAACGTCTGGCCGCCGAGATGGAGGGCTGGACGGCCCCGGTCGCGTGGGCGGTGCTGGCCGACGAGGAGATCCCGGTGGTCAACCGACCCGGCGGGCGGCACGGGCTGGCCTCGGTGGCGCTGGCCTCGGTGCTCGGTCACGACGGCTCGACCGCCACCCTCCCGTTGACCGCGGCGCAACTCCACCGAGCCGTCGAATTGCTCAGCCCGGCCGAGCAGTGCCACGGAATCGACCACCCCAACGTCGTCGCCTGGCGTCTGCTGCTCGACACCGGACGCCACGCATACAGCGCCGTCTTCGTCCGCGACCTCGGCGACCGGGTGACCTCCGAACCCGACCGCCTGCTCCGGGCCGCCCTGCTCAGCTGATCCCGAGGTGGTCGAGCAGGGCCGCGCGTACGGCGTCGGGGTGCTCGATGTGGGCGGAGTGTCCGCAGTTGGGGAGTTCGAGCTCGCGGTACCGGCCGCCTTCGTCCGCGTACGAGTCGAGCACCTCACGGGTCTGCTTCTTCATGGGCTGCGGTGGGGCGACGTCGGCGCCGGGCCAGCCGGGGAAGGCGCCGATCTGGCCGAGGTAGTTGAGATCGAAGAACGAGGTGTCGGAGACGATGAGGTCGTCGGCGCCGTGGATCCACAGGATGGGCGGCTTCGGCTCGAGGTCGACGATGGCGCTGACGTCGAAGTAGATCGGGGCGAGGCTGTTGAGCACCCCGCGGGTGCCCGGCCCGAAGCCCGGCCAGTGCGCATTCGGGGCGCCGTCGCCTGGATAGTTGTCGGTGCCGACGGCGGTGCTGAGCATCGACTCGACCCACAGGTCCTCGTGTCCGTCGGAGAATCCGGGCTTGACGTACGCGGTGCCGAAGACCGAGCGTGGGGAGGTCGGCTCGAGCGCAGTGAGATCCCCCGCGGCCAGCCGGGCCACGAAATCGGGGTTGGCCCCGCCGCCCCCGCTGCCGGCGCCGTCGTTGATGATCCGGCCGTCGGGATCGGTCGAGCCGAAGCCGAACGGTGACACCGGCGAGATCAGGGTCAGGCTGAGCACCGGGTGGTCGAGCGCGTACTGCATCACCACGCCGCCGCCCAGGCTCCAGCCGACGAGATGGACCGGGCCGATCCCGAGCGCGTCGATCACCTCGGCCAGGTCGTCGCTGTAGTCGCGCACTCCGCGGGTGGCGTCGACCGGAGCCGTCTCCGAGTCCCCGAATCCGCGCAGGTCGACGGCGTACGCGTCGACCTCGGCCGGCAGCGCCAGCATCATCGGCTGCCAGAACAGAGCCGACGACACGTTGCCGTGGACGAAGACCAACGGCGTGCCCCCGGGATCCACCTGGCCGCGGACGAGCACGTTGCTCGTCAGCCGATCGGTGGTCAGCGAGCGGGCGGCGATCCCCGGCAGCAGTGTCATGCCGCGACCCTAACCAACACCGGCCTGGTCGACCGACGATCCGGTGAGATGATCGCGGCAGGAGGAGATGGTCGATGAGCGGGCAGGATCTCGTCGGGCGAACGGCCCTGGTGACCGGCGGCGCGAGCGGCATCGGCGCCGCCATCGCGGAACAGTTGGCCGGACGTGGGGCTCGGGTCCGGGTGGCGGATCTGAACGGTCCCGCGGCCGAGGCGGTGGCCGGCGCCCTGGGCGGCGAGGCGTGGGCGATCGACCTCAGCGATACGACCGCGCTGGTCGATCTCCGTCTCGACATCGACATCCTGGTCAACAACGTCGGCATCCAGCACGTTGCGCCGATCGAGGATTTCGACCCGGACGTGTTCCATCGGATCTTGATGATCATGGTCGAGGCGCCGTTCCTGCTCGTCCGGGCCGCCCTGCCGGCGATGTACGCGCGCGGCTTCGGCCGGATCCTCCAGGTGTCCTCGGTGCACGGGCTACGGGCGTCGCCGTACAAGTCGGCTTACGTCACGGCGAAACACGCGCTCGAGGGGCTCGAGAAGGTGCTGCTGGCGCGGACCGCGATCAAGCGGCTGGTCGAGCCCAAGGAGGTGGCATCGCTGGTCGGCTGGCTGACCGGCCCGCACGCCGGCATGGTCACCGGCGCGTCGTACACGATGGACGGCGGCTGGAGCGCGCAGTGACGGCGTACGGAGTCGTTTCGGTGCCCGTACGAGGGGGCGATCTGACCGTCGGTGTGTGGTCGTCCGCGGCCCCGACGACCGTCGTCGCGATCCACGGCATCACCGCGAATCATCGGGCCTGGGCACCGGTGGCCGAGGCCTTGCCCGGCGTACGCGTGGTTGCCCCCGATCTGCGTGGCCGGGGCCGGAGCGCCGCCCTGCCGGGCCCGTGGGGCATGAACGTGCACGCCGCCGATGTCGGCGCGGTGATCGAGGCGTACGCGGTGGGCCCGGTGGTCGTGGTCGGGCACTCGATGGGCGCCTTCGTCGCGGCCGCGCTGGCCCGGAGCCGTCCGGAGCTGGTGGCGTCGCTGGTCCTGCTCGACGGCGGGATCCCGTTCGGGCTCCCCGATGATGCCTCGCTCGAGGAGACGATCGCGGCGACGCTGGGCCCGGCGTCGAGCCGCCTGGGCCGGACGTTCGCGACGCGTACGGCCTACCGCGACTTCTGGCGTGACCACCCGGCCTTGCGTGACGAGTGGGACTCGACGATCGAGGAGTACCTCGACTACGACCTGACCGGTGAGGCTCCAAAACTGCGGTCGTCGGTGTCCGCGGAGGCCGTTGGTCAAGACGCGCGCGAGCTCTACGGACCGTCCGACCCCGAGACCGTTCTCGGCGCCTACCGAGGCCCGGTCACCCTGCTGACCGTGCCCCGCGGTCTGCTCGACGAGCCGCCCGGGCTCTACCCGCCGGGCGCGCTTGATGCTCTGGCCGAACTCATCGACGTGCGGCGGGTCCCCGGACTCAACCACTACACACTGCTGATGGCCGCCCGTGGAGCCGAGCGGGTGGCCGAAGCCGTGCGCGCCGCGTTCGGCTGAGCCCCGGTCGAGGGCTGAGGAGGATCATCAACAGGGTTCGTCCCCCACCGGTAGGTCGGTCAGGCCGGACCGGGCTCGGTGATCGCGGCCGTCGGCTCCTCGACCGGGCCCCAGGCCGGTACCAGCGCGTAGAGCACCAACGGCCGATCAGGGCGGTCGCCGTCCTCGACCACCTTCGCGGCTGCGACCTCGTCATCCCAGACGTGCCCGCTCTCGTGGAGGCGGCCCAACAGCTCGCCGCCGCTGGTGAACTCGGCGATCACCCAGCCTGCGGGATGTGGTCGGTCGGGACGCTCGGCTAGATCCATGACCGCAGGCTAACCAGACGGTCTCAGGCCCGGCTACGCGCCCGACGTGAGGGCGACCACCGAGGACCCTCGGAGCGGATCACATCGCCGAGGGCGATGTCGCCGCCCACCAGGATGTCGGCGCGGAGACCCCCGCGGTGGATGAGCGGGCGGAGCAGTCCGGGCCCCTCGAGCCGTTCGAGGTGGGCACAGGGTTCGGCGAGGCGCAGCCCGCGGCAACGAACGTCGCCGATGGAGAAATCGCGACCGACGAGCGCGTTGACGTCGATCCCCCGGGTCAGCACGTTGCGCCGAGTGCTCGCGAAGTCGAGCCGGGCGTCGCGGGTGGTGAGTTCCTCGACCACCTCAGCAGCGATCAGGGTCAGTTCGTAGCCGGGCCGGTGCGCGCCGTGGGGGCTGAAGGTGCCGGACCCGTTGGCGTAGCGATCACCCTCGAGACCACGGCCGGCGAGGGCGTGAGCCGTCCGGACCAGCTGCATCGGCGATTCGACGAGCGGCGCGACCGCCAGCAGCACGACCACGCCGGTCGTTCGGGGCCCTGCCGGTGCCGAGGTGAGCACGGGGTCGAGCGACGCGACGGCGTACGCGCTGCTGATGTCCAGGTCGGCCGTGGCCTGTCCGAGTAGCGCCGGTTCCTGCGGACTGAGGACGACACCGGGTGGCGTACCGAACGCCAGCACGGCGACCTGCTGTCGGGCGCCGTCGGCCTCGAGTCCGGCGCTTCGATCGACCACGGCGATCCACCAGCCCGCCCACTGGAAGGCGCCGGGCTCCGCGATCGGGACCAGGCCGAAGTCGCGGCCGGCGAGCCAACTCTTCCAGGCAGCGAGGGCATGCGTCGCCGACAGTCCGTCAAACGCCGGGAGTTCGGCGAGCGGGACTTCGGTGACGGAGGACAAGCAGGCAGCCAGTCCCCGCACGAGTGGGGCGGCCGGTCCTTCGGGCAGGTCGATCTGGATCATCTGAGCTCCGAACCACGAGCATGAGGCGGGCCGTCGGGCGGCGGTCGTCGCTGGGAGTCCACTATTCAGCAGCGTGTGGTGACGCCGATCTCGGCCTCGTGCGGAGTGGATTCCACTCAGCTCCGAACGCGGACGCTGGGCCTCTTTGCGGGCCTCGCCCGACCGGCAAACCGGACGGGTGCCGACCGCGGCACGTTCGTGCTGAGCGCCAGCCGCCACGCTGTGTCCCCGCCTGAAGTTGCCAAAACGTTATCAAACGAGGCAGGCTCTGCCCTTCGAGGACGTCGACCGGCGGTCAGTTGAGCGCGGTCGGCGACCTGATCGATACGACCCATTGGGGGATGGATCAATGCGCAGAGTCGCGACCTGGATCGCTGCCGCTTCGACGGCGACGCTGTTGGCGGGAGGCTTGAGCGGCCTGCCGGCGTACGCCGATGACTTACCCCCGGAGCCGATCGCCACCACGATCAACCTGCGCTACGCCGCGGTGGACTCGACGGTCACGGTGACCGACGCGACCACCGTGAGCGACGCCATCAGCGAGCTGGATCTCGCGGTGGACGGGGATGACCGGGTGTCGCCGGGGCGGAACACCGCGGTGACCGACGGGATGTCGCTGGTCATCGACGTGGTCAGCGTGACCACGTCGACCACGAGGCAGACCGTCAAATACCGGACCATCCGCACGAAGACCAAGTCGATGATGAAGGGCCACACGAAGGTGGTCCGGCACGGCCGCACCGGCAGGGTCACCCGCACCTCCGTGACCACCCGGGTCAACGGCGCGCCGAGCACCAAGGTGACCAGGAAGGTGAATCGCAAGGTCCGCAGCAAGATCGTGAAGGTCGGGACCAGCCGGCTCAACCTCGCGCGGTGGAGCACGTGGAACAAGATCGCCCGTTGCGAGTCGGGCGGCCGCTGGCACATCAACACGGGGAACGGCTACTACGGTGGCCTTCAGTTCAACCTGGGCACATGGCGATCGGCCGGCGGCAGCACGTTCGCGAAGTATCCTCACCGCGCCACCAAGCGCGAGCAGATCCACGTGGCCAACCGGCTGTACGCCAAACGCGGCTTCAGCCCATGGAGCTGCCGACCCTGACCGGCTCGGAGGACCGCAGTCAGGCTGACCCGACCTCGTCCGGCATCCCGCAGGCCGTGCCGAGATCCACGCGGACTCGGGTCGGGGACTCGCCCCCCGGCGACCTCCTCACGGGACGCGCGTCAGCGTCACGATTGCGGCCAAGGTCGCCGCCACCACGCCGTCCACGGCGAGGGGCACCATGCCGATCCAGTACGCGGGGATCGGATCGAGCCGATAGAAAATCAGGTAACAGATCAGCCCCACCAGCGTCGCGATCGCTGTGGCGACGATCCAGGCGGACGCCGTCGGCGCCTCCAGCACTCCGGCCGTCCGCAACGTGATGCCGGCAGCGAGCTGCATCGTGGTCCAGACCACGATCAGCGGGAGCTCAGTGGTGACCGGCCGATGGGCGACGCTGGAGGTGACGTAAACCAACAAGGCACCGACCAACACTCCGCCGAGGATCGTGGCCCCCAGCGCCGGTAAGGACGCCTTCGGAAGGAGGGCCGCGATGCCCACGGCGAGCAGAACCAAGCCGCCGAGGCCGCCGAGCATCGCTCCCGCAAGGAAGGCCCCGCCGCCGGGTGGAATCCGCGCCGACGGTCTGAACGTCACCGTCCACCAGACGAGGTAGCAGAGGCTGCAGACGACGAGCAGGACCTCACCGATCACGATCATCAGCGGGCCAGCCCCCAGTGCCTGCCACCTACCCACCGCTTCACCCTAGTCGAGGGTGGGGGCGGCGTGAGTCGTCGACGAAACGCTCCGCCCGGGTGTTGACCCTGGGGTCAACCTCCTGCGGTCGACCTTGGGTTCTGTGTCCTTATGTCGCGGAGAGGGTCACGTCAACGACGGTTGCGGCTGTGCTGCGAGAGCCGGGCGACGTCTGGGCGCAATCAGCCAGGCGGAGAACACCCACGTCCACAGCACGTACACGCCGTAGGTGAAGAACAGCGGGGCAAGGATTCCACAGATGCCCGCGAGGACCGAGAAAACCCGCAGCGCCTTCGGCTGGGAGGATCGCACCGCCATCAGGATGGCCCCAGTTCCGAGGAAGAAGGCCGGGGCGCAGACCGCAAGAAGATTCCCGGTCTCGGTGAGGGTATAGACCACAGGATGTGGGACCCCGGACTGCACGTCGAGGCCGCCCTCAGCCATCGAGACGACGACGCCACCGTTCAGGAACCAGCCCGCGACGCTCGTGGCGCTCCCGGCAATCGTCAAACCCCACAGCAGGTCGCCGGCGGAGCCTAGAGCGGTGCGCCACCGGACGCCGAAGAACAGCAGCCCGAGGGCACCCAGCCCGCCGAGGTAGCAGAAGGCGAAGGCGGTCAGCCAGTGTCCGCGTTCGATGTAGGTCACCACAGCACGGTCGGAGTAGCTTCCGCCGGGCGCCCCATTGGCGAAGAACGCGACGGCGGTGGCCGACCCGTAGGCGAGAAGTCCGAAACCTGCAGCCCGTCGTGAATTCTCCATGGGGGGCTCCTTTGTCAAGGTTGTCACCGCCTTGGCGACGCCTCGA
Source organism: uncultured Actinomycetota bacterium (assembly GCA_963815905.1). Taxonomy (GTDB): domain Bacteria; phylum Actinomycetota; class Actinomycetes; order Propionibacteriales; family Propionibacteriaceae; genus Microlunatus. Next base: position 73,289 of record CAWFIO010000007.1, on the reverse strand, counting down.
CGCTAGATCCGGTGGCGCGCCGCTGTCGTCGTGCGCAGTGACGATCCGTAGGTCCTCATCGGGGAGGACACGAACCTCCTCATCCCGGATGACGCGCGCGCTCTTCACTGGCGATAGTTTCAGCGGGTGACTGCTCGGCGTTGGGCCGTGGACGCAGCGCTCGCTGCGCTGGTGCTCGTTCTCGGCCAGCTCGAGGCCTGGCTTGGGGTCGGGGCGACGCACCGGCAAGGGCCGCACTGGGTCGAAGCGCTGCTGTACGCCGTGACCGCGCTGCTTCTCGTCGTCCGGCGGCGTGCGCCGTTGCTGTGTCTGGTCGCCATCGTGGTCACCTCCGTCGTCGAGTTCGGCGCGGTGGGCTCGCCGGAAGGGGAGGGAGTGATGCTCCCAGCCCTTCTGGCGGCGTACGCGGTGGGACGGCATGAGCCTCGGCGGCGATCGTGGTATGCCCTTCCGTTGGTCGTGGTGCTCTGGGTCGCCTGGGTCGGCTTCGACCCCGTCAACCAATGGCAGAAAAACGCCTTGCTCAGTGTCGTGTGGTTGACGCCATGGGTGATTGCCTGGCTGATCGGCGCCCTCGTGCGCAGCACCGCGGTCGCCGCCGACCACAGACGTATTGCTCGAGAGCAGCGCGCGTCGCGCGCCGTCGCGGAGGAACGTAACCGGATCGCCCGCGAGCTGCACGACGTCATCGGACACAGCGTCAGCGTGATGACCGTGCACGCAGCGGCCGTCCGACGCCGACTCACCCCGGATCAGGCGGTCGAACGCGAGGCGCTGCAGAGCGTCGAGGCGGTCGGCCGGGAAGCCTTGAGGGAGATGCGCCGGATGGTCGGTGTGCTCCGGCAGGGCGGAGAGCAGGCAGACCGTGAGCCACCACCGGGGCTCCACCAGCTGGAGGAACTCGTCGACAAGTTCCGCGGCGCCGGACTCCCCGTGGATCTGATCGTCACCGGAGAGGTCCGGACGCTGCCGGCCGGCCTCGACCTGGCGACGTACCGCCTGGTGCAGGAGGGGCTGACCAACGCCTTGCAGCATGCTGACTCCCCGCGCACGGTGAAAGTGTCCATCGCTTATGTGAGCGACAGCCTCGAACTGGCCGTTCGCGACGACGGTCACCCGCTCGCTGTCCGTCCCGAGGCGGGTCACGGTCTCCTCGGCCTGAGCGAGCGTCTTCACATCTACGGCGGCCGGCTGGTGGCGCGCCCCCGAGACCAGGGCGGCTTCGAGCTGATCGCCACCCTGCCGCTGGAGCACGCAGACGCCGTGACCCGGACATGATCACCGTCCTCATCGCCGACGACCAAACGCTCGTGCGGCGCGGCTTCCGGATGATCCTCGAGATGGAGGAAGATATCGAAGTCATCGGCGAGTCCGGGGACGGCGAAGATGCCGTCGCCCGCACTCGGCAGCTGCGGCCCGACATCGTCCTTATGGACGTCAGGATGCCGGTCCTCGACGGGATCGTGGCGACCCAGCGAATCACCCATGACGCCGCGAACAGCACCAGAGTCGTGATGTTGACCACCTTCGACATGGATGACTACGTCTACGATGCCCTTCAGGCAGGGGCCAGCGGCTTTCTCCTCAAGGACGTCGAGCCCGAACTCCTCGTAGCCGGCATCCGCACCGTGTACGCGGGCGAGTCCATGCTGGCGCCGACGGTCACCCGCCGCATCATCCAGTCCTACCTGAAGCGGCCGCGACACCAGGACCGGAGGACCCGCAAGTCCCTCGACCGGCTCACCCCGCGCGAGCAGGAGACGCTGGCCCTGCTTGCCCGCGGCCTGACCAACGCCGAGATCGCCGAGGAACTCCGAGTCTCCGAGACCACCGTCAAAACCCATGTGGGGCGCGTACTGACCAAGCTGGCTCTCCGTGATCGCGTACAGGCGGTCATTTACGCCTACGAAGCCGACATCGTGACTCGCCGGGGAGCAAGCGGACCCGCCGAATAGTGACTCTTGGTACTGGCGGTGGGCGGGCGTGACCCGCCGATGGAGCTAGGGCGTGGACAACGGGTTTCGGTCCTTCTCAGTCCGTGATCGAGCGCGGCACCACACCGAAGAGGAACTCTTTGGTGACGAGCATCCAGAGCACAGCCACGCCGAACGCCTGCACGATCGTAGTGATCGGCACGGACTCTCCCGTCAGTTCAGACACATTGTCGACGATCAGCGCGAGAAACGAGTGCAGGATGAAGACGTACAGCGACGCCTGCCCGAGCGGAATGAGCAGCCAGCCCAGCGCCTTGTCGAGCGGCTTCCACCATGCGGTCAGCAGCGCGTAGCCCGTGACCAGCACACAGGCCACATCGAGGACCCGTCCGAGGCCGAGGCTCGGCTGTCGGAACCACTGCGCGTAGAGCTCGGCGTAGGTGGCGTTCGAGATGATGCCGAGCCTCAGGTCGTAGCCGGAGGACACGATCGGGTTGTTCCAGCTGAAGAATGCCAATCCGAGGCCGATCAGAACGAGGAGACCGACGCTCACCCGCCCGGCCGAACTGATGGCCCAGCGCCGCAGTGCCGTCCAGTACCAACCGCCAGCCAGACCGTGGACGAAGAGCAGTTGCCAGGTGAACAGGGGGAAGGGGTCTTCGAACTGGACCGCGAAGAGCCGCACGGGGTGAGCTGAGTCGACGAGGTACACCAGCCAGCTGACTATCAGGATGGCGACGACGAGCCGACGCCGCAGCGCGAGAAGCAGGACCGGCGAGACCGCGAGGAGGACCACCAGCAGCCCCATGAGGTTGAACTGGTAAGGCCCGAGGCGGAGCAGAAGGATGTCGCGGAGCACGAACCCGGGCACCGGGTAGTCGAGCAGCCGCTGGATGTTGGGGTAGAGGTCGTACGTCCGACCGCTGCCCGGATCGGTGAAGGTGGTGACCACCCGGCCGTCGACCCCGGGGAGCAGCGTGACGACGAAGATCAACAGCACGACGACCAGCGCCGTGGCGTACAGGGTCAACGCCCGCGACCACAGGGCGACGGCGATACCCAAGGCGTCGGTGGTGTCGGCGCGCCGGCGGTACCGGATGCCGAGCACGATTCCGAAGAGCGCGACGAGGAGTTCGGCGCCGGACACCGGACCGATCAGCTCCTGGGAGACGAGCTGGAACAGCGACGGCTGCTCGAAGTGGTCGAGCACCACGAAGACGATGGCCAGACCGAGGAGGAGATCGATCCTGAGGTCCGGGTCCTCGGGACCGTCGTAGGCCGATCGACGCAGCCCCACCCGAGCGGTAGCCACCACGATGATGGCCACGATGAGCACGACGACCAACAGCGCCCAGGCGTGACCTCGGACCAGGGTGACGGCCGCGGAGACGGGCCGCGCGGGCACCACTGACGCAATCCAGAGCACGAGGCCAGCGACGAGCAGACCCGACGCGGACCGCATCAACCGGGTGCGGATCGGACGTCGAGTGGGATCGGGCCGCGGGCTGCGCTGGGTGTCCTCGGGCGCCATCGTCATCGGGGCGCCACCTCCGGTGTCGAGTCGCCGGAGGGGTCTTCCGCCTCGGAGAATCCGCGGTATCGCGCGGCTTGGACGACGACGCTCAACACGATGAGGTCATAGACGATCCAGACCATGTTCACCATCGTCGGCAGGACGTCTGCCTGACCGATGATCATCCGTACGATGCCGACGAGGCCAGCCAGGACGAGCAGGCCCATGGCAATCAATTGCGGGCGAATCAGCCGCCACGGCGGACCTCCGTGCTGCCGGGTCTTCGGTGTCACCACGAAACCGAGACTTCGGCCGAACCAGACGTTCCCGATCGCGGTCGTACAGGCCCGGATCCAGAGCGGGAAGAGAGCGAGACTGTACTGCTGGCCACGCCACGTCTTGACCCCCCAGCCAATCACCAGGAACAGCAGCTGGTTCATCAGGAGGAAAGGCACCAGGTGAGCGAAGAAGTCGGGTCCGAAGCTGATCACCGGACTCGTGCCCAGCAGCATGTAGATGATCGGGGCGGCGATGTAGACGACCGCGGCGAAACCCGCCAGATAACTCCACATGGTGGCGAAATACATCAACCGTTGCGCCCAGGTCAGCCCACGTTGCGTCAGCGGATTCTCGCGGAGCAGGACCTGGAGAGTGCCCTGCGACCACCGCAGCCGCTGGTGCAGCATCGTGGCGAGATCCTCAGGCGCCAACCCGTGAGCCAGGACTTCGTGGTGGTAGACCGTACGCCAGCCGGCCTTGTGCAGGCGCATCGCCGTGGCCATGTCTTCGGTCACCGAGATGGTGGCCATCGGCATCACCGCCTGCGCCTCCTCGAAGCGATCGACATCGATGGCCCGGACCAGGGCGGCGACCTCGGCCACGGCATCGAGGGGTGACGATCCCCGCGCGCTGAGGGCGGCCAGAGCACTGTCGTCGAGCACGGGCAACCCGAGCTCTTCATCACACTCGCTCATCGCAGGAACGAGATCCGCGAGATCGGCCCGGAGCAATTCCAGGTCGCCGGCGACCGTGGTCCGGGCGGCGGCATCGACCCGACGCTGGAAGGCGTAAGTCACTTCGGCCACCGGCTCGCCGGCCGCCAACTGAGCCCGGCCCGCTTTGACGGCGGCCGCGATCTCGTCAAGCCCAGCAAGAACGGCCGGCCCCGAGTCCGCCGCGCTCTGCCGAGCCCGACGCAGGATCCCCTGCGCTGCCCGCAACGTGGCATTTACGGTCTGCTCGACCTCCTGGACGTAACGGACGACCCCGATCTGCATCAGCGCCTCCCGACGCAGCACCGCGTTCGACCCGCAGAAGAAGGCCGCATTCCAGCCGTCCTTGCCCTGCTGGATGGGGCCGTAGAACAACGGCGCCTGACTGCCCAGAGGATCGGAATCGGTCACGTTGGTGAACCACTGAGGCGTCTGCACCAGGGCAGCACGCTCGTCGTCGAAGTAGCCGAGCACGCGATCCAAGATGTTCCGGTCGGGGATCTGATCGGCGTCCAGGATCAGGAGAAACTCACCGGAGGTCACGAACAGGGCGTTGTTCAAATTGCCAGCCTTGGCGTGCCGCGGCCGGTCCTTCCAATCCTCGGTCCGGGTCAGGTAACCGATCCCCTCGCTCTCCGCCGCCGCCTGCATCTCGGGTCGGGCGCCGTCATCGAGAATCCAGGTCAGATGCGGGTATCGGACGGCCTGTGCCGCCCGGGCCGTCGTCATGACCATGTCGATCGGCTCGTTGTAGGTGGTGATGAAGACGTCCACCGTGGCGTCGACCGGTGGCGGCGGAGGCTGGCCTCGATTGCGCAGCCGCCACATCGTCAGACCGAAGAGGCAACCGTCGATGAAGCTGTAGGTCTCGGCGAGGATCAGGGGCACGGCCACCGGCCAGGCGTTCCAGTTGACCGAGAACAACCAACGCCAGGTGATGTAGTTGGCTCCCAAGCCGATGGTCAAGACGATGAGAGTCCGGACCGCAACCAGGCGCCTGCTGGACCGGAGGATCGACCCCTCCCGCTGCGGCGCAGTTGCGTCGGCGGCGATATCGGTGATCTGCGGGTCGGCAGTCATCGCGAACCTTTCGGCGATGTCTTGTGGGCCCCCGCTCCGGACCAACCTTACCGGCTCCTGGCGCGACGACGAGTTGTCCGTGTCTCGGTCCGACTCTCGATGATGGCGAAGCCGGCGCTCGGTGCCGGCCCGCCTAGGGAGACGTCGGTCTCAGCGATTCGGACAGCGCTCGCCCCTGGCGTGTGCTGTGGCGGCGGCTCTTCCAACGCACGCTGTGGAGCTGACCCGGCGTCGAAGCAGCTAGCATGGGAAGCTGCGGGCCCGCGTCACTCGTAGGATCCGCTCTCGGGGGAGATGTCGTTCTGACCTGCTCTCCTTGGGGATGATCATGTGACTGTGGACGTTGTCGCCCTGCAAGCCGATGTCGACTCGTTGACCAGCGAGCTGCTGAATCGTTACGAGGAAGTCACGCTGCTGTACGACCTGGCCAGCGAAATGGGCGTGGTCGTCGACGTCGCCAGTGCGGCCGCCACCGCTTTGAACCGAAGCCTTCAGGTCATCCGGGCGCACTTCGGCGTCGTCTTCATCGGGACGGCAGCGGACGAACTCCATCTGGTGGCGCACAGCGGTGATCCCGGTGCGGCGGACAGCCGGCATCGGCTGGCCGCTGCTGTCGCTCGGCTCGTCCTCCGTCAACCGACGCTGCTGATCGCGCACGCGGGCGAACGCGTTCCTGGCCTCGAGACGGGACTCGACGAGGCCGTTCTCGCCAGTTGCATCATTGGCGCCGCCGTCACGGCTTCGACAGATCCGCAGGGAGTGATCGTTTACATCGGCCCTCAGGATGACGAGCGGTTCTCTGCCGCTGAGGCTCAGCTCAGCCGGGTTGTAGCCGGGCAGCTCGGCCGCGGGATGGAGAACGCGCAGGTGATCAACGAATTGAGGGAGAAGGAGCGACTGGAAAGCGACCTGAACGCAGCCGCGGAGATCCAGCGGTCCCTGTTGCCTCGGCGTCCACCTGTGGTGCGCGGCGCAAACCTATCGGCGGAATGCCTGCCCGCCACCAAGGTCGGCGGTGACTATTACGACTTCTTCACCGCCCCAAACGGCGATGTGAACATCGTCGTAGCCGACGTCACCGGACACGGTCTGGGCCCGGGCCTGATCATGGCCATGACTCGCAGCGTGCTCCGGGCCGAACTGCGCCGGGCCGATTCGCTGGTCGAGGCCCTGTCGGCCACTAACGCGGTGATGTGGGATGACCTTGTCGCAACTGACATCTTCATCACGTTATTCGTGGCTCGCTACGACCAGGACATCGGCCGGCTCCGCTACGTCAATGGCGGGCACCAACCGGCACTGATCCGCCGTCGCGACGGCTCGACCGTCGAACTGACCTCCGAGGGCATGCCACTGGGTCTCGTGCCGACGCCGATTTACGAAGAGGAGACCGTTGATCTCTATCCGGACGAAACGGTCCTCGTCTATAGCGATGGCGTCGTCGAGGCCGAGTCGCCCCGCGGCGAGCTGTTCGGCGAGGCTCGACTCCGGGAGGCAGTGTCCGAAGCGGTCGTTGATACGGCGGAGGAGATGGTGTCTGTTGTGCTCGACCAGGTCAGCCGATTCCGGGGGTCGGACATCCAGGACGACGACGTGACGATCGTGGCGCTACACATCGCCTCGGACCGACCGAGTTGGAGCGCCCGGTGAACTCCGAGGGCGAGGGGGGTGCGCCGACCGCACTGGTGGCCGACGATGATCCCGTTAACCGGCGCCTGGTGGTCATGGTCTTGGAGCGGCAGGGATTTAGGGTGCTTGTGGCCGAGGACGGTGCCGTCGCGCTACGCCTGCTGGGTGGGGAGAATCCGTCGGTGATCTTCCTGGATGCGAGCATGCCGCCGCCGGACGGATTCGAGGTGTGCCGGCGAATCCGCGAGCGGCACGACGGAGGGCCGGCTCCCTACATCATCATGTTGACGTCGGCTGGGCAGGACGCGGATCGACTGCGCGCGCTCAGCGTCGGCGTCGACGAGTTCATCACCAAGCCCTTCAGCCCGTCGAAGCTCAACATCAAGCTCCAGCAACTGCGAAGCGCGGCGAGGTGATGAGGGCCAGGGACGTTTGTCGCGGCGAGACGGACTTGAATCCAGCAGTCCTGGAGGAGCTTCGCCTGGGTCTGGGCGACGATGACGGCACCATGATGCGCCGGTTGGTGGAGCTTTACCTGACGACGACTCCGGCACTTCTCGACGCCCTGGTCGCGGCCGCCGCAGCGCAAGACGACGCCGGGGTACGAGCAACTGCCCACTCGATCAAGGGCAGCACGCTCACCCTCGGCGGCCGGAAGGTCGGCGCCCTCTGCGAAACACTGATGACTGGGTCTTGGGACCGCTTCGACCTGCCAGTAATGGTGGAACGCGTTCAGCAAGGCTTCGCGGCACTGTCCGCGGAACTCCATGCGTACCTGGGGCACCTCACGGCCTTGGGACGCTCCACAGAAGGAAGTACGCAGTGATCACCTTCGAAACCCGGACCGTTGACGGCGGCGCGACCGTGATCGGGCCAACCGGACGCCTGGACATGCTGGCCGCGCGGGAACTGAAAGACCGGGTGAACGACGCGTTGGCCGGCGGTGGCAAGCCGATCGTCGTCGACCTCGGAGAAGTCAGCTTTATCGACTCGACGGGCCTGGGGGCGCTGGTCAGTGGTCTGCGAGCCGCTCGACAGGTGGGCAGCGATCTTCGCATCGCCCGTGCGACGAAGCAGGTCCTGACCGTGCTGCAGATCACCCGCATCGACCGGATCATTCGGCCTTACCCCACGATTGAGGAAGCGATTAGTGTGCTCTGACCGCGAAGTCGCGGTCGCCGGAGCCGTCGACCCGGATTGCCTGGACCGGATCCACACGGCCCTTTCCGAGTTGTGGGCAGGTGCTCCAGACATCCCCGACCTCGACCAATACCTGTTCTCCACCGCGCTCCTTGAGGTGGTCAGCAACACGCTGGCTCACGGCAACGGAGAGAACGTGAAGTTCTGGCTGACGCTGGCTGCGCGAACCTACGGCGTCGAAGCCTATTACCGGGACAACGCCGAACCGGTGACAATCTGTTTGGAGGCCGAGCTGCCCCACGACGATTACGCCGAATCCGGTCGCGGATTGGCCATGGCGCGACTCTCGCTGACCACGCTGACTTATCAGCGAGAGACCGGACTGAATCGCTGGCATCTCGTCCGGTGCTACTCCGCCGACAGCCCGCTGATCGATGACGAATGACCGCCCGCAACCAGGCCCGTTGGGGTGCCTCGGACGGTCCAGGCAGGAGCGTTTCCGCTCATCGGCCGCGTACGGACGCTTGATCAGACCGCGCGGGTGACCACCGTGTCGCACAGCTCTTCGAGGGCCGAGCGGGCGGGACCGGCGGGGAGGGCGGAGAGCAGCTGGCGGGCGGCGGCAGCGCGACGGTTGACCTCCGCGCGGGCCTGGTCGATGCAGCGGTGTTGACGGAGCAGGGACAGGGCCTCAGCAAGGGCGTCGTCGGAGCGGAGGTCCGAGTCCAGGAGTTCGAGCAGCCGGGCGTCGTCCGGGTCGGTCGAGCGCCGGGCCAGCAGCGTCGGCAGGGTGGGGATGCCCTCGCGCAGGTCGGTGCCCGGGGTCTTGCCCGTCACGTCGCTGGTGATGTCGATGATGTCGTCGCTGAGCTGGAAAATGAGCCCGATCTGCTCACCGAAATCGGCCATCATCTGCTGGATGCTCGCGTCGGCACCGGAGAGCTTCGAGCCGAACAACGCCGAGGTGGCGATCAGCGAGCCGGTCTTGTCGGCCACCACCTGGAGGTAGTGCTCGAGTGGGTCGTGCTCGGGACCCGGACCGACGGTCTCGGCGATCTGGCCGTGGACCAGCCGCGAGAAGGTCCGCGCCTGGAGCCGGACGTAGTCCGGTCCGAGATCGGCCACCACCTCGGAGGCACGGGCGAAGAGTAGGTCCCCGACCAGGATGGCGACCGTGTTACCCCAGCGTGAGTTGGCGCTGGCCGAGCCCCGCCGTAGACCGGCCTCGTCCATCACGTCGTCGTGGTAAAGGCTGGCGACGTGGGTGAGCTCGACGACCACCGCGGCCTTGACCACGTCGGCCGGCACCGCGGCCGGCCCGAGGTACGAACCGATGACGACGAGTAACGGCCGGAACCGCTTGCCACCCGCTGAGATCACATGCTGGGCGGCCTCGGTGACCATGGGCGAATCAGCGCGTGCAGCATCGATCAGCGCGGTCTCGATCTCGGCCAACTGGCCGCGTACCGATTCGGCGAACACCTCGTCGCGGGTCTGTTCGGCCAGCATCTCTCTTCCTACCCTCGCACCGTCACCGGATGAACTCCCCGGCCTGCTGAGCCATCGTCAGCAGTGGACCGGGGAACACTCCGAAGGCAACCGTAGCGATGGCCCCAAACCCTACGACGGCAAGCGTTGCCCAGCTGGGCCGGACCACCTGGGTGTCGACCCCGGACGGCTCGGAGAAGAACATCAGCACGATGACCCGGACGTAGAAGAAGGCGGCGATCACACTGATCACCACGGCGACGACGACCAGCCAGTGCGCCCCACCGCTCCAAGCGGTCGCGAAGACCGCCCACTTGCCGATGAATCCGCTGGTCAGCGGAATGCCGGCGAAGCTGAGCATGAACACCGAGAAGACCACAGCGGCCAGCGGCGAACGACGCCCCAGTCCGACCCAACTGCTCAGCAGGTTCGCCTCACCGCTGGTGTCGCGGACCATCGTCACCACGGCGAAGGCACCGACAGTGGCGGCTCCGTACGCGGCGACATAGAACATCACCGACGACACGCTGGTCAGCGTCCCCTCGCGGGCCCCCGAAGCGGCCTGCGAGGCCCCGACGAACGCGGTCATGATGAAGCCGGCGTGGGCGATCGAGGAGTACGCGAGCATCCGCTTCACGTCGGTCTGGGTGATGGCCAGGATCGAGCCCAGCGCCATCGTGGCCACCGCGACCATCGCCATCAGCGGCTGCCAGTCCCAGCGATCCGCGCCGAGCCCGACGTAGAACACCCGCAGCAGCGCCCCGATCGCCGCGATCTTGGTGCAGGCGGCCATGAACGCGGTGACCGCGGTGGGTGCACCGGCGTACACATCCGGGGTCCAGCTGTGGAACGGCACCGCGCCGAACTTGAACAGCAGGCCGACCGCGATCAGCGCCATCCCGGCGAGCAGCAGCAGCGAGCTCTGGCTGCCGCCGCGGATCGCGTCGTCGATGGCGGCCAGGGTGAACGAGCCGGAGTAGCCGAAGAGCAGTGCGACGCCGAAGATGAAGAACGCCGACGAGAACGCGCCGAGCAGGAAGTACTTGAGCGCCGACTCCTGCGACAACAACCGGCGCCGCCGGGCCAACCCGCAGAGCAGGTAGAGCGGCAGCGACAGGATCTCCAGCCCGATGAACATGGTGATCAGGTCGTTCGCCGCCGGGAAGATCATCATCCCGGTGACCGCGAACAGGGCCAGCGGGTAGACCTCGGTGTGCTCGACGCGGGCCGCGAGGGCCTCGCGCTCGGCCGCTGTCCCCGGCACTGCCGAGGCCGACGGAGCGAAGGCGCTGGCGTCGTTCTCCAGCTTGCGCTCGGCGAACAGCAGCACCGAGGCGACGCTGAGCACCAGGACCAGCACCCACATGAAGTAAGTGGGGCCGTCGAGCGCCAGCGAACCCACCCCTTCGACAACGGCCGGACCGGAGCTCCAGTTGTAGGCCGAGGCCAGCAACGACGAGAGCAGCGCAACAAAGGTCACGGCCAGTTGCGCCGTACGCCGCATCGGCCGGGGCAGCACAGCCTCGAACAGGACTCCGACGCAGGCACCCCCGAAGACCAGCAGGATCGGGAACAGCAGCGGGTAGTCGATCACCGGCGCGCTCATGTCGAGCGGCACCATCGCCACCGTCATCATCGACTCCCCTCAGCGGTGACCCGCGGCAGCGGATCCGTCACGCCCACATGTTGCATCGTGGCCTGCACCGCCGGGGTGATGGCCTCGAGCATCGGCTTCGGGAACAACCCGAGGAACAGGATCAGCAGGACCAACGGCACCATGACAAGGCGCTCGCGACCGCTCAGATCGGTCACGGTCTCCTGGACCGGCTCGGGCGTCGGCCCGGTCATCGTGCGTTGGTACATGATCAGGATGTAGAGGGCGGCCAGCACGATGGCCAGCGTCGAGATCGCGGCGTACGCGGGGTGCCGGGAGAACGTACCGGCCAGCACCATGAACTCGCTGACGAAGCTGGACAGACCCGGCAGCGACAACGTCGACAGACCTGCGAACAGCAGCAGCCCGGCGAGCACCGGGGCCACCGACTGAACGCCGCCGTAGTCGCGGATGTCGCGCGAGCCGCGGCGCTTGATCAGATAGCCGGCCATGATGAACAGCGCGGCCGTCGACAACCCGTGGTTGAGCATGTAAAGCGTCGATCCGACCAGGCTCTGGCTGGTGAAGGCGAAGATGCCGAGCACGATGAAGCCGAAGTGGCTGATCGAGGTGTACGCGATGAACCGCATGATGTCGCGGCTGCCGATGGCCAGCACCGCGCCGTAGATGATCGAGACGGTGGCCAACACGATGACCACCGGCGTCGCCCACTGGCTGGCCTCGGGGAACAGTCCGAGACAGAACCGGATCATCCCGAAGGTGCCGATCTTGTCCATGACGCCGACCATCATGGTCGCACCACCGGGCGAGCTCTCCTCGGCGGCGTCGGGCAGCCAGGTGTGCAGCGGAACCAGTGGCGCCTTGATCGCGAACGCGAACATGAAGCCGAGGAACAACCAGCGCTCCGAGCCCGTCCCCAGCTCGAGCTGGCTGAGCGTCGACAACAGGTAGCTCGGCTCGCCGACCCGGGTCTGGGCGACGTAGAGCCCGATCAGCGACGCCAGCATGACGAAGCCGCCGAGCAGGCCGAAGATCAAGAACTTGGCCGCCGCGTACGTCCGTCGTCCGGTCGGGCCGAAGCCGCCGATCAGGAAGTACATCGGGATCAGGATGACCTCGAAGAAGACGTAGAACAAGAAGACGTCGGTGGCGAGGAAGAGGAACAGCGCGCAGGCCTCGACCGCGAGGACCAGGGCGAAGTAGACGTGCGCGCCGTACTTCGGCAGGGCCGGATCAGCGGCCGCCCGGCGCGCGCGGGCCTGGTCGGAGGTGGCTGACGAGGTCGTCGGCGTCGCGTCCCCGTCGAAGTCGCGCCAACTGGCCACGATCACCAGCGGGGTGACGATGACCACGAGCAGCACGAGGGTCAGACCGATGCCGTCGAGCCCGAGCGCGTAGTGCGCGCCCAGCGGCTTGATCCACACGCGGTCCTCGGTCAGTTGCATCCCGCCACCGGGGCTGAACTGGGTGGCCACGATGACGGCCACGGCTGCGGCGAGCAGTGACCCGGCGAGCGCGACGGACCGCGCGGCCCTGGGTCCGGCGACCGCGGTGAAGACCGCGGCCAGCGCCGGAAGCAGGGCAAGGACGGTGAGCCAAGGAAGTGTCATGTTCGCTTTCCCCTCAGCCCAGTCGGCCCAGGACGATGACCGCGCCGAGGACGGCGGCGCCGGCCAGCATGGTCAAGGCGTACGAACGGACGAAACCGTTCTGTACCCGGCGGAGCCGGGACGAGAAGCCGCTGATCACCGAACCGGTGCCGTTGGCCACGGCGTCGATACCGTGCTCTTCGACCCGGACCAGACCGTCGGTGAACTGCTGACCGGGGCGCATCAGCACCGTCTCGTTGAAGGCGTCGCCATAGAGGTCGTTGCGACCGGCCAGCACGAAGGGCGACCGGGTGGACGGTGCGGTGGCCGGGATGTCGCGGCGCGGGCCGAACAGCAGGACACTGACGGCCACACCGGCGGCGACCACGAGCAGCGTGACGACACCGATGAGCGAGAAGTGCAGCAGGCCCGGCGCGTGCTCACCGTGCTCGGCACCGACCGCCGGCGCGAGCCAGCCCTCGATCCAGTTGTTGAGTGCCAGACCGCCGAGCACCGAGGCGGCACCCAGCACGATCAGCGGCACCGTCATCGACAGCGGTGACTCGTGCGGATGCACGCCTTCGACCCAGCGCTTGCGACCGACGAACGTCATCAGCATCAGCCGCGTCATGTAGAAGGCGGTGACCCCGGCGCCGAGCAGGGCGAGCACCCCGATGATCGTGTTGTGCTCGAACGCGGCCTCGATGATGTGGTCCTTCGAGTAGTAGCCGGCGAAGAACGGGAAGCCGATGATGGCCAGGTAGCCGGCGGCGAAGGTGTAGAAGGTCAGCGGCAGGTACTTCGACAGCGCGCCGTAGTGGCGCATGTTCACATCGTCGTTCATCCCGTGCATCACCGAGCCGGCCCCGAGGAACATGTTGGCCTTGAAGAAGCCGTGGGTCAGCAGGTGGAAGATCGCGAAGGCGTACCCGGCCGGGCCGATGCCCGCGGCGAGCATCATGTAGCCGATCTGGCTCATGGTCGAGCCGGCCAGCGCCTTCTTGATGTCGTCCTTGGCGCAGCCGATCCAGGCACCGAACAACAGGGTGACCGTGCCGACGATGACGACGGCGGTGCTCGCCTGCTCGGAGGTGGAGAAGATCGCGTGGCTGCGGACCACCAGGTAGACCCCGGCGGTGACCATGGTTGCCGCGTGGATCAGGGCCGACACGGGGGTCGGGCCCTCCATCGCGTCGAGCAACCAGGACTGCAGCGGCACCTGCGCCGACTTGCCGCAGGCCCCGAGCAGCAACAGCAGGCCGAGCAGGGTGGCGGTCGTGTGGTCTTGACCGGCCGCGGCGTTGACGTCGGCGAACGAGGACGAACCGAAGCTGGCGAGCATCAGCATGACCGCGATCGACATGCCGAGGTCGCCGACCCGGTTGACCACGAACGCCTTCTTGGCCGCGGTGGCCGCACTCGGCTTGTGCTGCCAGAAACCGATCAGCAGGTACGAGGCCAGGCCCACACCCTCCCAGCCGATGAACAGCACGAGGTAGTTGTCGGCCAGCACCAGCAGCAGCATCGCGGCGATGAACAGGTTCAGGTAGCCGAAGAACCGCCGACGGCGCGGGTCGTGGTCCATGTAGCCGATCGAGTAGACGTGGATCAGGCTGCCCACGCCGGTGATCAGCAGGGCGAACAGGATCGACAGCTGGTCCAGCTGCATTCCGACCCAGATGTCCCAGCCGCCGACCTGAATGAACGGGAAGAGCTGCAGGCTCTGCAACCGCTCCCCCTCGGGTCGGGCGAGCAGCGAGACGAACGAGGCGACCGCGATCACGAACGAGGCGATCGGGGCGGCGGTGCCGAGGAAATGTCCCCAGGCGTCGCCGCGGCGACCGATCAGCAGGAGTACGGCGGCGCTGGCCGCGGGGATGGCGATCAGCAGCCAGGCCAGGGCGAACACGCCGGTGGCGGGAGTGGCACCGGCCACTTCGAGCGGAGTCATCAGCGGGCCCTCAGAACTTCAGCAGGTTCGCGTCGTCGACCGAGGCCGAACGTCGGGTACGGAAGATGGTGACGATGATCGCCAGCCCGACCACGACCTCGGCGGCGGCCACCACCATCACGAAGAACGCGGCGACCTGACCGTCCAGGGTGCCGTGCATCCGCGAGAAGGCGACGAGCGCGAGATTGGACGCATTGAGCATGAGCTCGACGCACATGAACGCCACGATCGCGTTGCGCCGGATCAGGAATCCGACGGAACCGATCGTGAACAGGATGGCCGAGAGGACCAGGTAGTGCTCGGGGTTCATCGGCTCTCCCCCGGGGTCGAGTCGAGATCCTCGGGCGCAATGGCCTTGATCGTCTGTTCGACCGGCTCGGACAGCTCACGGCTGCCCTTGATCGCTCCGCGGTTGCGGAGCGTGGTCGACACCGACAGGTCCGACGCGGTGCCGTCGGGCAACAACGCCGGGGTGTCGACGGCGTTGTGCCGGGCGAACACACCGGGGGTCGGCAACGGACCGGGGTGCTGGCCGGTTTCGGCATACCTGCGCATCCGCTCGCCGGCCAGATCGCCCTGGGTCTTCTTCGCGGTCAGACGCTCGCGGTGGGCCAGCACCATGGCACCGACCGCTGCGGTGATCAGCAGCGCCGAGGTGGCCTCGAAGGCGAAGACGTAGCGGTTGAACAACAGTGCCGCGATGCCCTGGACGTTGCCGCCGTACTCGGAGTTGGCCGAGGTCAGTCCGTCGGTCGACCGATACACGGCGTTCCCGACCGCGAAGACCAGCAGCGACCCGAAGCCGACGCCGGCCAGGATCCCGGCCACCCGCTGACCACGGATCGTCTCGACCAACGAGTCGGCCGAGTCGACGCCGACCAGCATCAGCACGAAGAGGAAGAGCATCAAGATCGCGCCGGTGTAGACGATGATCTGCACCGCGAACAGGAAGGGGGCGTCGAGCGCCGCGTACTGCACGGCCAGCGAGATCATCACCGCCGCCAGGCACAACGCGGAGTGCACCGGCTTGCGCGCGAGGATCATCCCGAGCGCGCCGAGCACCATCACCGGCGCCAACAGCCAGAAGGCCACCGACGCCCCGGTCACCAGAGGGACCATCGTGGTCAGTTCCCCTTCCGCGCGAACGTACGCTCGCTCTTCGGCTTGTTCATGTAGCCGGTGTTGTAGACGGGTTCGGGGACCTCGGACAGGTCACCGGCCCGGTCGTCGGGCCGCCCGGATGCGGGGAGTCCGAGGAAGTAGGCCTGCTCGTCGTCGCCGAGCTGGCGCTCGTGGGGCGGTAGCTGCATCCCCGGCAGCAGCGGGGCGAGCAGCCGGTCCTTCTCGTAGATCAACGCGTTGCGCGAGTCGTCGGCCAGCTCGAACTCGTTGGTCATCGTGAGGGCCCGGGTCGGGCAGGCCTCGATGCACAACCCGCAGAGGATGCAGCGCAGGTAGTTGATCTGGTAGACGCGGCCGTAGCGCTCCCCCGGGGAGAACCGCTCGTCGTCGGTGTTCTGTGCGCCCTCGACGTAGATCGCGTCGGCCGGGCAGGCCCAGGCGCACAACTCGCAGCCGACGCACTTCTCGAGCCCATCGGGCCAGCGGTTGAGCTGGTGGCGGCCGTGGAACCGGGGCGCCGTCTTCCGCGGTGCGGTCGGGTAGTCGATGGTGAACGTCTTGCGGAACATGGTTCTGAAGGTGACGCCGAAGCCGGCCACCGGATCGAGGAGACCCATCAGCTGTTCCCTCCCTCGTCGGATCGGGTGTGGTCGGGTTGCTGGTCGCCGCCGCGTTCATCATCGCCGGGGATGACCTCATCGCCGCGGAGCACGCCGGAGAACTCGGGCAGCACCTGATCCCCCATCGGGGGTACGGGATAGCCGCCGGCGAAGGCGTCGAACTCACCGCTGTCCGGTTCGTCCTGCTCGGTCTCTTCCTTGCCACCCAGGAAGCTCAGACCGATGAGCACCACGAAGACGATGACCGCGATCACCCAGAAGCGGGTGCCGCTGAACCAGCCCTCGCGCTGCCCGAGCCGGAGCACCGCGATCATCACGGTCCAGACCAGCGAGATCGGGATCAGCCAGCGCCAGCCGAACCGCATGAACTGGTCGTAGCGCAGGCGGGGCAGGGTGCCGCGGAGCCAGACGAAGATGAACAGCATGACCAGGACCTTGATCAGGAACCAGAGGACGCCCCAGTAGCCGCTGTCCAGGCCTGGGATCAGGTTGAACGGCAGCGGCGCGTGCCAGCCGCCCAGGAACAGCGTGACGGCCAGGGCCGACACGGTGATCATGTTCATGTACTCGGCCATGAAGAACATGGCGAAGCGCATCGAGGAGTACTCGGTGTGGAACCCGCCGACCAACTCCCCCTCGGCCTCGGGGAGGTCGAACGGCGCCCGGTTGGTCTCGCCGACCATCGAGATCAGATAGATGACGAACGACGGGATGAGCTGGACCGCGAACCACAGCGGGACGCCCAGCACGGTCACCGGTTCGGCCTGCTTGGCCACGATCTCGGAGGTGGACAGCGACCCCGCGTACAGGAAGACCGCGACCAGGGCCAGGCCCATCGCGACCTCGTAGCTGATCACCTGAGCCGATGAGCGCAGGGCACCGAGCAGGGCGTAGGTCGAGCCCGAGGACCAACCGGCGAGCACGATGCCGTAGATGCCGACCGAGGCGATGGCCACGACGAACAGCACCGAGACCGGCAGGTCGGTGACCTGCAGGTTGGTGGTGATGTCGGTGAACGGGATCTTGACCTCTCCGGCGATCGGGATCACCGCGAACGCCGTGATCGCCGGGATCGAGGCGACGAACGGGGCCAGCATGAAGACGACCCGGTCCGCGGCGGTCGGGGTGAAGTCCTCCTTGAACATCAGCTTCATACCGTCGGCCAACGACTGGAGGAGACCGAAGGGGCCGTTCATGTTCGGGCCCTTGCGGTGCTGCATGAAGGCGACGATGCGCCGCTCGTACCAGATGGTGAACAGGGTGAGCACGAGCAGCAGGACGAAGGCGAACAGCGCCTTGAGCAGCACGACCCACCAGCGGTCGTTCATGAAGACGTCGAGATCCAACCCGATCATCAGCGCACCTCCTCAGCGGTGCGGGACGACTCCACGAGGAGTTCGTCACCGGCGATGGCGGCCAGCGACGGCCCGATCAGCTTGCCGGGACCACGGGTCGGCACCCAGACCACGTGGTCGACCATCGACTCCTCGACGACCACCGGGAACTCCAGCGACCCGCGATTGTTGGCGATGGTCACCGTCTCCCCCAGTCCGGTTGCCGTACGCGGGCTCACCCGGGCGACCGGGGTCCGCGTGGTCTGGGCCAGGAACGGCTCGCCATCGAGCGCGCGGCTGTCGTCGAGCCCCAACCGCCAGGTGGCGAGCAGGGCCCGACCTTCGGCCGGCATCGAGGATCGGGCGGCCGCGAAGTCGGGGGCCGGAGCCGGGGTGCCGGTCCACGGGCCGAGCTCGTCGAGCTCGGCGCGGGCCTGGGCCGGGGTACGGAAGCCGAGATCGACACCGAACGCGTCCGCCAGCGCGGCCAGCGCGCGCAGATCCGACATGGCGGTCGGCTGGTGCAGGACGGCCGGGAACGAGCGGCGACGACCCTCCCAGTTGACGAAGGTGCCGGCGCGCTCACTCATCAACGACACCGGCAGGACCACATCGGCCCGTTCGGTCACCGCCGAGGCGCGGGTCTCGAGGCTGAGCACGAAGCCGACCGACTCGAGACCGTCGAGGACGACCTGCGGGTCGGCGAAGTCGCTCGGATCGATCCCGGCCACGATGAGCGCACCGAGTTCGCCGTCGGCGGCCGACATCAGCAACTCGTCGGCGTCACGGCCCTCCAGGCTGGACAGCGCGTCCAGGTCCCAGGCGACCTGGGTGTCGACGCGCGCCGCCGGGTCGGCGACCGGACGACCGCCAGGCAGCAGGTTGGGCAGGCAGCCGGCCTCGACCGCACCGCGGTCGCCGGCCCGTCGTGGCACCCAGCCGATCCGGGCACCGGTGCGCTCGGCCAACCGGAGCACGGCGCTGAAGGTGCCGGACGACCCGGCCGCCCGCTCGCCGACCAGGATGACCGAGTCGGAGTCCAGCGTGACGTCGGTGCCCAGCGCGTCGAGCACAGCCGCCTCGCCACCGGGGAGGACGGGGATCAGGGTGGCGCCGTGCTTGCGGGCGCCGTTGCTCAGGTAGGGCGCCAGCGTCCACGAGGTCAGGCCCTGCTTGCGGAAGGCCTTGCGCAGCCGCAGGAACAACGCCCCGGCCTCGTCCTCGGCCTCGAGTGCCACCAGCAACACGCCGTTGGCGCGCTCCACGTCGGCGAAGGTCACCCCGCGACCCGCACCGGCGACCGCGTGAGCGAGGAAGTCGGCTTCCTCGACCGAGCTCTGCCGGGCGCGGAAGTCGATGTTGTTGGTGCCGAGCACCACGCGGGCGAACTTGCTGTAGGCGTACGCGTCCTCGAGCGTCAACCGACCACCGGTCAGCACGCCGTAGCGGCTGCCGGGCGGGGCGGGGATCTCGGACTCGTCGACCTCGACGACCGCTGCCGCCCGCAGCCCCTGGACCGCGGCGTCGATCGCCTCGGGCCAGCTGGCCGGGCGCAACACATCACCCTCGCGGATCAGCGGCCGGGTCAGCCGGTCCTCGCCGAGTCCGTAACGGTGGGCGAACCGGTCCTTGTCGGTGATCCACTCCTCGTTGACCTCCGGATCGTCGCCGGCCAGCCGACGCATCACCTGGCCACGACGGTGGTCGACCCGGATCGCCGAACCGCAGGCGTCGTGCTCGGCGACCGACGGTGTGCTGACCAGGTCGTACGGACGGGCACGGAACCGGTACGCCGCGCTGGTGAGCGCGCCGACCGGGCAGATCTGGATCGTGTTGCCGGAGAAGTAGGACTCCAACGGCTGGTCCTCGTAGATGCCGACCTGCTGCAGCGCCCCCCGCTCGATCAGCGCGATGAAGGGGTCACCGGCGACCTGCTCGGAGAAGCGGGTGCAGCGAGCGCAGAGCACGCAGCGCTCGCGGTCGAGCAGCACGTTGGCCGACAGGTGGATCGGCTTGGGGTAGGTCCGCTTGACGTCGGTGAACCGGCTTTCGGCGTACCCGTGCGACATCGCCTGGTTCTGCAGCGGGCATTCGCCGCCCTTGTCGCAGATCGGGCAGTCGAGCGGGTGGTTGACGAGCAGGAACTCCATGTTGCCGTGCTGGGCCTTGTCGGCGACCGGCGACGTGAGCTGGGTCTTGACCACCATGCCGGCGGCCACCTCGAGGGTGCACGAGGCCTGGGGCTTGGGGATCCCGCGACCGTTTCCGGCGTCGGGCACCTCGACCAGACACTGGCGGCACGCGCCGACCGGGTCGAGCAACGGGTGGTCGCAGAACCGCGGGATGTCGACGCCGATCAGCTCGGCCGCCCGGATCACCAGCGTGCCCTTGGGCACCGAAACCTCGACGTCGTCGATGGTCAGCGTGATCAGGTCCTGATGCTTCTCGACGGCGGTCGAGTTGGCCGAGGTGACGGTCATGAGCGAAGCCTCTCGGGAGTGCAGGAGCGATGAACGCCGACACGCTTTTCGTCGGTGGGCATCGCGACGAACGACCGAGACTCGGCGGAGCTCAGGACCCCGGAGCGCGGAGCGCGACCGATCAACCCGGTCATGAGCGAAGCCTCTCGGGAGTGCAGGAGCGAGGAACGCCGACACGCTTTTCGTCGGTGGGCATCGCGACGAACGACCGAGACTCGGCGGAGCTCAGGACCCCGGAGCGCGAAGCGCGACCGAGCAATACCGTCATACTCCGGCTCCTTCGCGGACCAGGATGCTCGAGCGCTCGTACGGGAACAGCTCCCAGGCGGGGGTGTGCATCCCGGCCTCGAACTCGTCGCGGAAGAATTTGATCGCCGAGCTGATCGGCGAGGTGGCGCCGTCGCCGAGCGCGCAGAACGAGCGGCCCAGGATGTTCTCGCACAGGTCGAGGAGCTTCTCGATGTCGCCCGGCTCACCACGCCCGGCCTCGAGCCGCTTGAGGATCTGCACCAGCCACCAGGTGCCCTCGCGGCACGGGGTGCACTTGCCGCACGACTCGTGCTTGTAGAACTCGGTCCAGCGCAACACGACCCGGACCACCGAGGTGGTCTCGTCGAAGCACTGCAACGCCTTGGTGCCGAGCATCGTCTTCGCCGCGGCCATGCCCTCGTAGTCGAGGGCCAGATCGAGGTGCTCGGCGGTCAACATCGGGGTCGAGGAGCCACCGGGGGTCCAGAACTTGAGCTGGTGACCTTCGCGGATCCCCCCGGCGAGCTCGAGGAGCTCACGCAGCGTGATGCCGAGCGGCGCCTCGAACTGACCGGGGTTGGTCACGTGACCGGACAGCGAGTAGATCGTCATGCCCTTGGACTTCTCAGTGCCCATCGAGGAGAACCATTCGGCCCCGTTGGCCACGATGGCCGGGACGGAGGCGATCGTCTCGACGTTGTTGATCACCGTCGGGCTGGCGTAGAGCCCGGCGATGGCCGGGAACGGCGGCCGCAGCCGCGGCTGGCCGCGTCGACCCTCCAGGCTGTCGAGCAACGCGGTCTCTTCACCGCAGATGTACGCGCCGGCGCCGGCGTGCACGATGATCTCGAGGTCGTAGCCGGTGCCGAGGATGTTGCGACCGACATAGCCGGCCGAGTAGACCTCGCGGACGGCCTGCTGCAGTCGACGGACCACGTGCAGCACCTCGCCGCGGACGTAGATGAAGGCATGGCTGGCGCGGATCGCGTACGCGGCGATGATCACGCCCTCGACGAGCGTGTGCGGCGAGGCCATCATCAGCGGGATGTCCTTGCAGGTGCCCGGCTCGGACTCGTCGGCGTTGACCACCAGGTACGTGGGTTTCGGGTTGTCCTGCGGGATGAAGCTCCACTTCATCCCGGTCGGGAAGCCGGCGCCGCCGCGTCCGCGCAGACCGGAGTCCTTGACCACGCCGACCACATCGGCCGGGGTCATCTGCAGCGCGGTGCGCAGTGCCTGGTAGCCGCCACGGTGCTCGTAGTTGGTCAGCTTCCAGGCGCGATCATCACCCCAGTTGGCCGTCAGGACGGGGGTCAACACGTCAGTCATTCGAGGCTTCCTCGCTCCCTGTCTGCTCGGAATCCGCGTCCTGCGGGCGCGCGGGGGCGCTCCAACCGCGTTCGCGGGCGATGGTGAGACCCAGCAGCGAAGGCGCGCCCGCTGTCGGCCCCTGATCGGCGCGGTCGTCGGGGAATCCGGCGAGCAGCCGCTCGGCCTGCTTCCAGGTCACGACCTCGGCGCCACGCGTCGGCTGGACGGGCTCGCCCGCCCGCAACTCGTCGACGATCTGACAGGCCCGCCGGGGCGTGGTGTTGTCGAAGAACTCCCAGTTGACCATCATCACCGGAGCGAAGTCGCAGGCGGCGTTGCACTCCAGGTGCTCGAGCGTGATCTTGCCGTCCGCGGTGGTCTCGTCGTTGCCGATCCCCAGGTGCTCCTGCAATGCGGCGTACACCTCGTCGCCCCCCATCACCGCGCACAGCGCAGTGGTGCAGACACCGACGTGGTACTCCCCCACCGGACGTCGCTTGTACATCGTGTAGAACGTCGCGACCCCGCTGACGTCGGCGGTGGAGATGGCGAGGATGTCGGCGCAGACCTCGATCCCGGCCGGCGTCACCCGCCCCTCGACGCTCTGGACCAGGTGCAGCATCGGCAGCAGCGCCGACCGCGCCTGCGGATACCGCGCGGCGATCGACCGCAGCTCGGCGATCGTCTTCTCGTCGATCTTGGTGTCCCGGGCCGCGTAATCGAGGCTCGGCTCGTCGAAGTGCGTCTTCATGTGGTGTTCCGGGGCTCCATGGGGGTTGTCGCCCCTGTTGCGATGCACCCCGTGGCCAATCAGCTCCTCGGAGCCGACATCACCGCCGGCATGACCGCCGGAAGCCGGAACCTGTGGCTCGATGAGTCGCGTCATCGTGGCATCTCCTCGCGCGATCCGGCACCGGGTGTGGTGATCCCCGGCCGTCGGGCCCCTGGTGACCGGACCGGCGGGACGGCGCTGAGCGTGGATGGGTCTGGCGGGAGCCCGAGCCTGCGAGGGCGGATGGTTGCGAAGCGCCGTTCGGCCGGTCCGGTCCCCAGGATCACCGTGGTCATCGGTCGACGCCTCCCATGACGGGATCGAGCGAGGCGACGGCCACGACGACATCGGACACCATCGAGCCTTCGCACATCACGGGCATGGCTTGCAGGTTGACGAAGCTCGGGTCGCGGAAGTGGGCCCGGAACGGTCGGGTTCCGCCGTCGGAGACGACGTGGGCGCCGAGTTCGCCGCGCGGCGACTCGATCGGCACGTACGCCTGGCCCGCCGGCACCCGGAAGCCCTCGGTGACCAGCTTGAAGTGGTGGATCAGGGCTTCCATGGACTCGCCCATGATGTGCTTGATGTGCTCGTTGGAGTTGCCCATCCCGTCGCTACCGATGGACAGCTGCGACGGCCAGGCGATCTTCGCATCGGCGACCATGATCGGGTCGCCATGCATCTTCTCCAGCCGGGCCACGCACTGCTCGACGATCTTGAGGCTCTCCCACATCTCGTTGAGCCGGATCCGGAACCGCCCGTACGCGTCGGGGGCGTCCCAGGTCTGCACGTCGAAGTCATAGGTCTCGTAGCCGCAGTACGGCTGCTTCTTGCGCAGGTCCCAGTCGTAGCCGGTGGAGCGCAGCGGCGGACCGGTGATCCCCAGAGCCAGACAGCCGGCCAGATCGAGATGGCCGACACCGCTGAGCCGACCCTTGAAGATCGGGTTCTCGTTGCAGAAGGCGGCGTACTCGGGCAGGTGCTTCTTCATCCAGGCGACCAGGTCACGCACGTGGTCGAGCGCCCCGTCGGGCAGATCCTGGGCGACGCCGCCGGGGCGGATGTAGGCGTGGTTCATCCGCAGACCCGTGATCAGCTCGAACGCATCGAGCACCTTCTCCCGCTCGCGGAAGCCGATCGTCATGACGGTCAGCGCGCCGATCTCCATACCCCCGGTGGCGATGCAGACCAGGTGCGAGGAAATCCGGTTGAGCTCGAGCATCATCACCCGGATGACGTTGGCCTTCTCGGGAATCTGGTCCTCGATGTCGAGCAGCCGCTCGACGCCGAGGCAGTACGTGGTCTCGTTGTGCAGCGGGGACAGATAGTCCATCCGGGTGCAGAAGGTCACGCCCTGGGTCCAGGTGCGGAACTCCATGTTCTTCTCGATGCCGGTGTGCAGATAGCCGATCCCGCAGCGCGCCTCGTGGACCGACTCGCCCTCCATCTCCAGGATCAACCGGAGGACACCGTGGGTCGACGGGTGCTGCGGGCCCATGTTGACCACGATGCGCTCGTCACCGCGCTCGGCCTGCTCGGCGACGAGTTCGTCCCAGTCCTGCCCGGTGACCGTGTAGACCCGGCCCTCGGCCGCGTCGGCGGCAGCACCGAAGGGATCGGACGAACCCGTCCGGTCGGGGGCGCTGGCGCCCATGAAAGTAGTCACTAGTGGTAACTCCGTCGTTCGTCCGGCGGCGGGATGGTGGCACCGCTGTACTCGACGGGGATGCCGCCGAGGGGGTAGTCCTTGCGTTGGGGGTGGCCGGGCCAGTCGTCCGGCATCAGGATCCGGGTCAGCGCCGGATGGCCGTCGAAGACGATGCCGAACATGTCGTACGTCTCGCGCTCGTGCCAGTCGGCGGTCGGATAGGTCGGGACCACCGACGGGATGTGCGGATCGGAATCGGGTACCGCTACTTCGAGCCGGATCCGCCGGTTGTGGGTCATCGACTGCAGGTGGTAGACCGCATGCAGTTCGCGGCCCTGGTCAGCCGGGTAATGGACGCCGGAGACGCTGCTGCAGAACTCGAACCGCAGATGGGCGTCATCGCGCAGGTGCCAGACCAGCGCGGTCAGGTGGCCCGGCGCGACGTAGAAGGTGATCTCGCCGCGGTGCACGACGACCTTCTCGAAGACCTGGTGCACCGCGATGTTCTCCGACCCCTGGGCGAACAGCTCGCGGACCCGGTCGTAGAACTGGTCCCACCAGCCGCCGAACGGCGGTTCGGTGGAAGCCGGGAAGCCGATCACCTGGGTGAGTCCGCCGTAGCCGGAGGTGTCCCCGGTGCCGCGTACGCCGAACATCCCCTGCTGGACCTCGAGCACCTCGGCCTTGGGCTCGGGGACCGCCACCTGACTCTGCTCGGCGTCGGCGACCGACTCCGAGGCCTCGGTCTCGGCGGTGGCGACGGCCGGAGCCGGACCGGTCTGCTGCTCCGCCTTGGTCCCGGCGTCGGGGGCCGACTCGCCCTGCGGGTCGGCGCCCTTGACCGGGGCGTTGGCGTCGGACTCGGCGTTCACACCCTCACTCAACGGAGGAGACCCTTGCGCTCGGCCAGCGCGGGCATGGCCAGCTGCCGCTCTTCGGACTGTTGGTCGGCGTGGGTGGCGTTGATCCCGATCGGGGTGGTCTTGACCTTGTCGCGCAGCTTGAACATCGCATCGATCAGCATCTCCGGCCGTGGCGGGCAGCCCGGGCAGATACATGTCGACCGGCACGACGTGGTCGACGCCCTGGACGATCGCGTAGTTGTTGAACATGCCACCGGTGCTGGCGCAGACGCCCATGGCGAGCACCCACTTCGGGTTGGGCATCTGGTCGTAGATCTGGCGCAGGACCGGAGCCATCTTCTGGCTCACCCGTCCGGCCACGATCATCAGGTCGGCCTGGCGCGGGGAGGCCCGGAAGACCTCCTGGCCCCAGCGACCCGAGTCGTAGCGAGGCGCACCGTAGGTCATCATCTCGATCGCGCAGCAGGCGAGGCCGAAGGTGGCCGGCCAGAAGGCGGAGCTGCGCATGTAGCCGAACAGGCCTTCGAGCGTGGTCAGCAGGACGCCGCTCGGCAGCTTCTCTTCCACACCCATGATCAGTCCCAATCCAATCCGCCGCGGCGGAGCACGTAGAAGTACGCCACGAACACGGTGGCGATGAACAACACCATCTCGACCAGGGCGAACGTGCCCATCTGGTCGAAGCTGACCGCCCACGGGTAGAGGAAGACGATCTCGATGTCGAAGACGATGAACAGCATCGCCGTGATGTAGTACTTCACCGGGAACCGCCCGCCGCCGATGGGCTGCGGGGTGGGCTGGATGCCGCACTCGTACGAGTCGTACTTGGCCCGGTTGTAGCGGCCGGGGCCGACCAGCACGCTGGTCAGGATCGTCAACCCGACGAATCCCGATGCGATGGCCAGCAGGATCACGATGCCCAGATAGAGGCTCATCGCCGTCCCACCGGCGTCGTCGCCGTGCTCGTCATGATCGCTCCTACTGCCGTCCCGGGTGCCGCTCGTGAATCCGTTCACTAAGTCAGCGGACTCACTCTACGACGATCGCCACACGATCACACGCAGGACCTAATGATGAGCCGACTAGGAGAAACGCCACCAATTACGCAACGCCGACGCTGCGTATTGTTTGCGACTCGGCGACGGGGGTCGCTCCATCGCTCCTGACGGGTCGGCTGGGTGGCGGGTGGAACAATCGAGCCGCGCCCCCGGATCGACAAAACTGGGGGCAGATGACATCGAAACCGACCCCGGCGGCGCAATCTGCCCCCAGTTGGTCACCGGACGAGGAGTGGGATGACGCAGGTCGAGACCGAGACCGAGGTGCTGGTCGTCGGCGCCGGTCCGGCCGGATCGTCGGCCGCGGCGTGGGCCGCGCGGGCCGGGCACCAGGTGCTGCTGGCCGACGCCGCGACCTTCCCGCGCGACAAGACCTGTGGCGACGGGCTGACACCGCGGGCGCTGGCCGAGCTCGACCGGCTGGGTCTCGGCGACTGGACCCGCGCGCACGTCACCAACCGCGGGCTCCGCGCGCACGGCTTCGGTCAGGTGCTCGAGCTGCCCTGGCCGGGCGGCTCGCTGCCCGACCACGGATCCGCGGTGACCCGCACCGAGCTCGACGACCGCATCCGCCGGACCGCGCTCGACTCCGGGGCCGAGGAGATGAGCGGCGCCCGGGGTGTGGCGGTCGAACGTGACGGCGAGCGGGTCAGCGCCGTCCGGTTCGAGACGGCGGAGGGACCGCGTACGGTGCGCTGCCGGACGCTGGTGGTCGCCGACGGCGTCCGCTCCCCGGTCGGGAAACTGCTGGGCCGGACCTGGCACCGCGACACCGCGTACGGGGTCGCCGCGCGTAGTTACCTGGACACCGATCGCGACGACGAGTGGATCTCCTCCCACCTCGAACTGCGCGGGGAACAGGGTGAGCTGCTGTCCGGCTACGGCTGGATCTTCCCGCTCGGCGGCGGGAAGGTGAATCTCGGCGTGGGCACGCTGGCCACGGCCAAGCGACCGGCCGACGTCGCCCTGCGACCGCTGATGTCGTTCTATGCCCGGCAGCGCCGCGAGGACTGGCAGCTCGGCGACGAGCTGCGGATGCCGACCTCGGCGTTGCTCCCGATGGGCGGGGCGGTCAGCGGGGTGGCCGGCCGCAACTGGGCGTTGATCGGCGATGCCGCCGCCTGCGTCAACCCGCTGAACGGCGAGGGCATCGACTACGGGCTGGAGACCGGGCGGTTGATCGCCGATCTGCTCGGCTCCGACGATCTCGGACGCGTCTGGCCCGCGGTGCTGGTCGAGCACTACGGCCGGGCCTTCAGCATTGCCCGGCGGCTGTCCGGGCTGATCACCGTCCCCGGGCTGCTCGGCCGCCTCGGTCCGATCGGGATGCGTTCGCGATTACTGATGACCGTGGCTCTGCGGGTGATGGGCAACCTGATCACCGAAGAGGACCACGATGTCATCGCCCGAGCCTGGCGGACCGCCGGTCGACTCAGCCAGCTCAAGGACGCCCGCCCGCCCTTCTCCTGACCCTCCCTGAGGCCGACCTCAGACCCCTCAGCACACGTCAGATTCCGTGCGCGGGCTCGGCGAGACGCTCAGGGGTCGGAGGATTCTGGTCGAGTGAGCCAACGGTCGAGTTGATCCTGGTCGTCGATGTCGAAGGCGTACGCGGCGGACAGCGCGACCGGCCGCGGATCGAGCTGCCGGACCAGCCGACGGGCCGACGCACCGGACCCCGCCTCCGGGCCGGCCAGAGCGATCAGCCGCTCGGCGCCGGCTCGTCGCAGTGCGAGCTGTAGGGGTTGTTCCTGGCCGTCGGGATCGACACCCGATCAGCGCGTCGGCCTCGGGTAGGGCGTGCAACCGCTCGAGCATCAGCCGCGCTGCTGCACCGGCCAACGGGGCGTCCCCGGGCACGACCAGGACGATCTCGGCGCCATCGGCCAGCGCGGCCCGGAGTCCGGCGATCAGTCCGGCCGTCGGCCCACCTCCGGGCGGGTCCTCGCGGACGGCGACGACCTCGCGATCGGTGCGACGCGGCGGACCGACCAGATACACCTGCCAGTCGGTGGCGAGCCCGGCCAGCGTGTGATCGAGCAGCGGGCGTCCGTCGATCGGGTGAGCGAGCTTGTCGGCACCGAATCGCCGCGACTCACCACCGGCCAGCACCACTGCTGCTGAAAACCGACGTCCAGTGGTGACGGGAGGCGCGGCACGCCGCGAAACTGGGTCGCCCGTGACGACTGGACGCTGGATTTCAGCGCCGTCAGCCGAGAGCATCCCGCATCGGGATCAATTTGGCGTTGGATTCGGCCAGTTCGGCTAGGGGATCCGAGCCGGCGACGATCCCACAGCCGGCGAAGAGCCGGATCTGGCGCGGGTCGGTCTGGTCGAGCTGCCCGCTGCGGAGGGCGATGGCCCACTCGCCGTCGCCGCTGGCGTCGATCCAGCCGACCGGGCCGGCGTAGCGCTCGCGATCGAGCTGCTCGAGCTCGGAGATCAGCGCCCGGGCGGCGTCGGTCGGCGTGCCGCAGACCGCAGCGCTGGGATGCAGCGCTGCGGCGAGTTGCAGCGAGCTGATCCCCGGGTGGGCGACCGCGGTGACGTCGGTGGCCAGGTGCAGCACGTTGGGCAGCTCGAGGACATACGGCATGTCGGGGACGTGCATCCCCGAGCAGTGGCCGGCCAGCGAGCGGGCCACCGAGCGGACCGCGTACTCGTGCTCCTCGAGATCCTTGCTCGACTGGGACAACGCCGAGGCCAGGTCGTGATCGTCGTTCCCCGTGCGGCGGATGGTCCCGGCGAGAACCCGCGAGGTAGCCAGCCCGGAGTCAAGCCGGACCAGCATCTCCGGTGTGGCTCCGACCAGCCCGTCGACCAGGTAGGTCCAGCACTGCGGATAGCGGGCGGCCAGCCGACCGACGAGCCAGCGCGGGTCGATCTCGTTCTCGGCGAAGGCCAGCAGGTCGCGGGCGAGCACGACCTTGTCGAGCTCGCCACGGCCGATCCGGGCGACGGCCTCGGCCACCGCGCACTCCCACTCCGGACCGGTCAGCGCACCATCGGCGTAGCTGATCCCGCGTGGCGGCTCGGGCGGCTCGGGATGCGGCGTCAGCGCCTCGGGGGTGGGGGGTCCGATCGTGGTCAACCAGCTCCGCCCGTTGCGTCGACCGACCACCACCCGCGGCACCACCAGCACCGAGCCCGCCGCGCTGGCGGACGGGTCGAAGGCGAAACTGCCGAGGGCCAGGAATCCGGCGCCGGCGGGCGGGTGTTCGATGGCCGCTCACGATGTCGAGCTGGGCCACCTGCGCGGCGAACCACTCGGCCGCGTCGTCGATGTCGGTGGGCTTGTGGCGCACCGCTTCGCCCCAGCCGACCATGCCGTCGCCGTGCCGGATCCAGGCGTACGCCTCACTTGGCGGCAGCAGGGCCATCAGGTCGCCCGGGTCGTCGATCTCCACGGTGCGCACCCGGAGCCGCGGCGGCGTCAGCTCCTCGGCGGTCACGTCCGCAAGCGTAGCTGCGGGGACACATGTGAGTGACGTCTCGACCGTGCGACCAATCTCACGCATCCAGCCCAACGAACTGCTTCCATGACCACACCCCAACCGAGCGCCGTACCGGCCCGACGCCTCAGGATCCTGGCCGGCGCCCTCGCCGCCGCCGCAGCCGTCGGGGTGGGGCATCTCGTCGCCGCGCTGCTGTCCCCGCCCGCATCCCCGATCATTGCGGTCGGCTCGCTGCTCATCGACGCCGCGCCGACCCCGGCCAAGGAGTACGCGGTCCGGACCTTCGGCAATTACGACAAGCCGATCCTGATCGGCAGCGTCGGGGTCGTCCTGCTCGTCATCGCCGGTCTGATCGGACTGATCGCCTGGAAGCGGCGCACGATCGCGCTGATCGGTATCGCCGCGCTCGCGCTGGCCGGTGCCGCCGCCGCGGTCTATCGCGGCACGCTCTTCGACGCTATCCCGTCGGTCGTCGCCGCCCTGGTCGGCGTCGGCACTCTCGTGCTGATCACTCGCTCGACCACCACCGAGCGGACCGGGGACAGCCCTGCGCTGGTCGGTTCGCGCCGCCGCTTCATCGCCGCGATGACCGGCGCCGGCGCACTGGCCGTGATCGGCGGAGGTGGCGGATTCGTGCTCGAGAAGGTCCGCGGGGCCGGCTCGGCCGCTCGCCGGATGATCGGGCTACCCACGCCCACCTCGGCCGCCGCGGCGATCCCGGCCGGCGTCCAGGTCGACGGCGTCTCCCCCTTCATCACCCCGAACGACAAGTTCTACCGCGTCGACATCAGCCTGGTCACGCCGCGGATCGACACCGCCGACTGGACGCTGACCGTCGACGGGATGGTGGACAACCCGATGACGTTGACCTACGACGATCTGCTGCAGATGCCGATGATCGAGCGCAACATCACCCTGACCTGCGTCTCCAACGAAGTGGGCGGCCCGTACGTCAGCACCGCGAAGTGGCTCGGCGTCCCGTTCAGCGAGATCATCAAGCGGGTCGGCGTACGCGACGGCGTCGACCAGGTCTACAGCTATTCACTCGACTCGGGCTACACCTGCTCGACCCCGTACGCGGCGGTCAACGACGGTCGCGACGCGATGATCGTCGTCGGCTTCAACGGCGAAGCGCTCCCCGATGAGCGCGGGTTCCCGGCTCGGATGCTGGTGCCCGGACTGTTCGGCTTCGTTTCGGCGACCAAGTGGCTGAAACGCATCGAATTCACCACGTACGCCGAGCGCTCCGCGTACTGGACCGACCGCGACTGGGCAACCGATGCCCCGATCCTCACCCAGAGCCGGATCGAGGTGCCCAAGTCCCTGGCCACCCTGCCCGCCGGCAAGGTGATGCTCGGCGGCACCGCGTGGGCCCAGCACCGCGGGATCGAGAAGGTCGAGATCCGGATCGACGACGGCGAGTGGAAGCAGGCCGATCTGGCCGCCGATGCCGGGATCGATCTGTGGCGCCAGTGGTCGTACGCCTACGAGGGCTCCGCCGGGCTGCACACCGCGCAGGTCCGTGCCACCGACCTGGACGGCAAGACCCAGCCCGAGAACCGCACCAAGGTGTTTCCCTCCGGCGCCACCGGCTGGCACCAGATCCAGTTCAGTACCGAATGAGCCGGAGGACTCGCGCCGGCCTGGACGCACCGCGAGGGTCGGACTACTTGCGGCGCTGACGCTCCGCGGCCAGATCCTTCTTCTGCTGGTCGAGCTGCTTCTTCTGGTCTTCCTGCATCCGGCGGAGCGACTCGGCGTCCATCGAGTTGAGCAGGATCCCGGCGACGATGGCGGCGATGGCCAGCGACCACATCGGTGAGCCACCGAGGACCAGCGGAGCCGTTCCGATCAGGCACACGTCGAAGCCGCGGAACAGGTTGAGGAACAGTCCGGGCGGAAAGGCGCCGGCGCCGCTGGAGACCATCGGTACGCCGTAGTCGACCCCTTTCGCGGTAGTCCAGCGCACCGCGCCGAGCAGACCGATCGCGGAGACGGCGATCGCGGTCAGGGTCGCGTTGAACGGGTCGACCGGACGGACGGAGCCGAAGCCGGAGAACGCCGCGCTGGTCGCGGCGGCCCAGATCACGGCCAGCACCGCCGGCACCGCGATCGAGGCCAGCTTGAGCCGGGCGAGGGTGAAGGGTAGGCAGCGCGCGAGGCCGCCGGTCCGGGTCAGCACCCGGAGCCCGCCCATCAGCGGCACCAGACCACCGAACAGCGCCAGAGCCGCGAAGACCGGGGTCAGCACGCTCATCCCCAGCGCGTCGGCGGCGTACGGGACGACGATCGTCCCGGCCAGCACGGCGAGCGGCTGCGGGAAGCGGAGCAGCCGCTGCCACTCGCGCCAGATGATGGCCTCGAGACCGAGACCCTTGCCCCGCTTGGGCTTGACGTGGCCGATCTGCTGGGCCCGCCGCTCGACGACGATGTCGCGGGCCAGACCGATGTCGAGCGCGAAGAACGCACCCGACAGACCGGAGACCAGCGCACCGCCACTGAGCAGCCGGGTCCGGCGGATCCGGGCCAGCCGCAGCCGGGCGAGGATCGCCGACAGCACCAGGACCAGGGCCGAGAAAGCGGTCATCGCCACGCCGAGCTCGAGGCTCCGGTCGCGGCTGAGACCGAGGCTGAACCAGCCCGCAGCCACACCCACCACCACGACCAGCGCCGCGACACCGACGACCCCGAAGAGGGAGTTGATCGCGTGGGTCAGCCGGTGCCGGTCCGCGCCCTGTTGGGCGGCGGCGAAAGCGACCGCAGCGGCCGTGGAGAGCCCGGTCGCGCCGGCCCAGACGAGGATGCCTCGGCCGCTCGAACCGGTGAGCGCCGAGACCAGGGTGCCGATGGCCGCCCCGCCCACGAACGCGGCGACGATGGCCGCGACCAGCCGCGCCTGCAACAGCTTGGCGCGCGAGATCGGGGCTTCGAGAAGCCAGAAGCCCTCGGCGGCCGAGGCCAGCACCGGGCCGAACAACCGGCTCGCGGTCAGCGCCACCGCCACCGCGGCGGCGAAGGCCGCGAACGGCAGGATGGTCCGCGCCGAGACGCAGGTGAGCGACGTGCACGCGGCCACGGTGACCTGGGCCTTGAGCACCACGTTGACCAGCATCGCGCCGATCATCAGGGCCCCGATCAAGGCGACGTACGCGTCACTGATCGCCTCGACGACGTTGCGGGTGGCCCGACCGGAGCGCCACCCCTTGATCATCCCCTTCAGTTCACGTGGGGACGCCGGGACCAGTTCGGGCTGCTCGACCACGTCGGGGGTGCTCATCCGCGGGGCGCTCCCAGCTCGACGATGCGGGTGGCCACGGTCTCGACCAACGACGGTTCATGCGAGGCGAACACGATGGCCAAGCCCTGCTGCCGCTCGGCCTTGAGCCGGTTGGCCAGCCAGGTGACACCCTCGACGTCGAGCCGCTGCTCCGGCTCGTCGAGGATCAGCAGCTTGCGCGGTCGGACGAATGCGGTCGCCAGGGCCAGTCGACGACGTTGTCCGGAGGACAAGGTGCCGGGCAGCTGACCGGATTGCGCCACCAGCTGGACCTCCTCCAGGACCTCGTCGACCAGCGGGTCGGGATCGGGGATGCCGTGGGCCCGGGCCAGCAGGTCGAGGTGCTCGACCACGCTCAGGTCGGGGAAGAAGTCGAGATCGTCGATGACCGTGGCCACGTCGCGGCGGATGTCGGGAGACGTCTCCGACATCGGGTTGCCGCAGACCTGGATGGTCCCGTCATCGGGACGATCGGCGCCGACCAGACACCGCAGCAGCGTGGACTTGCCGGCGCCGTTACGCCCGGTCAACGCAATCGCCTCCCCCGCCCGGACCTCGAGGCTGAACTTGTCGATGATCGTGTTCGGGCCGAAGGCGCGGGTCAGACCGGTGACCTTGAGGATGGACGGGCGTTTGGCCATGGTGGCGATTCTGCCTGCTCCGCACGCGAAATCCCGACTCATCTCTCGGGCGCGGAGCCCGGCCGGGCCACGTCCCCTCGAGGTCGGTCCGAAACGAATCCGGATCCGCACCAATCCCCTCGGTCGGTCGGCCCCGAATGGACTTGCGAGCGCCGGGCTGGAAATGCCCGCCAGCCGCAGGCAATCCGCTCGTACGACCACCACCATCCTCCATAAGGAGCAACACCCATGTTCACTCGTAATCGCACGGCGAAGATCGCCACCTTGATGACGGCCATCGCCTTCCCGCTGGCTCTCGCCGCATGTGGGTCCTCGGCCGAGCCGGCCGCCGCCCCCACCTCGGCCGCCGCACCGTCCTCCGCCGCGTCCTCGGCGCCGATGGAGTCCCCTTCGGCCAGCGCCTCGGCGAGCACCTCGATGACCGACCAGCCCTTCGGTGAAGCCTGCTCGGCCGTTCCGACCTCGGGCAAGGGCTCCTTCGACGGCATGTCGCAGGACCCGGTGGCCACCGCCGCCAGCAACAACCCGCTGCTCAGCACTCTCGTCACCGCGGTCAAGAAGGCCGGCCTCGTCGACACGCTGAACAACGCCGAGGACATCACCGTCTTCGCCCCCACCAACGACGCCTTCGCCAAGATCGACAAGAAGACGCTCAACAAGGTGCTGGCCGACAAGAAGACGCTGACCGCCATCCTGACCGAGCACGTCGTTCCGGGTCGTCTGTCCCCCGACATGCTGGCCGGCAAGCACGACAGCCTGAACAAGTCGCAGGGTGTCACCGTCGAGGGTTCCGGTGAGGCCTTCACCGTGAACGGCGACGCCAAGGTCCTCTGCGGCAACGTCCAGACCGCCAACGCGACGGTCTACATCATCGACACCGTTTTGCTGCCGAAGTCCTGAGAATCGACGCCACCACATGAGAGGGTCGACAACGTGAACCTCTCGTCGGTGCCGACCGCTGGGGGAGCCGAGCCCAATCGGGCCGGCTCTCCCGGCCGGGAGGCCGAAGCAGCTCGACTGGCTGAGCTCATGGGCCAGTCGGCCCGCGGCCATGAAGACGCCTTCGGCGAACTCTACGACCTGACCTCCCGGCGCATCTACGCAGTGATTCTGCGGGTGCTCCGTTCGCCGGATCATGCGGCCGAGGTCACGCAGGAGGTCTACATCGAGGTGTGGCGGCAGTCCGCGCGCTACGCCTCGGATAAAGGCAGCGTGATCGGGTGGATGACCACCATGGCCCATCGCCGGGCCGTCGATCGGGTCCGGTCGGTGTCGAGTGACACGGCCCGGGACGAGAAGTACGGCGTCGCCAACCTCGGTCGCGAGACCGACGAAGTCTGGGACGGCGTCGAGCAACAACTGGACGTGGAACGAGTGAGAAAGGGGATGGCCTCGTTGACGGCGATTCAACGCGAGGCCCTCACCCTCGCCTATTTCGGCGGATACACCCAGAGCCAGGTGGCCCAGCTGTTGAAGCTGCCGCTCGGCACGGTGAAGACCCGCATCCGTGATGGCCTGATCGGCCTGCGCGACGCCTTGGGGGTGGAAGCATGAGTGAGATCCATGGAGCCGTCGGCTCGTACGTGATCGACGCGCTCGACCCCGAGGAGCTCGAGGAGTTCGAACAGCATCTGGCCGAGTGCCCGAC
This sequence comes from uncultured Actinomycetota bacterium, assembly GCA_963815905.1. Taxonomy (GTDB): domain Bacteria; phylum Actinomycetota; class Actinomycetes; order Propionibacteriales; family Propionibacteriaceae; genus Microlunatus. Next base: position 37,880 of record CAWFIO010000007.1, on the reverse strand, counting down.
CTGTAGCCGTGAGGTCATCGAGTTCTGCGAGACCGCCGCCGAGCTCTCCCTGCTGGCCACCACCACCGGTCCGGCCCTGGCGGCGCCACCTCCGATGCTGCGGGGTTCGATCCTCTCGGCGATCTCGGAGACCCGGGTGCTGCCACCCGAGATCCCCGCTCCGCTGCTGGCCGACGTGCCCGCCGGTCCCCCGGCTCCGCCGGTCCGGACGATGCCGATCGACGAACTCGCCGAACGCCGTCGTCGACGTGGGGCCCGACTGTTGTCGTTCGCCGTCGCCGCGGCCATGGTGATCGCCCTGGCGCTCGGCGGTTGGGTCTACAACCTGACCCAGCAGCAGCAGACCCAGGTCGCCGACCAGGCGCTGGAGACCCAGCTGTTCAACGCTCCCGACGTGAAAGTGGTCCGGCAGACGATGAAGAACGGCGGCCAGGTCTCCTTCGTGGTCTCGAAGAGTCTCGATCGGGCGCTCTTCGTCGGCAACGATCTGCCGTCCCCCGGCGCGGACAACACCTACAAGCTGTGGACGTTGAACGCCGCGGGTACGCCCGCTCCGGACAACCTGGTCGCCGCGGGTGGTGACCAGAAGCAGTGGTTCAGAGGTCCGATCGACAGCTCGGCCGATCTGGCGGTGAGTATCGAGTCCGATCCGGACGCCGCTGCTCCCACCGATGTGCAGGCGGTCGGCGCGATCTGACCCGCGCGTCGGGTGATCAGGCCGTTTCGGCACTTGTGCGCGAAGACGGCAACTGATCCAGCGGAATCCGGGCCGTTGGGGCGCGTGTGTGCGCAGACGGCGGGGTTGGATGAGGCGTGGCGGGTGGGCGCAGACCAGAAATCGCTGACGAGCGGTGGGCGCAAGTCAGGAGAAACTGTCGGTGACCCGTGGCAGGCTTTCGCTCGTGCCTGAGACCAGAGCGACCCTCGACAAGCGCCGCGCCGACGTCGCGGCGATGTTCGACCGCGTCGCCGCCCGCTACGACCTGGCCAACGACATCATCTCGCTCGGCCAGGATCGGGCCTGGCGGCTCGACGTGGTCGAAGCGGTCGACCCACGGCCGGGCCAGCGCATCCTCGACCTGGCCGCCGGGACCGGTACGTCGAGCGTGCCGTTCGCCGCGGCCGGGGCGATCGTGGTGCCCACCGATCTGTCCGACGGCATGCTCCAGGTCGGCAAGCGTCGCCTCCCCCAGCTGCCGTTCATCGCGGGTGACGCACTGCGGCTGCCGTTCGCCGACGACAGCTTCGATGCGGTGACCATCTCGTTCGGGCTCCGCAACGTCGAGGATGCCGCTGCGGCGCTGACCGAACTCCTGCGGGTCACCCGCCCGGGCGGCCGGCTGGTCATCTGCGAGTTCTCCACCCCGACGTGGCGCCCGTTCCGAGTGCTCTACTCGGAGTATCTGATGGCCGCGCTGCCCAAGATCGCCTCGCTGGTGTCCTCCAACCCGGTGGCCTACCGCTATCTCGCCGAATCGATCCAGGCCTGGCCCGATCAGCCGGGGCTGGCCGCCGTCATCGAGCGGGCGGGGTGGCAGCAGGTCGAGTGGCGCAACCTCTCGCGGGGCATCGTCGCGCTGCACCGGGCGGGTGCACCGGCATGATCGATCTGCAGAACGCCCCGACCCGGACCGACACCGGCCCCCTGCTCCTCGGCGCGTACGCCGCCCGCACCTGTCCGGTGAAGACGCAGAACGCGTACGACCCGACACTGAGTCGACCGGAGGGGCAGCCGAGCGATGCGCTGGCGGAGCTGTTCGACGGCGGGGCCGACTTCGAGAAACAGACCGTCGAGCGGCTGATCACCCAGGCACCGGGCCGGGTGATCGACCTGCGCCTGCTGATCGCGGAGTCGCGCGGCGTACAGACCGAAGCCTGTCTGCGGGCCATGGCCTCCGGGGCCGCGGTCATCATCGGCGGCTGCCTGCCGGTCGACCGGACCGGGCACCGCGCCGGATACCCCGACCTGCTGGTCCGCGGCGCCGACACGGTGGACGGGCGGCCGGCCTATCACCCGGCGGAGGTGAAGTTCCACAAGATCATCGACCGACTCCGCCGGACCCCGGCGGAGGAGCCCGAGTCGGGGCTGCTGTGCTCGACGTTGCGCGCCCCGGGGCCGGAGCAGGCCGCTCGGCGGCCGGAGCTCGCGCTGCGGATCGGCAGCCGCTGGGCGGATCTGGTCCAGCTCGCCCACTACCACCGGATGCTCGAGGCCTGCGGGTACGCGGCGGCCCGACCGCTGGCCGCCGTGCTCGGCACCGACCTGATCGACGGTGGGCCGGTGCTGGCCTGGGCCGATCTGGCTGAGCCGGTGCTGCGGACGTTTTCGCGGAGCAGCGCGGAGGGCTGGCGGCTGCGCAGTCCGCTCGAGCGCTACGACCACGAACACGCCTTCCGGACCGACATCGCGCGCCGGGCGTCGGCGCGGACCGGTGATCCGAGGATCGACCTGCCCCCGTTGGTCCAGCCGATCGTCAACCCCGAGTGCGCGCGTTGTCAGTGGTGGGAGCACTGCCGACCGCAGCTGCACCCGGACGACGTCAGTCTGCGGATCGACAAGGGTCCGCTCGACATGCGTGAGATCGCGGTGCTGCGGCGACACGGCATCGCGACCATCACCGACCTGGTCGGGGCCGATCTGGATCAACTGCTCGAGGGCTACCTGCCCGAGGTCACCCACCGGCAGGGGGCCGAGGCCCGGCTGAGATTGGCGGTCCGCCGGGCCCGGATGATCATCGCCGGGACCCAGTTCGACCGCGAGGACCGCGGCCCGATCCAGGTTCCCGGCGCGGTCGTCGAGATCGACCTCGACATCGAGAGCTCGGCCGAGGGCCGGATCTATCTGTGGGGGTTCCTGGTTCAGCGCTCCGGATCCGAGCCGGTGTACCACCAGTTCACCCGGTTTTGCGATCTCGACCCCGACGGCGAGGCTGAGCTGGCCGTCGAGGCGTTCGGTTGGCTCCGCGGGCTGGCCGAGACCGAAGACCTCGCGGTCTACCACTACAGCAGCTACGAACCGAACGCGGTCAAGACGTTGGCCGAGCGGACCGGTGATCCGACGCTGACCTGGGCCGTCGGGTTCGCCGCCGAGCACTTCGTCGACCTACTCGACATCGTCAAGGCCCACTACTTCGGCGCGAGCGGACTCGGTCTGAAGCTGATCGCCCAGCACGCCGGCTTCTCCTGGCGCGACGACGACCCGGGCGGCCTCAACTCCCAGCTGTGGTTCCGCGACGCGGTTCATCAGCCGACGGCTGAGGCGCGCGATCAGGCGGCGACGCGCGTGCTGGAGTACAACGAGGACGACGTCCGGGCGACCCACCGGCTCAGAGCGTGGCTCCGAGCGCAGTGACCAACTCGGTGATGGCCAGGTGCAGCTGCCGCCGCCGGCGGCGATCGACCACCACCTCGGTCAGCTCGACCCCGATCGGCGGTTCCGCCAGGGCGTCGGCGAGTTCGCCGGTGTCCTGCACCCGGCGGTAGGACACCCCGGTCGCTGCGCTCAGCGCAGCGAAATCGAGGTGGTGCGGCGTGCCGAACAATCGCTCGAACGAGCCCTGCCGCGCGGGCTCACCGTGTTCGAGGGTGGCGAAGATGCTGCCGCCGTTGTCCGACGCGACGACGATGCGCAGATCCGGGCGGGGTTCATCCGGGCCGATGACCAGTCCGGTCAGGTCGTGCACGGTCGTGACATCGCCGAGCAGGGCATGGGTGGGTCGCCCCACCGCGAGGGCGATGCCCGTCGCCGTGGAGACGCTGCCGTCGATGCCCGCGAGACCGCGGTTGGCGTAGACCGCCGGAGGCTCCGGACCGATCGGGGCGAGATCGAGATCGCGGATGGGGTTCGACGAGCCGACGAACAAGGTGTCGCCGTCGTCGAGCGCCGCCCAGAGCATCGCGGCCAGCGTCGGCCCGGTCAGCACCGATTGCTCGCCCAGCAGCGCTTCGAGCCCGGCCCGTAGCTCGGCGTCCGCCCGGGTCCAGGTGCGCAGCCATTGCGGATCGCCGACGGGCAGGGTGACGGCATCGACCACCCGCGACACCGCCAGGCCGGGGTCGATCCAATCCGGATGATCGCTGACCACGATCAGGTCGACCTCACGGCGGGCCAGCAGCCGGCTGATCGGCCGCGACAGCGTCGGCCGCCCGACCACGACCACGCGCTCGATCCCCTCGGCCAGCGAGGTGCCCACCAACAGCCTTTGGGTGCCGATGGCCGCCGGGCCGCGACGCGCGTTGCTCGACGGCTCGGCCAGCAACGGAACCCCGGCCGCCGCCGGCCCGGCCGGCCAGGTCCCGGCCGATCGCGGGTCCGGCGTCGCCCGCCACGATGACGGTCTGCGGGCCCTCGGTCAGCGCGAACGGCTCACCGGCGGGCGAGCGGTCGGCGATGTCGAGGGCACCGAGAGTGATCGGGTCCTCGTTCCCCGACGGCGCGAGCTCCTCGCCGAACTCGACGTTGAGCTGGACCGGGCCCGGGGCGGTGCCGCGCGCGCCGGTGGCCGCCACCAGGAGCCGGGCCAGCTCGAACCGCCAGCTCCACGGGTGACCGTCCCGATCGCCGATCCCGGCGTAGCCGCGGACGTGGCGACCGAACAGGTGCTCCTGATCGGTGGTCTGGTTGGCGCCGGCGTGGATCACCGCGCGCGGTCGGCTGGCGGTGAGGACAACCAGCGGCACGCGGCTGTGCCAGGCCTCGAGCACCGCCGGGTGCAGGTTGGCGGTGGCCGTGCCCGAGGTGGTGATGACGGCCACCGGGGCACCGGACTGCTTGGCCAGGCCGAGCGCGAGAAAACCGGCTGTCCGCTCATCGACCCGGACGTGCAGCCGGAGCAGGCCGATCCGGTCCGCTTCGAGCACCTCGTACGCGAGGGGCGCGCTCCGCGATCCGGGCGCCAGGACCACCTCGGTCACCCCACGGGTGATCAGTTCCTCGACCAGCACCCGGGCGCAGTGCGTCGACTCACCCATCAGCGCGCCGCCGGGTCTCCACGAGTCGAGCCTGCCAGAGTTCCTCGGTCGCGGCGTCCGCCCGGGTCCGATCGAGCGCTGCTTCGTCCACGACCAGATCGGCCACCGGGAGCATCCCGTCGACGGCGATCAGCGGCGAGACCACCAGGTCGTCGGTGAGCAGCCTCGCGGTGTTCAGCCCGCACGCGTACGGGAGCTGCGGCAGTGCGGCGGCCAGCGCGATCCCGGCGCGGAGCCCGACCGAGGTCTCCAGGGCGCTCGACACCACGACCGGGAGCCCGATCCGTTCGGCGATCTCCAGGCAGGCGCGTACGCCACCGAGCGGCTGGACCTTGAGCACGGCGATGTCGGCGGCCTCCAGTTCGGCGACCCGGTAGGGGTCGGCGGCGCGGCGGATCGATTCGTCGGCCGCGATGTCGACGGCGAGGTGACGGCGGGCCAGCCGGAGCCGCAGTTCGGCGAGCTCCTCCACCGTCCGACAGGGCTGTTCGGCGTACTCGAGGTCGAAGCGGCTCAGTCGGCCGAGGGCGGTCTCGGCCTGTTCGACCGACCATCCCCCGTTGGCGTCGACCCGGATCCGGCCCGCCGGCCCCAACGCCGAGCGGACCGCCGCGACCCGGTCGAGATCGTCGGCCAAGGTCTGCCCCGGTTCGGCAACCTTGATCTTGGCCGTCCCGCAGCCGGCCGCGATGACCAGCGCGGCGGCGGCTTCGGGCTCCAACGCCGGAACGGTGGCGTTGACCGGGATGGCGTGGCGGACCGGATCCGGCCAGCCGAGCTCAGCGGCCTCGTCGGCGGCTCGCAGCCAGGGAACGAGTTCGTCGCCGGCGTAGTCGAGGAACGGACTCCACTCGGTCCAGCCGCGCGCACCCCGCCAGATCAGCCCCTGTCGCTCGGTGATCCCTCGGAATCGGCTCCGCAGACCGATCGCGTACGTAGGCACGCCCCCAGTCTCACCCGGTCGCGATGGCGTCAGACCCGCGGTCCGCGCATCGGCGGCCGGGGCTGCGGTGCCACTAGCCTTGGGCCCCGTGAGACTCGCCGAACCCGATCAGACGGGCGCCGCGCTGGCCCACGCCCTTGCCGGGGGGGAGGCCGTGCTGCCGCTGCCGTCCGACCCGGTCGAACGCGCGCCCCTGGTCGAGTGGACGACGAACCGTCCCGCTCCCGACGCGACCGATCTGGCCGCGGTCTGCGGCACGTCCGGTTCGACCGGCAGCCCGAAGGCGGTGATGCTGTCGCGGACGGCGATCCGGGCGGCGGTGACCGCGACCCACGAGCGGCTCGGCGGCCCGGGTGACTGGGTGCTGGCCCTGCCCATGCACTACGTGGCCGGGCTGATGGTGCTCGCTCGGGCGGCCGTGGCCGGGACCCGGGTCGAGACCGTGTCCGGACAGCTCGACCGTCTGGTCGACGCGGTGGACCGGATCGGCCCCCGGCGCTACCTCTCGCTGGTCCCGACCCAGTTGTCCCGGGCCCTGCGCGACCCGGCGACCGTCGGCGCCCTGGCCCGGTTCGACACCGTGCTGCTCGGTGGTGGCCCGGCTGATCCGACGCTGCTGACCGCCGCCGCCGAGCGGGGCATCCGGGTCGTCACCACGTACGGGATGAGCGAGACCTGCGGTGGCTGCGTCTACGACGGCGAGCCGCTCTCCGAGACGTCGATCGAGCTGGGTCCGCAGGACCGGATCAGCATCGCCGGCCCCGTGTTGTTCTCGGGCTACTGGGGCGACCCGGCCCGGACCGCGGAGACGCTGATCGACGGTCGGCTGGTCACCGCCGACCGCGGCCGCTGGACCGCCGGCCGGCTCGAGGTGCTCGGCCGGGTGGACGACGTGATCATCTCGGCCGGTCACAAGATCGATTTGGCAGTGGTCGAGCGGGAGATCGGTCGCTGGGCGGCTGGGTTCGGTGGCACCGGGGTGGCCCTGGCCGTCCCCGACCCCGATCGGGGTTCGCTCGTCCTCGCCGTCGTCGACGTCGCGGCCGATCTCGACGACCTGCAGATCGCCCTGGCCGCGCGGCTCCCCCGCGCCGCGCTCCCCCGCCGCGTCGTCGTCCTCGACCCCCTCCCGCAGCTGAGCAGCGGCAAGCCCGATCGCGCCCGGATCCGCGACGTGGTCACCGCCGAAGCCGCCCGATGACTGGCATTGCCGGGCGGCCGACCCCCGGCCAGTGGCTGGCGGGCGCACGACCGCGTACGCTCCCGGCCGCCCTTGCTCCGGTGATCGCCGGCACCGGGCTGGCCGTCTTCGAGGACGGTTTCCGACCGGTCGTGGCGCTGCTGGCCCTGGTGGTCAGCGTCGCCCTGCAGGTCGGGGTGAACTACGCGAACGACTACTCCGACGGCATCCGCGGGACCGACGCCGATCGGGTCGGCCCGCTGCGGCTGGTCGGCTCCGGACTGGCCGCTCCGGGCGCGGTCAAACGCGCGGCGTTCGGTGGCTTCGGGGTGGCGGCGTCGGCCGGGCTCCTCGTCGTCGTGCTCACCGGTCAGTGGTGGCTGATCATCGTCGGCGCGGTGAGCATCCTGGCGGCGTGGTATTACACCGGAGGCAAACGCCCCTACGGGTACGCGGGGCTGGGCGAGGTGTTCGTCTTCGTGTTCTTCGGGCTGGTCGCGGTGTGCGGCACGGTCTACCTCCAGATCGGCCGGGTCACCCTCGGCAGCGTCGCGCTGGCCGTCGGCATCGGGTCGTTGGCGTGCGCGATCCTGATCGCCAACAACCTGCGCGACATCGTCGGTGACACCGCCGTCGACAAGCGCACCCTGGCCACCCGGCTCGGCGACCACCGGACGCGCAACGCCTATCTGGCGGCCGCGATCGTGGCGGCGGCGATGGTGGCGACGGTCGCGGCGCTGACCACGCCGTGGGCCCTGCTCGGCCTGGTCGGACTGGCCGTGATCGTCCCGTCGATCCGGACCGTACGCGGCGGCGCGCTCGGACCGGCGCTCATCCCGGTGCTCAAGGGCACCGGCACCGCCGAGCTGGCCGTGGCGGTGACCCTCGCCGCGGGGTTGATCATCGGCAGCTGACCGGCCAGGTGCCGGTGACCAGGAACTCCTCGAGCACCCGGGTCGGCGGCGCGAGATCCCAGCCCCGGGCGGCGACCCAGGCATCGTCGTAATAGCTGCCGGCGTAGCGGCGTCCGTCGTCGCACAGCAGGGTGACCACGCTGCCCGTACGCCCTTCCGCTCGCATCTCGGCGATCAACTGCAGCGCACCCCAGATGTTCGTCCCGGTCGAGCCACCGACCCAGCGGTCGAGGGTGCGGGTGCACCAGCGCATGGCCGCCACCGAGGCCGCATCGGGGACGGTGATCATCCGGTCGACCAGGGCGCCGATGAAGCTCGGTTCGACCCGCGGACGACCGATCCCCTCGATCCGCGAACCGACCCCGGTGACCGAGGTGTCCGCGCGGCGCCACCCCTCGGCGAACGCCGAGCCCTCCGGGTCGACGACGCACAACTGGGTCGGGTAGTGCATCAGCCGCAGATAGCGACCGATGGTCGCGCTCGTCCCGCCGGTCCCGGCGCCGACCACGATCCAGTCCGGGACCGGGTGGGTTTCGCGGTCGAGCTGGTGGAACATCGACTCGGCGATGTTGTTGTTGCCGCGCCAGTCGGTCGCCCGTTCGGCGTAGGTGAACTGGTCGAGGTAGTGGCCGCCGCTCTCCTCCGCGATCCCGGCGGCCACCGCGTACACACTTCCGGGATCGTCGACCAGATGACACCGCCCGCCGTAGAACTCGATCAGCGCGACCTTCTCGCGGACGGTCGTGGCCGGCATCACCGCGACGAACGGCAATCCGAGCAAGCGCGCGAAATAGGCCTCACTGACCGCGGTGGACCCCGAGGACGCCTCGACCAGCGTGGTGCCCGCGGTGATCCAGTTGTTGCACAGCCCGTAGAGCACCAGCGAGCGGGCCAACCGGTGCTTCAGACTGCCGGTCGGATGCACCGACTCGTCCTTCAGATAGAGCTGGATCCCCCACTCCGGTGGCAGGGGAAACGGATGAAGATGGGTGTCCGCGCTCCGATTGGTGTCGGCTTCCACCTGCTTGATCGCCCACGCCGTCCACGCCCGCCCCTCGCTCACCACCCCGCCACGCTAGACCCCCAGGCGTGCTTCCGAAGTCACAGCAGCGGTGGGTGGCCGGCGCGGGTCATCCGCCAGACCGTGCGCCAGCTCATCGGGCGGCGGGCACCCGCGGGCTGGGTGAGGCCGATCCGGTAGCCACGGAGGGTTTCGGCGATGGCCTCGCGGGAGCGGAGTCGGATGCCGCCGACCCCGGCCCAGGCGAGCACGTACGCGATGCCGACCGGCAGCGGCAGGTTCCGGCGCGCCAGCCAGACCCGGTTGCGCGCCTGGAAGCGGTAGAACTCCGCATGCCGGGTCGGCTGGATGGCCGGGTGATGCACCTCCAGGTCGCCGGCGTAGCGGACGTGCCAGCCGCCGTCCCAGACCCGCCAGGCCAGTTCGATCCCCTCGTGGGCGTACCAGAACGGCTCGGGCCAGCCGCCGGCGAAATCGAACGCCGCCCGGCGCATCGCGACCGCACCTTCCCAGACGTTCATCGCCGGACTCGAGCGGCCGGGGTCTCCGACCCGGACTCGCGGGGTCCAGCGCCGCGGCGCCGGCAACCCTTCAGGGTCGACGACCCGCGGCTGGATCAGACCCAGGCCGGGATCCGCGTCGAAGCGCCGGGCCATCTCGGCCAGCAGGTCCGTACGCGGCAACGCGGCGTCGTCGTCGAGGAAGAAGATCAGCTCGCCGGTGACCAGCGGGACCCCGGCGTTCCGACCGGCCGGGATGCCCAGGTTCTGCGGCAGCCCGTACGCCTTGACCCCGGCGGGCAGTCCGACCGGATCCCAGCCGTTGCCGACCACCACGACGTCGAGGTCGACTCCGGTCTGGTCGAGTAGCGAGCGGAGTCCACGGTCGAGATCGGCGGGCCGGTTGCCCATGGTCAGCACGACCACGCCGTACCGCGGTCGCGCCGCGGTCTGCTCGAGGTTGTTCATCGCAATCTCGACGAGCCGATCACCGCGGCGAGGTGCCCGACGACGGTCACGCAGGCCGAGGCCAGCAGCCCGGCCAGCAGCACCGTCGTCGCGGTCCCGTCGAGGAACAGGTCGAGCAGCGCGGCGACCAGGATCAGGATCGACAGCTCGACCGAGTGGAACACCCGGTGGAACGGGACGAACCGGGCGATCCGGCGGGCCGTCCGAAGAGCGCCGCCGGACGGGACCTTGACGTCCTCCGCGTCGCGGACCTGCGGCATCCCGGCGTAGTGCCGCGAGACGTGGACCAGGTCGTTCTCCACCTTGTTCAGGGCGACCAGCAGCCCGAGCGCGAGCCCGGCGCTGATCCAGACCCCGCTCAGCCGCAACTCCCCGGTCACCCGGATCCCGAGCGCGACCGCGATCCCGCACTCGGCGACGTAGTGACCGATCCGGTCGAGATAGACCCCCAACGGAGACGACGTCCGACGCCACCGCGCCACCTCGCCGTCGCTGCAGTCGAGCAGCATCTGGAGTTGGACGAAGACCACGACCAGGATCGCGCCGAGCAGCGTTGGCCAGGCCGTCGAGACCGCGGCCAGGGCGGCCGAGGCGATCATCAGCCAGGTGACCCCGTTGGCGGTGAAGCCGGCCTTGAGCAGGATCCGGGTCAGGTACGGCGAAATGTCACGGAGATAGCCGCTGGCCACCCAGTGCTCGGCGTTGGCCCGGTTGCGCACACTCGGCGGTTGGGTGACCTCGCGCAGTTCGGCGATGCTCGGATCGACCGAGCGGGGTCCCTCAGGCATCCCCGCAGCCTAGTGGTCGGGCCCCGGACGAGGTTGTCGGCGCGTCGGGGGCCACGCATACTTTGATGCATGGGCCGGTATCTCCCGTTGATCATCGTGGCATTGCTCGCGATCTACTGCGTCGTGGAGGTCGCCCAGGCCCGCCCGTACGGTGTGCGCCGGATGCCCCGCTGGCTCTGGGCCGTGGCGGTGATCTGTCTGCCGCTCGCCGGCTCGGTCGGGTGGCTGTTCCTGGGTCGTCCGAACGCCGAATCGCTGGGCAAGAAGAAGCCGACGCTGCCGCCCAAGGCTCCCGACGACGACGTGGACTTCCTCAGAGGCCTCTGATCGCTCGGGTCGTTTCCCGGCACACGCACCCCCGAGCCGGTGATCGAGGCCGGTCAGTCGAGCAGGTCAGTCGAGCAGCGCGTCGATCGCCGCCTCGAACGCCCGCATTCCGGCGCCAGGGTCCGGGTCCCCGAAGTAGTACCGCGCCAGATCGGCCACCTCGGGTGAGGCCACCAGCCGCTCCCGCACCGTGGCCGCATCGGCCGCGGCGAGCAGGCCGACCGAGTCGAGCAGTGGCGAGGCCGGCCGATAGGCGCTGCTCGCCGGTTCGGTGATCACCAGCGGTTTACCGGTCGCCAGCCAGTCGTAGGCCACGGCAGAGACGTCGGTGATGCAGGCGTCCGCGAACGACCACTGCCAGCCGTAGGGCCCGTCGTCGATCAGGTGCCGGTCACCATCGGCCCGCAGCAGGCCGCGGATCGCCTGGTCAGCGGCAGCATGGGCCGACGAGGCCTGGCCGGTCCGGGGGTGCGGCCGGTAGAGGATCCGGACCGTCGGATCCGCGCGCAGCGCCTCGATCATCGTGACACCGTGCGAGACCAGCGACCCGTACGCGATGCTGCGCCGGTCGCCCTCCCAGGTCGGGGCGTACCAGACCCGCTGCCCGGGCTCCCGCGGCCAGTTCGGTGCCCCCGGGTAGTCGAAGTCCAGCTGCGGTCGCCCGATCGGCACGGTCCGGACGTCCGGGTCGAAGCCACGCAGCGCCGCACCCAGCCGGTCGCTGCCGGCCCGACCGCCGACGAAAGTCAGGTCGTACGCCTTGTGCTGGTTCGACGCGCTCCCGGCCTTGTCGCTCTCGCCGTGCCCGATCTGCACGTGCTGCGGCCCGGCGAAACGGAGCATCCGGAAGTTCGCCTCGACCTGATTGAGGTAGAGCACCACCCGGACATCACGCTCGGCGACCAGTTCCTCCAACGCCGCACTTCCCCGGGCGAAGGCCAGCGGCAGAGTCGAGTCAGCGAGCAGGGCCTCGCCGGTGTCGACCCGATCGGTGATCACGAACACCGGACGCCGCTCGGCCAGCCGCTCGAGCGGGCGCCGCCACTGGTCGAACTGATAGAGATTCTCCGGTCCGGTCGCGAAGAACACCGCGATGCCGCGGTTCGGCACCATCCCGTTGTCACCGGCCCGGTCGGCGAACGACCCCGCCGCCACCTCGTTGCGCAGCCTCGCCGAGGCGGCGCCGACCAGCCGAACCGGTCGGGTCAGCCGGTGGCGCAGGCCGGCGATCACGGGCGGGGCCTTCACGGACACGCCGCGTACGCGGTCACGAGCCCGACGTCTCCGGCGCCTTCTCGGCCTCCTTGGGCTCGACGACCTCGCGCTGGAACTCCACCCCGGTGTCGCTCTCGCTCCGATCTCCGCTCCATTCGGTGTGGAAGGTGCCGTCCTTGTCGACGCGGTGGTAGGTGTGCGCGCCGAAGAAGTCGCGCTGACCCTGGATCAGCGCCGCCGGAAGCCGCTCGGACCGGATGCCGTCGTAGTAGGCCAGCGACGACGAGAACGCCGGGGTCGGCAGGCCGTTGAGCGCCGCGCCAGAGACGATCCGGCGCCACGACGGCAGGCAGTCGGCCACCGCATCGGCGAAGTAGTCGTCGGCCAGCAGCAGCGGGAGATCGGCGTCGCGCTCGTACGCCTCGGTGATCCGGTTGAGGAACCGGGCGCGGATGATGCAGCCGCCGCGCCAGATCCGCGCCATCGCACCGCGGTCGATGTTCCAGCCGAACTCGTCGCTGGCCGCGGCGATCTGGTCGAAGCCCTGCGAGTACGCGACGACCTTCGACGCGTACAACGCCTTGCGGACGTCTTCGACGAACGCCTGCTTGTCGGCGATGCTCCACTCGCCGGCACCGGCGGCCAGGCGCGCCTGCCCGGCGGCCCGCTGCGGGAGCGACCCCGACAGCGCACGCGCGAAGGTGGCCTCGGCGATCCCGGTGATCGGGACACCGAGGTCGAGCGCGTTCTGCACCGTCCACCGACCGGTGCCCTTCTGCTCGGCCTGGTCGAGCACGATGTCGACGAACGCACCCCCGGTCTCGGCATCGACCTGGGCCAGCACCTCGGCGGTGATCTCGATCAGGAAGGACTCGAGGTCGCCGGAGTTCCACTCGGTGAAGATCTCGCCGATCTCGGCCGCGCTCGCGCCGGTGGCCGTCTTGATCAGGTCGTACGCCTCGGCGATCAGCTGCATGTCGGCGTACTCGATGCCGTTGTGCACCATCTTGACGAAGTGGCCGGCGCCATCGGGTCCGACGTAGGTGCAGCACGGGGTGCCGTCGACCTTGGCCGAGATCGACTCGAGCAACGGACCGAGCGTCTCGTACGACTCACGCGATCCGCCCGGCATGATCGACGGACCGTTGAGCGCACCCTCCTCACCACCGGACACGCCCGTGCCGACGAAGTGCAGACCGAGGTCGGCCAACTTCTTCTCCCGCCGGATCGTGTCGGGGAAGTGCGCGTTGCCGGCGTCGATGATGATGTCGCCCTCCTCCAGCAGCGGGATCAGCTCGTCGATGACGGCGTCGGTGCCCGGGCCGGCCTTGACCATGATCAGCACGCGGCGCGGCCGCTCGAGCGAGGCGACGAAGTCGGCCATCGACTCGGACGGGAGGAAGGTGCCCTCGGAGCCGGCCTCGGCCACCAGCGACTGGGTCCGGGCGAAGCTGCGGTTGTGCACCGCCACCCGGTGCCCGTGTCGCGCGAAGTTCCGCGCCAGGTTGCGCCCCATCACCGCAAGTCCGGTCACACCGATCTGAGCCAGTTCTGCCATCGGAAAATCGCTCCTTCGAGAATGCGGACCGCCTCGTCGGCGGGAGGTTCACCAAGCGCGTGACAGCGTATCGGTACGCCAGCGTGAGCGGCCAGGTTTGCTCGTCCGCCCCCGGGCTCGGAATGGCTCTCGGTAATGTGTCTCCACAGACCCAGTCCGAGAGGGACACCATGCTGCAGCCGCTGGGCATCTCGCCCTCTGCCGAGGCGGTCTACATCGCGCTCGGCTCGCAGGCTTCAGCGACGGCGGTGGACCTGATCAAGATGACGTCTCTCGCCGCCGACGAGGCCACCACCGCCATTGCCGAGCTCCAACAGCTCGGCCTGATCCTGGAGAGCGGTCAGGGCAACCTGCAGGCCCTCCCCATCACCGAGGTCGCCAAGGCGTTACGCGTACAGCGACTCAGCGAGCTCGAGTTGGCCGTCGCCATCGCCGAGTCGCTGCAGAGTCGGCTCGCGGCGGCGGCCCAGTCCCAGTCCGACGACATCCGGGTGCTCGTCGGTCGTGATGCGATCAAACCGGTGCACCGCGAGATCTTCCAGGCCGCCCGCAACGAGATCTGTGTCTTCGACAAGCCGCCGTACATCCAGGCCCGCGACGCCACCGAGCAGGCGCTCGACGAGGATGCCCCCGAGTGGCAGGCGTTGCGACGCGGCGTACGCCTGCGCTGTGTCTACCACCCGGGCTTCGACTCCGACCGGCTCAACGAGCTCGCCCTGTTCGCCAGCCACGGGGAGGACTCGCGGACCGCGCCGGTGCCGATGAAACTGATCATCGTCGACTCCGAGGTGGCGATGATCCCGTCGATGCGGTCCTACCTGCCCGGGCATGAACCGATCTATTCGGTCGTTCGGCACCCCACCTTGATCGAGGCGTTGCAGTGGCTGTTCGAAGGGGTCTGGGACACCGGGGTGCCGATCATGGCCGCCGCGGCCGCGCTACCCGACCGCGACCCGCGCCGACAGATGCTGGTCTCGCTGCTGATGACCGGCTCGACCGACGGGGCGATCGCCAACAACCTCGGGATCAACGTCCGCTCGGTACGCCGGTGGATCGCCGAGCTGATGGAGGAGATGGGGGTCGACACCCGTCTGCAGCTCGGGGCGGCGCTGGTTCGGGCCGAGCACTATCGAAGCCGCGTATACGAAAGTAGGACCGAAACCGCTCGAGCCTGAACTCAGGCGTCGCGGTCGGACTACTTCACGCCTGAATGGCCAGGCAACACCCCACTCGGCGCGGGATACTCGTTGATCGCTTATCGATATCGGCGTCGAAATAAAGAGCCCGGTATCAAGGAGTCCGGACCACCGATCCGGCCAGCCGTAGGTCCGAACCATTCCTCACCGGAAAGCCACGCCCGCGGTCCAGATCGAACCGCGGGCGTCGCCCAGGGGGAGGAACTCCGGACGGGCGCCTCGGGGAAAGACCCGTCCGTTCTGGCGAAACCGTCGCTCACGACGACGACCCCACCACCGGGAACGTCAGGTGTCCCGGACTTCCCATCAGGAAGCGTGTCCATTATGGACGAACCGGTAGAGACTTTCCAGCCCCCGCGAGAACTACTCGCGGGGGCTGGACTCGTGTCTGATGTCGCAGTCGGCGGTCGGGTGGCTGCTGTCCTCCCGACCCTGCTGGTCACCAGCTATTGGCGACCGGCTTCGCCTTCCAGGAGTTGGCGGCCGCGTCGCCGTGCTCGGTGGCGGCAGCGGTGGCGCCGGCGAGCAGGCCCATGGCGGCGATCGAAACCACGAGAGCACGAGCCTTGACACTGAAAAGATTGTTGCGCATGAAAATTTCCCTTCGACTTGACTCAAAGCAGTCAGATTTACTGATGCGCCTGAGACACCTGACCCGATGGGAAGAATTTATGCAGGTTGACCTACTCAAGTCACGGTGAGAGCGCGTCAGCTTTAGGACATCGCCTAAAGCGGACATGCCAAAATCGCGTTAGGTGCGTTCCTGGCTCCCAACGCGTCACGTGCCGACAGTCGGCACCAACCGCGCTACCCAGTCCATGGCCCCCGTGGCCACAGAATCGCCCCCAACCCTCATGGACGGCCGTTACCGTTTGCGCGCGTCGATCGACTTCACCAACAGGGTATTACCGCGGGATGCGATTCCAACCTGTTTGGAGGTCAGCTTGGCCTCTACTTCGGTGAAGAGTCAAGGAGATGTATCGGTGACCTTGGGGCAGCTAGTAGTTTTGCAACGGAACTGAGATCACTGTCAGCGGCCGCCGCTACCGTGACGGCCGGCGACGAACCCAGTCGCTGAGAGATTCGGAGCGTGTACCTGATGGATTGTTCGTTCATTCCCCCCTTTTTGTTGCGCCATGTCGAAGCGGCCACAGGGACCGGTGACTCGGGTCGTCGGACCCTCCTGCTCGATGAGGAATTGCGCCAGCGCCGTGACATCGCCCCCGACCGACCGCGGCAGGTCCTGGCCGCCGCGGGGTCGAGCGGGCGTCTGGTCCACCACGCCGACCAGACCGAGGAACTCCCCGGCCGCCTGGTGCGTGACGAGGGCGCACCGGCCATCGGTGATGCCGCGGTCGACGAGGCGTACGACTCGGCCGGCGTCGTTCTCGAGCTCTTCGCCACCGAGTTCGAGCGGCAGTCGACCGACGGCAACGGCGCTGCGCTGTCGATCACCGTGCATTTCGGGGTCGACTACGACAACGCGTTCTGGGACGGGACCCAACTGGTCTTCGGTGACGGCGATGGCGAGGTTTTCGAGCGCTTCACCAAGCCGATGGATGTGATGGCGCACGAGTTCACCCACGCCGTCACCCAGTTCACTGCCGGCCTGGTCTACCAGGGCCAGTCGGGTGCGCTCAACGAGAGCGTGAGCGACGTCTTCGCCTCGATGGCCAAGCAGCGCTCGCTCGGCCAGACCGCGGCCGACGCCGACTGGCTGATCGGGGCCGAGATCTTCAAGCCGGACGTCGCGGCGCGGGCTCTGCGCTCGATGATCGAGCCCGGCACCGCGTACGACGATCCGCGGATCGGCAAGGACCCGCAAGGCGGCTCGATGGCCGAGTACGACGACACCACCCAGGACAACGGCGGGGTCCACATCAACTCCGGCATCCCGAACCGGGCGTTCGCCCTGGCGGCAATCGCGTTGGGGGGATCCAGCTGGGACCAGGCCGGCCGGATCTGGTACGACGCGCTGACCGCCGGTGAGGTGACGGCCCGTACCCAGTTCGTGGAGTTTGCCGAGGCGACGGTCTCATCGGCCGCGCGGCTGTTCGGCGACGACCCGACGGTGGCGGCCCGGGTGCGCGAGGCCTGGCAAACGGTCGGCGTGCTGGGCGCCGATGCTCCGGTACCGGCACCGGCACCGGAGACGATCCCTGCGCCGGTCGATGTGGCCGGGCCGCGCACGGTGGCGGTCAGCCGCAGTGGCGGGGTGGCCGGCATGACCCGCACCCGCGAGCTCGATCTGGACCAGGATCCCGCCGGTGACCAGGTGCGCTCCCTGCTCAGTCGGGCTGAGCTGCAGAACCTGAGCATCAGCGGTACCGGGGCCGACCGGTATCAGTACACGGTCATGCACGGGAGCTGGGAGGTCACGGTGCCTGAACAGGACCTGACCCCCGAGCTCGATCAGATCGTTCGGATCGTCTTCGAGCGCGGGAGTGGCCCGCTCGGCTGAGGACGGATCACTGCTCGGACGAACGCTGTTGGACGCTCCTGACCGTTCGATCGGCCAGGAGCGGCCGCCTGGTCAGATCACGTGAGTCGCATGATGACGAGCACGAGAATGATGACAACCAACACACCCACGATGGTCCCGATGATGCCTCTGTTCATGATGTGCCCTCTCTGGCAAATCGCGCGGCCCCCTGACGGGTCCGGGCAGTGGGCCCCATCCTAGTTTTTACGACGTAAAGTCCGCAGCCCCTACGCGCGTGTCCCCACGGATAACGTGGCCCGATGGAGCGACGAAGGAGCCACGACCTGAGTATCGACGTCCAGTCGCGGTGCAGCGGACGCCACACGCGTCTCCCCACCCGGCGGAAACCCACTGGACGTCAATCCTCAGCGTCGGGTGCGCAACTCGCCCACGTCACGACTCGGTGACGCTCGTTGCCAAAACGTTCGGGTTCGGTTAGTGTTCCCTCAAGTTCAGGGCGTACCACGATCGTTCACCGCTTCGGGTGACGTCATCGACGTACCACACCACGCCTGAACCGGGGCCTGAGCGCCCACCACACCATCACCGCACGGGGGCAGCCCGCGTCATCGACGCAGCTGACGTGCTGGCAAGGGCCAACTCGACCGACCACCACGTGGCCGCGTTGTTCGACTGGTCCGACTGCATTCGTGAGAACTCCTGACTTTAGCCCTGCACCTCGGTGCGGCTGAGCAACCCTCTCCAACTGACACCGTTGTCAGCTGCAGTTCCGCTTCCCCTTCTCTGCGATGGGCAGAGATGCTCCGAATCCCTCCGTCATCGACGGGTGCACAACGCGAAAGAACTGACCATGTTCAGGACGAACACTCACGCTCGGGGGATCGTGATTCTGGCCTTGGGCCTCGGGCTCAGCCTCGGCAGCACCGCGGCGATAGCCCAGGCCGACGCACCCTCGGCGACGCCGTCGGTCGCCACGTCGTCGACCGGAGCGGCCGCGTCGGCCGACTCGACCTCGACGCCCGACCTGCCCTATCGGGTCGCCGGTATCGGGACCAGCGAGCGCAAGGTTCTCGCGCACTACTTCCCGCCCTTCCCGGTCTCGCTCGACAACAAGGCGCCGGCGGATGACTACTACGGGCGCAACTACCTCAACCCCGACGGGGAGGGTGGCAAGTTCAAGTCCGTCGGTGGATTTCTCCGCGACCGTCCCCTGGGCCGCGCCCCGATCAGCGGTGACTACAAGCTCCAGGACGCGCTGACCGAGGTCAAGCAGGCTCAGTCCGCATCGGTCGACGGCTTCACCGTCGACATCCTCAGCTGGTCCGGCGCCAACTGGGACCGCTCGCTGCTGATGGCGCGCGCCGCCACCCAGAGTGGCACCGGCTTCGTCACCGTTCCGAACATCGACATGACGGCTGGTGCCGGCAGCGCCTCGATCGAGGACATGGCGGCCAAACTCAACGACTTCTACAACCAGGGTTCGGCCTATCGTCTGGCCGATGGCCGGTACGTCCTGTCCAGCTTCAAGGCCGAGGTGCAACCGGCCGCATGGTGGGCCAAGCTGGCCGCCGAACTGGAGACCACATACGGCAAGAAGACCGCCTTCGTCGGCGTCTTCCTCGAGATCAACGACACCCGGATCCGTGACTACGCTCCGATCAGCTACGCGCTGAGCATCTGGGGCCTGCGGACGGCGGCCAGCGTCAAGGCCGCGCCGGACTGGGCGACGAAGGTCCACGCCGCCGGCGCCAAGTGGATGGCACCCGTCGCGGTGCAGGACGTGCGGCACGTGGCCAAGCGCTACGCGGAGTCGAACAACACCGAGACCCTGCGCGCGAGCTGGACCCGGGCGATCGGCGACAAGTCCGAGCTGGTCCAGATGATCACCTGGAACGACTACAGCGAATCCACCCAGTTCGCCCCGTCGGCGGCGCACGGTCGGGCGTTCCTCGATCTGTCCGGCTACTACGCCACCCAGTTCAAACAGGGCGCGTCCCCGAGCCTGACCGGCGATGAACTCGTGGTCACCCACCGCGTGCAGGAGCACCAGACCCAACCCACCGACCAGTCCGGGACGATGGACTGGACGCTGTCGGGCACCAAGACCACCCCGCGCAACACCGTCGAGGTCGTCAGCCTGCTCAGCAAGCCGGGTCAGGTCACCGCTCAGGTCGGGTCGGAGACGATCACCTACGAGGCCGCGGCCGGACTCTCGGCCCAGGTCCTCCCGCTCGGTGTCGGCACCGTATCGGCCACCCTGCAGCGCGGCACCACGCCGGTGCTCCTGGTCACCTCCGCCCAGCCCGTCCGTTCCTCGGTCACCCGCTGGGACCTGCAGTACTACGCGGCCAGCGCCCAGGCCAAGGGCTCCGCCAACCCCGAGGTCGCGTCGTCCCCGCAGCCGTCGGTCACCCCGTCAGAACAGCCGTCGACCAGCGCCCCGACCACGGCTCCGCCGACCACGAACCCGCCGGCACCGGTCAGCAAGCAGGTCGTCGTCACGGCCGGCTCCGACGGTTACGCCAACGCCACGGCACCCAAGACCGCCTACGGCAAGTCGAGCGCCATGGCCTCGCGGGGCGGCAAGAAGGGCTACGCCTCGTATCTGAAATTCACCCTGCCCCAGGCCCCGGCCGGCAGCAAGCTCGTCGAAGCCGCTTTGACCGTGCACACCACCACCGAGTCGTTCGCCGGCTCGTCGGGCAAGCACCAGGTCAAGGCGACCACCAACAGCTGGACCGAGCGGGACCTGACCTGGAAGAAGCGGCCGGCGCTCGGCTCTACGGTCGGTCAATTCACCACGAAGAGCGCCGCTGATGCCCTCACCTCGGCCGCGGTCAACACCACCGCGCTGGCCACGTCGGCCGGGAAGACGGTCAGCTTCGGGGTCACCTCGAAGTCTTCGGACAATCTCTGGTTCTGGAGTCGGTCGCACAGCAACACCGACTTCCGCCCGACCCTGGTCCTGACCTACCAGATCGGCTGAGCCGGAGCAGGAAGAGGTACGCCCGGTCGGTGGGGGGTGAGTCGCCCGCTCACCCCCCACCGACCGGGCGTTTCGGGGTGGGTGTTGTCGGGCGTCGAGGAGCACCACGGTGACGGGGGCGAGTCGCCGGTCCGCTACGTCGTGAAGCTGAACGAATCCCCGATCCGCCCGCACGCCTGGGCGGTCCCGGTCGCGAGCCCGGCCGACAGGATCTCGCCGGACTGATCCGTCAGCATCCAGCTGATGGTGGCCGCCACGACCACGGAGAAGCGGTCGTCGGCGATCAGGTTGTTGGCGACGAGCTGCATGCCGGAGGCGGACTGGGCCTTGACCAGGAGCACCCGGTGGGCCCCCGATCGGATCGACTCCTGCAGGATCGCGGTCACCCGCGACGATCGGGTGGCGCCGTCCGGAACCCTCTCGAGCAGTTGCAGGAACGTGTCGATCGCGGTGATCACCTGGGCGACCAGCGCCAGGGCATCGGCGATCGACGCCGGAACCACTGCCGCTGCCTCCGTCGGTGCCACCGTCGCCTCCGACTCGGTCCCTGTCCAGCGCTCGAGCACACCGCGCAACGTGGCCAGCGTCTCTCGCTGACCGCGCAGCTGCTCGATCGCGGTGTCGGTCTCCGACTCCCTCGGGACCAGTCGGAACTGGTCGTGGAGCACCCGCCGCTTCGAGTTCCCACTCTTGAGGCGGCCGGCCACGGCGACCGACGCGGTCAGGTCGTCGAAGTCGATCGCCCCGGTGGTGAGGGTCTTGGGCTTCGACAGCAACGACAGGATTCCGGGAATGAGCTGACCCGCCGCGGCCAGGGCGAGACCGACCGAAGCCAGGCCGCGGGTGTGCGGACCCTTCATCGCCGTGTCCGCAGCGGTTGCCGCGGTCGTGGCCAGCTCGTCGAGCCGGGCGAGACCCGCCTCGACACTCAGATAGGTGGCATCGGTGGTGACGAGGTCGATGTCGTTGGTGACCAGGATCGACCAGTCGTCCGCCCCCACCACCTTTTTCACCTGCTCGACGACGGCGGTAGCCGCGTTGGTGATGGCCACCCCGGCCACGCCGGTCCCCGCGGCGGGACCGCCGTCCCCGTTGACCGACAGCTCACCGCGGGTGGCCTTGCCCAGGTCGGGCAGGGCCGTGGCCAGGTTCTCGCGGCGGGCTTTCGCGGCTTCGTCGTCGGCCGTCGTGACCCGGCGAGCGACCGCGGCCGGTGACGACGCCTCCCGTTCCTCCCGTTCGGCTTTCGCAGCCGCGGCTTCGGCCGACCTTGCCTTGGCTTCCGCCTCACGCTGCTCCGGGGTCGGGGTCGACGCCGACGTCTGGGTCACCGCTTTCTTGGTCATGAGTCGCGACGCTAGCCATTCGGGCCGGCTGCCACCGGGGATGGCAGAAAATTACCCGCCCGCGGTGGGGTCGTGGGCTGACGCGACCGCTACTCGACGATGACGACCTCGAGCGTGCGGGGACCGTGCACGCCCTCGACCCGGTTGAGTTCGATGTCGCTGGTGGCGCTGGGGCCGCTGATCCAGGTCAGCGGACGGGTGGGCTCGAGCCGGGCGACCGCCTGCGGAACGTCGGCGACGATGTCCTCGGGTCGGACCACGCACAGGTGGTAGTCCGGAATCAGGCTGATCACCCGCCGCCCCATACCGGCTGAGCCGTCGATGACCAACGAGCCGGTCTCCGCGACCGCGACCGCGCAGCGGGTGATCACCCCGTCGAGGGCGTCGAGGGCGGCCACGTCGAGCGGCTCCTCGACCGAGTCGGTGACGACCTCGACCCCCTCGGTCCAGCTCGGATCGAGCCCGTCGGGAATCACCAGCCGCGCGGCCTCGCGGTCGGCGAGTGCGGCCCGGATGGTGGCGGCCAGGTCGGCGGCCGAGCAGCGGCGGACCAGGGCCTTGTAGTCGATTAACCGGTCGATCAGCCGCTCGGTCAGCTCCGCAGCGTCGAGGTCGGAGCTGGTCCGGTAGTCGCGGCTGATGTCGGCGTACGCGGGTCCGGTCGGCGGGGCCGCCCGGTGGGCCGCGGCGATCCGGGCCAGGACGTCGTCACGGGCGCTCACTGCTGGTGCTCCTTGGTCCACCAGTCGCGAAACGTCTGCTCGGGTGGCCGGGCCAGATCCCGGGTGTCGGTCCACTGCTTGGCCAGCGGGAACGGAATCCGGCCGATCACTCCACGACGACGTCCGAGGATCCGTCCGAGTCGGCCGCCCCGTAGCGCCAGGGCCCAGCGCTTCGGATTGCTCATCAAGAAACCGGCCGCGCGCATGGCCAACGACTCTGCGCTCGGCGCGGTGTGCTCGGCCGCGTACGCCTCGGTGTGCTCGGCCCGCAGGTGGACCAGGATCTCAGGGATGTTGATCTTGACGGGGCAGACGTCGTAGCAGGCCCCGCACAGCGAGCTCGCGTACGGCAGCGAGGCGTTGTCCTCGATTCCGGTCAGCTGTGGCGACAGGATGGCCCCGATCGGACCGGGGTAGACCGATCCGTAGGCGTGGCCTCCGGCTCGTTCGTAGACCGGGCAGACGTTGAGGCACGCGCTGCAGCGGATGCAGTTGAGCGCGTCACGCCCGCCGGCGTCGGCCAGCACAGCGGTACGGCCGTTGTCGAGCAGGATGACGTGGAAGTCCTGTGGCCCGTCGCCCGGCGTCACGCCGGTCCACATCGACGTGTACGGGTTCATCCGCTCGCCGGTCGAGGACCGCGGGAGCAACTGCAGGAAGACTTCGAGATCGGCCCACCGGGGGACGATCTTCTCGATGCCCATGATGGTGATGAGCGTCTGGGGCAGGGTCAGACACATCCGGCCGTTGCCCTCGGACTCGACCACGGCCAGCGTGCCGGTCTCGGCGATACCGAAGTTGGCGCCGCTGATCGCGACCCGGGCCGACAGGAACTTGGCCCGCAGGTGGGCCCGCGCGGCCGCGGCCAGCACCTTCGGTTCGTCGGTGAGCGCGGGGTCGACGTCGGGCATCTCGGCCAGGAAGATGTCGCGGATCTCGGTCCGGTTGCGGTGGATCGCCGGGACCAGGATGTGCGACGGCTTGTCGCGCCCGAGCTGGACGATCA
This sequence comes from uncultured Actinomycetota bacterium, assembly GCA_963815905.1. Lineage (GTDB taxonomy): Bacteria > Actinomycetota > Actinomycetes > Propionibacteriales > Propionibacteriaceae > Microlunatus. The sequence continues at coordinate 14,296 of CAWFIO010000007.1, read as the reverse complement.
GCTCGGCCAGATCGGTCTCGAGCGCGGTGACTCCGCCCGCCTCGAACGCCTCGTTGAGCCCGATCTCCTGGGTGGCCATCGACTTGACCTTGACCACCTCGTCGGCACCGGTGGCTCGGACCAGCTCGAGGGCGATCCGGTTGGCCTCGGCGGCGTCGCGGGCCCAGTGGACGACGCCACCACGGGCGGTGACGGCGGTCTCGAACTGGACCAGGTATTCGGGCAGATGGGCCATGGTGTGGACCTTGAGCTGCCGGCCGGCTTCGCGCAGTTCCTCCCAGTCGGCCACCTCGTCGACGACCGCAGCACGCTTGGCCCGGATGGTCGTGGTGGCGTGGGCCAGGTTGCGGCGCAGCTGCGCATTCTGCAGTGTGCGGTGCGCCGCGACCGGGAACTTCTCCTCACCCCGGAGGTTGCCGACCCCGCGCGGAGCGGTGGGCGGCAGCTGCGGCATGCCCAGCATGACCGTGCTCACGGCAGGAGTCCTGACGCGGTCGTGATCCGGCTGGTCGGCGGGCCGAGGTGCAGCGGTTCCTCGCGCGTCGAGGCGAGGATCTGGGCGAGGTGCAGGGTCTGCGCCCCGGCCTGGATCCGGGAGAGCCCGCCGCCGATGTGCATCAGGCACGAGCTGTCGCCGGCACTGCACACCTCGGCTCCGGTGGCGGCGACGTTGGTCATCTTGTCGGCGAGCATGGCCGCGGAGGTGTCGGCGTTCTTGATCGCGAAGGTGCCGCCGAATCCGCAGCACTGGTCGGCGTCGGGCAGCTCCACCAGGTCGATCCCGTCGACGGCGGCGAGCAGCCGGGTGGGCTTGTCCCCCACCCGCAGCATCCGTAGCGAATGGCAGGTCGGGTGATAGGTCACCCGGTGCGGGAAGTAGGCCCCGACATCGGTGACCCCGAGCACGTCGACCAGCAGTTCGGAGAGTTCGTAGGTCCTGCTCGACACCTCATCGACCTTGCCGGCCAGCTTCTTCCGACCGAACCGCTCGGCGACCATCCGGTGCTGGTGCCGCACCGAGCCGACGCACGATCCGGAGGGGGCGACGACCGCGTCGTAGCCGGCGAACACGTCGGCGAACCGCTCGACCAGCGGCAGCGCCTGCTTCTGGTAGCCGGTGTTGACGTGCATCTGTCCGCAGCAGGTCTGGTCGGGCGGGAACTCGACCTGGTGCCCCAGCCGCTCGAGCACCCGAACCGTGGCCCGGCCGACGTCGGGGAACATCGCGTCGGCCAGACAGGTGATGAACAGGGCGATCTTCATGACGCTGTTCCCTTTCGGGGCGGGTAGCGGACCGGCGGATGGCTCGCGGCCACCAGCATGCGGAGGTCTTCGAGACAGCCGGAGAGCAGGCCTGATGCGCGGGCCTGGATCAATACGTTACCCAGCGCTGTGGCCTCAACCGGTCCGGCCAGCACCGGGCGATCCGTGCGATCGGCGGTCAGCTGGGCCAGGAGCGCGTTCTGGCTGCCGCCCCCGACCACGTGGACCACGTCAATGGTGACCCCGGCCAGCCGCTGCGCATCCTCGATCGCCCCCGCGTACGCGGCCGCCAGACTCTCGCAGATGCTGCGGACGAAGGCGACCGGCGTACGCGGCACCGGCTGCCCACTCGCCCCGCACAGTGCGGCGATCCGACCGATCATGTCTCCGGCCGGCAGCAGCGAGTCGTGGTTGGCGTCGAACACCGCGACCGGCCCGGTGAACTCCGCCGCAGCCGCCAGCAGGTCGGTGAGTACGACCGCCTCGCCGCTGCGCCGCCAGTCCTGCAGCGACTCGCTGAGCAGCCACAGACCCATCACGTTGCGCAGATAGCGGACCCGGCCGTCGACCCCGCCCTCATTGGTGAAGTTGGCCTCGCGGCTGACGTCGGACAGCACCGGATGATCGAGCTCGACCCCGACCAACGACCAGGTCCCCGACGAGATGTACGCCGCGTCACGGTCGGTCATCGGCACGGCGACGACCGCCGACGCGGTGTCGTGCGAACCCACCGCGACGACCGGTAGACCCGCAGGCAACCCGGCCGGTCGAGCGATCTCCGGGCGTACCGTTCCGATCACCTCACCCGGATCGACCAGCGGTGCCACCAGCTCCGGGTCGAGACCCAGCGCCGTGAAGATCTCGGTCGACCAGGTGCGGGTCGTCGCGTCCAGCAGCCCGGTGGTGGAGGCGTTGGTGACCTCGGTGCGTTGTTCACCGGTCAGCCAGAAGGCCAGCAGATCGGGCAGCAGCAAGGCCCGTCGGGCCCGGTCCCAGCGCGGGCCACCCGGCTCGGCGGCGAGCTGGTAAAGCGTGTTGAACGGGAGGTACTGCAACCCGGTCACTGCGTACAGCCGCTCGCGGCTGACCCGGTCGTGGACCTTCCCGATGGCCGTAACCGTCCGGTCGTCGCGGTAGGCGATCGGTTCCTCGATGAGCTCGCCGTTGCGGTCGAGCAGTCCGTAGTCGACCCCCCAGGTGTCGATGCCGATGCTGACCACGCCCGGATGGCGCGCGGCAAGCATCGCCAGCCCGGTCTGCACCTCGGCGAACAAACCGGTCAGATCCCATCGCAGATGGCCGTCCGACTCCACCGCGCCGTTCGGGAAGCGGTGGATCACCTCCAGCTCGATCCGCCCGCCGTCGAGGACGCCGGCGACCACCCGCCCGCTCGAGGCGCCGATATCGACCGCCGCGAAGACGGCTGGGTCACCGGTCGCAACGACCTCGGCGAGCCCGCCCGCACGGCGCGGTTTGTCGGAGCTCATCGCAGGAACGCGGCAGCCACCCCGGCGTCGACCGGGATGTGCAGACCGGTGGTGTGGGACAGGTCGGACGAGCAGAGCACGAAGACGGCATTGGCGACGTTCTCGGGTAGCACCTCGCGCTTGAGCAGGGTGCGCTGCGCGTAGTACGTGCCCAGGTCCTGCTCGTCGACCCCGTAGACCGCGGCCCGTTTGGCGCCCCAGCCGCCGGCGAAGATCCCCGAGCCGCGGACCACTCCGTCGGGGTTGATGCCGTTGACCTTGACCCCGTACTCACCGAGCTCGGCGGCCAGCAGCCGGACCTGGTGGGCCTGGTCGGCCTTGGTCGCGGAGTAGGCGATGTTGTTGGGCCCGGCGAAGACCGAGTTCTTGCTCGAGATGTAGACGATGTCGCCGCCGAGCTTCTGCTCGATCAGCACCTTGGCCGCGGCGCGCGAGACCAGGAACGACCCCTTGGCCATCACGTCGTGCTGCAGGTCCCAGTCGGCGACGGTGGTGTCGAGCAACGACTTCGACAGCGACAGCCCGGCGTTGTTGACCACCAGGTCGATCCCGCCGAAGGCGAGCACCGCGGCGTCGATACCGGCCTGGACCGCATCCTCGTCGGCCACGTTGGCGGCCACGCCGATCGCCACGTCGCTCGTCCCGATCTCGGCCGCCGCAGCCTGTGCCTTGGCCAGATCCAGGTCGGCGATGACCACGCAAGCCCCCTCGGCGGCCAGCCGGGTGGCGATCGCCTTGCCGATCCCCGAGGCCGCACCGGTGACCAGCGCGATCCGGGTCGCGAGCGGCAACGGAGCGGGCATCCGGGCGAGCTTGGCCTCCTCGAGGGCCCAGTACTCGATCCGGAACTTCTCGCTCTCCTCGATCGGCGCGTACGTGGACAGCGCCTCGGCGCCGCGCATCACGTTGATGGCGTTGATGTAGAACTCCCCGGCCACCCGGGCGGTCTGCTTGTTCGCGCCGTAGGAGAACATCCCCACGCCGGGGATCAGGATGATCAGCGGGTCCGCGCCGCGGATGGCGGGTGAGTCGGCGTCGCTATGACGGTCGTAATAGGCCTGGTAGTCCGCCCGGTACGTCCGGTGCAGCTCGCCCAGCCGGGTGATCGATTCCTCGACGGTCGCGTCGGCGGGCAGGTCGAGGAGCAGCGGCTTGACCTTGGTCCGCAGGAAGTGGTCCGGACACGAGGTGCCGAGGGCGGCGAGTCGCGGGTGCTCGGTCGAGGCCAGGAAGTCGAGCACGACCGAGGAGTCGGTGAAGTGACCGACCATCGGCTTGTCGTACGAGGCGAGGGAACGCAGGGTCGGGGCCAGCGCGGCAGCCTTGGCGCGACGCTCGGTCTCGGGGAGGGCGTCGTGACCGGCCAGCGCGGGCCCGAACGGCTCGGCCGAGCCGTGCTCGGCGATGTACGCGGCCGCCGTGTCGATGATCCACAGCGAGTTCGCCTCGACTTCGGCCGAGGTGTCGCCCCACGCCGTGATGCCGTGACCGCCGAGGATGCAGCCGATCGCCGCCGGGTTCGCGGCCTTGATCGCGGCGATGTCGAGACCGAGTTGGAAGCCCGGTCGACGCCACGGCACCCAGACGACCTTGTCGCCGAAGACGGCGGCGGTCAGCTGCTCACCGTCCGCCGCGGTGGCGATCGCGATGCCCGAATCGGGATGCAGGTGGTCGACGTGCGCCGCATCGACCAGCCCGTGCATGGCGGTGTCGATCGACGGGGCCGCCCCACCCTTCCCGTGCAGGCAGTAGTCGAACGCCGCGACCATCTCGTCCTCGCGGTCCAGCCCCGGATAGACGTCGACCAGGGCCCGCATCCGGTCCAACCGGAGCGCGGCCAGACCGGATTCGGCCAGGGTGCCGAGATCGCCACCGGAGCCTTTGACCCAGAGCAGTTCGACGGCGCCCCCGGTCACCGGGTCGGTGTCGGTGCCCTTGGCCGAGGTGTTTCCCCCCGCGTAGTTGGTGTTCTTCGGATCGGATCCGAGCCGGTTGCTGCGCGAGATCAGCTCGCTGACGATGGCGTGGGTCATGGGTGTGTCCTTCGGTGGTGAGCGTCGAGCTGGCTTTCCAGGTGGAAGACCTCGGGGAGGATCACCCAGGCCCGGTCGGGAGGTCCGTCGGTGACGAAGAGGTCCCCGGCGGCGAGCTGCCAGCGGCGGTTGACGTCGGTGTCGGCGACGCGCTGCTGGGCCAGGGCGAGGTCGTCGCATTCGACGTAGCCGACCAGCAGACCGTCCTCGCCGAGGAACAACGAGTAGTCACGCCAGCCGGCGTCGACCAGCGCCTCGAGCAGCTCCGGCCAGACCTCCTGGTGCAACGCGCGATAGTCGTCGAGTCGGTCGGGTCTGACCCGGCCGACCAGGCAGTAGCGCGGCATGCTCAGGCGCCCCAGCCGGCCTGGTGGCCGCCGACGCGATCGGTGTCGATCATGGTTTGGTAGCCGGACTCGGCGTAGGCGCGCATCGGATCGGCGCGGAGACCCCGCGACTCGCGCCAGCTCGCCAGGTCGGCCCGGACATCGGTGTAGAACGCGTCCATCAGGATGGCGTTGGCACCCAGCACGTCGCCCGCCTGCTGGGCGGCGGCGAGCGCCGCGCGGTCGACCAGCAACGCCCGTGCGGTCATCTCCTGCACGTTGAGCACCGAGCGGATCTGGCCGGGGATCTTGTCCTCGACGTTGTGGCACTGGTCGAGCATGAACGCGACGTCGGAATCCGGGCCGAAGCCCCCACCGCGGACCACCTCGAAGAGGATCCGGAAAAGCTGGAACGGGTCGGCCGATCCGACGATCAGGTCGTCATCGGCGTAGTAGCGGGAGTTGAAATCGAAGGAGCCGAGCTTGCCCAGCCGCAGCAGCTGCATGACGATGAATTCGATGTTGGTGCCCGGGGCATGGTGCCCGGTGTCGAGGCAGACCACGGCCCGCTCCCCGAGCGCGGAGACCTGGGCGTACGAGGTGCCCCAGTCGGGCACGTCGGTGTGGTAGAACGCCGGCTCGAAGAACTTGTACTCGAGCACCAGCCGCTGGTCGTCGCCGAGCCCGGCGTAGATCTCGGCCAGGCTGTCGGCCAGCCGGTCCTGCCGACCGCGCAGATCGCCCTGGCCCGCGTAGTTGGTCCCGTCGGCCAGCCAGATCTTCAGATCGCGTGACCCGGTCGCGCCCATGATCTCGATGCACTCGAGGTGGTGGTCGATCGCCCGGCGCCGGACGGAGGCGTCGAGATGGGTCAGACTGCCGAACTTGTACTCGTCGTCCTGGAACGTGTTCGAGTTGATCGTCCCCAGCGCGACACCCAGGTCGGCCGCGTACGTCTTCAGCGCACCGAAGTCGTCGACCCGGTCCCACGGGATGTGCAGCGCGACCTTCGGGGCCAGCCCGGTGAGCCGGTGGACCTGAGCCGCGTCGGCCAGCTTTTCGTACACGGTCCGCGGCGTCCCCGGGGTGCCGAACACCTTGAAGCGCGTGCCGGAGTTCCCGAACGCCCACGAAGGCAGCTCGATGGCCTGGCGGGCCAGCTGGTCGGCGATGGAGTCGAACGGGGTCATGGTGATCGCTCTCGATGATGTGGAGGCAGGGGAAACCACGGGAGCCCGGCCCGAGGCCGTGGGCCGGGCTCTCGTGGGTCAGTCGTACGGGTGGTGGATCAACAGTCGACGATCAGAAGTCGAACTGGGCGATGTTCTCCTTGTTGAACTTGAACGGCTCGCCGAGCAGGACCGACTTGTCGGCGCCGACGGTGTACTCACCGAGCTTGCCGGCGGTGAACGTGTCACCCTCGGCACCGGTGATCTCGCCGGTGATCAGGGCCTTGGACGCGTACGCGGCCAGGTAGCCCAGGTCGGCCGGGTTCCAGAGCGCGAACTCCTTAACCGTGTCGTCCTCGACGTACTCGCGCATCTGATTCGGGGTGCCCAGACCGGTCAGCGCGACCTTGCCCTTGGACTTGGAGGTCGACAGGTAGCGGGCGGCCGCGGCGACACCGACGGTGGTCGGGGAGATGATGCCCTTCAGATCCGGGTGCTTCTGCAGCAGACCGGCGGTCTTGTCGAACGACTCCTGGTCCTTGTCGTTGCCGTAGACGGTGTCGACGAGCTTGATGTTCGGGTGGTTGGTCGAGAGCTCGGTCTTCATCAGCTCGATCCAGGCGTTCTGGTTGGTCGCGTTCGCCGAGGCGGAGAGGATGGCGACCTCACCGGTGTCGCCGATCTGCTCAGCGATCATGTCGACCTGGACCTTGGCGATGCCCTCAGACGTGGCCTGGTTGACGTAGAGGTCGCGGCACTCGGGATCGGTGTCGGAGTCGAAGGTGACGACCTTGATGTCGGCGTCGCGGGCCTGCTGCAGCGCGTCGCAGATGGCGGTCTTGTCGTTGGCCGAGACCACGATCCCGCCGACCTGCTGCTGGGTGAGGGTGTTGATGTAGCTGACCTGGGCGTCGGGGCTGGCCTCGGCCGGGCCGACCTCGGTGTAGGTGCCCCCGAACTCCTTGATGGCAGCCTCACCGCCCTTGTCGGAGGTGTCGAAGTAAGGGTTACCCAGGTTCTTGGGCAGGAAGGTGATCGCCAGGTTGGCGTCGGCGGCCGCCGACGACGCGCCCCCGCTGGCCGAGGTGTCGCCACCGGCCGTGGAGGAACCGCCGCCGCACGCGGCGGTGGCGAGGGTCAGGCTCACGGTGGCGATCGCGGCGATCGCCCGGAGCTTGGATCCGAACATCATGAGTGGTGCCTTTCTCATTGGTGAGGTGCCGGAACGGCGGACTAGCTGGCGGAGGAACCGCTACGTACTGACCCTGGTTTGGTGCGTCTGCGCTGCACCCAGCCCAGGAAACTGGCGGAGACCACGGACCCCACGAGCAGGACCCCGGTGATGATGTTGATGACGTCGGAGGTGATGTTGGCCAGCCGCAAGGCGCTGCCGAGCACCCCGATCAGCAGGACGCCGGCGATCACGCCGTGCAGCGCGCCCCGGCCGCCGAAGATCGAGACCCCGCCCAGCAGCACGGCGGCGATGACCTGGAGCTCCATTCCGGTGGCGTTGTCGCCGCGGGCGCTGCCGTAGCGCAGCGTGTAGTAGACGCCGGCCAGGGCGGCGACCGCACCGGTGACCACGAAGAGGATCAGCTTGGTCCGGGTCACGTTCGTGCCCGAGAACCGGGCCGCGTCGGGGCTGAGACCGATCGCGAAGATGCCCCGACCGAACGGGGTGAAGTGCAGCACGACCGCGGCGATCACGGCCAGGACGAGGAAGATGACGATGACGACCGGGACGTCGGTCGAGCCGATCTTGTCCTTGGCCAGCTGGGTCCAGTCGCGCGGGAACTTGGTGATGGCCGTGGTGCCGAGCAGCCCGACGGCCAACCCGCGGAACAGCGCCAGCGTGCCAATCGTCACCGCCAGCGAGGGCAACCCGACGACCGTCACGAGCAGACCGTTGACCGCGCCTCCCAGCGCTCCGGCGACCACGGCCAGCGCGATGGCCAGCGGGATCGGCACCCCGGCGGCGAACATCAGTCCGAAGAGCACGCTGCTCAGCCCGGCCATGCTGGCCACCGACAGGTCGATCTCGCCGGTCGTGATGATCATGGTCATCGGGAGGGCGATCAGCAGGATCGGCAGCACGTCGAGGAGCAGGAAGTACATGGTGATCGGGGTGCCGAATTTCGGCACGGTGCTCGAGGCGACCACGATCACCGTGATCAGCAGGCCGATCACCGCCATCTCGCGGGTGAACAGCACCCGCTGCCAGAGCGGCCGACCGTGATCGAGGTAGCGGTGGGTGGCGGCCTCGGTCGGCGCCGGGGCGATCAGACTAGCCATGGTCGGCGTCCCTTGATTCGATGAGCTTGCGCGATTGCCGCAGGGCCAGGACCCGGTCGAGCACGATGGCGCCGATGATCAACACACCGACCACCGCGCGCTGCCAGAAGTCCGGGACGCCGAGCACCGGGAGGGCGCGGTTGATGGTGTAGAGCAGGAAGCCGCCGAAGGCGGCGCCCCAGAGGGTGCCGCTGCCACCGAAGATGGCTACGCCCCCGATCACCGCAGCACCGACCGCGTCGAGCTCGAAGCCGAGCCCGGCCTGGGAGTTGACCGTTCCGTAGCGGGCGGCGTACATCACGCCACCGAGTCCGGCCGATGCCCCGCTGACCAGGAAGGCGACCAGGATCCGCTGGGTCACGCCCAAGCCGTAGAGCTCGGCGGCGGCCGGGTCCGAACCGATGGCGTAGAACTCGCGGCCGGCCCGGAGGTTCTTCAGCACCCAGGCCGCGATCACCAGCACGACGATCGCGATGAGCGTGAGCACCGGGATGGTCAGAATCGTCTTGGTGCCGAGGGCGAGGAAGTCGCGCGGCATGTCGGAAGCGCTGATCAGGTCACTGCCAGCCCAGGCGACGTTGATTCCGCGGTACGCGTAGAGGGTGCCCAGGGTGATGACCAGGGCCGGGACCTTGGCCAGGGCAACCAGCGCCCCGTTGATCAGACCGAGCAGACCGCCGAACACGATGCCGATCACGAAGACGGCGACGATCGGGATGCCGGGGAAGCTGAGGAACAGCTTTCCGGTCAGGTACGCGGTCAGACCGAGCACCGAGCCGACCGACAGATCCACGTTGCGGGTGATGATCACGATGGCCTGACCGATGGCTACCACCAACAGGATCGACGGGGTCAACAGCAGGTCGCGCCAGCCGTCGGAGCTGAACAGGAAGCCCGGGCTCTTGATCGTGGTCACCACGATGACCAGGACCAACGCCAGCACGATGCCGGTCTCGCGGGCCTTGGCCACCGAGCCGAGTCGCGAGGAGAACGTCGTCCCGGGCTCGATGGGGGTGAGCATCTGGGTCGCGCTGGTCACGCCGACACCTCCTGGGACTGGGTCGCCGCGAACATCACGGACTCGGAATCGGCGTCGGCGCGGTCGAGCTCCGCGGTGATCCGACCCTCGCGCATCACCAGCACCCGGTCGGCCATGCCGAGCACCTCGGGGAGCTCGGAGGAGATCATCAAGATCCCCAGCCCCTGGCCGGCGAGCTCGGACATCATCCGATGCACCTCGGACTTCGTCCCGACGTCGATGCCGCGGGTCGGCTCGTCGATGATCAGCACCTTGGGATGGGTGGCCAGCCACTTGCCGAGGACGACCTTCTGCTGGTTGCCACCGCTCAAGGTGCCGGCCACGGCGTCCAGCGCCCGGGTCTTGACCTCGAGCCGGCTGGCCCAGACCTGGGCGGCCGCATTCTCCATCCCGGTGGTGATCAGACCGAACTTCGACAGGCGACCCCGGATGGCGGCGGTGATGTTCTCCCCCACCGTGGCGTCGATGACCAGGCCCTGTTTGCGGCGGTCCTCCGGGACCAGCGCGAGCCCGCGACTCATCGCGCCGCTCGGGTTGCGCGGCGGGATCGGGCGGCCGGAGAGGGTGACCGAACCCTTGGCGTACGGATCGACGCCGAAGATCGCCCGGGCGACCTCACTGCGGCCGGCGCCGACCAGCCCGGCCAGCCCGACGATCTCGCCGGAGCGGACGGTGAAGCTGATGTCGTGGAACACCCCGGGCATGCTGAGGCCCTCGACGACCAGCAGCGGCTCGCCGATGGTCGTCTCCTGCTTCGGGAACAGATCGTCGACATCGCGGCCGACCATCTGGCGCACCATCTTCGCCACGGTGGTGTCGGCGGTGCGTTCGGTGGAGATGTAGGAGCCGTCGCGCATCACGGTGACGGTGTCGCAGAGTGCGAACACCTCGTCGAACCGGTGCGAGATGAACATCAATGCCCGACCCTCGTCACGCAGGCTGCGAGCCACGGCGAAGAGCCGTTCGACCTCGACCCCGGACAACGCCGCCGTGGGCTCGTCCATGATCAAGACCTTGGCATCGAGCGAGATCGACTTGGCGATCTCGATGATCTGCTGGTCGGCGATCGACAGCCCCTCGGCCGGGCGATCGGGGTCGATCGACACGCCGAGCCGGGCCATCAACTGCTGCACCTCGGCGCGCATCGCCTTGCGGTCGATGCGGCCGAAGCGACCGGTCGGCTGCCGACCCATGAAGACGTTCTCGGTGACCGACAGGTCGGGGAACAGCGTCGGTTCCTGGTAAATCACCGCGATGCCGGCGGCCTTGGCCTCGGCGGTCGAGCGGAAGTCGACCGGGCGACCCTCGAGTTCGTAGTCGCCCGAGTCGCGCTGGTAGAGGCCGGCCATGATCTTGACCAGGGTCGACTTGCCGGCCCCGTTCTCCCCGACGAGTGCGTGGATCGACCCGGAGCGCAGGGCCAGGCTGCTCGAGCGCAGGGCAATGACAGCACCGAAGGCCTTCGACACGTTGCGCAGCTCCAAGGTGGGAGGCGCGTCCGGCTGATCTGACATCGTCGTTGATCTCCATCGCGATAATTGAAACGTTCCAGCGCGTGGGTTGAAACCTAACTTGTGACGCTTTGGGTGTCAAGCAGTTCCGCCGATTCCTTGAACGTTTCAGATTGGGAGCGATTGACGTCGAGCCGACCACGGCCGGGACCGAGCCGACGTCAGGACGTATGCGGGCGGGAGATCGCGGTGGACGCGCGCACGACCAACTCGGGGACGAACTGTTCGTGACGGTGCTCGTGCGCAGCGTCGGCGTCCAGGGCCTCGACCTCGTCGAAGAGCAGGGCGGCGGCCCGTTGGCCGAGCAGGTGCCGCGGCTGCCGGATCGAGGACAGCGGGACCGCGGCCGCGGCGGCGAAGGCGATGTCGTCGTAGCCGATGATGGCCACGTCGTCGGGGACCCGCAGCCCGTGGGTGACGAACCCCTGGAGCAATCCAATGGCCAGCAGATCGTTGGCGGCGAAGACCGCCGTCGGTCTCTCGGTGTCGGCCAGGGCGACGATGTCGGCGGCCGCCCGGGCCCCGGATTCGGCGTCGAGCACCGGAGTGGAGATGACCAGCAGACGGTCCTCGCCGGCCAGCTTGGAGCTGGCCAGCTGCGCGCCGAGCCGTCGATCACGGACCTGCTGCAGACCACTGGGCCCGCCGACGAAAGCGATCCGCGTGTGGCCCTGGGCGATCAGGTGCTCGGTCGCGAGCCGCCCACCCTCGATGTCGTCGACCGCGACCGAGCAGTAGTCGGCGGTGTCACCGCCGCGGTCGACGATCACGACCGGGATGCCACGTCGGCGCAGGCGTGAGACCCGGTCCCCGACGTCGGCGATCGGGGCGAACAGCAGACCGCGGACCCGGTGCTGCTCGAAGAGATCGAGATGGGCGGATTCCCGAGCCGTCTGCTGCGCGCTGTTGCCGAGTTGGACCGCGTACCCACGCTCCTGGACGAAATCCTCGACCCCGCCGACGATGTCGGTGAAGAACGGGTTGGCGATGTCCATCACGACCATCCCGATCGAACGGCTACGACCGGCCCGCAGCTGACGCGCCGATTCGTTGCGGACCCAGCCGAGCTTGGCGATGGCGTCCTCGACCCGCAGCCGGGTCCGTTCAGTGACCGTGTCCGGCGCGTTCAACACGTTGGAGACCGTGCCGACCGAGACACCGGCCAGGGCGGCGACGTCCTTCATGCTGACCGCCGACTTCACCCTGGTGACCCTCCCGCGCCCCGCCGCGTACGGACGTCGCCGCTCAGCGTATCGGGTGCAGGAGGGTGTGGGGACCCCGGAGATTGAATCGTCTCAAGCGGCCGGGGCGCGTCCGAGCCGAAGCATTATCAGTGACTAGCCGCTGAGACGACTCACACGACACCGGCGATGCGGGGGGTGAGTGGGTCGCCCCCCGCATAGATACCGCTACAGGACTCGCGCGGCCACCTCGCGGTGGATGTCCTCGAGACGCTCGATCTGGCTGAGCGCGCGCTCCTGCAGCCGCTGGATCTCTGCGGCATCGATCCAGCTGTCGTCGCCGAGCGCGGCGAGCGCGTGCCAGCCGGCCGCCTTGGCGTGCACGGCGTCGAGGCAGCCCTCGATCTCGACCAGGTCGGTCAGCGGTGAGCGGCGGAGCAGGTGGCCGTTGGGCTTGAGCCGACCGAGCTTCTCACCGACCCGGGCGGCGACGGCGAGAGGGAGATCGCGACCGACCCCCTGGCTGCGCATCAGCCGGCGCAGCGCCAACAGGTCCTCGCGGACCTCGTCGGCCAACTCGCGGATCGCCCCTCCGTGGGGCTGTTTGCGGTGCGACGCCGCGGTCCGACGGAAGAAGTCGTAGCCGCCGGACGCGCCCGCCTCGTGGTTGCGTAGATACAAAGCGAGATAGTGGCTCATGGTCCATTCCTACCCATCCGACCGCATCACCGACACCGCACGGCCCGGTGGTGGACACCGCGCGCACCACCGCATCAGGCGTTCTCTGCGGGGTCGGACTGATCGCCTTCGTCGACGAAGCGGTGTTCCACCAGGTGCTGCACTGGCACCACTTCTACGACCGCTCCACGTCGGCCGTCGGCCTCGTCTCCGACGGCATCTTCCATGCGGTCAGCTTCTTCGCCATCGTGGCCGGTCTGTTCCTGTTCGCCGATCTGCGTCGACGCGGGACCCTCAGCCGGGCCCGCTGGATCGGCGGCATCCTGATCGGAGCCGGTGGTTTCCAGCTCTACGACGGCCTGGTCCAGCACAAGCTGATGGGGCTGCACCAGATCCGTTACGACGTCGACCTCGTCGCCTACGACCTGACCTGGAACGTCGCCGCCGCGCTGATGATCGCCGTCGGCGTGCTGGCCACCGTGCGCGCCGGACGCGCGACCGCTCGTGGGTGAGCCTCACCCGCAGACCGGCCTCGCTCTGTCGGGCCTGTTCGGCCCGGTACTCGCCGCGCTCGCGGTCGTCGGCTACCTCGTGCTGGTCCGTCGCGACCGAACCCGATCATGGCCCCGGCACCGCACCGGGCTGTGGATTGTCGGCTGTTGGGCGGGCCTCGCCGCAGTCTCCGGTCCGCTGGCCGAGGCCGCGCACACCAGCTTCGTCGCCCACATGGCCGGCCACGTCCTGCTCGGGATGCTCGCCCCGCTCCTGCTCGTCCTGGCCGCGCCGATCACCCTCATCCTGCGGAACCTGCCGGTGGCGTCGGCCCGCCGGTTGAGCCGAATCCTCACCAGCGCACCGGCCCGACTGCTGAGCGAGCCGGTCGTGGCCGCGATGCTCGCCGTCGGCGGGATGTGGCTGCTGTACGGGACCGGGCTGTACGCAGCGATGCCGCAGCACCCCGGGCTGCACCTGCTCGTGCACGCGCACTTCCTCGGCGCGGGCTACCTGTTCGCCACGGCCATGGTCGCCGTCGACCCGCTCCCCCACCGGCGCAGCTTCACTCACCGCAGCATCGTCCTCGTGCTGGCGCTGGCCGGCCACGACATCCTGGCCAAGTACCTGTACGCCCACCCGCCGACCGGGGTCGATCCGGCGGCCGGCGAGACCGGCGCGATGCTGATGTACTACGGCGGCGATGCGGTCGACCTGGCGATCATCGTGCTGGTGTGCGCCCGCTGGTATCGCACGACCGCAGCTGCGCGTGGTCGGACAGCTCGATGGCTTCAGCCGACGGCGAGAACACCCGTCCCGCCAGCG
>CAWFIO010000006.1:0-89500 GCA_963815905.1 uncultured Actinomycetota bacterium | reverse complement strand
GGCAAACCTCGGCCTGAATCACGCGGGCGGTTTTGCGAGCACGGCTCTGTTTCTCGGCTTGTTCATCGGTCTCAGGTCGACCGGGTCTGTAGGTTGCGCGAATCGACGGTTGGTCAGGGGTTGTTGCGGGTCGACCCAGGTGGGTGGTCGCCATTCGGGTAATCCCCGTGGGTTCATGCGGACGGTCCAGCCCAATTGCAGGAAATCGTGGTGGCGATAGGACCTCACCGAGCGTGTCTTCGACAAGCCGGACGCAGAGCAGGGTGAGGTTGATGAAGTAACGGTCAAGGCAGCCTTGTCGTATTCTGGGTTTAGTGTCGACGTGGGCCAGTAAATAGCTGACCCGTGGGTCGCAGTCGGGGCCGGAGGTTGTAGCCGCGCGCTGGGTCATTGGCCCCGGTCGAATGGATGAACTCCTTCTCCTTCTCCCGGACCTCGGTGTCGCTGGCGGTAGTCGACTGCCACAGGATCTGCTTGCGGATAGTGAAGTCCTGGCGCTGCTCCGGAGTCAGGTCCGCCGCGATCTGCGCCTTCACGCTGGAGCTGCCGAAGTAGAGGGTGGTTCCGGTCAGGTCCGATCCGACGTAGATCTTCCCGTTGGGGTAGGTGATCTGGTAGACCACCTTGGTTCGCTCCGGGGATTCCGACATGGGCTTGATCCTTGCAGAGGATGGCCCAGGTTCAGCCGAGCAGCTCGTGACACCATCCCCTCGTGCCAACTCCACTGACCACGTCTGACCTTCCGGCCTATTCAGATCTGATTCTCCCAACCATCCGTGCCGTAGATGAACTCGGCGGATCGGCCACGAGTCAAGAGATCACCAGTCGACTACTGGAGGACCTCGCCTTCAGCGACGATGTGATGGCGGTGTCATTTGATGGCCGCCCCGGCGAGTCAGTCCTTCTCAGTCGAGTTGCTTGGGCGCGGTCTTACGCGAAACTCTGCGGCACCCTGGAGAGTCCGCGACGGGGAGTCTTCCTGCTCACTTCGCTGGGTAAAGAACTCTTGGCCATCACCATGGAGGATGCACAAGCGAAGATTCACGAACTCGACCGGGCGATGCGCAGGGCGCGCATCCTGAAACAGAGAGTGGTGCCTTCAGACGAACCGATCGGGCCACCGGAGACCGAGGATGACGCCGATGTGGTTGAGGACATGGACCCGCCCGAGCCACCCAGTGAAGACTGGCGTGAGATCGTTCTGCGCCGGCTTCACCGGCTCACCCCCGACGGCTTCGAGGAGTTCGTTCTCTACCTGCTCCGGCTGTACGGCTTGGAGCTCGACCGCGTGGGCGGTAGCGGCGACGAGGGCATCGACGGCATTGGCACGGCCCCCATCAGCCCCGTACTTTCCTCCCGAGTCGCGGTCCAGGTGAAGAGGTACGACCCGGCGGGCCGAAGCATCGGAAGGGAGGTCGTCGCCCTGTTCCAGCGCGACGCGCAGACCAAAGGTGCTGAGCGAGCCATTCTCGTCACTCTTGGCAAGTTCTCCGAGGCAGCACGGAAAGCAGCCAACGCCACGACTCCGACAGTTGACCTCATCGACGGCCAGAAGCTCACAGACCTGATCCTCGAACAGAAGGTCGGCGTCCGCTTGGCTCCCCGCGTCAACGAGGCATGGTTCGACCGGTTCGACTGAGCCAAATGCCGAACCAGACTTCGACCAGGTTCAGCCAGGATCCCGAGGTGGGGGTGAAGTGGACGTGGATGCGGGGGTTCGCGGTCAGCCAGTCGCGGACCTCGACGCGTTTGTGGGTGGCGTAGTTGTCCATCACCAGGTGCAGCCCACCGCTGGGTAGGCCCTCGCGACATGCTTCAGGAAGGGTGGAACTCGTGGTGGCGGTGTCCGTCCTTGCATAGGCCGGTCGCCTTCCCGGTCCCGATCGCCAACGCGTTAACCAGGTGGTCGTGCCACGCCGGACATAGCCGTGGGTCCGCTGCTCTGCGTGCCCGGGCCGCACCGAAACGTCTTCTGTCTTCGCGCCACGCCTGGATCTGGGACTTTTCGTCCACGCACAGGACGATGGCGTTCTCCGGCGGCGCGAGGTACAAGCCGATGACGTCGGTGACCTTGGCTTCCAGCTCGGGGTCTGTGGAGAACTTGAATGTCTCGGCCTTCCACGGCCTCACCCCGTAGTCGCGCCACGCCTGCGCGATCGTGACATGACTGATCCCCAGCTCGGCGGCGAGCAGCCGCGACGACCAGTGCGTCACCCCCAACCGCTTCGGCGGCGGCGTCAACGTCTTCGCCACGATCCGCCGCTGGTCAATACGCCGCTCCGGCCCAGGCCGGGCCACATCGACCAGGCCGGCAAGCCGCTGCTCGGCGAACCGGTCCCGCCACTTGTTCACCGTCGGCCGCGACGCCCCAACCAGCTCTGCGATCCTCCGGTTCGGTGTCGCCTCCGCCGCCAACAACACGATCCGGGCCCGAGCAGCCAACCCCGCCGACACCGACGTCGCCCGCGTCAGCGCCTCCAGCTCCGCCCGCTCCCCATCACCCAGCAACAACGCATCCGCAGTCCGACCAGCCACGTCCATGACCTCACCCATGCGTAAGGTTATCTACCTAACACTCATTAGCGTCATGCGGTCGACGGTAGGGCGCCGGTAAAATTCGGCCTGAATCACCCGGGCGGTTTGCGAGCCGGGGCCTGTTTGTCGGCTTGTCCATCGGTGTCGGATCGACCGGGTCCGTGGGCTGCGCGTATTCGACGGTTGATCAGGGGTTGCTGTTGTGGGTCGACCCAGGTGGGTGGTCGCCATTCGGGTAATCCGCGTGGATTCATGCGGACGGTCCAACCCCGTTGCAGGAAATTGTGGTGATGATAGACGCAGAGCAGGGTGAGGTTGTTCAGATCCGTGGGTCCGCCGTCGATCCATGGAATGATGTGATGCCGTTCGCAGTAATCGGCTGGATGTACGCAGCCGGGGAATGAGCAGCCGATATCGCGGGCAATCAGGGCCATGGTCTGATGTCGGCTGGCGCAGCGTTTCTGCCGGCCCAAGCTGAGAGGTATTCCGTTCGCGTTCAGCACGGTCGGGAAGATTTCGGCTTGATCAGCCATCGTCAGCAGCGATTCGGTGGTGATAAGACCTCCGGAAGTGGTGATCGCGTGTCCAGAGCGGCGCGTGAGGTCGGCCTCGTCAATGGTGACGATGACCGCGACCGGTGCGTTGTTCTCACGAACCGTTCCTCCGCGCAGGAGTCGGTCGCAGCATTCCTCGACTGCGTCGTGTTGCCGCTGGCCGAAGGTCCGTTCGTCGATCACCTTCGTCCGGTCCACCCGGACATCACCGGTCGCGTCGCCCTGGTGGTCGGCGTCATCGCTGTAGGGATTGTCGACGCGCGTCTTCGACAACGGGCGGAGCAGGGTGGCGAGTTTGATCCCGCAGGTGGCGGTGAGTCGGAACCGACCGACGAAACCGCCGTCGTCGGTCGGGTGCATCTCGAACCAGCGCCGCTCCCTCTGGAGCGCTTCCTTCGGCTTGGTCCCGTCGGGATCGATTCCGTCGACGACCCGCTGGGTGAGGATGCGGAGGTCTTCGGGGCTGAACATCCTGGCGTCGTCGACCAACAACTTCTCGCCAGCGGCGATGTCGGCAGGGTCGAACCCGGCCCGATCGATCGTCTTCAGTCCGCGAGTGACGATGCTCGCCTTCTCCGCCGACACCTCACCGGCGGCCACGGCTCGGGCCAGGACCGGTCGGATGGGTCCGAGATCCTCACCCAGCATGGACCGTCGCGGCCCGAGCTGTTCGTAGGCGTGCACGCGCCGAGCCGCCTCGGCTTTCGAAATGCTCAGCGAGCACGTGAGTACCCGCCGCAGATTCCCTTGGCACAAAACGCCGGCGGCGTCGGCCTCATCGAGCCCGGCGACAACCACGAGCTCAACCTCGGTCCACCGATTCCGAAAAACTTCTAGATCCCGAGCCAGTTGCAATTGATCTTCCACCGGGAATGCCGAGACCAATGCGAGTGCCTCGACCAATGCGGACCGGGCAACATTCAACGCAGCAAGCGCCTCGCGCGCTGTGTCGACATTCCCCGGTTGCATGGCTCTATTCTAATGGAACACGTGTTCGAATACAAGAGAGGCAAGGGCGGGAAGGTGATAGAGGGGAGCGCAGGTTCATTCTCCGTACAACCGCTGTGACGACGAAGAGATGAACGGTGCGGCCGGAGCGTGAGGGGGCAGCAGGAATCGCCTCTATGGGTCCGAGTGTCGTCGGCTTTGGCGAAGGCAGCGGGCGAAGCCGACCTGCCGGTCCGGTCTGCCGGTCCGACCTCGCCGGTCCGACCTCGCCGGTCCGACCTCGCCGGTCCGACCTCGCCGGTCCGACCTGCCGATCCGACCTGGCGAACCCGACGCGTCGACTCACGGAGGAGAGCGGACACCCGAGGAGAGCGGACAGCCAGCCGGCTGAGGCGGCGCACCCACGAGCGTCATCAGGGTCGACACCACTAGGGTTCTCGCCATGAGTCGCTTCGTGATCTGTGGTGAGACGTTGATCGATCTGGTCCGGGCCCCGGATACACCCAGTGACTCGTTCAGTTCGACGTGGCTGGCGCTGTCGGCCGGTGGCCCGATGAACTCGGCCGTCGCGCTGGGCAAGCTCGGCGCTGACGCCCACTTCCTGGGTCGCTTGTCGACCGACGCGTTCGGCGCCCAACTCCGCGAGCACATCGTCGCGGCCAACGTCAGTCTGGATCTCGCGGTCGAGTCAGATCAGGCGACCTCGGTCGCGGTGGTCAGCCTCGACGACGAGGGCGTGGCCAGTTACACGTTCCACTTCAACCAGACCGCCAACTTCGGCTGGGAGCTCGACGAGCTGCCCGCGCTGGTCAGCGACGACTGGCTGCACATCGCCTCGTTGTCCTGCGTGGTGAGCCCGGGAGCGGAGACCCTGCTGGAGTGGATGCCGACCGTCGAGGCGGGGGTGTCCTACGACATCAACGTCCGGCCTACCGTCATCACCGATCCGGACCTGTACTGGGAGAAGGTCCAGCCGTGGCTGGTCGCCGTCGGGCGTCGGTCCGGGATCGTCAAGGCCAGCGACGAGGACATCAAGTTCCTGGCCCGATCGGACGCGGCGCGTGGCGCCTCGAGCGGCGACCCGATCGAGGTGGCCGCCGGCTGGGTTGAGCAGTACGGGCTGGGGCTGGCCGTCATCACCCTGGGTCCCGACGGCGGGGTGGCGATCGAGGCCGGAGGCCGACAGACCCGGGTGCCGGGTTTCCCGACCAAGGTCGTCGACACCGTCGGCGCCGGCGATACGTTCATGGCCGGGTTCCTCGACGGTCACGTCCACCGCGGGCTGGACCTCGAGTCGTCGCTGCGTCGTGGTGCGGCCGCGGCGTCGATCGTCTGCTCGCGGCGCGGCGCCCAGCCGCCGACCGCCGACGAGGTCGATCAGCTGATCGCCGACGCCTGACCCCAGCGAGGCCGCTCAGCCGGCCACCGGCGGTCAGCCGGTGGTCAGCCGGTGGTCTCCGAGGGCAGACGCCCGCCGGCGGCGCCGCGCAGGGCCGCCACGGCCTCGGTCGTACGCGCCGCGTCCGGCCGGGATCCATCCGCCTCGGTGACGTAGAAGGTGTCGATGGCCTGACCGGCCAGGGTGCTGATGTGGGCCGAGCGAATCGACAACCGAATCCGGGCGAGCGAATGACCGAGCGCCCACAACAGACCGGCGCGGTCGCCGGCCCGGACCTCGATCACCGCCGCCGACTCGCTGGCGTCCTCGATCAGCTCCAGGAACGGCGCCGCTCCCGGCTCCTGTCGGGCCGCGCGCACCTCGCGGCGGCGTACGGATTCGAGCACCCCGGTATCGCCGGCGTCGAGCCGCTCGAGCTGCTGAACCAGGTACGCCGGGTCGGGGAGATCGCTCGCGACCTGCTTGTCGACCCGCCAGGTGTTGACCGAGATCCCCTCGACGGTGTGCAGCACGGCCGAACGGACCTGGATCCCGTGCGAGGCCAGCAGGCCGGCGGTGTCACCGAAGAGGCCGAGCCGATCGCGTACGGCGATGATCAGTTGAAGGCCGCCCGGCTGCGACTCGATCCGCAGTCGCGGCCGGTTGTCCAGCCCGACCGAGCGGGCCAGCCCGATGTCGACCAGCTTCGACACGTCGACCCGAACATCGACATCGGTGAGCTGCCCGGCCGCGTGCTCGGTCAGCCGGTTGATCAGCTGGGCGCGCCAGGGAGACCAGGCCGCCGGACCGGCGGCACGTGAGTCCGCCTCGGTCAGCGCCAGCAACAGGTCGAGGACGTCCGCGCGACCCTGGACCGCCTCGACCAGGGCCGAGACCGTGGCCGGGTCGCCGTGGTCACGTTTGGTGGCCAGCTCGGCCAGCGTCAGGTGTTCGGCGACCAGCAGCTCGACCAGGTCAGCGTCGGTGTCATCGAGGCCGATGGCCAGCACCGCGTCGCGGGCGATCGGAGCACCGACCCGGGCATGGGCCACGCCGGCCCCGGGGAGCTTGCCGATGTCGTGGAACAGGCAGGCCAGCAGTAAGAGGTCGGGCCGGTCGACCCGGGTCAGGTGCCGACCGACCTCGGCCACCGTCTGCACCGAGTGTCGGTCGACGGTGTGCCGGTGGATGGGGTTGTGCTGCGGTCGGGCCCGGATGGACTCCCAGCAGGAGATCCAGCGGCTGATGCAACCGGCCAGGTCGAGCGATTCCCAGACCGGGACCACGTGTTCACCACCGGCCAACAGCTCCAGCAGTGCCTCACGCGCGCCCGTCGGCCACGGCTGCGACAGGGCCGGGGCGTTGCGTCCGAGGTTGTCGGCGGTGACCGGGGAGAGGACGAGACCTCGCTGGCTGGCCAGCGCGCCCGCCCGGAGCCCGAGCAGCGGGTGGGTCGGATCGGTGCCCGCCGCCAGCGCAACTTCGCCCTGGTGGACGATCAGTCCGTGCTCGGCCTTCTCGAAGACCGGGCGGCGTTCGCGTCGAACGAAGCTGAGGACCCGGCGTTCCGGGATCACTTGACGCGCGGCGCGCACGGTGAGATCGACGGCGTGACCGATCCGACGCGCGGCCAGGCTGACGTCGCGATGCAGGTCGTCCGGCTCGGCATAACCGAGGCGTTGCGCGATGTCGCCGACCTCGGTCACCACCAGCCGGTCCAGCGCCCGACCGGCGCTCAGATGAAGGGCGTCGCGGACGTTCAGCAGGAACGAGTACGGCCCCTCGACCCCCTCGTGCGGGCGGTCGGTGAGCCAGGTGGCTGCCAACGCCCGGAGCATGATCATGTCGCGGAAGCCGCCTCGGGCCTCCTTGAGGTCCGGCTCGATCAGATAGGCCGCGTCGCCGAAGGTGTGGTGCCGATCGACCAGGGCATCGAGCAGTTCGGGCAGCCGTTTGCGGGCGTTGTTCCGCCAGGCCTCGAGCAGCGAGGTGCGGGCCCCGCGGACCAGACCGGCGTCGCCGGCCAGCACCCGCAGATCGAGCAGGCCGACCCCGGCGCTCAGCTCCTTGCCGGCGACGTCGGCGCACTCGGCCGGAGTCCGGACGGCGTGGTCCAGGCGCACGCCGCTGTCCCAGATCGGATACCAGAGGCGATCCGCGAGCTGGTCGACACCGGGTTGGCGACCATCGTGCAGCAGGACCAGATCGATGTCGCTCCGCGGACCGAGCTCGTGCCGGGCCAGGCTGCCGACCGCGGCGAGGGCCACGCCGCGGGTCGAGTCCCGCCCGACCGCGGCGCAGGCCTCGGCGTACAGCTCATCCAGCGGGCTCTCGACCGCCGCGGTGAGCGAACGCCGACGATCCGGCCCGTCGGTGGAAGACCACCCGGACCGGATCGCGACGTTGAGGCGTTCGCTGGTGAGGTCGCGCTTCAGAGCGCGTCCAGCCCGCGCTCTCCGGTCCGTACGCGGACGAGATCGTCCACGGGGACCGACCAGACCTTGCCGTCACCGATACGGCCGGTCCGTGCGCTCTTCACCAGGACCTCGATGATGTCTTTGGCATCATCGTCGTCCACGAGCACCTCAAGTCTTACCTTCGGAACGAGGTCGACGGTGTACTCCGCACCGCGGTAGACCTCGGTGTGGCCGCGCTGACGGCCGAAGCCGCTGGCCTCGCTGACCGTCATGCCCTCGACGCCGAACGACTCGAGTGCGGTCTTCACTTCATCCAACATGTGCGGCTTGATGATGGCGGTCACGAGCTTCATGCCGTCACCTCCTGATCCGTGGTCGAGGTGTCGGCGGGACGCGGGGTGGTCCCACCGAGGCTGGTGGCGCGGGCGCCACCACCGAACATACCGAGGTCGTAGCCGGTCTCGGCGTGCTCGGTGCTGTCGATACCCATCCGCTCGTCGTCATCGCTGACCCGGAAGCCGATGGTCTTCTCCAGGACGAATCCGATGAGCAGGGTGAGCACGAAGCTGAAAATCAGCACCGCGAAGGCACCAACGGCCTGACGCCAGAGCTGGTCGACGCCGCCACCGTAGAACAGACCGGTGCGCTCGTAGCCGATCGCGGCCGGGGTCCCCGGGGCGAGCAGCAGGCCGACGGCGAGCGTGCCCCAGAGTCCACCGACCAGGTGGACGCCGACGACGTCGAGCGAGTCGTCGTAGCCGAACCGGTACTTCAGGCCCACGGCCAGCGCGCAGACCACACCGGCGACGGCCCCGAGGATGATCGCGCCGACCGGCGAGACCGAGGAACAGGCCGGGGTGATGGCGACCAGACCCGCCACCACACCGGAGGCGCCACCCAGCGAGGTCGGGTGACCGTCGCGGAGGCGCTCGGTGAGCAACCAGCCGAGGGCCGCAGCACCGGTGGCGACCAGGGTGTTGACCCAGACGACCGAGGCGGTGTTGCCCGCGGTCAGAGCGGAACCGGCGTTGAAGCCGAACCAGCCGAACCACAGCAGCCCGGCGCCGATCATCACCAGCGGGAGGTTGTGCGGACGCATCGGGTCCTTGCGCCAGCCGATGCGCTTGCCGAGGACGAGCGCGAGGGCGAGGCCGGCCACGCCGGCGTTGATGTGCACCGCGGTGCCGCCGGCGAAGTCGATCGCGCCGAGCTGGTTCGCGATCCAGCCACCCGAGTGGGTGACCACGTCGTTGTCATCGGTGAGGGTGAAGTCGAAGACCCAGTGCGCGACCGGGAAGTAGACGATGGTGGCCCAGACACCGGCGAAGATCATCCAGGTGCCGAACTTGGCGCGATCGGCGATGGCGCCGGAGATGAGCGCAACGGTGATGATGGCGAAGACGGCCTGGAAGCCGACGAAGGCCATGGCCGGCAGAGCGGCGTCGGTGTCTTCCATCAAACCCTTGAGGCCGAGGAATTCGGTCGGGTTGCCCAGCAGGCCGACACCGGTGATGTCGTTGCCGAAGGCGATTGAGTAGCCGTAGAGCACCCAGAGAACCGAGATGAGAGCCAGCGCCCCGAAGCTCATCATCATCATGTTCAGGACGGTCTTGGCTCGCACCATTCCGCCGTAGAAGAGTGCAAGCCCGGGCGTCATCAGCAACACCAGCGCGGCTGAGGTCAGAATCCAGGCGGTGTCGCCCGAGTTCAGTTCGAGTGGGGTCATGTTGCTTCTTTCGGTGAAGTAACTGGAGTGAGTGGCCACGGCGCGCTGGATCCGGTGACGCCCCGAGGTTGAGCAGAACTCTCGCCGAACGATGTTGCGTGTCCCGCTCCTGCCGTTACGGGCGGATGACAGTTGTCGCACCTATGTGACAGCCGGGTTTCACTGGGCGACACAAGAACTCACCTCGGCGATTTCGACGACGTGAGGGGTCTGAGCACCGGCCGGAACGTCTCGACCGGTGCGACGTACGGCTCGACCGGCCGCGGACGCGGGCCGGAGGGCCAGCAGAATGAACCCATGACCGCATTGATGGGCCTCGACGCCCGGCTCCGGCTCGCCCGGCTCTACCTGTGCACCGATGCCCGCGAACAGCAGGGCGACCTGGCCGAGTTCCTCGAGGCCGCGATCGCGGGTGGGGTCGACATCGTGCAGATCCGGCAGAAGGATCTGAGCCCCGAGACCGAACTCGCCGCGCTCGAGGTCGCCCGCAAGGTCGCCGCTCCCCACCAGGCCATCGTCTGCGTCAACGACTCACCCGAGCTGGCCGGGACCTTCCGCTCCGACATGCTCCACCTCGGCCAGACCGACGGCACGTCCGCCGCCGCCCGGCCCCAGCTGCACCGCTGGGCTCTCATCGGTCGCTCGACCCACGCGCCCGTGCAGGCCGACGGGGCGATCGCCGACCCGGATGCGGATTACTTCTGCGTCGGGCCGGTCTACGCCACCTCGACCAAGCCGGACTACGCCCCCGTGGGACTCGATCTGGTCCGTTACGCCGCCCAGGCCGCCCCGGTCGGCACCATCGAGTCGAAGCCGTGGTTCGCCATCGGCGGGATCGACCTGGACAACCTCGACGAGGTCATCGCCGCCGGGGCCCGCCGGGTATGCGTCGTCCGGGCGATCACCCAGGCGCCCGATCCGTACGCGGCCGCCCGCGAGCTGCAATCCCGGCTGCGCGCCGCCTGGAAGGACGATCCGACCATGGAGCGCTACACCTTCCAGGCCCTGTCCGGAGCCGGCCCGCAGCGGTGAAGCCGACCGCCACACTCGCCGCCACCGCTGCAGCGCTGGTGCTGCTCGCGCTGCTGATCGTGATCGGCGGTCGGGCGGGGCTGCTCGACGGCGCCGACCAGACCGCGAACTCCGGTTCGACCGCCAGCGCGGCGACCAGCGCGGCGACCAGCACGGGGAGCAGGAGCCCACGAGCAAGCCCGGAGTCACCCGGCCGTCGGCCCACCCCCGCGGCCAGCAGTCCGCAGCGCGATCCCGAGACCGGGCTGCGTTTCGTCGAGTACGCGGCGCTGCCCAGCCAGGCGCGCGACACCATCGACCTGATCGAGCGCGGGGGGCCGTTCCCGTACGCGAAGGACGGCGCCACCTTCGGCAACCGCGAGCGGCTGCTGCCCGGCCGGCAGAGTGGCTACTACCGGGAGTACACGGTGCGTACGCCGGGGGAAGCTGACCGCGGGGCGCGCCGGATCGTCACCGGTGACCGGGATCGGGCGTTCTTCTACACCGCCGACCACTACGCCAGCTTCGCGAGGGTGCGGCGATGACGGCCGCACCGAACCCGGGCCGGGCCGGGATCAACCGGGTGCTGGGCCGGCCGTCGCTGATCGCCGCCACCTTGACCGAGGCAGGCTGGCGGACCGGTCTGATCGCCCCGACCACCAGCGTGGACGACTTCTACGACGAGGTGGTTGCGGCGCTCGGCTGGCCCGCCTACTTCGGACACAACCTCGACGCGCTCTGGGACTGTCTGACCGATCTGGATGCCCCGACCGCGCTGGTGCTGGCCGACTGGACCGTGCTGGCCCGAGCCCGGCCGGCCGAATGGGCGGCGCTCCTCGAGGTCCTCGACGAGCGGGCCGCACTCGAGCCGCCCTTCACCGTGGCGCTGGCCTGACTTCAAGACGCTGAGCCCAGGACGCTGAACTCAGGACTTCCGAGCTCCCGACGCCAGAGCTCAGAAGGTCCGGGTGACCGACGCGTCGGCCAGCGCGATGAGTCCGGTCCGGCCGTCGTCGGTCATCTCGGTCTCGCGTACCGCCGACACGGCCTTCTCGTACCCCTGCCGGATCATCGCCTCGACGGCGTCGCGGGCCCCTGAGTCGACGATGACCTGTTGCAGGTCGGCGATGCGCGCCTCGTCGAGGGTGGGATCGCCCAGACCGGCGGCGAGCAGGTCGCGACCGGCCCGACCCGCGTTGGCGAACGCGTGGGCGACCAGAACGGTCCGTTTGCCCTCGCGCAGGTCGTCACCGGTCGGTTTCCCGGTCAGCGCGGAGTCACCGAACACCCCGAGCAGGTCGTCGCGGAACTGGAACGCCCGGCCGAGGGGCGATCCGTACGCCTCGAGCGCGTCGTGCAGCCGGGCATCGCCGCCCCCGAGGGCCGCACCGAACTGGGCCGGGCGCTGGACGGTGTAGCGGGCCGACTTGAACTCGACGACCCGGTTGGCCTCGTCGAGCGCCCGATCGATATCCGAACGCTCGCCGGCCGGGGCTGAGTCGTCGTCCGGAGCGTTCGGCCGCAGCGGCTGGGCCTGCGCGACGATGTCGAGATACTGCCCGCAGGTGACTTCGGTGCGCATGGCCTCGACGATGGGCAGCGCCCGTCGCAGCGCCCGTGGATCGAGCCCGGCCCGATGCAACGACTCTGCCGACCACATCACCAACAGGTCGCCGAGCAGGATGGCCGCCGCGCGACCGAAGGTCACCGGGTCACCCACCCAGCCGGCGTCGGCGTGCAGCGTCTCGAACTGGCGGTGCGCGGCCGGCTGTCCGCGGCGGAGATCGGAGGCGTCCATCACGTCGTCGTGGACCAGCGCGCTGACGTGCAGGACATCCAGGCTCGCCGCGGCGGCGATCAGCGGGCCCAGCGCGTCGTGGTCGGGCAGACCGTTCGCCGCCACATAGCCCCAGACGCAGAAGGCCGGCCGGAGTCGTTTGCCCCCGGCCAGCAGCCGGCTCGCCAGGGTGTTGACCGCCGCGAGCTCGGATCCGATCGCGGCCAGTGCGGAGGTCTGGACGGCGACGAACGCCTCGAGCGCCTCGGTGGTCGCCCGCCGGAACGCCGGTGCGAGCGGGGCCCGCGGATCCAACGTGGCGGTGACCGGGCGGGGGGCGACGGGGACGTTGACCACATGGTGAGCCTACGGAGGCCGGGTATGGGCACCTTCCTAAGGTGGAGCGTATGTCCGGCCGCGATCTCGCCTCCCGGCCGCGTGCCGGCCGCCGCTACGATCGGCCGACCCGTCCGATGACCATCGCCGAGCTGCTGGCCACCACGGACCGGCCGCTGTTCTCCTTCGAATTCTTCCCGCCCAAGGACGAGCCGCAGCAGCGTCAGCTGTGGCAGACCATCCGCGAGCTCGAATCACTCGGTCCGGACTTCGTCTCGGTGACCTACGGGGCCAACGGGTCGTCACGGCAGCGGACGATCACCGCGACCGAGGCGATCGCGCAGCACACCACGTTGCGATCGGTCGCCCACCTGACCTGTGCGAGCCAGAGCCGCGACCAGTTGCGACAGGTCGTGGGCTCGTACGCGGCCGCGGGTGTTCGCCACGTGCTGGCGATCCGGGGCGACATGCCCGGTGGACCCACCGTCCCGTGGGAGCGACACCCCGAAGGTCTGGACAACGCGACCGAACTGGTCGCCCTGGTCCGCGAACTCGGTGACTTCTGCGTCGGCGTCGGCGCCTTCTGCGACCCGCACCCGGAGAACAACGACGCCGAGCTCGACGCCCGGATCCTGGTGGACAAGGCCCGGGCGGGCGCCAGCTACGCGATCACCCAGCTGTTCTTCAGCGCGAGCAGCTACTTCGATCTGGTCGCCCGGGTCCGCGCCCTCGGCTGCGATCTGCCGATCATTCCCGGCATCATGCCGATCACCAACGTCCGTCAGGTGACCCGCTTCGCCGAGCTGTCCGGGGCCGCGTTGCCGGCCTCGGTGACCGGGCGCATCGCCGAGGTCGCCGACGACCCGGACCAGGTCCGCCGGGTCGGCACGACGATCGCCACCGAGCTGTCCGAGTCGCTGCTCGCGGGCGGCGCTCCGGGCCTGCACTTCTACACCCAGAACCGGTCGGGGGCGACCCGCGAGATCTACGCCAACCTGCACTGACGGGTGTCCGCAGGTGCCCCCTCGCCGAGGCGCCACCCACCCGAGCCCCGGTCACGCCACCCACCTGAGCCCCGGTCGGGCACCCCGGTGCGAGCGTCAGTCGCCGAGCGAGCGGCGCCAGATCGCCCCGGGTGTCGCGTCGAGGGTCACCAGTCGCTGAGTCGGCCGGGTCAGCGCGACGTAGAGCGAGCGAACCCCTCCGGGTGACTCGGCCACGATCCGGTCGGGATCGACGACCAGCACTCCGTCGTATTCCAGGCCCTTCGACTCCAGGGACGTGACCACGGCCAGCCGCTCCTGGCCCGGCAGGGCCGCAGACTCGAGTTCCGCGGCCAGCGCGTCCTTGCCCCCGGGTGGGCAGATGACGCCGACGGTGCCGGCGACCTGGTCGAGCAACGTGCCCACCGCCCCGATCATCGTGGCGGCCAACCCGCTCGGACCGGCGACCAGCAGAAGCGGGTCGACCCCGGTCGAACGGACGGCCTTGGGTCGGTCGGCGTTCGGGACAGCCGCGAGGACCACCTTCGCCGCCAGATCGAACACCTCCGACGGGCTGCGGTAGTTGGTGCTCATCCGGAACCGACGGATCGGCGCCGTCCCGACGATCTCCTGGATCGCGCGCTGCGCCTCCTCGGCGTCCGGCCACGAGCTCTGCGCCGGGTCACCGACGATGGTCCAGCTCGCGCTGCCGCCGCGGCGGCGCAGCATCCGCCACTGCATCGGGCTGATGTCCTGCGCCTCGTCAACGAGGATGTGCGCGTAGGTCTGGTGCGGCAGCTCGAACGGGTCGATCTCGCGCTGCGGTCGCAGCCGGTCGGCGGTCGTCACCACCTCGGCGTAATCGGCGCCCTCTTCGAGGAACAGCGTCGGGTCGACCTCCTCGACCGTCGGGGTCGGTCCGAGTAGGTGGACCAACTCGTCGAGCAGCGCCCCGTCCGCCGCGGTCCAGTCGGTGCGGACGCTGGAGTTCAGATCGCGGTAGCTGGCGCTGATCAGCGCGCACTCGGCGTTCGACAGCACGCTGCCCGAGGCCCGGTGCATCAGATCGGGATCACCGAGCCGGGCCAGGGCGGTGGTCGCGCTGGTCACCGGCCACCAGGCGTGCAGGAACATCACGAAGGTGGCCAGATCGGACATCCGTTCGTCGAACTCGTCCCGTTCGACATCCAGCTCGTCCGGTCGGATCCGCCACAGCGCGTTGAGCAACGCCTTCTCCGCCGCTTCCCGGCCGAAGTTCAGCTTGTTGTGGGCGAGCACGTCGGCGCGCAGTTGCCGCAGCGTCGCCGGCGGTAGGACGAGCACGTGACCCTGGATGGTCAACCGGAGCTCGAGCGGCACCGCGTTCGGCGGCTCACTGACCAATCGACGCAGCACCTTGATCATCCGCAGGCTGCCCTTGATCGCCGCGACCGGAGCCGGGTCCACCCGGTCCCCGGTGATCCGGACGACATCGGAGGCCACTGAACCGACCGAGCGCAGCGTCACCGCGTCCTCGCCGAGCGAGGGAAGCACCCGTTCGATGTAGTTCATGAACACCCGGCTGGGACCGACGACCAGCACGCCGCCGGACTCGAAGCGGCGCCGGTTGGCGTAGAGCAGGTAGGCAGCGCGGTGCAGCGCGACCACGGTCTTCCCGGTGCCGGGGCCGCCGGAGATCATCGTGAAGCCCTGGTGCGGCGCGCGGATGGCCTCATCCTGCTCGGCCTGGATGGTCGCCACGATGTCACGCATCGTGTGGCCACGGGCACGGGTCAGCGCCGCCATCAGCGCGCCTTCGCCGATGACCACCAGATCGGTGCGGTCGGCCTCGCCGTCGAGCAGGTCGTCCTCGATCCCGATCACCCGGTCGCCCTGGCAGCGCAGCACCCGGCGGCGTACGACCTGCATCGGATTGGTGGGGGTGGCCCGGTAGAAGGGCTCGGCCGCCGGGGCGCGCCAGTCGATCACCAGCGGCTCGTAGTCGGCGTCACGGAGCCCGATCCGGCCGATGTAGCGGATCTCACCGTCGGTGCGGTCGAGTCGACCGAAGACCAGACCCTCGTGTTCGGCGTCGAGCACCGCGAGCCGCTTCGCCGCCTGGAAGGCGAAGACGTCGCGTTCGTAGAGACCGGTGCCGTCCTCCTCCCGGACGAACGAGCTGCGGTCGGATTGAAAGAGCGAGCGGCCGGCACGCGCGACCTGTCGAGCCGAGCGCGTGGCTTCACCGAGTCGGGCGTAGACCAGATCCACATGGGTCTGTTCGACGGCCAACTCGCGGTCCAGCTCGCTCGGCCCGTCGGCGGAGGTGGCTCCGTCGTCGGTCGTGGTCTTCACATAGGTCAAGAACGGTGTCTCTCAGCTGAAGAAAAACGAACATCTGAGTATACGGACTCGAGTCGCCGCTCGGATGCGCGTTCAGCCGTTCGGCGTACGAGGTCCGGTTCAGGCATCCGGGCCGTCGACCGCGTACGCGGCCAGAGCTCCGCTCAACACCTGCTGGGCCGGACCCGGGCCGGCGGTCGACCAGGGCCCGACCTGGAGCAGACCGCCAACCCCGGTGCGCAGCGTGGGTCGATCGACCCACGCCCGGAAACCGCCGGCCCACGACAGCCCGGTCGCCGGTGCCGGATGGGTGATCGTCCAGTCGTGGACGCTGCGCAGGGTCGCCCCGGTCAGCGGTCGGGTGAAGGTCACCGTGGGTACGCCGTCCGCGGTCAGTTCGACCTCTTCGCCGACCGGGCCCGGAGCCTGCTGCAGGACTTCGTGGGTAATCCGTGGGGCCTGTGCCGGGGGATGGCCGGTGGGCGTGGTGTGGGTGAGTGCTGCCGTGGTCCAGGGGTCGAGCGCGGAGACCACCGTCCCGGCGGCGTAGGCGGTCCCACCGGCCCGGACTCCGGTGACCCGGCGCCCGTCGACGGTGAGCTCATCGATCGGGATGCCGGTGCGGACGGTGACCCGGCGCAGAGCGAGGCGGCTGATGAGTGCCTCGGTCAGCACCGAGCTGCGGCCGGCCCCGGCATTGTTCGCGGGACCGGGTGGGTCGGCGAGCGGGCTGAGCTGCCAGCGCCCGAACGTCCGGTCGGTCCACAGCTCGATCGCGGTGAACAGGGGCACGATCTCGGGCGCCGACCCGAGCCGATGACCGAGGCTACGGATCACGGCGCGCAGGTGTGGATGACCGACCCGCTCGGCGAGATCCGCCAGGGTGCGACCGGTCTGCAACCGGGCCCGGGCGGCCCGATCGAGCCCACCGGGCCGACCGAGCCGGCGGACCGGGGCGTACTCGGCCTCCAGGCCCAACGGGCGCAGCGTCTGCCAGACCGGTTCGAGCGCATCGATCAGATCCCGCCAGCGGGCGGCGACCGGTTCGCCGTAGTGCGAGGCGAGGCGGGCGAACTGCTGGCCCCGCTCGGTGGGCAGCTCGAGTTCCTCCCCGTCGGCGAACCGGTAGCGGCGTGATTCCGCCGGGACGAGGGCCCAGCCGCTCCGGGCGAGCTCGACCTCGAGCGGTCGGCCACTCTTGCGGAACAGATCCCGCCACGGAGCCGGGAAACCCAGGGTGCTGGGCGCGTCGTCGACCAGTTCGCCGCCCACCTCGTACGCGGACCACGGGCCGCCCAGCCGGTCGGCGGTCTCGATCAGGGTGACCGGGTGACCCTTCTTGGCCAGCCGGGCGGCGGCGGCCATCCCGGCCGGCGCGCCGCCGAGGACGACCACCGGGTCGCTCATCGATGTGCTGCCGCGGACCCGCGGCGCCGCGCCCACCAGCCCCGGAACGCCCGCCAGCCCCGCCGGACCCGCGACATCACCAGCACCGCAACGAAGATGCCGACCACCAGCAGGAAGCCGGCGACCACCGCGGCCGCGGTCGGGTGCAGCACGGCCAGCGTGGTCACCCCGGCCACCGACAGGTCGCCGGCCACCGAGGCGCCGAGGTTGCTGGCGGGCTCGGGAGAGGTGTTGATGGCCAGCCGGAGGCTCGCCTTGACCAGGTGGCTGAGGAGCGCGGTCAGGCCGCCGACCGAAGCCAGCGCGATCGTCGTCAGGTCACCCTTGTCGCCGGCCAGCAGCGCACCGATCACCGCGCCGGACGCCGGTCGGGTCACCGTCGACACCGTGTCCCACACCGAGTCGACGTAGGGGATCTTGTCGGCGACGAACTCGACCAGCATCAGTGCGCCCGCCACGATCAGCACGTCGGTGCGCTGCAGGCCGGCCGGGACCGCGTCGAATCCGGCGAACCGGCCCAGCGCGCCGAGGATCAGCACCGTCGCGTAGGCGTTGATCCCGCTGGTCCAGCCGCTGGTGAAGGCCAGGGGCAGCAAGTTCATGGAGGAAGGGTAGAGCCGACACGGGCGACCGCGGTCTCCCCGGCCCCGGCGTCGTCGTTAGGTTGAGGCATGGCTGATCTGGAACCACTCGACGAGTCCTGGCAGACCGCGCTGTGTGTGGTGGCCCACCCCGATGACCTGGAGTTCGGCGCCGCCGCGGCGGTGGCCCGGTGGACCGATCAGGCCAAGTCGGTGGTCTACGCCATGGTGACCAGCGGCGAGGCCGGGATCGATGCCATGCCGCCCGACGAGGCGCGGGTGGCCCGCGAGGCGGAGCAGCGCGAATCGGCCCGGATCGTGGGCGTCGACGTGGTCGACTTCCTCGGGCTGCCCGACGGGATCCTCGAGTACGGGGTCGCGTTGCGCCGGGCCATCTGCGCCGCCGTCCGCCGGCACCGGCCCGACATCGTCATCACCAACAACTTCCGCGACACCTGGGGCGGCGCCTCGCTCAACCAGGCCGACCACATCGCGACCGGTCGGGCCACCCTCGACGCGGTCCGCGACGCCGGCAACCGCTGGGTCTTCGCCGAGCAGCTGATAGACGGGGTCGAGCCCTGGGGCGGGGTCCGTGCGGTCTGGGCGGCCGGATCGCCGGACAGCGGGCACGCGGTCGACACCACCGCGACCTTCGACCGCGGGGTGGCCTCGCTCGCGGCCCATCGGGCCTACATCGACGGGCTGGGCTGGACGGACTTCGACCCCGAAGAGTTCCTCGAGGGTGGCGCCCGCGCAGCCGGAACCCGCCTCGGAGTGCCGAGAGCGGCAACTTTCGAGGTCTTCTCGATGGGTTGGGGCGACTAGCGAGCGGGCGGCCCGCCGAGCCTGCGACGCGACGCGCCGAAATCGGTCCTTGACGGACGGTCGGTGGGGTGTTGTAGAGTCCTGATTGTTCGAACACGCGTTCTAAACAGCCGGCGGTTGACTCAGCCGGATGGGCACTTGGGGAAGGGCCGGGGCGTCGTGATCGGGCAGCTTCGTACGCGTTCGCGGCGTGTACGCCGGGCTCGCCCCGGTGCGGACGGAACTCGACCCCCGTCCGCACCGGGGCTCCCGAATCAACCTGGGCGCCCCCCGGGTCATCCGCCTCCGGCCGGTCGGACTCGCACGCAACCGCACGTTGTTTCCCCTTCGCTGCCATCCGTCATGCGTGCTCGTGAAGAAGCCCGCCTCCGGAGAAATCCGCCCCCGGAGAAATCCGCCCCCGGAGAAATCCGCGCCCGGAGAAATTCGCCCTGTGAGGAGATCCGCCACGCATGAGTGAGTCCCGCCTCGTCGACGACCTGCACCGGGCCCGTGCAGCCGTCACCGAGGCGGAGCTCATCGACCCACCGGCAGAGCGGTTCGTCGCCGCGCACCTGGCCGCGCTCCGGATCGCGGCCATCGTGCTGTCGCTGCGCGCTCGTCCGGTCGTCTCCGCCCACCGGAGCCGGCCGCGGAACGCCTGGCGGCTGGTCGCCGAGGTCGCGCCGGAGTTCGCCGAGTGGGCGGCGTTCTTCGCGGCGACCGAGGGCAAGCGGGATGCGGTGCGGGCCGGTGCGTCGGCCATCGTCGCTGTCCGGGAAGCCGACGACCTGGTCCGCGATGCCCAGGCCTTCCTGGCCCTGGTCGAGGCGGCGGTGGCTCGCGCCGCGGGGTCGCGGCGGCGGGGTGAGACCGGGTAGATCGGGGTCACCCCGTTAGGCTCGGCGGACCACCCAGACCTTCGGAGGTAGTCGTGGCTGAGCTTCGCCGTCCGCGGTCGATCTCGCAGAGCTTCCTGATCGGCGCACTGCGGGCGCAACTCGCCGGACTCGGCACGGGTGAGCCGCGCCCGCTGGACATCGTCGACCTCGGTGGAGGCACCGGGGGCATCGCCATCGCGCTCGCCGGCGACGGACACCGGGTGACGGTGATCGACCCGAGCCCGGATGCCCTGGCCTCGCTCGAGCGGCGGACGGCGGAGGCGGGGCTGGCCGGGCGCGTGGTCGGACGGCAGGGAGACGCCACTGACCTGGTTGGGCTGATCGGTGCCGGTCAGGTCGACGTCGTGCTCTGTCACCGGGTTCTCGAGGTGGTGGACTCGCCGGCCGACGCCCTCGCGGCCATCGCCCAGGTGCTGCGACCCGGGGGAGCTCTGAGTCTGCTCGTCGCTCAACGGCACGCTGCCGTGCTGAGCCAGGCCCTTGCCGGTCACATCGCGCTGGCTCGGCGGATCCTCGCCGACCGTCACCGGTTCGATCACGACGGGGTGGTGCAACTCGTGGTCGACGCCGGCTTCGAGGTGGTGGTCAGCCACGGCGTCGGGGCGATCTCGGATCAGGTGCCGGATTCGCTGATCGACAACGAGGCGGGGGCGTACGCGGAACTGGTGGCGCTCGAAGCCGAGATCAGCACCGACCCGGCCTTCCGGTCCGTCGCACCGCAGGTCCAGATCTTCGCCCAGGTGCAGCGCGGGGCTCAGCCTCCGAGGTAGTCTTATCGAATAGACGTTCGATAGGAGGCCGGGTGGCACCGCGCATCGTGATGCACGTCGACATGGACGCCTTCTATGCGTCGGTCGAGCTTCGTCGACGTCCTGATCTCCGGGGTCGGCCGGTGATCGTGGGCGGGTCGTCGCGTGGAGTGGTGCTGTCGGCGAGCTACGAAGCGCGGGCGACCGGCGTCCGCTCGGGAATGCCGTCCAACCAGGCCCGGCGGCTCTGCCCTTCGGCCACGTTCATCAGTCCGGACTTCGAGGCCTACTCCGCGGTGTCCCGGTCGATCACCCAGGTGTTCGGCTCGGTCAGCGCGGTCGTCGAGTCCGCGTCGATCGATGAGGCGTTCCTCGATCTGTCCGGTTCGATCCGTATGTTCGGCAGTCCCCGGGCGATCGGCGAGCGGGTCCGAGCCGTAGTCCGCGACGAGCAGGGCATCACCTGCTCGGCGGGGATCGGGCCGACCAAGTTCGTGGCCAAGCTGGCGTCGCGTGCCGCCAAACCCGACGGTCTGGTCGAGGTCGCCCCCGAGCAGGTGATCGACTTCCTGCACCCGATGCCGGTCGAGAACATGTGGGGAGTGGGTCCACCCACCGCGGAGAAGCTGCACCGACTCGGCATCTTCACCGTCGGGGAGCTGGCGCGTACGCCGCGATCGGCGCTTCGACCCTCCTTCGGCCCGCACGCCGGGGCCGGGCTGATCGAACTGGCCTGGGGTCGGGACCCGCGCCGGGTCGTCCCGATGGTTCCCGAACGCAGCGTCGGGTCGCAGCAGACGTTCAGTCAGGACACCATCGATCCGACGGTGATCAAGCGCGAACTGCTGCGGATGGCCGACCGCACCGCCGCACGGATGCGCAAGCAGCGCGTGGCCGGCCGGACCATCACGATGACCGTGCGATTCGCCGACTTCACCGATCTGACCCGGTCGACGACGCTGCGCACCCCGACCGACGTGACGTCGGAGATCTACGCCGCATCGCTCGGGCTCTACGAGCGATCGGGTCTGGACCGGGCCCGGATCCGCCGGGTGGGGGTGCGCGTGGAGCACCTCATCGACGTGCACCGGTTGTTCCGCCAGCCCATGTTGACCGATCCCGAGCACGGCTGGACCGAGGCCGATGCGGCGGTCGACGCGGCGGTCCGGAAGTTCGGCCAGGGGGCGGTGAGCCGGGCCGTGCTGACCGCCGGGGGTCGCGGGGATCACGGGTTCGCGCCTTCTGGTTCCGAGTAACCACCCGCCACCTAGACTGTCCCCGAAGTCGCTCAACCGGGCGATGAGTTCATGGCAGGCGCCACGTCGAGGTGGTGAAACTTTCTCTCTCTCGGCCGTACCGACCCACGGGTCAGGCGCGTATCATGACCGCACCACGTAAGACCGATTGTGGGAGGTGGCCAGTGGCCCTCTCTGAAGAAGAGCAGCGGCTCCTCGAGCAGATGGAAGCTGCTCTGGCGGCCGACGATCCCAAGCTGGTCAACGCCATGCGCGGGACCGGAGTGCGCCGGATCCATCGACGCCGAGCGGCCATCGCCGGCGTCGGATTCTTCGCCGGTCTGGGGTTGCTGATAGCGGGCATGCTCGTCACCCCGTTCTTGAGCGTTCTCGGTTTCGTCGTCATGGTCGCCGCGGCGGTCACCGCTATTTACGCCTGGCAGCACGTCGGCAACGGACCGGATCCGATGAACCGACCGGATCGGGCCAAGACGGCACAAGGCTCCGGTCACGTGGGCAATCAGAACTTCATGGACAAGATGGAAGAGCGCTGGCGTAAGCGCCGCGACGAAGGGTTCTGATCCCGTCGGGTCCCCGTGGGACCATCCCGACCGACGACCCTGACCGGTCGTCACCGCGGACCAAGAGAAGGGCCCGATCGAAAGATCGGGCCCTTCTCCCTTGCTGCGAATCACCCGACGATCCATGGCCAAGCGTGGGTGAAGCAATTCGAGTCGATTCGTCGTGTCAGCCACGTGACCATCCCCTGTGCCGAGTGCGCGGGATATCGGCTGCGCGCAGACTCACCCTGCTCAGCGCGTATCACGACGAGAGCCCGGTAGCCGGGCCGCCCAGACCCAAGAAGTCAACGCGCGCGGCGGAAGATCGACCGGGGAAAGAGGAAGGCCAGGAGCCGTCGGCTGCGCGGTTGGGGTGCGGCCAGGCCGTGCCGGATCCGGTCGGTCAGTTCAGGCAGGCTCTCGGTGACCTGGTCCGGGCCCAGCTCACGCGAATAGCGGGCCCGTTCGACGAGGGTGGCCACCCGACCCATCGACTCGGCCTCCGGCCGATCCAGATCCTGACCGATCTGCGCGCCGATGTGACGGGGCGAGCCGGTGGGCCATCGCCGTCCGTAGTCGTCGACGGTGTCGCGGATCTCCGCCCAGGCCGCCTCCACCCGGTCGACCGGGGCAGCGTCGTCGACGAAGCGCCGGCTGCGTCGCCGGATGCGCAGGGTGGCGGGGGCGGCGAGGATGGCCAACCCGAGCAGTCCGCCCAGACCGGTCAGGGCCAGCCGGCCGACCCGTCCGGCCAGCCCGGCCTGCCCGGTCTCGGTCTGGTCGATCGGTGCCTCGGCCGGGGCGTCGCTCGGCGCCTGGGTCTCGGTGCTCGGCTGTGCGCTGGGTTCGGCCGTCGGCTGGTTCTGTTCCGGGTCGTCGGCCCGTACCGTCCATGACGGGGCGGTGCCGGTCACCGAGGCCGGCGTCGGTTCGTACCGGACCCAGCCGTAGCCCGCGAAGTAGAGCTCGGGCCAGGCGTGCATGTCTCGGATCGAGACCCGCCACTGGTCGCCGTCGCGATCGCCGGGCAGGAAACCCACCGACACCCGCGAGGGGATGCCGTTGACCCGGGCCATCATCGCCATCGCCGAGGCGAACTGTTCGCAGTAGCCGCGATGGTCACGGAGCAGAAAGTTCTCCAGCGCCTGATAACCGGTGCCGGGCTGGGGTCGGACGTCGTACTGGAACCGGCTGCTGCGCAGGTACGCCTGGATCGCGGCCGCCTTGGCGGCGTCGGTGTCGAGTCCGGCGGTGACCCGCTCGGAGAGCCGAATGAGCGAATCGGGCAGGTCGCGCGGGATGGCTCCGGTGGTGGCCGAGTCGGCCGGGGTGCCCGCCGTCGTCGCGGCCAACTCGTCGGCGTCCGGATTGATCTCGGCGCTCTCGACGGTGTACGTGGTTCGCCGCAGGTCCTGCGGGCGGTTGTCCGCGTTCACCACGACGAGCGAATTCGCATCGAACCGCCAGTCGCCGTCGATCTCGACCCGGCGCGGCGCGTACGGGCTCGGAAGATACTGCGAGCCGAAGTCGAGCACCCGGATGGTCGTCCGGCGCCGCTCGGCCGGTTCGGTGCCGACGCCCGGGATTGCGCCGATCTCGGTGCCGGCGGTCAACCGAATCTGGACGTTGGTCCAACCGGCGGCGGACAACTCCGGCAGCGAGGCCATCCGCAGATAACTGCCACCGGGCTGA
Source organism: uncultured Actinomycetota bacterium (assembly GCA_963815905.1). Taxonomy (GTDB): domain Bacteria; phylum Actinomycetota; class Actinomycetes; order Propionibacteriales; family Propionibacteriaceae; genus Microlunatus. The sequence goes on along the minus strand of CAWFIO010000006.1, from coordinate 65,583 downwards.
TCGGTGGTGTATTCGATCACCGTGCGGTCGTCGGGTTGGTTGAGGTTGCGGCGCAGGTCGAGCGTCGGATCGGTCAGCTGGAGCGGCCCGCTGCCCCCCTGGCCGGAGCCGAACCCGAACCCGGGGAGGGCCAGCGTCGGCAACGCGACCCCGAGGAGCACGGCGGCCAGCACCGCCGGGACGGCGAGCAGCCCGGCGGCCCGCCACACCACCGGGGTCGCCGACCGGAATCCGCGCGCCGAGTCGGCCGACAAACCGCGGGTCCAGCGGGCTGTGGTGTTGAGTCCCTCCGCGACCAGGACCGCCAGGTAGCCGACGGCGATGAGCGCGAAGTTCGCCACCCCGGTGTCGCTGCCCAGACCGAGGGCCGGCACCAGGAACAGGGTGGCCGGCGGGGCGATGGCCCAGGCCGGCCGGTGGACGCCGCTGACCAGCAGATCGGTCATCACCAGGACCAGCGCGATCACCGTGACGAAGATCAGCGCGACGCCGGAGTTCGGGTCCATCGGTGAGCCCTGGGTGCGCATGTGCTCGATCCCGGCCGCCCAGAGGGCCGGGTAACGCTCGAACCAGGGCATCGTGACGTCGATGGTGTCCGGGGGAGTGAGCACCACACTGAGCCCGACCGTGGTCGTCGCCAACAGCAGGACCTGTACGCCGAGCACACCGGAGCCGCCGATCCGCGACCGGCGCAGGGCCAGACTGACCAGCCCGATCACCGCGATGACCAGCCAACTGATCGGCAGGTAGCTGCGGTCCTGGGTCAACGGGAGCGCGGTGAAGGTCGCCAGGGTGACCGAGAACATCACGGCCAGGGTGCTGCGGTCGCCGGCGCGCATCAGGCGGCGCTCAGGAGACGCTCGAGGGCGGACCAGGCCTCGGCGACCTCCATGCCGCGCGGCACGTCCACCACCCGCCACTGGTGGTCGCGGAGGATCTGCCCGGCCAGGTCGTGCTGGGCCCGGGCCTGTTCCGTGGCCGCGGTGTCGGCGAAGGTGTCGACGTCGAGCATCAACGCCATCCCGTACGCGCGGTTGCGCCGGATCCGCAGCAGCGCATTCGCCTCCTGCGCCGTCATCCGGCCGAGCACGGCGACGACGAGCTGACCGGGCCGGTCGATGGTCGCGGACTCGACCGCGTAGTGCAGCGTCGAGGTCGAGCGCGGCCGCAGATCGGTCAGCCGGTTGATCACCAGCTCGCGTGCGGTGGAGCTGTGCTGGCCCATCGAACCGGCGATGTGCAGCGGGCCGTCGGCCTCGTAGATCTCCACCCCGAATCCGCCCTCGAGGAAGTGCGAGGCGATCGAGGCGGCTGCCGAAATGGCCCACTCGAGCGAGTGGTCCATCCCGCGTCCGGCGTGCGCATCGGCGCGTGAGTCGAGCAGCAGGCTGGCGCTCGGGTCCCAGGCCTGTTCCTCGCGCCGCACCATCAGCTCGCCGAACCGCGCGGTCGATCGCCAGTGGACCCGACGGACGTCATCGCCCTGGTGGTATTCGCGGACCAGGACGTCGTCCTCACCGATCATGCCGATCCGGTGTGGTCGGGCCTCGCCGGTGCTGCCCGCGCCACCGGTGGCCCGGATGGCCGGGAGTTCGACGACCCGGGGCGTCACCATGACCTCACTGGTCGCGGAGAACTGGCGGTCGAGCTGCACCAGACCGAAGGGGTCGGTCGTCCGAACGGTCAACGGTCCGGTCGCGAACCGACCCCGCACCCGGCCGAGCAGCGGATACTCCACCACGCGGTGCCAGTCCTGGTCGGCCCGGTCGACCAGGAACCGCGGCTGACTCCCCAACTCGCGGGGCACATGGTCCTCGAGCATCACCAGGGCCGCCGGCAGCCGGCCGTCCTGGCCGAGCACGATGCGGCCCTTCATCGCCGATCCGAGCGGGGCCTGGGCCGGCTCGACGGTGCGTTCGCAGGTCATCCGCAACCGGGCCCGGGCCACCAGGACCATCGCCACGACGGGCAGCAGACCGAGCAGCAGACCGAGCCGCATCACGTCGCGCTGACCCGCGAGCATCGATCCGAGCACGACGGCGATCCCGATCCCGAGCAGCAACCGACCGCGAACGGTCAGCAGCCGCCACGGTTTCGTGGTCACGCGGAACGCTCCGCGCGCCCCACCCGGTGCTCGCCGGTCATCGGCGGTCGGGGATGTGCACCGACTGGATCGCCGTGGCGATGATGTCGGTGACCGAACGCCGGGCGAGCTGGGCGTCGGTGGACGGCAGCACCCGGTGGGCGAGCACGGCGACTCCGAGCGCGGCCACGTCGTCGGGGCTGACGTAGTCGCGACCCGACAGGGCGGCGAAGGCCCGGCTGGCGCGCAGCAGTTGGAGCGTGGCCCGTGGCGATGCGCCGAGCCGCAGATCGCGCGAGTTGCGCGTGGCGTTGACGATCTGGACCAGGTAGTGCTTGACCGCCGGGCTGACGTGCACGGTCTTGACCGCGTCGACCAACCCGCGGATCACGGCACCATCGGTGACCGGGGTCAGCGCGGAGAGCGGATCAGCCGAGCCGTGCGAGTCGAGCATGTCGAGCTCGGCGCTGGGTGTGGGGTAACCCATCTCGATCCTGGCCATGAAGCGGTCTCGCTGGGCCTCGGGGAGGGGATAGGTGCCCTCCATCTCGATCGGGTTCTGCGTCGCGACGACCATGAACGGGGTGTCGAGCCGGTAGGTGGTCCCGTCGACGCTGACCTGACGTTCCTCCATCGACTCCAACAAAGCGGACTGGGTCTTGGGGGAGGCGCGGTTGATCTCGTCGCCGACCACGATGTTGGCAAAGATGCCGCCCGGCTTGAACTCGAATTCGCGGGTCTCGGCGTTGAACACCGAGACGCCGGTGATGTCGGACGGCAACAGGTCCGGGGTGAACTGGATCCGGCGCACCGAACAATCGATCGAGCGGCCGAGGGCCTTGGCCAGCATCGTCTTGCCGACCCCCGGAACGTCCTCGACCAACAGGTGCCCCTCGGCCAGCAGGACGACCAGGGCCAGATCGATCGAGCTGCGCTTGCCCTCGATGACCGTCTCGATCGCACCACGTACCCGACCCATGACCTGGACCACGTCGCCCAACGAATAGCGCTCGTCGGCTCCCGTCCTGGTGTCACGGTCCGTGCTGGCGCTCTCGTAACTCAGACTCACAGCCCCTCCGACTTCCCTGTCCAGATCGACACCCGTACGCCCCGGCTCACCCTACGTGGACGTCCCTACCTCCCCTTCGGACGAAGAACACGCCCGATGGGGTCAATGGGGGTCAATCCGAGGCCCAGTGGAGGAAAGTGGAGTACAGTGGCGCGAAGTGGAGGACACGGGTAGGAATGTGGTCCTCGAGGGTTCGACAAGGGCAGGGCGGGACTTCCGGAGATGACGGCTCGTTGGTGGAGGAGGGTGATCGGTGTTCTTAGGCACCCACACTCCGAAGCTGGACGAGAAGGGCCGACTGATCCTTCCCGCCAAGTACCGCGACGAGCTGTCGGACGGACTGGTCATCACGCGCTTCCAGGAGCGGTGCCTGGCCATCTGGCCGATCAAGACCTTCATCGAGGTCACCCAGGCGGTGCGTACGGCGTCCTCCAGTCAGCAGATCGTTCGGGATTACCAGCGGATGCTCGCTTCCGGAGCGTCGGACGACACCCCGGACAAGCAGGGCCGCATCACCATCCCGCGGCACCTCCGGGAGTACGCGGGGCTGGACGAGCAGTGCGTGGTGGTGGGGGCCATCGATCGGGTCGAGGTGTGGGACGCCGCGGCCTGGGAGCGCTACTCCGCGGCGAAGGAAGAGGCGTACGCCGACCTCAACGAGGCCGTCTTCCCCGGCGTGTGATCGCCGAACGGCCGGTCCCGCAGTAAGAGCAGTACCCCGGCAAGTGCAGTAACCGCAGTGAGCAGAACAGCAGTGCCAGTAGTACGTACAGGGCTCGTGTCGAGAGGCTTCAACCCGCAGGTCCGACTCCCTGGCGCACCTTCCCCGGTGCCAGGTAGGACTTCCCGCGGATCTCGGGTTGAAACCCCTCGACACGATCCGTCAAGGGAAGGGTCGAGATGTCCGCACCTGGTGTCACCTCGACCCCGGAGCGCCCCGCGAGCGACCCGGCCCCCCCGTCGGGCGAGCGCCGGATCCGCCACGACGTACGCGATGGTCTGACCGTCGCCGCGCTCTCGCTCGGCACCTCCCTCGCCATCACCGCCGCCTGCTGGTTGCTGGTCGCGTGGTGGGCATGACCGAGCGCCCGCGTCACGAGCCGGTGATGATCGCCGAGATCATCGCGTTGCTGTCCCCGGCGCTCCCCGGCGATCCCCAGGCCGCCCCGCCGGTGCTCGTCGACTGCACCCTCGGCCTCGGCGGTCACTCCGCGGCGCTCCTCACCGCGTGCCCGCAGGCCCGGCTGATCGGGCTCGATCGCGACCCAGAGGCGTTGCGGCTGGCCGGTGAGCGGCTCGCGCCCTTCGGGGACCGGGTCCAGTTGGTCGAGGCGGTCTACGACGAACTCCCCGACGTGCTCGACGAGCTCGACACGCCCCGGGTGCAGGCCGTGCTGCTCGACCTCGGGGTGTCCTCGATGCAGATCGACGACACCGACCGCGGGTTCGCCTACGCGCACGACGCCCCGCTCGACATGCGGATGGGCCCGCAGGAGCTGACCGCGGCCGAGATCCTCAACACCTACACCCGCGTCGACCTGGCGCGGGTCCTGCGCCGCTACGGCGAAGAGCGCTTCGCGGACCGGATCGCTGGGCGGATCGTCGCCGAGCGTGACCGCGAGCCGTTCACGCGTTCCGGCCGGTTGGTCCAGCTGCTCTACGACGCGATCCCCGCTGCCACCCGCAAGACCGGTGGTCACCCGGCCAAGCGGACCTTCCAGGCGCTGCGGATCGAGGTCAACGCCGAGCTGGCGTCGCTCGAAGGGGTGCTGCCGGCCGCGGTCGACGCGCTCGCCGTGGGCGGTCGGGTCGCGGTGCTGGCGTACCACTCGCTCGAGGACCGGCTGGTCAAGCAGGTGCTGGCGGCCGGCTCGACCAGCCGCGCCCCCCGCGGCCTGCCGGTGGTCCCACCGGGCTTCGGCCCGGAGCTGCGGTTGCTCACCCGCGGGGCGGACCGACCGAGCGAGGGCGAAGCGGCGGCGAACCCGCGGGCGGCGTCGGCCCGGTTGCGAGCGGCGGAACGCATCGCGGAACGCACGGAGGTAGGGGCATGACCAAGCAGCGCAGCTCCGTGGAGAGGGACGTCGTGAGCTCCGAGCAGCGGGTAGCGGCAACCCCGCTCCCGTCTGGACAAGCCAAGAAGCCATCGCCGTCTGGAGTGGCCGGAGTGGGCGCTCGATGGCGAGCGCGTGGAGGAAGACGGGAGCCTCAGGGTTCCCGCGAATGCGAGGAGCGGACCAGATGAGTGCACAGTGGGCGTCGGTCGACCAGATCGAGTCGGAATCGGGGACTCCGCAGCGTCGGCTCCGGGCGGTGGCGCCCGGTTCGCCGCGGCTGGCCCGGTTCCCGTTCCTGCTGGTGCTGATGGGGGTGTTCGGACTGGGCATGGCCGGTCTGCTGATGCTCAACACGACCCTGCAGAACCAGGCGTTCCAGTCCCGCGAGCTGACCCGGCAGGCCACCGAGCTGGCCTACGCCCAGGCGGCCCTGGAGAGCCAGATCGACACCGCCGGCGCACCGACCGAGATCGCCCGCCAGGCCTCGCTGCTCGGCATGCGGCCCAATCCGTATCCCGCCTTCCTGGTGGTTCCGTCCGGCAAGGTCCTCGGCGAGCCGCAGGTCGTGAACGGCACCGAAGTGCCACGCTTGGTCATCCGGACCGCGGCCGAGAAGAAGGCGGCCCGCGAGGCCCGGGACGCACGAATCGCGGCCAAAGAGGCCAAAGCGGCGGCTGAGGCCAAGGCCGCAGCGAAGAAGGCAGCTGAGAAGAAGGCCGCCGCGAAGGAGAAGGCCGCGGCGGACAAGAAGGAGGCGGCGGCAGAGAAGGCCGCCACCGAGAAAAAGGACGCGGCGGCGAAGAAAGCCGCGGCCAAAAAGAAGCAGGACGAGCGGAGGTCCAACGGATGAGCGATCGTCGGCCGCATCCGGGCGTCCGGACCACAACCCGGCCGCTGCGGAGCGACAAGACCCACGCCCGTACTCCGGGCGCTCACGCCTCGCGGCAGCATGCCCGCGGCGAACGGATCCTGCGTGACGGTACGGTCGTCCGGCCGCGTACGCCGCCCCTCGCCCCGCGTCGGCCCCGCCGGCGTCGTGGCACGCTGCGGATGCCGCTCGCCGCCCCGCACCGTCGGCTGCACGCGCTGCTGATCGTGGTCGCGATGATGCTGTCGCTGTGCGCCGGCCGACTGCTGCAACTCCAGGGCTTCGACTCGGCCGCGTACGCCGCCGGTGACGCCTTCACCCGGACACTCCCACTGCTCCCGGCCCGCGGCGAGATCCTCGACCGCAACGGTGTGGTCCTGGCATCGAGCCAGCCGGCCGTCGCCGTGACCGCCGACCCGACCCTGACTGCGCCCAAGGCGGCGCAGATCGCGGTCGTGCTGTCGGACTACCTCGGGATGACCGAGACCGAGCTGATGCCGTTGCTGACCAAGAGCGGAACCCGCTTCGTCTATCTGAAGAAGAAGGTGCCGGCGCTCACCTACAGCGCCCTGGCCGCCGATCTGGCCCAGCGCAAGATCTACGGCATCTTCCGTGAGTCCGACCCGGTCCGGACCTACCCCAACGGTGCCGTCGGTGCCCCGGTGGTCGGGTTCGTCGGTCCGAACGACACCGGTCAGGGCGGCCTCGAGTGGTCGTTCAACAAGGAACTGAGCGGCGTCGAAGGCAAGGAGACCTACGAGAGCGCGCCCAACGGCAGCAAGATCCCGTTGGGTCAGAGCTCGACCGAGCCGGCCCAGAACGGCCTGACCATCACCAGCACCATCGACACCGAGTTGCAGTGGAGTGCCGACCGACTGGTGTCCGCGGCCGTCCGCAGGACCGACGCGGACTCCGGGATCGCGATCGTGATCAACGTCAAGACCGGCGAGATCCTGGCCATGAGCGTGGCCCCGACCTTCGACCCGGCGAAGTACAGCAAGTCACCCGACGCCGACCGCGGCAACCGGGCGCTGTCGGAGCCCTACGAGCCCGGCAGCGTCGAGAAGATCCTCACCTCGGCCGCGCTGATCGACGCGGGCGTGGCGACTCCGGAGACCAAGGTCGAGGTGCCCGGCCGGCTCCCGTCGGGTGGCGCGTTCATCAAGGACCACTTCCCGCACGAGACGCTGCACTACACCATGCGCGGCGTGATCGCGAACTCCTCCAACATCGGAACCGCGCTGCTCACCCGGCAGATCCCCAAGGACAAGCTCTACAACTACCTGACCTCGTTCGGCCTCGGCAGCCGGACCGGCATCGAGCTGCCGGGCGAGTCGGCGGGAATCATGCCGCCCCGCAAGATGTCCGACGGCACCCGCGACCAGATCGCCTTCGGCCAGGCCATCTCGGTGACCGCCATCCAGCAGATCTCGGCGCTCGCCGGCATCGTCAACCACGGCATCTACAACCCGCCGACGGTGATCAAGTCGGTCACGGACGCGGCGGGCAACCCGGTCGACTCCGACACCCGAGAACCGCGTCGGATCATCACCGAGAAGTCCTCCGCCCAGGTCCGCGACCTGATGCAGGCCGTGGTCGACAGCCCCAACGGGGTCGCCAACCTGGCGCTGAAGAACTACCAGAGCGGCGGCAAGACCGGCACCGCGGAGCGGGCGGCCGGCGGCGTCTACGACGGTTACGTCACCTCCTACGTCGGTTTCGCCCCGCTTGACGATCCGAAGCTGATGACCTATGTGGTCATCAACAACCCGCACAAGGGCGACACCGGGACCTCGACCGCGGCCCCGGTCTACCGCGACATCATGAACCAGGCGCTGCCGCGGTACTCGGTCGAGCCGGATGCGAAGAAGCACGAGCCGAAGCCGACGACGTACGGCAAGGACCGGTAGCGTCGAAGCCGTGACCGTGCTCCGACCACACCCGCAGCCGGTCGCCCTCGGTGACCTGCCGCTGCCCGGCGAGCCCGTGGGGGACCTGTCGCTGACCGTCACCGGGGTCACCCTCGACTCGCGTTTGGTGCAGTGCGGGGATCTCTACGTGGCGCTCCCGGGCGCGAAGCACCATGGGGCCCAGTTCGTCGACCAGGCGGCAGCCCAGGGGGCGACCGCGGTGCTGACCGATCCGGCCGGGGCGGCCCTGCTCCAGGGGGGCCCGCTGCCGGTGGTCGTGGTCGACGAGCCCCGCCGCGGACTGGCCGGGGTGGCGGCCGCCGCGTACGGACACCCGGCGGAGGCGATGAGCATGCTCGCCATCACCGGCACCAACGGCAAGACCACCACCGCGTACCTGCTCGATGCGGCGCTCCGCGCGGTCGACCTGCACACCGGGCTGATCGGCACCATCGGCTTCGCGCTCGACGGGACACCGCTCGAGGGCGTGCGGACCACGGTGACCACGCCCGAGTCGACCGAGCTGCAGGGGCTGCTCGGCCACCTGCGCGACGCCGGCGCCGAGGCCGTGGTGATGGAGGTGTCGTCGCACGCACTCGTCCTCGGTCGGGCCGACGCCATCCGGTTCGACGTGGCGGCCTTCACCAACCTGGGGCGCGACCACCTCGACTTCCACGGCGACGTGGAGTCCTACTTCGAAGCCAAGGCGTCGCTGTTCACCGCGGAGCGGACCCGGCACGCCGTCGTCAGCCTCGACGACCCCTTCGGGCTGCGTCTCGCCGAGCGGATCGCGGCGACGGGGGAGGTCGGGTTGACCACGGTCGGTCTGAGTGCCGACGCTGACTGTGTGGCCACCGCGTACGGGGAGCTCGGCGACGGGCGGCTGGCGGTGTCGGCGCGGCTGCACGGTCAGCGTCTCGACTTCGTCTGCAGCCTGCCCGGGCGATTCAACGTCCGCAACGCCCTGACCGCGCTGGTCATGATCGAGGCGCTCGGACTCGACGTCGAGCGGGCGGCCACCGGTCTGGCCGACGCGACCGTGCCGGGCCGGATGCAACGGGTCGATCCGGGCCCCGGCGGACCGCTGGTGTTCGTCGACTTCGCCCACACCCCACAGGCGGTGAGTGCGGTGCTGGAAGCGATCACCCGTCCCGAGGGGTTCGTTGGCCGCCGGATCGTGGTGCTGGGCTGCGGCGGTGACCGGGACGCCTCGAAGCGCCGCCCGATGGGGTCGGCCGCCGCGGTCGGTGCCGACGTCGTGGTGGTCACCGACGACAATCCCCGCTCGGAAGCGGCGGCCGACATCCGGGCCGAGGTGCTGGCCGGAGCCCGCGAGACGGTGCCCCGTCGGGCCCTGGAGATCCTCGACGGCGGTGACCGCCGGTCGGCCATCGCCCTCGCTCTCGGTCGGGCCGGTCCCGACGACGTCGTCGCCGTGCTCGGCAAGGGTCACGAAACCGGACAGGAGATTGCCGGAGTGATCACGCCGTTCAGCGATCCGGAGGTCGTCGTCGAGGAATGGTCGCGGCTCAGCGGACGGGCGGTGGCTCGATGATCCCGCTCAGTGTCGGCGAGATCGCCGCCACCACCGGGGCCCGACTGGTCGGACCCGTCGATCCCGGCGCCGAGGTCGCCTCGCTCACCGCGGACTCCCGGACGGTCGGCCCGGGTTCGCTCTTCGTCGCGCTGGCCGGCGACCGGGTGGACGGCCATCGTTTCGTCCCCGCCGTCGTCGAGGCCGGGGCGGTCGTGGCGTTGACGGCACGGCCGATCGACGACGCGCCCTGTCTGGTTGTCGCCGACCCGCTGACCGCCCTCGGCCGGCTGGCCCGGGACCAGATCGATCGCGGCACGCGAGGCGGGTTACGGGTGGTGGGCATCACCGGGTCGCAAGGGAAGACCTCGACCAAGGACCTGTTGGCCCAGGTCCTCGAGCCCGCCGGCCCGACCATCGCCCCGGTCGGCAACCTCAACAACGAACTCGGGGTTCCGCTCACCGTGGCCCGGATCGACGCGCAGACGCGTTATCTGGTGGCTGAGATGGGCGCCCGGGGGATCGGGCACATCGCCTATCTCTGCGCGATCGCCCCGCCCGAGGTCGGGGTGGTGCTCAATGTCGGTCACGCCCACGTCGGCGAGTTCGGCGGTCGCGACGCCATCGCCCGGGCGAAGGGTGAGCTGGTCGAGGCGCTGCCCGGCGGCGGGGTCGCGGTGCTGAACGCCGCCGACCCGCTGGTGTGGGCGATGCGTAGTCGTACACCGGCCCAGGTCCTGGCCTGTTCGGTGGGTGAGCCACCCGACGGGCCGGCGGTGTGGGCCTGCGATCTCGCCGGCCGCGCCGACGGCGGGTACGGCTTCCGGCTGCACGCCCGCGGGCTGGTCGAGGGTGAAGCTCAGGTCGAGGTCGCGCTGCTCACCGCCGGCCGCCACCAGGTCGGCAACGCGGTGGCGGCGGCCGCCGCCGCGTACGCGCTGGGTCTCGACCTGACCTCGATCGGTGAGGGCTTGAGCCATGCGGTGGCCCGATCCCGGTGGCGGATGGAGATTCACCACCGTGCCGACGGCGTGACCGTGATCAACGACGCCTACAACGCCAACCCCGACTCGATGCGGGCGGCGCTCGACACGCTGGCCGAGCTGGGTCGCGCCGGCGGGGGCCGGACGGTCGCGGTGCTCGGCGACATGCTCGAGCTCGGGGACGACGCGCCCGAGGAACACCTCGGGATCGGGCGTCACCTCGCCGAGCTCGGTATCGACCGGTTGCGGGCGCTGGGGGAGTACGCGGGTGACCTGGTGAGCGGGGCGTCCGGGGTCGACGCCGGGTCTGCCGCGGACAAGGCGGACGTGGTCGCCGAACTCCGCGCCACCCTGCAACCGGGTGACGTGGTGCTGGTCAAGGCTTCGCGTGGCCTAGCCTTGAACACCGTGGCTGACGACCTGAGGGCGGTGGATCCGGCGTGAAGACGATCGTTTTCGCCGGCTGCATCGCACTCCTGGGCACCCTCCTGGGGACCCGCCTGGCCATCAAGGTGCTGGTCAAGAAGGGCTACGGTCAGCTGATCCGCGACGACGGGCCGACTTCGCACCACGTCAAGCGCGGCACCCCGACCATGGGCGGGCTGGTCATCATCGCCGCCGTGCTGCTCGGCTATTTCCTCGCCCACCTGATCACCTGGACCCCGCCCAGCGCATCAGCGCTACTGGTGCTGTTCCTGTTCGCCGGGCTCGGCGTGGTCGGCTTCCTCGACGACTTCATCAAGATCAGCAAGCAACGCTCGCTCGGCTTGCGGAGCAAGGCCAAGATCGCCGGTCAGTCGATCGTGGCCATCATCTTCGCGCTGCTGGCGCTGCAGTTCCCCGACGAACGCAACATCACCCCGGCGTCGAGCTACGTCTCGTTCCTGCGCGACCTCCCGTGGCCGAAGCTGCCGATCATCTTGGTGATCATCTGGGTGATCCTGCTGATCGCCGCGGCCAGCAACGGGGTCAACCTGACCGACGGGCTCGACGGGCTGGCCTCCGGTGCCTGCGTGATGATCTTCGGCGCGTACACGCTGATCAACATCTGGCAGTACAACCAGTCCTGCGCCTACGTCGCCTCGGCGGGGCCGAAATGTTACGAGGTGCGCGACCCGTACGACCTGGCCGTGGTGGCGATCGCCCTGGCGGGCGCGTGCTTCGGCTTCCTGTGGTGGAACGCCGAGCCGGCCAAGATCTTCATGGGGGACACCGGCTCGCTCTCGCTCGGCGGTGCGCTGGCCGGCATGGCCATCTTCACCCGGACCGAGCTGCTCCTGATCATCCTCGGCGGCCTGCTGGTCATCGAGGTGATGTCGGTGGTGATGCAGGTCAGCTACTTCAAGATCACCAAAGGCAAACGGATCTTCAAGATGTCGCCGATCCACCACCACTTCGAGCTGCTCAACTGGGCCCAGGTCACCATCGTGATGCGCTTCTGGATCATCGCCGGCCTCTTCGTCGCCGCTGGTCTCGGCATCTTCTACGCCGAGTGGGTGGCGGGCACATGAGCGCGCCGACGGTCGCCGCTCCGCGCCCTACCGGTCCCGCGGCGCTCTGCCGGTTTCCCATGTTGCATGGGAAACCTGCGGGTCGCATGGGAAGTTTCGCGTGCTACCCGCAGGTTTCCCATGCAACATGGGAAACCGGCAGTCGGGGCCGGGTCGGATCGCGATGAGTCTCACCTGGATGGCCACTGCCGACGGGGCGTCGCCCTGGCCGCAGGCGCAGGTCGTCATCGCCGGGGTCGGGGTGTCCGGGTTCGCGGCGGCCGATGCGTTGCTGCAGTTCGGGGCCCGGGTCAGCGTGCTCGACGACGCCGCGACCGAGGCCAACACCGACAAGGCCACGCTGCTCGAGGTGCTCGGCGGCCAGGTCCGGCTCGGTCCCGGTTCGACGGCGACGCTGCCCGCCGGCACCGATCTGGTCATCACCACGGGATTCCCCGCCACCGCGCCGCTGCTCGTCCAGGCCGCGTCCCGGGGGGTCCCGATCTGGAGCGAGGTCGAGCTCGCCTGGCGGCTCAGCCATCCCGACAAGGTGATCCCCTGGCTCGGCATCACCGGGACCAACGGCAAGACCACCACCACCCAGATGCTCGAGTCGATCCTCTCGGCGGCCGGGCTGCGGACCGCGGCGGTCGGCAACATCGGTCGGCCGATCACCGAGATCGTCCTCGATCCCGAGCCGTACGACGTGCTCGCGGTCGAGCTGTCCAGCCACCAGCTGCACTGGTCGAACAGTCTCGCCCTGCACTCCGCCGCGGTGCTCAACCTGCAACCGGACCACCTCGAGTGGCACGGCAGCTACGACGCGTACGGGGCCGCGAAGGCGACGATCTACCGCCAGGTCTCGCACAGCTGTGTCTACAACGTCGCCGACGCGGCCACCGAGGCGATGGTCGAGGGGGCCGATGTCGTCGAGGGGGCCCGGGCCATCGGCTTCACCCTGGGCACGCCGGGGCAGAGCATGCTCGGGGTGGTCGACGACCTGCTGCTCGACCGGGCGTTCATCGAGCAGCGCCGGGACTCGGCCCTGGAGCTCGCCAAGCTCTCCGACATCCCGGGCGCCGACCCCTCGCTCGGTCCGGCCCCGCACCTGGTCGCCAACGCCCTGGCCGCGGCGGCCCTCGCCCGCTCGTACGGGGTGCCGCCGAACGCCGTCCGCGACGGGCTGCGCGGGGTCCGGCTCGGGCAGCACAAGATCCAGACGGTCGCCGAGCGCGACGGGATCCGTTGGGTCGACGACTCCAAGGCGACCAATCCGCATGCCGCCGACGCCGCCCTGCGCGCCTTCGAGAGCGTGGTCTGGGTGGCCGGCGGGCAGGCCAAGGGCACCACGTTCGATGACCTGGTGAGCGCGCACCGGGACCGGTTGCGTGGCGCGGTGCTGCTCGGTGTCGACCGCGCGGTGATCGCCGAAGCGCTGGCTCGACACGCGCCGGATGTCCCCACAATGGTCATCGAATCGACCGAGACTGAAGCCATGACGCAGGCCGTTGCGGCGGCCGCATCCTTGGCACGACCGGGCGATGCGGTGTTGCTCGCACCGGGGTGCGCCAGCAAGGACATGTACGCCGACTACGCGGCCAGGGGAGATGCCTTCGCCGACGCGGTCCGCACGTTGATCGAGGAGTAGCCGCCAGTGAGCCCAGCGCAGCCGAAGGACAGCTGGACGAGATGGCGACGCTGAGCCCCCCGCGGCCGATCCGCCCCAGCCGCCCGACTTCGGTCCGCGAAGTGCTCCGCTGGCTCAAGGTGGGCCTCGACCGGCCGCTGGCCAGCTACCACCTGGTTCTCGGATCGGCCAGCCTGCTGGTCATCGTCGGCGTGATGATGGTGCTGTCGGCCTCGAGTGTCAGCGCCTACCTCAACACCGGCGACTCCTACTACTACGTCAAGCGTCAGCTGATGTTCCTCGTCATCGGCGTCATCGGCGCGGCCGTGCTGATCAAGCTGCCGACCAACACGCTGCGCCTGGTCAGCTGGTTCGGCGTGGCACTGGCGGCCATCCTGCTGATCCTCACCTACACCCCGCTCGGCATGACGGTCAACGGCAACCGCAACTGGCTCTTCCTCGGTTCGCGGACCTTCGCGGTGCAGCCCGCCGAGTTCGCGAAGCTGGCGATGATCATCTGGGGCGCCGACATCCTGGCCCGCAAGCAGCGTTGGCTCGACCGCCCCAAACACCTCCTGGTCCCGTTCCTGCCCGTCACCGGTCTGCTGGTCATGCTCGTGCTCTTCCAGGGCGACGCCGGCACCGCCGTGGTGATGGCCGCGATCGTGCTCGGCATCTTGTGGATCGTCGGGGCCCCGATGCGCGTGCTCGGCGCGCTCGGTGGTGCCGGGCTGGCCGGTGTGGTGGCCATCTTCGTGACCTCGCCCAACCGGATGCGTCGACTCGCGGCCTATCTCGACCCGACCGCCGACCTCAACGGCGCCAACGACCAGGCCAACGCGGGGATGTTCGCCATCGCGTCCGGTGGTTGGTGGGGCGTCGGTCTCGGGGGCAGCCGGCAGAAGTGGGGCAGCCTCCCCGAGGCGCACACCGACTACATCTTCGCCGTCCTGGGGGAGGAGTTCGGCCTGTTCGGCAGCCTCGTCGTGCTCGCCCTGATCGGCATCCTGGCTTATGCCGGTATCCGGATCGCCACCCGGTGCGACGACCCGTTCAGCCGCTACGCCGCCGGCGGGGTCACCATCTGGTTCATCGTCCAGGCGTTGATCAACCTGGCCGTCGTGTTGCGGTTGCTGCCCATCGCCGGGGTGCCACTGCCGCTCGTCTCGTACGGCGGCTCGGCGCTGATCGCCAACGTGCTCGGGATCGGGGTACTGCTCAGCTGTGCCCGCCACGAGCCGGCTGCTCGCAAACTGCTGACCCGCACGTCCGATGCACCGAAGGCCCGGGTCACCACGGTCACCGGTACGCGGTCCGGCCGCGGCGCGCGATGAGTTCCGCCGGTCCGGGATCCCGCTCGATCGTGCTGGCCGGCGGTGGCACGGCGGGGCACACCTCGCCGTTGATCGCCACGGCTGATGAGCTCCGTCGGCTCGCCCCCGACATCGCGCTACTGGCCCTGGGGACCGCCCGCGGTCTCGAGACCCGTGTGGTTCCCGCGGCCGGCCTGCGGTTGGAGCTCATCCCGCCGGTGCCGATGCCGCGCCGTCCGAGCGTGGACCTGGTGCTGGTCGGGCCCCGGCTCGCCGGCGCGATCTCCACCACCGCCAAGCTGCTGCGGACCCACCGCGCCGGTGTGCTGGTCGGCTTCGGCGGTTACGTCTCGACCCCGGCCTACCTGGCCGCGCGGGCACTGCGGATCCCGATCGTGGTCCATGAGCAGAACGTGCTCCCCGGCCTGGCCAACAAGCTGGCCGCGCGGATCACCCCGCACATCTACACCTCGTTCCCGCAGACCCCGCTGCCGCACGCGACCTGCATCGGTCTGCCGCTGCGCCGCGCCATCGCCGATCTGGCCACGGCCGAAGACCGGGGCGACGTACGCGAGGTCGCCCGGCTCGAGTTCGGGCTCGAGCCCGGCCTGCCCACCGTGCTGGTCAGCGGGGGGTCCCAGGGCGCCCGGCAGATCAACGAGGCGGTGCTCGGCGCGCGGACCCCACTGCTGGCCGCGGGGATCCAGGTGCTGCACGTGCTCGGCCCGAAGAACATCACCGACGAGCACCGACAGGTCGTCGATCCGCAGACCGGGGCGGTCTACGCGCCGATGGCCTACGTCGAGGCCATGGAGCGCGCGTACGCGGCCGCCGATCTGATGCTGGGTCGATCGGGAGCGGGCACCGTGCTCGAGACGGCCGCCATCGGGCTGCCGTCCGTGTTCGTCCCCTATCCGCACGGCAACGGCGAGCAGGCCCGCAATGCCGAGCTCGTGGTCGCGGCCGGCGGTGGTCTGCTGCTGACCGACGCCGACTGCACCGCAGCCTGGGTGGCGACCGAGATCCCGGCGCTCATCCACCACCCCGACCGGCTGGCCGGAATGACCCGGGCCCTGACCGGCGTTTCCCACGATGACGCCGCGACCGTGCTGGCGACCCGCGTACTGGAGGTGTTGGCCTGATGAGCCTGGTGACCCCGATCGAGCTGCCCGCGCTCGCCGAGCTGGACCCGGTGCACTTCATCGCCATCGGCGGCTCCGGGATGAACGGCATCGCCTCGATGATGATCGACGCGGGCCTCACGGTCAGCGGAAGCGATCGACAGGACTCGAAGTACCTGCGGGCGCTCCGGGCCCGCGGTGCCCGGGTGCACATCGGCCACCGCGCCGAGCAGCTCGGCGAGGCCAGGACGGTGGTGGCCTCCTCGGCCATCCGCGAGGACAACCCGGAGCTCGCCCTGGCCCGCGAACGCGGTCTGCAGGTGCTGCACCGCAGCGCCGCGCTCGGGTCGCTGATGCTCGGCCACCGGGGGATCGCGGTCGCCGGCACCCATGGCAAGACCACGACGACCGGCATGCTCGCGCAGGTCCTGACCGGCTGCGGTTTCGATCCGTCCTTCGTGATCGGCGGGGCCCTCACCGGGTCGACGACCGGGGGCCATCTCGGTGGTGGCGACGTGATGGTGGTCGAGGCCGATGAGAGCGACGGATCGTTCCTGCAGTATCCGGCCGAGATGGCGGTCGTCACCAACGTGGACCCCGACCACCTCAGCAACTGGGGAACCGCGGAGAACTACGCCGACGGGTTCGTCCGCTTCGCCGGGGCCGAGCGACTGCGGCTGCTGGTGATCTCGGCCGACGACCCGGGAGCGGTCACGCTGACCGGCCAGATCCGGGCGCTGGGCCGCGGCGACCTCCGGATCGTCACCTACGGTGAGGCCGAAGGCGCCGACGTCCGGATCGCCGACGTCGTGCTCGCCGGTACCGGGTCGCAGTTCACCCTGCACCAGGGCGGGACGGGTGGGGCGGTCACCATGCGGGTCCCGGGTCGCTACAACGTCTTCAACGCGGCCGCCGCGTACGCGGTGGTCACCGCCCTCGGCGCGGCCGAGGCCGACGTGCGGCGCGAGCTGTCCGGGTACGGCGGCACCTACCGCCGGTTCCAGCTGATCGGCACGGTCGACACGATCCGGGTCTTCGACGACTACGCCCACCACCCGACCGAGGTCCGCAACACGCTCACCGCCGCTCGCACCGGGGTCGGGGACGGCCGCGTGGTCGTGTGCTTCCAGCCGCACCTCTACACCCGGACCCGGGACTTCTGGCGCGAGCTGGCGGAGGCGCTCACCCTGGCCGACGAGGCCATCGTGATGGACGTCTGCGGCGACCGCGAGGATCCGATTCCCGGTATCGACGGCACGACGGTGGCCGACGCGGTCGCCCCCGGGACGGCCCACGTCACCTACGTCCCCGGCTGGGACGACGCAGCGCCGACCGTGGCCTCGATCGCCCGGCCCGGCGACCTGATCATCACGGTCGGCTGCGGAGACGTCACCAAGGTGGCGCCGAAGATCGTCGACGAGCTCGAGCGTCACCGTGGAGCGACCCGAGAGGCGCCGGCATGACCGTCATCGACACCCCACCCGAGACCGCTGTCGAGAGGACCGAGGTCGTCGACGGCGCTCCGACCCGGCGCACCCGGCTGATCCGGCTCGCCTTCGTTCTCGGAGTCGTGGCCGTGATCGGGCTCGGCGTGTGGCTGGCTCTGTTCTCCTCGGTGTTCGCCACCCAGAGCGTGCGGGTCAACGGAGCTCATCAGGTGAGCAGCGACGCAGTCGTGGCCGCCGCCGCGGTGCCGCTCGGCCGGCCGATGCTGCGCCAGGACACCGCCGCCATCGCGGCCCGGGTCGCGACGCTCAAGCCGGTGCGTTCCGCCACGGTCGATCGCCGCTGGCCGGACACCCTGGTGATCAAGGTCGTGGAACGTACGCCGGTGCTCGCCGTCCGGCAGCCCGACGGCTATCTGTTGACCGACGCCACCGGCGTCGCCTATCGCACCAGCGCCGAAGTGCCCGACGGTGTCGTGGTCACCGATGCCGACCCCGACAACAGTGCGCTACTGACCGATCTGAGCATCGTGGCCGCTGCCCTGCCCGCCAAGCTGACCAAGCAGGTGACCTCGGTCAAGGCGCTCGACGCGAATTCGATCAGCCTGGTCCTGAAGTCCGGGGTGACGGTCAGCTGGGGGACTTCCCTGGACTCCGAACTCAAGGGCACGATCGTCGTCGCCCTTCTCAAGCAGAAGCCGCGTTCCTCGATCGATGTCACCTCTCCGCACAACCCGGCGATCCGCTGAGGCTCGGTCGTCAGTTGGCGGTGACCCCGCGCACTCCTCGAGTCTCGGTGTCGAGCCCCACCCATCACGGGCCACCGAGCTCAAGCTGAGGTTGATATCGAGCAATTCGGACCCATTTCGGGCTGCCGGGCGTGTCATGGCCTCCGCGTTGGACAGGGGTGTGACCATCTCGTAGCCTCATCGCAGGTCGGCATGTGGACCCCTGCTTTCTTCCCCGTCAAGTAGAGGTCAAGACTTTCCGTCGACCTGAAGCACTTTTGTCAAACAAGGTTGAGGAAGAGGCAAAACCCGTGGTCTCTGCATCACAGAACTACCTGGCGATCATCAAGGTCGTCGGGGTCGGTGGAGGCGGCGTCAACGCCGTCAATCGGATGATCGAAGCCGGACTTCGGGGAGTCGAGTTCATCGCGGTCAACACCGACGCGCAGGCGCTGCTGATGAGCGATGCCGATGTCAAACTCGACATCGGTCGCGAGCTCACCCGCGGCCTCGGCGCCGGCGCCGACCCGGACAAGGGTCGCCAGGCTGCCGAGGACCACGCGCAGGACATCGAGGACGCGCTCAAGGGCGCTGACATGGTGTTCGTGACCGCAGGTGAGGGTGGTGGCACCGGCACCGGTGGCGCGCCCGTCGTCGCGCGGATCGCGCGCGCTCTGGGGGCACTGACCATCGGTGTGGTGACGCGCCCGTTCTCCTTCGAGGGCAAGCGCCGGGCGAACCAGGCCGAGGCCGGGATCGCCGGTCTGCGCGAAGAAGTCGACACGCTGATCGTCATCCCCAACGACAAGTTGCTGCAGATGGTCGATCACCAGATCGCCATCCTCGACGCCTTCAAGCAGGCCGATCAGGTGCTGATGCAGGGTGTTTCGGGCATCACCGACCTGATCACCACCCCGGGTCTGATCAACCTCGACTTCGCCGACGTCAAGGCCGTCATGTCCAACGCCGGTTCGGCGCTGATGGGTATCGGTTCGGCTCGTGGCGAGGACCGGGCCCGCGCCGCGGCCGAGATGGCCGTGTCCTCACCGCTGCTCGAGGCCAGCATCGACGGCGCCCATGGGGTGCTGCTCTCGATCGCCGGTGGCTCCGATCTCGGTCTGTTCGAGGTGTCGGCCGCCGCCAACCTGATCCAGGGTGCGGCGCACGAGGACGCCAACATCATCTTCGGCACGGTGATCGACGACGCGCTCGGCGACGAGGTGCGGGTGACGGTCATCGCCGCCGGTTTCGAGGGTGGACAGCCGCCGCGTCGTCAGCCGGGAATCAGCCGGGCCGCCGATCTGCGCAACCAGGTGCCCGGTCGACCGGCCGTGGACTCGTCCCCGCAGGGCCAGCAGTCGAGCCGGCCCAGCCCGGCCCCACAGGCTCCGGCCCCGTCGAACCCGGCGCAGCCCACCCGGCTTGCGCCCCCGGTCAATCGGCCGGCACCGCCGGCCCCGGCCGATGACGAGCTCGACATCCCGGATTTCCTCAAGTAAGTCGGTGGCGAGGCCGCGTTTCGCTCCGGACGAACGCGGCGGGCGGGCGGTAATCTCGCTGCACAGGCACGGCGCCGGACGGCGCCGGCGGTTGATCGTATGAAGGTGGAGACATGGCGGAACGACTGAAGCGGGCAGCGGCCTGGCTGGGTCTGGTGACCGATGACCGCTACCCCGACTACGACAACAACGACGAGGTCACCGAGGGGTTGTCCCGCGAAGAGCTGCTCGGTGTGACCGGGCAGGCTCCGCAGCAGCCGGGGGCGCGGCCCGCCTCCGCCGGCTCCCCTTCGGTCGTCGCACCGGCGCCGAGTGGCTCATCGGCCACCGTCACCCCGCTGGAGACCCGCCGACCCACCGCGGTCGTCGCGGCCCCGGCTCCCTCCACCCCTGCTGTGTCTCAACCTCGGACGGCTGACATGTCCCGGATCATCACGGTGCACCCGCGCACCTACAACGAAGCCCGCACCATCGGCGAACACTTCCGCGACGGGGTGCCGGTGATCATGAACCTGACCGAGATGGAGGACGTGGACGCCAAACGTCTCGTCGACTTCGCGGCCGGGCTGATCTTCGGGACCCGCGGCTCGATCGAGCGGGTGACCAGCAAAGTCTTCCTGCTGTCCCCGCACAATGTGAGCGTGACCGCCGAGGACAAGGAACGCATTGCCGGCGGGTTCTTCAACCAGAGCTGAGGGCGCCCTTCGCCGGGCCACGTAGGCTGGGGTGGCCCGAGGCGTCAGACAGGAAGTGGTGGGACTCGATCGTGTATGTGGTGGGATTGCTCGTCGATTGGCTTCTGTGGATCTTCCTGCTGATCCTCTTCGCCCGGATGATCCTGTCCTGGGTGCCGGTCCTGGTCCGCGATTGGGAGCCCCGTGGCCCGATGCTGGTCTTCGCCGAGGTCGTCTACTCGGTCACCGATCCGCCGCTGCGCGCGCTGCGCAAGGTGCTGCGTCCGGTGCGGGTCGGCACGATGATGATCGATCTCGCCTTCATCGGGTTGGCGATCCTGGTCAGCATCCTGATGCAGATCAACCAGAGCGTCCTGCTCAGCCGCTGATCCCGCGTACGTCGAGGCTGGGACGACCGGGGGCGTCGATTCGATACGGTAGGCCGCATGGGTGCATGCCCGTCGGTGTTGGTTCCACGTGCAGATAATCGAGGTGAACGATGACATTGTCGCTGGACGATGTTCGCAACAAACGGTTCCGCATGGCCCGCAAGTCCGGGTACGAGGTGCTGGAGGTCGACGAATTCGTCGACGAGGTCGAGGAGAGCTTCGCCCAGCTGATCGAGGAGAACCAGAACCTCAAGAAGCAGGTTGAAGCGCTCAGAGGCGCTCCGGCCAGTGCGACGGCTCAGCCGGTCGCGTCCGCGCCTGCGGCGGATACGTCGCCGGCTCCGACCGCGCCGGCCCCTCAGGGCCAGCCTGCGGCCAAGCCGGACGTGACCGCAGCCCCGCAGGCCCCGGCCGACGTCATCGTCGTCACCACCGGCAAGGAAGCCAGCACCGCCGTCATCCGGCTCGTCGAGATGGCCACGGATCAGGCCGAACGGCTCGTCGAGGAAGCCACTGCGGACGCCACCCGGATCCGCGACGAAGCCGCTCGTGGCGCAGACCAGGTCACGTCGGAGGCTGCGAAGAAGGCCGAGCGGCTCACCGCCGACGCGCACAGTCGGGCCGAGCAGCTCGACCGCGACATCGAATCCCGTCGGACCGAGTTGTTCAGCGACCTGGAGAAGCGTCGTGACGAGCTGACCCACACGGTCGAGGCGCTGCGGGGCTTCGAGGCGGCGTACCGCTCCAACCTCACCAGTCACCTGCGCAGCCAGATCGAGAGTCTGGAGTCGGGCAAGGCCGAGCCGGCCGAGGTCCCGGAGATCCTTCGCCACCGACCCGCGGGCGGCCCGGCGCCGACCGCTGGACCGACCGAGGCGCAGGCGGAGAAGGACAACAGCCCCGCGGCCACCACCAGCAACACCCCGCGGTTGGACGCGCTGCTCGGCGACCAACACTGACGACCGGTTAGATCCACGCACCGTGCGAACGGGGCCCGCGCCCGTGGGCCCCGTTTTCCGCTGTCGATCTGGCGCGGAACATTGAAGAAATCCCCACCAGCACCTATGGTCTCTGCGACACTGCACACCACGCTGACTCGACGGCAAGAAATGGGGATTTGATGAGCACGGTCAACGCCAGCGCCGAGGGGGCGTCGGCCGCCACGGCCGGCGGCCGCGGCACCACCCGCCCGACCTCGACCCGCACCGCCCCCACCGTGCACGCGGTCCCGGTCCAGCATGCCGACCGCCCGGTCAAGCACGTCGATGCCGGCGACCTGCCGGTCCGGCCCGGGGAAGACCCGTGGACCACCGCCGAGCTCGACGAGGTGAAGTCGATCCTGGTCGAGGACGTGGCTCGCTTCACCAGCCAGATCGAGGTCTCCACCGCGGAGCTCGTGGGTCTGCTCCGCGACGGGACCGAAGGTGCGGGTCGCGACCCGGCCGACGTCGGTTCGGCCAACTTCGAGCGCGATGCCGAGATGTCGCTGGCCAACAACGCCCGCGAGATGCTCGACCAGTCGCGGTTGGCCCTACGTCACATCGACCTGGGTACGTACGGCAGCTGCGACAACTGCGGCCAGCCGATCGGCAAGGGTCGGTTGCAGGCCTTCCCGCGGGCCACGCTGTGCGTGAGCTGCAAGCAGCGCGAGGAACGTCGATAGCGTCTTCGAAGGCGACGCCGGTACGCCGGCGTCGCTTCGTGCGTCTTTTCGCGGCTATCGCCCTCAGCGGTCTCGCCGTCGATGTCGTCACCAAGATCGTCGCCGTCGACCGGCTGGATCCGCAGGCCCCGGTCCGCTTGCTCGGCGGCCTGCTCACCTTGCGGCTGATCCGGAACCCGGGTGCGGCGTTCAGCCAGGGCCAGAACATCACCTACGTCTTCGCCATCGCGGCCATCGCCGTGCTCGGCTTCGTTCTCGTCCGGCTCGTACCCCGACTCGGCCACACGGGCTGGACGGTGGCCCTCGGTCTGTTGAGTGCCGGGGTCGCCGGTAACCTCAGCGACCGGCTCTTCCGGACACCGGGGGTGCTGCGCGGTCACGTCGTCGACTTCTTCCAGCTGCCGCATTTCGCCATCTTCAACGTCGCCGACATGTGCATCACCACGGCGGCGGTGATGATCATGGTCCTGGCCGTGACCAAGAACGTCGGTCTGACCGGTGAGCACTACGCCGCTCCGGAGAAGAAGGGCCGCAAGGCCGCGCCGGCGCCGGCCGAGGACGCAGATGGCTGACACCCGGGTCGTCCTGGTGCCCGACGGGCTCGAGGGTGAGCGGGCCGACACCGCAGTGGCCCGGATGCTCGGTCTGTCGCGCAGCCACGTCGCCGACCTGATCGCCGACGGCGCGGTCTGCCAGGACGGGACCGTGGTCGGCAAATCGGAACGGGTCCGGGCCGGGGCGATGCTCGAGGTCGCCTTCGAGGAGCGTCGCGCGGCCATCGTCACCCCGCAGACCGTCGAGGGACTTCGGATCGTCCACGATGACGACGATCTCGTCGTCATCGACAAACCCGTCGGGGTGGCCGCCCATCCGAGTGTGGGCTGGACCGGACCCGATGTGCTGGGTCACCTCGTGGGGGCCGGCTTCCGGATCTCGACCTCCGGCGTCCCCGAACGTCGAGGCATCGTCCAGCGGCTCGATGTGGGGACCTCGGGACTGATGGTGGTCGCGAAGAGCGAGGCCGCGTACACGATCCTCAAACGAGCCTTCAAGGCCCGGACGGTCGACAAGATCTACCACACCCTGGTCCAGGGCCACCCCGATCCGTTCACGGGGACGATCGATGCGCCGATCGCCCGCCATCCGGGGGCGGACTACCGGATGGCGGTGATCGACGGCGGCCGGCACAGTGTGACGCACTACGACACGCTCGAGGCGTTCGTCGGGACCACGTTGCTCGAGGTCAAGCTCGAGACCGGGCGTACGCACCAGATCCGCGTCCACATGGCCGCGATCAAGCATCCCTGCGTCGGCGACCCCACGTACGGGCCTAATCCAGTGTTGGCCGGCAAGCTCGGCCTGCAGCGGCAGTGGCTGCACGCGACCCGGCTCGGCTTCCTCCACCCGGGCTCGGGGGAGTACGTCAGCTTCGAGTCGCCCTATCCGGCCGACCTGCAGCGCGCGTTGGACATCGTCGCCGCCCACTGAGCCGCCACCGGCTGCCCCTGCTCGTCAACCCCTCGGGAGCCGTTGCTCCACCCGTGCGGCGCAGACGGTCGGTTCTGTCCGTGACGGCGGTAACACCAGTCGTCCGAGTGGTTCGTTGCTCGCCGATCGACTTCGCTAGTGTCAGTACGTGCGTAGAGCCAAGATTGTCTGCACGCTCGGCCCCGCCTCGTCGGCCCCCGAGCGTCTCGTCGAACTCGTCCGGGCCGGGATGGATGTCGCCCGCCTCAACATGAGCCACGGTGATTACAGCGATCACGCGGCCAACCTGAAGTCCGTCCGCGAGGCGTCGCGGATCGTCGGTCGTCCGGTCGGCGTCCTGGCCGACCTCCAGGGCCCGAAGATCCGGCTGGGCCGCTTCGTCAACGGCAAGGAACAGCTCACCGTCGGCGACACCTTCGCCATCACCGTCGACGATGTCGAAGGCACCGTCGAGCGCTGCTCGACCACCTACAAGGGCCTGCCCGGCGACGTCACCGCCGGTGACGACATCCTCATCGACGACGGCCGGATCGCGCTGCGCGCCACCGAGGTCACCGCCACCGATGTGATCACCGAGGTCATCGTCGGAGGGCCGGTCAGCAACAACAAGGGCATCAACCTCCCCGGTGTCGCCGTCAGTGTGCCGGCGATGAGCGAGAAGGACATCGACGACCTGCGCTGGGCGCTGGACAACGGGGTCGACATGGTCGCCCTGTCGTTCGTCCGCAGCGCGAAGGACATCGAGCCGGTCCACGCCGTGATGGACGAGGTCGGCCGCCGGGTCCCGGTCATCGCCAAGCTCGAGAAGCCGCAGGCCGTCGACAACCTCGATGAGATCATCGACGCCTTCGACGCCTTCATGGTCGCCCGCGGCGACCTCGGCGTCGAACTACCGCTCGAGCAGGTGCCGCTCGTCCAGAAGCGGATCGTCTCCGCCGCGCGCCGGTGGGCCAAGCCCGTCATCGTGGCGACCCAGATGCTGGAGTCGATGATCTCGGCGCCGCGGCCGACCCGCGCGGAGGCCTCCGACGTCGCCAACGCCATCCTCGACGGTGCCGACGCGGTCATGTTGTCCGGCGAGACCAGCGTGGGCGAGTATCCCGTGGTCACCGTCGAGACGATGGCCCGGATCGTGGAGAACACCGAGGCCCACGGTCTCGAGCGGATGGCCAACATCGAGTGGGAGCCGCACACCACCAGCGGTGTCATCACCCTCGCCGCGGCCGACGTCGCCACCCGAATCGGCGCCAAGTTCATGGTCGCGTTCACCCATTCGGGTGACTCTGCCCGTCGCCTGTCCCGGCTGCGGTCGCCCATTCCGATCCTCGCCTTCACCCCGATCGAGGAGACCCGCGCCGCGATGACCCTCAACTGGGGCGTCCAGTCGATGCTGGTCCCGATGGTCAACCACACCGACGACATGATCCGACAGGTCGACAAGGCGCTGGCCGAGTCCGGCGTCATCGCCGAAGGCGAGCGCGTGGTCATCGTCGCCGGGTCACCCCCCGGCGTCTCCGGCCACACCAACATGATCCGGGTCCGCCGGGTCGGCGCGCCGCTGTAACGTCTCTGGGCCTGCGGCTCGCGCAGTCTTGAGGCTGCCTTTTGGGCCCTGCGGCTCGCCGCTACGAGGACCCCTGTTGCGAAGGGGCGGGTGGCTGCACAAAGCATGTGATAGCGACAAGGCCCGGCCTCCGGAAGGGGAGGCCGGGCCTTGGTGTTGGCCGCAGGGTCAGATGAAAACAACGCCCTGGGCGAGGGGGAGTTCGCCCGAGTAGTTGACGGTCTGGGTGGCTTGGCGCATGTAGGCCTTCCAGGAGTCGGTGCCGGACTCGCGTCCGCCGCCGGTCTCCTTCTCCCCGCCGAAGGCGCCGCCGATCTCGGCACCGGAGGTGCCGATGTTGACGTTGGCGATGCCGCAGTCGGAGCCGCTGGGGGAGAGGAACTTCTCGGCCTCGGCCTGGTCGCTGGTGAAGATGGCCGAGGACAGGCCCTGCGGTACGGCGTTGTGCAGCGCGATGGCCTCGTCGAGCGAGTCGTAGGTCATCACGTAGAGGATCGGCGCGAAGGTCTCCTCGTGCACGATCTCGGTCTGGGCGGGCATCGAGACCAGGGCCGGTTCGACGTAGTAGGCGTCGGGGGCTTCGTCGGCATGGACCCGGTTGCCGCCGGCGAGGACGGTGCCGCCCTGCTCGACCGCCGCGGCCAGGGCTCGCTGCTGGGCCTCGAAGCTGGCCCGGTTGATCAGCGGGCCGACCAGGGTGCCGTCGTCGGTCGGGCTACCGATGGCCAGGGTGCCGTACGCGGCGGCGATCCGCGAGGTCAGTTCGTCGGCGACGGAGGTGTGGACGAACAGCCGACGCAGCGTGGTGCAACGCTGACCGGCGGTGCCGGCGGCGGCGAACACCGCGCCGCGCAGGGTCAGGTCGAGGTCGGCCGACGGAGTGACGACGGCACCGTTGTTGCCGCCGAGCTCGAGCAGCAGCCGGCCGAACCGCCCGGCGACCAGCGGGGCGATCTGCTTGCCCATCCGGACCGAGCCGGTGGCCGAGACGAGGGCGACCCGGGGATCCTCCACCATCCGCTGGCTGCCGGCGGCATCGGTCAGCAACAGTTGGTGGATGCCGGCCGGGGCCTCGAGCTCGGCGACCGCACGCGCGAGCAGCGCATCGACGGCCAGCGCCGAGAGGCGGGCGGCGTCGGCCGGCTTCCAGATCACCGTGTCGCCGCAGACCAGCGCGAGGGCGGTGTTCCAGGCGTAGACCGCGACCGGGAAGTTGAAGGCGGAGATG
Source organism: uncultured Actinomycetota bacterium (assembly GCA_963815905.1). Lineage (GTDB taxonomy): Bacteria > Actinomycetota > Actinomycetes > Propionibacteriales > Propionibacteriaceae > Microlunatus. The sequence goes on along the minus strand of CAWFIO010000006.1, from coordinate 38,850 downwards.
ACCCCGACCACGCCGAGCGGATGCCAGACCTCGGAAAGCCGGTGTCCCGGACGCTCCGACGGCATCGTCTTGCCGAACAGCTGGCGCGATTGACCGACGGCCAGATCGCAGATGTCGATCATCTCCTGGACCTCGCCCAGCGCCTCGGAGCGGGTCTTGCCCACTTCGGCGGTGATCAGGGTGGCCAGGTCCGACTTGTACTCGGTGAGCAGCTCGCCCCAGCGCTTGACCAGCGCACCCCGGCGCGGGGCCGGGACCTCGCGCCAGGTGACGAAGGCCTGGGCGGCGGCGTCGATGGCGGCATCGATCGCGGCATCGTCGTGCAGCGTGGTGCCGACGAGCTCGCCGCCGGTGATCGGGCTGGCGATTGCGGCGTCACCCTCGAGACCGGCCAGCTCGACCCCGCAGGCCTGCAGCGCGGCGCGTACGCCCTCAGCGATCGAAGCGGTGGTGGGAAAACTGGTCATCGGGATGCCTCCTGGCGTGCGGTACTGATCGGTCGACCGAGACGGCGTTCCGCCTCGGTCCGGGACGCCTGCTGTTGGGCGGCGTAGAGCTGGGTGGGGTCGAGGATGGGCATGCCGACGACCTCGCTGAGTCGGGCGAGATCGTACGCGGTGCCGAGCTGCTCGTCGTCGCGCGAGCCCTCGTCGGTCAGGTTGGACTGGAAGATGCCGGCGGCCGAGCGCGGCAGGAAGTCCTCGTAGACGATCGGTTCGGGGACGACGGCGCCGCCCTCGACCCGGTAGGTGAAGAAGCCGAGCCCCTGGTCCTCGAGCTCCGCTTCGCTGCTCGGCAGCTGCTCGCTCCAGACCTGGGCGGCGATGTCCACCCGCGTACGCGAAGGATCCTGGGCCCGGCGGCGATCGACCTCGGCTACCATGCGGTCGTAGCGGTCGCGGCCGAGTTCGGTCAGCGCGATCCCCCGCTGTTCGACCTCGCCGAACCGCACCCGGAGGGCGCCGCTGCCGACCGATCCGTCGGTCTCACGGAAGACCCGGTCCTCCGCCAGTGCCTTGAACGAGGTCTGCCGCAGCAGGACGTCCGGCCCGGCCCATCCCGGCGGTCCCTGGATCTCCTCGATCATGGCGATCCCGCGGGCCTGCATCCGTGCGTACAGGTCGTCGATGTCGAGGACCCGGGGGGTCAGGTGGTTGATGTGGGTCGACGGCACGCCACCGATGTCGGCCGCGACTGCGGAGATCTTCTCGAGCCGGGTGTACCAGGCCCGGTCGATCGGCTCGGTCGACAGCTCGAACGATGCGGTGGCCAGCTCGAGGAACCGTTCGGCAGCGGTGGGGGAGAGACCGCCCTGAACCGCGGCGCGGTCGGACAGCCCGAGCAGTTCGTCACCGAACAGCACCCGGCGCCCGATGAAGCCCTCGAGGGCGGTCTGGGTCTCGGCGTCGAAGAAGCGGCGGTCGTCGTGGGTCAGCATCGAGGTGAACACCCGGAACGGATTGTGGGCCAACTCGTCCGCCTCGACCGGGCGGAAGGCGGTGGACACGACGGGAACCGAGCTCGTCGAGGCGTCGCGCAGGTCGTAGAAACCCACCGGGTGCATTCCGAAGCCGGCGAAGACCCGGGCGACCTGGGCCAGCTCGCGGGCCGACCCGACCCGGATCGCTCCGTGCCGCTCGGCGGTGACCCGCCCGATCGAGCCGAGGCGCTCGGCGCCGCGGCCGTGACGTTCGGCGAAGTCGGCGTTGACCGCCCGCGAGACGTCGACGAGCGTGTTGTACGCCGGCACCTCGCGTCCGTAGAGCGTCGCCAACCGGATCGCGAACTGCGCTCGCAACTGCCAGAGCGGAACTTCCGCAGCCATGAACTGCCGACCGCCTTCCTCGTGGGTGTGGTGCTGATGACTAGATGATGTGGACTTCGGACAGCTGATGGGTCAGCGAGCCGAACCGCTCGAGGTCGAAGCCGCTGATGTCGATCACCGGCTGATGTCCGAGATAGAGATCCGCCATGGCCTCACCCACCGCCGGCGCTTGCAAGAATCCGTGTCCGGAGAATCCTGTGGCGTAAAAAAACCCGTTGAGTGCGCGCGACGCACCAATAATAGCGTTGTGATCGGGGGTGTTTTCGTACAGTCCGGCCCACCCACCCTCGAGTGGGCGACCCGCGAGCGCCGGCGCGATGATCTCGGCGGCGGCGTCGAAGGCCGGCACCCATTGGGTGTCGGACTCGCGACCGAAGCCGGGATCCTGATCGAGGTTGGAGATCCCGAGCAACATCCCCCGCGGGTAGTTGTGGAAGTAGAGCGTGGTGCCCAGATCGAGCGTGAACGGCACCGTCGGGAAGGCCGGGTCGCTCTGCGGGCTGAACCCGATCTGGCGGCGGACCGGCACGACCGGTAGCGGGACGTCGACCATCGACCCGAGTTCGGCCGACCAGGCCCCGGTCGCGCAGATCAGAGCTCCGGTGGCGATGTCACCGCGGTCGGTGTGCACGGTCTCGATCCCGCCCGCCGCATGACTCACGCCGATCACGGCGGTCCGCTCGAGGATGACCGCCCCCAGGGCGCGGGCAGCGGCGGCGTATCCGGCGACGACGGCCGCGGGTTCGGCATACCCGTCCCTCGGTGAGTACGACGCAGCGAGCAGGACGGCCGGGTCGAGCAGCGGATTGATCCGGGCAGCCTCGGCCGGGGTGATCATCTGGGTGCTGCCCCCGTGCCGGCACTGCACGACGGCGCTCTGCGCCAACTGCTCGACCTCGTTCTCGGTCCGGGCCAGGAACAGATATCCCACCTGGCGCAGCCCGATGTCGGTGTCGAAGTCGGACGCGAACCGCTCGTACGCCTCGAGGCTGCGTTGCCCCAGCTCGATGTTGCCCGGATCGGAGAAGGTCGCTCGTACGCCACCCAGGGGCTTGGCCGACGACCCGCTGCCGAGCTGGTCACGTTCGACCAGGACGACGTTGCGGACCCCGGCGCGGACCAGGTGGTAGGCGATGCTGACCCCGATGACCCCACCTCCGACGATGACGACCTCGGCGGAGTCGGGAACCGGGTTCACATTGTCTCCTCGCGAAGGTGGTCGGGCGGCACGCTCAGCATTTCAGACTGCTTCGTTAAGATCAATCGAGAGAATCTGGACCATTCGTATAGTTTGTCTACATGCGATGGACCTTGGACCAGTTGCGCACCTTCGTCGCCGTGGCCGAGCTCGGCACCATGACTGCGGCGGCGACCTCGCTCAACTACACCACCGGCGCCGTGTCGCAGCAGATGGCCGCGTTGTCCGCCGCGGTCGACCGGGTTCTGTTCGCCCGCGACGGCACCCGGCTCGCGCTGACCGATGACGGTCTGCTGCTGCTGGCTCATGCCCGGGTAGTGCTCGAGGCCGACCGACGGGCGGGGGAGGCGCTACGGGGCCCCGCGGTCGAGCGAGCCGCCGTCCGCCTCGGGGTGTTCGGTTCGGCTGCGGTGTGGTCGATACCGCGGCTGCGCGCCCTGCTGGCCGCCGACTCGGACCCCGTGCCCCTGCGCGCCATCGAAGTCGATGTCGAGGCCATGCCGGAGGCGGTGCTCGCTGACCATATCGACCTGGCGCTCGGCCTCAACTACTCCGACGCTCCGTTGCCCCCGCGCCGCGGCCTCGACGTGCTCCGGCTGCACGAGGAGCCCTATCGGATGGTGCTCCCCGAAGCCGTCGATCTCGAAAGCCCGGAAGCCCTGCGCGCGTACGCGGATCGCACCGACTGGATTGTCCCCCCGCCGACCTCGAACTTCGGCAAGGCGGTTCGCTTCGCCTGCACCCGCGCCGGCATCGTCCCCCGCGAGCAGCACATCGTCACCGACACCGCAGTCTCGATCGCCCTGGCCGAATCGGGCGTCGGCATCACCCTGGTCACGCCGCTGATGCTCCAGATCCGCGCCACCAAGGCCCCGACCACCGCCCTCCCCGGCCCCTCCACCCGCGATGTCGTGGCGCTCACCCGCTCCGCCAACCTCCAGCGCCACAGCATCGCCACCATCAGGTCCGCCCTCACCCGCGTCTTCCGCGAGGCCTAGTCCCGTCCCGAGGAAGCAGGACGCCACCCGGGAGGATGACGAACTGTTGCCCACGAATCACCCGGCTCCCCGATCCACGGGTCGGCGGTGAGCGTCGGTAAGAGCGAAGCAACCGAGCCGGCCTGGGCGAGAATGCCAAGCCGAGACGAGTTCCGCCCGGGCACGAAACGCCAGGGCCGACCGATACTGTGCCGGGAAGGGGAGTCGAACCCCTATGTCCTTTTGGGACAGACGGGTTTGAGCCGTCCGCGTATACCTTTCCGCCACCCCGGCGGGGATGAGCCTGGATATTGTGCCACACCGGTTTGTCCGTATCGCCGCGCTGATCGGATTCGTAACACGACCTGATTAAAGTGTCCTCGTGACCAACGACGAGACCATGACTGCCCCTTCCGCGCGCCCGAAGGGCCCCGCCACCCGCGTCGTGGTGGCCGAGGACGAGGCGCTGATCAGGATGGATCTGGTCGAGATGCTCACCGAGGAGGGCTACGAGGTCGTCGGTGAGGCCGGTGATGGCGAGGAGGCGGTCCGCCTGGTCACCGAGCTCCAGCCCGATCTGGTCGTGATGGACGTCAAGATGCCCAGGATGGACGGGATCAGCGCCGCGGAGCAGATCGCCAGCAAGCGGATCGCCCCGGTCGTCATGCTGACCGCATTCAGCCAGCGCGACCTCGTCGACCGGGCCCGCGAGGCCGGGGCGATGGCCTACGTGGTGAAGCCGTTCAGCAAGGCTGACCTAGTGCCGGCGATCGAGATCGCCCGCGGCCGGTTCGCCGAGATCCGCGCCGTCGAGGCCGAGGTCTCCGATCTGACCGAGCGGCTCGAGTCGCGCAAGGCCGTCGACCGGGCCAAGGGTCTGCTGCAGACCGGCCTCGGTTTGACCGAGCCGGAGGCGTTCCGCTGGATCCAGAAGACGGCGATGGATCTGCGCAAGTCGATGCGCGAGGTCGCCGAGGGCGTCATCGAGCACGGTGCGGGCGCCAAGAAGAAGTAGTCGCCCCCCACCGCACGACGAAGAGAACGGGCCCCCTCCACGAAGGAGGGGGCCCGTTCTGGTGTCCGGCGAGCGTTGTCAGCCGGTCTCAGTGACCACCGAGGTAGGCCGCGGTGACCGAGGGGTCGTCGAGCAGCTTGCCCGCATCACCCTGCATGTTGAGCTTGCCGGACTCGAGCACGTACGCGTAGTCGGCGATCTCGAGAGCGGCGAGGGCGTTCTGCTCCACCAGCAGGACGGTGACGCCCTGCTCGCGGATCCGCTCGATGGTCTCGAAGATCACATCGACCAGCACCGGGGCCAGACCCATCGACGGCTCGTCGAGCAGCAGTAGCTGCGGGTCGCCGAGCAGCGCCCGGGCGACGGCCAGCATCTGCTGCTCGCCGCCGGACATCGTGCCGGCCTTCTGGTTGATCCGCTCCTGCAGTCGCGGGAACAACTCGAGGACCCGTTCGCGGTCCTCGGCGATCTTGGCGGTGTCCTTGCGGGTGAACGCACCGAGATCGAGGTTTTCCGAGACCGTCATCCGCTGGAAGATCTTGCGACCTTCCGGTGACTGGCAGATCCCGAGCTTGACGACCTCGTGCCCCGGGATGCCGTTGATCCGCTGCCCGTTGTAGACCACATCGCCCGAGCGCGGCCGGAGCAACCCGGAGATGGTCCGCAGAGTGGTGGACTTCCCGGCGCCGTTCGATCCGATCAGGGTGACGATCTCGCCCTTGTAGACGGTCAGCGACAGGTCCTTGACCGCGGCGATGTTGCCGTAGCTGACGTTGAGACCCTTGAGGTCGAGGATGACGTCCTTGCCCTTGCCGCGTTCGACGGCGGGGGCGTGGCTGATGTCGGTGCTCATGGCTTGTTCCTCTTGCCTTCCCGGGTCCCGGTCTTGCCGAGGTAGGCCTCGATCACCGTCTGGTTGTTGCGGATGTCATCCGGGGTGCCCTCGGCGATCAGGTTGCCGCGGTCGAGCACGGTGATCCGCTCGCTGATCTTCATGATGACGCTCATGTCGTGTTCGATCAGCAGCACCGAGATGCCCCGTTCGTCACGGACCCGGTGGACGAAGTCGTTGAACGTCGACGACTCCTGCGGGTTCATGCCGGCGGTGGGCTCGTCGAGCAGCAGCACACTGGGCTGCAGCGCCATGGCTCGCGCGATCTCCAACCGGCGCTGGTCGCCGTAGGACAGGTTGCGGGCCAGCTCACCTTCGGCGTGCGGGATGCCGACGTACGCGAGCAGCTCGCGGGCGTCGTCACGGGCCTTGCGCTCCTCGCGACGCTGGCCCGGGGTCCGCAGCACGGTGGAGACCACGCCCGCCTTGAGGTGCGGGTGCATGGCCACCATGACGTTCTCCTCCGCCGTCATCAGGTTGAACAACCGGATGTTCTGGAAGGTGCGGGCCAGACCCATCGATGCCCGCAGGTGGGGCTTGACCGGGGTGACGTCCTTGCCCTTGAGGTAGACCGTGCCCTCGGTGGCCTGGTAGAGGCCGGTGAGGACGTTGAAGAAGGTGGTCTTCCCGGCGCCGTTCGGGCCGATCAGGCTGACGATCGACGCCGGCGGGATGGCGAACGACACATCGTTGACCGCGACCAGGCCACCGAAACGGATGGTGATGTGGTCGGCGTACAGGATGTTGGCGGTCACCGGGTCGGCCCCGGTCGGGCCCGAGGGCACCGTCCGGGTGGTGCCGGCGTCGGGTGAGGACGTGGGGTCCGGGGTCCCGCCGAGCTGGGTGGCGTCGGGGAGCGACTCGCTCATCGACCGTCCTCCTTGGTCTGCTCGTGGTGGATGGCATCGTCGAGCACCGGGCTGGTCGCCATGGCCGCGGCCGCGATCTTGGCGTCCTCGCGGGGATCGGCGTGCAGCACGGCGTCGGTCTCGGCCTCCGCCTCCAGGCTCTCGGCGCCCAGCGACTCGGCTTCGGTCCGTGACGGCGTCTTGAGCAGGGCCTTCGTTCGTTGCTCCGGTATCAGCCCTTCACGCCGGAACAGCATCATCATCACCAGCAGCAGGCCGAGGATCATGTAGTTGTAGCGCGGCAGCACCGCCTCGAGATTCGTGCCCAGGATGGCGTCGAGCTGGACGCCGATCTGCTTCAGACCGTTGCCGTTGAGCCACGCGAGCAGGAACGCACCGACGGTGACGCCCCAGACGTTGCCCATGCCCCCGAGCACGACCATCAGCAGCACCAGCACCGACTTGCCGAAGTCGAAGCCCGACGGCGACACCGCGGTGGTGATACCGGACGCGTTGGCCACGCCGCCGATGCCACCGAAGAAGGCGCCCACCGCGTACGCGAGCAGCTTGGTCTTGACCAGCGGGACGCCCATCATGCTCGCGGCCAGCTCGTCCTCGCGGATGGCCAGCCAGGCCCGGCCGAGCCGGCCTTCGCGGATCCGCAGCGAGATGAAGATACAGACCCCGACCAGGAAGCCCAGGACGAGGATCTTCCAGATGTTGCCCGCTGCAGAGTTGGTCAGCAGCGGCGGGGCGATGCCGAGGGCGCCGAGCGGGCCGGTGCCGATCGGGTCGATCGAGGAGATCCCGGGGTCGCCGTTGGCGACGTTGAATCCGCCGATGTTGTTCGAGTTGCGGAAGAACTGGGTGATGACCTCCCCGAACCCGAGGGTGACCAGGGCCAGGTAATCACCGCGCAGCCGCAGCGTCGGTGCACCGATGATCAGGCCGAGGATGGCGCACAGGATGCCGGCGACGATGATCACCAACCAGAAGTTGATGTGCGTGCCCGGCAACGTGTCCTTGACCGGGGAGAACAGGTGGAAGTTCCACTCCCAGTTGAACGGGAACGCCATCAGCCAGCCGGCCGTGTAGCCGCCCAGCGCCCAGAAGGCGACGTAGCCGAGGTCGAGCAGACCGGCGTAGCCGACGACGACGTTCAGGCCGAGGGCCATGATCGCCCACATCAGGCACTCGTTGATCGTGGCGACCGGCAGCCAGGCCACGACGGGCGCACGGACCGCCGGTACCAGGCTGGGCAGGATCAGCTGGTACAGCGCGAACAGGAACAGGATGACGGCGACGTAGCCGATCGGCCACTTGAGCTTTTGGAAGGTCGACATCGTCACACCTTCTCCGTGGTCGGGCGACCGAAGATGCCCTCGGGCTTGAACACCATCAGCACGATCAAGATCATGAAGACCACCGACTGCGACCAGTTCGAGCCGAGGCCATAGGCTCCGCCCTCGTTGAGGGCCTGGATGATGCCGATCGCCAGACCGCCGACGACCGCTCCGGTCAGGTTGCCGATGCCGCCGAGCACCGCGGAGGTGAACGCGATCAGGCCGAGCTGGGTGCCGGTGTCGTAATAGGTCTGGGTCTGGGCCAGGAAGTAAAGGACGCCGGCGGCCCCGGCGAGCGCGCCACCAAGGGCGAAGGTGAACGAGATCGTCCCGTTGACGTTGATGCCCATCAGCCGGGCGCCGTCCTGGTCCTGGGCGACGGCCCGCATGGCCTTGCCCATCTTGGTCCGGGTGACGATCCAGGTCATCAGGAGCAGCAGCGGGATCGCCACGATGACGACCATCAGCAGCTTGTAGACGAACACACCCTCGACGATCGGGCCGTGCCACACGACCGGCCAGTTCTTCTGGGCCGAGCCGTTGATGTAGTCCTGCTGGGCGATGCCGCGGAACAGAAAGCTCAGGCCGACCGCGGTCATCAGCGGGGCGAGCTTGGGCGCGGAGCGGAGCTTGCGATACGCGAAGTACTCCGCCGAGACGTTGACCAGACCACCGAAGGCCATGCACACGACGAGCGCGACGACCAGCGCGATGATGCTGAACGCGGTCAGGTCACCGACCCCCATCAGTCCGACCATCAGCCCGGCGGCGACGATCGTGGACAGCATGAACAGGTCACCGTGGGCGAAGTTGATCAGCTCGATGATGCCGTAGACCATCGTGTAGCCGAGGGCAACGAGAGCGTAGAGCAGGCCGTTCTGTAAGCCGACCAGCAGCGAACCGAGGAAGCGGTCGGGGTCGGCGACGATGTTCGCCACCACCCAGACGGCGACGAGGACGACGATGATGTACCCGAGCACTCGTGCCACCAGAGGCCCGATCCGGACCTTGGCCTTTCGTTGGGTCCCCGTTACCGCGAGGGATGCCGTTGACATTTGCGAGGTCTACCTTTCCGACTCTTTGAGGCAACTGGGCGCCGCTGATACCCGAGAAGAGCGGCTGTGACAAAGCCGCCGGGCCCGAGAACTCGGGGCCCGGCGGCTTCTGGTCACTCGACCGACTGCGACTTCTCGAAGACCTCTTTGCCGTCCTTGACCTTCTCGATGGTCAGGTCGCGGGCGGTGGTGTCGCCGCTGGCCGGGTCGATGTGGATCTCCTTGCCCAGCACCGATTCGGCCGCCGGAATGGTGATGCCCTCGCCGGTCAGCACGGCGTCGGTGACCCCCTTGCGGGTGCCGTCGGACTTGGCGATCCCCGCCAGGATCACCTGCGTCGCCGCGACACCGTAGAGTGGGAAGTTGCCGTCCGGAGCCTTTCCGTACTTGGACTTGTACGACTCGAGCAGCTGGGCGCCGGCGCCGCCGGCCTCGATCAGCTGGTCCTGGGTCAGGCCGAGGAACGTCAGGTACAGGCCCTCGGACTGGGGCAGCTTCAGCATGTCCGGGTACCCGGTGAAGCCGTCGGGCGCGAAGAGCTTGACCGCGCCGTCGTTGTCACCGAGGACGGCGACCTTGTCCTTGATCAGCTGGCCGCCGTTGTTGTCGTAGATCCCGCCGAGGTAGACGAGGTCGGCTCCCGAAGCCTTGACCGCCTGGTAGAGCGCGGTGTAGTTCGGCTGCTTGGCGTCCCACGACTGCTCGCCGACGATCTCGATGCCCACCTTGCTGGCCGAGTCGACGAACGACTTGGCGACACCGAGACCGTAGGTCTGGTTGTCGTTCAGCACGAACGCCTTCTTGACCTTGAGGTCGTTGGCCGCGAAGGCCGCCGCCCCCTGGCCCTGGTAGTCATCGGTGGCGACCACCCGGGCGTAGTTGCGCACCCCGGTCGGGTAGTACTTGTCGGGCTCGCCGGTCTCCCACGGCTTGGTCAGACCGGGGTTGGTGTTGGCGTGGCTGACCATCAGCATCGGGCCGGTGCTGTCCTGGTTGAGGGTCGGCACCTCGATCTTGGCGCAGCCGGAGTTGAAGGTGCCCATCACGGCGACCTCGGCGGTGTTGGCCACGTGATCGGTGGCGTTCTTGGCGCACGCGGCGTCGTCCCACGCGCCCTTGGCGGCGGTCGAGTCGTCGTAGGTCTTGAGCGTGATGTTGTAGTCGCCGGCCTTGTGACCGACCTGCTCGAGATACATCTCGATCAGCTTGTTGGTCGACTCCGACTGGCTGGCGCTCGAACCCTGCAAGGGCAGGTCGGTGGAGATGACAAGGTCCTTGCTGCCGCGTGGCGCCTTGTCCGGTGCCACCTTCGTCACCAGTGGCGCAGGCCGTCAGCGACAGCGCCGCCGCCGCTGCGACGGCGACGAAGCGGGTGAATGTTCGTGCGGGCAAAACTCCTCCTCCATACACGCGGTCGAACGCGTTGTGCGTCGACCGGGGGCTTGCTCGTGGTGCTGGGGTCGACCACGAAGTCGACAGGTCTGGAGGACCCGGGTCTCGACTGCGCTGGCTTTCCCCGATGCCGGCTGGATGCAACTCATGCAGCCTGGCCTACGCATATAACCACAGTGTTAAAGCAACGTTAAGGAAATCACAGGAATTTTATGGTCCCGTGCCGCCGGGCGAAGGCGCTGGCTCGCGCTCAGGGATGGCCGATCTGTCCAACCGGTGCGGTCTGCACTGGCCAACGTGACATCACGTTCCTGGTCGGACGGCCGGCGGAGCGGGTGAGAACTTCGTTACCGCAGCCGTCGGGTCGATCGGTGCCCAGCTGGAGGGCGGCCCACAGCTCGGCCCGATCGGCGAACCGGCCGAGATCCAGGGCCAGCAGCCGTTCCAGGGTCGTGATCCGGTTGCGCAGCGTGTGGCGGTGGATGCCGAGCTGCTTGGCGGCCGGATCCCAAGCGCCGTTGTGCTCCAGCCAGACCCCGGCCGAGGCGATCAGGAGCGACCGTTCGGCCTCGCGGACGTGCCGCGAGCGGTTGCAGCATCCGCCGGGCGACGCCGGGACCGCCGGAGGACTCGAGCAGGCCGAGCATCCCCTCGGAGACCAGATCCTCGAAGCGGACGAACGGGCGATCGGCGCCGGCCCGGTCGGCCGCCCGCTGGGCCTCGCGCAGCCCCGACGGCAGCTCGGGCCAGTCGACCGGGGTCGAGCAGCCCGCGTACGTGCCGGTGCGGCGCAGGATCGCCGTCAGATCGGCCAGATCCTCGTGGTGGCTGATGACGATCAGGCGGTCCTGGTGCTCGGCGAAGAACACCCGGTCCGGGTGCCGTTCCGCGTACAGCCCCAGCTCGGCGACCAGCGCGGGCCGCGGTGGCGACTCGGTGGTCGAGCAGACCCGGACCGGCGCTCGGGGGAGCCGGCCACCGAGCTGTTCCGCCGGTCTGACCCACCACCTCGTACGCGCCGGCCAGCATCAGCTGCAGCATCCCCGACCGCAGGTGACGCCGAGCCTCGTCGATCACCCGGCTCTGGTCGAGGGCGATGCTGGCCAGCGCGATCACGCTGGTCACCAGGTCGTGCTCGGCCGCGTTCAACCGGGTCCGGGTGCCGACCGCCAGCACCCCCTGCAGGGCGGCGGGCCGGCCGAGGGTCTGCAGGGTGATGTCGGCATCGGCCGTGCTGATCCGCACCCCTCCGCGGGTGCCACGGGCCAGGACGGCGCCGACGGCGGCATCGACTTCGTCGGCGACCGCGCCGGGATGGCCAACCGGGTCGAGCTCGGCACCCGGTAGCCGGCGGCGTCGAAGAGAGCCACCCAGCAGCCGAGTTGCCGCTCCAGCTCCTGCAGGACGGCGTCGAGACCATCCGGCCGCAGGGCGGCGCGGGCCACCCCGCGCTGCGCGGCGAGCGACCACTCGAGCGCTCGCGCTGCTCCCGCGCCGAGGTGTCGGCCGCGTAGCTGATGATGGCCATGAACGGCGCGCGATCGGCGACCTCGATCAGGATCAGACCGTGACGGGCGCAGGCGTCGACGAGGCGGGTGCGGGATCTCGCGTGTACGACCCGGGTGGCGAAGCCGAGCGCGGCCACCCCGCAGGCGGCCAGCCGGGCCACGTACCGGTCGGCCCAGGCCGCGTCACCGTCGGAGTCGAACTGGGTGCCGTCGGTGAGCAGCAGCCCGCCGGGTCAGCCACGGCGTCGGGTCCTCGAGATCGGAGCTGTGCACCCAGGCGAGCGGAGCGGTCGAGCGCCGCGACTGCCCGGATCGGCCCCGGCGCGGACCCGCAGCCGGAACGCGGGCTGGTCGAGCAGCATCGCAGCGTGGCGGGCACGGCGACATCCTGCCAAAGTGGCGGCCGGTCGCGAACGGTCCTCGCCAATCGGTCACACCCGGCCGGCCGGGGGCTCGGCATCATGTGGCCATGACCCTCCTTGAGACAACCGATGAGCTGACCAACGCCGCGGTGAGCGCCATGGACAAAGCGTCCGTCTTCCACTCCTGGTCGGCCCAGGGTTCGCTGGCACCGCTGGCCATCGCCGGTGGCGCCGGGCAGCACTGTGGGACCACGACGGCAAGCGCTACCTCGACTTCTCCAGCCAGCTCGTCTTCACCAACATCGGCCACCAGCACCCCAAGGTGGTCGCCGCGATCATCGAGCAGGCGCAGACGCTGGCCACCGTCGCGCCGGCCCAGGCCAACCGGACCCGGGCCGAGGCGGCCCGGCTGATCACCGCCCGGGCGCCGGAGGGCTTCAACAAGGTCTTCTTCACCAACGGCGGCGCCGACGCCAACGAGAACGCCATCCGGATGGCCCGGCTGACCACCGGCCGCGACAAGATCATCTCCCGCTACCGCTCGTACCACGGCAACACCGGTGCGGCCATCGTCGCCACCGGCGACTGGCGGCGGATCCCCAACGAGTACGCGACCGGTCACGTCCACGTCTTCGGGCCCTACCTGTACCGCTCGGAGTTCTGGGCCGACAGCCCCGAGCAGGAGTGCGAGCGCGCGCTGCACCACCTCGAGCGGGTCATCCAGGCCGAGGGCCCGTCGCATCGGTCGCGGCGATCCTGCTGGAGACCATCCCCGGCACCGCCGGCATCATGGTCCCGCCGCCGGCTACCTGTCCGGCGTCCGGGCGATCGCCGACCGCTACGACATCCTGCTGATCCTCGACGAGGTGATGGCCGGATTCGGCCGGACCGGGCAGTGGCTGGCGCTCGACGCTTTCGACGTCCGGCCCGACCTGATCACCTTCGCCAAGGGCGTCAACTCCGGCTACGTCCCGGTCGGCGGCGTGATCATCTCCGACGAGATCGCCCACGCCTTCGACGAGCGGGTCTTCCCGGGCGGGCTGACCTACTCCGGGCACCCGCTGGCCGCGGCCAGCATCGTCGCCGCGCAGACCGCGATGGCCGAGGAGGGCGTCGTCGACAACGCCGCCCGGATCGGCACCGAGGTGTTCGGGCCGGGGCTGGCCGAGCTGGCCGACAAGCACGCGGTGATCGGCGAGGTCCGCGGCGTCGGGGTCGTTCTGGGCCATCGAGCTGGTCGCCGACCGGGCCACCAAGGCGCCGCTGCCGGCCGCGCGGCGATCGGTGGCTCAAGAAGGACCTGCTGGGCCGCGGCCTGCTGCCCTTCACCGCCGACAACCGGATCCACGTCGTCCCGCCGTGCAACATCTCCGACGACGACGCCCGGCTCGGGCTGGCGCTCATCGACGAGGCGCTCGACCGCGTTCCGACCCTGACGACCCGACGCGTGCGGGATAGTGGCTCGCGTGATGCCCGGATCCACTGCAACGCTCCCGCACCATCCGTCGGTATCGGCCTGATCGCCGTGCTGCTGATCGGGGCCAACCTGCGACCGGCGATCACCGCGGTCGGACCGCTGGTCGACCAGATCGGTGACGACCTGGACCTCGGCCGTCGGCGCTCGGGCTGCTCGGCTCGATCCCGCTGTTCGCCTTCGCGCTGGTCTCGCCGCTGGTCCATCAGCTCAGCCGGCGGTTCGGCAGCGACCGGCTGCTGGTCGCCTCGACCCTGGCTCTGGCCGCGGCCACGGTGCTGCGCTCGCTGCCGGGCGGGCCGACGCCCTGTGGATCGGCACGATCCTGATCGGCGTCTTCGTCGCGGTCGGCAATGTGATCGTCCCGGCGGTGATCAAGCGGGACTTCCGCGACCGAGGTGCCCCGGGTCACCGGCCTCTACTCGGCCATGCTCGGCGGCACCTCGGCCTTCGCCTCCGGACTCGCCCTGCCGGTCGCCGCGGTGGCCGGCTGGCGGGTCGCGCTCGGCTTCTGGGCGGTGCTCAGTGTGGCCGCCGCCCTGGTCTGGCTGCCGCGGATGCGGCAGCGGCGTACGCGGGACGCCGACGCCCGCCGCCGGCCGTGGCCGGGCCGCCCACCACGCCGATGTGGAAGTCGCCGGTGGCCTGGCAGGTCACCGGGGTGATGGCCACCCAGGCGACCACCTATTTCGTGCTGGTCACCTGGCTGCCGTCGATCGAGATCGCCCGCGGGGTCGACCCGGTGGCGGCCGGCTGGGAGACCTTCGTCTACCAGATCGTCGGGCTGGTCGCCGGCATCGTGGTGACCGTTCTTCATGCGCGGCCGCACCGACCATCGGCTGGTCGGCGTGGTCATCAGCCTGTTGTTGATCATCGGCGTGATCGGGCATGCTGCTGGCCCCGGAGCTGTCGGTGCTCTGGATCGTGCTGGCCGGACTGAGCGGCGGCAGCAGTCTGGTCATCGCGCTGGCCCTGGTCGGCGAACGGACCCGGACCACCGCCGACGCCGGCCGGCTGTCGGGGATGGCCCAGAGCGTCGGCTACCTGCTGGCCGTGATCGGCCCGGTCGGGGCCGGGCTGCTGTTCGACGCCACCGGCGGCTGGACGGCCCCGCTGCTCGGGGTGATCGCGGTGACCCTGATCCAGATCGTGGTCTGCCTGCTGGCCGGTCGCGACCGCTCGATCTGAGGATCGCCGCGCGGCTCATTCGGCGGCGGTGTGGACGGGCTTGAGGTCGTCGATCTGGCGCAGCCAGGTGTCGGCGACGGTGAAGCCGCGGGGGAACGGGTCGGTCGGGTCCAGCCCGAACTGGTAGAGCCCGGTGATCCAGGCCTGGCCGGCCACGGTCGGGATCACGGCGTCGTACGGGCCGACGGTCGTGGTCGACAGGATCGAGCTGTCGAACGTCGTGCCGATCACCGACTCGTGGACGAAGGGCTGGCCGACCTCGAGCAGGCCGCGGGCGTGCAGCACGGCCAGCCGGGCCGAGGTGCCGGTGCCGCACGGCGAGCGGTCGAGCCGGCCGGGGGAGACGACCACGGCATTGCGCGCCCGCAGCCCGTCGCCCTCGGGCCGCAGCGGCCCGGTGAACTCGACCTGGGTGATCCCCGGGATGTCCGGATTGGTCGGGTGCACGGCCTCGAGTTGCTCGGCCGCCGCCTTCTTGATCACCTGGCCGAGTTCGCAGATCCGCCGGGCCTCGGCCGGGGTCAGGTCGAAGCCGACCGTCGCGGCGTCGACCAGCACGTAGACCATCCCGCCGTACGCGACATCGACCCGGAGCTTGCCGAGACCGGGGACGTCGATCTCGGCGTCGAGGTGATAGACGAAGGCCGGCTGGTTGACGAAGCGCACCCGCTCGACCTTGCCGTCGCGGCAGTCGCAGACCACGGTGATCAAGCCCGCCGGGCGACTCCAGGGTCAGCTCGGTGACCGGCTCGATCATCGGCAGGATCCCGGTCTCCAGCAGCACGGTGGCCACGCAGATGGTGTTCGAACCCGACATCGCCGGATACTCGGTGGACTCCAGGATGATGTAGCCCATCGCCGCGTCCGGATGGTTCGACGGCACCAGGATGTTGGCGTTGTGGTTGACCGCCCCGCGCGGCTCGAACAAGATCAACTTGCGCAGCTCGTCGCGATGATCCTGCAGGAACACCCGCTTGTCGAACACCGTCTCGCCCGGGATGTCGCCCACCCCGCCGACGATCACCTGTCCGCTCTCACCCTCGGCGTGGCAGTCGACGACCTGGATGATCTTGTTCCAACGCATGTGTTCTCCTCGTGGTGGTGTGGTCTGAGCCTGTCGGTCCGGTGGTCGGGCTCAGCGGACGTAGTCGGCGCCGGTGATGTCGATCGTGGCGCCGGTGGTGTGGGGGGAGCGGCCCGAGGCCAGGAAGGCGACGACCTCGGCCACGTCCTCCGGCGGGGTGACCTCGCCCATCGGCAGAGCGCCGCGCGCGGGCGATCACCTCGGGGCCGGCCATCTCGGTGGCCACCCAGCCCGGGGCGACCGCGTACGCGAGGATCCGGTCCCGCGGCGAAGCCGCGGGCGATGCCCTTGGTCAGGGCGAGCAGCCCGCCCTTGGCCGCACCGTAGGCCAGATGCTCGGCGTCGTCGCCGCGGTGCGAGGAGCGGCTGGCCACGTTGACGATGATGCCGCCGCCCCGGGCCCGGAAATGATCGATGGCCAGCCGGCACAGCGCGGCCGGCGCCACCAGATTGACGGCCAGATTGACCGACCAACCGGCGTCCCAGGCTTGCCGATCATCGACCGGCGAACCGACGTAGACGCCGGCGTTGTTGATCAGGACGTCGATCCGGTCGTGGAGGGCGAGCGGCCTGTGCCCAGACCTGCTCGGCCCCGTCCGGCTGGCCCAGATCGCCGATGACGTCGGCGTCGCGGCGGGCATGGGTGATCACAGTCATCCCGTCCCGGCGCAGGACCTCGGTGATCGCCCGGCCGATGCCGCGGGTCGCCCCGGTCACCAGCGCCACCCGAGGGGGCTCATGCCACGGCCTGGGCGCCGGTGATCTCGACGATCGAGCCGGTCAGGTAGGGCGCCTCGTCGGAGGCCAGGAACGCCACCAGGGCGGCGATCTCGTCCGGCTCGCCGATCCGACCGAAGGGCACCAGCCGGTCGAGATCCTCGATCGTCCGGCCGCGCCGGGCCAGATTGGACTCCAGCATCGGGGTCCGCACCTCGCCCGGGCAGACCGCGTTGACCCGTACGCCGGCCGGCCCGTAGTCGCGGGCCAGGTTCTGGGTGAACGAGACGACCGCGGCCTTGGAGGTGTTGTAGGCGATGTGCCCGGGCGCGGGATACAGCCCCCATTGCGACGCGGTGTTGACGATCGACCCGCCCCCGGCGGTGATCATGATCGGCAGCACCGCCCGGCACAGATGGAACAGGGCGTCGACGTTGACCGTGAAGCTCAGCGCCCAGTCGGCCGGCTCGAGTTCGAGCAGCGGCACCGCGCCGGTTGATCCCGGCGTTGTTGATCAACACGTCGATCCCGCCCGACTGCTCGACGACGGTGGCCGATCGCGGCGGCGCAGGCGCGGGTCGGTCAGGTCGAAGGTCAGCGGCCGGCCGCCGATCCGATCGGCCACCGCAGCCGCGCCGTCGGCGACACGTCGCAGACCCAGACCTCGGCGCCCTCGGCGGCCAGCCGTTCGGCGATGGCCGAGCCGATCCCGCCGGCCGCGCCGGTGACCACGGCGACCTGATCGACGAAGCGCCGGGCGTTGGCCGGCCCGGCGACCTGATCATGCGCCGGGATCGGCGAAGATCGTCCGGTGCCAGCCCTTGCGGGCGGCGCCGGTGATGTCGTACATCACGTGCTTGACCACTGTGTAGTCCTCGAAGCTGTAGGTCGACATGTCCTTGCCGAAGCCGGATTCCTTCATCCCGCCGTGCGGCATCTCGCTGATGATCGGGATGTGGTCGTTGATCCACACGCAGCCGGCGCGGATCTCCCGGGTCGCCCGCATGGCCCGGTAGACGTCGCGGGTCCAGGCCGAGGCGGCCAGCCCGTACGGGGTGTCGTTGGCCAGGGTGATCGCCTCGTCGTCGGTGTCGAACGGCATGGCGCACAGCACCGGGCCGAAGATCTCGTCCTTGACCACCTCGCTGGTCTTGCCGGCGTCGGCGATCAGGGTCGGCGCGTAGTAGGAGCCGGCGGCCAGCGCACCGCCGGGGATCTCGCCGCCGGTGACGATCCGGGCGTACGACGCGGGCCCGGTCGACCATGCCGGCGATCTTGTCCCGGTGGGCCATCGAGATCACCGGACCGAGATCGGTGTCCGGATCGTCGGTCGGCCCGAGCTTCACGCTCGCGAACAGATCGGCGACCCCGGCGACGAATTCGGTCGTAGCGCGAGCGGTGCACGATCGCCCGGGTGGCGGCGGTGCAGTCCTGACCGGCGTTGATCAGGCTGCCGGCGACCGCGCCGTGGATGGCGGCCTCCAGATCGGCGTCGTCGAAGACCACGAACGGCGCCTTGCCGCCGAGTTCGAGATGGACCCGCTTGGCGGTGGTCGCGGCCGCCTCGAGCACGGTCCGGCCGACCCGGGTCGAGCCGGTGAAGGAGACCATGTCGACCTCGCGGTGCCGCAGCAGCACCGACGCCGCAGTCGGCCCCGGTCCCGGTGAGCACGTTGATCACCCCGGCCGGGATCCCGGCCTCGGTGGCGATCTCGGCGAACAGCAGGCTGGTCAGCGGGGTCAGCTCCGACGGCTTGAGCACGATGGTGTTGCCGGCGGCGATGGCCGGCAGCACCTTCCAGGCGGCCATCTGCAGCGGGTAGTTCCACGGCGAGATCGAGCCGACGACGCCGACCGGCTCGCGGCGGATCGAGGAGGTGTGGTCGCCGGAGTACTCGGCGGTCGCCTTGCCCTCCAGGTTGCGGGCGGCGCCGGCGAAGAAGGCGACGTTGTCGATCGTGCCCGGGCACGTCGAACTCCCGGGCCAGCCGGATCGGCTTGCCGGCGATCCGGCTCTCCAGCTGGGCGATCTCCTCGGCCCGCTCCTCCAGCAGCCGGGCGAAGCGTCCAGAGCGGTCGACCGGTCGACCGGGGTCGCGTTCGACCAGGCCGGGAACGCGGCCCGGGCCGCCTGGACGGCCCGATCGACGTCCTCGGCGCCGGCCAGGGTGATCTCCTCGACCACCTCGCCGGTGCTCGGGTCGCGGACGACGTCGGTCTGGCCGGACAGCGCATCGCAGCGCTTCCCGTTGATGAACTGGCTCATGGTCGCCTCTCCTCTGCGATGGGGCTGGATGCAACGAGGATGCGGCGGGGCTCGGGCGCGCCCTGCGGGGCCCAGATGTCGCCGACGGTGTAGCCGGCGGGAAAGGGTCGGTGTCGTCCAGCACCCAGCGGGAGTAGCCGGTCACCCAGGCGCTGCCGGTGATGGTGGGCAGCACGGCCGCGTACGGGCCGATCGTGGTGGTGCCGGTCAGTTCGCCGATGAACTCGCTGCCGATGATGCTGCGGTGGCTGAACTTCTCGCCGATCGCCAGTTGGCCGCGGGCGTACAGCGCGGCCATCCGGGCCGAGGTGCCGGTGCCGCACGGCGAGCGGTCCAGGGCGCCGGTCCAGGTGCTCGGGTCGTCGGCCCGCAGCGCGCCGTTGGACAGCACCACCATGTTGCGGTCCTGCAGGCCGGGCAGCCGGTCGCCGGTGTGCAGCATGATCAGGTTGACCGCGTTGATGGCCGGATTGACCGGATGCCGCACCGTCAGCTGGTCCAGGGCGGCCAGCTTGAGCAGCGCCCCGGCCCGGGCGAGTTCGCGGCCGCGGTCGGGGTCGAGGTCGAGCCCGAGGTCGGCGATCCTGGCCTGGACGAAGAACTGGCCGCCGAAGACCACGTCGACCGGCACGGTGCCGAACTCCGGCGACCTCGAGCGGCACGTCGAGCCCGACGACGAAGGCCGGCACGTTGATCACGGTGACGCTCTGCACCTTGCCGTCGCGGACGGTCGCCACCGCCTCGACCACCCCGACCGCGGTGTCGATCCGCACCCGGGTCACCGGCTCGACCATCGGCACCCGGCCCGACTCGAGCATCGCGGTGACCGCGCACATGGTGTTGCTGCCCGACATCGGGGTGAAGCCCCCCTGCTCGAGCACGACGATGCCGAAATCCGAGCCCGGGTTGACCGCGCGGCAGGATGAACACCGCGCACAGCGCCGGGTACCCGCGCGGCTCGTTCAGGATCAACCGCCGCAGCCCGTCGAGCTCGGCCCGGCAGTACGCGAACCGCTCGGCCATCGTGTCGCCGCGGACCAGGTCGGCCGCCGAGGTGATCACCCGGCCGGGTTCACCCTCGGCGTGGACCTCGATCGCCTCCAGCTCGAGCGCGACGCTGCTCATGTCCGCAGTCGCCGACGACGGCGACGCCTGCCCGGGTCAGGATCTCCGCGAATTTCGCGCCGGTCGGCGGCCGGCAGCGGCTGGATCGGCTTGCGGGCCGGTCCGGCCGGGTGGCCGATCAGCTCGAGGCCGGCCTTGATCCCGGCGACGTAGTTGACCGACTCCAGGAAGTCGCTGATCGCCCACAGATCCCGCCAGAGCTCGCGGGCGCCGACCAGATCGCCCTTGACGGCCAGGGTCTCCCACAGCTCGACGGCCAGCTCGGGCACGACGCCGGCGGCGCCCCAGACCGACGCCTCGGCGCCGCTGGCGATGCCGAAGAAGGTCAGGGTGTCCCAGCCGTTGAAGGCCTTGATCTGGTCACCGCGGCTGGCACCAGCAGATCGGCCAGGGTGACGGCGTCGCCGGAGGTGTCCTTGAGGTAGTCGACGCCGTCGATCTCGCCCAGCTCGGCGATCTGGTCGGCGCTCAGCCTGATGCCGGTCGCGCCGGGCACGTTGTAGTAGACGATCGGCAGGTGATCGCGCCGGCGACGTCGGCCAGGAACACCTTCAGCATCGTCGAAGCTCAGCGGGTCGTAGAACGGCGGGACCAGCATGATCGCGTCGGCACCGACCGACTCGGCGTGCTGGGCCAGGTCGATCGCGCCGGCCGTGGACAGCGCGCCGACCCCGGCCACGACCGGGATCCGGCCGTCGGCGGCGGCGACGTACAGCTCGATCACCCGGCGGTACTCGCTCGGGGTCAGGCTGGTGAACTCCCCGGTGGTGCCGCAGGGCACCAGGCCGTGTACGCCGGCGCCGACCAGCCGGTCGACCTGGGCGACCAGGGCCGGCCTCGTCGACGGCCGAGCCGTCGGCGGTGAACGGGGTGGTGACGGCGACCAGGATGCCCTGGAGGTCGACGGTCTTACGCGGCATGGGACGGTCTTTCTGCGTGGTGGATCGCGGCTGGTTGGCTGAAGCGGGACGAGCGGGAGAACGGGGCGGAGGACCGTCGGCGGGTCCGGTCGTGCAGGACCAGTTCGGTCAGCGCCAGCGCCGAGCCGGGGCCGAGGGTGATGCCCTGCATGCCGTGCCCGGTGGACACGTACGCGTTGGCCAGGTCGCCGAGTCGGCCGATGATCGGCAGGCCGTCGGGGGTCATCGGGCGGATGCCCGAGCGCGGGGTGTATCGTGCCCGGCGACGGGCGGCGTCCAGTCGCGGAAGTAGGCGCGCCGGCGCCCGCAGGATGGCGCCGATCCGGATCTGGTTGAGCTCCTCGTCGAGACCGCCGAACTCCATCGTCCCGGCCAGCCGCAGATTGCGGGTCAGCGGCGTGACCGCGACCTTGGCGTCGGACAGATTGATCGATCTCGCGCAGCCCGAACGGTTCGACGTCGATGCTGTAGCCCTTGCCCGGCCGGACCGGCAGCGGAACGCCGATCAGCCGGGACAGCGGCCCGGTCCAGGCGCCGGCGGCGAGCACGTACGCGTCGGCGGTCAGCCGCTCGGTCGCCGGCGGTGATCGCGGTGATCCGGCCGCGGTCGGTCCGTGACCCCGGCCAGCGGCGCGTGCTCGATGATCCGGACGCCGCGCTCGACCAGCCGGCGGTGCAGCGCCGCGCATCAAGGCGTCGGGATCGAGGTGCTGCTCCTTCGGGAAGAAGATGCCGCCGTAGACCTGGTCGGACAGCAGCGGCTCGTGCATGCGGACGTCGTCGCCGATCAGCACCTGCGGATCGCGGTCGAACCGCCGGGTCAGGTCGAGATGGCGCAGATGATGCTCGAGGTTCTCCTGGTCGGTGAAGGCCATCAGCAGCCCGTCGTGGGCCAGCTCGTAGTCGATGCCGTCGGCCCGGTAGTCCTCGTACGCCTCGATCGTGCCCTGGGCCAGCCGCAGATGCGCCTCGAAGCCGGCGCGCTGGCCTTGGCCGTGCAGGCTCCGCCACATCCCGAGCATGAACTTGACGAACACCGGATCCAGCGACGGCCGGATGTAGAGCGGGCTGTCGCGGTGCAGCATCCACTTCAGCGACTTGCTGATCATCCCGGGTCCGGGGACCGGGGCCGCCTCGGCCGGACAGATCCAGCCGGCGTTCACCTCGGCGGCTCCGCGCCCGGTCTGCCGGGCGTCGATCACGGTGACGTCGGCGCCCTCGCGGGCCAGGTGGTACGCGCTGATCAGCCCGACGGCACCGCCGCCGATGACGACGACGCTCTTCATCCGCAGCTCCGATTCGGTCGCTCACTGACCGTCGAGCGCGTAGACCTGACCGGTCTGCACGCCTTCCACCGCCTTGACGTAGGCCAGGCCGACCGCAGCCGCGCGACCTGGGTGAAGCCGGGGAAGGACGGGTGGTAGGCCGGTCGCCTCGACCAGCACGGTCGGGCTGACGCAGTTGATCCGGATGCCGCGGGGCAGCTCGACGGCGGCGGCCATGACGAAGGCGTTCAGCGCACCGTTGGCCGTCGAGGAGGCGGCGCCGGTGCGGATCGGCTCGCGGTCCAGTACGCCGGTGGTCACGGTGAACGAACCGCCGTCGGCCACGTACGGCGGTGCCGATCTGGACGACGTCGATCTGGGCGACGGTCTTGCCGAGCAGACCCTTGACGAAGTCGTCGTGACCGAGGTCGGCCAGCGGCTTGAACGGCGCCGAACCGAGCGCGGCGATCACCGCATCGACGGTGCCGACCTGCTCGAACAGCGCGCGCGATCGAGGCAGGATCGGTGGCGTCGACCGGGTGGTCCGCGGAGCGCGAGGCCTGAGCACCTCGTGGCCGCGTTCGGTCAGCGCGTCGACGGCGGCCCGCCGACATGCCCGGTCCCGATCACCAGAATCTTCACGGTGGTGTCCTTTCTCGATGAGCTGCCGCACGTTCAACGGACGGATCAGGCGTCGCGTCGGTGGAAGGCCGCAGTCGTCACCCGGCCACCGACAGGTTCGCGGTGGGGCCGAACGACGCACCGACGCTAGCATTGATTGTCTGACAATCAACCCGTCGGGCGATGGTGATTCGGACCCGCGGCGTCGCGGGCCGATCCTGGCCCGAACCTCGTTCGTCACAGGCCGTGGGGGCGGAGGATTAGGGTGGATGGGTGACCTCGCCCCGAGCCGATCGGCCCGCAGCCCCGGTGGTCGGGGCGCCGCGGCCGGGATCTGGGGCGACGAGACCGACGATCGCCGCCGACGCGATCGCCCTGGCCGCCCGCCGGGTCAGCCGACCGTCGGATCCGAAGACCACCGCCCGGCCGGCCTCCGAACTGGCCGCGCTGACCGGACCGACCATCACCGCCGGTGGACGCGACGCCCCCGACGTGCTGCGGATCTTCGAGGAGGTGCTGGCGCCGGCCACCCGGGCCCAGGACGACACGATGAACCTGGCCTACATCCCGTCGGCGCCCACCCGGGCCGCCCTGGCCTTCGACGCCGTGGTCAGCACGTTCAACATCTATGGCGGCGCCTGGGAGGCCGGGGCCGGCGCGATCTTCGCCGAGAACGAGGCGCTGGCCTGGCTGGTCGATCTGCTGGGCTGGCCGCAGACGGCCGGCGGCTGCTTCGTCTCCGGCGGCACGATCGGCAATCTGTCGGCGCTGGTCGCCGCCCGGCAGACCATGCGGACCCGCCGCGGCAAGCACCCGCGCGGCCAGTGGCGGATCGCCTGCACCGCCCAGGCCCACTCGTCGGTCCAGGGCGCGGCCGTCGGTGCTGGACGCCGAGGTGGTCTGGGTCGCCGAGGACGCCGGCGGTCGGATGACCGGCGAAGCCCTGCGGGCCGTGCTGACCGGCGCTCCGGACGTGTTCGCGGTGGTCGCCTCGGCCGGCACCACCAACGCCGGCATCGTCGACGACCTGACCTCGGTCGCCGAGGTCTGCGAAGAGTTCGGCGTCTGGCTGCACGTCGACGGCGCGTACGGCGGGGCCGGGCTGGCCGCGCCCAGCGTCCGACCGGTGTACGCCGGCATCGAGCGGGCCGACAGCTTCATCGTCGACCCGCACAAGTGGCTGTTCGCCCCGTACGACTGCTGCGCGCTGGTCTATCGCCAGCCCGAGCTGGCCCGGGCCGCGCACGCCCAGCACGCCAGCTATCTGGACGCCGATCGACCGGGAGATCTGGAACCCGTGGGATCTGGCCACCCATCTGTCCCGACGCTGCCGCGGGCTGCCGTTCTGGTTCAGCCTGGCCGTGCACGGCACCGACCGTTACGCCGAGGCGATCGAGCAGTCGCTGGCCACGGCCCGGACGGTCGCCCGGGGCATCGAGGCGATCCCGCAGCTCCGGCTGGTGCTGGAGCCGACCCTGTCGGTGGTGGTGTTCGAGCGGCCGGGCTGGACCGAGGCCGACTACCAGGCCTGGTCGAGCGAGCTGTCCCGCGAGGGCGTGATCCTCTGCGTGCCGACCCGCTGGCACGGCCGGACCGTGCTGCGGCTGGCGTTCGTCAATCCGTCGACCGACGCCGACCGCGTCCTCGAGGTGCTGCGCTCGACCACCGCGGGTCGAGAGTCCGGTGCTCGACGGCGTCGGAACTGTCAGTACCCCTGGATAGAGTCGAGCCGTGCCGACCAAGACCGCTCCCACCCGTCCCAAGCTGCTGCTGATCGACGGGCACTCGGTCGCGTACCGGGCGTTCTTCGCGCTGCCGGTGGAGAACTTCTCGACCCAGACCGGTCAGCACACCAACGGGGTCTTCGGCTTCACCTCGATGCTGATCAACGTGCTGCGCGACGAGGCGCCGACCCACCTCGGCGTGGCCTTCGACGTGTCCCGGCAGACGTTCCGCGCCGAGATCTACCCCGAATACAAGGCCAATCGCTCGAAGACGCCGGACGAGTTCAAGGGCCAGCTCGACCTGGTCAAAGAGGTGCTCAACGCGCTGAACATCTCCTTCGTGGAGAAGGAGGGCTTCGAGGCCGACGACGTGATCGGCACCCTGGCCACCCAGGCCGAGGCGGCCGGTTTCGACGTGCTGATCTGCACCGGCGACCGCGACGCCTTCCAGCTGGTCACCGACAACGTCACCGTGCTCTATCCGCGCAAGGGCGTCTCCGATCTGGCCCGGATGACCCCGGCCGCGGTCCTGGAGCGGTACTTCGCCACCCCGGCCCGCTATCCCGATCTGGCCGCCCTGGTCGGCGAGACCAGCGACAACCTGCC
This sequence comes from uncultured Actinomycetota bacterium, assembly GCA_963815905.1. Lineage (GTDB taxonomy): Bacteria > Actinomycetota > Actinomycetes > Propionibacteriales > Propionibacteriaceae > Microlunatus. The sequence goes on along the minus strand of CAWFIO010000006.1, from coordinate 13,445 downwards.
CGGGGTGCCCGGGGTCGGCCCGAAGACGGCGGCCAAGTGGCTCGAGCAGTACGACGGCCTGGAGAATCTGGTCGCCCACGCCGGCGAGCTCAAGGGCAAGGCGGCCGAGGCGTTCCAGGCCCGGATCGACGACGTGCTGCGCAACCGCCAGATCAACGCGCTGGTCCGCGATCTCGAGCTGCCGCTCGGCGATCGACGACCTGATCCGCCGGCCGTGGGACCGCGAGGCGACCCACCAGCTGTTCGACGGGCTCGAGTTCCGGGTGCTGCGCGACCGGCTGCTGGAGGCGCTGCCCAACGAGGACGAGGTCGAGCCCGAGGGCGGCTTCGATCTGGCCGGGGCGATCGCTCGAGCTCGGCCGAGCTGCCCGACTGGCTGGCCGAGCACGCCACCGGCGTGCGCACCGGGCTCGACGTGATCGGCCACTGGGGTTCCGGCGGCGGCGACATCGCGGGCGCTCGCGCTGGCCTCCGCCGACGGCGCCGCGGCGTACGTCGACGTCACCGAGCTCGACCCGGCCGCCGACGCCGCGCTGGCCAACTGGCTGGCCGAACCCGCAGCGGCACAAGGCGATGCACGACGCCAAGGGCCCGCTGCTGGCCGCCTGGGCCCGGGGCTGGGATCTGCACGGGCTCACCTCCGACACCCAGCTGGCCGCCTACCTGACCCGGCCGGATCAGCGCACCTTCGACCTGGCCGACCTGACCATCCGCTATCTCAAGCGTGAGCTCAAGGTCGAGGGCGCGGCCGAGCTCGGCGAGACCGACCAGCTGTCGCTGGACTTCGGCGACGACGACTCCGGCGCCAAGGTGGCCGCCGACGCCGCGATGGTCCGGGCCCGCGCGGTGATCGATCTGGCCGAGGCGCTCGACGCCGAGATCGAGGAGCGCAAGGAGACCGAGCTGCTCAACGGCGTCGAGCTGCCGCTGCAACGCACGCTGGCCCGGATGGAGCAGACCGGCATCGCGGTCGACGTCGACCACCTGGAGTCGTCTGGAGTCGGCGTTCGGCGTCGACGGTCAACCAGGCCGCCGAGCGACGCGTACGAGGTGCTGGGCAAGCAGATCAATCTCGGCTCGCCCAAGCAGCTGCAGATCGTGCTGTTCGAGGAGCTGGGGATGCCGAAGACCCGGCGCACCCGGACCGGCTACACCACCGACGCCGACGCGCTGCAGAGCCTGTACGCCAAGACCGAGCACCCGTTCCTGGCCCACCTGCTGGTGCACCGCGACGCCATCCGGCTGCGAGCAGACCGTCGAGGGCCTGCTCAAGTCGATCGCCGACGACGGCCGGATCCACACCACCTTCGTGCAGACCATCGCCGCGACCGGCCGGCTGTCCAGCACCGACCCCAATCTGCAGAACATCCCGATCCGCACCGAGGAGGGCCGCCGGATCCGGCAGGCCTTCGTGGTCGGGCGCCGGCTACGAGTCGCTGATGTCGGCCGACTACAGCCAGATCGAGATGCGGATCATGGCGCACGCCAGCGAGGACGCCAGCCTGATCGAGGCGTTCCGCTCGGGCATGGACTTCCACACCGTCACCGCGTCGCGGGTGTTCGGGGTCGCGGCCGACGCAGGTCACCCCGGCCGAGCGGGCCAAGATCAAGGCGATGAACTACGGGCTGGCCTACGGGCTGAGCGCCTTCGGACTGAGCCAGCAGCTCGGCATCGAGACCTCCGAGGCCAAGGCGCTTGATGGATGAGTACTTCGAGACCTTCGGCGGCGTACGCGACTACCTCCGCTCGCTGGTCGTCGACGCCCGCAGGACCGAGTACACCGAGACCATCCTCGGCCGCCGCCGCTACCTGCCCGACCTGATGAGCGACAACCGGCAGCGCCGCGAGATGGCCGAGCGGATGGCGCTCAACGCCCCGATCCAGGGCTCGGCCGCCGACATCATCAAGGTGGCGATGCTCGATGTCGAGAAGGCGCTGGCCGATGCCGGGATGACCAGCCGGATGCTGCTCCAGGTCCACGACGAACTGGTCTTCGAGGTCGGGGCGGGGGAGCGCGAGGCGCTGGAGGCTCTCGTCCGCGACAAGATGGGCAACGCGGTGGCGATGACCGTCCCCCTCGACGTCAGTGTCGGCGTCGGCCGGTCCTGGCACGACGCCGCGCACTGACCGCGGGCCGCGCGGATGGACCGGGTTTGACCCCCTTTCCGGCCGGGCGGTAGTCTGGCATGTCGCTGTGTCCTGCGTGACCCCAGACCTAGTGGGTCCCGCTCGTACGTGTGGATGTTGGTCAGTGCGGTTGTTGTCAGCTGTGGTTGAGCTTCGTCGGGGTACGGACCGGGCCGCAGCGTCGCCGATACACAACGCCCATCTCCGGAGCCCTACTACATGACGTCCTCTCTCGAGGCACCCCCTCAGGTCGCATTCGACGACTTCGAATCGCCCGAAGCCTTCCTGGCCGCGATCGACGCAACGATCAAGTACTTCAACGACGGTGACATCGTCACCGGCACCGTGGTCAAGGTGGACCGTGACGAGGTTCTCCTTGACATCGGTTACAAGACCGAAGGTGTCATTCCTTCCAAGGAACTCTCCATCAAGCACGACGTCGACCCCTTCGAGGTGGTCAGCGTCGGTGACGAGATCGAAGCTCTCGTCCAGCAGAAGGAGGACAAGGAAGGCCGTCTCATCCTGTCCAAGAAGCGAGCTCAGTACGAGCGCGCCTGGGGCACGATCGAAAAGATCAAGGAAGAGGACGGTGTCGTCACCGGCCAGGTCATCGAGGTCGTCAAGGGCGGCCTCATCATCGACATCGGTCTGCGCGGCTTCCTGCCCGCGTCGCTGGTCGAGATGCGCCGCGTCCGCGATCTCCAGCCGTACGTCGGCATGGAGCTCGAGGCCAAGATCATCGAGCTCGACAAGAACCGCAACAACGTGGTCCTGTCGCGCCGGGCATGGCTCGAGCAGACGCAGTCGGAGGTTCGCCAGAACTTCCTGACGCAGCTGCAGGCCGGCCAGATCCGCAAGGGTGTCGTCTCCTCGATCGTCAACTTCGGCGCCTTCGTCGATCTCGGCGGCGTGGACGGCCTCGTGCACGTCTCCGAGCTGTCCTGGAAGCACATCGACCACCCGTCGGAGGTCGTCGAGGTCGGCCAGGAGGTCACCGTCGAGGTGCTCTCGGTCGAGCTGGACCGCGAGCGCGTCTCGCTGTCGCTCAAGGCGACCCAGGAAGATCCGTGGCAGGCGTTCGCGCGGACCCACCAGATCGGCCAGATCGTGCCCGGCAAGGTCACGAAGCTGGTTCCGTTCGGTGCGTTCGTCCGGGTCGAAGAGGGCATCGAGGGTCTGGTGCACGTCTCCGAGCTGGCTGAGCGTCACGTCGAGATCCCCGAGCAGGTCGTCAATGTCAACGATGACGTCATGGTCAAGATCATCGACATCGACCTCGAGCGTCGCCGGATCTCGCTGTCGCTGAAGCAGGCGAACGAGGGCCTCGACGCCAGCGCCGACGACTTCGATCCGACGCTCTACGGCATGGCCGCGAGCTATGACGATCAGGGCAACTACCTGTACCCGGACGGCTTCGATCCGGAGACGGGCGAATGGCTCGAGGGCTACGACGAGCAGCGTCACGCCTGGGAGACCGCAGTACGCCGAGGCGCACGCTCGCTGGGAAGCGCACAAGAAGCAGGTCGAAGAGGCCGAGAACGGCGAGGCGGCTGCTGCTGCCCCGACCACGTACTCCTCGGGTGGCAGTGCGCCGAGCACCACGAGCTCGACCACCAGCAGCACCACCAGCAACGCCGCTCCGGAGGGCTCGCTGGCCTCCGACGAGGCGCTGCAGGCTCTGCGGGAGAAGCTGACCGGCGGCGGTAACTGATCCGCCGGTAGCACCGACGAACGGCCCCGTCTCCTCCAGGAGGCGGGGCCGTTTCGTGTTGCTGGGCCCGATGCTCGCCACCGTCGGGCCACGTAGGCGGCGCGGCCTCGATCGGTCGCCGGTGCCGCGCGCTAGAGTGCCGCGCATGATCAGGGTCGGGCTCACCGGGGGGATCGCCTCGGGCAAGAGCACGGTGGCCGAGCATCTGCGGGCGCTTGGCGCCGAGATCATCGATGCCGACGTGCTCGCCCGTGAGGTGGTCGAGCCGGGCACCGCCGGGCTGGCCCGGATCCGCGAGCGGTTCGGCGCAACGGTGATCGCCGATGGGCGGCTCGATCGACGCGCTCTGGGGGCGATCGTGTTCGCCGACCCGGGGGCCCGCCGCGACCTGGAGCGCATCATCCACCCCGCCGTACGCGCCCGGGCCGCCGAGCTCGAGGCCGCGGCCCCCGACGACGCGGTGGTCGTCCACGTCATCCCGCTCCTGGTGGAGACCGGCCAGCAGGACAGCTTCGACGTGGTGATCGTGGTCGATGTCGAACCGCAGATCCAACGGGACCGGTTGATCCGACGGGACACGATGACCGCGGCCGAGGCCGAGGCCCGCATCGCGGCTCAGGTGGGCCGGGACGAGCGAGCGGCCGCGGCGACCCACCTGATCACCAATTCCGGCAGTGTTACCGAACTGGAAGGCGAGATTGTCGGCGTGTGGAACAAACTCCGCCAAGCTGGAGCGCCGGGCTGACATACTCGCACCCATGATCCGGGGCGGCCACAGCCCCTCGGAGAGCACTTGATCGACGTCGGGCCGACCCGGATCCGACCGTCCCGAGGAGGTTGCGTTGGAATGCCCACGTTGCCGCGCTGAACTTCCTGCCGTCGCTCATTTCTGCCACGTCTGTGGCCAGGATCAGCGCACGGCAGATCTCGCGCGGCGCAGATCGTTCGCTGCCAAACCCGACGAACCAGTCGCGTCGTTCGCGCTGATCTCGTCGATCATGCCGCGCGGCTCGGGCCAGCGGCCCCAGACCTACCGGATCGCGCTGACCATTGCGCTGGTCGTCGCCCTCGTCGCCGCCATCTTCGGTGCGATGCCGATCGCCGTGCTGGTGGCGGCGTTCGCGGTGCCGATCGTCTACATCGTCTACATCTACGACGTGAACCTGTGGGAGGACGAACCGATCCCGGTCACCGGGCTCGCGTTCGCGCTGACCGGCGTGCTCGCCATCGGCTTCACCATCTTGTGGACCTTCCTGCGTGGGCCGGTGCCGTTCGGCACCGAGACGTTCGAAGGCGGTCTGAGCTCGGCGCCGGCCGTAGGGACCTTCCTGCTGGTGGCTCTGGTCGTGCCGATCGTCGGCGAGGCCATCCGGCAGATCGGGCCGGTCATGCTGGCCAGCCGCCCGGAGTTCGACGACCTGATGGACGGGCTCACCTTCGGCGTGATCAGCGGGGTCGCCTACGCGTGCTTCGACACCCTGGTCCGGCACTGGGATCTGATGACCGGCGGGCTCCAGGAACGCGACCCGGGTCTCTGGGTCTCCCTGATCTTCCTCGAGGGCTTCGTCAAGCCGTTGATCATGGGCACGGCCACGGGTATCGCCTGCGCCGAGTTCTCCGGACTCGGCCGCGGCTTCGACGGCTTCACCCCGCGCTACTTCCGCGGTATCGCCGAGGCCGTGATGGCCAACATCGCCTACCAGGCCGGGACCTACCTCTTCTCCTTCGTGGGCGACGCCACCCTGGGGGTGTTCCTCAGCATCCTGTGGGGCCTGATCATCCTGGCCGCGCTCATCCTGCGGATCCGCAACGTGTTGCACGTCGGCCTGATGGAGGCGGCGCTCGAACGATCGGCCCGCCAGGGCGGCATCGGCGACGACGGAGAGCTGCAGTTCTGCGCCCAGTGCGAGATGCCGCTCGGTGAACACGCCGCGTTCTGCAACGCCTGTGGCACCGCCGTCCGGATCCAGGCCAAGGCCCACAAGCCCAAGGCCCCCGCGATGGCGGCGGCCGGTCAGTCGATCGTCCCCGGTTTCGAGACCCCGGTCGACGGCGAGGAGTCAGCGACCAGCACGGTCCAGTCGAAGCCGGTGGACCAGGGCGTGTTCGACCAGACCGCCGAGGACGTCAAGGCGACGGACCGCGACCGGTTCTACGACGACGAGGAGGGCCGGGCATGAGCCAGAACCCGGGCCAGTGGGGACCTCAGGGCGGCTACCCGCAGCAGGGTGGATCGCCGCAGCAGGGAGGCGGGCCGCCGCAGCAGGGTGGCGGTTATCCGCAACCGGGTGGTTACCCGCCATCCGGTGGCGGCTATCCGCAGCAGCCACCTCCCGGCTACGGTCAGCAGCCTCCGGGCGGCTATCAGCCGCAGGGCCCGTACGCGGGCCAGCAGCAGTATCCGCCGCAGGGTGGCTACCCGCCGCAACAGCCACCGGCGGGATTCGGCCAGCAGCCGCCGTCAGGCGGAGGGCCCAAGAAGAGTCGCGGCCTGATCATCGGCATCGTGGTAGCGGCGGTGGTGCTGCTCGTGGCCATCGGCGGCATCGTGATGGTGCTGAGCAAGGATGGCGGTGACCAGCCGGCCCCGGTCTCGATCACGCCGAGCCAGCCGGCGGAGCCGACCGACGAGCCGACTGATCAGCCCACCGATCAGCCGACCGACGAGCCAACGGACCAGCCCACCGATCAGCCGACTGAGGATCCGACGGATCAGCCGAGTGGCGACGCGGTCAACCTGGGCAACGGGATCTCGCTGACCCCGGCCAGCGGCTGGGACGTCAAGAAGACCGGTAAGGGGGTGGCCCAGCTGTCCAACGGCAAGGAGGTCTTCCTGGGTCAGGCGATCGAGGTCGATGCGAGCACCAACGCCGGGCAGCTCTGCACGGCGTGGCACAAGAGCGTGACCGAGGGCACATCGGGCGGCAAATTCCAGGACCCGCAGGTCGTGGATCTGGGGACCAGCAAGCTCAAGGCCGCCAGCTGTGTGGCCCAGACGACGGTTTCCAGCGGCCAGGGTTCGGCGACCATCCTGCTGTTCTCGATGGTCTCGGTCCGTCAGTCCGACGGGGTCACGGTGATCGGCACGGTCTACTTCGCCCAGGGCACCGACCAGGCTGCAGTTGCAGAAGGACTTCGGAGCCATGGTGAATTCCATGCTGAAGGGCCAGCTGCAAGGCGGCTGATCGGTTGCAGGGATCGCGGCACGATCCCGCCGGTGGCGTCTAGGACGCCCCGGCGGGATCGTCGCTCCAGGCCCCGCTGCGCAGAGCCCGGCGATCCACACCGATCGCTCCTCCACCCGTTGTGTCAGTGGTGGTCCGTAGGCTCGACGCATGCGTCCCGTGACCGACATCCAGCGCACCGTCGCACCGTTCAAGGTGGAGGCGGACTTCGAGCCGTCCGGCGATCAGCCGGCCGCGATCGACCAGCTCCAGGAGCGGGTCAACAACGGCGAGCAGGACATCGTGCTGCTCGGCGCCACCGGCACCGGTAAGACGGCCACCGTGGCCTGGCTGGCCGAGCGACTGCAGCGGCCGATGCTGGTCATGCAGCCCAACAAGACGCTCGCCGCCCAGTTCGCCAACGAGCTACGGCAGTTCTTCCCGCGCAACGCGGTGGAGTATTTCGTGTCCTACTACGACTACTACCAACCCGAGGCGTACGTTCCGCAGACCGACACCTACATCGAGAAGGACTCCTCGCTCAACGAGGAGGTCGAGCGGCTTCGCCACTCGGCCACCAACTCCCTGCTGACCAGGCGCGATGTGATTGTGGTGGCTACTGTCTCCGCGATCTACGGACTCGGCACCCCGCAGGACTACGTCGACCGCATGGTCAAGCTCAAGGTCGGCCAGGAGGTCGAGCGCGACACCCTGCTGCGCCACCTGGTCGGCATCCAGTACGCGCGCAACGACCTGGCCGGGACGCGGGGAACGTTCCGGGTCCGCGGGGACACGCTCGAAGTGTTCCCGATGTATGAGGAGAACGCGGTCCGGATCGAATTCTTCGGTGACGAGATCGAGAAGCTGAGCACCCTGCACCCGCTGACCGGGGAGGTGCTCAGCGAGGACAGGGAGATCTACCTGTTCCCGGCCAGCCACTACGTCGCCGGGCCCCAGCGGATGGAGCGGGCCATCGGGGGCATCGAATCCGAACTGGCCGATCGGCTGGCCGAGTTCGAGCGGCAGCAGAAGCTGCTGGAGGCCCAACGGCTGCGGATGCGGACCAGCTATGACATCGAGATGATGCGGCAGATCGGCACCTGCTCGGGGATCGAGAACTACTCGCGACACATCGACGGCCGTGGCCCGGGCACCGCTCCCAACTGCCTGCTCGACTACTTCCCCGAGGACTTCCTGCTGGTCATCGACGAGTCGCACGTGTCGGTGCCGCAGATCGGCGGGATGTACGAGGGCGACATGTCGCGGAAGCGGACGCTGGTCGATCACGGCTTCCGACTGCCCAGCGCGATGGACAACCGGCCCCTGCGATTCGAGGAGTTCGTCGAGCGGATCGGTCAGACCGTCTATCTGTCCGCCACTCCGGGCAACTACGAGCTCGCCCGTGGCGACGGTTACGTCGAGCAGCTGATCCGTCCGACCGGGCTGATCGACCCCGAGGTGATCGTCAAACCCACCTCGGGTCAGATCGACGACCTGATGGGGGAGATCCGGCTGCGCACCGAGCGCAACGAGCGGGTGCTGGTCACCACGCTGACCAAGAAGATGTCGGAGGACCTGACCGACTACCTGCTGGAGAACGGGATCCGGACCCGTTACCTGCACTCCGAAGTCGACACGCTGCAGCGGATCCAGCTGCTGCGCGAGTTGCGGATGGGGGAGTACGACGTGCTCGTCGGCATCAACCTGCTCCGTGAGGGTCTTGACCTGCCCGAGGTGTCGCTGGTGGCCATCCTCGATGCCGACAAGGAGGGCTTCCTCCGCAGTGCCAAGAGCCTGATCCAGACCATCGGCCGGGCCGCTCGTAACGTGTCCGGCCAGGTCCACATGTACGCCGACAAGGTGACCGACTCGATGGCCGCGGCCATCGACGAGACCAACCGGCGGCGGGAGAAGCAGGTCGCCTACAACACGGCCAACGGGATCGACCCGCAGCCGCTGCGCAAGAAGATCGCCGACATCACCGACATGCTGGCCCGCGAGGACGCCGACACCGACGACCTGCTCGGCAGCGGTCGCACCAAGAGCCGGGGTAAATCGCCGGTCCCGGCGCTCGGGGCCAAGGAGACGGTGGCGCAGGCCCGCAAGCTGGCCGGGCTGCCGGCCGGTGAGCTCGCCGATCTGGTGCAGCAGCTGACCGATCAGATGCATGCCGCCGCGGCCGACCTGCAGTTCGAGGTCGCGGCCCGACTGCGTGATGAGATCTCCGAGCTCAAGAAGGAGCTCCGGCAGATGGTGGAGGCGCATCGTTGAGCCCGCACCGAGGGGCGCCGGGAGGAGCGGTTCGCGGAGGGCCGGTCCGACCCCGGGACCTGGTGGCCCGCTTACCGGCCGCCCTGGAGTTCCCGGGCTGATTCCGCAGCGGTGGGGCACGGTCTCGGGTCGGGCCGACGATGAGGAATTGGTCGTCTCGGGTCCGCTACTGGCATACTTTCCGAGCGGAGGGGAGTATTCCTTCGCGTCGGCATCGTCACCACGGATCCCACCGCTTCGAAGCGGCGGGCCCGGTGCCCCGGCGAGTCCCAGGACTCGCGGAAGAGACCTCCGAGACCGTAGTGCACGTTCGCCTCATTCGTCTCGGAAGGACACCCCGCATTGAACGTCCATGTGTATGCCTGGATCATCACGGTCGTCGTGATGATCGCCCTCCTGGCATTCGACGTCTTCATCATCGGCCGACGGCCACACGAACCGTCGATGAAAGAAGCCGGCACCTTCATCGGCATCTTCGTCGCGCTGGCGGTGGTCTTCGGGCTGGCGGTCTGGGGCATCTCCGGCCCACGGTATGCGGGTGAGTTCTTCGCCGGCTGGCTGACCGAATACAGCTTGTCGATCGACAACTTGTTCATCTTCATCATCATCATGGGCAAGCTCAAAGTGCCCAGGCACCTGCAGCAGTTCGCCCTGTTGGTCGGCATCATCCTGGCGCTGATCTTCCGCGGCATCTTCATCGCGGTCGGCGCCGCCGCCATCAACGCCTACGCGTGGGTCTTCTTCCTGTTCGGCGCGTTCCTGATCTACACCGCAGTCAAGCTCGTCATCGACTACCGCAACCACGACGGAGATGACGAGGCGCCGGACAACCCGGCCATCCGCTTCGTCAAGAAGCGGTTCAACGCGGTGGACGACTACCGGGGCACCAAGCTGACGGTGGTGGAGAACGGTAAGCGCTTCATCACGCCGATGTTCATCGTCATCATCGCCCTGGGCAGCACCGACCTGTTGTTCGCGCTCGACTCCATCCCGGCGATCTACGGCCTGACGCAGGAGCCCTACCTGGTCTTCACCGCCAACGTGTTCGCCTTGATGGGTCTGCGTCAGCTCTACTTCCTGATCGGCGGACTGCTCAAGAAGCTCGTCTACCTGTCGCTCGGACTGTCGGTCATCCTGGCCTTCATCGGCATCAAACTGGTGCTGCACGCGCTGCACGAGAACACGCTGTCGTTCATCAACAACGGCGAGCACGTGCCGGTCCCCGAGGTCCCGATCTGGCTGTCGCTCGCGGTGATCATCGTGACGCTGACCATCACCACGATCGCCAGCCTGATCAAGTCCAGGTACGACGAGGACAACGCACCGGCCGATGCTGTGGCCGACCCCGACGATCTGCGCTGACCCCGCACTCCGCTCTGAGACAACGGCCGCGCACCCCGGTGGGGATGCGCGGCCGCTGTCGTACCGGACCGCCGGTGATCAGGCGGCCTGGACCCCACCCGCCTGGACCGTCTCGACCGCCGGCTCGATGGCCCGCAGCACCAGGTCGGCCACATCGCTGGTCAGCACGATCTCGATGCTCTCGAGGACGTCGGCCGGGACCTCGTCGAGATCCGGCTCGTTGCGCTCGGGCAGGAAGACGGTGGTCAACCCCGCCCGCTGAGCGGCGAGCAATTTCTGCTTGGCGCCGCCGATCGGCAGCACCCGACCGTTGAGGGTGACCTCTCCGGTCATCCCCACCTCGGACCGAACCGGCCGACCGAGCGCCATCGAGGTGAGGGCGGCGACCATGGTGACACCCGCTGACGGCCCGTCCTTGGGAACGGCGCCGGCCGGCACGTGGATGTGGATCGGTCGATCGAGGATGCTCGGGTCGGTGATCCCCAGCTGCCCGGCGTGCGCCCGGACGTAGGACAGCGCGATCTGGGCCGATTCCTTCATCACGTCTCCGAGTTGGCCGGTCAGGGTCAGACCGCCCTTCTCGTGACCCGAGTCCGTGGCCGGACCGACGTTGGCCTCGATGAACAGCACGTCACCACCCAGACCGGTGACCGCGAGCCCGGTGGCCACACCCGGCACCGAGGTGCGCTCGTGGGTCTCCGGTGTGAACCGCGGGCGGCCGAGGTAGTCGCGCAGATTGGCCCGGTCGATGGTCAGAGCGGTCGACTCGTCGGCCTGCGCCAGCTTGGTCGCCGCCTTGCGGAGCGCCTTGGCCAGCAGCCGCTCGAGCTGGCGTACGCCCGGTTCCCGGGTGTAGTCGGCCGCGATCTCGCGCAGCGCCGCATCACTGATGCTCACCTCGGCGGTGGTCAGCGCGGCCCGATGGAGCTGCCGAGGCAGCAGGAAGTCCCGAGCGATGGCGATCTTGTCGTCCTCGGTGTAGCCGTCGAGGGTGACCAGCTCCATCCGGTCGAGTAGAGCCTGCGGGATCGTCTCGACGACGTTCGCCGTGGCCAGGAAGACCACGTCGGAGAGGTCGAGGTCGACCTCGAGGTAGTGGTCGCGGAACGTATGGTTCTGCGCCGGGTCGAGCACCTCGAGCAGCGCCGCGGCGGGGTCGCCGCGGTAGTCGGAGCCGACCTTGTCGATCTCGTCGAGCAGGATCACCGGGTTCATCGAACCGGCCTCGGTCAGCGCGCGGACGATCCGGCCGGGCAGGGCGCCTACGTAGGTCCGGCGGTGCCCGCGGATCTCGGCCTCGTCGCGTACGCCGCCGAGCGCGACCCGGACGAACTTCCGCCCCAGCGCCCGGGCGACCGATTCGCCGAGCGAGGTCTTGCCGACCCCGGGCGGTCCGACCAGGGCCATCACCGCGCCGGAGCCGCGACCGCCGACCAGTTCGAGCCCGCGCTGGGCGCGGCGGCTGCGGATGGCGAGGTATTCGACGATCCGTTCCTTGACGTCATCGAGGCCGTGGTGGTCGTCATCCAGCACCTGGCGGGCGCCGGTGATGTCCGTCGCGTCGGTGGTCCTGACGCTCCAGGGGAGCTCCAGGACGGTGTCCAGCCAGCTGCGCAGATAGCCCGCCTCGGGGCTCTGGTCGCTGCCGCGTTCGAGCTTGGCGACCTCGCGCATCGCTGCCTTGCGGACGTCGTCGGGCAGCTGGGCCTCCTCGACCCGGGTGCGGTAGTCCTGCGCGCCCTCGGGCTCGTCCTCGCCGAGCTCCTTGCGAATGGCGCTGAGCTGCTGACGGAGCAGGAACTCCCGCTGGCTCTTCTCCATGCCCTCCCGGACGTCCTCGGCGATCTTGTCGTTGACCTCCGTCTCGGCGAGGTGGGCCTTGCTCCACTCCACCAGCGCGGTCAGCCGCTCGGCGACATCGGGGGTCTCGAGCAGCTGCCGCTTCTGCGCGTCGGTCAGCCACGAGGCGTAGCCGGACAGGTCGGCGAGCTGCGACGGATCGGTCACCTTATTGACCTGGTCGATGACCTGCCAGGCGTCGCGCCGCTGGAGGGTGGCGATGGTGACCTGCTTGAACTCGGCGGCCAGCATGCGGATCTCCTCGGTCGCCGGCTGTTCGTCGAGCTCCTCGGCTTCGACCCACAGGGCCGTCCCGGGACCCGAGACGCCGGAACCGATCCGGACCCGGCGATCCGCCTTGATGACCGCGGCGGGCTCGCCGGTCTGCAGTCGGCCGAGCTGGACGATCGACGCCTCGACCCCGTACGAGGCGTAGCGGTCTTCGAGACGGGGGGCGACGAGCAGAGTGCCGTCGCTATGCGACCGGGCCGCGTCCACCGCCGCGCGGGCGGCGTCGTCGAGCTCGATCGGGACGACCATGCCCGGTAGGACGACAAGATCGGTGAGGAAGAGTACGGGAAGACGGGTTGTCGACATCAGTGATGGGCCTCCAGTGAATGGCCGCTCCACACATTGAGCGACATACACTCAAGGCCGCTGGGGCCGGGTTTCTTCCCGTTGGTTGTTCACCGGGGGCGAACATCGCTCGTGGGTTCGCCTCGAACGTGTCATCTCGTCCTTACCCCTGTCGTCGAGGTGTCGATTAGTCATCTGGTTGTCGGGCACCACCTCAACACCGCCGATCTTCCCCCTGTTCCATTTGATACCCCATGGGGGTATGATGCAGATATGACTAGTCATCCTCATTCGCACCACTCGGGCATGTCGGCCGCCCTCGTGAGGGACCCGGTTTGCGGTATGGACGTAGATCCTGGGGCGGGGGGCCCGCGTTCGGAGCATCAGGGCCAGA
>CAWFIO010000005.1:0-103453 GCA_963815905.1 uncultured Actinomycetota bacterium | reverse complement strand
CGGCGTGTAGAGATGATGAACGCTGACAGGTCGGATGCAGCAGCTTCGGCGCAAGGTGCGGTGACTCGGCACCGAGCTCGAGTAACGCGGAACCCTTCGAGGTAAGGACGAGAGTCGTCGGAGCGGCGCTGATGCTGGCTACGTCGAACGCCGGGCGGCACTCCGGGTCGGCCGAGGCGGTGCCGGCCGGGATGGCCAGGCTCGCAACGGTGAGCAACGTAATGCCAGCCGAAACGGGCAGCAGTCGTGAAGCATGTGAGATCTCCGCAGTTGAAGTGAAAGGTCGTGAGTCTGCGTTGTCGACATGCGTCATGTGCTCGACCGAACCGAGGGCGCATCCGACGAAGTCTCCTTTGGCCGAACCCACTTGATGCGGATGAGACCAATCTGCAACCGACTCGGAGCCTGGCTGGGCAACCTCCGGGCAGTCGGCTCATCCAAGCCTGGGTCATTTCGTCGGCTCATGGTCGGAGGGCGCGGCGTGCACCATGGGTGCCGCCCGACTCGTCCCGAGCGGTCGACCCCTCTGATGCTCTTGCCTCGGCCGGGCCTGCGAGCGGCTCGGCCAGCTCAGGGTCTGCACCGATCGATGCATCCGCCGCTTGACGGCTTGCCAGCCACTTTGGCAGCGGCGACGGCGTGCGCAATAGGTCTGGTCTCGAGGTCACGGAGCCGAACTCACCAAGTGAATGAGCCTGTGGCCAGGCACCGTCAGTCGCAGCGCGAATTTCTGCGAACGCTCATGGACCGAGGCGAACGTCGACCAACCCGCTTTTGCAGCATGCGCCATGGCAGTTCGGGCCGAACGAGTGTCCGCCCGCGTTCGCTGACGTCCATCTTCGTACGTTTCACGAAGAGCAGCAAGGCCGGACAGCTACGAACTGAGACTAAAACTGAGACTACGCGCTCAGCGGCGCAGCTCAATATCTACGACGAAAATGAGCGTTTCCCCTTGTCAGAGCGCGGAGGATACGAGATTCGAACTCGTGAGGGCTTGCACCCAACCCGCTTTCCAAGCGAGCGCCATAGGCCTCTAGGCGAATCCTCCGGGCGAGACACTACCGCCTCCGTCGTCTTTACGCCGAACCCGTTCCGAGCGACGGTGGGTCCGCGGTCCGAGCGGGGACGTGACGAGCGTGTGACTCTCCTGACGCTGGCGCGTCGCTCGAGGTGCCGACGGCTCGAATTCGGCTATGGTCTCGGCGTCCCCGTGGACACCGCTGACCGTACGTAACTGGAGATCCCCATGGCTTTGCGCATCACCCCCAACGGCACCTCGACGAAAATCGTCTTCGTCCTGCCCGACGACATCCACCACGGGCCGGTCTCGGCCGTCGGCACCTTCAACGACTGGACGCCGGGCGTGCACAAGTTGATCAAGCGCAGCAACGGGACCCGCAGCGTGAGCGTGGCCGTGGCCAAGGGTGAGCAGATCGAGTTCCGCTACCTCGGCGACGGTGGGGTCTGGTTCGATGATGCCGATGCAGACGCGATCACTGAGGCGGGGTCGCTGGTCCGCGTCTGACCCACCTCCTCGGTCCCGCCTCGTTTGAGCGATCGCGGGGCGGGTAAACAGGCACTCCACCTGTCGTTGAAGGGAGTGCATCATGGCTGACCGGGACCGACGTCTGGCTCTGATCACCGGTGGCTCGAGCGGGATCGGCTTCGCGCTCGCTCAGCAGTGCCTGAAGGCCGGGTTCGAGGTGCTGGTCGCCGCCGACCGCGGGGTCGAGGGGGCGGTCATCAAGCTGGCCGAGGGCTCGCTTCCGGTGGCCGGGCTGACCGTCGATCTGTCGACCCCGGAGGGCAACGAGCGAGTGGTCGACGCGGTCACCGAGCACGAGGCCCGACTCGAGATCGTCATCCTCAACGCGGGGTTCGGGGTGGGCGGACCATTCCTGACCACTCCGCTCGCCGAGGATCAGGCGCTGCTCCGGCTCAACGTCGGCTCCGTGATCCACCTGGCCAAGCGGCTGCTCCCGCGAATGGTTTCTCGAGCCAGCGGCCGGGTGCTCATCACCGCCTCCATCGCCGGCACCATGCCCGGGCCCTTTTACGCCACGTACGCGGCGTCGAAGGCCTATCTGCTGTCGTTCGCCGAGGCGATCCGCCACGAACTGGCCGACAGCGGCGTCACCGTGACCGCGCTGCTGCCGGGACCGACCGACACGGCGTTCTTCGACCGGGCCGGGATGCGGCAGACACCGGTCTACTCGGGTCCGAAGGACGACCCGGCCGAGGTCGCGGCCGATGCCTTCAAGGCGCTGATGTCCGGCGACGACAAGGTCATCGCCGGTTCGGTGCGCAATGTGGTCCAGGCGGCGACAGCACGGGTGCTGCCCGACCGGGTCGCGGCCGCGCTGCACGCCACTCAGACTAAGCCCGGGGTCGACTGACCCGCGTCAATCAGCTTCGACCACGGCGACCGGCTCGTCGACGCGTGGGTAGCGCGCGGTGCTGGGCCAGCCGCCGATCGATCGCGCGCCCGCGCTGACGGTCATGAACGGGTTGACGATCAGCCGGGTCAGCGGACCGATCAGGAATGCGGTCAGTCTGCAGAGCAATGCTGCTCCGCTCAGCGCCGTGGGCCAGCAAGATGTCGGCGACCATGCCGGTCGCGAGCACGTCCGGGTTTCCAGGAACACCCAGAACGTGAGGGCGAACCCGACGGCGACGTTTCATGACCGAGACGAACTGCACGTTGATGAGTAGGTGAGAAAAGGTCCGGCGCCGGACGGTCCAGATGCCGGGCTCTGGTGGGTGTCGATGTCAACGGTGGCTCCTCCTCGCGGATGATCCTGCCCACGAGGACTCACAAAGGCGGAGATTCCTCAGCCCGGCCGAGATCGCGTATGCTGCTCAGCGGTCCCTCGCGTGGCGACACCTCACCCAACTCCCCCAGGGCTTGACGGCAGCAAGGGTAAGTGAGCTCTGTCGGGTGCGCGAGGGGCTTTCTAGTCTCAGCTCTCGGCTCGCGTACGGGTGCGGCCGAAGATCCGCACTCCCTCGTCGCTCGCACGACGCGGGCGAGTCGCGCTGACTACTCGGTGCCGAGCGGATCGCCGGGCCCCGCAGCCGCTCGCCGATACGGTTCCGCCCTCAAGCTCGGGTGACGCGTTCGACGAGGCCCAGGGCGTCGTAGGGGGCGCGGACCTTGATGTCGTTGTCGCAGTAGACGAAGACGTCCTGGCCGGCCGCGGACCAGTCCTGGATGCGGGTGGCCCAGGCGTCGAGTTGGTCGTCGGGGTAGCCGCTCGCATACAGCTCTTCGTGGCCGTGGAGCCGGACGTACATCAGATCGGCGGTCAACTCCTCGATGATCGGCCACTGTCCCGGGTTGTCGGCCAGCACCAGGGCGATCCGGTGGCGGCGGAGCAGGTCGTAGAATTCCGGGTTGCGGAACGTCTCGTGGCGCACCTCGACCGCGTACCGGATCGGGTCGTCGGGATGCGGGGCCGTCGTGCACGCGTGGTCCTCAGGAACCCGTTGATCGTGGTGGACGGCCAGGCCGGCCGCGGCGCCGGTGGTCCGGGGGAGGCCGGCGAAGAAGGTGTCCATCCGCTCGGCATCGAACCCGAGGTTAGGGGGCAACTGCCACAGGATCGGGCCGAGCTTGCGATCGAGTGCGAGCAGGCCGGACGCCAGGAAGTTGGCCAGCGGGATGGCGACGTCGTTCAGCTTCTTCATGTGGGTGATGAACCGGCCGCCCTTGACCGCGAAGACGAAGTCGTCGGGCACCTGCGCGGACCAGGTCTCGAAGCTCGTCCGCCGCTGCAACGAGTAGAAGCTGCCGTTGATCTCGACGCTGCTGAGCCTTCCGGCCACGTACGCGAGTTCGTCGCGTTGTCGTAAACCCTTCGGGTAGAAGGCGCCGCCACGCCACGGCGGATAGGTCCAGCCGGAGATACCGATCCGGATGGTCATGGTCGTACGCCGTACCTCGACAGGATCTCGTCCAGCGTTCGCGCGCCCCCGTTACGGGCGAACAACTCAGCGTGCAGCCCCGCTGCCCGGGCCCCCTCGACGTTCGGCTGGTGGTCATCGACGAACAACACCCGGTCGGCGGTCGCGCCGAGGCGATCGAGGATGGCGATGAAGTAGCCGGGGTCGGGCTTGGCCACCCCGAGCTCCCAGGAGTAGAACTGCTCGTCGAACACCTCGTCGAAGCCGAGCCGACCACGCATGTACGCGCCCCGCAGGTTCTGCTGGTTGGTGGCCAGCGCACAGCGGAAGCCCTGCTCGCGGAGTCCGCGAACGGCGTCGAGCATGGCGAGGTCGACCTGGATCCAGAAGTCCTCCGGCAAGATCTGCCAGAGCGTTGCAGAGAGGTCGAAGTCGCCGCGCAGCCGCTCCATCTCGGCCTCGAAGTCACCCCCGGCGACGCAGGCGGTCTCGGCTGCGAAAACGGCCAGCACGAACTCCTCGCCCCGCTCACCCCCCGCTGCGGTCAGCTCGTCGAGCCAGGTCTCGCGGGTCCGTTGCAGCACGCCGTCGGCGTCGAACAGGATCCAGTCGAGTTCGGCCATGGGTCGAAGACTAGGGGGCGGTCGGGACGGGAAAATTGTCAGCGTCCCGGCATAGGGTGCAGGCGTGGATGAAGCCCTGCTCGAGGAGCCCGTCGAACACAGCCAGGACGAGGCGCTGTTCGACGAGCCGTCCACGCCCGTGATCAGCTCCGAGGTGCCGCTGGCGCTCTACCGCCGCTACCGACCCGACACCTTCGCCGACGTCATCGGCCAGGAACACGTGACCGAGCCGCTGCAGCGCGCGCTCACCAACAACCGGGTCAATCACGCCTATCTGTTCTCCGGCCCACGTGGCTGCGGCAAGACCACCTCGGCCCGGATCCTGGCTCGCGCCCTCAACTGCGAGCTGGGTCCCCGGCCCGAGCCGTGCGGTCGCTGCCAGTCGTGTCGTGACCTGGCCCGCGGCGGCCCGGGCAGCATCGATGTGATCGAGATCGACGCGGCCAGCCACGGCGGGGTCGACGACGCCCGCGACCTTCGGGAGCGGGCGTTCTTCGCCCCGGTCAGCAGCCGCTACAAGATCTACATCGTCGACGAGGCCCACATGGTCACGACGGCGGGTTTCAACGCGCTGCTCAAGCTGGTCGAGGAACCACCCCCACACGTCAAATTCATCTTCGCCACCACTGAGCCGGAGAAGGTGATCGGCACCATCCGGTCGCGGACCCACCACTATCCGTTTCGCCTGGTCCCGCCGAAGGTGCTCACCGACTACCTGGCCACGCTCTGCACCGCAGAGGGGATCTCGGTCGAGCCGGCGGTGCTGCCGCTGGTGGTTCGCGCCGGCGCAGGGTCGGTGCGGGACTCGCTGTCGGTCCTCGACCAGCTGCTGGGCGGTGCGTCGGAGGACGGCGTGAGATACCGCCAGGCCACCGCGCTGCTCGGCTACACCCCCGATTCGTTGCTCGACGAGTTCGTCGACGCCTTCGCCGCCGGGGACGCCGGCGGAGTCTTCGCCTGCGTCGACAAGGTGATCGAGGTCGGGCAGGATCCGCGTCGCTTCGCCGAGGACCTGCTGCGCCGGATCCGCGATCTGGTCATCGTGGCCGCGGTTCCCGATGCGCTCAGCTCCGGACTCATCGATGTCGCCCGCGACCAAGGGGAACGACTCTCGACCCAGGCCGCATCGCTGGGGGCGGGCGAGCTGACCCGAGCAGCCGAGGTCATCGCCACCGGGTTGACCGAGATGCGGGGCACCACCGCGCCGCGGCTGCACCTGGAGCTGATGTGCGCGCGGGTGCTGCTCCCCGGCGCCGACGTCGACGGCCGCGGCATCCACGCCCGACTCGACCGACTCGAGCGACGGATCGGCGTCGTCGGGCTGGCCACCTCGACTGCCGGCCCGGCCCCGGCCCACCATGCATCGCCGCCCGCTCCGGTCCGGGCCGAGCCCGTACGGCCGGAGCCGGCCTCACCCGCCGGTCCCCGCCCGCAACCGTCGTCGCCGGAGGACGCCGGGGCGTCGCCCCGGCCGAATCCGACTCGGTCCGAGCCCGGCCAGCCCTCGCACGCCCAGTCAGATCCAGCCCAGTCAGATCCAGCCCAGTCAGAGCCCACCCAGTCAGAGCCCGCCCGGCCCGAGCCGGCAGCACCGCGACGACCGGCGGCCGCCGCCTCCGATCGGCCCGAGCTGCGTTCGGCCCGGCCCGAGCTCAACCAGTCGCGGTCCGACGAGGCCACGCCTCGCCACCCCGACGACGTCGATGATGCCGGTCCGGAGGCGCGCCGCGGCGCGCCGGAGGAACCGGTCGGCGACGAACCGACGGTCGACGAGCGTGGACCAGCCGGCGGGGAGAGCGACGACACCGCGCTGGGCGCGGCCGAGGTCCCGGCCGACCAGGCGCCCGGGGCTCCGTTCAGCGTCACCGACATCCGCCGGCTGTGGCCGGAGGTGCTCGAGGAGGTCAAGGGCAAGCGGCGCTTCACCTGGATGCTGTTGAGTCAGAACGCGCACGTCGCCGAGCTGCGCGGCCGGACGTTGCTGCTGGCCATGGCCAACTCGGGTGCGCGGGACCACTTCGCTCGGGGCGGCAGCGAGGACATCCTCAAGGAAGCCATCGTCGTGGTGATGGGCGCCGACCTGCTGATCGAGACGATGGTCGATGTGTCGTCCGGTCCCGGCCAGGCCGAGCGGGCGCCGCAGGGGCCACCGCCCCGGGAGGAGCCGCCGGCTCCGCCGCCCCCGCCGGTAGCGCCCGAGGTCAAGGAACAGGCGCGGCAAGCCATCCGTCCGACGCGTCACGGTGGGCCGGAGCCCGGGTCGGAGGACGACCGGGACTCCGCCGTTCGGCTCGACGACACCGATCTGGACGAGGGCTCCGAGTCCCACACCGAACTGCTGGCCCGACACCTCGGCGCCGAGGTCATCGCCGAGGAGGACGCCCACTGACGCGAGTCCGGACGAGGACGAACCGCGCGTACGACGGGCCTCACGTCCGAGGACGCATAGGCTGGCTGCGCGCACCCCACGATCCCAGGAGCACGCATGATTCCCGAAGGTGACATGTCCGGTCTGCTCGCGCAGGCCCAGGCCATGCAGCAGCAACTGTTCGCCGCCCAGCAGGAGCTGGCCGAGGCCGAGGTCTCCGGTTCGGCCGGCGGCGATCTGGTCACCGCAACCGTGACCGGGGCGGGCGAGCTCACCGGGCTGACCATCAAGCCCGAAGCCGTCGACCCCGAGGACACCGAGACGCTGGCCGATCTCATCCTCGCCGCTGTTCGCGACGCCAACCATCAGGCGCAGGCGCTGGCTTCGGCCAAGCTCGGCCCGCTGACCGGTGGCTTCGGCGGCGGCGGACTCCCCTTCTAGGAGTTCCGAACATGTACGAAGGTCCGGTCCAGAGTCTGATCGACGAGCTCGGCCAACTCCCGGGGATCGGACCGAAGAGCGCCCAGCGACTGGCCTTCCACATCCTGGCCGCCGACGCCGATGACGTGATGCGGCTGGCCGACACGCTCAGGCTGGTCAAGGACACGGTGAAATTCTGCGACGTCTGCTTCAACGTCGCCGAGGACACCCAGTGCCGGATCTGTCGCGACTACCGCCGCGATCAGACGGTGATCTGCGTGGTCGAGGAGTCCAAGGACGTGGTCGCGGTCGAGCGGACCCGCGAATTCCGCGGCCGGTATCACGTGCTCGGCGGTGCGATCAGCCCGATCGACGGGATCGGCCCGGCGGATCTCAAGATCCGCGAGCTCTGCCTACGGCTGGCCGATGGCACCGTCACCGAGGTCATCCTGGCCACCGACCCCAACCTCGAGGGCGAAGCGACGGCGACTTATCTGAGTCGGTTGCTGCTGCCCTTGGGTGTACGGGTCAGCCGGCTGGCCAGCGGTTTGCCGGTCGGAGGCGATCTCGAGTACGCCGACGAGGTCACCCTGGGCCGCGCGTTCGAGGGCCGCCGGTTCGTCGAGGTCTGACTTCGACGCCGGCCCGGGGGTGTCTGAAAGCGGAGTTAACTCCACTTCCCCTCGCCAGACTCAGACCTCGACCGAGGCGTCCTCGGCGTGGAAGACGCCGAGGGCTTCGCAGGCTTGGTTGAGGATCCGCTGGACGGCGAGGGTGTCGGAGAGCGGCATGACGGCGCTCTCGGTCCGGCCGGCCTGCAGACACTCGGTGACCTCGATCAGTTCGTGGGAGTAGCCGGTGCCGAGCGGGGGACGGTCGATGGTCTCCGGGTCGTGGCCGCTGCGGTTGAGCACCAGGCGCTTCGGGTGGTGGAAGCGCGGCGGAATGTCGATCCAGCCCTTGGTGCCCTGGATCCGGGCCGAGCCGGGGGTCGGGCCGCGGAGCGAGATCAGCAGTGAGGCGGCGCGGCCGTCGTCATAACCGAGGAGCAGGCCGGCCTCGGCGTCGACCCCGGTCGGGGCCAGCGATCCGGTGACCGAGACCCGGTCGGGCGTACCCAGGACGTGTTGGGCCAGCGACACCACGTAGACGCCGAGGTCGAGCATCGCGCCGCCGCCCTGGGCTGGGTCGAAGAGCCGATCGGTCGGGTCGTACGGGCGGTCCACCCCGAGATCGGCCTGGACCTGGCGGACTTCGCCGATGGCGCCGTCGGCGATCAGTTCGCGGGCGGCGACGATGGCGGGCTGGAACCGGGTCCACATCGCCTCCATGGCAAACACCTGCCGTTCGCGGGCCAGCTCGATGATCTCGGTCGCGCCGGCCACCGTTGCGGTGAAGGACTTCTCGACCAGGATCGCCTTGCCGGCGCGCAGGGCGGCGAGGGCGATGGCGTGGTGCTGCGGATGCGGGGTAGCGATGTAGAGGACATCCACCTCGTCGTCGGCCATGATCTCCGCGTACGAGCCGTGGACCCGTTCGATCCCGTGCTCTCGGGCGAAGACGGCCCCGCGTTCGGCCGAGCGGCTGGCCACCGCGGTCAGCCGGGCTCCGCGGACCGGCTCGAAATCGGCCGCCACTCCGGCGGCGATCCGGCCCGGTCCGACGATGCCCCAACGAATCTCACGCGCGCTCATCGGGCTATCCAATCAGCCGCATCGAAGATCGGAATCAGGGCCCGTGACGGCGCCGCGGCCGCCCGCCGCCATGCTGTTTGCCGGCCATGCTCGACAGCACGATCGGGATGAAGACCAGCCACCAGAACTGGCCCCAGTTCAACGCGAAGGTGATGGCCAGGATGGTGACCGGCCAGGCCACACTGGCGGCGACGGCGAGGGCGGTGCTGTTCAGTCCCACCTGCGGTGCGACCCCGCCCGGATCCTCGCGCCGCGCTACGGCGGGGGTAGGGGCGCTCTGCCGCTGCCACGGCGGAGCCTGGAAGACCGGCGCCACGCTCGGCCCGGCGGCGGCGGGCTTGGGGTCGGGCAGGTCGTCGAAGAGCGGCTTGATCTGCGACGCGGTCCGGGCCTCGAGTGCGCGACTCATCCGATCCTCGAATTCCGACGGATCCAGCCGACCGGCCGCGAGGTGTTCGCGTAGGTGGCTGACCGCCTGATCCCGGTCCCGGTCGCCGATCCTGGTTTCGACGGGTTCGCGACGCCGGGCGGGAACGACGGGGTCTGGTTCGGAGGTCGGCGGCTCGCTCACGACACTCAGTATTGCCCCGGAGTGGGGTGGACAACGCGAGACCTTGTTGCGGGCCGCACTAAAGTGAGCCGCTGACGAGAGGAGTCGGCGTGGTCCGCGGCACGAACGAGAGCCCCAAGGGGCGGATCGTCCAGAAATACGGAGGCTCGTCGGTTGCCGACGCCGAAAGCATCAAGCGAGTGGCCAAGCGCGTCGTCGCCAGCAAGCAGCAGGGCAACGACGTCGTCGTGGTCATCTCGGCGATGGGTGACACCACCGACGAGTTGATGGATCTGGCGCTCCGGGTGTCTCCGCTGCCCCCGCCGCGCGAGCTCGACATGCTGCTCACCGCGGGCGAACGGATGAGCGCAGCCCTGCTGGCGATGGCCATCCACGACCAGGGGATGCACGCCCGCTCGCTGACCGGTTCGCAGGCCGGCATCATCACCACCGGCACCCACGGCAACGCACGGATCATCGACATCACCCCGGGCCGGATCACCTCGGCCCTCGACAACGACGACATCGTCATCGTCGCCGGATTCCAGGGGGTGGCGCAGGACAGCAAGGACGTCACCACGCTCGGTCGTGGCGCGTCCGACACGACCGCCGTCGCCCTAGCCGCGTCGCTCGGGGCCGACTACTGCGAGATCTACACCGACGTCGACGGGGTCTACACCGCGGATCCGCGGATCGTCCCGAGCGCCCGTCGGATCCCCAAGATCAGCTACGAAGAGATGCTCGAGATGGCCGCCTGCGGCGCCAAGATCCTGCACCTACGTTGTGTCGAGTACGCGCGGCGCGAGAATGTCGCGGTCCACGTCCGGTCGTCCTTCTCCGACAAGGAAGGCACCTGGGTCACCGAGCTCGAGGAAGGAACCGCAATGGAACAGGCCATCATCTCCGGCGTCGCGCATGACCGCAGCGAAGCCAAGATCACCATCGTCGGCGTGCCCGATCAGGTCGGCGAGGCGGCTCGGATCTTCGAGGCGGTCGCCGCCACCGAGATCAACGTCGACATGATCGTGCAGAACGTATCGGCGGTGTCCACCTCGAAGACCGACATCTCGTTCACGCTGCCCAAGACCGACGGCCCGGCCGCCATGGCCGCGCTCGACGCGCTCAAGGCCGATGTCGGCTTCAGCGACGTGCTCTATGACGACCAGGTCGGCAAGGTGTCGGTCGTCGGAGTCGGGATGCGTTCGCACCCGGGCGTCACGGCGAAGTTCTTCTCCGCACTGGCCGCCGCCGGGGTCAACATCGAGATGATCTCCACCTCGGAGATCCGGATCTCGGTCGTCGTCGACCAGGACGATGTCGACCGTGCCGTGGTTGCCGCACACACCGCCTTCGGCCTCGACTCGAGCGAGCAGGCCGTGGTCTACGCAGGTACCGGCCGCTGAGGCCATGACCGATCCGGTCGAGATCGGGTTCCTGCGGGTCCACCTGCTCGCCGTTGTCAGCCCCCGCCCGGCTCAGCGCTGGTGATGCTGCGGGGGAGCGCCGAGTCGGCTCGCGCGGCCGGGGCGACCCTGCTCGTCGTGCTACTGGCCGGGTGCGGATCCGCCGGCCCGCCGGCCTCGACCCCGGGTGCGCCGGTGACCCGCCAGCCCTCGATCGGTGCCACGCCGTCGTCCTCGACGGAGCGGCCGACCTCGGGCTCGGCGCCCCCGCCACCTGCGACACCGACGACACCAACGGCCACGACGGCCCCCTCCACGCCTGCGCCCACCCGAACGGCCGCACCCCGACCCGGTCCGATGATCGTCATCGATCCTGGTCACAGCGGGCGCTATCGCCGTTCGGTCGATCGGGCCACCGGGCTGCGCGACATCGACTATCCGAATGAACCCGAGATCTATGAGGTGTTCGACGTCAGCTGGTGTGTGGCCCGCGGGTTGCGTGCCGACGGCTACCGGGTCCGGCTGACCAAGCCGAAGGCGCTCGCCACGGTGGGGCTGGCCGCCCGGGCCGAGGTGGCCAACCGAGGCGAGGGCCGACCTGGCCATCAGCGTGCACAACGACCACGGGCAGGGACCCGCATTCCAGGCCACCTACGACCAGCGTGGACTCCCCGACGCGTCCGGCCGCTATCACGCGATGTACCGCGGAGCCGGATCCGCGCGTACGGTGTTCGACCGACCCGCGGTCGCTCGGAAGAGTCAGCGCTTCGCCCGGATCATCGCGACGGCCCGCACGCAGGCGCAGGGCCGCCGGGTCGCCGTACGCGAGAACACCTTCACCGGCCGGGCCCCCCTCGAGCCGGGCAACCTGGCCATCGTCCAATTGCTCGCCGAGGTGCCGTGGGTCTACAACGAGCTGGGGGCCAGGACCGGCGATGACGTCACCACCGCGATGTCGCTCGATGCCGAACTGGGCTACGCGCGGGGTCTGCTGACCGGGATCGAGCAGTCGGTGCCGCTGTCGACCGGCGCGGTTGCGCAGCCGAGCGTCGGTGCAGCAAAGCTTCGCTCGTGCCTGGCCGACCGGGTTGGGGACCGTCCGGCCCGGTTCCAACCGAAAAGGTAGGGCCTGGGCCACTTGTGGTGAGGATCACTCCGGGCGGATGATCGTCCCAGCTCAACCCCCGAAGCCCCCAGGAGTCATGATGCGGCCTACCCGCACCCTCATCGCTGTGTGCGCCGCCGGCGCCCTGTTCGCCCCCGCACTGGCGTCTGTTCCCGCCGCCGCGGCCCCGACCCCGCGCTATGTCGCGCTCGGTGACTCCTACGCCTCCGGCGAGGGTCAGGCGCCCTACCAGGACGGCACCGACACGGCGACCAACGGTTGTCACCGGTCGGAACGGCTGAGCTACCCGGCCCTGCTCGACGGGATCGGCCTGCCCGGCTACACCAACCTCACCTCCGTCGCCTGTTCGGGCGCCCTCACCGCCTCGCTGGTCGCCGACGTCCCAGACCGCTCGAACGAACCACCGCAGCTCGCGGCCGTCACCCCCGCCACCACCCGGGTGACCCTGACCGTCGGTGGCAATGACATCGGCTTCGCCACCGTGCTCGGCGGTTGTGCCTATCCCGCCAGCGGCAAGGCCAAGGCCTACGCCCACGGCGAGCCGGGTTGTCGGGACACGTTCGAGCCGCTCGTCGCGCCCCGGGTCGCCGCGTTGTCGGGCCGCAAGGGTGCGCCGAAGATCGACGGCGTCGTGCCGATCCCGCAGCTGCTGGGCGCGATCCAGACGCAGGCGCCGGGCGCGACCATCGTCGTCACCGGCTATCCCCGATTGTTCGGCAACACGATGACCGACGCGAACGGCTGCCGCGTGTCCGCGCTGCCGATCTACATCCGCAAGGCCGACGTCGCCTGGATCCGGGAGAAGACCGGCGATCTGAATACCTCGATCCAAGACGGTGTCCGGCTCGCCCGGAAGGCCGGGGTGAAGGTTCGCTACGTCCACCCGGCGACCCTGTTCAAGAACCACAACCTCTGCGACAAGAGCAAGTCGTGGATCAATCCGCTGCTGATCGACCCGACCGCCGTCACACCCGTGCAGCCCGCCAGCTTCCACCCGAACGAGATCGGGCAGATCGCGTACGCGGTCAGCGTGGGCTGGCCGGGTCGAAAGCTGCCGGCCGGCACGCACCCGCGGGCTTCCCTGTCCACGCTCGCCGGCACCGGTCGGTGAGTGGCCACCCACCGAAGGGGAACCCATCACCGAGACCTCACGCGTGACGACCGGGGTCTCGCACTCGCCACCGGTTTCGGAGTCGGCTGAGCGGACCGCGGCCGCCGGTCACCAGCGGGCGAGGACCTTGGCGGCGCCGCCCGACCCCTGCTTGAACGGGATCACCCCGACGAAGATGGTCGACCCCGACGGCGGGATGGTGTGCAGCCGGGCCAGGTTCTCGATCCCGTAGCGCTCGGCCCCGTTGAGGACGGCGTGGGTCTCGAAGGTGGCCGAATCGCCCGGGTCGATGCTCAACGTGTCCACGCCGAGCGCGCTGATCCGGCGACGCTCGATCAGCCAGGCGCACGCCTCGCGGCTGAATCCGGGGAAGTGCAGCCCGCCCGACGCGTCGGTGCCCCGGTAGGCGTCGGGGTCGCCGACCTTGGCCCCCCACCCGGAGTGCATCAGTACGGCGGCGCCGTGGTCGATCCGGCCGTGGCGGCGTTCGTGGCGACGCAGGTCGTCGATCGAGACGGTGGTGTCGGGATCCTCGGCGGCCCGACGCGCGATGTCGATGACCACAGCGGGCACGATCAGCTCACTCGGCCTGAGCTCGGTGACATAGCGCCCGTTCGGGTTGAAGTGCGCGGGGGCGTCGACGTGGGTGCCGATGTGCTCGAAGATGTTCCAGCGCTGCATGTAGTAGCCGTCGGCGGGAATGGTGGTGGCGGGTGTGCGCACGGCCTCCTCACCCGGGGTGAACGCAGGAAAGTCCTCGCCCAGCACCCAGCTCAGGTCGGCGTTCCCGTGCCGCCCGCGCCGGTGACGGTTGTCCGCGTACGCGGGCAGCGTCGTCGCCGCGGTGAGCGCGGTGGTGGCCGCCAGGCCCGCAGAGCCGAGCAGGGCCGTCCGGCGCGATACGAGGGGCGAATGGGCATGGTCGGTGCACATGGGATCTCCCGAGGGTCGCTTGCGTTGTCGATCAAGCTAGACCGCCCGGACCCTCCGAGGCAATGGTCGGTTTCCGTCGGAGACGTCAGGCGTCGTTGGTGGTCGAGGTACGTCCGACTCGTCTGCGGGCGCGGCCTCCGGCCTGCGCAGCCGTCGCTCGGGGTCGATCGATCTGCGAGAGTTTCGGGTATGGCGGCACCGGAGACGATCACCGAGATCCTGCGCGTCGTCGACCTCACCGGGGTGGCCGCCAACGCCCTGCTGGGAGGGGTGTTGGCCCGTCGCGAGCGGTTGGATCCGGTGGGCTTCGGGACGCTGGCGATCCTGTCCGGGCTCGGCGGCGGACTGATCCGCGACACCCTGCTGCAACGCGGAACACCAGCTGCGCTGATGGACAGCGCCTACATCCTCACCGCGATCGCCGGGGCGGCCATCGCCTTCGTGCTGCACATCGAGGGTCGGCTGTGGAATCGCGCCTTCCCCTGGATCGATGCGCTCGCGCTCGGCTGCTGGGCCGCGGCCGGGACCCAGAAGAGTCTGGAGTACGGCCTCGGCTGGCTACCGGCGATCCTGCTCGGCACGATCACCGCGGTCGGCGGCGGTGCGGTCCGCGACATCGTGATGCGGCGGATCCCGACGATCTTCGGCGGCAGCACCCTCTACGCCACCTCGGCCTCGCTGGCCAGCGCGACCATGGTCATCTGCTTCAACCTCGGATTGGTCTCGGTCGGGCTGGTCGCGGCCACCCTGGTCGGCGCGGGGTTGACCATGCTCGCGCGCTGGCGCAACTGGCAACTCCCCGAGCCTTACGCCTGGCACCCGCCGCTGCGGCCCCGCCGCCGCCGTCGCTCGGACTGAACGCTGAAAAGCCGGCGCCAGTCGCCCCAGGACGCACGGGTTCGCGCTCACATCGAGCGGATCACCCTCGACTGGTGCTGGATTTTGAGCCGTCCTCGGTGGGCACCGGGTCGAAAGCGGGCCTAGTTCCATCGGTTGCGACACAACCGGCCCGGAATCGTGGTCGCCAGGGCGCGGGAGGCAGGATGTTGGGCATGAACCCGGGCAATGCCGACGAGCAGCAGATCCAGTTGGCGGCCATCGCCGCGTCGCTGGCCGGCGTGAGCCGACTGGGGGTGGCTTATTCCGGCGGTGTCGATTCGGCCGTGATGGTGGCCGCCGCCGTGCGGATCCTCGGCGTCGACCGGGTGGTGCCCATCCTTGGTCGTTCCGCCAGCCTCGCCCCTCGCGAACGCGAGCAGGCGCACGCGGTGGCTGAGGTGATCGGCGTCCCGGTCGTCGAGGTCGACACCTACGAGATGGACAACGCGGCCTACCGGGCCAACGGTCCCGACCGCTGTTTCCACTGCAAGGACGCACTCTTCACCCGGATCTCCGACGATCTGGTCAGCGCGCACGCCCTCGACGCGGTCGCCTACGGCGAGAACGCCGACGACGCACGAAGACCGGATCGCCCCGGCGCCCAGGCCGCGACCAACCACCGGGTGCTGCGCCCGCTGGCTGACGCCGGACTGGGCAAGGCCGACGTCCGTGCGCTGGCCCGGGCCTGGTCGCTGCCCTGCGCCGACAAGCCTGCCGCGCCCTGCCTGGCCTCGCGGATCCCGCACTTCCTCGAGGTCACACCGCTCAAGCTGGCCCAGATCGACCGAGCCGAGGCGGCCCTGCACGAGCTCGGGTTCCAGGAGCTGCGGGTCCGTCATCACGGCGACCTGGCCCGGGTCGAGCTCGGTCCGGCCGACTTGACCGCGATCGAGGCGCCCGGTCTGCGCGCCCGGGTCGACGCCGTCGTACGCGAGGCCGGCTTCGACCAGGTCGCCATCGACCCGGCCGGTCTGCAGTCCGGCGCCTTCACGTTGGCCGCGTTGCAGGTCGGCCGTGGCTGAGGACCCCGTCCACGCCTACGCCGAGCTCGACCTCGAACGGACCGCTCGTCGGGGCTATCCGGAAGCGATCTACTGCGAGGGCAAGACGGTCGAGCAGGTTGCTGGGATCGCCGCGGCCGTTCGTGACCGCGCCGACCTCGTCACTCTGTTCACGCGCGCCCGTCCCGATCATGCTGCGGCCGTGCTGGCGGAACTGCCGGATGCCGCGTACGACCCGGCTGCCCGGCTGCTCGCCTGGCCGCCGGAGGTGCCCCAACCGAGCGGCGGCCGGGTGCTCGTGCTGGCGGCCGGCACCTCCGATGAGGGAGTCGCTCGCGAGGCCATGCTGACCGCCCGCTATCTCGGTCGCCATGCCGAGCTGGTGATGGATGTCGGGGTCGCCGGTCTGCATCGGATCCTGTCCAGGCTCGACCTGCTCCGGTCGGCGAAGGTGTTGGTGGTGGCGGCCGGGATGGACGGGGCGCTGCCCAGCGTGGTCGCAGGTCTGGTGGCGGCCCCGGTGATCGCGGTCCCGACCTCGGTCGGCTACGGCGCCGCGTTCGGAGGGATCGCCCCGCTGCTCACCATGCTCAACGCGTGTGCCCCCGGGGTCAGTGTGGTCAACATCGACAACGGCTACGGCGCCGGTCACCTGGCCGCGCAGATCGCCGCACCGTGACTCGCTCACTACGGATCGACGCCTCGGCCGGTGTCGCCGGGGACATGCTGCTCGGGGCGCTGCTCGACGCCGGGGCCGATCTCGCGGCCGTCCAACGCGCCATCGAGGCCGTTCTCCCCGGCTCGGTCGCGATCACCGTCACCCCGGCGGTGCGCGCCGGGATGCGGGCGACCAAGGCCGAGGTCGAGGTGCTGGTCGACGACCCGCCCCACCGGACCTGGGCCTCGATCCGGTCGATGATCCAGCAGGCCGAGATCGCTGGCGCCGTACGCGACCGCGCCCTCGCCGCGTTCGGCCGGTTGGCCGAGGCGGAGGGCCGGGTTCACGGCGTGCCCGCCGACACCGTGCACTTTCACGAGGTGGGCGCGCTGGACTCGATCGCCGATGTGGTCGGGGTCTGCGCGGCCCTGGCCGATCTCGGGATCACCAGCGTGAGCGTCGGGCCGGTCGCCGTCGGGTCGGGGGAGATCCGGGCCGAGCACGGGCGGATCCCAGTCCCGGTACCTGCCGTTTCCGAGCTGGCCCGTGGTTTCGTCCTCCGTTCCGGGGGAGTCGGCGAGCTGACCACTCCCACCGGGATGGCGCTGCTCGCGTCGCTGACCGCGGGGTCGAGCGAACTGCCCGACCTGGTGATCGACGGTGTCGGCGTCGGGGCCGGCACCAAGGACTTCAGCGATCACGCCAACGTCACCCGGGTGTTGATCGGCGCACCCGACGGCCGGGCCGCCCGGGTCGGGTCCACCGAAGCGGTCGTCATCGAAGCCAATGTCGACGATCTCGACCCGCGGCTGTGGCCCGACGTGCTGGCCGCCCTCATGCGAGCCGGGGCCGACGACGCCTGGCTGACCCCGATCCTGATGAAGAAGGGTCGGCCCGCCCACACGCTGCACGTGCTCGCCGATGATCACCGGGCCGAGGCGATGCACGCGGTCATCTTCTCGACCACCAGCACCATCGGGGTCCGAGAGAGCCGCTGGACCAAGTTCGCGTTGGCCCGGATGTTCGTCCGCGTCGAGGTCGACGGGGGTGGGGTCGCGATCAAGATCGCGCACCTCGACGACGTCATCACCCAGGTCAGCGCGGAGTTCGACGACGTCGCCGCCCTCGCGGCCCGCACCGGCCGCAGTCAACGTCAGGTGATGCAGGCGGCGATGGCAGCTGCGGCAGCCGCCGGGTGGCGCATCGGAACGAAAGTGCCGTTTGAGGGCCGAACGAATCGATCCGAAAGCTTGCGAAAGTAAACCGAACCTGTAAGGGTGTTCGCTACCGGCAGTTCGAAAGCTGTCGGTGTCAAAGCCATCGGTTCGAAAGTGGGGTGGGGCGTGACTCAGCGGAATCCGGTGACGCCGGACCTCGCGTGGCCGCGTGACCACGTCACCGTGCCCGGGTCGGACGGCTCGGTCGTTCCGGACAGCTCTGTTGCCCCGGACAGCTCTGTTGCCCCGGACAGCTCAGGCGGTTCGGTCCGCGACAGTTTCGCGGTCGAGCGGCGCGAGCAGATCGGTCAACTCGTCAGCGCGCGGGGCCGGGTCCGGACCTCGGAGCTGGCGCAATGGCTGCAGGTCACCGAGCCAACCATTCGCAAGGACATCGTCGACCTCGAGACGCAGGGAAGGCTCATCCGCACCCACGGCGGCGCAGTGGCCCGGCGGTCGATGGCCGAGGTCGAGCTGTCCGAGCGCGAACAACTGCACACACGCGAGAAGGGTGCGATCGCCCGGGCTTGCGTCGACCTGATCAGCGCGAAGGAGTCGGTCTTCCTCGACGGTGGCACGACGGCTCAGGCCATCGCCACGGAACTGGCGGCGCGTAGCCGCGCCGGTGGACTTCACGACGTCAAGATCCTGACCAACTCGTTCCGGGTGGCCG
The DNA here is from genome assembly GCA_963815905.1 of uncultured Actinomycetota bacterium. Taxonomy (GTDB): domain Bacteria; phylum Actinomycetota; class Actinomycetes; order Propionibacteriales; family Propionibacteriaceae; genus Microlunatus. Next base: position 84,894 of record CAWFIO010000005.1, on the reverse strand, counting down.
AGATCTGTGCGACGGCCGGCGGCGAGGGCCCGATCGTCCTCGGTGGCCGGTTCCGGGCCGTCGGGGGCACCACCGTGGGTCCGCTGGCGTTGGCGTCGCTCGCCCAGTTCCGCGTCGACATCGCCTTCCTCGGGGTCACCGGGATCACCGTCGAGGGATTCTCAGCCGCCGACCTGGCCGAAGCGCAGATCAAGCGGGAGGTGATCGGGCGGGCCGCCCGCTCGGTCATCCCGATGGACCATCACAAGATCGGCCTGACCGACTTCGTGACGGTGTGTCCGCTCGACCACGTTCAGACCGTCGTCACCGATCGATCCGATCCGAGCCTGACCGAATGGCTGTCGGAGGCCTCGGTCGAGCTGGTCACGACCGCGGACGGTGCCGTCCGTTGATCCACACCTCACCCCTCTCACCGCAGACAGGAATTTCATGAATGCCGTGACGCCCACCGGGCTGTCGATGTTCTCGCTCACCGGAAAGAAGGCGCTGATCACCGGCGCCGGTCAGGGGATCGGATTCGGCGTGGCCGAGGCCGTGCTGGCCGCCGGCGCCGATCTGGTCGTCGTCGACCTCGACCGCGAGCTGGTCGACAGCGCGGCGCGGCAACTGGCTACGGCCAGTGGCCGCGAGGTCGGCGCCCTGGTCTGCGACGTGGGGGACTCCGCCCAGGTCAGGCAGATGGTGAACGATGCCGCAGACCTGCTCGGTGGGCTCGATGTCGCCATCAACAATGCGGGAGTCGGCAACGCCGGTCCTGCGATCGACACCACCGACGAGGAGTGGGAGCGGGTTTACCGGGTCAATGCCGACGGCATCTTCTACTGCTGCCGTGAGGAGGGACGATGGTTCCTCGATCACGATCAGCCCGGATCGATCATCAACACCGTCTCGATCTCCTCCTTCGTCAGCGTCCCGCAGTATCAGACGCCCTACAACTCCTCGAAGTCCGCGGCCTGGGGCATCACCCGCAGCCTGGCCAACGAGTGGGCGCCGAGTGGGATCCGGGTCAACGCGGTGAGTCCGGGCTTCACCATCACCCCGATGGTCGAGACGCCACGGATGAAGCCGCAGCAGGAGGGTTGGGCCAAGCTGACCCCGATGGGCAAGATCGCCCGGGTGGAGGACCTGGTGGGGTCGTACGTCTTCCTGGCCAGCGACGCATCGGGCCACATCACCGGGCTCGATCTGGTCATCGACGGCGGCTACACGCTTCGCTGATCGAACTCCGGCCCCGACCCACCACACGCAGAGCAGGCTGACCATGTTCCTCGGACTCGACATCGGTGGCACCAAGATCGCCGGGGTGCTGATCGAGGCGTCCGGACGCGTACGCGGGTCGAGCTGGACCGCGCACGCCGCCCGGGGTGCCGGACCGGTGGCCGACGCGCTGGCCTCGGCGGCGCGCGATCTGGCCGGGCAGACCGGGGTCGACCTGTCCGAAGTGGTGCTCGGGGTCTCCGTCGCCGGTCTGGTCGGGCAATCCGGTCGGGTCACCCACGCGGCGTCGCTCCTCGTCTCCGACGACGATCTCGCCGCCCGGCTGACCGCTCAGCTCGGGTGCCCGGCCACCGTGGTCAACGACGCCGACGCCACGCTGCTGGCCGCAGCCGCCCGGGACCCCGACGGTCCGATCCAGGACGCGGTGTTGCTGGCTCTGGGCACCGGGGTCGGCGGTGCCGTGCTCAGCGGTGGGCGGCTGATCCAGGGTCCGACCGGGTACGCGACCGAGCTCGGTCACCTGCCGGTCGTCGACCCGCTGGACTACCCGTGCGTCTGCGGCAGCTCCGGCTGTCTTGAACAACTGGCCAGCGGTCGCGGGCTCGGCGAACGGGTCCGGGCTTCGGCGCAGGCGCAACACGTGGCGGACTTCGCCGGAACCGAGATCAGTCGGCTGAGCTCGATTCACGTCGTCGCGGCCGCCCGGTCCGGCGTCGAGCCGGCGGTGCGGCTGGTCGAGGAGGCCGCTCAGGCCATCGGGCATGCGCTCGCCCTGCTCACCGTCACCGTCGAACCGACCGTGCTCTACCTCGGCGGATCGCTGGCCCACGCGGCCGGCGACCTGCTCATCCCCGGCATCGCCACCCGACTGCAACGTCAACTGCCGTTCGCCGCCGTACGCCATCCACCGCGGATCCGGCTCGACAACGTCGGACCCACGGCCGCCGCGCTCGGAGCCGCCCAGCTTGCCGCTGCCCGCCTGATTTCCACCCACCCGCCCGAACGACCGGCGCCCGTCGCCGCTTCGCCCGCTCCCGAGGAGAACATCCGTGACTGAGTCCCCGTCCCCCCGCCCGGTCCGGCTCGGGGTGATCGGCTGTGGCCGGATCGCCCAGGCCGCGCACCTACCCGCGATCGCCAAGGCCGGCAACGTCCAGCTGGTAGGGGTGTCCGACCCGAGCGCCACGCTGGCCCAGGGGGTCGCCGACCAGTACGGCGTCCAGAGCTTCACCGCCACCGAGGATCTGCTGGCCGCCGACATCGAGGCCGTGGTCGTGGCCACCCCCGATCGTTTCCATTTCCCGCTCGGTCAGGCCGCCCTGCAGGCCGGCAAGCACGTGCTGATGGAGAAGCCGTTGGCGGCCACCTCGTCCGACGCCCAGACACTGGTCGATCTGGCCGCGGCACGCGATCTCCGGCTGCAGACCGGCGCGATGAAGCGACACGACCCCGCCATCGTCTACGCCCACGACCTCCTGCCCCAGGTGGGTGAGGTGCTGTCCTACAACGCGGTCTACCGGGTACCCGCGCTGCGGGCCGGGATCGAGGACACGCTGTTCCCGTCGCGGATGGTGGTCGACGAGGTGGTCCGCGGGCACGAGTCGACCTTCAAGGCTCAGAAGAACCGGGCCGCCTACCTGCTGGCGACCCACGGTGCCCACGTGTTCGACCTGCTCTGCTTCTTCACCGGGTATCCGCGCTGGATCTCGGTCCAGGCCGCCGAGCTGGGCGCCGACTTCACCTGGCACGGGACGGTCGGGCTGGCCGGCGGCGGGCTCGGATCGTTCGAGATGACCGTCGACGTGCACGCCGACTGGGCCGAGGGCTTCGAGCTGTTCGGCCCGGGTGGTCACATCAAGACCAGCATCTTCCAGCCCTTCTGGAAGCGCGGCAGCGACGTGGAGGTGTACCTCGAGTCGAGCAACACCTCCAGCCGCCCGCACCCGACCGACACCAATGCGTTCAAACGCCAGGTCGAGGACTTCGCCGACGCGGTCCGGGCCGGTGGTGGGGAGGTGCCGAGTCCGCAGGACGGAGTCTCGGCGGTCCGGCTGATCGAGGCCGCCGCGGAGAGTTCTGAGAACGACGGTCGCAAGGTCGCGCTGTGAGCGCCTCGCCCGCCGCTCCGTTCGGCGTCTTCGCCCGGGTGTTCCCCGCGCAGCCGGCCCCCGAGTTGGCCGCGACGATCTCGGGCCACGGCTTCGACTGTGTCCAGCTCAACCTGGTCGCGGTGGGACTGCCGACCATCCCGACCCCGGAGGAACTGCCCGGTCTGCCGCTCGAGGAGGTCGCAGCGGCCTTCGCGACCGAAGGTGTCGACATCTGGGGCCTGTCCGCGACCTACAACATGGCGCACCCGGACCCCGAGCGCCGCGCCCGGGAGACGGTTGCGGCCGCCACCCTGATCGGCGCCGCCGGACGGCTCGGAGCGACCGCGGTGAGTTTGTGCACGGGGACCCGGGATCCCGTCAACCAGTGGCGCGCCCACCCTGACAACACCACCGCCGAAGCCTGGTCGGACATGATCGAGTCGTTCGGACCGTTGCTCGACGCGGCCGCTGCGGCGGGCGTCCGGCTCGCCGTCGAACCCGAACCGGCCAACGTCATCTCCGGGACCGACCAGGCGGTCCGGCTGATCGACGAACTCGGCGAGCGCGGCGCACCGATCGGCTTCATCCTCGATGCGGCCAATCTGGTGGCCGAGTTCCCGGCCGACCAGTGGAACGCCGTCCTCACCGATGCCCACCTGCGGCTTGGCGACCGCACGATCTGTCTGCACGCCAAGGACGTCATCACCTGGGGTGACCGGCTGGCCGGTGGTGACGGCCTCGACTTCGCCTTCCTGGCCCAGCTGCGCCGGGGCCTGCCGGTCGAGGTGCCACTGATCATCCAGGACACCACGCCCGACCAGGTCGGCGCGGCGGTCGCCCTGCTGGAGGGGAGCGTGTGAGCGCGCAGGAGTATGCCGCGCACGCGTACGCGGTGGTACATCGGCGTGGTTCGGATCACCTGGCGGTCCTGCTGCACGGGCTGGGCGGCGACTCGAATCAGCCGCTCGGACTGACCGACGACCAGTTGGCCGGCACCCACATCGACGTCCTCGCTCCCGACGCCCGCGCTCATGGCCGCACCATGCTGATCGGATCGGCGGATCGGTTCAGCACCGAGGCGATGGCCGACGACGTACTGGCGCTGATCGATCAGCTCGGATTCGGCGACCACCGGTTGATCCCGATCGGCATCTCGATGGGCGCGGCGGTCGCCCTGCGGCTGGCCGAGACAGTCCCGGATCGCGTGGCCGGGGCTCTGCTCATCCGGCCGGCGTTCGGGCCGGAGCCGTGGCCGGTACACGCGGCGTCGTTCGCGGTGATCGCCGATCTGCTGCGCCGCTTCGGGCCCGACGGTGCGTCTCGCTACCGGCAGAGCGGTGAGCACCGCGCGGTGGCCGAGGTGTCGGCCTCGGGTGCGACGAGTCTGGTGGAGCAGTTCACGAAGCCGTACGCGGTCGAGCGTGTGGTGCGGCTGGAGACCGTCCCGGGCAACACCGCGGTGGGCTGGGAGGGCGCGCGGGATCTCGGGATGCCGGTGACCGTCATCGGTGCACCGCAGGATCCGGTGCACCCGGTGGCCATGGCCGAGCTCTGGCAGCAGCGGATCGCGGGAGCGACGCTCGAGGTGGTTCCGGCCCGCGACGCTGATCCCGACGGGTACGCGGCCGCGCTCGAATCGATCGTCCGAGAGCGCGTGGTCGCCTGGTCCTGAGGACGACGCCCCGTGGTCCGTGCCCGGTCAGTCGCGGGAGCGGGGAACAAGCCTGGGCTCAGTAGTGGCTGAGCACCCGCGGGGTGGCGACGACTCCGGAACAGATGCAGTCGCGGGGTTCGGCGGCCCGAGCGCTCACCGCGCACCAGCGGAGGCCGATGGCGTCGTGGGCAGACATCGGGTGCTGACAGGTCGGGCAAAGGGTGTTGGCGTCAAGACTCATGAAGATTCCTTGAACCGGCCGCCGTGGAAGTCGGCCCGTTCGATCGGACCGGTCCGCCGGCCACCCGGACGGGAAGCCGGTGTCGACCGGAATACTCGGACCCTACCCCGGTGACCGGCCCGCCGGTTCCCGGCCGCAGTGGGCCGATCCGACGGGTCGCTCGGACGGAGGGTTCAGAACCGCTCGAGCGGTGCGCCCGCCGAGTGCACGGTTGCGGGGCCGATCAGGCAAGCCTTACCTGATCTGGAGTGCGCCCCAGCGTGACTCGGAATCAATCAAGGGAGCAAAGGCTTGCCTGGCCGACCCCCGACCCCCGACCGGCCGCCCCCGGCCGCCCCTCCCCTTTCACTATCTGGGGGCAGATAGCACGAAATCTGCCGCCGCACCTGCTATCTGCCCCCAGATAGTGAGAGTGGGGGAGGGCGGCGAGCAAGACGAGGGAGCGGGGACGGGGGTCGCCGCAACGGGGAAAGCCCTGGCCGTCGATGACGGCCAGGGCTTTCTGACTACTGCGGTCGGGGTGACAGGATTTGAACCTGCGACCTCGTCGTCCCGAACGACGCGCGCTACCAAGCTGCGCCACACCCCGTGGCTTTGAGCCTCGGAGAGTCTAGCCCATCCGAGGCCGCCTGCTCGCCGGGTCACCCAGCGGGCGGACGCCGCCGTCGTCACCGTCAGCTGGTCAGGTCGTAGACCGTTGCGCCGACCGCCGTGGTCGAGGTGTAGCCGTCTGCACCCACGCGATCTGGACGGCCGACTCATTGCTCGACCCGTCGCGGCCGCCGCCACCGCCGCCACCGCGGACACCGCCCTTGCGGCCAAAGATGACCTAGGTGGTCAGTACACCTAGGTCACCTGGCCCTCGGCCGCGGGCGGCTGGAACTGCGCGAAGGTGGGGGAGTTGTCGGTGCCGCTCCTACCCCCGATCGTCATCACCGCGAACGCAGCGGTGCCGAGCAGCAGCGCCCAGAGCAGCAGCGCCCAGAGCAGCGGACGGGCCCGCGGGTCCTCGTCACGATCCCGTACGCCGCCCGAACGCTGCGGCGTACGGGGTCGCCGGGGGAGTTGGTCGCCACCGGTGGGGCCGGGGCCAGTGCGGGCAGGGGGTGCAGGTGAGCAGGTACGTCGGAGCCATGTGGTCCACTCTCGGCGGCGTCGGTGCCCATCGCTAGCGTGGGGCCCCGGTCCACCCCATCAGGAGTCCTCATGAGCAGCGCCCCCGCCTCGATCGACGACGTCATCGCGAGCGCGATCGCCGACCTCTCGCTCGAGGCGAAAGTGACCCTGCTGACCGGAGCGGACACCTTCTCCCTCGCCGCAGAAGCGTCGATCGGGCTGCGCGGACTGGTGTTCAGCGACGGTCCGACCGGCGTACGCGGAAGCGAGTTCACCGGCGGCGCACAGGTCGGGATGTTCCCCAACGCGACTCTGCTCGCGCAGTCGTGGAACGACGCCGCAGCGCACCACGTCGGCGAGCTGCTGGCCGGGGAGGGCCGGCGGCAGAACGTCGATGTCGTCCTCGGCCCGACGATCAACCTGCATCGCTCGGCGCTGGGCGGCCGGTTGTTCGAGGCGTTCTCCGAGGACCCGCTGCTCAGTGGGCGGCTGGGCGCGGCGTACGTCAACGGCATCCAGCGTTACGGGGTCGGGGCCTGCCTCAAGCACTACGTGGCCAACGAGTCTGAGACCGACCGCCACACGATGAACTCGCGGGTCTCGAACGCCGCGCTGCGCGAACTCTATCTGCTGCCGTTCGAGATCTGCCTGGCCGACTCGCACCCCTGGTCGGTGATGGCCGCGTACAACAAGATCAACGGCGTCGAGGCTACCGAGCACGACGAGCTCAACAACGGCGTGCTCAAGGGCGAGTGGGGCTGGGACGGCCTGCTGATGTCGGACTGGGGCGCCACCAAGACCGCGGCCGCGGCGGCCCGCGGCGGTCTCGATCTGGTCATGCCCGGTCCGCGTGGCCCGTGGGGTGCCGCGCTGGTCGACGCCGTCGGCGCCGGTGAGGTGGACGAAGCGGCGATCGACGACCACCTCGCCCGGTTGCTCCGGTTGGCCGGGCGAGTGGGCGCGGTCCACGCGATCGCGCCCGATCGCAAGGCCGCGCTCGGGCCGGTCGTCGAACCGACCGATCCGTCGTTCCGGCTGGCGTTGCGGACCCTGGCCAGCGCCGGGATGGTGCTGCTGACCGGACAGGATGCGCTGCCGCTGCGCGACGACGAGGTCACCGAGGACGAACCGCTGGTCCTGATCGGTCGACACGGGATCAACACAGTCCTGCAGGGTGGCGGTTCCGCAGCGGTCCGGCCGCCACACGCCATCTCGGTGGCCGACGGTCTCGTCGAGGCGCTGGGTGCGGCCCGCGTCCGGGTGGTCGACGGGGTCAATGTCCGGGTCGATCCGCCGGCCGCGTCGACCGACGTGATCACCGACCCGGAGACCGGCGCCGCCGGAGCCCGGGTCACCCGCTTCGACGCCTCGGGCGAGGTGCAGACGGCGACGGTCAACGAAGTCCCCGAGATCGTCGTCTGGCCGGCCCACGATCCGAGCGCGGCCACGGCGGAGGTCGAGGTGTCGGCCCGGGTCGATCTGCCCACCGGGAGCCCGATCATGATCGGCGTACGCGGGGTCGGCGAATGGCGGTTGAGCTACGGCGGCGTGGACCACGACGTGACCATCCCGTCGCCGCCGGCCGACGAGGCGGGCTTCATGATCCCGCCGACCTGGGTGACCGTGGTCGAGGCCCAGGAGAACGCCGTCCTGACCGTGCGTTCGCGGCTGACCGCCCGGATCTCGCTGGTCGGCCTGATCGCTCAGCCCGCCGGCCGCAGCGACGACGAATCGCTGACCGCCGCCGTGCAGGCCGCGACCGGGGCCCGGACCGCCGTGGTGGTCGTCGGGGTGACCGCCGAGCAGGAGACCGAAGCGATCGACAAGGCCACGCTGGCCCTGCCCGGTCGCCAGGACGAGCTGGTCAGCGCGGTCGCCGCGGTCGCGCAGCGAACGGTGGTCGTGGTCAACGCGGCGACGCCGGTCCTGATGCCGTGGCGCACGGAGGTCGACGCGATCCTCGTCGTCGGGCTGCCCGGTCAGGAGGGCGGCCACGCGGTCAGCGACGTGCTACTCGGCCGGAGCGAACCGACCGGCCGCCTGGTCACGACGTTCCCGGCCCGCGACGGAGAGGGTCCGGCCTGGAGCGTCACGCCGATCGCCGGAACGCTCGACTACGCCGAGGGCACCGCGATGGGCTACCGCGGGTGGGACCGGTCGGCCGCCGAGCCGGCTTTCTGGCTCGGCGAGGGGCTCGGCTGGGGATCCTGGGAGTACGGCTCGGCGAAGCACCAACGGGCCCGCGACGGGGCCGAATCGGTCACGGTCACTTTGGTCAACACCGCCGAGCGCCCGTCGACCGAGGTGGTCCAGGTCTACTGGCGGCCCGCGAACGGTGCCCCGGTGCGCCTGGTCGGGTACTCGGTCGCCGACACCGTGGTCTCCGGCGAGAAACGGGTGGTCACGGTCGATCTCGACCCGCGCCTGCTCCGGCTCTGGGACCACCTCGCCGACGCATGGACGACCCCGGCCGGCGGTCGGCTGGTCGTGGCCCGCGGTCTCGGCGACGTCCGATTGGAGCTCGATCGCAGCTGAGTCGCTCGGGCCCGATCGCCGGATCGACTCGTGATTAGTGTGGACGGGTGATCGTCGATCTGGCCGACGGCGGCTCGGTCGACCCGGCCGAGCTGGGCGGCAAGGGTGCCGCGCTGGCCCGGCTCATCGCCTACGGCTTCCCGGTCCCGCCGGGTTTCGTGGTGACGACAGCGGCGTACGCCCGCGACGGTCCGGCCGAACCGGTCACCCGAGCCGTCCTCGACGCCTATCACCGGCTGGGCGGCGGTCCGGTCGCCGTGCGGTCTTCGGCCACAGCGGAGGACCTGGCCGATGCGTCGTTCGCCGGCCAGCAGGACAGCTTTCTCGAGGTGGTGGGTGACGAGCCGGTGTTGGACGCCGTCCGTCGGTGCTGGGCCTCGTTGCACACCGAGCGGGCGGTCGCCTACCGGGCCGAGCGCGGGATCGGTGACGACGGTCTGGCCATGGCGGTCGTCGTCCAGGCGATGGTCGCCGCCGACGCCGCCGGAGTGCTGTTCACGGTCGATCCGGTGACCGGGGACCCGGTCACGGTGATCGACGCCGTTCCCGGGCTCGCTGACCGGCTGGTGTCCGGGGAGGCCGATCCGGACGAGTTCCGCGTCGATAGGACCGGTGCGGTGGTCGACCGCGTACGCCATCACCCACCCACACTCGACCGGGACCAGGTGACCCGGCTGGTCGCGCTGGGCGGCTCGATCGCCGAACGGTTTGATGGGCCGATGGATGTCGAGTGGTGCCGGGCGGGCGATGACCTCTTCGTCGTCCAGGCCCGACCGATCACCGTGGTCGCACCGGCCGACCCGTGGAACGACAGCCGAGCGGGAAACTTCCTCTGGACCAACACCAATGTCGGCGAGGCCATCCCCGATGTGATGACCCCGGTCACCTGGTCGATGGTGCAGGTGTTTCTGACCGACGCGATGGCCACGGCGTCGATCCCGCCGTATGTCGGCTACGGCCGGATCGGCGGGCGGATCTATCTGAATGTCAGTGTGATGGCCGCGCTGTCGCGCTCGGTCGGGGTGAGCGAACGGCGGTTCCGCACGCTCACCGAGGAGGTGTTCGGTCGGCTGCCCGAGGACCTGGACATCCCCGACGTTCCGGTCCACCGACTCTGGGTGCTCGGCTCGGTGGTCCCGATGGCCGTGCACGTCCTCCGCGAGGCTCGCCGCGACGCGCGGCGGCTCGACGGCTATCTCGCCGGGCACCCGCAGCTCTGCGATCGGCGCCGGGTCGAGATCGCCGCGACCGATGCGCCGCAGCAGTTGGCCGACCGCTGGGAGGAGACGCTCGATCCCGAATTCCACCGCGTCAGCCTGATGCTGTCGGCGGCGACCCGGACCAGCGGCGCCTCGTTCGTCACCACCCGGGCCTGGCTGCGGAATCTCCTCGGCGACGCGGCCACCAACGCGATCACCTCGGGACTCGGTGGCGACGCGGGGCTCGCCAGCCTCGGTCTGCTCGACGGGTTGGCGGCGCTGGCCGACGGCGCGATCGACCGTGACACCTTCGACCGCCAGTTCGGGCATCGCGGACCGCACGAGTTCGAGATCTCGATCCCACGCCCGGGCGAGGACCCGGATTGGGTGGATCCCCACCTCGCCGAGCTGACCGCGTCGGCGGTCGACCACCGACGGCTGCTGGTAGATCAGGAGCAGCGACGTGATCGGGCCTGGGCCGAGCTGGATCGTCGCCACCCGCGGCAGGCCCGCGGGCTCCGTCGGCGGCTGACCGCCTGGGCTCGGATGGCCCGGAACCGCGAGCGGGCCCGCAGTGAGGTGATCCGCTACTTCTGGGTGCTACGCGCCTGGGTCATCCGGGCGGGTGAGCTGACCGGGCTCGGCGAGGACATCTTCTTCCTCGAGCGGGCCGAGATCCTGCGGGTGCTGCACGGGGAGACCATCAGTCCCCGCGTGATCGCCGAACGACGGGCCGCGTACGCGGGCTATCGGGAACTGCCGGCCTATCCGACCCTCATCAGCGGTCGCTTCGACCCGTTCCGCTGGGCGGGGGATCCGCGGCGGCGCAGTGATGTCGTCGTCGAGGGAAGACAGACCGCTGAGTCGGCGGCGGTTCGGGGCTTCGCGGGGTCGGCGGGAATCGTCGAGGGGGTGGTCCGGGTGCTGCTCGACGCCGATGACCCGACCCGGCTGCAGCCCGGCGAAGTGCTGGTCACGACGGTGACCAACGTCGGTTGGACCCCGCTGTTCCCGCGTGCGGCCGCGGTCGTCACCGATGTCGGCGCTCCGCTGTCGCACGCCGCGATCGTCGCCCGCGAGCTCGGTATCCCCGCGGTCGTCGGCTGCGGCAACGCCACCATGCTGCTGCACACCGGGGACCGGGTCCGGGTCGACGGCGGCGCCGGCACGGTCGAGGTCCTGACGTGAGCTGGGACCTCTCCGGCCCGGTCGAGCTGGTCGCGCCGGCCCTGCTCGGTGCGATCCTGTGGCACGGCGAGATCGCTGTCCGACTGACCGAGGTCGAGGCGTACGCGGGGGCCCGCGACCCGGCCTCGCACGCCTTCCGCGGCCCGACGCCGCGGAACCAGACGATGTTCGGGCCCCCCGGCCACCTCTACACCTACTTCAGCTACGGCATGCACTGGGCGGCCAACGTGGTCTGCGGACCCGACGGGACCGCATCGGGAGTCCTGCTCCGGGCCGGCGAGGTGATCGCGGGTCTCGAACTCGCCCGCAGCCGGCGCGGCCGCTCGACCGATCGCGACCTGGCCCGCGGCCCGGGCCGGCTCGCTCAGGCCCTGGGGCTGAACGCCGAGCACAAGGGGGCCGACCTGCTGTCCGGCGGTGCGCTGCGGCTCGAGCCCGGCCCACCGCCCGGCGGCCATCGTGGTCGGCCCGCGCGTCGGGGTCTCGGTCGAGGCCGACCGCCCGTGGCGCTTCCACGAGGCCGGCAGCCGCTTCGTCTCCGACTACAAACGCAGCCCGCGGGCCCCGCGCCTCAGCACGTGAGCGCCTGACCCGGGGCGCCGCCTCTCTTCGCCCTCTGCCGGTCGCCCCCGCCCGTCGAACTAACTGGGGGCAGATAACGCAACCATCGGCCGAAACACTGCTATCTGCCCCCAGTTAGTTCGACGGGAGAGGGGATGCGCGGTGCTAGAGGTAGTCCACCTCGGCGGCGGCCAACGCGTCCGGGTCGGAGATCAGGTCGACGGTGGCGATCAGGCCGTCGAGGACCGTGAACGCGAACATCACCTTGATCTCGCCTCGCAGCTGCCAGACCGCCCCGGGCTCGCCGTTGATGAGCACGCGGCGCAACGCCTGGGCCCGGCCGTTGTACGCCGCGGCCACCAGCTCGGATCCGCGGATCTCGGCTTCGGCTCCCATCGCCGTCGCGGTGGCATCGGCCCGGACGAGTACGCCCGGATGGAGGATGGCCAGCAACCCGGCGAAGTTGCCGTTGCGGGAGGCGTCGAGGAAGGCCGCGACGATCTCGGCTCGACGGGCACGATCGGGATCGCCGGGGGCGTCCCCGCCCTGGATCCGACGCCGCCCCCGACTGGCCAGCTGGCGCGTAGCGGCCGGCGTCCGCCCCAAGATCTCGGCGATCTCGTCGAACGGCACCGCGAACAGGTCGTGCAGCACGAAGGCGATGCGCTCAGCCGGGGCCAGGCTGTCGAGGACCCGTTGCAGAGCCGGGCCGACGGCATCGGCGAGTAGCGCCTCGTGCTCGGGCCCAGCGATGACGGGCTCGCTGATCTGGTCCCCGAGCTCGGTCTCGCCCCGCCGGCGGCGGGTCCGCAGCATGTCCAGGCAGACCCGCGACACCACGGTGGTCAGCCACCCGCTGAGATTGTCGACCGCGCTGACGTCGGATCGGCTGAGCCGCAGCCATGCCTCCTGGACCGCGTCGTCGGCCTCCGCGGGCGATCCCAGCATCCGAAGCGCGACCGCCGACAGGTGGTTCCGCTGTTCCTCGAAGCGCTCGGCCAACCACTCATCCTCGTGCATGTCACACCTTTCCTCTTTCGTTCGTCAGGGGTGTGACGATCGAGAGGCGATCTTCGTGACCGAGAGGAACCCTGACATGTCCGGACTCAAGACCATCGTCGTACCAGTGGCCGATCTGACCGCGGCCAAGGCGGTGTACGCCACCGTCCTGGGGGTCGAACCGAGCATGGACGCGCCGTATTACGTCGGTTACGACCTCGACGGCCTGCACGTCGGGCTGGCTCCCCAGAGCAATCAGTCCGGCACGGTGGCCTACTGGGAGGTCGATGACATCGAGGCGACCCGTGACGCTCTGCTGGCTGCCGGCGCCACCGAGCAGGAACCCGTCCACGACGTCGGAGGCGGCCGCCGGATCGCGGTGCTGGTCGATCCGGACGGCAATCTGATCGGCATCCTCGCCGATCCGCGTTAGTCGAGCGGGGTCAATGAGCCGAGGATCGAGGGGATGTACTCCGCCATCGTCGGGTGGATGGGCAGCGCGTCACGCACCGTGGGGTAGCGGACGCCGGCCTGCAGCGCGGTGCCGATGACCTGGATCAGGTCATCGGCATGCAGGCCGAGGATGGTGGCGCCGAGGAACTCCTCGGTGTCGGCATCGACCAGGATCCGCATCAGTCCGGTGGTCTCGCTCTCCATCACCGCCCGGCTGACCGAGCTCATCGGCACCTCGGCCTTGAGCACCCGGCGTCCGGAGTCGCGGGCCTCCTGCGTAGTCATGCCGACGCGGCCGAGCGGCGGATCGGTGAACATCGCGTACGTGGTGACCCGGCCCTCGACCGTACGCGGGGGAGCGAGCAGGATCTGCGAGTCCTGGTACGCGGTGTGGGTGAAGGCGCCGCGCCCGTTGACGTCGCCGAGCGCCCAGACCCCGGGCACCGAGGTCTCGAACCGCGGTCCGACGACGAAGAAGCCGCGCTCGTCGGTCTCGATCGCCGTGGTCGCCGAGCAGGTCGGAGTTGGACGTACGCCCGGTCGACAGCAGCAGGTGGGTCCCGGTGATCGGTCTCGCCGTCCACCTCGACCTCGATGTCACCGCCGTCGGCTCGCCGGACCTGCGAGGGTCGTCCGTCGAGGATCCGCACGCCGTCCTCGGTCAGCATCGTGGCCACCAGTTCGGAGATGTCCGGGTCCTCGCGGCCGGCCAGCTTGCCTCCGGCGACCATCGTGACCCGCGAACCGAATCGGGCGAACATCTGGCCGAACTCGCATCCGATGTAGCCGCCCCCGACCACGATGAGGTGCTCGGGCAGTTCGTCGAGCGCGAGCAGTTCGACCTCGGTCATCCACTCGACGTCGTCCAGTCCGGGGATGGGCGGGCGCGAGGCCCGGCCCCCGACGTTCAGGTAGACCTGCGGAGCGGTCAGCTCCGTCTCGTTCGACCCGGACCACGTGCCGCTGCCCGCCGGGGTCGCTGCGCAGGGTGGCCCGACCGTGGATGTAGTCGACGCCGTCGAGACCGTCGAGCCAACCGTCGATCGACTCCTGCATCGCGCCGATGATGCGCCGGACCCGTGTGATGGCGACACCGAAGTCGACGCTGACCGGCCCCACGTGTACGCCGTACTCGGCCGCCCGGCGGGCCTGATGGGCCACGCTGGCGGTGGCTCGTAGCGTCTTGGTCGGCTTACAGCCGTGGTTCAGGCAGGTGCCTCCCGCCCGGTCCATCTCGATCAGCGCGACCTGCTTACCCTGCTCCGCCAGCGCCGCAGCGACTCCGGGCCCCGCTTGTCCTGCTCCGATCACGATCGCGTCGTACGCGGTCATGCCCACCCCTTCTCCTGATGGCTTCGTTGCGCTCACGCTAACCCCGTCCACCGACAGAGATGTGGCCAGACTCACGTCGACCGAGGTACCCGAAAGGCCCTGTTTGGGCCGATTCAGACCGGTCACGGTTGGGCAAAACGTTCGGGCTCTGCCTAAACTCTTCGAAAAATAACGCTTTGGTCTCGGCGAGCGCCGCCGGACGATCTCGGGGAATGAGGAAGTCTTGACCCGTCACCGCCCGCGCCGGGCCGCCCGTCCGACGCTCGCGATGCGTGCGACGAAGCTGGCCGCACCGGTCGCCCTGGCCGGTCTCGCCGGCACCGCCATCACCGTGGGAGTCTGGGCCGGGGCCCAGGACACGCAGGTCGCCTACCCGGCTCCGATCGTGGCGACCGCGGTTTCCGCCGCACCGGCGGCCACCCCCGCCTTCAGCGAACGCGCGCAGCGCCCCACCCGTAGCGATCTGCGTCCGGCACTCGACCGGAGCGTCTCAGGGGCCGTCACCGCCAAGACCGCTCCCGAGCCGAAGGTGATCGGCAGGCGGTACGCGACCGAGTCGTTGAACATCCGGGCCGGGGCCGAGGCCAAGGCGAAGGTCCTCACCGTGGTGGACGCCGGCACCAAGCTGACCGTCACCGACACGGTGACCAAGGGCTACCGACTGGTCGAGTATCGCGACAAGAGCCGCTGGGTGACCGACAAGTTCCTCACCAAGAAGAAGCCGACCTCCACCAGCGGCGGGTTGTCGACGGCCGCCTGCAGCTCGGGCTCCGCGATGGAGTCGGGCCTGACCGAGGACGCCGTCCGGGTGCATCGCGCCCTTTGTGCCCGCTATCCCCAGGTGGCCTCGTTCGGCGGCCGCCGGCCCAGCAACGACTTCCACGGCTCCGGCCGAGCGGTCGATGCGATGATCTCGGATTCGACCGTTGGTTGGCAGATGGCGCGCTGGGTTCAGGCCAACGCGAAGCGTCTCGGCGTCAGCGAGGTCATCTACTCGCAAAAGATCTGGACCGTCCAGCGCGGCTCCGAGGGCTGGCGGTCGATGTCGGACCGCGGTTCGGCCACGGCAAATCACTACGACCACGTGCATGTCTCCGTGTACGGGAACAGCGGCACCGGCTAGAATTTCTGTCCGCCTTGTCTCCGGGTCTGGGCCGACTTATGGTTTGTAGATGGCGGACCCGTACCAGGTGTTGCTCGGCGGGATCGCCGTGGCCATCATGGTGCTCGTCCCGGTCCTCTGCGTGGTGGGCTACGACCTGATGGCCGGCCGCTGGGACGAGAGCTTGCAACACTGGCGATCACGTCGCGACACCACCGCTGAGCATCGCCGGGGCGTGCGCGCCCTGCGGAAGCAATCCGGTATCCCGATCGAGCAGCTCGCCGCCGATCTCCGTCGCCTGCGTGGCCTCGTTCGCACCGACTCGAATCGTTCCGCCGCACACCAGGTCGGGAACCGGTTGGCCTACGACCGGCTGTTGACGCAGGCCTGCGCGATGCTCGAGATCGAGCATGAGCTGGCCCGGGACTCCGTGGGCATCGAACGCGACATCGAGCGCGTCCGGGTCGAGGCCGAGCTCGAGCGCGCCGGCCTCGAGGTCAGCGATCCGCGCTACGGTCAGGCCGCCTGAGCGAATTCGTCGGCCCCTGTCGTAGCGGCTGATCGACCTTTCCGCTGGTCACCATCGCTTTCGCCGAGAGCACGCCATCCGGCGGATCCCGGACTCTCCGCTGCCTTCGTGCGGCTCGAACCACCTGTTATCGAGATCACCCCTCCAGGAATACCGCTGCGCCGAACCCTGTTGTAGAGTAACGTTCGAAGTCGAAGAGTTCGATCTCGAAAACATCACGGTCAAGAGACCTCGATGTCACCCCAGGAAGGAAGCAGAACCATGTCTCGCCTCGCGAAGGCCATCCAGAGCCACCGTGAGTTTGCCCGTACGCGCCGCGAACTCAACCGCGCGATCGGCAACGCCTTCACCCCGGCCATGCGCGATGAGCTGATGATCGTCGCTCAGCGCAGCCCGATGAAGTAGGGCCCCCACAGCGCATCGTCGGACGGCCTCCCCCCTCGGGGTGGGGCCGTTCGTGTTTCCCGACTTCAGCCGACGGCGAGCTGTCGGGCGATGTCGGCCAACGCCGGTAGGAGCAGGGCGGCGCCGACCAACAGGCCGGCGCCGTTCAGCAACAGGAAGAACGCGAGCCAGAGGCCGGCCGGCACCCGGGTCAGCCGCCCGAGCTGATCGACGTCGGACTGGGGTGTCGGGTGCCGGCGGCGTTGAGCGATCAGCTCGAGCACCGGCTTGGGTGCGGCGATCAGCTGGATCCAGGTCAGCAGGTACGCCAATGCGGTCTGCGCACCCGGGCCCGCATACCAACTGACGGCGAGCAGACCGCCGCCACAGGCCAGCACGACGAGCAGGCCGTAGCCGTTGCGGATCTTCAGCAGCATCAGCGTCAGCACGATCAGCATCACCCAGAGCAGCCCGAGGGCGTGACCGGCGAGGAGCATGACGACCGCAGCCAGGCCGACCGCCGCCGGAGCCACGTAGCCCGCCGCCAGCATCACCACCATGCCCGATCCGCGCGGCTTGCCCGCGGAGATGGTCAGCCCCGAGGTGTCGGTGTGCAGCCGGATGCCGCGCAGCCGACGACCGGTGAGCAGCGCGGCGAACGCGTGGCCGCCCTCGTGGGCGATGGTGATCAGCGCCCGGGTCCACGGCCAGGTGACCCGCAGCAGGACCAGCGCCGCGGCGATCAGCGCGGTGACAGCGATGATCTCGGGCGGGGGTGCGGGTTGCTCCGTAGTGGCGCGTCGCCATACCTCGCCGATCAGGTCCACCCGACGAGTCTGCCCGACCCGTCACAGACCGCCAGAGCCCCAGAGCAGCCCGGTCGCTCCGCCGAGCCGAGCCGCGTACGCGACGGCCTGGGCATCGGTCAGGCTGCTGACGAAGTCGATGATGCCGCGGCCGCGCCCCATTCGGGCCAGTTCGGCGTCGTTGAGATCGGGGCTGAGCCATTCGGGGTGGTCGCGGGCGATCCTGTCGTAGCCGTGCTGGGCCGCGTTGACCAGGTCGACCAGTCGACGCGGCGCGCGATTGGTGTCGTAACGGTCGGAGAGCCAGTCGTCGAAGGCGGCGATCAGCAGCTCGATCGTCTTCTCCTGACCGCGCTGGAACATGGCCAGGTCCGGGCGCTCGAGGATGAAGTAGGAGTTGACGAACTTGAGCACCGACACCTCGTGCCAGGCCTGGTTGCTCATCCGGACGTAGCCCGAGCGGACCGGCGGTTCCGGATCTGGGAACACCGAGGTGATCAGGTGATCGATCCAGCGCGAGGTGAAGCCGGAGATCGCCCGGTCGGACTGCATCGACCCGTCGTGCGGGACCGCGAGGACCCCGTCGACGAACTCGTCGCCGACGGTGGCGACGGCGGCCGCGAAACTGTCCTCGTCGAAGATCCAGGCGTCGCGGGTGCGCAGATAGCGCCGGAGTCGTTCGAGTCCGGCTCCGGGTTGCCGCCCGGCCCGGACCACCTCGAGCTCGGGTAGGGCGGCGTATCGGGTGCGGTTGGATTCCCATGACCGGAACTCACCCGACACCGGGGAGAACTGCAGCACTCCGGAGCGATGGAAATCCTCGACGTCGTGCAGCGAGTAGGCGATGTCGTCGGCCAGATCCATCACCGAGCACTCGAGCGTCTGGCGGCCGGCGCGGAGATCGGGGAAAGCGGCCAACGCGTCCTGCATGGCCGGAGCGTCGATCAGGTAGCACGAGAACTTGGCCGCCCCACCCCCGCCGCCGCCGTGGCCGGCCCCGCGCGGCGGGATGTCCCAGTCGGTCGGGTGGGGGTCAGGGAGGTGGTGCCGGGCCCACGGGTACTTCAGCACCGCGGCGCGTACGGCCGAGGTCAGGTTGAGTCCCGTGTCGCCGGGTCCGTGGACCTCGAGCTCGGTCAGCAGTCGGAACGTCTGCGCGTTGCCCTCGAAACCGTCGGCCATCCCGAAGCGGTCCCGGGCCAGCCGATCGAGCACGCGCTCGCCGAGGTGGCCGAACGGTGGATGTCCGAGGTCGTGCGCGCAGGCCGCGGCCTGCACGACCACATGATCGAGCCCGCCGAGCTCGCGAAGCAATTCGCGACTCTCGGTGCGGAGCAGTCGGACCGCGATGGCCCGAGCGACCGCGGTCACCTTGATCGTGTGGGTGAGCCGGTTGTGCACGACCCCGCCGGTCGCGCCGGCGGTGACGACCTGGGTGACCTCAGCGAGCCGCGAGAACGAGGTGGCGAAGCGGATGCGCTCCAGGTCGGTGCGGAACTCCGATTCACCCGAGGCGTACGGCGGCTCCGACTCCGGTCGCGACCGGGCCAGACGTAGGTCCATGCGGGCCACGCTAGCGGCCTCCCCCCTTCGCTATCTGGGGGCAGATAGCGGCAGACGGGTCTCCGGCAGTGCTATCTGCCCCCAGTTAGTGCTCGAGGACAGGGCGCGATGAGGTGTTCGACCTCGACCGGGAAGAAGCTGCGCTACTCGACTCAGACGGCGCCACCGGGATGGGCTCGTTCCGGTTGGCGCCAGCCGGTTCGCGCGGCGGCGACCCCGCCAGGCCAAGGCCGGTCAGCAAACGGCGAGGTTGACGACCATGGGGTTTCGCTGAGTACCTCGGGCGTCGTCGCCGTCGCAGGTCCCCTCTCAGTAGGCTGCCGGATGACGACCGAGGGTCGACGAGAAAGAGGAATGCGATGAGTGCACCGGTGGACCCGACCACGACCGCGGCCTGGGCCGACCTGACCCGTCTGAAGGCTGCGCTCGAACCCGACCTCCGGGGTTGGTTCGACGCGAATCCGGCCCGGGCTGAGCACTTCAGCCACACGGCGGGCGACCTGTTCGTGGACCTGTCCAAGAACCTGATCGATGACGAGGTCATCGCTGCGCTGCTCGCCCTGGCCGAGCAGGTGGGTCTGGCCGAGCGTCGCGATGCGATGTTCTCCGGCGAACACATCAACGTCACCGAGGATCGGGCCGTGCTGCACACCGCCCTGCGGCTGCCTCGCGACGCGTCCTTGACCGTCGACGGGGTCGATGTGGTGCCGCAGGTTCACGAGGTCTTGGACAAGGTGTACGCGTTCGCCGACCAGGTGCGCAACGGTGAGTGGGTCGGAGTCACCGGTAAGCGGATCGAGACCGTGGTGAACATCGGCATCGGCGGCTCGGACCTGGGTCCGGTGATGGTCTACGAGGCCCTCCAACCGTACGTGCAGCCCGGTCTGAGCTGCCGGTTCGTTTCCAACATCGACCCGACTGACGTGGCCGAGACGACCCGCGATCTCGACCCCGAGACCACGTTGTTCATCGTGGCCTCGAAGACCTTCACCACCCTTGAGACCCTGACCAACGCGCGGTTGGCCCGGGCCTGGTTGCTCGACGGGCTGCGGGCCTCCGGCGCGATCGAGGGCGGGGACGAGGCCGGCTCGAGCGCGGTGGCCAAGCACTTCGTCGCCGTCTCGACCGCTCTCGACAAGGTCGCCGCTTTCGGGATCGACCCCGCCAACGCCTTCGGCTTCTGGGACTGGGTCGGGGGTCGCTACTCGGTCGACTCGGCCATCGGCACCTCGGTCGCCGTTGCCATCGGGCCGGAGAACTTCACCGCGTTCCTCGACGGCTTCCACACCATCGACACCCACTTCAGCGAGACCCCCTTCGAGTCCAATGTGCCGGTGCTGATGGGTCTGATCAACATCTGGTACGTCAACTTCTTCGGGTCGGCGAGCCATGCCGTGCTTCCGTACGCGCAGTACTTGCATCGCTTCGCCGCGTACCTGCAGCAGCTGACCATGGAGTCGAACGGCAAGGGCGTCCGCTACGACGGAGAGGCGGTCACGACAGCGACCGGCGAGGTGTTCTGGGGCGAGCCCGGGACCAACGGCCAGCACGCGTTCTACCAGCTGATCCACCAGGGCACCCAGCTGATCCCGGCGGACTTCATCGCGGTGGCCAACCCGGCCCACGCGCTGAACGACGGCGGTGCCGACGTCCACGAGCTCTTCCTGGCCAACTTCTTCGCCCAAACCGCCGCGCTGGCCTTTGGCAAGACGGCCGACGAGGTACGCGCGGAGGGAACCGACGAGGCCATCGTCCCCGCCCGGGTGTTCAGCGGGAACCGCCCGACCACCTCGATCATGGCCCCGAGCCTGACCCCGGCTGTGGTCGGTCAGCTGATCGCGCTCTACGAGCACATCACCTTCACCCAGGGCGTCGTCTGGGGCATCGACAGCTTCGACCAGTGGGGCGTCGAGCTCGGCAAGCAGCTCGCCCTCAAGGTCACCCCGGCCGTCGGCGGCGACGAGGCCGCCCTCGCCGACCAGGACCCCTCCACCCAGAACCTGATCCGCTACTACCGGGCCCAGCGCACCGCGTAACCGAACAAGTCCTGGCCAGCGGCAACACGCCGCCTCCCCATTCGACTATCTGGGGGCAGATTGCGTCGAAACCATCAGGTTTTGCGCTATCTGCCCCCAGATAGTGGGGGCAGGGGGCGCCGTTGTCCACAGCGCGCCGACCGCTAAGTCCGTTATCCACAGATTCCGACGAGGGCGGCACGAAGTCGAGCGACGTCAGCATGTTTTCTGTATGAGAACAAGTAACCCGGTGCGCGGTCACCGCAGGGGTGCGCAATGGCGGCGTCTGACGTACGGGCTCTACCGCTCGTCACTTCCACAAGAAAGCCTGGCGCACGACCTGGATGCCTGGCGGCTGTTGTTGCCGGCGGGTGCGGCATTTACACACCTGACCGCAGCGGAGCTCTGCGGATGGTGGATGCCCTCGCGCAGGCACCATCCGATCTTCATCGCCGCGCCAGAGACGGGGTCCTACCCGCGACGGCCCGGGGTGGTCCTATCGAGGCACCGGTCCTCGGTGCCGGCGACGTCGGTCATGGGCTTGCCGGTGACCACTGCCGCCGAAACTCTGCTTGCCGCCTGCCGGGATCTCGGGCTGCTCGACCTGGTCGTGCTCGGCGACTCGGCCCTCCGTCTGAAGCAACTGACGCTCGACGAACTCGAGGAGACGGCGACGCACCGACGTCGTGGGGTGAGGCGACTGCGTGAACTCATCCCGACGCTGGACGAGCGAAGTGGATCGCCTTGGGAATCGATCATGCGGGTCCTGCACCGGGCAGCGGACATCCAGGTCGAGCCGCAGATGGAGATCATCGATGCGGGCGGCCGGGTCGTGGCGCATGCCGATCTCGGCATCGTGGGCACCCCACGGATTCACGAGTACGACGGCGATATCCACCGCGACCGTGCGGTCCATCGGTCCGATCTGGGTCGCGAACGCATGATCGCCGAGCAGGGCGCCCTGCGCTTCGGCTACACCTCGGTCGAGTTACGCAATGACGGCGGCACGTTGATCGCTGCGGTGGATCGGGCGCTCGGTCGGACCTGGGATCCGCGTCGGCTGCGGCGGTGGAACGCTTTGCTCGATGATTCGCTGCTCGGGCTGAGCGGCCGTCGGCGAGTCCATCAGCGGTGGTCCGGCGGCTGAACCGGCGACCTGCGTCAGCGGTTTCCCAACTAACTGGGGGCAGATAACAGCACGATCGCCGCAAATTCTGTTATCTGCCCCCAGTTGCTGAATAGGGGAGCCGGAGCCGGAGCCGAAGCCAGGGCTGCGCCCGCCAGCCTCAGCTCAGAGGTCGGGGCCCTGGGCGCGGACCTTGTCGACCTCGGTCATCGCGGTGCGGAGCTCGGTCAGCCAGGTGTCCGCGTGCTCGCCGACCAGGCGGACCGCCCAGGCGAGGGCGTCCGAGCGGGAGCGGGCGACGCCGGCGTCGACGAGCGTGTCGAGCACGCGGCGCTCGGGCTGCCGCAGCCGGGTCATCACCGGCACCGAGATGTGGGTGAACAGCGACTCGGCGTCGCCCAGCTTGGCACCCCAGGCGACCTTGCGGCCGTAGCGGGACTCGGCCTCTTCGGCGATCTCGATCCGGCGCTCGCGCGTGTCGGCCCGGAACCGGCCGATCCGGCCCTCGGCGGCCGCGGAGCCCTCGACGCCCGCCGCGGGCAGTGACCCGATCACGGTGATCTCCTCGCGGTCGACCACCACCTCGACGTCGGTGAACCATTCGCCGGGCAACCGTCCCCTGAACCAGTCGGCGGCGTCATCGGCGGGCGGTACGTCGACGTTCTGCCAACCGCCCGGGCGGCCAAAGCCGCGGTGTCCCCTCGGTCCCATTTCGATCCTCTCTTACTCGACTGCTTTCATTACAGTGTTACACCGAGACGGAGTGTGCGCCAGAGCAGAGGATTCCGCTGGGCGAGAACTATCGGGCGAGAACTATCGGGCGAGCGCTTCGTCGACGCTGGTCTCGCGGTTGCCGAGCACCGGGTCGCGCCGCGTAACCAGGTCGATTACCGTCTTGACGCAGGCCACCTGGTCGCGGATCCACCCCTCGGTCCACGCTCCGCCGCACCGCTTCACGCTGGTGTCGCCCACCCCGACGGTGTCGACCCCCAGGGCGCGGCAGGTCGCGACGGCACGGGGGAGGTGATACTCCTGCGTCACCATGATCAGCTTGTGGATGCCGAAGATCCGTTTCGCGCGGGCGCACGAGTCATAGGTGTCGAAGCCTGCGTAGTCGGCGATCACCTTGTCGGCCGGGACGCCGGCGTTGATCAGGTAGTTACGCATCGCATCGGGCTCGTTGTACTCCGGCGCCATGTTGTCGCCCGACACCACGATCACCTCGACCTTGCCGGCGTCGAACAGTTGCTTTCCGAGGTCGAGTCGACCCGCGAGGAACGGCGAGGGGGTCCCGTTCGGATAGACCTGCGCGCCGAGCACCAGGGCCACGGGTGCACTCGGTACGTCAGCGGCCGAATAGAGACGGCCGGACGAGGTCACCCGGACCCAGCCGACCGATCCGGCGAGCACGCCGACCCCGGCCAGTCCGGCGCCGGCCACCACCAGCGCGATCCGGAACAGGGTGCGTCCGTGACGGGTCTGGGGCTGGGGCAGCGGCACCGCTCAACCCTAATCGCAGGTCGGCTCGATCGGACCCGGGAAACTGTCAGTGCTCGGCCGGATGCTGTCGGTCATGACGACGACGAGCCTCGACATCACCGGTCCGTACGACCTGGGTGAGATAGCCACGATGGGTTTCGGACACCGCGACGAGCGCAGCTTCGACGGTGTGATGCGGATGGCGTTCTGTCTCGACGGGGACTACGAGCGGCAGATCGGCGTGGCCGCCCGGCAGGTCGGCGATCGGGTGGAGCTCGAGCTGCAGACGATCGGACCCCCGTTGAGCGACGACGAGGTCACCACTGCTCGGGCCCAGGTCGCGCGGGTCCTCTCCCTCGACGGGGACGGGACCGCGTTCGCACGGGTCTGCGAAGCCGACCCGGTGCTGGCCCGGATCCACGCGGCTGCGCCGGGGTTCCGCCCGGCCAACTTCTACTCGCCGTACGAGGCCGCGGCGTGGTCGATCATCAGCGCCCGCCGGGCCCGACCCCAGGGCATCGCGCTGCGCACCCGACTGTCGGCGCAGTGCGGCGCGACCTTCGAGGTGGCGGGGGAGCGGACGTACGCCCTCCCGACGCCCCGACGGTTCCTCGAGATCGAGGCGTTGCCCGGGCTGCCCGCCGACCGGATCCCGCGGTTGCGGGCGATTGCCGAGGCTGCTCAGCAGGGCCGGCTCGCCGCCGCGAAGCTGCGGGGGATGGAGCCGGATGCGGCCCGGGCCGATCTCCAGCAGCTACCGGGCATCGGGCCGTTCTACAGCGCGTTGATCGTCATCCGCGCGCTCGGCCACACCGATGTGCTCGCGGTCGAGGAAGGACATTTTCGCGCGGCGGCGCAGGAGCTCTACGGCGTCGACCACGAGCTGAGCACGGCGGAGTTGACCGAGCTCGCCGAGCGGTGGCGACCCTTTCGCACCTGGGCCAGTGTGTTGATCCGGGCCAAGGGCGCTCTCCAGCTCAGTGACGGCGGTGATAGAGCTAAAGACGTGAAAGCCGAGCTGCTGACGTCGCGCGGTCGGGCTGCGCCATGACCGAGCCGACCGCCGAGGCCGTCGCCGAGCGGGTCTTCGCCTCCGCTCTCGGCGCCCTCGAGGTGCTCAGCATCTACGTCGGCGACCGGCTCGGGTGGTATCGCTCACTGGCCGAGCACGGACCGACCGGGCCTGAGGAGCTGGCCCGGCGGACGGGCACCGACCCGCGGTATGCCCGTGAGTGGCTCGAACAGCAGGCGACGATCGGGCTGATCGCCAGCGAGCGCCGAGACGGCGTCCGGCACGTCTTCGCGCTGCCGCCCGGGGCCGCGGAGGTGCTCACCGATCCCGAGAGTCTGTCCTACCTGGCTCCCCTGGCCCGGATGATCACGGGGTCGGCCCGGCAGATGGATCCGCTGCTGGCGGCCTACCGTCAGGGCACCGGGGTGAGCTGGGACCAGTTCGGTGACGACGCCCGGGAGAGCCAGGCCGACATGAACCGACCGTGGTTCCTTCACGGTCTGGCCGGAGCCTTGCGCTCCGACCCCGATCTGCACACCCGACTGAGCACACCCGGTCTGCGGATCCTCGATGTCGGCTGCGGTGCGGGATGGTCGACCCAGGCGTTGGCGATGGCGTACCCGCAGTCCCGCGTACGCGGTGTCGACATCGACGGCCCGTCGATCGACGCGGCGCGCTCGCACCTGGCCGATGACCTGGCTGAGCGGGTGGAGTTCCAGCGGGTCGCTCCGGATGCGCCGGCTGCGGGCGAGGCGTACGAGGTGGCCTTCTTCTTCGAGTGTCTGCACGACATGCCCCAGCCGGTCGCCGTGCTCCGCTCGGTGCGTGACGGTCTGGCCGCCGACGGCATCGTCGTGGTGATGGATGAGGCGGTCGCCGAGGCGTTCGACGGCGCCGGCGATGAGGTCGAGCAACTGATGTACGGGTTCAGCCTGTTCGTCTGCCTGCCCGACGGTCTGTCCTCGACCCCCTCGGTCGGGACCGGCACGGTGATGCGACCGGCGACCCTGGCCGGCTACGCCCGCGATGCCGGCTTCGCGGAGACGCGGATCCTGCCGATCGAGAATTTCGGCTTCTTCCGGTTCTACGCGCTGTCCATCGGCGACCCCGGGAACGCCTCAGCGGAGGGCGGTCATGCCGGAGGGTGACACCGTCTGGCGGGCCTGTCAGCGACTGAATCAGGTGCTGGCCGGTCGCGTCCTCACGCGCTGTGAGTTCCGGATCCCGTCTCTGGCCACCACCGACCTCACCGGGGTGGCGGTCAACGAGGTGGTCTCGCGCGGCAAACACCAGCTGTTTCGATTCGCCGATGGATACACCCTGCACACCCACTTCCGGATGGAGGGCACCTACCGGATCTATCCGCACGGTCAGCCGTGGTCCGGCGGCCCGGACTGGCAGATCCGGGTGGTGCTGTCGACCGCCGAGCACGATTGCGTCGGCTACCGACTGCCGGTCACCGAGCTGATCCCGACCGCGGACGAGTCCGACGTGGTCGGCCATATCGGACCCGATCTGCTCGGCCCCGACTGGGACATCGACGAGGCGCTGCGCCGACTGCGCTCCGACCCGTCGCGGTCCATCGGGGAGGCGCTGCTCGATCAGCGGAACCTGGCCGGACTCGGGACGCTGTGGCGGTCCGAGCTGTGCTTCCTCCAGGGCTTGCACCCGCGTACGCCGGTCGCCGACGTGCCCGACCTGGCGAGGGTGCTCAAACGAGCCAAGGCCCTGCTGCACGCCAACCGCTGGCGGGTCGACCAGACCACCACCGGCGATCTCCGAAACGGCAAGCGCACCTACGTCTTCGAGCGGAACAACCAACCGTGCCGGCGCTGCGGGACCACGATCCTCACAGAGGAGTTCGGGCCGGTGGGTCAGGAGCGCCGGAGCTACTGGTGTCCGAGGTGTCAGCCCGCCGGCTGACCGCGATCGACCCAGCCGGGCGCGCCCCAGGGGTTCACCAGACGCCCAGCGCCTCGGCAACGACCACGGCCGCGGCGGCCGACCAGGCCTGCGGTTTGCATGCGGCGGGGTAGGGGACCGGTCGACCCTCACCGCTCCACAGCTCGGGGACCTGCTGGCCGAACGCGACCGACGCGGCCAGCAGCCCCTCGACCAGACCGCCGGCGTACTCGGTCAGCCCGGCCCGGACCAGGCCGGCGATGACGATCGCCGTGTCGTGCGGCCACACCGAGCCACAGTGGTAGCTGAGCGGTGCGTACCCACCGGAGGAGGCGGCCATGGTCCGCAGCCCAAGCCCCGAATCGAGATCGGAACCCGAAACGAGACCGGCGACGATCCGTTCCTCGTCGGCGTCGAGCAGCCCGGTGCCGAGCAGATGGCCGATGTTGCTGGTCAGGGCGTCGACCGGGCGGCCGTGCCCGTCGAGGGCCAGCGCCGGGAACCGATGGTCGCCGACCGTGCACCAGAACCGGTCGCGGAACCGCGCGCGCAGGGCATCGGCCCAGCCCCGAAGACGGTCCCCGCCGGGCCGGTCGAGGTGGTCGAGCAGCGTGGCCCCGCTGATGGCGGCCTCGTACGCGTACCCCTGGACCTCGGACAAGGCGACCGGCCCCTCCGCCTGGGTACCGTCGGCGAAACGGATGCTGTCCCCCGAGTCCTTCCAGCCCTGGTTCGACAGACCGCGGCCGCTCGCATCGCGGTAGGACAGGAACCCGTCGTCTCCGCCGGCGGTCAGCAGCCAGCCGAGCGCCGCCTCGAGCGCGGGAGCGAGCTCGCGCAGGTCCGCTTCGGCGAGCCCGGCGCGCCAGGCATCGTGGAGTAGGCAGATCCACAACGGGGTGGCGTCGACCGTGCCGTAGTAGAGCGGCGGGAGCACCATCGCGCCGAGCGAAAACGCCGAGCGGCGTACCTCGTGCAGGATCTTGCCGGGCTCCTCGGCCGTGTCGACGTCGTGCTGGATGCCCTGCAGCCGCGCCAAGGTCCGCAGGGTGCCCAGGGCCGGCGCCGGATCGATCGGCAGCACCATCCGCGCGGCCCACAGGCTGTCGCGGCCGAACAGCGTGAGATACCAGGGCGATCCGGCGGCGAAGAAGACGTCGTCCGGGTGGCCGGCGGTCGCCATCCGCAACCCGTCCAGGTCATCGAGGGCGCGATCCAGCCAGGCGACCAACCGGTGATCACCGCGTACGACGGGGCGGGCTCCGCGACCCGGCGCAGCGATCACCTCGGCGCCCGGGTCGGCGATCGACAGCCGCCAGTTCACCGTGGCCGTCCCGCGGGCCGGGACCTCGAGGACCCAGCCGGCCACCGCGTACGCACCCTCGTGGGTCCAGGTCGCTGCGGCCGCCTCGAGCGTGACGCGGACCTGGTCGCCCCAGCCGGCGGGGTCGATGGTGACCGGCTCGCACAGTCGCCCCTCGCGCAAGACGGAGAGCTCGGCGAGATCGCTGCCGAACACCACCTCGAGCCTGAGGATCACCGCCGTGTCCAGCGTCGAGCTGACCACCAGGTCCTCGTGGACCGTGCCAGCGGTGACGGTCCGCACCTGGTCGAGCCGCACCGCGGGGTCCGGTGTCGAAACGAGATCCGCGCCGACCTGACGGTGCAGGGTGGTGTACGCGGCCTGGTTCCCGCTGACCCGATGCGCGATCGGCTCGCCCGGCTCACCGTCCACCCGGATCGCCAGATGACTCAGCACCCGGACGTCGCCGTGGAAGACGCCCTCGACGCTGGGCCGACCCGCCGGCCGGCCGATCCCGCCGGCGGGGGTGGTGAGTGCCTGGGTCGGTGCGGCGACCTGGACCACGAGATCGTGCAGGAACGGCTGACGAGAGTGCATCCGGCCATTCTGGTCACGCCCGCCCGGACCTCGCGCCTCACCCTGGGTCGACCTGGTCGGTGGGCGGTCGCAGCGGTGAAATAATGGTGTTTCGTGTCGTCACTACCCGCCCAACTGAGCGCCCGCGTCGAGTCCGTCACCGGTATCGATCCCGAGCTCCGCCAGGCCACCAAGCCCCAGTTCGGACACTTCCAGTCCAACGTGGCGCTGCGCCTGGCCAAGGCAGAGGGTCGCAAGCCGCGCGACGTGGCCACCGACATCGTGGCCGCGCTGCAGGTCGACGACCTGTGCGAGACGCCGGAGATCGCCGGCCCCGGCTTCATCAACTTCCGACTCAAGTCCACGGTGCTGGCCGAGGCGGTCACCACGCTGCTGGCCGATCCGAACAACGGGCTCGTCGTGTCGGCCGATCCGCAGGTCGTGGTCATCGACTACTCCTCGCCGAATGTAGCCAAGCAGATGCACGTCGGCCACCTGCGCTCGACCGTGATCGGCGACTGCTTCCACCGGATCCTGCGTGCGCTGGGCCACACGGTCATCGCCCAGAACCACGTCGGCGACTGGGGCACCCAGTTCGGCATGCTGGTCGAGCAGATCCTGACCGAGGAGATCGACGTCCGTCGTCTCGATCTCGCCTCGGCCGAGGCGCTCTACCTGCGGGCCAACGCGCACTTCAAGGCCGACGAGGACTTCGCCGATCGGGCCCGCAACCGGGTCGTCGCGCTGCAGTCGGGCGACGAGGAGACGCGGGCGACCTGGCAGCAGTTGGTCGAGATGTCGATCGCCGGCTTCGACGCCGCGTACGCCCGGATGAACGTGCTGCTCACCGATGACGACCTGGCCGGTGAGTCGACCTACAACGCCGATCTGGCCGGGGTGGTGTCCGATCTCGAGGCCGACGGCACCGCGGTACTCGACGACGGCGCACTCTGTGTCTTCGTCGAGGGCTTCAACTCCCCGATGATCGTCCGCAAGCGTGACGGCGGGTTCGGCTACGCGGCGACCGATCTGGCCGCGATCCGCCGTCGGGTCAACGAGTTCAAGGCCAACCGGCTGATCTATGTGGTCGGCACCCCGCAGACCTTCCACTTCGACCAGGTCTTCGCGGTGGCCCGCAAGGCCGGCTTCCTGCCGCCCGAGGTCAGTGCCGAACACGTCGCTTTCGGGCAGGTACTCGGGGCCGACGGGAAGAAGTTTTCCACCCGTGAGGGAACCGCGGTCACCCTGACCACGCTGCTCGACGCCGCCGAGGAGGTCGCCGCGCGGCCGATCGCCCTGGCCGCGATCAAGTACGCCGACCTGTCGAACAGCCTGAACAAGGACTACGTCTTCGACGTCGACCGGATGGTGCAGACCGCCGGCAACACCGGGCCGTACCTGCAGTACGCCCACGCCCGGATGGCCCAGGTGCTGCGTCGCGCCGAAGCGGACGGCATCGGCGAGCAAACCCAGGTCACCGTGCTCGACGAGCCGGCCGAGCAGACCCTCGCGCTGACCCTGACCCGCTTCGGCGAGGTCGTCGACGAGGTGGCCGTCAGCCTCCAGCCGCACAAGCTCTGCGGCTACCTCTACGACCTGGCCGGCGCGCTCTCGGCCTTCTACGAGCAGTGCCCGGTGCTCAAGTCCGAGGGCGCCGTACGCGACACCCGCCTCGCGCTGTGCGTCGCGACCAAGCGGGTCCTGGCGTCAGGCTTGGAGATGCTCGGGATCGAAGCCCCCGACCGCATGTAACCCTCCGTCGCGAGTCCGGTGCGTCCGGTGGTCTGACCATGACCGCCGCGTGTAGTGGCTGGCGGTGGTGTACCGCGGACAACCGTCCGCACCTCCGCTTCTCTCCCGCGTTCCGCCACGGGCGACGAACGTCAGAGGAGCTCGGGCGGGAGGCTCTGGCGTTCGGTGGCGAGCCAGGCGGCACCGACGATGCCGGCGGAGTTGAGGAGCGTGGCGGGGATGATCGGGGTCTTGAGTTCGAGCTTGGGCAGGAACTTGTGGGCGTCCTTGCTGACGCCGCCTCCGACCACGATCAGGTCGGGCCAGAGCAGGGCCTCGAGGTGGGTGTAGTAGCGCTGGAGGCGCTTGGCCCAGTCGGTGTAGGACAGGCCTTCCTTGTCCTTGATGCTCGAGGCGGCCTTGGTCTCGGCGTCGTGGCCGTCGAGCTCGATGTGGCCGAGCTCGGAGTTGGGGATCAGGACGCCGCGGTACACGACCGCCGTGCCGATGCCGGTGCCGAGCGTGGTCAGAACGACGAGGCCCTGGTGGTCCTTGGCCGCGCCATAGTGCACCTCGGCCACGCCGGCGGCGTCGGCGTCGTTGACCAGGAAGACGTCGCGGCCGAGTGCGTCCGCGAAGATCTTCTCGGCCTCGCAGTCGATCCACGACTTGTCGATGTTGGCCGCCGAGCGCGTCCTGCCGTGCGTGACCACGGCCGGGATGGTGATCCCGATCGGGCCGTCGCCGATGGCGTCGGCGAAGTGGGCGACGATCTCGCCGACCACGCCGGCCACGTTCTTCGGCGTCGATTGGCTCGGTGTGGGGATTCTGAGCCGCTTGGTGGTCATCTCACCCGTGCTCAGATCGACCGGGGCTCCCTTGATTCCGGAGCCCCCGATGTCGATGCCGAGAACAGGCTTGGCTGGCGTGGCAATCCCCGTCGATTCGGTCATGGCCGGAACTCTAGTGGTCGACGCTTGCGGTGTCCGGGCAGACTCCTCGTCATGACCTCATCCGGCATCATCGAGGCCACGCGCGTGGTCCCCGCGCCCGCGGCCGACATCTTCGAACTGCTGGCGACTCCGGCGCAGCACGCGCTGATCGACGGATCGGGTTCGGTGCAGGGCACGCAGCCGGGGACCCCGGATCGGCTGTCGGTCGGGGCCAAGTTCGGAATGCAGATGAAGTTCCTCGCGCCTTACAAGATCCTCAACCACGTCACCGAGTTCGAGGAGGGCCGACGGATCGCCTGGCGGCACTTCGGCGGACACGTCTGGCGCTACCTGCTCGAGCCGATCGACGCCGACACGACCGAGGTCACCGAGCAGTTCGACCCGACCCATTCGCGAGCCCCCATCGTGCTCAAGCTGATGAGGGCCCAGAAGCGCAACCGTCGCTCGATCGACGCCACTCTCGACCGCCTGGTCGACTGGGCGGGCAAGCGCTGAAATCAGCTTCCGAGCTGGCGCAGGCACCACGCGTAGAGGACCGGGTCGAAGGTGTACGCGTTCGAGAAGTAGAACCCGTAGAAGCGGCGGTAGACCCCGATCCAGTGCGCGGCCTGCGGGCCGTGTCGTCGCACGACCACGCCGAGCAGCCAGGCGGCGTCGTCGGCCGCTCCCGCGTACGACTCGAGCTCGAGGAAGGCGACCATGCAGGTCAGATCCATCATCGGATCGCCCTGGACGGTGTGCGGGCTGAAGTCGCCGATCCCGCTGACCACCGGTCCGTGGGGTCCCATGCTGATGAAGGCGTTGGGCGGGCACACGTCGCCGTGGACGACGACCGGGGTGACCTGGCGAGCGCTCAGATCGGCGAACAACCGCTGCCAGACCCCGGCGACGTCGGGCACATCGCGTTCGAGCTGCTCGCGACTCTCCTCGGTGGGGCGGCCCAGCATGGCCGCCATCAGCTCGGCCAGTGATCCGAACTGCTGCGGTGCGCCGTCGCCGACCAACCGGGCGAAGCCCGGCGAATGGACTCGGCAGTCGCTGGATCCGTTCGCCGGCATCGAGATAGGAGAGCAGGGCGCGGCGGCGGGCTTCCAGATCGGCCTCGGCGAGCCAGTCGGAGAAGTTCCGGCCCGACATCAACCGGTCGATCGTGTACGTCCGGTCGCCCCGCTCGCCGACCTCGAAGGTGAACGGGATCTCGATGCCCACATCGGCGTACTGCCAGAACCGGTAGAGGCTCTGCAGCTGGTCGGCCGTCCGTCGCGGCGCCTCGTGTCGGCCCCGATAGAGCCGCAGAACTCGCTGCTCGTCGAGCGCGAACACCTCACACTCGCCACCTGAACCGAGCAGGCGGTCGCGGTCGCTGCCGAGCTCGGCGATCAGGGCCGCGTCGTCCTCGGCCGGCTGAGCTACCCGCAGCTGGCGGGCCACCTCTCGAGCCGACCGGGCCCGGTCGAGCTGACTCATGGCCAGTTCGCGGGCCACGGTGACGTCGAGTTCCTCGGCGATCGCATTGACCGGGCCCTTGGGGGTGTCGATGTGGACGTCGGCCAGATGGAGCTTGCGCTGCAACGGTCCCTGGGTGATCCGCACCGACTGGGTCTTGGCGTGCGGGACGATGCTGCGTACGCGGGTCATCCACCCCTTCTGGGTGACGATCATGCGCTCGTCCCAGCCGTAGCGCAGGGTC
Source organism: uncultured Actinomycetota bacterium (assembly GCA_963815905.1). Lineage (GTDB taxonomy): Bacteria > Actinomycetota > Actinomycetes > Propionibacteriales > Propionibacteriaceae > Microlunatus. The sequence continues at coordinate 52,137 of CAWFIO010000005.1, read as the reverse complement.
CAGAAGTCGAACCAGCGCACCCAGCGAGCGCGACGCGGCGACGGGTGCAACTCGACCGCGTCGATGTCGAATCCGGGGAGTACGCGGCTGAGCGCGAGCGCGGTCTCGTCGGCGGTGGCCACGGGGAGGAGCACGCTGGTCGCCGACGAGTCATTGTTCTCGCCGCTGGACCGGCCGTAGCCGACGACATCGACGTCGACGCGGTAATAGCCGACCCGCCGCCACAGCAGCGACTGGCTGATCTTCACGCCCTGGATCCGGTCGATGGGCACCGACTGGCTGGTCAGGTTGGTGAGTCCTCGGGTGACCCGGAGACCGCGGGGGGACTCGGCCAACGTGAAGTTGAACATCGAGATCACCCGTTTGCTGACCAGCGAGAACCCGCCGATGACGATCGGGATGAATCCGCCCAACGCGGCCAGTCCGACGTCGAACACGACCAACAAGATGATCGCAGCGATGGTGAACAGCAGCGGGAACAGCCACTCCGCCGACAGCAGGAATCCGACGACCAGGCGCTGCGCCGGGATGATGGCGAGCGGACGGTCCTGCGTGCCGAGGTCGGTGAAAGCGCTGGCCGCGGCCGAGTTGTGGGTGTCGCTGATCGACGCGCGCTGTCCGTGGGCCCGGGTCAGCAGATAGTCGCGGAGTCGACTGGCCTTGGCCCGGTTGAGGTAGCGGAGCTTGGTGGTGCTGTCACCGGCGCCGGCTTCGAGTCGAAGCTCGGCCAGACCGAACATCCGGGCGGCGAGCGGCTGGATGATGTCGACCGACTGGAGGCGTTCGAAGGGGATCTTCTTGGAGTTCTTGAAGATCGCCCCGGTCTCGATCCGCAGCTCGTCGTCGTCGATGACGAACCGGGTGAAATACCAGGTCATGAAGCCGATCGCCGCGGCCGCGAGGATCATCGCGCCGACGATCGGCAGGATCCAGCGCAGATCGCCGGAGTCGAAGCTGTCGCCCTCACCGTCGGGGATCAGCTCGCGTCCCCAGGCGAAGATGATGGCGACGAAGACCAGCCAGCCGCGGATGAACGGGGTAGCCGGGTGCGGACGCTCGGTCTGCTTGACCACCGGGGCGCCGGGAACGACGGGGGCGACCTCGGTCTGCGGCGTCGTCGGTGCCGGTTCGGTCATAAGCCGGAGGCCTGGGCCTCGCCGAGCTCGGTGAGCCGGTCACGGAGGCGGGCGGCCTCCTCGGGCGGGAGTCCGGGGATGGTGGCGTTCGTCTCGGCGCTCGCCGTCTTCAGGGTGACGTTGGCCAGACCGAATGCGCGCTCGATGGGCCCGGAGCCGACCTCGACCAGCTGCATCCGGCCGTAGGGGACGGCGACCAGCGTGCGGAAGAGGACGCCGCTGGTGATGTAGAGGTCGTCCTCGCGCTCGACGTAGCCCCAGGAGCGGTAGGTGCGATCGATCAGGATCCACCGGATGACGACGATCAGCGCCGCAATGCCCCACAGGATGAACGAGATCCACCACAGCCCCGAAGCGAGCCCGACGATCACCGCCGGGATGGTGAAGACGATCGGCGCGACGAGCAGCGTGGTCACCCGCCGCAGTTTCCGGTAGTTGGGCGAGAGCCGCTTCCATTCGTACGCCGGCGGTGCGAAGAGGTCGTCCATAGCGCTCACAGGCTACGTGGCCGCTGCGATCCGAACGGTCACCGACGCCAGAAGGGGGGACGCTTCGGACCCCGGACGCTGATGTCACCGAGGACCGCGGTGCCGCGAACGATCACCGTCGGCATCCCCGGTCGGGGCTCGCCGATGCCCCGGACCGAGGTGTCGCCGATGATCCCCGAGGCCTCCATCCGCACGTGCGTGCCCGGCCGGACCCGGATCTTGACGTCGCCCATGAACACCGTGCAGTTGACCTCAACGACGGGCGTCTCGAACGTCGCGTCGGTGAGGTCGAGGAGCACCGAACCGACCACGGCCTGAGCCTGGGTCACCGGCGCCACCCGCCAGGGGCCGACCCGCTTGGCGTCGGACACCAGGGCGACGACCCGGTCCGGCTCACCGCTCGTCCTGGTCACGTCGATGACCGACGGGTCACTCGGTGCCATTGGGACCAGGTCCAGGGTCAGGTCCTCGAGCTGGTCGAACGTCTTGGCCGCCAGGGCCGCGGCCACCCGGTCATCGTGTTCGACGTAGGTCAGCCGACCTTCCGCGTACGCGGCGTGCAGCAGCCCGACGACCTGATCGCGATCGGCATCCGAAGCCCGCATGACCAGCCCGCTCATTTCCTGCAGCCCTTGTTGGCCTGGTGGCCGCGGGTGCTCGTCTGGGAACCCCGTACGGAGACGCCGCCGAACAGGCACATGCCCTTGATGATCAGGGTGGGTGCGCCCGGCAGCGGGTCTCCGACGTCCTGGACGTCGGTGCCGCCGAAGATCGCGACGGTCTGGTCGCGGATCTGCATCCCGGCCGGCACCGTGATCTCGAGCCCACCGAAGCACCAGAACCCGGAGAACTCGACCGTCTCGCCCTCGAAGATCGCGTCGCGGAGGTCGAGGTCGATGCCGCCGAACAGGGCGAAGGCCTGGGTGCGCCGCCGCACCCGCCACGTGCCCTTGCGGGTCACCCCACCGAAGATCGCGACCATGTGGTCGGTGTCCCCGTCGGGGGTCGGCTCGATCGAGAACGAGGACGACGCCGTCGATGCGGTCGACGCGGTCGTCGGTGCGGGTGCGCCGATCACCACCAGGTCGTTGGTGATCGGGATCAGTTCGTCGAACGTCTGGGCCCGCAGCAGGTGCTCGGTGCGCTCGTCGAGCTCGTCGCGGGTGATGCGCCCTTCGGCGTACGCGGTGGCGAGCACAGTGGCGACCTGCTCACGGTCGGAATCCGAGGCGCGCAGAGAGCCGCCCACGATCGGCCCGACCTCGGTGGGCTCGACGATTCTCTCGGTCATGGCCTCACGCTAGGCGGGGTGTTACCACCCGGCTAGAGCCACGCGCACAAGTCAAGGGCCGCTCAGGGTCGACTCGGGGATCCACCCTGAGGGCCTCGCGCCGCGGCCTCAGTCGTGGGCGAGGCCGATGTCGAAGACATTGCCCTCAGGGTCGGCCAGCGTGGTCCACGTTGCTCCGTGCTCGTCGAACTCACCGAGGTGGGTCGCGCCCGCCTGGAGGGCCCGGTCGACCCAGTGCGCGGTATCGGTGGTGAAGAAGTCGAGGTGCAGCCGGTTCTTGCCGAGCCGCTCCTCCTCGACCTTGAGGAACATGATCGAGGGCCGCCCGTCCTGGCCGGCGAGCCGCGCCCAGTGACTGCTGGCGCCCTCCTCGAGCGGCTGGTCGAACAGGGCGGCGTAGAACCCCGCCAACTGCTGGGCGTCCTGGGCGTCGACCGCCACCTGCCCGAACGTGAGTGCTCCTGCCATGTCCCTGCTCCTGACTCGCTCGTCGGTCTGTCGGAGCCGCCAGCGTAGGAGCCGGGTCTGACAGTTCTGCGTCCGAGCCGCTAGACTCCACTGTCGGTCCGGCCCACCCGGACCCGGTGGACGTAGTTCAATGGCAGAACATCAGCTTCCCAAGCTGAATATGCGGGTTCGATTCCCGTCGTCCGCTCCACCTCGTCCCACCGCCATCCGGCTCAGCAGGTCCCTTGGGCTCGCCCCAGACAGAGCCGGCCACGTGTTCCTGAAAGGGCGCAGGGCCGTGCAGGCACGTCCCCGGCAGGTCGATCCACCTCCTCTGCCTGATCGAATGGCTGACATCGCCACGCACAGCGTGGGAATGCGGTCCCCTGATTGATCATGGACCGCCGACGTCGAAAGGCTCCGCGCCGAGCGACCAGCCCGCACCCCGTCAGCCTGGGTTGTTGTGCGCGTAACGGTCGAGGGCCGAGGCCCACATCCGGGAGATCATCCTGGGCATCAGGTGGTTGATCAGGAACAGGGCAGGTCGCTGCATCGGGCGAGCGTCGGTGTAGGTCCACTCTGCGTGCACCTGGCTGCCCCCGCCGGTGCCGGCCGCGATCTGGACCAGCCCCTCGCCGCCGCCGCCGTAGCTGCTCTCCAGGATCGTCCAACGGACCTCGCCGGCACGGGACCACTCATAGCGGGGCACGACCCAGAACGGCGAATGAGGGCTGCTTTCGCGCGCAACCGCCCAGGTCGGCCCACTCTCCCGCAGCTCGTAGGTCTTCGGGTCGAGAGTGCGATCCCATATCTCCAGACGTGCGTCGGTGAAGTTCGTCAGGGCCTGGAACACCTGCTCGGGCGACGCCTTCGTCGCGATGTCGATGCGCATCTCCTCATCGGAGCACGACGCCCGTGATCTGTCCACGAGGATACTGACCTCCGGTGGTCGGAGCGCGGGATGAGCCGGTCGGCCCGCATGCCGAACGCGCATAGGCTTCGCTGACGTGTCCGAAACTCCTGCTGAGACCCGTGGAACGGTGACGTGGTCGCCGTGGCGGGCCGTCATCGGGTTCGGAGTGATCAGCCTGGCCGCCGACATGGTCTACGAAGGCGCGCGGTCGGTCTACGGGCCGCTGCTCGGGGCCTTGGGTGCGTCAGCGTTCGTCGTGGCCGCCATTTCAGGAGCCGGCGAAGCCGCCGCATTGCTGCTCCGATTGGTATCGGGCCGGCTGGCCGATCGGACGGGGCGGTACTGGACGCTCACGATCGTCGGCTATGCGCTGACCGCGGTCTGCGTGCCGTTGCTCGCGGTCACCCCGGCGCTGGGTGCCGCCGGCCTGGTCGTCGCGGCCAGCCTCATCCTGGCCGAGCGCACCGGCAAAGCGATCCGGAGCCCGGCGAAGTCGGCGTTGCTCGCCGACGCGGCAAGCCAGGTCGGGATGGGACGCGGCCTCGGCGTACACAAGGCGCTCGACCAGATCGGGGCCTTCGCCGGACCGCTGGCCGTCGCGGCGTTGGTGGCGGCTGCGGCCACCGATCTCGGCGGGCTGCAGCTCGCGTTCGCGGCCCTTGCCGTGCCCGCCGTCGTCACGATGGTGCTTCTCTTCGTCACCCGGCATCGCATGCCGTTGCCTCCGCGCGTGTCCTTGGCGACACCAGCGGAGGTCGCGACCACACCGTCCCGCCTCCAGCTACCGCCGGCATTCTGGCGGCTCGCGGCCGGCGCCGCCTTGTGTACGGCTGGGTTGGTGACCTTCGGGTTGATCAGTTTCCACCTGGTCGAGCAGGCTATCGTGCCGATCTCCGGCGTGCCGCTGCTCTACGCCGCGGCCATGCTCGCGGGGGCGATCGCCGCGCTGATCACCGGCCATGCCTATGACCGGTTCGGTGGGCGCGTCCTGGTCACGCTGCCGTTCCTGGTCGCCGCGGTCGCGCCGCTGGCCTTCCGGTATTCCCTACCGGCTGTCGTGGTCGGCGTCGTCCTCTGGGGCGCCGCGCTCGGCCTGCAGGATTCGACGGTCAAGGCGCTGGTCGCCGACCTGGTGCCCCGCGAGCGGCGGGCCACGGCGTACGGGATGTTCGCAGCGGTCCAGGGCGCGGGTGCGCTGGGCGGCGGCTTGTTGACTGGAGCCCTCTACGAGCAGTCGGTGAGGGCGCTGATCATCGGGGTCGCGGTGCTCCAGGCGCTCGCACTGCCGCTGCTCTTGACGTCTACGCCGGGGTCACCGGCACCAAAGATTCGTGCCCGTCGGGATCGGCCAGCACGACCCAGCTGACGTCGTCCTGGCCGATGTCGACCCGGTGGGGCCCAGCGCGATCACTCGTTCGACCTCGGTCGCCTGGTCCGATCCCGACCAACGGCCGATCGGGGGCGGCGCTCTAGAAGTGCCCGGTCGCCTGCGATCCGTCGCCGGAGAGGGCGCCGACGACGATCGATGCCTCGGCTCAAATCCCGGCGCAATAGGCCCGACTGGAATCGCGCTCCGGCCAGGCGGCTTCGTTCGCGCCGATGCTCAGTGCGACCAGCTGGCGCGCCATGGATACGCCTCCTGGGGACTGGTGCCGGCCGCCTGATCGTCGCTCACCCGAACCGATCACGCGACCGATTACCGCTCGGTCACCGACCCGATCGACGGACCCACCGCCCGGATCGGAGATCTAGTCTCGACCCATGATCCGAGCCGGGCGGCGCGTACGCGGCGTGTTCGCCGTCGCTGCCGTTGCGGTGCTGCTGATCGGGTTGGCGTTGTTCCAGCCATGGCGACTGTTCGTCGACGAGACGGTCGACGAGGCCGAGCCGGGAGCCGCCCGCAGCGCCACCGCGGAGCCATCGACCCCGTCGACCTCGGCCGTGGATCCGACCCCACCGGTCCCGACGCCGAGTAAGTCGCGACGTCCGACCGCGACCGTCTTGGCCACCGGGAGGCTCGTCACCCACGAACACCCGACCACCGGCCGCGTCCGGATCATCCGCACCGCGGACGGCGAGCGGGTGTTGCGGTTCGAGGACCTGGCCACGGTCAGCGGGCCTGATCTGCGGGTCTGGCTGAGCGAGGCGCCCGTGGTCGAGGGTTTCAAGGGCTGGCGGGTCTTCGCCGATCACGACCATGTCGAGCTGGGCAAGCTGAAAGCCAATCGGGGCAATCAGAATTACCCGATCCCGGCCGACGCCGATCTCGGCGAGCTGACCAGCGTCACCCTCTGGTGCAAGCGGTTCAGCGTCTCGTTCGGCGCCGCCCACCTCGAGCGCTAGCTGCCCTGAATCAGGATGTTCGACCGGAACCGCCGGAAAAGGCCGTCGAAGCCGTCGGTGCCGGCCGCGGCCCGGCCGCACGACATGTCGGAGCCCTGGGTTACCGTCCGATCAGGACGGCATCGGCGCCGTCGAACGGGGGTTTCGGATGCGACGTCAGGTGGCGCTCATCACCTCGGCCACGATGCTGGTGGGGACCAGCCTCGGGCTCGCTCCAGCGGAGGCTCAGCCCTCTGCGGCGCCGGCCGGTGGTGCGCAACCCGCGGCGATGTCGGCGAATGCCTCGACGCTGTCGGTGACCGAACGGCTGGCCGATCGACGCGTCGTCGCCGCCGGCACCCGGGCGCAGGCGCTCGGGTTCGCCGACGGGGGCTTCTATGCCAACGGGTGGCACATCACCGGGGAGATGGGTGGGGTGTGGACCCCGCCGATGAAGCTGGTCGATGGCGTCTGGTTCGGGCTCGACGACCAGTGGGTCGGCCCGGCGGAGACGTTCACCAGCGGCTGGGGCTACACCCACTACGACCTCCCCGCGACCGCGGGTCTGCAGGTCGAGCGCACCGATTTCGCCCCCGACGGCCGCCGCGGCGCCCTGTTCGGGCTCAAGGTCACCAACCCCGGCGCGTCGCGTACAGCCAAGCTCACGATCGACACGCATTCGGAGCTGATGGGGCAGTTCCCCTGGGGCTTCGCCGGCGTCAGCCCCAACGCCGAGGACAACCTGCCCGACCGGGGGGAGTATGACGGCCGTCGGCTCACCTTCACCGATCGCGGCACGCTGCCGGGTGGCGTCCGACACACCTACGCCGCAGCCGTCGGCACCTCGCTGACCCCCGCGTCGGGCGCGATCGGCCACGACTTCTGGGGTCCTCGCGACGGGCATCGGTGCACCGGCCAGGAGCCCGGTGCGCCGGCCGATCCCAAGCCCTCGATGTGTGACGACGGACCCTTCGGCAACGGGACCGGCGGACGGCTGACGTACGCGGTGAAGCTCGAAGCCGGCGCCAGCAAGACCATCTGGCTCGGGGTGGCCGGGTCCGACCAAGGCCCGGCGAAAGCCCGCAAGGAGCTGCGCAAGACGCTCAAGTCCCCGGCCCGGCAGCTCGCGGCCAAGAAGGCTGACCGGCGCGCACTGGCCGCTCATACCCAGCTGTCGCTGCCGGGTGACCCGCAGACCGAGACGGCCATCGACTGGGGCAAGCAGAACATCGCCGACCTCACCCAGCAGTCGCGCAACCTGAAGGTGCGCTGGACCAACCAGGGCAGGCAGTTCCCGGAGCCGGCGGGGACGCTGGCGAAGATGGACTGGGTCGGCGCCGGTTATCCGGATTACCCCTGGCTGTTCGGCACCGACGCCGAATACACCGCGTACGCCGCGGTCTCGGTCGGTCAGTTCGAGGCCATCAAGGGCCACCTGAAGGCGCTCCGCGACATCTCCGACCTGCTCAACGACCGGTCCGGGGTGGTCACCCACGAGGTCACCGCTGACGGCTCGGTCTACTTCGGCCAGGACTCGCGCACCCCGAACCCCGACGGGACCACCTCGTACAACTTCAACACCGACGAGACGGTCAAGTTCCCGAGCACCGTCGCGCTGATGTGGCGCTGGACCGGCGACGACGCCTTCATGCGTTCGATGTACGACTTCAGCAGGCGCAATCTGCGCTACGTCGTCGATCAGCTCGACGCAGACAAGGACGGCTGGCCCGAGGGGCTGGGCAACGTCGAACGCGGCGGTATGGGCCCGGAGAAGCTCGACAACAGCGTCTATTTCATCCGTGGGCTCTACGACCTGGCCGCCATGGCCCAGGCCGAGGGCGACTCCGCGACCCGTCGCTGGAGCCTCGATCTGGCCCGTGACCTGCAGAAGCGGTTCGACAAAACGTGGTGGTACGCGGCCGCCGAGCAGTACGCGGACTCGCTCGAGGCCGACGGCAACCCGGTCTTCCAGAAGCACTGGATCAGCCAGACACCGATGGAGGTCGAGCTGACCATCCGCGGCCGAGCGGTCCCCGGGCTCGCACCGCGGGCCCATGGTCGCGATGCGCTCGCCGCCCGGGAGACCGACTGCTTCAGCGGGACCGCCCCGAACAGCGAGGGACTGTTCCACACCGGTTGCGGTGGCGGTCCGGTCGGCAAGGGCGAGAAGGTCGTCTTCGGTCTGACCACCTCGATCCAGTCGATCGGCGAGGGCAACTACGGCCGGCTCGGGGCCAGCCAACAAGGTCGCTACCTCAAGGCGCTGACCGATCCGATGTTCGGCCAGCCGGCGACCGTCGGGACCCCGGACGAGCAGCCGGGCGCCATGCCGGAGATTTTCGCCTCACCCGACCAGGGCACCAACCTCGACCGTTGCTGGACCTGCCGCTCGATGTTCATGCAGGCCTGGGGTCACTACGGCACCGCGTGGGCAGTCGTCCACCAGTGGCTCGGTGTTCGCCCCGATCTCGGGCGCGACCGCGTGGCCGTCGTCCCGCAGGTCCCGGCCGGCCAGACCGTCATCCGCGGCACGGCCATCCGGCTCGGCGGCGGCACCATCGCCGTGACTGCCCGACATCACGGCGATCGCTACCGGACCAGCGTCCGGGTGCCCGCGTCCGTTGGCGCCCGGACCGTCGAGATCGGACACACCATCCCGCGCGGGGCGACCCTGACCCGGGTGCTGCTCGACGGCAAGCCGGCCCGGCGCTATCAGGTGCGCACCACCCATCGCGGGCTCGAGGTGACCGTGCCCACCGGGCGTGGACGACACACCCTCGAGGTCCGGACCCACTGAGGCGGTTGACGCGATGACTCGGGCCGGTCCGCACGGTCTACCCAGCAGATTTGCCGACCGAAGGAGAGTTCGACCATGACCGTTTCCACCACTTCACACCACCTGGAGGTTCCCGGCGGGACCATCTACTACGAAACCCGGGGGAGCGGGCCCGTGCTGCTGATCGTCGGGCAGCCGATGACCAGCGGACCCTTCGCGCCGCTCGCCGATTTGCTCGCCGACACCTACACGGTGGTGACCTACGATCCGCACGGGGTCGGAGCCAGTACGGTCGACGACCTGAGTCAACCAATCACTCCCGAGGTCGAGGCCGACGACCTGGCGCGGATCATCGACGCACTGGGCGCCGGGCCGGTCGATCTGTTCGGCAGCAGCGGCGGCGCGGTCGCCGGACTGGCCCTGGTCGCGGCGCATCCCGACAAGGTGCGGACACTGATCGCCCATGAGCCTCCGGTCACCGAGCTGTTGCCCGACGCACCCCACATCCGGTCGACCGTCGACGACATCGCCGAGACCTACCGCGAGTCGGGCTCGGGCCCGGCGTGGGGCCGGTTCGTCGCGCTGGTGATGCATCAGGGTGAGGTCGGCGAAGCCGGTCCGGACCGCGCCGAATGGCCGCCGCCGGGAATGGAGCCGGCGGCCGACCAGGCTCAGCCGCCCCCGCCGACCGAGAAGCAGTTGTCCGACGATCACCTCTTCTTCCTCCGGATGCTCGAGCCGTTCGCCCGATATCAGCCTGATGTCGCCGCGCTCGCCGCGGCCGCGACCCGGGTGATCGTCGCCGTGGGCGCGACCTCCGGACCCGAGGTGGCCCGCCGCTCGGCCGAGGCCCTCGCCGTTCAGTTGGGCGTCGCGCCGGTCGTGTTTCCCGGCGACCATGGTGGGTTCATGGGTGATCCGGTCGCCTTCGCGGCAGCCGTGCGGACCACGCTGGGCTGATGGCGGCCGTTTCGTTCACCCGACTCACCGCGGTTCCGCTCGACGAGATCCAGATGCTGCTCAACGAGCCCCGCAACGCCCGCCACATGCCGCTGGCCGGCCGCTTCGACGCCGAGGCAACGGCCAGGTGGGTGGCCGCCAAGGACCTCCAGTGGGTCGAGTACGGCTACGGGCCCTGGGCGGTGCTGGTCGACGGCGACTTCGCCGGCTGGGCCGGGTTCCAGCACGAAGAAAACGGGGCGGATTACGCGCTGGTGCTGCGTCCGGCGTACTGGGGTCACGGCGCCGCCATCACCCGGCTGGCGCTCGATCGCGGTTTCGACGAGCTCGGGCTCGAGGCGGTGATCCTCGCGTTGCCGTTCAGCCGTCGGCCCGAGCGGGTGGTGGCGAAGTTCGGTTTCGTCCCCGACGGCGAGGTCGCGTACGCGGGCACCCGCTTCCGTCAGTATCGGCTGACCCGGGCGGCCCGCTCCGTTCGGGAAGGGGCGACGTCGCCGGCGGGGGGTTAGAGGTCGCGATCGGGTTGGCTTCGTGGTCGCCTCACCGGCCCGGCCCGAATCTGTCAGACGGTTGCGGTGGCCGGCCTCACAGGTCGAGGGTCCAGGAGTCGATCGACCCGGCGTCCTGGGCGGCGTCGTCGGTCACCCTCAGCAACCAGGTGCCGTTCGCGTTGGCCGTCGCCAGATCTCGGGTGTAGACGGCATCGAGGTCGTCGTTACCGTCGCCGGTCCGGTTGTGCAGCGTGTAGATCTTCCCGGCGGGGTTGACCAGGGCGACGACGAGGTCGCCGCGGTAGGGATGCCTAATCAGGACCTTGATCGTGGCCGTGGCCGAGGCGCGGCCCGCACAGCCGGTGATGGTGATGCTCGACGAGACGGTGCCCGGGTCGGGGATCGCACGGTCGGTGCCGTTGCTCCTGGCCGCGCAGTCGGGGGGCAGTGCAGGGTTGAGCTGGTTGACGTAGAGCAGTCGATCGGGAGTGCCGGGCCCCGGGTCGCTGACCCGACCCGTGCTCCCGTTGCTGAGCAGTATCTGGGCGACCTGTCCCGGGGTGTAGGAAGGGTTCGCCGCCAGGATGATCGCGGCCGCACCGGCAACATGCGGGGTGGCCATCGAGGTCCCGCTGCTCAACCGGGTCGCGGTGTTGCTGGTGTTCCAGGTGGAGGTGATCGCGTCGCCCGGGGCGAAGATGTCGGTGCAGGTCCCGTAGTTGCTGTAGGCGGCTCGGGCATCCGTGCGGGTAGTGGCATTGACCGTGATCGCCTCGGTCACCCGGGCCGGGGTGTAGTCGCAGGCGTCGGCCCCGGAATTGCCCGACGCGATCGTGTAGGTGATGCCGTCCGCGATCGAGTGACGGACCGCGGTCTCGGCGGCCGGGTCCGAGCCCTCGCCGGTCAGGCTCATGCTGGCCACGGCGGGCCCGGACGTGTGGTGAGCGGTGACCCAGTCGACCCCGGCCGCGACCGCGGAGAACGTCCCGCTGCCCTGGCAGTCGAGGACCTTCACCGCCACAAGTTTGACCGCCTTGGCGACCCCATAGGTCTTGCCGCCGACCGTTCCGGCGACGTGGGTGCCGTGCCCGTTGCAGTCGGAGTTGGTCGAATCGACGGTGTTGGTGCCCCAGACCGCACGGCCACCGAACTCGCCGTGGGTGGTCCGGATCCCGGTGTCGATCACGTACACGGTGACCCCAGCCCCACCGTTGGGGTAGGCGTAGGTCGTGTTGAGCGGCAGATCGCGGCGGTCGAGCCGGTCGAGACCCCAGGTCGGGGTGGACGACTGCGTGGCGGCGATGGTCACCTCCCGGTCCTGCTCGACGTAGGCCACCGACGGATCACCGGCCAGCTTCTCGGCCTGGGTCGGGGACATCCGCGCGGAGAATCCGCGGAGCGCCGCGGCATACCGGAAATGAACCGTTGCCTGGTGCTTGCCGGCCAACCGGTCGGTGACCGCCGGCACCTGCGACTTCGCCACGGAGCCGTCCTTGAACACGACGATGTAGGCGCCTTTGATCGCGTGCGCGGCGCCGGCGTTCTTGATCCTGGTCGGCTGTGCGGCGGCCGGGCCGGCCGGCAGTCCGATCAGCGCCACGACGCCGAGAGCGATCATCGCGACGGAAAAGCGGGTTCTGGGGCGGGTGCGGGGGTGAGAGGGGGGCACGAAACTCCTCCTGGAGTGTGGCCCGACCGCCCCCGATGAGTCGGTAAAAGAAAAGGATGGTTGCGCATCCCCCCCGGCAACCTGGTCGTAACGTTACGTAATAGGGCACAGGTTCGCCAAATGCCCGAAACGCCTATTCGGCGACGCACACCGCCACCGTGCGAGGGAACGGAGAACGTCCCGTACGCCCAGTGATATCCGCCGTCCTGATCACCGACGGTCCCCACCGCGCTGTCGGGCGGGCCGCCGGTTGTCGTCCCGCAGGGGCATGGCAGAAGGAAAGGGCCCTGGGCCCTGGGCCCTGGTGGGGTGGCCGAGCTACATGCCCGTCCCGAGACCGGTCAGGCTCATGGTGACCGACCCCTGGGTGGCGGACTGTTCCCCAGTGGGCCCGGGACGGTCCGGGTAGGTCTCGGCGACGTCGCTCTCTCCGTCGCGGATCAACCCGACGACCCAGCCGATGCCGTGGAAGATGGCCACGAAGAAGTTCAGGACCCTGCGCATAGCGGTGCTCGTTTCGCTCGGTCGCCGATATCGGCGATGACTTCCCAACGCTTTGCCGGTCAAGGATGTTGAGGATCTAGCCTGGATACCTCGATGTGAGGAGGGTCACGATGACGGCGGTGCTGCTTGCGGGGACCAAGAAGGGTCTGTGGGTCGGCCGAAGTGACGACGGACGTCAGAACTGGACCTGGTCGGGTCCACACCTGCTGATGCAGGGGGTGTACGCCACCTGCATCGACACCCGGGGACCGCAGCCCCGGCTCTTCGCCGGGGGAACCAGCGAACACTTCGGTCCTGGGGTCTATCGCTCCGACGACCTGGGGGAGACCTGGACCGAGGCGCTGGGGGCTTCGGTCAACTTCCCGACCGATTTCGGCGCCAGCGTCGAACGGGTCTGGCAGATCCAGCCCGGACGGGTGGACGAACCCGACGTCCTCTATGCCGGAACGCAACCGTCGGCGCTGTTCCGCTCCGAAGACGGCGGTGTCACCTTCAGCCTGATCCGCTCTCTGTGGGACCACCCGCACCGTGAGCAGTGGGGTGCGGGCTACGGCGGGCAGGCGATCCACACGATCGTGCCGCATCCAGACGATCCGGCCCGGGTGACCGTGGCCATGTCGACCGGTGGCGTCTACCGGACCCGCGACCGGGGTCACACCTGGTCGCCGGCCAACCGGGGGATCAAGGCCTACTTCTTCCCCGACCCGTGGCCGGAGTTCGGCCAATGCGTCCACAAGGTCGCCGCTCACCCCTCGGCGCCCGATCGGCTGTTCGCCCAGAACCATCACGGGGTCTACCGCTCCGACGACGGCGGGGACCAGTGGGTCTCGATCGCCGATGGTCTACCTGCGGACTTCGGCTTCCCGATCGTCGTCCACCCGCATCGCCCCGAAACGGTGTTCGTGTTCCCGTTGGTCGCCGATGGCGAACGGCTTCCGCCACAGGCGCAGGCCCGGGTTTGGCGCTCCGACGACTCCGGCGGGACCTGGCAGCCCTCGAAGTCCGGGCTGCCCGACGACTTCTACGCCGCGGTCATGCGTGATGCCATGAGCTGCGACCGAGCCGATCAGATGGGCCTCTATCTCGGGGCGCGGGACGGCTCGATCTTCGTCAGCACCGATGACGGCGACAACTGGAGCCAGATCGCCGCGCACCTGCCCGATGTGCTGTCGATCCGGGCGGCCGTCGTGTGAGCTCCGCTGCGTCGGAGCGGGGGAATTGTCAGTGGCGGGTGTCAAGGTGATCGCCTTGGAAGCGTCCAGCGGAGGAGGCCGTCGTGCCCGGAATGCCAGCATCGGTTGATGACGAACGCGAGCAGTTGCTGCTCTATCTGATCCAGCAGCGGGAGGGGCTGAAGAACGCCGGCTTCGGCTTGACCGACGAGCAGGCCCGGTCCACCCCGACCAGGTCCGCGCTGAGCATCGCCGGTCTGATCAAGCACGCCGCTCACACCGAGAAGGGGTGGACCGACACGATGACGGGTCGCCCGAGCGCCGGCGAGGACGCGTACGCCGACAGCTTCGCCTACGGGGATGCCACACTTGCGGACTTGATCGCGCAGTTCGACCGGGTCGCCGCCGAGACCGAGCAGGCGGTCCGCGGACTGCACGATCTGGATCAGCGGTTTCTTCTGCCGCCCGCGCCGTGGTTCACCGAGGATCCGAAGGGCGTCTCGGCGCGATGGATCCTGATCCACGTCATCGAGGAATTGGCTCGCCACGCGGGCCACGCCGACATCGTCCGTGAGCACATCGACGGGGCCACGATGTATGAGCTGATGGCTGGAGCCGAGGGCTGGCCCGAGACCGACTGGCTCAAGCCCTGGCGGCCCGCACAGTCCGGGTGACCAGGTAGCTGCGGTCGCGGGCCATGATCTTGGTCGACCCGATCCGGCGCAGACTGGGGAGATAGGGCAGGTGGGCGTTGTAGACCAGCCAGAGCTCGCCCCCTGCACGCATGGTCCGGGCCGCATCTTTGATCATCGCGAAGGCGGCGGTCGAGTCCTTCGCCGCGCCACGATGGAACGGCGGGTTGCACAGCACCAGGTCGGGGTCAAGACCACCGCCGGATGCGAGACCGTCGGCCCGGTCGACGCGAACCCGGTCGGCGACCTGGTTGGCGTCAGCGGTGGCCCGGGTCGACCGCACCGCGGCCCAGGACTCGTCGACGGCGAGCACCTGCGCCTCGGGGAGTCGGCGGGCGGCGGCAGCGGCGAGCAGGCCGGTGCCGCAGCCAAGATCGACGACCCTGCGCGAGCCGCTCGCCCAGTCGTCGGCGGTGCTGAGTAGTAAACGGGTGCCGAGATCGAGGCGTGCCCCGGCGAAGACACCGCCGTACGCGCACACGGTCAGACCCACGTCGTCGAGCACGGTCCGGGCGGGCGCCTCGGGTGGGGAGCCGGGGCGGGGTGTCGAGGCGCGGAGGACGCGGGAGTTCTGCCGTCCCAGGCTCGCGTCGACCTGCTCGAAATGGCGTCCGAGCACCTCGTTCATGCTGCGGGTCAGGTGCTTGATCCGCGCGCCGGCCAGGATTCGGACCGTCGGTGCGGCCTGCTCGGCGATCGCGTACGCCAGGTCCTCGAGGGCGGCCAGGCTGACCGGGAGTCGCAACACGACAAGCTGAGCGCCGGCGAACGGTGCGTCGTCGGGTGCTATCGAGGCGACCTCCAGCCCGTGTGCGCGAAGCCGGGCGTCGACCTCTCGCTCGGCGATCAAGGAGTCGTGGTAGCGAACCAGGTCGGTGTCCGGACCCAGACGCCGGCGCAACTCGACCGAGAGTGCACCGGTGACGTCGTCGACGACCACGACGCGGCCGGGCGGTGGGGCGGGTGCGGCCGCCTCCGACAGCAGAATGCGGTCGACGGCGTCGGCGAATTCGCCGGCCTCGAGCGCGTCGGTCGGCTGACGGGAAGACTCGACCGGCATACCAGCATCATAATGAGCCCACAGGAGGTAGCGATGACCGAGACGGTGGGCCACTGGCGGGCCCGATACACCCCGGGTGACTGGCTGGTACTGGCCGGACCCACGTCGTTGGTGGTGCTGGAGCCGCCACCCGACGACGCGTCGTCCTTCATCGAGGGACTCTGGGAGAGCGTTATCGACTCCGCCTCGATGCCCGAACTCGCCACGCGGCTGGCCGCGTTCCAGATCGATCGGATGCCGAGTTTCGCCGCCTTCTTCTGGACGACCGACGGCATGCGTTCGCTGGTCCGGGGTGCGGTTTCGGTCACCGACCCGGACTCCGGCGCGGTGCTGGCCAGCGGCGAGGGCATCCAGACGTGGAGCGAGACCGGGCACGGTCACGTGTCCCGGGTCCGGCTGACCACACCGGCGGGCGGTTTCGCGGACCGGTCCACCGGTCCGGTGCTCACGCTCCCGTTGGTCGTCGGTGCCGTACGCGCCGGGGCGGTCGAGCTCGATGCCGACGAGGCGGCGCTGATCTCCTCGCCGCAGGAGGTGCCCGTGTCGCTCGTCTCGGCTGCGCCGGCTTCCCGCGGCTTCGCTCCGTCCGGGGTCGACGGCGGTTCGAGCGCAGCGGCGGCCCCGTTAGTCGCTTCCGCGCCGCCCGCCCTTCCCCCGGTGCTGCCGATCGCCGCGGTCGTCGCTCCCGAACCCGAGCCCGAGCTGACCCCAGCGGAGGGCCCGGATGCCGAGTCGAACGAAACCGCAGCGGAGGAGCAGGCCGAGGAGAAGGAAGGTCTGTCGACCGAGCTGATGGACGATCCGTTCGCCGACACCGGCTTCGACGAGGAGCCGGTCGCCGAGGCCGACCGGTACGCGCCGGCCGACTCGTTCGCACAGCCGGACTCGTTCGCACAGCCGGACTCGTTCGCACAGCCGGACCCGTTGGCCGAGCCCGATCCGTTCGCAGCCACGGCCACGGCCGAGGACGAGGACGACCCGCAGGGCTACGACGAGTCCGACCAGCCCGTGGAGTCCGGGGGCTACGACGCGTTCGGGCATCCCGGCGTCACCGATCCGTTCGCGCCGGCCGGCCCAGCCGGACCGGGTGGTCCCTACGCCCTTCCGGCCCCGTTCGGCATCCCGCCGGCCGCCGCCCCGGCAGCTGCGTTCGCCGCCCCAGATGAGCTCGACACCCCGCCACCCCCGCCCCGGCTGGACGAGCGTGATCAGCCGAGCATGCTGGACGAGCTCGAGAACGGCGACACCCAGCTGATGATGCCGACGGCCGGCCCAGCCGGGCGGCCCGGTGCGCCGGAGCAGGGTCGCGACTCCGGGATCCTCGCCGTCACCTGCCCCTACGGCCATCACAGCCCACCCGATCTCGACCGGTGCCGGGTCTGCGGCACGCCGATCCCGCCGCAGCAGCCGCGCCTCGTCCCACCCCCGGTCCTGGCCGTGCTGCGGTCGTCCGACGGGACCAGCGTCGGTCTCGACCGTGCGGTCCTGATCGGCCGCGCGCCGTCCGGCGAGCGGGCGTCGACCCCCGAACCGCGGCTGATGACGGTGCCGAGCCCCGGTGGCGACATCAGCCGGACTCACGCTGAAGTGGCGCCCGACGGGTGGCAGATCGTGGTCACCGACCTGAACTCCACCAACGGCACGGTCGTCGTCGCTCCCGGCCACCAGCGCCGACCGCTGCCCCCGGGTAGCGCCGAACCGATCCAGCTGGGCAGCGTCGTCGAACTCGGTGACGGCGTCTCGATTCTGATTGACTTCCCTCAGTAACGTCGGGTCAAGCGCGTCGACCTGACTCGCCCGCGTCCACAAGGAGTCCGAATGCCATCGGGAGCACCCGGAAACCCCAGCCGCGAGACCGGCCTGCCGCCGGGCGTCGAGGTCGCGCCGCTGGCTCCACGTTTTGTCGCGTACCTGATCGACGCCTCCGTGCCGCTGATCGCCGGCGTCGTGGCGGGAGCGGTGCTCCCGACGCTGGACGGCGGCCGGGTGCCGTTGAGCATCGTCGTGTCGGTGGTCACCTTGGCCTGGGCGCTGCTGCTGCTGTTCCGGTTGGCCAACAAGGCGGCCACGCCCGGGCTGCAGGCGATGAAGCTGCAACTGGTCGGGTTCTACGACGGGCGTCCGGTCGGCCTGGGGCGTGCGCTGCTCCGCGGCCTGGTCATGTGGCTGCTCTCGGTGACCGGCGTCGGCCTGCTGGTCCTGATCATCCTGCTGCTGCTGCATCCTCGCCATCAGGGGCTGCACGATCAAGCGGCGAAGGCGGTGCTGATCAAGCGTCGCGCCCTCGCGCCTCGCTCCGCCCAGTCCGGTGCCGCGAGCATGTCACCGCCGCAGCAACTGCCGGGCGGTCAACCGCCCCAGTACCAACCGCAGCAGTACCGAACCGCCCGCCCAACCGCAGCAGTACGCGAACCAGCCCCAGCACCAGCCGAGCGCCCCGTCCCAGCCGCAGCACCGGCCGTCGGACCCGGGTCAGCAGGCACCCGCGTACGGACCGCCCCAACCCGGGTACGCGCGGACGAACAACCCGGCCCAGGGTCCCTACGGTCAGCCGACCCCACCGGTCCAGCCCCCGATCGGCGCCTCGGGCGGGCCGCGCATGCCGCTGACCCCGCCGCCCGGGACGAACCCGGGGGGATCGTTTCCGCCGGCGGGCCGCAACCAGCCCGCTCAGCAGCGCCCGATGGCACCGACGTCCGGCCCCGCACACCTCGGGGAACCGGCGACGGACCACCCCGTCGCAGCGACGTCCCGCTCCGGGTGGCGGGCGGTGCTCGATGACGGCCGCGAGATCGCCGTCGACGGGCTGGTGCTGCTCGGTCGCAACCCGCAACCGCAGCCGGGGGAGGAAGATGCTCAGCTGATCAAGATCGCTGACGAGACCCGGACCGTGTCGAAGTCCCACCTGGCCGTCGGTCTCGACGCGGGCGGCATCTTCGTGGTCGATCGTGGATCGACCAACGGCTCCACGGTGACCAACGCCCAGGGCGTGTCCACCCGCTGCCAGATGGGCGAAGTCATCTACGTCCAGCAGGGTTCGATCGTCTCGATCGGGGATCACTGGCTCGAGATCCGGCGTTCCTGACGCTGGACCGCGCGTCCTGCGACGGACGATAGGGTCGGGCCATGCTGCTCTCCGATCGCGACATCAAGGCCGAGGTGGCCGCGGGCCGGATCGGTCTCGAGCCCTACGCGGCCGAGATGGTGCAGCCCTCGAGCATCGACGTACGGCTCGATCGCTACTTCCGGGTGTTCGAGAACCACCGCTATCCGCACATCGATCCGGCGATGGAACAGGCCGAGCTGACGCGGCCGGTCGAGCCCGACGGCGACGAGCCGTTCATCCTGCACCCGGGCGAATTCGCTCTCGGCTCGATCTACGAGGCCGTCACGCTGCCCGACGACATCGCCGCTCGGGTCGAGGGCAAGTCCTCGCTCGGACGGCTCGGTCTGCTGACCCACGCGACCGCCGGTTTCATCGATCCCGGCTTCTCCGGTCACGTCACCCTCGAGCTCTCCAACGTGGCCACGCTGCCGATCAAGCTCTGGCCCGGGATGAAGATCGGCCAGTTGTGTTTCTTCCGGCTGACCTCGCCCGCCGAGCACCCCTACGGCTCGGCGGCGTCGGGTTCGCGCTACCAGGGTCAGCGCGGCCCGACCCAGAGCCGCTCGCACCTCAACTTCCACCGCACCGAGATCTGACCCGCACCCGTTCCGACCGGTCGGAACGGCTCACGCGCGGTAGTTGATCACGTCACCCGACGCGGTGCGCGCACGGACGGCGACGAGCGACTCGCCGGAGACCGACGACACGTCGAGCCAGGCCGGCAGGTCCTCGGCGACTCCCACCGACAGCGATCCGAAGCCGACCGCAGGCCGTCCGACCCGGTTCGTTGCGACGTCAAGAGAAGGGTTCATGGCGTCAGGCGACGTCAGTCCCCGGCTGGCCGCGACGGACCGACTCGAGCAGGAGCTGGGCGACGTCGAGCACCTCGGTCGATTCCGGCGCGGCCCCGTCGGCCTGCTCGCTGGTCAGACCGTCGCCGAGCATCACCCGGCAGAACGGGCAGCCGGTCGCGATGGCCGCGTTCTCCGCGCCATCGAGAGTGCGCACCGCCTCGGCTGTGCGGTTGGCGTTGATCCGGGTGCCGAGGTCCTCCTCCATCCACATCCGGGCTCCACCGGCCCCGCAGCAAAACGAGCGCTCCCGGCTGCGTTCCATCTCCGCGACCTTCGCCCCGGGGATGGCGCCGAGCAACTCGCGCGGCGGCTCGTAGATCTCGTTGTGACGGCCCAGGAAGCAGGGGTCGTGATAGGTGATCGACCGGGTCTCGCCGTCCGCCGGAGCGACTGGCGTCAGCTTCCCTTCGCGGACCAGCCGGTTGAGCAACTGGGTGTGGTGGATGACCTCGACGTACAGATCGAACTGCGGGTACTCGTTGCGCAGCGAATTGAGGCAATGGGCGCAGCTGGTGACGATCCTGGTGGCCTTGGCCTCGTTCAGCGTCTCGACGTTCTCCATCGCCAGCTGGGCGAACAGGAACTCGTTGCCGGCCCGGCGGGCCGGGTCACCGGTGCAGGTTTCACCGTTGCCGAGCACCGCGTACCGGACTCCGGCGGTGTGCAGCAGCTCGGCGACGGCCTGGGTGGTCTTCTTGGCCCGGTCCTCGAAGGCACCCGCGCAACCCACCCAGAACAGGTAGTCGACCTCGGTCAGATCCTGGACGTCCGTGCCGACCACCGGCACCGGGAACGGCAGTCCCTTGGTCCAGTCGAGCCGGCCGCGGGCGTTCATCGACCATGGGTTGCCCTTGTTCTCGAGCCCCTTGAACAGCCCGTTGAGCTGCTTCGGGAATTCCGATTCGACCATCACCTGATGGCGTCGCATGCCGGCGATGTGGTCCACGTGTTCGATGTCGACCGGACACTCCTGCACGCAGGCGCCACAGTTGGTGCACGACCACAAGACGTCGGGGTCGATCACCCCGGGGATGCCGTCCTCACCGACCTGGATCGGTCCGACCAAGGAGCGCTGGGCCTCGAGCTGCACCGCGGCCGGTAGCGAGTCGCGGTCGGCCGGGTCGGCCTGCAGGTAGGGCGCCTTCGCGTACGCGTGCTCCCGCAGATCCATCACCAGCAGCTTCGGCGACAACGGCTTGCCGGTGTGCCAGGCGGGGCACTGGGACTGGCATCGCCCGCACTCGGTGCACGAGGTGACGTCCAACAGGCCCTTCCAGCTGAAATCCTCGATCTTGGCGACGCCGAGCGCGGCGTCCTCATCGAGGTCCTCGATGTCGGCGAAGTCGAGGGGCTTGCCGTCGACGACGATCGGCGGAAGCGCCCCGAGGGCGGGCCGGCCCGACGACTCGCGCTTGAACCAGATGTTGGGCCAGACGGTGAAGCGGTGCCAGGCCACACCCATGGTGGTGTGCAGCCCGATCACGACGAACCAGGACATCGAGATGATGATCTTGAGCGCGGCGACCAGGACGATCGCGGTGGCCAGCGCGGAAGCGGCGAGACCGGTCGGCAGCAGGAACCAGGTCAGCGGGAAGTGCCACCGTGACGTCTCCTCGCCGAGCAGTCGGTATTCCAGAGCCCGCAGGGTGAGGACGCAGACGACGATTCCGAGGATGACGAACTCGACGAACACCCCCTGCCACCCGCGTGATCCGAAGAAGCGCGACCCACGGCCCTCGCGGCGGGCCCGAGCCCGGATGGCCATCAGCACGACGATCGAGATCAGCCCGGCCCAGGCGATGATCTCGCTGGCCCACTCATAGACCACCCAGTGCCCGATCAACGGGAGCGCGAAACGCGAGTCGAAGAGCTGTCCGTACGCGGTGATCAGGGTGAAGAAGAGCGCACCGAAGGCGACGAAGACGAACCAGTGAGCCACCCCGACCGTGCTCCACTGCAGCATCCGGGTGTGACCCAGGGTCTCGGCCGCGAGGTGCTTCCACCGTTCGCCCGGTCGGTCCCGACGGCCGACCTCCGGCTGGCCCAGCCGGACCACGCCGACGATCCGGGCGGCGGCCCGGGCGAACAGGGCGATCCCCACCGCCGACACCGCCAGCGCGACCACGATCGCTACCACGGTCATCGGAGCCCTCCTCCACGCCTCGTTACTGGTCGGTAACTTAGCTCACCGATCCGCCTCGTCGCGGGTCGGCGTTTGAATACTAAGGAGAGGTACCGACAAGCCGCGGGCTGTGGTCGCGGCAACGAGCCACGCCGGTCGATGTCGAGAAGAATGTCCGTGGCCGAAGCTACTGTCGTTGGCGACGACGCTGACGAGGCGTCGCAGAGCAAGTGGGGTAGCACGTGATCGAGTTCGAGTCAGTCGGAAAGACCTACCGGGACGGCACGGCTGCCGTCCAGGATCTCAGTCTGGTGGTCCCGTCGGGCAAGATCACCGTCATCGTCGGCCCGTCCGGCTGTGGCAAGACCACGACCCTGCGGATGGTCAACCGGATGCTCGAGCCGAGCACCGGGAAGATCACCTGGGACGGGACTCCGCTGAAGTCGCGTCGCAAGACCACGCTGCGCCGTCAGATGGGCTACGTCATCCAGAACGGCGGGCTGTTCCCGCACCGATCCGTGCTCGACAACATCGGTACGGTCCCGGGATTGCTCGGCTGGTCGAAGTCCAAGATCCGGGAGCGCTCGCTGACCCTGCTCGACAACGTCGGTCTCGACCGGCGGATGGCCAACCGGTTCCCGGCCCAGCTGTCCGGCGGGCAGCAGCAACGGGTCGGAGTGGCTCGGGCGTTGGCGGCCGACCCGCTGGTGATGCTGATGGACGAGCCGTTCTCTGCCGTCGACCCGGTCGTCCGCGCGGAGCTGCACGAATTCTTCCTCGGCCTGCAGCGCGAGATCAGCAAGACGATCATCCTGATCACCCATGACATCGACGAGGCCATCAAACTCGGCGACCAGGTCGTCATCCTGCGGGTCGGGGGCCGGCTCGCGCAGGCGGGCACCCCGCAGCAACTGCTCGAAGAGCCCACCGACGCCTTCGTCGAAGGCTTCATCGGTCGCGATCGTGGCTACCGTTCACTGTCCTTCCTCAACGCCGGGGGAATCTCCCTGGACTCGGTGCGTGTCGTCCGCGACCTCGAATCAGCCACCTCGGGCGAGCCCACTCTGGTCGTCGACGCCGATGCGCGCCCGGTCGGCTGGGCCGGCCCGGATCGTTCGCAGCAGATGTTGCCGCTGGGCTCCACCTTCGTGCCCGACCGGGACACGTTGCGGGTCGCCCTTGACTCGGCCCTGACCTCGCCCTACGGCCTCGCCGTCGCCGTCGCTCCCGAGACCGGTCGGTTCGCCGGTGTGGTCGGCGCCTCAGCGATCCTGGCCCAGGTGACCCAGAGCCGGCTGGGGGTGGCCCCCTCACCGATCGAGCTGTCGTCCGGCCCGCCGGCGCCGTCCGGATCCGGCCCGACCCTGCCCCCGGTCGCCGAGGCGACACCGCAGTCGGAGCAGGACACGGTCATCTCGAAGCCGGTGATCGAGAGCGATTCGGCCGCCACCGATCCGACCCCGACCGACTCCGCCGTAGCCCCGACCGAGGAAGCGTTGGTCGATCCGGAGCGCGGGGACGACGACCCGATCGTGGTCGCCGGCGTCCCGGTTGCCGACCGGCCGACCGAGATGCAGGATCCGCGCCCGGCCGAGGACGACGACGCCACCCAGGTCCGTGCGGTGTCCGGTCACTCTCCCGGGGCCACCGATGACGAGGCGCCGACCGAGATCCGGCCCAACCCGCAGGTCGGGCGATGAATCTCGACTGGAAATGGCTCAACCGCAACATCCCGATGATCGGGCAGCTGACGCTCGAGCACATCGTGCTGGCGGTGCTGCCCGTTCTGGTGGCCTTCGTCGTCTCGCTGCCGCTGGGTTACCTGGTGTCGAAGACCGGTAAGGCGGCGAACGTGATCCTGGCCCTGTTCGGGGTCATTTACTCCATCCCGTCGCTGGCCCTGTTCGTGCTGATGCCCCTGCTGCTGGGCACCAAGATCCTCAATCCGGCCAACATCGTCGTGGCTCTGGCCATCTACTCGGTGGCCCTGCTGGTCCGCAGCGTGGTGGACGGTCTGCGTTCGGTCCCGCCGCTGGTCAAGCAGTCCGCCACCGCGGTGGGTTACGGCTGGTTCCGGCGGCTGTTCGGGGTCGAGCTGCCCCTCGCGATGCCGGTGATCTTCGCCGGGCTCCGGGTCGTCACCGTGTCCAACATCGCTCTGGTCAGCGTGGCCGTCCTCGTGGGCAGTGGTGCCCTGGGCAAGCTGTTCGATCTCGGTTTCGGCAGCTTCTTCTACACCCCGATCATCGTCGGACTGGTGCTCACGCTGGTGCTGGCGCTGATCTTCGACGCGATCATTCTGATCATCCAACGCGGCACTCTGCCGTGGGCTAGGCGGCGGCGGACAGCATGACGATCTTCGACTACGTGCTGGACCCGGCGAACTGGACCGGGACCAACGGCATCCTCCAGCTGCTGCTCGAACACCTGCGCTACACCGGGGCAGCGGTGGCTCTGGCCGCCCTGATCGCGGTACCCATCGGCATCCTCATCGGACACACCGGACGGGGTTCGTTCCTGGTCATCGGGGCCAGCAACGCTGCCCGGGCCATCCCCAGCCTGGGGTTGCTCGTCCTGGTCGTGCTGCTCGCGGGCACGGGGGTGCTGCCGATCATCGGGGTGCTCGCGATCCTCGCCCTGCCGGCCATCCTGACCGCGACCTCGGCCGGGATCGAGGGCGCGGAGCCCGAAGCGGTGCTGGCCGCCCGGGCGTTGGGCATGTCAGCGGGTCAGGTGGTCAGCAAGGTCGAGGTCCCGCTGGCCCTTCCGCTGATCATCTCCGGTCTGCGTAGCGCGACGCTGCAGGTCGTGGCCACCGCGACCATCGCCGGGTTCACCGGGGGCGGTGCGCTCGGACGCCTGTTGATCACCGGTAACGCCACCCGTAACTACTCCCAGATGGTCGCCGGAGCGGTCGTGGTGGCCGCGTTGGCGATCGTCCTCGACGTGCTCCTGGGCGGCATCGGGTGGGCGGCCGGGCGGAGAAGTCGTCCAGGAAGAAAGACACACATAGCTACTGCCGCAGTTCCTACATAGCCTGGTTGAATCGTCGGGAATTACTCCCGGGACGGATGGAGTCACCATGAAGATCAAGAAGCCACTAGCCGGTGTCGGCCTGACGCTCGCCGCACTCCTGCTGGCCGCGTGTGGCGGCGGAGGTGGCGACCCGCTGGGCGGCACCTCGGCAGCTCCGTCGGCGTCGGGGTCCGGAGCAGCGAGCGGTCCGGTCATCGTCGGCTCGGCCGACTTCACCGAGTCGAAGATCCTGGCCGAGATCTACTCGCAGGCGCTCGTCGCCAAGGGCGTGCAGAGCTCGACCAAGCTCAGCATCGGTTCGCGGGAGATCTACATCAAGGCGCTGCAGGACCAGTCGATCTCGGTCGTGCCGGAGTACACCGGCAACCTGCTGTTGAACTTCAAGTCCGACGCGACCGCCAAGACGGCCGACGAGGTCAACGCGGCTTTGCCCGACGCGCTACCCAGCGACCTGAAGGTGCTCGAGCCGTCGGCCGCGGTCGACCAGGACGTCTACGTGGTGACCAAGGAGTATGCCGCCCAGAACGGGATCGCCTCGCTCGCCGATCTGAAGAAGATCTCGGCCGACTCCACTCTCGGCGGACCGCCGGAGCTCGAGTCGCGTGCGTACGGACCGAAGGGTGTGGAGAGCATCTACGGCGCCAAGTTCAAGGCGTTCACCCCGTACCCGAAGTACCCCCCGAAGATCGCCGACCTCGACAGCAACAAGATCCAGGTCGCGACCTTCTACACGACCGACCCGATCATCGCCGAGAAGGGCTACGTCAAGCTCGATGACCCCGAGTCGATGATCCTGCCGCAGAACGTGTTGCCGCTGGTGCGTTCCGACCTGGCGTCGGACACCACCGTGAGCGGAGCGCTCGACGCGGTGTCGGCCGCTCTCACCACGGACGATCTGACCGCGCTGATCGGCAAGGTCGACACCGACCGGCAGGATCCGGATCAGGTGGCCGGGGAGTGGCTGAAAGAGAAGGGCCTCGCCTGAGCGAGTGTCGCCGAGTCCCTGAGTGAGTAGAGCGATCCCGCGGCACGGCCGCGGGATCGTTCGCTTTTCCGGGGCGTTCGGCCGGGTGGGATCACACGCGTACGCGGGGTTCTGCGATCTGCTGCCGCCCGAGCTGCAGCCGATCCAGTCCAGGGTTGACGGACGTCACTCGCCCTCGGGTGCGGCCTTGTGGTCGCGTTCGTCGCGCGCGGCCCACTCGAGCAGGGTGTCGAGCCGGTAGACGTGGTCGTCGATGTCGGCGTGCAGGTCGCCGAGCTCGGCGAACCGGGCCGGCATGGTGGCGATGGTGAAGTCGTGGGGCTCGGCGTCGGCGATCTCGTCCCAGCGGATCGGTGCGGAGACGATTCCCTCCGGCGTGCCTCGGACCGAGTAGGCGCTGGCGATGGTGTGGTCGCGAGCATTCTGGTTGTAGTCGACGAAGATCGAGCCGGGGTCGCGATCCTTGCGCCACCAGGTGATGTCGACCAGCCCGTTGCTGCGCCGCTCGACCTCGCGCGCGAACGCCCAGGCGGCGCGGCGGACGTCCGGGTGACCATGCTCGGGGGCGATCCGGACGTAGATGTGCAAGCCCTTGCCGCCCGAGGTCTTGGGGTAACCGACCGCGCCCAGCTCCTCGAGGAGTTGCTGGACGATCACCGCAGCCTGCCGCACATCCGCGTAGCGGGCGACCGGCATC
This sequence comes from uncultured Actinomycetota bacterium, assembly GCA_963815905.1. Lineage (GTDB taxonomy): Bacteria > Actinomycetota > Actinomycetes > Propionibacteriales > Propionibacteriaceae > Microlunatus. Next base: position 25,416 of record CAWFIO010000005.1, on the reverse strand, counting down.
GGGTCGAGATCGATCCGCCACTCGTCGGGCTTCTCGACATCGTCACGGCGGCTGTTCCAGGGGTGGAACTCCACTGTGGACATCTGCACCGCCCAGATCACATCGGCCGGGTGGGTGACACAGAGCTCGTCGGCGTCGCGGTTGTAGCGGGGGAAGTGCACGCGTACGGTCTCGATCCACGGGGGTGCCCCATGGGGCAGTCGCTTCTGATGGACCTTCTCGCCGTCGACTCCGTCGGGGAACCGGTGCAGCATGCACGGCCGGTGGTAGAGGGCGTTGACGATCCCGTCACCGACCGAGGCGTAGTAGCGGGCCAGATCGAGCTTGGTCTCGCCGCGGGCCGAGAAGTAGACCCGGCCCGGATTGCTGATCTTGACCACCCGATCGCCGATCTCGAAGTCGATCCGCTCGGTCGCCTTGGCCATGGCCCGACTCTACGACCTGACCGTCGGCTCTCCGTTTCCCGGCACGTGCCGGGAAACGCCCCCACCCGCGGCCGTTTCAGGAGCCGTCTGCCGGCACATGCCGGGAAATCCGGATCAGCCGGGCCACCCCGGCCAGGTCCTGCTTGGCCGTCGCACGATGTCGACGCGTCTGTCAGGGTCGTCGACGCGGATCGGGCGGCCGATCCGCCCAGGGGCCAAGGAAATCGCACAACTGGTCGTTTTCGATTGAGCTCATATCGGCTTCACGTTCTAGGGTCAGACCCATGAGTATGGAGAGCGCCGCCTGGACGTCCTTGCGCGGCATGATGTACGCGCGACAGGGCAAGCGCTCGTTCTCCCGGGTCACCGGCCGACGGATCTTGGGTTTCGCCCAGCCCCACCGACGGCTGCTGGTCGGCTTCCTGGTCCTCAGCGTGGTCGGCGCGGTGCTCGCCGTGGCCACACCGCTGCTCGCTGGTCGGATCGTCAACGCCCTGGTCGACCGTCAGCCCTATCGGATCGTCGCCATCCTGGCGATGGTCATCGCGGCGATCGCGCTGGCCGAGGCGGGCGTCGCGCTGTTGTCGCGGTATTGCTCCTCGCGGATCGGTGAGGGTCTGATCTACGACCTCCGCCGCGCGGTGTTCGACCACGTGCAACAGCAGCCCATCGCCTTCTTCACCCGGACCCGCACCGGCGCTCTGGTCAGTCGGCTCAACAACGACGTGATCGGCGCCCAACGCGCCTTCTCCGACACCTTGTCCGGGGTTGTGGGCAACGTGGTCTCGCTGGTGCTCGCCGTGATCGCCATGCTCACCCTGTCCTGGCAGATCACCGTGCTGGCCCTGGTGCTGCTGCCCATCTTCATCATCCCGGCCCGGCGGTTGGGTAGCCGGATCGCCCGACTCGGGATGGAGGCGGCCGATCACAACGCGGCCATGGGCACCCAGATGACCGAACGCTTCTCCGCCCCGGGCGCGACCCTGGTCAAGCTGTTCGCGCGTCCGACCCGCGAATCGGCCGAGTTCGGTCACCGGGCCGAGCGGGTCCGCGACATCGGCGTCCGCACCGCCATGGTCCAGACCGGGTTCGTGATCGCCCTCACCCTGGTGTCGGCACTGGCGTTGGCGCTGGTCTACGGCCTGGGCGGCTACTACGCGCTGACCGGCGGGATGGACGCCGGCGCAGTCGTGTCGATGGCGTTGCTGATCACCCGGTTGTACGCGCCGCTGACCGGGCTGGCCAGCGCCCGGGTCGAGGTGATGAGCGCGTTGGTCAGCTTCGAGCGGGTCTTCGAGATCCTCGATCTCGAGCCGCTGATCACCGAGAAGCCGGATGCCGTCGTGCTGCCCGACACACCGGCGGGGGTGGAGTTCGACCACGTCCGTTTCGCCTACCCGTCGGCCGACAAGGTCTCGCTGGCCTCGCTCGAGGAGGTCGCCGTGCTCGACTCCCGCGGCGGCGAGACGGTCATCCACGACGTCAGCTTCACCGCCCGCCCGGGTGAGCTGGTCGCGCTGGTCGGCTCGTCCGGCGCCGGGAAGTCGACCATCGCCCAACTGTTGGCCCGGCTCTACGACGTCGACGAGGGCTCGGTCCGCCTCGGTGGCGTCGACGTCCGAGACCTGAGCTTCGCCTCGATCCGTGCCACCCTCGGTCTGGTCACCCAGGACGGGCACCTGTTCCACGAGTCGATCCGGGCCAACCTGCTGTTGGCGCGCGAGACCGCCACCGACGAACAGATCTTCGATGCGCTGCGTCGGGCTCGGCTGGGCGATCTGGTCGCCGCGCTGCCCGAAGGCCTCGACACCGTGGTGGGGGAGCGTGGCTACCGACTCTCCGGCGGCGAGCGTCAGCGGTTGACCATCGCCCGGCTGCTGCTGGCGGCCCCACAGGTGGTCATCCTCGACGAGGCCACCGCACACCTCGACTCCACCTCGGAGGCCGCCGTCCAGGAGGCGCTCGGCGAAGCCCTGGTCGGGCGTACCTCGATCGTCATCGCCCACCGACTCTCGACCATCCGGTCCGCCGACCAGATCCTGGTGCTCGAGGCCGGCCGGATCATCGAACGCGGCCGCCACGAGGAGCTGCTCTCCGCCGGTGGCCGCTACGCCGAGCTCTACCGGACCCAGTTCGCCACGGCAGAGGTCTGACCGACCCCGCGCCCCCCGCGCGGCCGCTGCAGGAAGTGGAGTTCACTCCACTTTCTGCGGACCCGGGGGTCGGCGGAGCCCGACGGCCCCGGGCGGGATGAGTCGGCCCGGCGGGGGTGGGCGGAGGAGTCGGCGCTAGACCGGCGGGCGCATGTCCGGGCCGGGGCCGTCGTACGGCGGGGCCTCGAGGACGGCGAGCGGCAGTCGGACGACGAACTCGGTGCGACCGGGTTCGCTGGTCACCTGGACCGAGCCCTGGTGGGCGTCGACCACGGCGGCGACGATGGCCAGGCCGAGCCCGGTGCTCCTGCCCTGGGCGGCGCCGGCGGCGCGGACCCGTGCGGTGTCGGCGCGGGTGAAGCGTTCGAAGACCTGGTCCTGGATCTGATCGGGGATCCCGGGGCCGTTGTCGGTCACCGTCACCACCGCCGAGTCGCGGTCCACCAACACCGAGGTCCGGACCTGGGTCCCGGCCGGGGTGTGGGTGCGGGCGTTGGCGAGCAGGTTGGCAACCACCTGGTGCAGCCGGTGCGCGTCGCCGAGCGCCGAGACGGGTTCCTCGGGCAGCGACAGCTGCCAGACGTGGTCGCGGCCGGCGGCCCGGGCGTCGCTGACCGCGTTGATCACCAGTTCGCTCAGGTCCACCGCGGTGACCGCGAGCGCGGGCCCGGAGTCGAGCCGGGCCAGCAGCAGCAGGTCCTCGACCAGATGCGACATCCGCTCGGCCTCGGACTCCACCCGTTCCAGTGCGTACGCGGCCCGAGCCGGCATCTCCTGGCGGTCCCGCCGGGTCAGCTCGGCGTAGCCCCGGATCGCGGCCAGCGGGTTGCGGAGTTCGTGCGAGGCGTCGGCGACGAACTGCCGCACCCTGGTCTCGCTGGCCTGCCGCGCGGCGAGGGCGTCCTCGACGTTGGCGAGCAGGTGGTTCAGCGCCTGGCCGACCCGACCGACCTCGGAGGCGGGGTCGGCGTCGTCGGGGGCGACCCGGACGGCGAGGGCCACCTCACCGCGATCGAGCGGGAGCTGCGACACCTGTTGCGCGGTGGCGGCGACCCGGTTGAGTGGTCGCAAGCTGCGGACGACCAGGGCGCGTGAGGCGAAGACGGTTCCGACGATGGCCAACCCGGACAGCCCTGCCGCCAGCCCGACCAGCTCGATCAGCGCGTGGTCGACGTCGCGCAGGGGGACGGCGAAGACGATCGAGCCGATGGTTCGACCACCGGCGGTGACCCGGAAGCTGACGGCGCGATACCGGCCGAGCCCCTCGAGTCGGACCGTGGTCGGCTGGCCGTCGAGCTCGAGGGCGGCCAGCTGGGCAATGACGGGGGTGTCGAGCGATTCGGCCTGACCGCCGCGCCCGGTGCCGCGCTCCTCGACCAGCCGGGCGCCCTGCAGCAGGGTGTCGTCGGCGTCGAAGACGGCAGCGATGGTGCCGAAGGGCTGGCCCGGGCCGATGAGTCGGTCCGGACGACCGGACCCGCTGCCCGGATCGCGCAGCCGGTTGCTGATCGAGGTCAGCTGGCCGTCGACCTGCCGGGTCAGCACCTGCCAGGTGGCCAGCGCGGTTGCGGCGGTCACCGCCAGGGTCAGCAGAGCGACCAGCGCGGTGACCCGCACGATCAGCCGTCGGCCGAGGGTGCCCCGGGCCAGTGGAACCGGCGCAGCCAACCCGGCGGACAAGACCTCGGCGGGCATCAGCTCGCCGGACGCAGCACGTACCCGGCTCCCCGCATGGTGTGAATCATCGGGGCGCGGTTGACGTCGATCTTCTTGCGCAGGTAGGAGATGTAGAGCTCGACCACGTTGGCCTGGCCGCCGAAGTCGTAGTTCCACACCCGGTCGAGGATCTGCGCCTTGCTCAGCACCCGGCGTGGGTTCCGCATCAGATAGCGGAGCAGCTCGAACTCGGTGGCGGTCAGCTGGATCTCGGTCCCACCGCGGGTCACCTCGTGGCTGTCCTCGTCGAGGACCAGATCCCCGACGACCAGGGTCGAATCGCTCTTCGCGAACGCGGCACCGCTGCGGCGGAGCAGTCCGCGCAGCCGGGCGATGACCTCTTCGAGACTGAACGGCTTGGTGACGTAGTCGTCACCGCCCGCGGTCAGTCCGCCGATCCGATCCTCGACCGCGTCTTTGGCGGTCAGGAAGATGACCGGGACATCGGGCTCCTCGGTGCGGATCCGCCGCATCACCTCGAGGCCGTCGAAGTCGGGCAGCATCATGTCGAGCACGATCGCGTCGGGCCGCACCTCGCGGGCGACCTTGACGGCCTGGGTGCCGGAGGATGCGGTGCTGACCTCCCAGCCCTCGTAGCGCATGGCCATCGAGAGCAATTCGGTCAGACTCATCTCGTCGTCGACCGCGAGAACGCGGATCGGCGTGCCATCCGGGCGGGTCAAGGGCGAGGTGCTGTGGTCGAGTCGGGCCATGACGCCAGACTGTCACCGGATTCCTGGTCCCGTCTGTGCTCTCCCTGTGTGCTGTCTGTGAATCTCAGCCCGGAGGTCGGCAAGGGGGACCGTCGGGATGGTCTCAGACCGAGGCCGACGTATGGACGTCACTCGGGTCGTCGACGTCCTCGTCGGACTTCGACCGCTTGAACAGCCGGTCGATCGCCGCAGCGCCGCCACCCATCACCAGGAACAGCAGACCGAGCACGCCGAGCGCGACGTTGTACTCGAAGCCACCGTTGTAGGCGGCGCCGTCGAGGGTCATCAGGTTCCAGCTCTTGGAGTAGTTCGTGTACGAGATGGTCAGCACCTGCTGGATCAGCAGCCCGAGCCCGATCAGCGGGGTCAGTGCACCGACGACCAGGAACACGCCGCCGACGATTTCGAAGATGGTCGAGCCCCAGGCCGCGACCTCGGGGTAGGGGGTGCCGAACTGGATCAGGTACGCCGTCTGCTTCGGGATCCCCTGGATCTGCCAACGCACGTAGCCGTGGGCGATCATGATGCCCCCGACCCCGATCCGGGCGATGAGCAGGCCGAAGCTGCGCAGAAAACCGAGGAATGACGACATGTTGATCTCCTTGCGACGAACGGGCTCGCGCCAACGCTACGCAGCCGTACGCCGCTGACCCAGACACCACGCCGACGGGCGGGCGGCCGACAGCTCGCCCGAGTCGCCCGAGTCGCCGCCGTTGACGGCGAACGGAGAGGACGGGGGAGCGCAGGGACTTCACGTGTGACCCGCCCCAAGTGCTGCCCGTGGCCCCGCGTGTCGAAACCGGGGCGCCGCTGAACACGGGTTAACAATTTCTGTCATGTGCCCGCCAACAGGCGTGGATCTGACGAGGGGAAACGCGCATGGGACGAGTCGTCGTGGTCGGGTCGCTGAACGTCGACGTGACCGTCCAGGTCGTGCGGCACCCGGGCCCCGGCGAGACGGTGATGGGTGGCGAGCCGCAGCTCGGCTTCGGCGGCAAGGGTGCCAACCAGGCCCTCGCGGCCGCCCGCGCCGGTGCCGAGGTGATCATGGTCGGCTGTGTCGGCGACGACGCCGAGGGCACCGCGTACGCGGACCGGCTGAGCCGCGCCGGCATCGACATCGCGCATTTGGTCGTCGCTCCGGATCGGGCCACCGGCCGGGCCCTCATCGCCGTGGCCGAGGACGGTGACAACTCGATCATCGTGTCGCCGGGCGCGAACGGCGCGCTCGAGCCGACCCACCTAGGGGTGCTGGACGAGCTGGATGAGGACGACGTCGCTCTGCTCCAGCTGGAGATCCCGGTCGAGCTCGTGGCCGAGGCCGCGCGCCGGGTGGCACCGACCGGTGCCCGGCTGATCATCAACCTCGCCCCCTACGCCGACCTGCCGGCCGAGACCATCGCCGAGGCCCTGGTCATCGTCAACGAGCACGAGGCGGCCGAGCTCGCCGCCTCCGGAGGTCGGGCCGGATCGCTCCTGGTCACGCTCGGATCCCAAGGTTCGCGGTGGGGCGACATCGAGGTCCCGGCCGGCCGGGTGGACACCGTGGTCGACACCACCGGTGCCGGGGACACCTACTGCGGCGCGCTGGCCGCGGCCCTCGCCGCCGGTGACGATCGGGCGACAGCGATGCGACGCGCATCCGATGCGGCGGCCCTCAGCGTGAGTTGGCCCGGCGCCCAGTCCTGAAACTTCGTTTCACCCAGGGGTGAACATCGGTCATTGATCAAGTTGTGACCTGTCTGCTACCTTTCACTCGGTTCGGATCCGGCATCGTCGCGGTGACCGACCTCGGGGGATTCTTTCGTGCTGCTGCGCTTGCCCTCGAGAAAGCTCCCCCATGATCACGTCGTTACGCCGGCGAGTCGTCGCTGTCCTCGCCGCGGCCGCGGTCTCCGCCACTGCGACCCAGGTCTTGCTGCCCACACCAGCGGGTGCCGCCACCACTACGCTGTTCAACCAGACATTCAAGAACAACACCGCGAACGGCGTGGGCGCCGTGGTGCTGCCGACGTCGTCCGGTGGCACGAACATGGCCTGCCTGACCGCCTCGGGCAACACCACTGTGGTGCCCACCAGTTGCACCACGGCCAATGACGTCAACGGATCGGGCTTCCTCCGGCTGACCGACAACGGGACCAGCAAGGTCGGTGGGGTCTTTGCCGCGGCCAGCGTGCCGACCGCGCAGGGGCTCGATCTCAGCTTCAACACCTATCAGTACGGGACGACCACGACCCCGGCCGACGGGATCGCCTTCGCGCTGGCAGCGGTCGACCCGACCAACCCGGTGTCCCCGCCGAACATCGGCTACACCGGCGGTTCGTTGGGCTATGCGCCCTACAGCACGAACAAGGGTCTTGCCTACGGCTACCTCGGCATCGGCCTCGATGTCTTCGGCAACTACAGCAACTCCGCCTACCAGGGCACCGGCTGTGCCGCGAGCCCGGCCTGGATCTCGGCCTCGGGGCAGGTGAAGGGCCAGGTCGTGGTCAAGGGTCCCGGTAACGGAACGGTCGGCTACTGCCCGATCCAGAGCACGGCGACCACCACGACCTCGGCCGCAATCGCGCTGCGCTCGAACACCCGGACCGCGTCGAAGGTTCCGGTCCAGGTCGTCATCAACCCCAACACCTCCGCGGTCATCTCGGCGTCGGGTCTGACCGTGGCGGCCAAGAGCTACGCGGTCGCCTTCACCCCGGTCGGGGGCACCCAGAAGGTCCTCACCAGCACGCTGCCGACCGTCGGCGCGGGGCTGTCGTTCCCCGCGAGCTACCTCGACTCGTCCGGCCTACCCAAGCAGTTGGCGTTCGGATTCGTCGCTTCGACTGGCGGCTCGGTCGACTACCACGAGCTCGATCAGACCACGGTCACCACCCTCAACGGATCCGTTCCGCAGCTGACCGTCGCCCAGTCTGCCTACACCGCGGCCAACCTCGCCGCCGGTGATCCGGTCACCTACGTGGTCAAGGCCGGTGTCGAGGCGGGCCTCAGCGAGACCGGGGCCGTCTCGGTCACCGAGACGATGCCCACCGGGGTGAAAGCGGTCAGCGGGTCGGGTCCGGGCTGGACCTGCGCCACGCCGGTTCAGAACGCGACCACCCTGAAGTACTCGATCACCTGCACCAACAACAGCCAGCCGTTCGCGGCCGGCTCGACCTTGCCCAATCTGACCATCAACGGCACCGCCACCGCCGCGGTCACCTCGGCCACCATCGGCAGCGGCAGCGTCGTCACCGCCTCCTCGGCCAACTCCAATCCGGGCTACGGCAACACCACGGTGATCGTGACGCCGGCCTCGGTTCCGAGCAACCTGACCATCGCTCCGGCCAGCGGCCCGAGCGGGACGGCGGTCGTCATCACCGGGACGAACACCTCGGCCGCGACCGCCATCCAGGTCGGCACCACCGCCGAACTGGCCGCCGCGACCGGCACGACGCTGGCCCAGTGCACCAACAACGTCGCGGCCGCCGGCTGCTTCACCACCAACGCCAACGGGTCGCTGGGCATCTCTTCGATGCCGACCCACGCGGTGGGTGCGGTGTCGGTCAAGGTCGTCACCCTGGGATCCTCGGGCACGGTCGGCTTCACCTACACCAGCGTTCCGGGCACGCCGACCGTCACCGCGGCGGCGGGGGTGCTGAGCGCCACCGCGAGCTGGGACGTCCCGGCGAGCGGCGGCTCGGCGATCACCGGTTACGTCCTCACCCCGTACAAGGACGGTGTGGCCCAGACGGCGGTCCAGATCGCCGCCGGTACCACCACCTACACGGTGGCCAACGCCACCGCCGGTAGCTCGTACACCTTCACGGTGGCGGCCAAGAACGCCAACGGAACCGGTGTGGCCAGCACGCTCAGCGACGTGGCCGTGCCCTACACGGTGCCGTCCGCGCCCACCTCTGCGGCGGCCACCGCCGGAACGTCGGGGGCCCGACTGACCTGGACCACGCCGAGCAGCAACGGATACTCAGCGATCACCGGCTATGTCATCACCCCGTACCTCGGTGGGGTGGCGCAGACCGCGCAGACCTTCAACTCGACCGCGACCACGCAGACCGTGACCGGTCTGACGGCCGGTTCCTCCTACACCTTCACGGTGGCGGCCATCAACGCGGCCGGAACCGGTCCGGCCTCGGCCACCACGAACGCGGTGACCGTCAACGCCGGACCGACCATCACCTCGACGCCACAGGACGGCGAGGTGGGCATCGGCTACCGTCACCAGTTCACCCAGTCCGGGGGGACGGCCGGATACACCTACGACCTGACCTCCGGGACGCTGCCCGACGGGCTCAGCCTGTCAGCCGGCGGCCTGATCTCGGGTACACCGACCGCGGCGGGGACCTACACCTTCCGGGCTCGGGTCACCGACTCCTACAACGAGGTCAGCACGAAGACCTTCACCGTGGTCATCGCCGCTCAGCCGATCCTGACCTTCACCGGCGCGCAGCCGGACGCCCAGGTGGGGAGCGCGTACAGCACGACCTTCACCCGCACCGGCGGGACCGGTCCGTTCACTTTCTCCACCGTCAGTGGCACCCTGCCGCCCGGTCTGACCCTCAACACCACGACCGGTGTGCTCTCGGGCACCCCGACCAGCCCCGGTGACTACGCGTTCACCGTCAAGGTGGTCGACGCGCTCGGCGCCTCGGACACCAAGGGCGCCAGCCTGTCGGTCCGCACCATCCCGGCCGCGCCGACCATCGGCACGGTCACGGGGGGCACCACCTCGGCGGTGGTCCGCTGGACCGCTCCGACCGCGGAGGGCAACTCTCCGATCACCGGCTACGTCGTCACCCCTTACCTCACCGGCGTGGCGCAGACCCCGGTGACCTTCGACTCGACCTCCACCAGCCAGACGCTGACCGGGCTCACCGCGGGAGGCACGTACACCTTCAGGGTGGCCGCCAAGAACACGATCGGGACCGGGCCGGCCTCGGCCGCCTCCGGCGCGGTGACGTTGAACAGCGTGCCCGCCATCACCTCGACCCCGCCGAACGGCGAGGTCGGCGCGGCGTACAGCCATCAGCTGGTGTCCTCGGGCGGCACCGCTCCGTTGAGCTACGCGATCACCGCCGACACCCTGCCGGCCGGTCTGAGTATCTCCAGCGCCGGTCTGATCTTCGGTACGCCGACCACGGCCGGGAGCTCGACCTTCACCGTCAAGGTCACCGACGCCGATGGTGCGACGTCGGCGAGGCAGTTCACGGTCGTCGTCGCGGCACCACCGACGCTGACCTACAGCTCGCCGCTGACCACCGCGATCGTCGGAGATCCCTACAGCAAGACGCTGACCCGCAGCGGTGGGACCGGGCCGTTCACGTTCTCGATCAGCACCGGCACCCTGCCGGCCGGCTTGACCCTGAACACCACGACCGGTGTGCTGTCCGGTACCCCGACCACGCCCGGTGACTACGCGTTCACCGCCCGGGTGGTCGACGCGTTCGGCATGTCGGACACCAAGGCCACGACGATCGCCGTCCGGTCGGTGCCCAGTGCCCCGATCATCGGTGCGGTCACCGGGGGCACCACCTCGGCCGTGGTCCGGTGGGCCGCTCCGACCAGCGACGGGAACTCGGCCTTGACCGGCTACATCGTCACCCCGTACCTGAACGGAGTGGCTCAGGCGCCGGTGAACGTCGCCGCCGGCTCCACCAGCCAGACGTTGACCGGTCTGACCGCGGGGGGCACCTACACCTTCACGGTCGCGGGGAAGAACGCCATCGGGACCGGCCCGGCCTCGGCCGCCTCGGCTCCGCTGGCGCTGAACGGTGTCCCGACGATCACCTCGACCCCGCCGAACGGTGAGGTCGGCGCGGCGTACAACCATCAGCTGACCTCGTCGGGCGGCACCGACCCGCTGAGCTACGCGATCACCGCCGGCACGTTGCCGGCCGGCCTGAGCATCACCAGCCGAGGGCTGGTCTTCGGTACACCGACGACGGCGGGCAGTTCGACCTTCACCGTCACGGTGACCGATGCGGATGTCGCGACATCGTCGAAGGATTTCACCGTCGTCATCGCGGCACCGCCGGCGCTGACCTACAGCTCACCCCTGCCGGTGGGCCAGGTCGGGGACGCGTACAGCCGGACCCTGACCCGGACCGGTGGCACCGGCCCGTTCGTGTTCTCCGTCCCCACCGGCTCCCTACCGGCCGGGCTGACCCTGAACACCGCCACCGGGGTGCTCTCGGGTACGCCGACCGCGGCCGGGGACTACGCGTTCACGGTCAAGGTCGTCGATTCCTTCGGCCAGTCCGACACCAGGGAGACGACGCTCGCGGTCCGGACGGTGCCCAGTGCACCGGCCGTCGGCAACGTCACACCGGGGACCTCCTCGGCCGTGGTCCGCTGGACGGCTCCGACCAGCGACGGAAACTCCGCCGTCACCGGTTACGTCGTCACCCCATACCTCAGCCGCGTGGCTCAGACCCCAGTCGTCTTCGACTCGACGGCGACCATCCAGACCGTCACCGGCCTGACCCCCGGGGGCGTCTACACCTTCACCATCGCGGCCAGGAATGCGGCGGGCACCGGTCCGGCATCAGCCACCACCGCACCGGTCACGTTGAACGCCGCGCCGGTCATCACCTCGACCCCCGGTGACGGCGAGGTCGGCGTCGCGTACGTCCACCAGTTCACCGCCTCGGGCGGCACGGGGACACTCAGCTGGGACGTGACCTCCGGGTCGCTGCCGGCCGGGCTGACCCTGTCGAACAGCGGCAAGCTGTCCGGCACACCGACCACCGACGGTGACTTCACGTTCCGGGTCAAGGTCACCGACGAGGACGGGGACACCGTGAACAAGCAGTTCACGGTGACCATCGCCGCGGTGCCCAACCTGACGTTCCCGGGTTCGCTGCCGCGGGTCGACGTCGGTGCGGCGTACGACGAGATGCTGACCCACACCGGCGGGACCGGGCCGTTCACCTTCTCGGTGAGCGCCGGATCGCTGCCGCCGGGGCTGACGCTCGACCCCGCGACCGGCCGACTCACCGGTACGCCGACGACCGGCGGCAGCTACTCCTTCACCGTCAGGATCCTCGACTCGCTCGGCCAGTCCGACACCAAGGCCGCCAGCCTGGCCGTCCGGGCCGCACCGGCGGTCGCGCTCGCCGTCTCCCAGGACACGGTCCGGTTCGGTGACGCGGTCACCCTGACCGCTGACCTCGATCCGTCCGACGCCACCGGCACGGTGACCTTCCAGGTCACCACACCGATCGGGACGACGCTCGAGCTCGGCCCGGTGAGCGTGGTCAACGGCAGGGCGAGCATCTCCAGCACGCTCGGCCAGTTCGGGGCCAACGTCGTCGTCGCCCGCTACAACGGTGATGCCGACCACCTGGCCAAAAGCTCGATCGACAAGACCGTCGAGGTGGCGGCGTACACCGGTCAAGCCATCATCACCGAGTTCCGGACCTCCGGTCCGGGCGGTGGGGACGACTCGTACGTCGAGATCTACAACGCCGGTCCGACCATGCCGCTGGCCGGTCTGACGCTGGAATCGACATCCGGCACCACGATCACCCTGCCGGCGACCGCGCCGCGACTCAACCAGTACCGCAGCTACCTGTTCGTCGGGAGCGACTTCTCGCTCGGTGGGGTCGCCGCACCGGACGTGCGGCGCCCGACCCTGGGCACCGGCGGCTACCGGCTGGTGGCGGCGGACACCGGCGCCACGGTGATCGACGAGGCCGGCCCGTCCTCGGGCTTCCACCTCGGCACCGGACTCCCCGCGATCGCGGGCAGCCCGAACGATCAGTGGGCGTACGTGCGGATCGAGACCAGTGGTCGCCCGAACGACACCCGCAGCAACCGGGCCGACTACGCACTGGTGTCCTCGACCGGTGCTGTGGTGGGTGGGGTCCAGTCGATGCGCGGCTCCGCCTCGCCGACCGGACTCGGTGACTCGTGGCAGCGCAACGGGGAGACGCAGTCCTTCCTGCTCGACGGAACCAAGGCCGTCGACGTCTCGCCGAACCGCGAGTACGTGGTCGGCCGGCCGGGGACGCTGGTGATCCGCCGGACGATCACCAACACCGGTAATCGGACCATCACCGAAGCCAAGGCGCGGACCACCGCGATGAGCGAGGCGAACGGTCTGTCCCGACCCGGCGGCAATCCGGCCACGATCGCCCGGATCCGGGCGGTGAACCCGGCCACGGCGACCAGTCGGGCCACGGTCGCCGGCCGCGGCTCGGTGACCGTGCAGAACCTGTCGGTCGATGCGCCGATCACCGACGCCGCCGGCGGGGGTCTGAACTCGACCTTCGCCATCCCGCTGCCCTCGGATGGCCTGGCTCCGGGTCAGTCGGTCGATGTGTCCTTCACCTTCGAGGTCGACGTCCGCGGCACCTTCTGGTTCGGCTACGACGTCGACGCCCGCAGCACCGCACCCTCGGCCGGGCTGAGCAGGGCGCAGGCAACCAAGGTGGTGGCCAAGACCGAGACGAGGCTGCTCGCCAAGGGCGGTAAGCAGGTCAAGGCGGTGACGCTGACGAGCGGGAAGCTCTGATCAGCCGGCCCGGCGGGGCCTGAGCGCGGAGCTGGGGTGCGGTCCTTCGGGATCGCACCCCAGTCGCACGTCCGGTCCCGTCGCACGGATCCGCGTGGTGGGGTCAGTCGGGGAGCAGCAGAGCGCGGGCCACCGAGTCGTCGGTGACCAGCGTGGTGACCAGACCCGAGCGCAGCGCGCCCAGCACCGCGGCCGCCTTCTGCACCCCGCCGCCGACCACGATGACCTCGGGGATCCGACGGAGTTCCTCCGCTCCGGCTCCGATCACCCGCTCGTCGAGATCGTGGACGGGTCGGCCCTGCCGGTCGAGCAAAGCCCCGGCCAGGTCGGCGATCACGTCTCGTTCGAGCAGGCGGGCCCGCTCGTCCTCGCTGAGTGCGTCGTAGAGCCGGGAGTCCGGGGGAGAGAAGCTGCCGATCGCCGCCACGGCCACGGTGATCGAGGCGAACCGACCCATGGCCTCGGCGATTCGCGGATCGGTCTTCAGAGCCCGGGCCGCTTCGGCGGTCGCCACGGTCAGCGGGGCGTAGATCGAGCGGGCCTGACCGCCGGACAGGACGGCGACCCGTCGCAGCACCTCCACCGGGTTGTCGTCGAGGTTGCCGCTCATCCCGGTCAGCTGGACGATCTCGCATCCGGCCAACCGGGTCAGGTGTCGGGCCACCGCGTCGATCGTGCGACCGGACGTCACCCCCAGCACGTCGTCGTCGCTCACGATGGTGGTCAGCAGCGAGGCGGCGGCGCGGCCGAGAGCGTCGCGTACGGCCTGGGCGCTGGCATCGCGCGGCGTGGTGACGAGGGCGCGTCCGAGTCCGAACTTCTCCTTCAGTCGCAACGACAGATCGGCATCGACCGAGTCGGGCAGGTTGATCTCGATCCGTACGAGTCCGCTGGCCACCGCCGCTTCGAGCAACCGGCTGACCTTGAACCGGGAGATGCCGAACTCGCGTGCGATCTCGACCCGGGTCGCGTTGTCGAAGTAGTAGCGCTGCGCGATCGCGGCCATCTCGAGCTGGTCGTCGAGCGAGGTGCGGGTCACCACAACGCCGGGACCGGAGGGGACATGGACCCGCAGGTGGCCTCGCGGATCGGCGGTCGAACGCTCATCTGAGCAGCATAGTGCTTGACCTGGCTCTCAGGTGTGACTAAGGTTCAGCGAAACGATCACCGATCATTTGTGCACCGCTTCTGGCGACTCCTGCACAGATGAGCGCAGACAGTCGGAAGCAGGCAAAGTGGCCGCAGTTTTGGAGTGCCAAGGGCTGGAGAAGGCCTTCGGAGGCATCCCCGTGCTCAAAGGCGTCGGACTGTCACTGGAGCACGGCACCGTCACCGCACTGGCCGGTGAGAACGGGGCCGGGAAGTCGACCCTGATGAAGATCGCTTCGGGGCAGTACCGGGCCGACCGCGGCACGGTGAGCGTCGACGGGGTCGAACTCCACGCCGGCAGCATGGCCGAGGCACACAAGTTCGGGGTGGCGATCGTCCCGCAGGAGTTGGCTTCGATCCCGGACCTCACCGTCTACGAGAACCTCTTCGTCGGCAAGGAGATCCGCCGGTTCGGGCTCCTCGATCGGCGGGCAATGATCAAACAGGCCCAGCAGGCGCTCGAGGTCTTCGACGTCGACATCCGGGTCACGGCCCGGATGCGCTCGCTGCCGGTCGGACTCCAACAGATCATCGAGATCGTCAAGGCGACCCGGACCGGGGCCAAGGTCCTGCTGCTCGACGAGCCCAGCTCGGCCATCTCCGAGCGCGAGGTCGAGGGGCTCTACCGGGTCGTGCGTCGGCTGCGGTCGCAGGGTGTGGCCATGGTCTACACGACCCACAAGATGGAGGAGATCCGAGCTCTCGCCGACCGCGTGGTCGTGCTGCGCGACGGCAACCTGGTCCTGGACCAGCCGATGAGCGAGACCTCCGACCAGGACATCGTCACCGCGATGATCGGTCGCGAGCTCGGCACCCTGTTCCCCGACCGCCCGATCCCGCAGCCGGATGCGGTGCTCGAGGTCGACGGACTCCAGGTGGTGGGCGCCTCCGGACCGGTCAGCCTGACCGTGCGCCGGGGCGAGATCCTCGGTCTCGCCGGTCTGGTCGGGGCCGGGCGGACCGAACTGATCGAAGGCATCTTCGGCGTCCGCGCCACCACCGCCGGCACGGTCACGGTCCAGGGCCGATCGGTGCCCCGGCAACGACCCGCGGAGGCCATCCGTCGCGGTATGGCGCTGGTCCCCGAGGACCGCAAGCACTCCGGCGCCATCCTCGGGATGAGCGTGCTGGAGAACGGCACGTTGCCGCGGATCGGGCAGTTCAGCACCGCCGGCTGGCTGGCCGGGCGGTCGCGGACCCAGAAGATCGACCAGGCGATGAAGTCGGTGCGGCTGCGTGCCCGCAACCTGAACCAGGAAGTCGGGACGTTGTCCGGCGGCAACCAGCAGAAGGTGGTCCTCGCCCGCTGGCTGACCGGCGATGTCGAGGTGCTGTTGCTCGACGAGCCGACCCGGGGCGTCGACGTCGGGGCGCGCTCGGAGATCTACAAGATCATCACCGACCTCGCGGCCGACGGGGTCGCGGTCGTGATGGCCTCCTCGGACATGCCCGAGATCCTCGGCCTGGCCAACCGGGCGCTGGTGATGCGGGCCGGCGTGGTCGCCGGGGAGCTCAGTAGCGAAGACCTGCAACGCGATGACGTCCAGGCCCGGATCTTCCATCTGGCGGCCGGGCTGGATTCCGAAACCTCTTCGACGAAGGACGTGGCGTGACCAAGACCGACGACATCCCGGCGGGCGGTGCCGCCGTCGCCGACGGCGTGACCGCCTCGCCCCTGACCGGTGAGCCGATCCGGAGATTCTCCCGATCGTGGTTCGCCGCCCTCGCCCTGCGCAACGCGATGTTCATCGTGGTCGTGCTGGTCATCTTCTACTTCAGCTACAAGAGCCTGCGGTTCTCCAGCCTCGACAACCTGACCACCATCCTGATCGCCGCGGCCCCGTTCGCGCTGATCGCGCTCGGTCAGACGCTGGTCATCCTGACCGGCGGCATCGACCTCTCGGTGGGCAGCGTGATCGCCATGTCGGCCATGTCGGCCGCCGCGGTGGCCAAGGCCAATCCCGGGCAGGTCTGGCTGACCGTACTGGTCGCGGTGCTGGTCGGCTGTGCCGCCGGCGCGGTCAACGGCTTCTTCGTCTCCGTCGTCAACGTGCCGCCGTTCATCGCCACCCTGGGCATGCTGACCGCCGGATCGGGCATCGCGTACGCGATCGGCGGCGGGGCTCCGATCAACGGTCTGCCGGCCGAGTTCGGACTGATCGCCAACAAGACCATCGGCGGTCTGCAGATCCCGGTGATCGTGATGATCATCGGCATCGTGATCTGCGCGATCGTGATGCGTCGGACCTCGTACGGGATGCGGGTGTACGCGGTCGGCGGCAACCGCTCGGCCGCGGAGATCGCCGGCGTCAACGCCAAGCGGATCCTCTTCAGCGTCTACACGATCTCGGGCGTGCTCGCGGGACTGTCCGGCGTCATGCTGGCGTCCCGGGTCATCTCCGGCCCGCCGAATCTGGGTCAGGGCTACGAGCTCGACGCGATCGCCGCGGTCGTGATCGGGGGCGCGAGCCTGATGGGCGGTCGCGGATCGGTCTGGGGCACCGCGCTCGGACTGCTGCTGATCCAGACCCTCAACAACGGCCTGGACATCCTGCTCGTCCCGTCCTACTGGCAGGACGTGATCAAGGGCGTGCTGATCGTCTTCGCGGTCGCCGTCGACGTCTGGACCGCCCGACGACGGCAGTAGCCACCCCGCTGCACCCGTTCCCGCTCCACCTCTACCCGCTCACCTTCCCTGCTGCACCCATTCCACCCGGAAATCCCTCACCCAAGGAGATCGACTCCATGTCGAAGAGATTCACCCGCAGCCTGGCCGCCGTCGCCGCCATGGCCCTGTCCGTATCGCTGGCCGCCTGTGGCGCCGGCGACACCTCCGCCCAGTCGAGCGAGTCGGGCGGGTCCGGCAAGCTCCGGATCGGCGTCACCGTCTACGACATGAGCTCGTTCATCACCGCCGGCAAGGAGGGCATGGAGTCCTACGCCGCAGCGAACAACATCGAGCTGCTCTGGAACGCCGCCAACCTCGATGTCACCACGCAGGCCAACCAGATGGATCAGCTGATCAACGCCGGGGTCGACGCCATCGTGGTGGTCCCGGTGCAGGCCGATTCGCTGCAGCCGCAGGTCGCCTCGGCCAAGGCCAAGGGCGTCCCGATCATCCCCGTCAACGCGGAGCTCAACAACCCCGACATCTCGGGCAACGTGCAGCCCGACGACGTGAAGGCCGGCGAGGCCGAGATGCAGATGATGGCCGACAAGCTCGGCGGCAAGGGCAACATCGTCGTCCTGCAGGGCCCCCTCGGTCAGTCCGGTCAGACCAACCGGCAGAAGGGCATCGAGACCGTTCTGGCCAAGTACCCCGATATCAAGGTGCTGGCCCAGGACACCGCCAACTGGAAGCGTGACGAGGCGGTCAACAAGACCAAGAACTGGATCTCCGCGTACGGCGACGACATCGACGGCGTCGTCTCGCAGAACGACGACATGGGCCTGGGTGCGCTGCAGGCGCTGAAGGAGTCCAAAAAGACCGTCCCGATCGTCGGCATCGACGGCATCGAGGACGGCCTGAAGGCGGTCGAGTCCGGTGACTTCATCGGGACCATGCTGCAGAACGGCACCGTCGAGCTCTCCGCCGGTCTCGCGGTCGCCGCCGCGGTGGCCAAGAAGGAAGAGATCAACACCGCGCCGGTCTACATCATGCCGATGATCACCCAGGACAACGTCGACGTCGCGATGAAGCACGTGGTCACCGACCGGCAGGCCTTCTTGGACCAGCTGCCGACGCTGACCACGGAGAACCTCAAGACCGGCAACATCGCCTACGAGGGCATCGACGGCCAGACCAAGTAGTCACACCGGATCCGCGGGGTCGCCGAGCAGCAGCTCGGCGGCCTCGCGGGCCCTTTCCCGCCCGCACCCACCCGAGGACCACGAACATGCTGATTCCACCGGTCACCGACATCTCCAGCCTGCACGTCGACCTGTCCGCAAGGGTCGCGATGATCACCGGCGGTGCGTCGGGGATCGGGCTGGCCATCGCCGAACTCTTCGCCTCGTTCGGGGCGCGGGTGGTGATCGTCGACCGGGACCGCGTCGCCGCGGAACGGGCGGCGGCCGGGCTCGACGGGGCCCGTGCGTACGGGTGCGACGTCACCTCGACCGAGTCGGTCCGAGCGGTGGTCGCCGAGGTGTGCGCGGAGGCGGGCGGCATCGACATCCTGGTCAACTCAGCCGGGATCGCCGTGCTGGCCCCGGCCGAGGAGCTGACCGATCAGCAGTGGGAGGCCACCCTGGCGGTCAACCTGTCCGGGACCTACCGGATGTGCCGCGAGGTCGGCCGGCAGATGCTCGTACGCGGCTCAGGCAAGATCATCAACCTCGCCTCGCAGGCCGCCTCGGTGGCGTTGCCCGAGCACGTGGCCTACTGTGCGTCGAAGGCCGGTGTACTCGGCCTGACCAAGGTGCTCGCGCTCGAATGGGCCGGTCGCGGGGTCACCGCCAACACCATCTCGCCGACGGTCGTGCTCACCCCGTTGGGCATCAACGCCTGGGACAACCCCAAGGGTGAGGCGCACATGGCCGAGATCCCGGTCGGCCGGTTCGCCATGCCGAACGAGATCGCCGCACTGGCCGCCTTCCTGGCCAGCGGTGCCTCCGACATGATCAACGGCGCCGACCTCGTGGTCGACGGCGGCTTCACGATCCGGTGACGGCCGGCCCGATGTCCAGCGATGCCCTCGCGGCCGATCCCTGGGTGCTCGCGGTCGACTGCTCGACGACCGGTTCGAAGGTGGCGGTGATCGACGCCCACGGCCGGACCGTTGCCGCCGGGGCCGCGCCGCTCAGCACGGACTCGCCTCGGCCGGGCTGGCACGAGCAGGACGCCGGCGCCTGGTGGCCCGCCACCGACCACGCCGTACGCCGTGCGCTCGGCTCCCTGGTCGACGCCGGACGGAGCGCCGAGCTGGCCCGGATCATCGCGGTCTGCGTGGCTCATCAGCGCGAGAGCTTCGTCCCGGTCGACGCCGAGAACCGGCCGCTGCACCCGGCGATCCTCTGGCTGGACGGCCGGGCTGCGGTCGAGATCGAGGAGTTCGGCACCGCCGAGGTCGAGCAGTTGTGCGGCAAGCCGGCCGACATCACCCCCGCGCTCTACAAGCTGGCCTGGCTCGACCGGCACCGTCCGGAGGTGCTCGCCCGGGCCCATCGGGTCGTCGATACTCACGCCTTCCTCGTCCGCGAGCTGACCGGACTCTGGGCCACCTCGCTCAGCTCGGCCGACCCGCTGGCCCTGATCGACATCACCACCCGCGACTACAGTCCCGAGCTGTTACGGATCGCCGGCCTCCGCCGCGACCAGCTGCCGGAGCTCTACGACGCCGGAACGGTGATCGCCCCGCTGCGCCGCGAGCTCTCGGCCGACTGGGGGCTCGATCCTGCGGTCCAGGTGATCGCCGGTCTCGGCGACGGGCAGGCCGCCGGTGTGGGCGCCCAGGTCTTCGATCCCAGCACCGCGTACCTCAACGTGGGGACGGCGTTGCTGGTCGGGACCGAGTGCCCGGGCTACCGGCCCTCGCGGGCCTACCGGACCCTGCTCTCGGTCACCCCGTCGCAGACCACCCTGGAGACCTTCCTGTCCTCGGGTACGTATCTCCCGACCTGGTTTCGTCGCCGGTTCGGTCCGATCGAAGCCGGTGGTGCGCCCGATCCCGAGCTGGAGGAGGCCGCGACGGCGGTTCCGGCCGGCTCCGGGGGGCTGCTGACGCTGCCGTACTGGAACGCCGCCCAGACCCCGCACTGGGACCCGCACGCGTCCGGGGTGATGCTCGGCTGGCGCGGCATCCACACCAAGGCGCACGCGTACCGGTCGCTGCTCGAGGGCATCGCGCAGGAGGTGCGGCTGCAGCTCGACGGGCTCGAGGCCGCGACCGGCGTACGCGTGCAGACCCTGCGCGCGATGGGCGGCGGTATCCGCAGCCGGCTGTTCAGCCAGATCCTCGCCGACGTCCTCGAGCGCCCCTTGCAGCTGTGTGCCGAGCCGGAGATCAGTGCGCTCGGTGCCGCCGTGGTCGCGATGGCCGGGTCCGGGGTCTATCCCGATCTGCCGACCGCCGCCGCGGCGATGACCCGCTTCGCCTCGACCGTCGAGCCCGACCCGACGCTCGCCGCGACCTACACGCGTCTGCGCGGACTGCATGCCCAGCTCTACCCGCAACTGCGCGGGCTGATGCGTGATCTCGACGGGTTCGTGGCCGACCAGGCCGCGCCCGTCACCCCACCCCCCACCGAAGGAGCACGATGAAGGCAGCAGGCGCACGATGAAGGCCGCCATCTTCCACGGACCGGGTGATCTGCGGATCACCGACATCGCCGCCGAGGAGCCGGGACCGGGTGAGATCGCCGTCGAGGTCAAGGCGGCCGCCACCTGCGGAACCGATCTGAAGTCCTACCGCCGCGGCCACCCCAAGCTCTTCCCGACCCTGCCGGCGCGGTTCGGCCACGAGTTCTCCGGTGTGGTCACCGCGGTGGGCGACGGCGTGACCGAGTTCGCGGCCGGGATGCGCGTGGTCGCGGCGAACACGGCCCCGTGTGGTCAGTGCTGGGCCTGCACCCGCGGTCGGCAGAGCCTCTGCGAGAACCTGGTCTTCCTCAACGGTGCGTTCGCCGAGCAGGTCGTGATCCCGCGGGCGATCGTCGAGCGCAACACCTACCGGATGCCCGACAGCCTGGCCTTCGACGTGGCTGCGCCCCTCGAACCGCTGGCGACGGTGGTGCACGGGATGGCCGAATCGGGCATCGAGCTCGGCGACACGGTCGTGGTGCACGGGGCCGGACCGATCGGGCTGATGTTCGTCCAGCTCGCGGTGCTCCGCGGCGCGAACGTCATCTCGGTCGACCGCAGTGCGTGGCGGCTCGAGCAGGCCGCCCGGGCCGGGGCCGTCGAGACCATCAACATCACCGATCTGGAGGCTGCGGACGCCATCGATGCGGTGATCAAGCGGGCAACGCCCGGTGGGCGCGGGGCCGACGTCGGGATCGAGGCGGTCGGCCTGCCCGCGGTCTGGGAGCAGACCGTACGTACGCTGCGGCCGGGTGGCACCGCGGTGCTGTTCGGCGGGACCCCGAAGGGGGCGCCGTTCTCGGTCGACTCCTCGGCCATGCACTACCTCGAGTACACGCTCAAGGGCGTGTTCCACCACACCCCACGCTACGTCAAGACCGCCGTCGATCTGCTGGCCGGCGGGAAGCTCGACGCACAGCTGCTGATCACCGAACACCGTCCGCTCGAGGCGTTGGTCGACAGCCTCGAGGACATGGCCGCCGGTCGTGGCTCCAAGTACATCCTGGTGCCGTGACCGCGCCGTACGCGGACGAGCGCCGCCAGGTCGCCGACACCTGCCGGCAGCTGAGCGAGCAGCGACTCGTGGTCGGCACCGCCGGCAACGTCTCGATCCGGGTCGGCGACCACGTGGTCATCTCTCCGAGCGGCGTCGACTACACGACGCTCACGGCCGAGCAGATCGGGGTCCACGATCTGCGACGGCGCGCCGGTCGTGGCGCCGCTGGCCCCGTCGAGCGAGCTGCCGCTGCATCTGGCGATCTACCGCGACTTCGACCACACCGCGATCGTGCACACCCATGCGGTGGCCTCGACCGCGTTGTCGGTGGTGACGGCGGAGGTGCCGGTGACGCACTACTACACCGCCCTGTTCGGCGGCCCGGTCCGGGTCGCCCCGTACGCGACGTTCGGCACCCAGCAACTGGCCGCCAACGTGGCCGCTGCGCTGGTCGATCGGACCGCGGCGTTGATGGGCAACCACGGCGCGGTGCTGGTCGGGACGTCGGTGTCGAAGCTGCTGGCCCAGGTGGCCTACCTGGAGTACATCTGCGACGTCCAGCTCCGGGTGGCCGCCACCGGACTGTCGGCCCAGGTGCTCGACCAGGACGAGGTGGATCGGGTGATCAATGCACTGACCGGGTACGGCCAGCCGGCCCCCGAACGGGATCGCGGGTGACCATCGGGCTCGGGGAGGTCGCGCTGACGGCCGCTCGGGCGGGGGCGGTCGCGATCGCCGACGCACTGGCCGGGGCCGCCGGCGGCGGGCTCGACGCCCGCGGCAAGAGCGGGTCGCACGACCTGGTCACCGCGGCCGATCAGGCTTCCGAAGCCGCGGTGATCGCGGTGCTGCGCGAATTGCGGCCCGACGACGCCATCCTCGGCGAGGAAACTGGAGAGTACGCCGGCACCTCGGGGGTGCGTTGGCTGGTCGATCCGCTCGACGGCACGGTCAACTTCGTCTACGGTCGGCCCGGCTGGGCGGTGTCGGTGGGCGCGGAGGTCGACGGTCATCCGGTCGCCGGCGCGGTGATCTGCCCCGGCGACGGCCGCTGGGCCGTGGCCGATGGGCCCGCCGTCCGGCACGGCGGGTTCGAGGATCGCGACGGCCTGGTCGTCACCCCGCGGCCGCCGCGACCGGCGGGGGAGCGCGAAGCCGGGCTCGGCGATGCGCTGATCTCGTTGGGCTATCCCTATGGCCTGGCTCAGCGCGAAGAGGTGATGGCCGCGGCGAAGGACCTGGTCGGACGGATCCGGGCGTTGCGGCTGACCGGCGCTGCCGCCTCGGAGTTGCTCGGGGTGGCCGGTGGCGACGGCGACGCCTTCGTCAGCTTCGGCCTGGGCCCGTGGGACACCTCGGCCGGAGTCGCCCTGGTCCTGGCGTGCGGCGGCGCCCTCCGCGTCGCCACCACCCCGACCGGCATGGAGGTGGTCATCGCCGCCCGATCGGGGGCTTTGGCCGACGACCTCGTCGCCTGGGTCACCGCACCGGCCGACGGGTCGCGCTGATAACTGACGTCCAGTCCATTCCTCGCGCCTCGACACGCGGCGGGCGGAGGCGCGTCCGGGCACTGGACGTCGTTCTTCAGCGACGCGGGATGAGCCGACCACACTCAACCCCGTTTTGAGGAACAAGAAGCCGTGGTGCATAGTTGAGTCAATGTCGCTCAAGTTGTAAGTTGAGCGACACAGACTCACGTTCATCTCTGGAGGAAATACAACCATGGCTCGTGCAGTAGGCATTGACCTCGGCACCACGAACTCGGTGGTCGCCGTGCTCGAAGGTGGAGAGCCCACCGTCATCCCCAACGCCGAGGGTTCGCGGACGACCCCCTCGGTTGTCGCGTTCGCCAAGGGCGGCGAGGTGCTGGTCGGCGAGGTCGCCAAGCGCCAGGCCGTAACGAACGTCGATCGCACGATCCGCTCGGTCAAGCGCCACATGGGCACCGACTGGTCGGTCAAGATCGATGACAAGGACTACCGTCCGCAGCAGATCAGCGCTTTCGTGCTGCAGAAGCTCAAGCGCGACGCGGAGGCCTACCTCGGTGAGCAGGTCACCCACGCGGTGATCACCGTTCCCGCATACTTCTCCGACGCCGAGCGTCAGGCCACGAAGGAAGCCGGCGAGATCGCCGGACTGACCGTGGACCGCATCATCAACGAGCCCACCGCGGCGGCCCTCGCCTACGGCCTCGACAAGGGCGGCGAGGACCAGACGATCCTGGTCTTCGACCTCGGTGGTGGCACCTTCGACGTGTCGCTGCTCGAGATCGGTGACGGCGTCTTCGAGGTCAAGGCGACCAAGGGCGACAACCGGCTCGGTGGTGACGACTGGGACTCCCGGGTCGTCGACTGGCTGATCAAGCAGTTCAAGAACAAGAACGGCACCGACCTGGGTGCGGACAAGATCGCCCGTCAGCGCCTGCAGGAAGCCGCCGAGAAGGCGAAGATCGAGCTCAGCTCGGCCAGCGAGACCCAGATCAACCTGCCGTACATCACCCTCGGTGAGTCCGGCCCGTTGCACCTGGAGGAGAAGATCACCCGCTCGGAGTTCCAGCGGCTCACCTCGGATCTGCTCGACCGCTGCCGCACCCCGTTCAACGCGGTGATCGAGGACGCGAAGATCAGCGTCGGCAAGATCGACCACGTCATCCTCGTCGGTGGATCGACCCGGATGCCGGCCGTTGTCGAACTCGTCAAGGAGCTCACCGGAGGCAAGGACCCGAACAAGGGTGTCAACCCCGACGAGGTCGTGGCTTTGGGCGCCAGCCTGCAGGCCGGCGTGCTCAAGGGTGAGGTCAAGGACGTCCTGCTGCTCGACGTCACCCCGCTGAGCCTCGGTATCGAGACCAAGGGTGGCGTGATGACCAAGATCATCGAGCGCAACACCACGATCCCGACCAAGCGCTCCGAGGTGTTCACCACCGCCGACGACAACCAGCCGTCGGTGATGATCCAGGTGTATCAGGGCGAGCGCGACTTCGCCAAGGACAACAAGTCGCTCGGCAACTTCGAGCTCACCGGCCTGCCGCCGGCTCCGCGGGGCGTCCCGCAGATCGAGGTCGCTTTCGACATCGACGCCAACGGCATCGTCCATGTGCACGCCAAGGACCTGGCCACCGGCAAGGAACAGTCCATGCAGATCACCGGCGGATCTGCGCTCGGCAAGGACGACATCGCCAACATGGTCAAGGAGGCCGAGGCACACGCCGAGGAGGACCGCAAGCGTCGCGAGGGGGTCGAGCTCCGCAACGAGGCCGACAACCTGGTCTTCCGGACCGAGAAGTTGATCAGCGAGAACGCCGACAAGATCACCGACGAGACCCGCGTCCCGGTCGAAGAGGCGATCACCGAGGTCAAGGCGGCGCTCGAGGGTACCGACGACGACGCGGTCAAGACGGCGGTGGACAAGCTCAACACCACCAGCGCCGCGCTCGGCCAGGCCATGTAC
>CAWFIO010000004.1:0-9789 GCA_963815905.1 uncultured Actinomycetota bacterium | reverse complement strand
GATCGAGACCGAACCCGGCCTGGTGACCCTCCACCTCAAGTCGCTGCGGCGCAACCTGCGGGAGCCCGATCGGCTGGCCCGGGCGGCAGCTCGGGGGGCCGTACGCGCCGGTGGACGCTTGCAGGTCGACCTCCATCCCGAGCTCGCCGACGACCCGCGCGTGGCCACCATCCGGCGGCTCGACGCGGTCGAGGTGGTGGTCCATCCACGGTTCGACGACCTGGATCTCGAGCGCTATCTGCGCCGGGCCCAGGTCAGTGTCCTGCCGCACCGCTGGGGGACGCATTCGGGTTGGCTCGAGCTCGCCCGGGACCTGGGCACCCGGATTGTCGCCGGCACCGGCGGCTACTACGCCGAGCAGTGGCCGGAGGTGGTCAGCTACCGCCATGACGAGCGTCACGGCCTCGACGAGGACAGTCTGGCCGACGCCGTTTTCCGCGCGCTCGACCAGCCGCCGGTCGCGCCCGCGGACCGCGCTGAGCGGGCCGCCGAGGCCGACCGGATCCGGGCCGCGCATGCCCGGCTCTACGCCGACCTCCTCGCGCCCGTTCCCGCGTCGCCCTGATGACCACGGAGCTGCTCGGCCGGGTCGTCCACGTGGTGATCGGTGACTCCGAGCACGGCGTGGTCCGACACGCGGTGTCGATCGCCGAGGCGTTCGGCCACCCGGTCGCCCGGGCCGGCACGGTCGACCGACTCGATCTCACCGCGCTTGACGGCGCCGACATAATCCACATCGCCTTCACCGACCGGCTCTTCGGCGCGCAGGCCGAGGAAGCGGCCGTGACGTTCGCGGGGCTCGCCGAGGAGGTGCGTACCCGCGGAGCCGCGCTCTCGGTGACCCTGCACGACCTGCCGGCGGGGGCGTCCGCGTGGGCCGATCGGCGCCGCGTGGCGTACCGGGCGGTCTGCGCTCCGGCCGCGGGAGTCGTGGTCAACAGCCGGCGCGAACTCGATCTGGTCGCGGAGCTGGTGGCGTCGCCGCGCAGTCTGCGGATGATCCCGCTGCCGATCGAGCGGGTTCCCGCGCCACCGGCGCGTCCGGCCCCCGACGCCACCGTCGTCGTGCTCGGGTTCGTCTTTCCGGATCGCGGTTACGAGCAGGTCATCGCGGCCCTGCCCGACCACACCGGGTTGCTCGCTCTGGGCCGGGCCTCGGCCGGCCACGAGTCGCTGCCCGACGAGCTGTCCGCTCGCGCGGCGGACAGCGGTCACACCTTCGACATCAGCGGATTCGTTCCCGACGCCGACCTGGCCGCGCAGCTGTGGTCGGCCGGGGTCCCCGTGGCGCCGAACCGACGGGTCGCCGCATCCGGGTCGATCGGCACCTGGATCGGCCACGGTCGCCGCCCGCTCGTCCCCGACACCACCTACACCCGCGAGCTCGAAGCCCGCGCGCCCGGCACCCTGTGGCGCTACGACCCCGACGACCCGGAAGCGCTGCGTTCGGCGATCGCCCGCTCCATGGCCGATCCGAGCCGGACCTGGATCACGCCGGGCACCCCGATCGGGCCCGATCTCGCCGAGGTCACCGCGGCCCATCGTCGGCACTGGGTCGGCTGCGCACCCGCGCGGGCACTCCCGGTCGGACCGAGCCGGTGGATCGTCCCGGGCAACCGGTGGGACCTCGTCCCCACCGAGGGCCGCGCGCCGGCCGAGGTGTCGGTGATCGTGCCCTGCTACGAGGGTCAGGACCAGCTCGACCGGGTCCTCACCGCGCTGACCCGGCAGACCCATCCGGCGGATCGCTACGAGGTGATCGTCGCCGACGACGGGTCGGCCACCGCTCCCGATCTGGGTGCGGCCGAGGCGCTGAACGTCACCCTGGTTCGTCAGTCCGACCAAGGATTCCGGGCCGCGGCCGCGCGCAATCTCGGGGCCCGGGCTGCGAGCGGGGAGGTGCTGCTCTTCCTCGATCAGGACACCGTGCCCGAGCCGGGCTACGTCGCCGCGCTGTCGCGGCTGCCCGCGTACGCGCCCGATGCGTTGGTCGTCGGCCGGCGTCGGCACGCCGACTTCAGCACCGATCCACCGGGCGAGCTGACCGAGCCGCCCTGGTTACGCGACGGCTATCGCGACAGCCGGGACCTGCTCGACGCCGACCAGCGGTCCTACCGCTACGTCATCTCTGCGGTGTTCGGGTTGCCTCGCGACCTGTTCGCCGAGCTGGGTGGCTTCTGTGAAGATTTCGACGGCTACGGCGGCGAGGACTGGGAGCTGGCGCACCGGGCCTGGGTGGCCGGCGCGCTGCTCGCCCACGTCCCCGAGGCGATCGCCTGGCACGACGGACCCGACTGGGCCGAGCGCGGCGACCCGGATGAGCGCCGGATCAGCAAGAACGCCGAGACCACCAGCCTGACCCGGCTGCTCCCCGATCCGGTGTCGCGGGGCGGCGGTCAGTGGCTGCCCTATCCCGCCGTACTGGTGACCCTCCCTGACCACGGGCCGGCGGCGACGCTGGCCGCGGCCCGATCGGCCTTCGCACGTGACGCCGACAGCGGTGTCTGGGTGCACGGACCCGACGCGGACCGAACGGCGGCGACCCTGGGCGACCCGCGGATCAGGGCCGGTCTACCGCCGGGCGAGGTCCGCGCTCGCGCGCTGGTCACGATCGAGCTCGACCGGCCCGGGCGGGTCGACGTCGCCGGTTGGGCCTCCGGCGCGCAGACGTACGGCAGCCTGACCGGTCCGGCCGGTGTCGTCCTCGCCGGTCGCGCCCATCACCGGGCCGCGCGCTGGGCGCCGCTACTGGGGGTTGACGAGGCCGAGCTCACCGCCTGGCTCTTCGGCGGCCACGACTCCAATGCACCGACCGCGTACGCCGGCTTCCGGTTGCACCATGAGCTCGGACTCAACCGGTCCTGACGCCCCGATCCGAGGGGGTCAGGAGGTGGGGATGAGCCGCTGGTAGACCCCGACCTCGGTACCGAGCCACCAGTGGGTGATGCCGTCGAAGGCTTCGAGAACCTTGTCGTGGTCCCAGTCGTCGACGACATGGTGCTCGTGCGGATTGCCCTCGATCTCACCCTGCGGGTAGTGGATGATCGGGATCGACAAGAACACGGCGCGGCGGGCGGCGGCCGAGGCGCGCGCCCACAGGTCGAGCGCCGATTCTTCGGTCATGTGCTCGGCCACGTCACCGAGGATGATGACATCGGCGTCCGGCAGGTCGACCTCGCGGGCGTCACCGATGATGATCTCGTCGTAGTAGTCGCGCAGGCGGTAGGTGTGCACGTACGGCTCGAAGATCTCGATCCCGGTCAGCCGCGACACCTGCGGTCCGGCCAGCAGCTTCGCGTAGGTGCCCACGCCCGGTCCGATGTCCAGCACCGAGATTGGGCCGTCGGTGGCCAGGGCCAGGACCTGGTCCTTGGTCCACGGTTTGCCCTCGGCTGAGCTCATCGGCATCGGGGTACGTCCTTCATCCTCAGGCGACCGACTCGTGGGCGAGCAGGCCGGTGGTGGTGCTCTGATCGCAGAGCGCGTTCAGCCGGGCCTCGTAGGCGTCGACCATGGCATCTTTGCCGAATCTGACGACACTGCGACGGACGCGGGTCCGATCGAGACGCGACGCATCGGTGATCGCTGCGGCCAGGGCCTCGATCGACGTGTCGTCGGCCAGGACGCCGCCCTCGGCCGAAACCACCTCGGCGGCCGCTCCGCGGGGGAGGGCGGCGGCCGGGGTGCCGCAGGCCATGGCTTCGACCAGCGCCAGCCCGAAGGGCTCGGGCCAGCCCGGGGAGGAGACGAAGACCGCGCCGCGGCGCATCAGGCCGGGCAGCTCGCGGGTGTCGAGATGGCCGACGTAGCTGACGTCGTCGCCGAGCAGCGGGACGATGTCGGTCTCGAAGTGGATCCGGTCAGCGATCGGACCCCCGATCGCGAGCCGGAAGCCTGCGGCCCGCGCCGCGGCGATGGCGACCGGCAGGCCTTTCTCCGGAGTGATCCGTGCCGCCCAGACGGCCAGATCGGGTTGATGCACCGGATGCGGGGCGGGGGACCACAGCCCGAGGTCGATGCCGTTCGGGATGGTCTCCACCTCGACCTGGGGGAGCCGTGACTGCCAGTCGGCCCGGGTCACCTCGGACACCGCCGCGAAGGCGTGCTGCAGCCCGGGCTGCCAGCCCGGCCGGTCGATCACCGCATTCACCCGATCGAGCGTGGCCGGGGTGTGCAGCAGCGTGAGCATCGCGTGGTGCCCGAGCGCTTCCCAGGGAGCCGGGTTGAGCGAGTTGTTGAGCACGACGTCGAAATCGCTGGCCTCGATCAACGCGATGGCCCGAGCGACGCCCCGGTCGAGGACGTGGTCGTCGGCCGCCGATCGACGCACGAACCGACGCGGCACGATCGTGCACAGCTTGGCGTGGGTTTGGCTGCCTGCTTTCGCGAACAGCGTCACCTGATGACCGCGCCGGACCAGTTCGTTGGCGACCAGATGGGTGTGGGCTTCGAGACCGCCGGCGAAGGGCTCGATCAGTCGATGGTGGCTGTGAGCCAGGATGGCGATCCGCACGGGATTACTTCTGCCCTAGTGAGAGCAGAGATGCACCGGGGTCGATGGAAGTTGCGGCCGTCCATCCACCCTGTTCGTCCGCCCGGACGAGACCCCGCTCGGCGAATTCGGTGAGCCAGCCCTCCATCGGCCACCAACCCCAGCGCTCGGCGAAGACCCGACCGTTGCGGAGGATGTCGTCGAGGTGCTGGACCGGGGGCTTCGAGGTCGAGTGCCACTGGTGGTACGCGGCCGCGCCGCCCACCCAGACCAGGTCGACTCCACTGCGGGCGGCGAGCAGGCCGAAGTCGGTGTCCTCCGCGCCGTAGCCGACGTAGTCGGTGCAGAATCCGCCGATCCGGGCCCAGGTGGGCGCGGTGACCGCGAAGGACAGGGACCAGAACAGCCGGTGATCGCCACCGGTCTCGAGCCGACCGTCGGCCGGGGCCGGGCGGGCGGGGTGGAACGGGTGCGCGGCCAGGGTGTCGAGGTCGTAGCCGACCCCGGGGGGCGGCGGCGGCAGATACGCGACCGGACCGCAGAGCAGGGCGGTCGATCCGGCGGCGGTCCGGGCGGCCGCAGCGTATCCGTCGATGAGGTCCGGTCCCGGCAGGCAGTCGACATCCAGAAAGACCAACAGGTCTGCGCCCGCGGCCAGGGCGGTCTCGGCGCCCGCGTTGCGGGCGGCGGCCAGCGGGAGTCCGTCGGGATGCCCGGCGATGGGCACGACCACGACCTCCTCACCGACGACGCCGGCGAGTTGCGGATCGTCGATGGCGACGACCACGGTGACGTCCGGCGTGGTGGCCAGTCGGGCGGCGGCCCGGCGCTGTCCGCGCAGATGGTCGTGACGACCGTGGGCGATGGTGATCAGCGCGGTTGTCATCGCGCCACCGCCGCGGCGACCGCCCGGTCGGCGACCTGGCGGATCAGCTCGGCCGCGCGTACGGCACCGTCCCCGGAATTCCACGCCGCCCAGCCGCTGCCGGATCGCGCAGCCGCTCGGATCAGCAGTTGCGGCCAGGCCGCGGGGGCCGGCCAGGCGTCGAGCACGGTGACCGGGAGCCCACCGTGGCGTTCGAGGGCCACGGCCATCGCGTACTGCTCGTCGAACGGGCGCGGCTGCGGGATGAGGATGGCCGGACGGCGGGCGGCGGCGATCTCGGCGACCGCGTTCTGCCCGCAGTGGGCGACAACCACCGACGCGCTGCACAGCACCGGCCACGGGTCCTCGACCCAGGTGCCGGCCTGGCGGTCGAGCACGATCCATTCCCAGGCCGGGGCGGCTGCGCGGGCCTGATCGACCGAGGGACCGAGACCGTCTCCGCCGGCACCGTTGAGGACGACCACGCGACCGGCGACCGGGGCTGGGCGATCGCGGTCCAGGCCGAACCGACTGATCGCGCCCGCATGCTCGAGCAGGACCTCGTCGTCGGCTGCCGCCCAGATCGGGCCGGGGGTGGGCGGCCACGGGGCGATGACCCGGTCACTGATCCCGTAGCCGAGCGTGTGCGGAGGGTCGGTGCGGATGCCGGGTTGGGCCATCGTGATCACCGGTACGCCGTGCAGCCGGGCCAGCAGGGCGACCTCGACCGAGACGTCGACCACCAGGGCCTCGGGATCGGTCCGCTCGATCCAGGCCGACACGGTGCTCATCCGGCTTCGCAGACCGGGGTGGCGCACCGGGACCCAGTGCAGGCTGTCGATGGTCGGATCGTGCGTGGCCGTCGGATCGGCGTCGTCGGCCAGCTCGACCCAGTCGCCCGGCCAGTCGTCCGGGCGGGGCAGCGTCGAGATGCCGGTCAGCTGCGGGCCGAGCACCTCGGCGACGGCGCGGGCGCGATGCAGATGGCCACGGCCGTGGTGGTGGATGTAGTACCCGATCACCAAGGCCGGAACGCGCATCTCGGGCTGGGCAGCGACCGTGCGTCGCTCTCCCGGTTTACGCGATAAACCACCATGGCGACACCATAAAGGGGGGCTGCGCTTCGGACAAAACGTTCGTCGGATCAGCGCTGGACGGTCGTGACCAGCGGCGCGACCCCAGGGCTCGACTCCAGAGCCCGGTGATAGCCATGGAGGGTTGCGGCCGCCGTGTTGTCCCAGCTGAACCGCGACGCATGGGCCGCGGCCGTCGCACCCATCCGGGCCCGCAGGTAGTCGTCGTCCAGCAACTCGGCCAGGGCGTCGGCCCAGGCGTGCGGCTGGTGACCGCCGACGAGCAGACCGGTCTCGCGATGTTCGACGGCGTGCCGGAGACCACCGACGTCGGTGGCCACGACCGGTCGCCCGCAGGCCTGGGCCTCCAGCGCGACCAGGCCGAACGATTCGTTGTGCGACGGGACGCCGACCACGTCGGAGGCGCAGTACCAGCGGAAGAGTTCCTCGCGGGCCGAGTGCGGGCGGAACTCGACGAGCCGGGTGACGCCCAGCTCGGCGGCAAGCGGGGCCAGCGTGCTCGACCAGCGCGCATTGGGCCCGCTCGGACTACCGATGATGATGAGTTCGAGCCGCTCGCTACGGCGCGGCGATCGGGCGGCCAGTTCGGCGACCGCCCGGATCAGGACGTCGGGGGCCTTCAGCGGCTGGATCCGACCGACGAACAGGATGACCTCGGCATCGAGCGGGACGCCGAGCAGGCTTCGCGACTGGCTCTGGTCGCAGGGATGGAAGGTGTGCAGATCGACGCCGGGCGGGACGATGGTGATCCGTTCCGACCGTGCACCGTAGTGATGAATGAGTTCCGCCGCCTCGTCACTGGTGTTGGCGGTCAGCACCTCGGCCCGCGCGACGATCTCGGCCTCACCGCGTTCGCGGACATCGGGTTCGCTGTCCTGGTCGACGGTGAGCGCGGCGTTCTTGACCCGCGCCATGGTGTGCATGGTGTGGACCAGCGGGATGTCATGACGGTCGGCCAGCGCCAGCCCGGCCAGCCCGGACAACCAGTAGTGCGAGTGGATGAGGTCGTAGTCGCCGAACATCGGTTCGAGTCGGTCCACGAAGGACTCGACCAGGTCGGGTAACGCCTCCTTGGCCACCGCGCCGGACGGACCGGCGGCGACGCTGATCACCCGGGTGTGTTCGTTGACCTCGGCGATCCCGGGGGGCGAGTCGGCATCGGCACGCGTGAACACGTCGACCTTGATGCCCCGCTCGCCCAGCCGCCGCGCGAGCTCGGCGACGTAGACGTTGAGTCCGCCCGCGTCGCCCACACCGGGCGTGGCCAGCGGGGAAGTGTGCATCGAGATCATGGCGACCCGATGCGGATAGCCGGTCACGTCGGGAACACTACTCATGCCTCGCGAGATCGACGAAAGTTTCCCCGTCAGCGGTTGACCAGGACGAGCGCGACGACCGCGAGCACCAGCCCGAGCACCTGGAGCCGGCGGAGCCGCTCGCCGTCGATGATCAGCGCCAGAATGACGGTGGTCACCGGGTAGAGGGCGGCCAGCGGTGCCAGGACGGTGATCTCGCCGGTCCTCGTCGAGGTCAGGTACAGCACGTTGGCGGTCAGGTCGAAGGGACCGGACACCACGGTCCAGCCCAACGCGGTCCCGCGCGGCCACGGGGTGGGTCGAGTGATCAGGATCAGCACGGCCCCGAGCGCCATCGCCGACAGCTGCGACGCAGCACTGGGCCACAACCCAACCGGTGCCGTGGACGACCGCGAGGCCGTGGACATCAAGATGAAGAACAACGCGAAGAGTGCGCCCGAGACCACCGAGGTGAGGATCAGTGAGCGGGTGACCACGGTCGGATGACCGGCCGGGGCGGGGGCCAGGCTGACGAGCCCGATCGCGATCAGCGCGCAGATGATTCCGGCCAGCCGGATGGCCGAGGGCTGCTCACCGCGTACGAGGCCGAAGACCACCGGGATGGTGGCCGACGTGACCGCGGTGATCGGCGCGACGACGGTCATCGCCCCGCCGGACAGCGCCCGGTAGAAAACGATCAGGCCGACCATCCCGCAGATGCCGGCGAGGCCGCCCCAGATCAGGCTGACCGGCTGGACGGCGACGTGGAACAGGATGAGGTAGAGGGCCAGGAACGGCAGGCTGAACAGCTTCGACAGCCAGGCCACCAGCAGCGATGCCGACCGTTGCGTCGCCTTGCCGCCGGCGAAGTCACCGACACCCCAGACGAGGCCGGACAGAGCGGCCAACGCGATCGGGAGCACCGCCCGACCGTACGACAGTTTGGTCCGTCCGTACGCCTACTGCTGCGGGTATGAACCGGCGGCGAGCATCGAGGTGGTCGCTGCCCCCCACGGTCCATGACGCCATGGCCCACCACCGTTGGGGACTGCGCCGGTGCAGGCGGCGGCCGAGGCCCTGGCTCCGCTCGTCTGGAAGCGCCTTGCCGTATCGGCCATTGTGTGCGCAAACGACGGCTGATCCGGCCTTATCGACCTCCGTTCGGGCGATTGTGTGCGCAAACGACGGACGGGCCCTCGGTGCGACGGTCAGCGGCGGCCGACCGCGATCACGCCCTGGTTGACGGCCTTGGCGACGGCGTCGGCCTCGGCCTGGGTGAGCGTTCCGGCCTTGACCGCCGCTGCGAGCTTGTCGTCCAGCGCTTTCGCCTGGTCTGCGGTCCGCGCGGCCCGGATCTCGGCCAGCGCGGTCTTGATCTTGGCTTCGTCCACTCCGAGTTTCGGCGCCAGAGCTGCCGCCAGGATGGCATCGTCGGCGGCGCGGTCACGCGGCTGCGCACCGGGGCCCGGGGTGCTGCCCGCCGTGGGCCTCGACGCCGGCCTGTTCGCCTCGCGGACCTCCTGCAGGGCGGTGGCGACCTTGGCCTGGTCGAGCCCGAGCTTGGTGGCCAACTGCTGAGCGAGCGCGCCGTTGTCGTCGTGGCGGTGACCGCGGCCGCCGGGACCGCCCGGGCCGGGCTCGGCGGAGGCGGACGCCCCCGAGGTGGGCGCAGCGGGGGTCGGGCTCGGAGCGGCGTCGGCGATGCCGGCGACGCCGATCGCGGCACCCACCACGGCCACTCCGATGGAGGCACCGACCGCGGTGCGACGGGCAAGTTTCGAGAGCTTCGTCATGAGGCGACTGTGGTGCGCCGACCTCGGTCGTGGCTCTGCGGCACCTGTCAGGAAGCTGGGTCTGCCTGTGAGGCATCGGTCGCCCGATGGTCCGTTCCCGGGGAAACAGCACACGGGCCGCGATCACAGTGTGATCGCGACCCGTGTCGATGCCGCGGAATCCTTGCGGAATCAGGAAGGAGCAGTCAACCGTCTTCCCCGGTCAGCCGCACGTTACCGATCAGCAGTCGTAGTAGAGCTCGAACTCGTG
>CAWFIO010000003.1:0-17973 GCA_963815905.1 uncultured Actinomycetota bacterium | reverse complement strand
AACGTGGTGTGGATCCGGGCGTCGTCGGCGATCGACTTCAGCAGGCCCTCGACAGTCTGACGCAGCCGGATCGCGTCGCGGTGCACCAGCAGGTGCGCGAGGAACGGGTGCTCGGTCTTCGCGTAGAGGCTCTGCAGCGCGTCGGCGTCGGTGGTGTAGCCGGTGCGTGTCCGCCGGGTCTTGGGCATTCCCAATTCCTCGAACAGCACCACCTGCAGCTGCTTCGGCGAGCCGAGATTGATCTGCTTGCCCAGCACCTCGTACGCCTGATCGGCGGCCTGGTTCACCGTTGAGCCGAACGCGGCCTCCAGATTTCCCAGGTGCTGGACGTCGACCGCGATGCCGATCTGCTCCATCCGGGCCAGCGTGCGTAACAGCGGAAGCTCGACGCCGTTCAGCAGCTCGGTCTCCTTGCGCTCTTCGATCTCGGCGTCGAGCGCTTCGGCGAGGTCGATCACGGCCCGGGCCCGGACCATGGCGGCGTCGGCGGCCACCTTCGCCCCGGAATCGTCGTCGCCGAAGTCGAGCGACAGCTGGTCGGTCTCGCCGAGGTCGCCCGTGCCCTCGACCTTGAGCTCGCGCTTGAGATAGCGGATCGTCAGGTCGGCCAGGTCGAAGGTGCGTTGATCCGGTCGGGTGAGGTAAGCGGCGAGCTGGGTGTCCGAGGTGAGCCCCTGGACGTCCCATCCCCGGGCCCAGGCGGCGAGCAGCGGGCCCTTCGCGTCGTGCATGGCCTTGTGGCGCTGCGGATCGGCGAGCCAGTGGTCGAGCGCCGCGTCGGCCGCCGGGTCGAGCTCGGTGACGTCGACATAGCCGGCTGCCCCGTCCGCGGAGGCCAGGGCCAGCGCGGCGATGTCGCCGTGCCCGGAACCCCAGTGACCGATGACGTCGAGACCGGTCCGGACGCCGGTGGCGTGCTCGGCCAGCCAGGCCGGCAGCTCGGCCGAAGTCAGCGCGGCGCCGGTCATCTCGAACCCACCCTCGGGCTCCACCTCGTCCTCGTTGGGCAGGGCCTCGAGCAGACGGTCGCGCAGCACCCGGAACTCGAGCCCGTCGAACAACTGATGGGTCGCCTCGCGGTTCCACGGTCGTCGCAGCAGGTCGTCGACCGCGAGCGGCAACTCCAGATCTCGGACCAGCGCGTTGATCTGCCGGTTGCGCAGCACATCCTCGGTCCGGGCCTGGAACGCCTCGGCCGCCTTGCCCTTCAGGTCGCCGGCGTGGGCGACCAGGTTCTCGAGCCCGTCGTACGCGTCGAGCCACTTGGCCGCCGTCTTCGGTCCGACGCCCGGGACGCCCGGCAGGTTGTCGCTGGTCTCGCCGACCAGTGCCGCCAGATCGGGGTAGCGGGCCGGGGTGGCGAAATAGCGCTCGAGCACCGCGGCCGGGGTCATCCGGGCCAGATCGGAGACCCCCTTGCGCGGGTAGAGCACGGTGACGTTGTCGGTGACCAGCTGGAACGCGTCGCGGTCACCGGAGCAGATCAGCACATCGAAACCGGCCGCCTCCGCCCGGGTGGCCAGGGTCCCGATCACGTCGTCGGCCTCGAAGCCGGACTTCTCCACGTACGGGATGTTCAGCGCGCCGAGCACCTCTTTGATCAGGTCGACCTGACCCCGGAACTCATCCGGGGACGTCGACCGATTGGCCTTGTACTCGGTGTAGATCTCCGAGCGGAACGTCTGCCGCGACACGTCGAACGCCACGCCGAGGTGGGTCGGCGCCTCGTCGCGCAGCACATTGATCAACATCGAGGTGAACCCGAAAACCGCGTTGGTGTGCTGGCCGGTCTGGGTCGAGAAGTTCTCCACCGGTAGCGCGAAGAAAGCCCGGTAGGCCACGGAGTGCCCGTCGATCAACAGCAGTTTCGGACGCGCGGGCGGGGTGGTCTTCGGCACGAGTCGACTCTATCCGCGGGATCGGACACGTTTTCTTCGCGCGTCTTTGGTCGAAAAGCCAGCGCCAGCGGATCACGACCGGCGATCAGCACGCTCGACCACGGCCGGTCTGGTCCGACTGGTGCTGGATTTTCAGCCGGGTGTCGCACGTGGCGCGTGGGCACTAACGCGGTGACTCGAGCGTGGTGGTTCGGAGGACCTCGAGCACGTGATCCGCGTCGGTGGTCGGGTTGACGAAGGCCAGCCGCAGCACCGTCCGACCCTGGATCCGGGTGGGGATGCAGAGCAGCACACCCTCCTGCGACAGTCGATCCGACCAGGCCTGATAGTCGATCCGGCTCCAGCCCGGGCGCTCGAACACGACGACCGACAGGGTCGGTTCGAGCACCAACCGCAGCTGCGGGGTGGCCTCGATTCCCCGGGCCACCCGACGGGCGGTGGTCAGGGTCTGCTCGATCGCCGCGGTGTAGCGGTCCGTCCCGTGCACGGCCAGGCTGAACCAGAACGGCAGTCCGCGGCAGCGGCGCGACAGATGGGTGGCCAGGTCCCACGGGTTCCAGACCTCATGATCGATGGCATCGAGATAGCTGGCCCGCTGGGCGTGGGCCGCGCGGGCCAGTTCGGGTTGGCGATAGATCAGCGCGCAGCAGTCGTAGGGAGCGAACAGCCACTTGTGCGGATCGACGATGAAGCTGTCGGCGCGCTCGATCCCGACGTACGCGTCGCGCACGCTGGGCGCCGCCAACCCCGCCCCGCCGTACGCGCCGTCGACGTGCAGCCAGACCCCGAACTCCTCGCAGACGTCGGCCACCGACGCCAGGTCGTCGACGATACCGGCGTTGGTGGTGCCCGCCGAGGCGACCACCGCGAAAACGTCGGGCGATCCAGCCAGCACCGCCCGAAGCGATTCGCCGGTCATCCGGCCGTTCGCGTCCTCGCCGACGGCGACGATTTCGGCGTCGAGGACATCGGCCGCCCCCTGCACCGAGGAGTGCGCGGTCGCGGTCGCCGCCAACCGCCACTGGCCGCGCGGGTGCTCGCCCCGACGTTGCCGCATGGTCTGCCGCGCCGCGACCAGGGCCGACAGATTGCCCAGGGTGCCGCCGGACACAAAGCAGCCGCCGGCCGACTCGGGCCAGCCGAGCAACTCGATCAGCCAGGCCAGGGCCTCGTTCTCGGCGAAGATCCCGCCGGCCCCGGCTTCCCAGGCGCCGCCGTAGATGTTGAACGTGCTGACCACGGCGTCGAAGGCCAGCGCGGCCCGGGTCGGGGCGGACGGGATGTAGGCCAGATTCATCGGATCGTCCTGCGCCCGGGTGGCCGGCGCCAGGACGTCCTCGAAGATGCGGAGCACGTCGGTGGCATCCCGACCGTCGGCGGTCACGGTCCGCCCGGTCAGCGCCGCGAGTTCCGAGGCTCGACGGGCCGTGGTCTTCGGGTCCGACGGCCGGGTCACCCGGCGGCCGGCCAGGGCGATGGCGTCGGCCGCGATCCGCGTCTCGTCGCCCCAGACGGTGGCTGCGGCCGCCCCGACGGCCAGGGATGCAGGCGAGGGATCCGTCGGGGACGTCATCGATCCACCCTATTCACCGGTCCGACGGCCTGTCCCAGATGGTTGATTGTCTGACAATCTGCGTGTACCGTCAGCGTCGAACCGGGCCCGACATCGACGTGTCAGAGGCCGGGTGGAGACTTCGGCCAAGCATCCGGCGACCCCTCCGGCGGCGCAACGGGGGATGCAACCCCTCCATCGAAAGGTATTCACGTGAAGATCCTGGTCATCGGCACCGGCCACGTCGGCGGACCGGCCATCGAAGCACTGACCGCGCGCGGTCATGACGTCGTCGCCGCCTCGCGTTCGGCCGAACAGACGGTCGATGCCACCGATCCGGCCTCGATCGCGGCGCTGTTCGAGCGAGTCGGTCGGGTCGATGCCGTGATCGCCGCCGTCGGCGCCGCCCCGTTCAAGCCGCTGACCGAGCTGGATCACGACGACTTCGTCCGGGGCCTGCTCGGCAAGGCCGTCGCCCAGATCGACATCGTCACCCTGGGGACCCCTTTCGTCACCGACGGTGGGTCGTTCACCCTGACCGGCGGGGTCTTGTCACGCGAGCCCATCCGTACCGGCGCCGCCTCTTCCGCGGCCAACGGCGCGCTCGATGCCTTCACCATGGCCGCAGCGGTCGAACTCCCCCGCGGGATCCGGATCAACTGCGTCAGTCCGACCGTGCTGGTCGAGGCACCGGCCTACCACCCGTCCTTCCCCGGCTTCACCCAGGTCACCGCGGCCGCGGTCGGCCTGGCCTACGTCAAGGCGGTGGAGGGCGTCCAGACCGGTCAGGTCTACGCGCTGGACGGACAGTGAGCGACAAGAGCGTCCTGGTCATCGGCGGCGGCGCCGTCGGACTGATCAGCGCGTACCACCTGGCCCGCGAGGGTGCTGACGTCACGCTCGTCGACGCCCGACAGACCGGACGCGGCGCGGCCGAGGTCAACGCCGGCTGGCTCTGTCCGGCCGAGGCGGCGCCCGTTCCCGGGCCGGGGATGATCGGCAAGTCGCTGAAGTGGATGTTGCACCGCGACAGTCCGCTCTACATCCGGCCCTCGCTCGACCCGGTGTTCGTGAAATTCATGCTGGGGATGTGGCGCAGTTGCACCGCGCAGGCCCAGGCCGCCGGTTTCGAGGCCCAGCTGCGACTGGCCCAGGACACCCTCGGCGCGTACGAGGAGTACCAGGCCGACGGCATCGACTACGAGCTGGCCCACTCCGGTCTGCTGATGGCGTTCACCGAGCGCGAGAATCTCGAGCACCACCTGCACT
Source organism: uncultured Actinomycetota bacterium (assembly GCA_963815905.1). Lineage (GTDB taxonomy): Bacteria > Actinomycetota > Actinomycetes > Propionibacteriales > Propionibacteriaceae > Microlunatus. The sequence goes on along the minus strand of CAWFIO010000003.1, from coordinate 13,254 downwards.
ACCTGGATCTGACCCGCCGTTACGGTCGCGACCCGCAGGTACTGATCGGCGATGACGTCCGGGTCCACGAGCCGCTGCTGTCGGACCAGGTCTACGGCGGGGTCTTCTTCCCCAGGGAGGACCACCTCGACCCCAATGCCCTGATGCGCGGACTGCACCGGCGGCTGATCGAGCGCGGCGCCACGATCGTCGAGGGGGCACCGCTGGCCGGGGTCAAGACCGACGGTGACCGGATCGTCTCGGTCACCGCCGGTGACCGGCAGTACCGCGCCGACGCGTACGTGCTCGCCGCCGGCGCCTGGACCGGACCGCTGTCCAAGCTGATCGGCTACCCGCTACCGGTCCGCCCGGGCAAGGGCTACAGCGTCGACATCGAGCCGTTCGGACTCCGCGGCGCCGTCAACCTGTCCGACGCCAAGGTCGCGGTCACGCCGTTGACCCGCAACCTGCGGCTGGCCGGGACGATGGAGTTCGGCGGTCTGGACGAGGAGCTCAACCAGATCCGGATCGGCGCCATCCTCCGGGCACCCACCACCTACTTCCGCGGCTGGCGGCCACCCGCCCCCGGTACGTACACGCCGAAGTCCGGCATCCGACCGATGACCCCCGACGGCCTGCCGATCATCGGCCGGCTCGGCGATCTGGCCAACCTGTTCGTCTCCACGGGCCACGGCATGCAGGGCATGACGCTCGGGCCGGGATCGGCGATGGCCCTGACCGACCTCGTCCTGCACGACCGGGCGCGCGACGTCCTGGCGCCGTTCTCCCCCGACCGCTTCACCCACCGTTCCAGCCGAAGGAAAGCTCATGCCGCGTAAGCCCGTCGACCTCAAGGGAATCCTGGTCGCCGTCACCACCCCGTTCACCACCGACGGCTCGGCCGTCGACGAGGCGACGCTCGCCTCGCAGGTCGACCGGCTGGTCGACGCCGGGGTGCACGGCCTGGTGCCCTGCGGCACCACCGGCGAGTTCACCCACCTGACGCCGGCCGAATACCGCCGGGTGATCGAGCTGTTCGTCAGCGCGGCCGCCGGCCGGGTGCCCGTGATCGCCGGTGTCGGCGCGCTCAACACCGCCGAGGCGATCGAGCTGGCCCGGCACGCGGAGACCGTCGGCGCCGACGCGATCATGCTGGTGCCCCCGTTCTACGACCCGCTGAGCTTCGACATGCTCGAGGAGTTCCTTTCCGATGTCGCCGGCGCGATCAGCCTGTCGATCGTCTACTACAACGTGCCCGGGGCCACCGGGATCCGACTCGACGCCGACCAGATCGCCAGGCTCGGCGCAATCGACGGGCTCGACTATCTCAAGGACACCTCGGGCGACGCCGTCACCCTCACCGATCTGATCGTCCACCGCGGAGACGCGATCAAGGCGTTCAACGGCTGGGACACCCTGACCTTCACCGGTCTGGCGCTCGGTGCCGAGGCCTCGGTGTGGGGCACTGCCGGTGTCGTCCCCGAGCTGGCCGTCGAGTTGTGGAACGTGTTGGCCGAGAAGGGCGACCTGATCGAGGGGCGAAGGCTCTGGGCTCCGCTCTGGGAGATCAGCGACTTCCTCGAGTCGGTCAACTACGTGGCCGGGATCAAGGCCGGACTCGAACTGATCGGTCACCCGGCCGGGCCCGCGCGCAAGCCGATCCAGCCGCTGCCGGTCGCCGACCGGGCCAGGTTCGCCGAGATCCTCACCCGGGCCGGCGTCACCGTCGTCTCCGATTGATCCCACGCACGGCAAGGAGTCGACATGGTGCTCGAGATCGAGTCGATCGAGGTCCACGCCGAGGGTGAACCCGGGCGGATCATCACCTCGGCCGCGGATCTCGTCCGCGGCGACACGATGGCGGAGCGGTTGGCCTACTGCCGGACCGAGCTGGACGGGCTTCGCCAGCTGATCCTGACCGAGCCGCGCGGCTATCCGGCCCTCTGTGCGGTCTTCATCCTGCCGGCGGTCAACCCCGGCTCGGCCTTCGGGATCGTGGTGCTCGAGCAGGGTGGCTTCACCCCGATGTCCGGGAGCAACACCATCTGCGCGGTCACCGCCATGCTCGAGTCGGGCCGGGTGCCGATGGTCGAGCCGGAGACCCGCGTACGGATCGACACCGCCCTCGGAGTCGTCGAGGCCGTGGCCGCCGTCCAGGACGGTCGCGTCACCGCCGTCACCGTGGCCAACGTGCCGGCCTTCGTGGTCGGGCTCGACCTCCCGCTCGAGGTGGCCGGCTTCGGCACGGTGCCGGTGGACCTGGTCTTCGGTGGGCAGTTCTTCGTGCAGGCCCGGATCGCCGACCTCGGGCTCGACTTCGACCCCGATCGGGGTCGTGAGCTGGCCCGCGCCGGCGCCCTGCTCAAGCTGGCCGCCTGGGAACAGCTGACCGTCCGACACCCGATCAACCCGGCAATCGACCACGTCAACCTGGTGATGATGCACACGGGCGACCGCGAGCCGGATCGGCAGGATCGCAATGTCGTCGTCCTGACCAACGGGCCCCTTCGTGCTGATGATCCGAGCACCTGGACGGGGGCTTTGGATCGATCGCCGTGTGGCACGGGGACCTCGGCGCGAATGGCGGCGCTGTTCGCCCGGGGGCAACTGGGGATCGGGGAGAAGTTCAGCCACCGCAGCATTCTGGGTAGCGAGTTCGTCGGGGAGTTGACCGGCACCACCACGGTCGGCCCGTACGCGGCCGTGCTGCCCACGATCACGGGTCGTGCCTGGGTGACCGGTTACAGCCGGTGGGTGCGCCATGATTCGGACCCGTTCCCGACCGGTTACACCCTGGGCGACATCTGGGGCCCGCAGGGCCGCGGCCCATCGGCCCCCACCCCTTCCTCACCTGCGGAACACGCAGATCGAAAGGCACGATCATGAGTCAGTTCATCCATGGTGAGCGTTGCGAGGCGTGGTCGGATCAGCGCGATGTGGTGCGTGATCCGAGTAACGGTGAGGTCGTGGCCGAGGTGACGTTGGCGGGCGCCGTTGATGTGGATCGGGCGGTCGCGGCGGCGCGGGCGGCGTTCCCGGGGTGGTCGGGCGCCACTCCGGCGGAACGGTCGACGGTGTTGGTCGAGTTCGCCCGGCTGCTCGACGCCCGCGCGGAAGAGATCGCCCGGTTGGAGTCGCGGATCGCCGGGAAGCCGATCCGGTTGGCGCGGGAGTTCGACGTGCCCGGCACGGTCGACAATGTGGCGTTCTTCGCCGGCGCCGCCCGCCATCTACAGGGGCAGGCGAGTGCGGAGTACTCCGCCGACCACACGTCGTCGATCCGTCGTGAGGCGATCGGGGTGATCGGGTCGATCGCCCCGTGGAACTACCCGTTGCAGATGGGGGCGTGGAAGGTCCTGCCCGCGATTGCTGCGGGGAACACGATCGTGCTCAAACCGTCGGAGCTGACCCCGCTGACGAGCCTGCTGTTCGCCGAGATCGCCACCGAGGCGGGGGTTCCGGCCGGGGTGGTCAACGTCCTCACCGGCACCGGCGCCGACTGCGGGGCGGTGTTGCTCCGCCACCCCGACGTGGACATGGTGTCGTTCACGGGGTCGACCCGGGTCGGGCGAACCGTGTTGGAGGCGGCCGCGACCACGGCGAAGCGGGTCCACCTCGAGTTGGGTGGGAAGGCTCCGTTCGTGGTGTTCGACGACGCCGATCTCGATGCCGCGATCCAGGGTGCGGTCGCGGGGAGCCTGATCAACGCCGGTCAGGACTGCACCGCCGCGACCCGGGCCATCGTCCACCACTCGTTGTATGACCGGTTCGTCGACGGGGTGGCTGAGGTGATGAGCCGGGTGCGGATCGGCCCGACCGCCGATCCGGACACCGACCTCGGACCGGTGATCTCGATGGCGCACCGCGACAAGATCGCGGGGATGGTCGACCGGGCCCGTGGTTATGCCCGGGTCGTGACCGGTGGCAGCATTCCCGGCGGGGACCTGGCCGCCGGGTCGTATTACGCGCCGACGCTGATCGCTGGCGCCGCCCAGGACAGTGAGATCGTCACCGACGAGGTCTTCGGTCCGGTGCTGTGTGTGCAACCGTTCGACACCGACGACCAGGCGATCACGTGGGCCAACGACACCCGCTACGGGCTGGCGGCGTCGGCGTGGACCCGTAACGTCTACCGGGCGAACCGGGCCAGTCGTGAACTCCGCGCGGGGACGGTGTGGATCAACGACCACATCCCGATCTTCTCCGAAATGCCCCACGGCGGCATGAAGGAATCCGGTTTCGGCAAGGACATGTCGAGTTACAGCTTCGACGAATACACCGTCGTCAAACACGTCGTCCACGACATCACCGACACCGCCGTCAAACCCTGGCACCGCACCATCTTCACCGACACCGGCCGATGAACCGACCCCCACGGCCGGCGAACGCCCGGCGGTTCACCGATCAGGTGGCGGTGGTCACCGGGGCGGCGGGTGGCATCGGGTCGGCCGTCGCGGAGCGGTTGGCCGCTGAGGGCGCTGAGGTCTGGGTCTGCGACGTCGCCGCCGCAGGCGCCACTGCCGTGGCCGACCGGATCGGCGGCCGGTCGCTGGCCTTCGACCTGACCGACCCGAAGGCCGGCGCCGACGCCATCGCGACCGTCGCCGCCGCGTCAGGACGGATCGACGTGCTCGTCAACAACGCGGGGATCAACCGACGGGGCGCCTTGCTCGATCTCCAGCCCGACGACTGGGAGATGACCTTCGCGGTCAACGTCGACGCCGTGGTCGCCCTGTGCCGCGCCGTGCTGCCCGTGATGATCGCCGCCGGTGCGGGGTCGATCGTCAACACCGCATCGCAGTGGGGGTTGCACCCCGCTCCAGGTCACATCGCCTACAACACCTCGAAGGCCGCGGTCGTGGCTCTCACCCAGAACCTGGCCCGCGACTACGCGCGCCAGGGCGTACGGGTGAACGCGGTCTGTCCCGGTGAGGTGCGAACGCCGATGCTCGAGTCGAATCTGGCCAGGTCCGGACGCAGTCTGGCCGAACTGAACGCGCTGGTGCCCTTCGGCCGGATCGGTGAGCCCGAAGAGATCGCCGCGCTGGTCGCCTTCCTGGCCTCCGACGAGGCGCCCTACCTGACCGGGTCGATCGTCGAGATCACCGGCGCCCAGGCCGTGGCATGAGCCGCGTGGTCCTGGTCACCGGCGGATCGCGCGGGATCGGGAAGGCCATCGTCGACGTGCTGCGTCGCGACGGGTGCACGGTGATCGTGCACGCCCGCAGCGAGGCCGACGTGGTCGGCGACCTGGATGAACCGGGCGGGGCCGAAGCGGTCTGGGCGCAGGCGCTGACCCGGCACGGCCGGATCGACGTCCTGATCAACAACGCCGGCGGGTGGATCGCCTCCCCGGTCGAGGATGCTGAGCAGTGGGATGCGGGCTGGGCCGCCAATCTGCAGCTCAACCTGCTGGCTCCGGCCACCCTGTGCCGGCTGGCCATCGAGCACTTCCGCGGCCGGGGCGGCGGGATCGTCGTGAATGTGGCCAGCCGCTCCTCGCACCGCGGCGATGACGCCGAGCACCTCGCGTACGGGGCGGCCAAGGGCGGGCTGCTCGCCCTCACCAAGGGCATCGCCCGTGGTTTTGCGCGCGAGAAGATCCTCGCCTACGCGGTGGCGCCCGGCTGGGTGGCGACCGACATGGCCGGGCCCGAGGTCGTGGCCCAAGCGGCCGGGCTACCGATGGGCGAGATGACCCCGCCCGAGGATGTGGCCGAGGTCGTGGCCTTCCTCGCCTCCGGCCGCTCCCCACACACCACCGGGGCCACGATCGACATCACCGGCGCGGACTACGTCCGCTAGACCTTGCCCGACCCAGACCCAGACCCAGACCGAGGAGCACCGCATGCGTTGGAACAAGATCCTGCAGGTCGTCGACTGCCACGCCGAGGGTGAGAGCGGCCAGGTCATCGTCGGCGGGGTGGGCGACATCCCGGGCGACACCGTGTTCGACAAACGGGTCCACCTGCAGGAACACCGCGATGACCTGCGCAAATTGATCCTGTTCGAGCCGCGAGGGGCCGTCCATCACAACGCCAACATCCTGGTCCCCTCGAACCATCCGGACGCCCAGATGGGCTACATCATCCTGGAGTCGACGGAGTATCCGGCCATGTCGGGCTCGAACACCATGTGCGTGGCCACCGTTCTGCTCGAGACCGGCATCCTGCCGATGACCGAGCCGACCACGGCGCTGACCCTGGAGTCGCCGGGCGGTCTGATCTCGGTGGTCTGCGACTGCCGCAACGGCAAGGTGGAACGGGTCCGGTTCATCAACCAGCCCGCGTTCGTCTACCACCTCGACGCCGAGATCGCGGTCCCCGACCTCGGCCGGCTGAACGTCGACGTGGCTTACGGCGGGATGACCTACGTGCTGGTCGAGGCCGCCCAGGTCGGCTTCGCGCTGACCCCGGCCGAGGCCCGGCGGATCTGCGAGCTCGGCCAGGTGATCAAGAAGGCGGCGGCCGAGCAGCTGGAGGCGGTGCACCCGACCAACCCGGCCATTCCCGGGATCACCCAGGTCGAGTTCACCGGGCCGCTGCTGCGCGAGGGCGACGGGCTGCGGTCGCGCAATGCCGTCGTCGTCTCCCCCGGCCGGCTCGACCGCTCGCCGTGTGGCACCGGGACGTCGGCCCGGCTGGCGGCGTTGCACGCCCGCGGTCAACTCGAGGTCGGCCAGCCGTTCATCCACGAGTCGGTGATCGGCACCCGGTTCGAGAGCTCGGTGCTCGACACCACCACGGTCGGCCCGTACGACGCGGTGATCCCGACCGTCGCCGGCCAGGCCTGGATCACCGGGCTCTATCAGTTCGGGCTCGATCCGAGCGACCCGTTCCCGCGTGGCTTCACCGTCGCCGACTCCTGGCTGCGGCAGATCGACGACCTGCCCCCGGTGCACACCGCCGCCGAGTGACATCACCTTGAGTCTGAAGTCCCCTCAGGCGAGGCGGGTCAGACCGTGCGGTCACGGCCCGCCAGCAGGCAGACGACGATCTGGACCAGGGTGACGGCGATGACCCCGAGCAGGGGAGGCGTCCAGCTTCCGGTGGCGTCGAACAGCAGGCCTGCGCCGGCCGGGCCGATCACGGCGAGCAGATAACCGATGCTCTGCGACATCCCGGACAGTCGGCCCGCGTCGGCGGTGGACCGGGTCCGCTCGCCGACCAGGGCCAGCGCGATCACCAGGCTACTGCCGCCGCTGAGACCGGCCAGGACGATCCACAGCACCGACAGCGCCGGAGCCAGCAGCATCCCGAGGACGCCGACGATCAGGAACACGCTGATCACCACCCCGACCGCGCGGTGATCGGTACGACCACGCATGAAGAAGGTGACGACGACCCCGGCCACCAGCCCGACGATCTGGTAGACGAACGTCTCCCAGCCGGCCGCCACCGGGTCGACGCCACGAGCGATCTCGATCGACGGGAGCCAGGTCACGAGCATGAAGTACGTGGTCGCCTGCGTGGCCATCAGTCCGGTGACCTGCCAGGCCGTCGGCGAGGTCCACATCCGGGTCGTCGGGGCCGCCACGGCGGGGACGGGCTCGGGATCGCGTACGCCGCCCCGCATCCGCGGCAGCCAGACGAGGGCGGCGATCACGCTGAGCACCGCCCAGAAGCCGAGCGCGACCCGCCAGCCGGCCGCGTCGGCGACCGGGAGCGCCAGGCCCGAGGCAAAGGCCGACGTCCCGCCCAGCATCGCCGAGTAGAGCCCGGTGACCCGTGGCACCTCCGAGCCGAAGTCGCGCTTGATCACCGCGGGGACGATGACGTTGCCGACGGCCACGAAGGCGCCGATCAAGATCGTGCCGACCCACAACGACGTCGCCCCGCCGGGCAGCGAGCGCAGCACGGTGGCCCCGGCCAATAGCAGGGTCGACGCGACGAGCAGCCGGTCGCTGCCGAACCGGTGACTCAGCTGGTGGACCAGCGGCGACACCAGCGCGAAGGCGAACAGCGGGATCGAGCCGAGCAGACCCAACGCCGACGGGCGTAGGTCGAGATCCGCTCCGATCCGGTCGACCAGGGGTCCGACCGCGGTGATCGCGGGTCGCAGATTGGCCCCGATCAGCAGCACGGCGATCAGGCCGACCACGGACGAGTGCGGGATGGTTGCGGCAGATCGAGGCATCAGCGAGCCACTATCCCGCACCTGTTCGGGATTGTCAGGTCAGCGCGGTGAGCGCCTCGTCGATCAGCGACAGGCCCAGCCGGGCGTCGTCGTCGGAGATGTTGCACGGCGGGACCACGTGGATCCGGTTGTCGGCCGCGAACGGCAGCATCCCGCGACCGAGCAGGTCCTTCTTCAACGCATTGATCCCGGCCGCGGGCAACGGCGCCTTGGTGGCCCGGTCCTCGACCAGCTCGATGGCCCAGAACGCCCCGAGACCGCGGACCTCGCCGATGACCGCGTGCTTGGCGGCCAGCTCGGCCAGTCCGGGGCCGAACACCTCGGTGCCGAGCCGCTTGGCGTTGTCGACGATGCCCTCCTCGGCCATCGCGGTCTGCGCGGCGACGATGCTGGCCGCGGCCAGCGGATGGCCCGAGTAGGTCAGCCCGCCCGGGAAGACCCGCTCGTCGAAGGCGTGGGCGATCTCGTCGGGGATGATCACGCCGCCGACCGGGACGTAGCCGGAGTTGACGCCCTTGGCGAAGGTGATCAGGTCAGGCCGCACATCGAAGCCGTCGAACGCCAGCCATTCGCCGGTACGGCCGAAACCGGCCATCACCTCGTCGAGGATCAACAAGAGGTCGTAGCGGTCGGCGATCGCGCGCACCCCGGACAGATAGCCCGGCGGCGGGACCATGATCCCGGCGGTGCCCGGGATGGTCTCGAGCAGGATGGCGGCGATGCCCGACGGGCCCTCGGCCTGGATCACCCGCTCGAGGTGGTGCAGCGCGCGCTCACACTCCTGCTCCGCGCTGTCGGCCCAGAACTCCGAGCGGTACTGGTACGGGCCGAAGAAGTGGACGTGACCGGTCGCGTACTCGTTGGGGATCCGTCGCCAGTCGCCGGTGGCGACGATGGCCGCCCCGGTGTTGCCGTGGTAGCTGCGGTAACGCGAGAGGATCTTGTCGCGCCCGGTGGTGAGACGGGCCATCCGGATGGCGTTCTCGTTGGCGTCGGCCCCACCGTTGGTGAAGAAGACCTTGTTGAACCCTTCGGGCGCCCGTGAGGTGATCAACCGAGCCGCCTCCGCGCGAGTCCGGTTGGCCTGAGCCGGCGCGATGGTGGCCAGGTGCTGAACTTGCTCGATGATCGCGTCGACCACCTTCGGGTGCTGATGACCGATGTTGGTGAAGACGAGCTGGCTGGAGAAGTCGAGGTAGCGCTTGCCGTCGTGATCCCACAGATAGCTGCCCGCCCCACCGGCGATGGCCAGCGGTGCCAGCGCACCCTGGGCCGACCACGAGTGGAAGACGGCCGCTTTGTCCATGGCGCTCACCGCAGCGTTGGTCAGCTCATCGGTTGTCTCAAGGAGGGTCATGGCCACATGATGCCAACCCCCGGCCACCGGGGTGTGACCGGATTGGCCAGACCCTTCGCGACCGGCCGCCACTTTGGCAGGATGTCGCCGTGCCCGCCACGCTGAGGATGCTGCTCGACCAGCCCGCGTTCCGGCTGCGGATCCGCGCCGGGGCCGGGGTGGGCAGTCGGGCGCTCACGGCGCCGCTCGCCTGGGTCCACAGCTCCGATCTCGAGGACCCGACGCCGTGGCTGAGTCCCGGAGGGCTGCTGCTCACCGACGGCACCCAGTTCGACTCCGACGATGACGCGGCCTGGGCCGACCAGTACGTGGCCCGGCTCTCCGCCTCCGGGGTGGCCGCGCTCGGCTTCGCCACCCGGGTCGTACATCGCGACATCCCCACCCGCCTCGTCGACGCCTGCGCCCGTCACGGTCTGATCCTGATCGAGGTCGCCGACCGCGCCCCGTTCATGGCCATCATCAGCTACGCGGCCGACACCTCGGCCCGGGAGCAGCGCGAGCAGCTCGAGTGGTCGCTCGCCGCGCAGCGCGGGGTGGCCCGCGCCGCCCTGCGGCCGGATGGTCTCGACGCCGTCCTGCAGGAGCTGGAACGGCAACTCGGCTGCTGGGTGGCTCTCTTCGACGCCGCCGGCTACCGGGTGCCGAGCTCGACCCGGTTGGCCATCCCGGCGCGGGTCGCCGACGAAGTGGATGCCGCCGTCGGCGCCGTCCTGGCCCGTGGCACCCGCGGAGGGGTGCGGATCAGCACGGCCGATGCCGACATCACCCTCCAGACCCTCGGCCGGCCCGCTGCTCTGCAGGGGGTGCTGGCGGTGGGCACCCGGACCCGGTTGAACGCGGTCGAGCACGACCTGGTGACCAGCGTGATCGCGCTGGCCAGCATCGCCCTCGACCAGAGCCGGGTGATCGACGAGGCTCGGCGTCACCTGCGGTCGGGGATGCTGCAGCTGATGCTGGCCGGCGCGTACGAGGTGGTGGGTCAGACCGCGGAACAGCTCGGTGGCCGGCTCCCCCGAGCGCCGGTCCGGGTCTGCTCGACCACCGAGTCGCCACGGCGACCCGCTCTGGTCACGGAACTGGGGCTGTACGCGGAACGGCACCCGGACCGGGTGTTCTTCGCCGAGCACCAGGACCGCCTGATCGTCATCAGCCACCACGAGGATCTGGACGATCTGACGGCGCTCCTGCGCCGCACCGCCACGTACGCGGGCTGCTCGACCCCGGTCGCCTGGCCCGAGCTGCCGTCGGGGCTGCGCGAGGCCCAGCGGGCGGCCGACCGGGCCGGCGCCGATCGCCCGTTCGTCCGCTTCGAGGATCTGGTCTCCGAGGGGATGCTCGGCCTGCTCGAGTCCTCCGGCGGTCCCGGCGTCGCCCGGCGGATGCTGCAACCGCTCGCGGCACGTCCGGAGGCCGAACGGTCGCTCCTGATCGCCTCGGCCGGGGTCTGGCTGGAGCACAACGGCGCTTGGGACCCGGCCGCCAGACAGCTCGGCATCCACCGCCACACGCTGCGCAACCGGATCACGACCCTGGAACGGCTGCTGGCCCTGGATCTCCGCCGGTTCGCCGATCGGGCCGAGCTCTGGACCGCCCTCCAGCTGGGCACCGATCGACCCGACGGCGTCCGGTAACGAAGTTCTCACCCGCTCCGCCGGCCGTCCGACCAGGAACGTGATGTCACGTTGGCCAGTGCAGACCGCACCGGTTGGACAGATCGGCCATCCCTGAGCGCGAGCCAGCGCCTTCGCCCGGGCGGCACGGGACCATAAAATTCCTGTGATTTCCTTAACGTTGCTTTAACACTGTGGTTATATGCGTAGGCCAGGCTGCATGAGTTGCATCCAGCCGGCATCGGGGAAAGCCAGCGCAGTCGAGACCCGGGTCCTCCAGACCTGTCGACTTCGTGGTCGACCCAAGCACCACGAGCAAGCCCCCGGTCGACGCACAACGCGTTCGACCGCGTGTATGGAGGAGGAGTTTTGCCCGCACGAACATTCACCCGCTTCGTCGCCGTCGCAGCGGCGGCGGCGCTGTCGCTGACGGCCTGCGCCACTGGTGACGAAGGTGGCACCGGACAAGGCGCCACCGGCAGCAAGGACCTTGTCATCTCCACCGACCTGCCCTTGCAGGGTTCGAGCGCCAGCCAGTCGGAGTCGACCAACAAGCTGATCGAGATGTATCTCGAGCAGGTCGGTCACAAGGCCGGCGACTACAACATCACGCTCAAGACCTACGACGACTCGACCGCCGCCAAGGGCGCGTGGGACGACGCCGCGTGCGCCAAGAACGCCACCGATCACGTGGCCAACACCGCCGAGGTCGCCGTGATGGGCACCTTCAACTCCGGCTGCGCCAAGATCGAGGTGCCGACCCTCAACCAGGACAGCACCGGCCCGATGCTGATGGTCAGCCACGCCAACACCAACCCCGGTCTGACCAAGCCGTGGGAGACCGGCGAGCCCGACAAGTACTACCCGACCGGGGTGCGCAACTACGCCCGGGTGGTCGCCACCGATGACTACCAGGGCCAGGGGGCGGCGGCCTTCGCGGCCAACGACCTCAAGGTCAAGAAGGCGTTCGTGCTGAACGACAACCAGACCTACGGTCTCGGTGTCGCCAAGTCGTTCGTCGACTCGGCCAGCAAGGTGGGCATCGAGATCGTCGGCGAGCAGTCGTGGGACGCCAAGCAGCCGAACTACACCGCGCTCTACCAGGCGGTCAAGGCTTCGGGAGCCGACCTCGTCTACCTCGGCGGGATCTACGACAACAACGGCGGCCAGCTGATCAAGGACAAGGTCGCCGTCCTCGGTGACAACGACGGCGCGGTCAAGCTCTTCGCGCCCGACGGCTTCACCGGGTACCCGGACATGCTGAAGCTGCCCCAGTCCGAGGGCCTGTACCTGACGTTCCTCGGCCTGACCCAGGACCAGCTGATCGAGGCCGGCGGCGCCGGCGCCCAGCTGCTCGAGTCGTACAAGTCCAAGTACGGAAAGGCTCCGGACGGCAACTTCCCACTCTACGGTGTCGCGGCGACGCAGGTGATCCTGGCGGGGATCGCCAAGTCCGACGGCACCCGCAAGGGGGTCACCGACGCCGTGCTGACCGGCGAGGGCATCACCGTTCCGGCGGCCGAATCGGTGCTGGGCAAGGAGATCCACATCGACCCGGCCAGCGGCGACACCACCGCCCGCGACCTGACCATCGAGAAGGTCAAGGACGGCAAAGAGGTCTTCGAGAAGTCGCAGTCGGTCGAGTGACCAGAAGCCGCCGGGCCCCGAGTTCCTCGGGCCCGGCGGCTTTGTCACAGCCGCTCTTCTCGGGTATCAGCGGCGCCCAGTTGCCTCAAAGAGTCGGAAAGGTAGACCTCGCAAATGTCAACGGCATCCCTCGCGGTAACGGGGACCCAACGAAAGGCCAAGGTCCGGATCGGGCCTCTGGTGGCACGAGTGCTCGGGTACATCATCGTCGTCCTCGTCGCCGTCTGGGTGGTGGCGAACATCGTCGCCGACCCCGACCGCTTCCTCGGTTCGCTGCTGGTCGGCTTACAAAACGGCCTGCTCTACGCTCTCGTTGCCCTCGGCTACACGATGGTCTACGGCATCATCGAGCTGATCAACTTCGCCCACGGTGACCTGTTCATGCTGTCCACGATCGTCGCCGCCGGGCTGATGGTCGGACTGATGGGGGTCGGTGACCTGACCGCGTTCAGCATCATCGCGCTGGTCGTCGCGCTCGTCGTGTGCATGGCCTTCGGTGGTCTGGTCAACGTCTCGGCGGAGTAC
>CAWFIO010000002.1:0-42638 GCA_963815905.1 uncultured Actinomycetota bacterium | reverse complement strand
CGGGTGACAGGTCAGCCGCACGAGCGCAACCTGCAACGGTGGCGTGAGCTCGTCGAACGCAGGGACGTCCCAGGACTCCATCGAGTTCTGACCGGTCTCGATCGCGGCTCGATCGAGATGCGCGAGGTGTCTCCCATGTCCGGCCTGCTTCCTGACGACGTGCGCCGCGATGTGCTGGGACTGGCCGGCTGATGCGGCGAGACCAGTTGGAGCACGCCATCCGCACGGCCTGCCAGATCACCGGACAGCCTGAAGTCATCGTGGTCGGCTCACAGGCAATCCTCGGCACCTATGACAATCCCAGCTCCCTGCCGCAGCCACGATGTCGAACGAGGTCGACATCCCGCCCATCGCCGACAGCAACGAGGCGACCGCCACCTTGGCCGCCAGTATCGAGGGCATCGCTGGCGAGCTCTCTCCGTTCGAGGAGATCCACGGGTTCAGCATCGACGGCGTCGACCTCGACAGCGCGATCCTCCCGGACGGCTGGCGCCAGCGACTGGTCAGAGTGCAGAACACCAACACAGCAGCCCCCTCCGGCGAGCCGCAGTTCACTGGCCTGTGCTTGGACAAGGAAGACCTCTGCGTAGCCAAGCTCATCGCCTTCCGCGAGAAGGACCGCAACTTTGTCGCCGCACTCCTTCAAGACGACCTGGTCAACACCGACCTCATCGCCTCCCGGATCCAGACGACCGCACCCGAACACGCCGTCGGGAGCGAGGCCGCGCTCCGCTGGCTCAATGCTCAACACCGGCGGTAGGAATTGTGGAACGGACCGGCCCGATCGTTGTGCGACGCTTATTGCAGACGAGTGGATCGATCGGCGATCGCGCGCCGCCGACGCCGCCTAAGCCAAGCGGTCCTCGCCAATGTGGTCGGTCGCTCGGAGTCGTGGCTAAGCAGGCCAGATCGGCTATGCCCATGACTCTGGCTGTCAGGGTCAGCCGTGTGAAGCGGCTCCGGAGCGTTGGACATCGCTGTGTCCAGCGGTGGTGATGGTGGAGCTTAGAGGATTCGAACCCCTGACCTCTTTCATGCCATGGCTTTGGATTGAGCGTGAAGTTGGGCCTGAACCCTCAGCGGTGATCCACGGAAGTCCACCGAAGTCCACCGGCAATCGCCTCGGGTGTCACACCATTTGTCACACCGTGCGGCCTGCACAAGACTGCCTGACGCAATGCCGCGCCGGTCGTTATTCGGGACCTTCCAAGCTACGGAGTTTCTCGGCCAACGCGGTGAGGTCGTTGTCGACGATGTCCCGGATGAGGTCGAGGTTGACCCTGAAGTACTCGTGGATGACGATGTTCCGCAGGCCGGCGATCGATGCCCAAGGCGTGTCTGGACGTCGGGCCTTGAAGGTCTCAGGCAGTGCCCGCACCGCCTCGCCGATCACCGCCAAATTCCGGAGGACGGCGTCATACGCCATTGCGCTGTGGTCGGCCGATTCGAGATAGTCGCGATACTCGATGCAGCGCGCGATGGCTGTCAGGATGTCGCTGACCCGCTCGTCAGCCGCGCGGGTCATACGGCGATGGCTTCGGCGAGCGCGGTAGTGGAGACCTTGTCTCGAAGAAGAGTCGCCGCAACAACATCAACTCTTCGGCCCAGGAGGTCGCTGAGCTCCTCAGCCAGCCCGGCTACGCGCAACAAGTCGTTCCCTCGTCCCGGAACGAGATCGACCAAGAGATCGAGGTCGCTATCCTCCCCAGCGTCGCCTCGTGCGACGGAGCCGAACATCCTAGGGTTGGTAGCGCTGTACCGGACGAGCACCTCGGCGACGCGCGGCCGTTGCTGCACGATGGCCGCCCGAACCTGCACAGAAGTCGGGGTAGGCACGGTCATGACCCAAGGGTAACGAGACCGCTCGTACGAGGCCGTCCGCGTTGCCCATTCCATACAGCAAGTCGCCGTACCCGGGCCCCTTTTGCTCGAGTTTGCAGTGGACCGCGGTCCGGGCCGGCCCTCAGCCTGCGCGGCACCAATTGGCAACTTAGGGACGATAGTGGCGTGTTCGGTAGGTAAGTTTACGCATCGGTGGGATCATGGGGCATGGCCGGTCGGACTGCGGATGCGTTGTTGCTGGGTGATGGGGAGCGGGCGGAGCTGGAGGCGCTGACGCGGGCGACGTCGGTGTCGGCGGGGTTGGCTGCTCGGGCCCGGATCGTGTTGTTGGCGGCGGAGGCGACACCGAACCGGAGGATCGCAGAGCTGGTTGGGGCGTCGCGGCCGACGGTGAACAAGTGGCGGGACCGGTTCGCCGAGCAGCGGCTTGCCGGCCTGGTCGATGTGGCCCGGCCTGGGCCGGAGCGGCGTATTGACCAGCGGCGGATCGTGGCGAAGACGTTGACGCCGCCGCCGAAGCGGTTGGGGGTGACGCACTGGTCGTCGCGGCTGCTCGCCGCCGAGCTGGGGATCAGTCATGTCACGATCGCGCAGGCGTGGCGCGACTACGGCGTGAGGCCGTGGAAGGCCGAGACATTCAAGTTCTCCACAGACCCCGAGCTGGAAGCCAAGGTCACCGACGTCATCGGCTTGTACCTCGCGCCGCCGGAGAACGCCATCGTGCTGTGCGTGGACGAAAAGTCCCAGATCCAGGCGCTGAACCGGACCCAGAAGGTACTGCCGATGCAACCCGGCCACGCCGAGCAACGCACCCACGACTACGTCCGGAACGGCACCACCACCTTGTTCGCCGCCCTGGAGATCGCGACCGGCAAGGTCACCGGGCTGTGCAAGGACCGGCACCGCCACCAGGAGTTCCTGGCCTTCCTCAAACACGTAGCCCGGGCCTACCCCGACCGTGGTGACGGGGTCGAGCTCCACCTTGTGATGGACAACTACGCCACCCACAAACGCGTCGAGGTCCGCGACTGGCTGACCGCGAACCCCCGCATCCACGTCCACTTCACCCCCACCTCGGGGTCATGGCTGAACCTGGTCGAGGTCTGGTTCGGGATCATCGAACGCCAAGCCATCCGCCGCGGAGAGTTCCCCTGCGTGCGAGATCTGATGATCAAGATCCGCGGCTTCATCAACGGCTGGAACCAACGCAAACACCCGTTCATCTGGACCAAAACCCCCGAACAGGTCCTCGACAAAATCAAACGAAAACGTTCCAAGCTAATGAGCCACTAGTGAAGATTTTGGTTTTTGGTGGCATCACGGGTGGGGCCGGCTTGACAGACCACCACCGGTAGCTGCATCTCCCGCACTCACGTGCTCCTCTTGAGGCACGGGACCGACCTGAACCCTCACTGATCACTTGGCCCCGAGTGATTCAAGCATACAAATGTAGGCGACCTAACCGCCACATCGCCAGCCAGCCCTGATGAGCCCGTAGACAATCCTCGTGCTGAGCGCGCCACATCAACGGCCGACCTTCTTCACGATCTGCGGCTCGAAACTGCCGTCACGGTCTCGCGGGACCTCGATCTGCACCTAGCCAGTCGCCTCAGTCAGGACTGTCTTCGGTCGGGTCCCGTTCCGCACGTTGGTGGAGTGCCGGTCCTCAGCTGCTCGATGCTTCTCATGACCGAGATGTTCGGTCATCTCCTCGTTCAGCGCGGTTTCCAACAGGCTCGGAGCGTGACCCGGTTCACCGAACACGGATGGTGGGTTGATCATGCCGCGAGGGTGGTGGCCTGTGGTGGGGTGTCGAGCAAATTTCATGGTGGTCTATTGCGTCGATGGGGGTGGAGCGGTAGGCCGGAGCAGCACCGAGTTGCGTCTCTTGATCTTGTGTCTGCGCAGGACTGGGGCCGTCCGGGCTTCAAAGGTTGTCCACCGTGGACACCTTGCCCTCGATCGACACGACATAGGCGGTGTCGCCGACGAACTCCATTGAAGTGGGACGGTCGAAGACGAGTTCGCGTCCGTGGCGATCGACGACCGGGCTCAGGCTTCCGTCACGTTTGACGATGACCAAGCGGCCGGTGTTCGGGAGGGCTGGTGTGCCCTCGCCGACGCCATCCCACTGACCTTGGGAAAGTGCGTAGAGCCTGCCGTGCGGTCCTGCTTCGACGTCGACAAGCATGCTCGCTCCACTGGCGACTTCGCTGGGGCTGGGATTTCTATGCAGAGCGATGACTTTGCCGTCTTGGGGGTTGTGCGGGTTCGGGCCGAGCTGCGAGACGTAGATGCGGTGTCTGGTCACTTCGAGCCCGGCCGGCACGACGTTCCCGAAGGCAGCGATTTCATGGATGGAACCGTTTCGTGTCACTCGCAAGACTCGATTGTGGTGGCCATCGGTGACCAGGAATCCGTCGCGGTACCGCTCGATCGCGTACTGCACGCCGGTGTCGACGAACCATGGCGATGTCGGTGGGTTGTCGGCCGACCAGCGGCCGATGTCAGCGACCAGGGTGTTGCTGCCGTCGCGCTCGATGCGGTAGATGCCGTTCGTCGCGTTCGGGTCGCCGAATGGGTCGTCGCCGAATTTGCCGCTGATGAAGCCGACGAGGACGTAGGCGGTTCTGCCGATGAAGACGACATCGACCGGTCCACCGATATCGCCGTCGAACGCGGCCGGCGGCAGCCCGGTGGCGTAGGTGGTGACGCGACCATTTCTGCGGTCGATGCGCAGCACCGTGCCGGCGTTTCCGTTGGGGACGTACAGCGCTCCATCCGGCCCGATCGTGCTGCCGGTGATGAGTCCCGCGGTGTCGAAGTTGGCGAGTTGAGTCACCACAGGACCTCGGCGGTCGTGCGCACTCGCTGTCGGCGTCAGCAGTGTGGCCAGCAGTCCGACAGTAGCCATGATCAGAGCAGTGCGATGTGCGACAGTCATGACGGTTCCTTTTCTTGAAGCGGTCACCGAGCAGCAGTTCTTGGGCTGGAGAAAGTTCCAGCTCTTTCGCGCCCGCCGATCGCAGCCACTCGACCGGGAAGGCGATTCCACTATTCACCCTGTTGGTCGGTCTGCGCTACGCCGTGGAGTACGCAAATTGGCGTAGATCAGGGGCTGTTCATACCTGCGGTGGGTCTGAGATGTTGATCTTGTCGAGTCCGCCGCCGATGAGGAGCATTCGTAGCCTGTAGTTCTCCCGGTTGCGGAGGCCGCGGGCGATGCGGCGGTGAAGCTCGATGAGCCCGTTCACTGCTTCGGTGCCGCCGTTGTTGGCGCCGTCGGTGGCGAAGTAGGCGAAGAACGCGGCGCGCCACTTCGTCAGAGTGCGGCCGAGCCGGGCGATCTCGGGGATGGGGCAGCTGGGGAAGCTGTGGATGATTTTGGTTGCCAAAGCGAGCCCGGCTGCCGGAGTGGGTTGGTGGTAGACCTGCCGCAGCTGCTGGGCGCACTGCCAGGCCACGAACACCTCGAGGTGACGCTCGTCAGCCTCGATCGCCGATGCTAGCCGCGCGTGCTGGCGTTCGGTGAGCCGCTCTTCGGCGCAGCGCAGCAGGTTCCGGATTCCGTAGAGCGAGTCGTCACGACGGCCTCGGTGGTCATGGATGGCCTGCTGGACGCGGCGACGGACCTCGTCGACGGCCTGGGAGCCGAGCTTCACAATGTGGAAGGCGTCCAGGACCGAGACGGCGTCGTCGAGCTGATCATCGATGGCGTTCTTGTAGCCATGGAACGGGTCCAGCGTCGCGACCTTGACCCGCTTCCGGAACGGCTCGCCGCGTGCAGTGAGCCAGTCGGCGCACGCCTTCCCCGACCGTCCGGGAACGAGATCAAGTAGTCGGACCCGGGTGCGTCCGGCCTGGTCACGGGTCAGATCGACTACGCCGGTCAGCGCCCGAGGGCCCCGATCCCGTTCGCTGACGTGGTGCCCAATGTGCTCGTCGACGCCCAGGGTGGTGACGCCGTCGAACCGGGCCGGGTCATCAGCGAGCCTCTCCAGCAACGGCTTGATACTGGACCACACCGTCCGCCACGTTGTCCCCAGCTGGCGGGCCAAGCCGAAGACCGAGGCCTGCTCGGCGCGGAGCTGCCCGATCGCCCACCAACACGCCCGTGTCGTCAATAACCCCCGCGGTCGGGCGATCTGTTCGTCCTGCTCGACGAACGACTGAGTCGGACACGCCGGTTCTCGACACCGCCAGCTCCGTTTCCGCCACAGCACCCGCACGGGCCGTCCGAACGCCGGCGCGTCGACCAGGACGACCGTCCGCTGGCCGTAGCTGGCTGCGATCACCCCGCACCGGGGGCAGCCCATCGGCACCGGCGGCGACTCCACGGTCACCGTCAACCGCTGATCTCTTTGGTCGGCGACGACCTTGACCACGTGCAGGCCGGGCAGACCGACCAGCACATCGCACCGGTCGCAGTAGGTGTCGGAGCGCGGGCAGCCGCCCGCGCAGCCCGTAGGCTCGCTCATGTTGGGGTCCTCGTGGAACGGAAGCTTGGTCGCCTCTGATCCTGAGGACCCCGACTCTCACCTCACCGCAATCGGCCTTGCCGGCGTGCCACGCCTGGACCCACCGCAGGTATGAAGAGCCAGATCAGGAGCCTGCTCTGATGGGTGGCGAGCGGTGACCTTCTGCTCGGGCGGCAAACAATCAGTGAGCCATCACCAGAAGTAGTTGCGAGCGTCCTCACCTGCGACACTGGCGACCGGTCCTCGATACACCCCTTGCCCTACAACTGCGCTATGGTCAGCAACCGGATCAGCGCCGAGCACACCAGCGACCCGCAGGATCCGAATCGCATTGAGCCGGTCATGCACGCCGAGCCGGCGGTAGACGTTCTGCAAGTGCTTCTGAAGGGTACGTGGGCTGCACGCGAGTGCCCTCGCCGCGTGGCGGGTCGTCGCGCCCTCGGCGATCAACTGCAGAACCGCCAACTCCCGGCCTGTCAACCCTAGGTCCGCGCCCGTGCGTGCACCCATCATCCGCTGCACTACGGCGATCTGGTGCTCGAGCGCCATGAGTGAGCGCTGCACTACCCTCGAGACCGCCAAGTCGTCGTCGCTGAAGTCCGACCGGCTGCGGGACAAGACGAAGGCCCGATGGGTAGCTTCGTTCTGCCGGTAGACGATCGACAGTTGGTGCTCAATCCCGATCCTGGTCAAACTTCGCTCGATGGGAAGTCGTCGACGCCGCGGGACCACCATCGTCGGCACCCGGGCAATCGTCTGCGGCCGGAGATCGCCGGTGAGCTTAAACCACTGCACCAGTGGATGAGAGTCGAAAAGGTCGCCGGTCAGCCACAGATCGAGCGTTTCTCGCTCATTCAGCGGCACTTCAGCCGGTTCCATCATTACTCCGAATGAACCATCCGCATCGAACCAGTTCCACGAGCACCCAGAGATTCCGAAAGCGCGGCCCAGTAATGTCAAGAGAGCCGGGACGGGCATGGACGTTGCCGGCTCGCGCATCAGGTCGATGACCTCGCCAAGCCAATCCGCGCTCCGCGTTGCGATATCCATGGCAACTCCCAACAGCAAAGCTAGCCCACCGGATCTGAGCCGACCAGCGGCTCAGGAGCCGCGTGTTCCAGCTGGCTCCCAGCGTGGCGTGTCAAGGCGATCGGCGAGTTGGCGGACTTCGGGTGATCGGATCCGAGGACGGCTTGCTTGATGCGCAGGGCGTCGCTATAGGCCTGTTGGGCACGCGTCTGGTCGCCCTGTTCCAGATAGATGGCGGCTAGGTTGTGGGAAACGACCGCAATCTCGTAATGGTCGGGCCCGTGCAACTCCAGCCATAGCCGGTGGGCCTGGGTGAGCGCCGCTTCAGCGTCGTCGAGACGGTGCTGCCCCAGGAGGAGTGCCCCGAGAACGGCGAGATCGGCGGGAATGCCCGTGAGGTCACCTTTCGCTTCGTTGCGGCGGAGATGCAGGGCACGGCGGATGTAGGGCTCGCCGGCGGCGCACTGGCCGCGGGAGTGGCGGAGTCCGGCGAGATTGTGCAGCAAACACGCCATCAAAGCCGGTACTTGACAGTCTGGCGCTCGGTCCGGATGGGAGGCGACACCAAGACGAGACGATCCCGGAGAACACTGGCCCTTCCTTCGCGGTGTGTGTCAGCCCTTCGCCTGCAACTGCAACTCCAGTCGAAAGAGCGAGCGCAAGCCGGCACCGCCTGGCAGGACACAGGGCTCGTCTTCACCACCTCGGTCGGCACTGCGATGGACGCAGCTCATGTCCGACGGGACTTTCGGGCAGCGCTGAAGCTCGTGGCCGGCGTCGACCCGGGCCAATGGACACCCCGCGAGCTCCGGCATTCGTTCGTCTCCGTGCTGTCCGACGCGGGTGTGCCCTTGGAGGAAATCTCACGGCTAGTCGGACACAGCGGCACGACGGTGACTGAGCTTGTTGACCGACATCAGCTCAGGCCAGTCATCCAGACGGGGGCTACGGTGATGGACCGGCTGTTCATGTCGAATGAAGACCCTCTGTCACACCGTTTGTCACACCGGGTCGACCCGCAAGGGGACCAATCGGACGAAAGCCCTAGTCAAAAGGGTGGAGCTTAGGGGATTCGAACCCCTGACCTCTTCCATGCCATGGAAGCGCGCTACCAACTGCGCCAAAGCCCCTCGAACGTGCAACCTCTCCGACCGCCAAGCTCTGCCGGAGAGACGCAGAAGATATTAGCCCGGATCGGGTGTCGTCACGAAATCGGCTCCAGATCCTGGACGGTGGCCTGGGCGTTGTAGGACTCGATCCGCCAGTAGCCGCCGGAGCGGTGCCGGTCGATGCTGACCCACGCACAGTTCTCCAGACCGCCGAGCACCCGCCAGGTCTCGACGGGCAGTCCGACCAATCGGCAGACCCCGACGCGGCCGGCCAGACCATGGGTGGCCACGACGATGGTCGAGCCGTCGGGGGCGGCGGCGCCGTACTCCTCGAGCGCCTCGGCCATCCGGTCGGCGACCTCGGACGGGCTCTCCCCCGTCTCGGAGCGGCGTACGTCCTCGCCGTTGCGGAGGCGCTGGGCCTGCTCGGGGGCGACCGCCGCGACCTCGGGCCCGGTGAGGCCCTCCCAGCTGCCGACGTGGATCTCGCGGAGCCGCTTGTCGGTGACGATCTCCAGACCGGTCAGCGCGGCCAGCTCACTCGCCGTCGCGTACGCGCGGGACAGGTCGCTGGCGTAGAGCGCGACCGGCGAGAAGCCGACCAGCATCGACGCCGCCTGGCGGGCCTGAGCCACACCGAGCGGGTCGAGGTCGATGTCGGCCTGGCCCTGGAAGCGGCCGCCGGCGTTCCACTCGGTCCGCCCGTGCCGCCAGATCAGGATCCGGGCGGCCGTCACCGGCGTACGTCGACGGCCAGCGGGATCTCCGGGCAGTCGCGCCAGAGCCGCTCCAGCGCGTAGAACTGCCGCTCCTCGGTGTGCTGGATGTGCACCACGATGTCGAGGTAGTCGAGCAGCACCCAACGCTGCTGCCGGTCACCTTCGCGACGGACCGGCTTGGCCCCGAGCTCACGCAGTGCCTCCTCGACCCCGTCGACGACCGCTCCCACCTGACGCTCGTTGGTCGCGGTGACGACCAGGAAGACATCGGTGATGGCCAGTTGCTCGGACACGTCGTAGGCGATCGGGTCGGTGCCGAGCTTGTCCACAGCGGCGGCCGCAGCGGCCTGAGTCAGTTCGATGGCACGATCGGTGGCAGTCAAGAGATCACAAACTTCTTCTCGGTAGAACAGTCGTCGCCCGCCAGTCTGGACGGGCAAGAGGACCCAGCCTAGCCGTGACCAGTGGATAGGCCACTCAACTCCGCGCTCGTGAAGCTCCACGCGGAGCTGCTCGCCACGGGGAAGAACACGGCCGGATTCGCGATTGCGGACGACGTCTCGAGTCGCTCGGCGGAGCTGCCCGAGGATCTGGCGGCTGCTCTCGTGGACGCGCCGGAGGCCCGGGCGTTCTTCGACGGCCTGTCGTTCTCCGAGCAGCAGTGGCACGGCATCCAGGTGACCGGGGCCAAGCAGCCCGAGACTCGTGCGCGCCGGGTGGCCACCTCGGTAGCGATGCTCGCCGAGGGCCGGGCCCGCTCGCCGCAAAACCGTCAGCGACTGACCCAGACCGGGGTGGTCACGACCTCGGAGCTCAGTCCGAGCGACTCGGGCCGGCCCTTGCCGTTCGCCGCGACCAGGAAGAGGTCCTCGTCCCCGCCGTTGGCACCCGAGGCGGTCCGGTTGGAGACGACGAGCAACTGGGTCCCGTCGGGCGACCAGGCCGGCTTCTCGTCGGTCGCCGGCCCGCCGACCAGCCGCTGAGCCCCGGTCCCGTCGGCCGCCATCACGTAGACGTCGAAGTTCTTCGAGACCGAGCGCCGGAAGGCCAGCCGCGAACCGTCCGGAGACCAGGCCGGATCGGCGTCGCGTCCGGGGCGGTCGGAGGTCAGCGGGCTCGGCTCGGCGGAGCCGTCGAGCGGCATGGTGGCGATCGCCCCGCCGTTGGCGGAGTCGGACGTGTCGGTCATCCAGAACGCCACCCGGGTGCCGTCCGGTGAGATGGCCGGGTCGTCCAGCTTGCGGTTGCCGGTATCGAGGCGCCGGACGAGCTTGCCGTCGAGATCGATGACCAGCAGCCGCGTACGGTCCGAATCGGTCCGGCAGCGCAGCACCAGGATGTCCTGGTCGGCCCGGTTCCACGAGACGTGGCCGATCGTCCCGCAACCGGCCGGATGATCGGCGAAGAGCACCTGGTCGCCGGTCCCGTCGGCGGCGATGACCCGGACCCTGTCGGCGGTGCGATCGATGTAGATGATCGTCCGGCGGTCGACCGACAGAGTGGGGCTGTTGACGTGGTGGCCGCGCGGTGTGGGCAGCCGCCGGGGTGCCGCCGGACCCTTCGCTCGAGCCACGAACAGACTCTGCCCGTCGGCCGCCCCCCGGGGCACGACGAACTGGTCGTCGGCCAGCGCGGCGCCGGTGGGCAGGCCGGGTACGCCGCTGGTCTCGGTGGGGTCGGGCGACGCCGAGGACGGCTGACGCGCCGAAGTGGTCACCACCGGGGTCGTCGGGCCCCTGGGACTGACGGGTGGACCGCTCGTCGAGGCCGACGGGGTGGCGGTGACCCCGCGTACGCGGTGGACGGCGAAGCCCACCCCGGTGCCCAGCACGATCGAGCCGACCAGCACGAGCAGCGGCAACCAGCCGAAGCGGCGCCGCAGCGGCCGGGCCGAGGGCGGGAAGCTCACGGTGTGCTCATGGCAGGTAGAGCCCGCGCTTGGCGATGTACTGCACGATCCCGTCGGGGACCAGATACCAGATGGGGTCGTGGCGCAGCACCCGGTCGCGGCAGGCGGTCGAGGAGATGGCCAGTGCGGGCACCTCGAGCAGGCTGACCCGATCCGCCGGCAGCTGCGCGATCGGTGCCGAACCCAGGTCGACCCCGGGCCGGGTCACGCCGACGAAATGGGCCAGATCGAAGAGTCGGTCCACCCCGCGCCAGGTCAGGATCTGACCGAGCGCATCCGCGCCGGTGATGAAGAAGAGGTCGACGTCCTCGCCGCGCTCGGAGCGCAGGTCCTGCAGGGTGTCGACGGTGTAGGTCATCCCGGGCCGCTCGATGTCGACCCGGCTGACGCTGAAACGGGGATTGGACGCCGTCGCAATGACCGTCATCAGATACCGGTCCTCGGCGGCCGAGACCTTGCGGTCGGCCTTCTGCCAGGGGTGCCCGGTGGGTACGAAGACCACTTCGTCGAGGTCGAACCGGCTGGCGACCTCGCTGGCCGCCACCAGGTGACCGTGGTGGATGGGGTCGAACGTGCCACCCATGACCCCGAGCCGATACCGCTTCCCCGGGTCGGCCGCGGGATCGCGCGCCAATCCGGTGGGGATCGTCAACGCCGCCCCGGTGCGGGCCTTGGTGCGGGCATCAGTCGCGCCATGACGTCATCAGCTGTGCGGGCGACCCTTGCCGATCGCCAACGTGATGAGCAGCAGCCCGACGAGCAGACCGAACCCGATGATCCCGAAGCCGAAGGCCGGGATCGGAATTTCCCGCTCTACGCCGGTCTCGAGCAGCGCCAGTCCAAAGGTCATGCGCGCATGCTACCGGGTCTGTCCCGAGCCGGTGACGACGTACTTGGTCGACGTCATCTCGGGCAGTCCCATCGGCCCCCGGGCGTGCAGTTTCTGGGTCGAGATCCCGATCTCCGCACCGAATCCGAACTCGCCTCCGTCGACGAACCGGCTGGACGCGTTGACGAGCACCGCCGCCGCGTCGATCTCGGCGACGAACCGCTGAGCGGCGGCCTGCGACGTCGTCACGATGGTCTCGCTGTGACCGGTGCTGTAGCGACGGATGTGGTGCAGGGCGGCGTCGAGCGAGTCGACGACCGATGCCGCGATGTCGAGCGACAGGTATTCCTCGGCGAAGTCCGATTCCTCGGCCGGGGCAACGGGCGCGTACGCGGAGAAGACCGAGACCCGCGAGTCGCCGTGGATCTTGACGCCGCGCTCGTGCAGGGCCCGGAGCGCTCTGGGCAGGAACGAGTCGGCGATGTCGCGGTGCACCAGCAGCGTCTCGACCGCGTTGCACACCGACGGTCGCTGCACCTTGGCGTTGAGCAGGATGTCGAGCGCCATCTGCTCGTCGGCGCCGGCATCGACGTAGAGGTGGCAATTGCCGACCCCCGTCTCGATCACCGGCACCTGGCTGTTACGGACCACGGTGTCGATCAACCCGGCCCCGCCACGCGGGATCAGCACGTCGACCAGACCCCGGGCGGCCATCAGGTCGTTGGTCACCTCGCGCGGACCCGGGATCAGCTGGACCGCGTCGGCGGGCAGCCCGGCCTCGACCAGGCCTGCGCGTAACGCCTCGACGACGGCGGCGTTGGAGTCCGCGGCCGACGACGAACCCCGCAGCAGCACCGCATTGCCCGACTTCAGGCAGATCCCCGCGGCGTCCGCGGTGACGTTGGGGCGCGCCTCGTAGATGATCCCGACCACGCCGAACGGCACCCGCACCTGGCGTACCTCGACTCCGTTGGGATTGCTCCAGCCGCGGACGACATCGCCGACCGGGTCCGGCAACCTCGCCAGGTCGCGGAGCCCGTCGACCATGCCGCTGACCCGATCCGGGGTCAGCCGCAGCCGGTCGATGAGCGCGGCTGACGTTCCGGCGGTCTCGGCCCGGGCGACGTCGACCGCGTTGGCCTCGAGCACCGCCGTCTCCGCCTTGGCGAGCGCGTCGGCCATCGCGTGCAACGCCGCGTCCTTGGCGGCCCGGTGGGCCCGGGCGAGCAGCAGCGAAGCCGTACGCGCGGACTTGGCCTGTTCCTGAACGGTCACCCGCCCAATCTATCGGCGCTCGGCCCGGCAATTCCGCGAGCGGAGACCGACACCCACCGGACGAGCATTCCCTGAGGGCGTGCGAGGTGGAAAGATTGGTCTCACTTCACGGGGGTGTTCGGGTTCGCGCGACCGTCCCCTGGTGGAGCAACGGGGGACGGGGGAACGCTGACTACCACCTTGGTGCTGCCTGAGCACATGTCGGTCCTCATGTCGGGCCGGCCCTTCATCGACGTCATCGGGACCAGCGCGCCCTGGCCGATCCCGAACGAGTGGTGGGAGCACGCCCGGATCCGGGTCCGCGAGTTGGTCACCGACCCTCGGATCGACACGCCACAGAACTGGACCGGCTGGCCGGCGGAGACCTCCAACGTGGCGCCGTTCCTGCAGAGTCTGGCGATGTCACTCGGCGGCTACGTCGCGATCTTCTCGGGCGAGTACGCGCAGTTCCCCGAGCAGCTGGTCGGGGAATTCCTCTCGCCCGGCCAACGCCGCGAGCCGATGATCGCGCGCAACTGGTATCTGACCGACAGCGAATGGCCCCTGTTCCTGCTCCGCTACGCCGCGCACGACGCGGTCAGCCGGCGCGCCGCTCTCGAGGTGTCGCGCGAGTGCGTCGAGTTCCTCCGCGAGGTCGAACCGCTGCAGGCCCGGGCCGACGCGCTGCTCGGGATCTATCAGCGTGTGGTCGACAGCGCCCACCTGCTCGACTTCCATCTCCAGGCCCCCTATCCCGAGATCGCCCGGTTGTGGCGACAGTCGTTGCTCAGCGAGTCCGAGCTGGCCGTGCTGCCCGAGCTCGGCGGCTGGTCGGCCGGGCTGCGCTGGTCGTACACCGGGCTCGAGGCGGCCCACGGTCATCTGAGCGCGGTGACCGCCGGCGAGACCCTCGCCGAGGTGGTCGCGTCGATGGCGCTGTGCGATCACCTGGACCATCTGCCCGCCGGTCTGGCCGTGGCGGTCGGCTCGGTCGAGTTCGCGCTGATCGACGCGGCGTTCGAACAGCGACGTCACCGTTTCGACCCCGATACGTGGCTGCAGCGCAACCGCGGGTGGCTGGCCCGCGGGATCCTGGCCGGAGAGATCGACACCTGCCGCGCCTGGCTGGCCATGGCCGCACAGGTGTCCCGGGTGGTCGCCGGTCTGCCCGGCCCGCCGTCGGCCTCGACCGCACCGGACACCGTCGGTTTCGTCACCGACATCGACGAGCTCTTCGGCGAGAAGCGCGGGGTCAATCCGCTGGTCGCCGCGCTGGCTCGGCTCAGCGCTCAGCGCAGCCAGCTCATCGTCCCGATCAACGAGGCCCGGGTCGCGCGACCGATGGCCATGGCTGTGGCCGAGACCGCGGTCGACCTCGCCCCCGACGGCGACGCCGCGATCGACCGCCGGGTCGAGATCGGTGACCCGCAGGGCGAGCTCGCCGCCCTGGTCGGGCTGGCCCCGGTCAAGCAACAGGTGCGACGCCTGGTCGCCGAAGCCACCGCGGATCAGCTCCGCCGGGGCGCCGGGATGCCCGAGCGCGACCGCTCCCGGCACATGGTCTTCACCGGCAATCCGGGGACGGCCAAGACGACGGTGGCCCGACTGCTGGCCCGGATCTACGCCGAGCTCGGCACGTTGTCGCACGGCCATCTGGTCGAGGCCAGCCGGGTCGATCTGGTCGGACAGTACGTCGGCCAGACGGCGCCGATGGTCCGGCGGATCTTCAACGAGGCGGCCGGTGGCGTGCTGTTCATCGACGAGGCGTACTCGCTGATGCCGAAGGACGCCCCTCGCGACTTCGGTAGCGAGGCGATCGCCACGCTGCTCAAGCTGATGGAGGACCGCCGCGACGAGGTCGTGGTCATCGTGGCCGGCTACCCCGAGGAGATGACCGGCTTCCTGGCCTCGAACCCGGGCCTGGCCTCGCGCTTCCCCAAGACGCTGACCTTCGACGACTACGACGACGACGAGTTGGTCTCGATCTTCCGGCTGATCGCGGTGCAGCACGGCTACGAGCTCGGCTCCGGAGTCGAGGAACGGCTCCGAGGGCTCATCCCCTCGCCGCACCCGCCCGGTTTCGGCAACGGTCGCTTCATCCGCAACGTCTTCGAGGAAGCCACCTCGATCCAGGCCGAGCGCCTCATCGACCTGCCGTTGCTGAGTGCGGAGATGATCCGAACCCTGATCGCCGACGACCTCCCGGACGAGCCGCCCCCCGACCCGCGCGCCCTGCAGGGCATGTACCTGTGACGCACGTGAGGAGCGGCGAGTGCGGGAGGCATGCGCGGTTTCCCCGCCCAGCTCGGCGCACGGGCCCACCGCTCAGATAAGCACCGGCGGTAGGGCGCCCTCGTTCTCGAGCAGCCAGCGTTTGGTCTCGAGCTCGTGGCCGGGGTCGCCACCCGAGTAGCCGCCGAGTCCGTCGGCGGCGACCACCCGGTGACACGGGATGATGATCGGCATCGGGTTGGCCCCCATGATCGAGCCGATGGCGCGGGGCGGGATGCCGGTGCCGCTGCGCTCGGCGAGCTGGGCGTACGTGATGGTCTCGCCGTAGCCGATCTCGCGAAGCGTCTGCAGGACGCGGAGAGTGTTGGGCTCGAGCACGGGCAGATCGAGCGGCAACTCGAACTCGCGCCGCTGCCCGGCGAAGTACTCGCGCAGCTGTCCCAGGGCCAGCTGGACCGTCTCGTCGGGCTCGATCGAGGCACCGCGGGCGTCCAGACCCCAGCCGACCTCGGCGATCCCGGCCGGGCCGCCGAGGATGCCGATCACCCCGACCTGCGAGTCATACTGGTCGAAGAACAGCCCGCGCCCCGCGGTCACGACGCCACCGTCCGCCCAGAGATCATCGGCTGGGAGATCATCGGCTGGGTGATCATCGGCTCACCGTCGGCTCGATGACCAACCCGGGATCGCGTACGCCGATCTCACCTGAGGCCACCTGCTCAGCGTAGTGGCAGGCGACCTTGCGGCCGGTCCCGGCCAGCGCGATCTCGCGGAGCGCGGGCTCCTCGGTGTCGCAGCGGGTCGGCTGCCGGTACGGACAACGGGTGTGGAAGCGACAGCCCGAAGGTGGATTCGCCGGACTGGGCAGATCGCCCCTGAGCAGGATGCGTTCGCGGCGATCCTCCACGGCCGGGTCCGGGATCGGGATCGCCGACATCAACGCGAGCGTGTACGGGTGCAGCGGCTGGGCGTAGAGGTCGTCACTCCCCGCCTGCTCGACGATCCGGCCGAGGTACATCACGCCGATCCGGTCGCTGATGTGGCGAACGACCGCGAGGTCGTGGGCGATGACGATGTAGGTCAGCCCCAGCAGATCCTGCAGGTGCTCGAGCAGGTTGATGACCTGGGCCTGGACGCTGACGTCGAGCGCGCTCACCGGCTCGTCGGCGATGACCAGATCCGGGTTCAGGATCATCGCCCGGGCGATACCGATCCGCTGCCGCTGACCGCCGGAGAACTCGTGCGGATACTTCGCCAGTGACGACTGCGGCAACCCGACGACCTCGAGCATCGAGGCGGCCTTGGCGAAGTGCGCCTTCGCGCCGTCGCGACCGAACTCCTGACGGTCGGTCTCGGCGAGACCGTGCACGGTCAGCGGTTCGATCAGCGAGCTCTGCACCGACTGTCGCGGGTCGAGGCTGGACAGCGGGTCCTGGAAGACCATCTGCATCCGGCGCCGGATCATCCGCAACGGCTCGGACTTGAGTCCGGCGACGTCCTGACCGTCGAAGGTGACCGTCCCGCCGGTCGGCTCGGTGAGCCGCAGGATGCCCCGACCGAGCGTCGACTTCCCGCAACCGGACTCCCCCACCAGTCCGAACGTCTCGCCGCGGGTGACGTCGAGATCGACCCCGTCGACCGCCCGGACGTGGCCGACGGTGCGGTCGATGATCAGCCCACGCTTGATCGGGAAGTGGACCTGGAGATCGCGGACCTCGAGCAGCCGGTCACTCATCGTCGCCTCCGGTTTCGGGGGCCGGGTGGACACAACGCACCCGGTGTCCGTCGCGGCCCATCGGTTCGAGGGTCAGATCCGGCCGGACGCAGTCGTCCTGGGCGTGGCGGCAGCGTGGCGCGAACGCACACGCCTGCGACCAGGCGATGGTGTCGCGCGGTGTGCCGGGGATCGGCTGCAGCGGTTCGCCCCGTGGCGAGTCCAGCCGGGGGATCGAGTTGAGCAGACCCTGGGTGTAGCGGTGGCGTGGGTGTTCGAACAGTTCGCGCCGCCCCGCGGACTCGACGACCCGTCCTGCGTACATGACGTTGACGAAGTCGCACAGCCCGGCCACCACCCCGAGGTCGTGGGTGATCATCACCATCGCGGTGCCGAGATCGTTGACCAGTTCCTTGAGCAGCTCGAGCACCTGGGCCTGGATGGTCACGTCGAGCGCCGTGGTCGGCTCGTCGCAGATCAGCAGCGCGGGCTTGCAGGCAAGCGCGATGGCGATCAGCGCGCGTTGCCGCATCCCGCCGGACAGCTGGTGGGGATACTCGCGGAGACGCCGGCGCGGGTCGGGGATCCCGCACCGTCGCAGGAGATCCTCGGCCTCGTCCTTGGCCTCGTTGCGGCTGATGTCCTGGTGCCGCAGCAGCACCTCGGTGACCTGGAGACCCACCGGGATCACCGGGTTGAGCGAGCTCATCGGGTCCTGGAACACCATCGCCAGCTCGCGACCGCGCAGGTCGGAGAGTTCACGTCGGCCGAGGGTGAGCAGGTTGCGCCCCCGGTACAGCGCCTCGCCGCTGACCTGCACCCCGCGGCGGGGCAGCAGACCCATCACCGCCATCGAGGTCACCGACTTGCCGCTGCCGGACTCGCCGACGATGCCGACGACCTCGCCCGGCTTGACCGCGAACGACACCCCGTCGACCGCATGGGTCGCCCGCCCGCCGCGGTTCTGGAAGCTGACATTCAGATCCTTGACCTCGAGCAGCACCTCGTTGCGGTCGACCGGTTCGCGGGTCCGCCCGCGCCGGCCCGCCGGGGTCGCGGAGATCGTCGAGCTCATGGTCACCGCCTCGATTTCGGGTCGAGGGCCTCGCGCAACGCCTCGCCGAGCAGGGTGAAACCGAGCGCCGTGATGGCGATGCAGATACCCGGCAGGATCATCAGGTGCGGGTCCGACTGGATCCGGTCCTGGGCCTTGACCAGCATCCGGCCCCACTCGGCCACGGCGGGCTCCTGGTTACCGAGCCCGAGATAGGACAGCGCGGCCACCTCGATGATCGCGGTGGCGAGCGCGAGCGTCGCCTGCACGATGACGGGTCCGAGCGAGTTGGGCAGGATGTGATTCATCACGATGGTCCGGCGCCGCAGGCCCAGCGAGGTCGAGGCGAGCACGTAGTCCTGGCCGCGCTGGGCCAGCATCGAACCGCGCAACAGTCGGGCGAAGATCGGCACCTGGGCCGAGGCGATGGCCACCATGATGGCCAGCGGCCGCTGCCCCATGACGGCGGCGACGCTGACCGCCAGCATGAGCGAGGGAATCGACAACAAGATGTCGACGATCCGCATGACGAGGGTGTCGACCTTCCCGCCGACGCCCCCGGCGATGGTGCCGAGCACCGCCCCGCCGAGCAGACCGAGCGCGGTCGAGACGACACCGATGATCAGCGACTGGCGGGCCCCGTAGATCAGCTGGGTGAGCAGGTCGGAACCGAAGGGATCGAGGCCCAGCAGGTGCTCGGCCGATCGGCCCGGGACGCTGCTCGGGGTGACCTGGTCGATCCACTGGGACTTGGCCGGCTCGTACGGCGCCAGCAACGGCGCGGCCAGCGCGACGATGACGAAGGCGAGCACGATGGCGGCACCGGCGACGGCGGAGGGGTTGCGTCGCAGCCGTTGGAAGGCGCCCTGCCACAGACTCGTCCCGCGCTCGTCACCGAGCGGGTCGGTCATCAGGGCGCTGAGCGATTCGGGTCTCACGACATCGCTCACTAGCTGACTCGCAATCGTGGGTCGATGACGCCGTAGAGCACGTCGACGATCAGGTTGATCAACGAATAGACCAGCGCGATGAACAGCAGGAAGCCCTGCAGCACGGCGTAGTCCAGCCCGGTGATGGCGTCGAAGAGATAGGACCCGATCCCGTTGAAGGCGAACACCGATTCGGTGAGCACCGCCCCGGCCAGCAGGGCCCCGGTCTGCAGACCGATCGTCGTGGTCACCGGGAGCAGCGCGTTGCGCAGCACGTGCCGCCGGGTGATCAACGCCGTCGACAGACCCTTGGCGTACGCGGTCCGGACGTAGTCCTCGTTCAGTACGTCGATCACCGACGCCCGGGTCATCCGGACGATGATGGCCAGCGGGATCGAACCGAGGGCGATGGCCGGCAGCACCAGGTGCAGGACGGCATCCCAGGACGCGTCGAACTCCCGGGTCAGCAGTCCGTCGAGGATGTAGAAGTTGGTCACGTGGGTGGCGTCGATCCGGGGATCCTGCCGCCCCGACGAGGGCAGGAAGGCCAGCGCACCGAGGGGGCCGGGCAGTCCTACGGCGAAGACGATCTTGAGCAGGTAGGCCAGCACGAAGACCGGGACGACCACCCCGAGGAGCGAGCCGGCGACGAAGATCCGGTCGATCCAGCCACCCGCGCGCTTGGCCGCGAGATACCCGATCGGGATGCCGAGCGCGATCGCGAAGATCAGCGCCGCCACCGAGAGTTCGATGGTGGCCGGGAAGCGTTCCAGGAACGTCCCGAGCACCGGCAGGCCGGTCCGCGGCGAGCTACCGAAATCGCCGCGGATCAGCCGACTGGTGTAGATGAAGTACTGCTGGAGCAACGGCTTGTCGAAGCCGTACGTCTCGTTGAGCTGGGCGATCCCCTCGGGGGTCGCCTTGTCGCCCAGGAGGGCGCGTGCCGGATCACCCGGCAGCGCGCGCACCCAGACGAAGAGCAGCAGGCTCAGGCCCACCAACACCGGCACCATCAACAGCAGGCGCCGAACGACGAACCTGAGCATCCGCTATCCCCGGACCGTGGCCTGGTCTCACGTCACCCGACGGTGACGTTGTTCCAGACCTCGTCCTGGATCGGGCTGGCCACGTAGCCCTGGACGTCCTTGCCGAAGGCGAGCGACGGGGCCGGGTGGGCCAGCGGCACGCCGGGGACGTAGTCGGCGATCTCGGCGTTGATCATCTCGTACACGGGCTTCTGCTCCTCGAGCGTCGGCAGCTCACGCGCGCTGGCCAGGTCCGAGAACAACTTCTTGTTGTCGAAGCCCCACTCGTTCGACTTGCGACCGAAGAAGACGCCGATGAAGTTGTCCGGGTCGTTGTAGTCGCCGGTCCACCCGAGCAGGTGGATGTCGTGCTTGTCGGTGCCCTTGTCGCCCTGCACCATGTCGAGGTAGTCCGGGCTCCACTTCGCCGCCACCGGGGTGACCTTGATGCCCGCCTTCTCCAGCTGCGACTTGATCACCGCGTAGGTGTCCTCGGGAGAAGGCATGTACGGACGCGAGACACCGGTCGGGTACGCGAACTTGAGCTCGAGGTTCTCCTGCCCGGCCTCCTTGAGCAGGCTCTTGGCCTTCTCGACGTCGTACGGGTACTCGGTGACGCTGTCGTTGTAGCCCTCGACCGAGTCCGGCATGAATTCCTTGGCCGGGATCGAACCCTCGGGCAGCGAGGACTTGACCACCGCGGCACGGTCCACCGCGTACGTGATGGCCCGGCGGACGCGTACGTCCTGCAGCGCCTTGTTCTTCTGGTTCATCCCCAGGTAGAGGATGTTGAAGGCCGGGCGGTTCTGGATCTGGAAGCCGGCATCCTTCAGCGGCTGCACATCGGCCGGGCCGACCAGGTCGTAGCCGTCGACGTTGCCCGCCTGCAGCTCCTGGGTCCGGGCCTTCGGGTCCGAGATGGTCCGGATGATCACCGTGGCGACCTTGGCCTTGTCACCCCAGTAGGTGTCGTTGCGCTTGAGCGTGAGCTGCTGGCCGCGGTCCCATTTGTCGAAGACGAACGGGCCGGTGCCGGTCGGGTGCGCGGTGGCGTACTCGGAGAACCGGGGGTCCTCCTCGGTGCCGCTGGTGTTGTCGGCGTTGTACTGCTTCAGCGCCGCCGGGCTCTGCATCGAGAACGCGGGCAGCGTCATCGACTGCACCAGCGCCGCGAACGGCTTCTTCAGCTTGATCACGGCCTCGGTCGCGCTCGAAGCCGTGCAGCTGTCGTAGATCCCGCCGGTCTTGCCGGTCTTGAACCCCTTGAACAGGCTCGTGTAGTAGTAGCTGATGTTCTCCGACTGGTTGAGGCCGGTCCAGTTGTACCAACGGTCGAAGTTGGTACAGACCGCTTCGCCGTTGAAGTCGGTTCCGTCGGAGAACGTGACCCCCTCGCGCAGGGTGAAGGTCGTGCTCAGGCCGTCTTCGGAGGTCTTCCACTCGGTCGCCAGCAACGGTTCGAGGTCGGTCGTGCCGGGCTTCGTGCCGACCAGGCCCTCGAAGATCTGCCGGGCCGGACGGAAGGTCTCACCGTCGCTGGCCATCGCCGGGTCGAGCATCACCGGATCGGAGGACGCCGCGAAGACGAAGCTGCCACCGCCGCCGTCGGTGGTCGTGCCCGGCTCGTCGCGCTTGCTCTCCGCACAGGAGGCGAGCGTCGCGGCCAGGGTCAGGGAGGCGACGATCGCCCACCCCTTGGTCAATGTTTTGGACAAAGTCACTGCTGCCACCTCAAATGTTGCGGGCCGGACCGGTCGATCGTTCAGCTTCTCTCGTCGCCGATCGAGCCCGACCGGCTACGGAGTCATCGATCCTGACACTATCCCAAGAGCTGGCTGAGCAGCAGAGCGGACTCGCGGCCGAATCGCCGCCCGCACCCGTCAGGACCTGAAGGCGATCGCATGACCACCGGCCGGCACCCGGACCTGCAGCCCGCCGGCGACCGTGGTCGTCGTGACCGGTCTGCCGTCGACGGTCACGGTCGTCAGCCTGGGGTAGCTGAAGCGGATGGTGGTCGGCTCCCTCGCCGTCATCGTGCCGGTCCGACCGCGTACGTGGAGGCTGACCGGGCGGTCGGCGGAGAACCCGCGGCCGTCTCCCCCGTCGAAGGCGACGGCGTCGCGGACGAAGTAGAAGGCAGTGGTGTCGCCGCTGCGACGGAAGACCGCGGTGTCGCCGACGAACCGGGCCCCGCCGACGTCGACCCGGCCGACCGTGCTGGCGGCGACCGCGTAGTCGCTCACCTTGCCCTGGGTGATGCGGGCGCCCGACCACCCGGGCCCCGACATCCGCGTCATGTCGGCCTTGGCGTGATCGGCGTCGTGCGGGAACAGCACGGTGACCGTACGCCGCTGGCCGTTGGCGTCGGTGGTGTAGCGCGCGTCGAGCGCCCGACCGCGGATGCTCGTCGGCTTCGAGCCGATGACCGAGAGCGGGGTCGACGCCCGCGTCGGTGCCGTCCCCAGGAAGATCGACAGACTGGTCGGCCGCACCTTGTTCCTGGCGATGTCCCAGCGGTACTCCTGACCGCTCGTGGTCGTACGGACCCGGGTGGCCGGCGGATGGAAGCGGAGATCGACGGCCGCCCCGGCTTCGGCGCCGCTGACCTCATCGACCGACAGGAAGTAGCCGGGTTTCTTGTCCTGCGGATGGACCAGGACGAAGGTGCGGACGTGGGTGGCCTGGCCGGTGAAGATCTGTCTCCCCGCGCCGCTGGCGTAGTCGAGGCCCGCCCCGATCAGCTGGTCGTCGATGCCGTCTCCGGCCGGGGTGAGGTGGTTGGCACCGGCCAGGGTCACGGTGTTACTCGACGGGGCCGAGCGCAGCGTGCGCCACGATGCGCCGAGCGCGCCCTTGCCGTAGCCGGCGTACCCGGCATTGACCAGCAACTGCTCGCCGTAGCCGGACAGCGAGAGCGCGTTGACCTCGGCGTGCATGTGCGCGGTGACCTGGCTACGACTGAGCCGCGGATTCCACAACGCGCCCATCAGCGCCTCGCTCGATCGGTTCCGCTCCCACAGTGCCGCGCCGCTGGCCGGCCAGACCCGGCTCTTCGGATCGGCGAGCTTCACCGGGGGGTCGGTGGTCACGCTGTAGCTCAACAGATCGCCGGGCGGGGTCGCACCACCGACGGCCAGGTGCCGGGCGGCCGCCGCACCGGCGGCGGCTGAGAAACGACCGGCCGCGTACAGCGCGGTCTCCGGCTGGAAGTAGTGGAGGTCGCGACCGAGCGCACTCGCGTCGCCGAACCCGACCATCTCGTTGGACGGGCCGTAGGCGAAGCTCATCAGCCACTCCATCGACCCGACGACCTGCGGATCGTCGAAGTAGTGCGGGTCGACGCCGGTGAACTCGGCCACGTAGAGGAAGCCCTGCTTGGCGCTTCGCTCGCCGCCGTTGCGGGCCAGCGCGTACTCGCTGCCGTCGCGGTAGCCACCGTCGGCGGTCAGCCAGGTCAGATACTGCCGCCGGTACTGGGTGGCCGCGAGCGTCCGCCGCGACACGTCACCCTGATAGGTGGCCCAGATCGCGCGCGCCCCGTACGTCGCCGTTCCCCAGCCACGGTCGGCCGCCCAGTACCACTCGGCGACGGCATCCATCGAGCGCTCGTACGACGTCAACGTCGACGACGGCAGGTCGTCGTGCAGCACGTCGAGGGCGAGGACGGAGTTGAAGTAGCCGCTCGACGGCGGGACGACCTGGAGCCAGCGGTTGCTGCTACCCGGATACTGCCGCTTCATCGTCGACAACATCGACGGCCAGGCCTTGAACACCTTGGCCATCCGAGCGCGGTAGGTCGCCTTGCGCGCCGGATCGAGGATGTACATCAGCGAGCAGCCGCCCATGATGTCGCGGATCCGGATCCCTCGGGGGTAGGTGTCCGCCTTGGCCGAATACGTCAGTCGGCACTTCGCCGCGGCCTGGTCTTTCATCCCCGACCACGGCGCCTGGTCGGCGCGGGCCCGGAGGGCGCGGTAGTCGCTGCTCCGGACGATCAGCGAGGGGTGGTCGACCGCCTCGCGCTCGCTGACCTCGGGAAGCGGCGTGTCCACGACGATCGGCGGAACGTCGGGCTCGGCCAGCAGCTCGGTGCTGCCTCCGCTCCCGGTGACGAGCGAGGCCAGCAGGGCCAGCGAGGTGAGGGCGGCGGCGAGGCCCGCCGCTCGTCGAGGTGCTGGCATCGGTTACCCACTCCCAGTCGCCCCGACCGCTCGTTCCATCCGTGCTGGGGTGATTGTGCCCCATGCGATGGGTGGTGCGGTGCTGACGTCAGCTGGTCAGCACCAGCGCATCGCGGTGCACGACGGTCCGGTCGTAGCCGGCACCCAGCTCGGCGGCGAGCTCGTGGGTGCTGCGCCCGAGCAGCGCGGGAAGCTCCTCGGAGTCGTAGTTGACCAGGCCACGGGCGATGACGGCGCCGTCCGGACCGATGATGTCGACCGGCTCACCGGCGACGAAGCTGCCCTCGACCGCGGTGATCCCGGCGGGGAGCAGGCTGGCGTTGCGCTGCGTGACGGCCCGGACCGCGCCGGCGTCGAGCACCAGCCGACCGCGGGCGTCGCTGGCGTGCCGCAGCCACAACAGTCGGGTCGAGCGCCGCTTGCCGGTCGAGTGGAAAAGGGTTCCGACCTCGGCGCCGGTGAGCGCCGCTCCGGCCTGCGGGGCGTTGGTCAGCACCACCGGAATGGCGGCGGAGGTGGCGATCTGGGCGGCCTGGATCTTGGTGACCATCCCGCCGGTGCCGATCGCGGTCCCCCTCGAGCTGACGTCGACGTCGGCCAGGTCCTCGTCGGAGCGGACCTCGTCGATCCGCCGGGCGTCGGGGTTGCTCGGCTTTTCGGTGTAGAGCGCGTCGATGTCGCTGAGCAGGATGAGGGCGTCGGCGTGGACCAGATGGGCGACCAGCGCGGCGAGCCGGTCGTTGTCGCCGAACCGGATCTCCTGGGTGGCGACGGTGTCGTTCTCGTTGACGATCGGCACCTGCCCGAGCTCGAGCAGCCGGCCGAAGGTGCGGTAGGCGTTGCGGTAGTTGCTCTGCCGGGTCACGTCGTCGACGGTGAGCAGGACCTGGCCGACGCCGATCCCGTACGCGGCGAACAGCTGGGTGTAGAAGCCCATCAGCAGGCCCTGCCCGACCGAGGCCGCCGCCTGCTGGGTGGCCAGATCGCGCGGCCGGGCCCTGAGTCCGAGCGGGGCGAGTCCGGCGGCGATGGCCCCGGAGGAGACCAGCACCACCTCACGACCGGCGAGCCGGGCCTGGGCGAGGGCATCGACCAGCGCACCGATCCGCGCCGGGTCGATACCGCCGGCCGTGGTGGTCAGCGACGACGAACCGACCTTGACCACGACCCGATGGGCGTCCCCGATCAGCCGGCGGGTCATCTCGTGGGCCGCTCAGGCATCACGCGCGTCCACGTCGACGATGTCGTCACTGACGTACTCCTCCGGCTCGTCGTCGGAGTGGTAGGCCTTGTCGAGTTCGCGACGACGCACGGCGGCCGGGCGGACCTCGGTGAAGCGCTGATCCTCACCTCGACGAGACAGCAGCTCCGCGCCGGTCTCGACCTGGGGTGCGAAGTCGAAGACCACCGCGTCGGCGCCGCCGATCGCCACGCCGTCGCCGGCCCGGGCGCCCTGTTGCAGCAGCTTGTCCTCGATGCCGAGCCGGTTGAGCCGGTCGGCCAGGTAGCCGACGGCCTCGGCGTTGCCGAAGTCGGTCTGCCGCACCCAGCGCTCGGGCTTGTCCCCGCGTACGCGCCAGACCTCGTCCTCACGGGTGATGGTGAACTCCACCTGCTTGCCGACCGAGCGCGGACGGAGCACGATCCGCGGCGGCTCGGGGGGCGGCAGGGCGTCGCGACGGGCGGTGACGATCTCGGCCATCGCGAACATCAGCGCCTGCAGACCCTCGCTGGTCTTGGTCGACACCGGGAAGACGCGGAGCCCACGGGCCCGGATGTCGGCCGCGACGATCTCCGCCAGGTCAGCCGCATCGGGGACATCGATCTTGTTCAGCGCGACGAGCCGGGGGCGGTCCTCGAGCCCACCGTGCGCGGTGAGCTCGGCCTCGATCACGTCGAGATCGGTCAGCGGGTCGCGGCCCGGCTCGAAGGTCGCGCAGTCGATGACGTGGACCAGCGCAGCGCAGCGTTCGATGTGGCGGAGGAAGTCGAAGCCCAGACCACGGCCTTCGCTGGCTCCCTCGATCAGCCCCGGCACATCGGCGACGGTGTAGGTGGTCTCACCGGCCACGACGACCCCGAGGTTGGGGATCAGTGTGGTGAACGGGTAGTCGGCGATCTTCGGCCGGGCCCGCGAGATGGCCGCGACCAGCGACGACTTGCCCGCACTCGGGAACCCGACCAGACCGACGTCGGCGACGACCTTGAGCTCGAGGGTGACCGTGCGGGTCTCCCCCTCCTCGCCCAGCAGCGCGAAACCCGGGGCCTTGCGCGCAGCGGAGGCCAGCGCGGCGTTGCCCAGACCGCCACGACCGCCCTGGGCCACGGTGACCTCGGCGCCGTCGCCGGTCAGGTCGGCGAGCAGTTCGCCGGTCTCGGCGTCACTGATCACCGTGCCGTCCGGGACCGCGAGGATGACGTCGTCACCGGTCGCGCCGTTGTTGTGGTCGCCCTTGCCGGGCTGGCCGTTGGTGGCCTTGCGGTGCGACTGGCGGTGGTAGTCGACCAGCGTGGTCAGCGAGGCGTCGACCCGTAGGACCACGGAGCCACCGCTACCGCCGTTACCGCCGTCGGGGCCGCCGAGTGGCTTGAACTTCTCCCGGTGGACCGAGGCGCAGCCGTGCCCCCCGTTACCGCCGTACACGTGCAACGTCACCCGGTCCACGAAACTGGGAATGGCCATGACCTGTCGCCCCCTCTCGGGCTCGGTGGCGCGAGGCCACGGCTGGATCGGATCTGCGTCCGACCCAGCGACTTGCTTCAACTGCTGGAACTGCCTGAAAACCAAAGAGGGCGGCCCGAGGTGTCGGGCCGCCCTGCTTCGGTGATGTCGCTCAGACCGAGACGGGTGCCTCGACCGGAGCAGCGATGTTGACGACCCGACGGCCGCGCTTGACGCCGAACTCGACGTGACCGGGGATCAACGCGAAGAGCGTGTCGTCGCCGCCACGGCCGACGCCGTCACCGGGGTGGAAGTGGGTGCCACGCTGGCGGACGATGATCTCGCCGGCGTTGACCAGCTGGCCACCGAAGCGCTTCACGCCGAGCCGCTGGGAGTTGGAGTCGCGACCGTTACGGGTCGAGGATGCGCCCTTTTTGTGTGCCATGTCTTACGCCTCAGCTCTCGATGCCGGTGACGCGGACCTGGGTGTACTTCTGACGGTGCCCCTGGCGCTTGCTGTAACCGGTCTTGTTCTTGTACTTGAAGATCCGGATCTTCGGACCCTTGGTCTCGGCCAGCACCTCTGCCGTCACCGACACCGACCCGAGGCCGGTTGCGTCGGAAGTGACACTCTCACCGTCGACCACGAGCAACGGGGTCAGATTGACGGTCGCACCGGCCGCATCGAAGATGCGGTCGATCTCGAGGACGTCGCCGACGGCGACCTTGTGCTGGCGGCCGCCACTACGCACGATCGCGTACACGTCTGACCTACTCTCTTTGTTCAACAAAACTTGGTCCACGGTGGATACAGCTGTGCCTGACGACACGACGTGGGCACGCGTGAGCGCACACCGAGGGTCTAGATTACGCGGGGCCCTCAGCCCGGTCAAACCAGCTCCGGTGCCAGGCACCCGGCCCTCACCCGATAATAGGCAGGTGCTCCCCCGGATCTCCGCCACGGCCTATCTGACGCCGCTCCGCGAGGGTGGGTCGCTCCCCGGTCTGGTCGAGGCCGACGACGAGGGCACGTACGTGGTGAAGTTCACCGGGGCCGGCCAGGGCCCCAAGGCGCTGATCGCCGAGATCGTCGTCGGCGAACTCGGCCGGGCGTTGGGCGTACGCGTCCCCGAGCTGGCGCTGATCGACGTCGACGCCGAGATCGGCCGCCGCGAACCGGACGAGGAGGTGCAGGAACTCCTGGTCGCGAGCGCCGGACTCAACCTGGCCATGGACTTCCTGCCGGGATCGGTCGGCTACGACCGCTCGTTCGAACTGCTTCGCGACGACGCCGCCGGCGTGGTCTGGCTCGACGCGTACGCGGCCAACGTCGACCGCAGCGCGCGCAACACCAACCTGCTGATCTGGCACCGGGCGCTCTACGCCATCGATCACGGCGCCTGCCTGCGCTTCCACCACTCCTGGGGCGACCCGAGCCGCTTCGCCACCTCGGCGTACGACTACTCCGACCACGTCCTGGCCCCGCTGGCCAGGCCCAGCCTGGTGCATGACCTGGTCGCTCCGCTGGTCACCGAGGAGTTGCTGACCTCGATCCTCGACCTGGTCCCCGACGCCTGGCTGATGCCCGATCCGACCCGGCCCGATCCGCGCGCCCCCGGCGACCCGGCCGCCACCCGCTCGGCCTACCTGGACCACCTGCTGACCCGGCTCGCCGCCGCCGATCGCTGGCTGCGGTGAGTACGGAACCGCTGGCCGCCGCGACCCGGCACCCGTTCCAGTACGCGGTGCTCCGGGCCGTCCCGCGGGTCGAGCGCGGCGAGTTCATCAACGTCGGCGTCATCCTCTACTGCCAGCAGTTCGGCTATCTGCGGGCGGCGGTCGTGGTCGACGACGTCCGACTTCGGGCTCTCGATGCCGCGGTCGACCTCGACGCCGTCGCCACCTCGGCCCTGGCGGTGGTCGATGCCTGCCGGCACACCGGATCGGCGCGCGAGAACACCGGTCTGGCCACCCGGTTCGGCATGCTCACCGCGCCTCGTAGCACCGTGGTCCAACCCTCCCCGGTGCACGCCGGTGTGACGGCCGATCCGGAGCTGACCCTCGCCGCTCTGCTGACCCGATTGGTCGCCCCCGCCGGCTGACCGGATCTGCAAGACTGCCGCCCATGCTCCGCTTGGACGACACGCTGCTGTGGGATTCCTGGGTCATCGACGACGGCGAGACCTATCACCTCTTCGTACTGCAGAGCGCCCGTGTTCCCGAGGGCCCTGCCGGTCGGCACACCAAGGCGACGGTCGGCCACGCGACCTCGACCGACCTGGTCGACTGGGAGTGGCTGGGCGAGTGCTTCGGCCCGTCGACCGACGGCTGGGACGATCTGGCCATCTGGACCGGCTCGGTCATCCGGGACGGCGACCGGTGGCGGATGTTCTACACCGCCATCAACTCCCAGGGCCTCCACGTCTTCGACCAACGGGTCGGTTCGGCGATCTCGGACGACCTGCACCACTGGACCCGGGTCGGCGATGCACCGGCGGTCACCCCGGACCCGCGGTGGTACAAGACGCTGGCGCAGGTGCCACCGCCGTTCGACGCTCCGGTGACCCTCGACCGCAAGAGCGAGACCTGGCGCGATCCGGTGGCGCTGGCCGACCCCGACGGCGACGGGTATCACCTGCTGATCACCGCACGTTCCGCTCACGCGGAGCGCAACGACGACGGGGTGGTCGCCCACGCCTGGGGTCCGGACCTCGACCACCTCGAGCTCGGCCCGCCGCTCTGCGAGCCGGGGGCCGGCTTCGGACAGCTCGAGGTGGTGCAGACCAAACAGATCGACGGGTCCTGGGTGATGGTCTTCACCTGCCATCCGCAGGAGTGCACGAAGGCACGGCTCGAGCAGTCGGGAAGCTTCTGCACCTGGTCGGTCCCCTCGACCGGGCTGCTCGGCCCTTGGGACATCAACCGCGCCCGCGGCTTCGTCGCCGAGCCCGATCTCTTCGCCGCCCCGCTGGTCCAGACCCGCGACGGCGGCTGGGTGATCATCGGCTTCCGCAACCTCGAGCCCTTCGGCCACGACGCCTTCGAGATCATCGACCCGATCCCGGTCACCGTCGACGCCGAGGGCTACCTGGTCAAGAAATAGCGCTCGGTGGCCCGACCGATGTCGCAACCGTCCCCGTGACCGGGGAGCAACGAATCAGTACAGCTGCAGGGTCATCGCCCACCTCCGCGGCCGACCCTAACGAGAGGGGGCGGACCCGCTGTCCGCGTACCTCGTCGCGGTGCGTCCGGATGCCTCGGGCCGCAGGGCGAAGGGTCGCAGACGCGCCGCCCCCGCTGCCCGGATCGCCCAGAAACCGAGGACGGCGCCCGTGGTGTTGGCGATCAGGTCGTTCACGTCGACCACGCGGCCGCTGTCGAACACCAGATCGGTGAACCCCTGGGTCAACTCGATGCCCAGGCTGAAGGCCAGACCGAGCGCAGCCAT
Organism: uncultured Actinomycetota bacterium; assembly: GCA_963815905.1. GTDB lineage: Bacteria > Actinomycetota > Actinomycetes > Propionibacteriales > Propionibacteriaceae > Microlunatus. The sequence continues at coordinate 12,224 of CAWFIO010000002.1, read as the reverse complement.
CGCCCACCCGGACCGGAGCCGGATGACCAGCGGCACCAGCAGACCGAGCGGCACGGTCATCACGATGTTGAGCCCGAACGTCACCGGGTCGGCGCCCACCAGCGGAACGAGGTTGATCAGGTCGGTCATCCCGGTGGGCGTTCCCGGATCGAGGTGGTGCGGAAACATGGTCAGCGCGGCGACCGCCGCCAGATAGGTCGAGACGGTGGCGATCGTCAGCCCCCGGCGGGCGGTCAGCCGAGCGTTGCCCTCGAGCACGGTGAAGCAGACCGCCATCGAGGCGAGCCACAGCATCGCCAACACCGGCCAGGACGGTACGGAGAACGGGAGATCCACGCCAAACCTTCGATCGATCGCGCCCCGTCGATCGACGGAGTCGGTGTTGCCTCCAGTCTGGCGGGCGATACCCCGTCGGACATCGGCCTTCGGCGTTAGATTCGCCACTGCGAGTCAGACCACGCTCCGAGGTGGGTGGCTACGATCGGGAGTCTCATCGAGACAGGAGACGTCGATGCCGGAGCCGGTGATCATCGCCACGGCCCGGACCCCGTTCGGTCGTTACGGCGGGGCGTTGTCCGGTGTCCAAGCGGTTGCCCTGCTCCGCCACGTCCAGGTCGAGGTGTTGCGCCGGGCGGGGGTCGAGCCCGGCATGGTCGATCAGCTGATCGGTGGTTGCGTCACCCAGATCGGCGAGCAGAGCCTCAACATCACCCGCAACGCCTGGCTCAACTCGACCATGGACTGGGCGGTGCCGGCCGTCACCATCGACAGCGCCTGTGCCTCCAGCCTGCAGGCCAACCACCAGGCGGCCGCGCTGATCGCCGCCGGTCACGCCGACTGCGTGATCGCCTGCGGGGTGGAGTCCATGAGCCGGGTCGAGATCGGCAGCAACCTCACCGCGGGCCCCGGTCACTACAAGCTCCCCGAGTATCCGTACGACGACCCGCCGCGGGCCCAGTTCGGGGCGGCCGAGCGGATCGCCGAACGCGACGGGCTGACCCGCGCCGACCTCGACGCGTACGGGGCACGGTCGCAGCAACGCGCCGCCGAGGCCTGGTCCTCGGGTGCGTACGACACCGAAGTGGCCCCGCTGCCGGAACTGGACCGTGACGAGGGCCTGCGGGCGACCACCGTCGAGGTGCTCGGCGGACTGCGGCCGACCATGGAGGGGGCCCGGCACACCGCGGGCACCACCTCGCAACGCTCCGACGGGGCGGCGGCCGTGCTGTGGATGTCGGCCGACCGCGCCACCGAGCTCGGCCTGCGGGCCCGGGCCCGGTTGGCCGCCCAGGTCACCACCGGCTGTGATCCCTACTACCTGCTCGACGGGCCGTTGACCGCGACCGAGGCGCTGTTGAAGCGCACCGGGATGAGCCTGTCCGTCATCGACCGCTACGAGATCAACGAGGCGTTCGCGGCCATCCCGCTGGCCTGGCAGCGGCGCTTCGGCGCCGACCCTGACCGGCTCAACGTGCGGGGCGGCGCCATCGCCATCGGACACCCGCTCGGCGCCACCGGCGCCCGACTGATCGGCAGCGCGCTGAGCCAGCTCGAGGCCGACGACGGTGAGTACGCGCTGATCACGCTGTGTGCCGGTGGCTCGCTCGGTGTGGCGAGTCTGCTGCAACGACTGTGACCGGACCGCTCGCCGGGATCCGGGTGCTCGACGTGACCCGGGTCTGGTCCCGGCCGAGGGCCGGCGCGAGCGGCGGTTGGTGGTCGACGACCGGGGTCGACCGTCGCCGGCCGCCGAGGTGGGTCGGGTCTTCGTCAGCCGATCCGGTTCGAATAGAAGGGTGACCATGGCCACTGAGGAGGACGTTCGCACGATCGCCTTGGAGCTCCCCGAAGTCACCGAGGGGACCTGGTACGGCACCCCTGGGTACAAGGTCAAGGGCAAGGGGTTCCTCCGGCTGCGCAGCGAGGACGAAGGCGGCCTGGTGGTCTTCGTCTCCGATCTGGGCGAGAAGGAAGCATTGCTGACATCGGGCTCGGACGCGTTCTTCACCACCGATCACTACAACGACAGCCCGATCGTGCTGATCCACCTGAGCCAGATCACGGTCGGCGAGCTTCGCGAACTGATCACCGAATCGTGGCGGAAGAAGGCTCCGGTCACCCTCCGACGGCAGTTCGACGGGGCGTGACCATCGCCAGCATCGTCGCTTTGCTGGCGATCGACCCAGTGAACGCCGCGGTGACGCCGCTGATCGCCAGCCCGCTGGAGACTCGCAACCACCCCGCGGTCAAGGCCTACCGGAAGTCGACGGACGGGCCGCGCCACCAACGCTGATCCGGCTGAGGCGTCTACCGCTCCGCAGTGACGTCGTTCCCAGCCGCTGCGAGCAGATCCTGCCGATGGTTGAGCGTGGTGCGGTCACGACCATGGCTGTGGCCCAGCTCGATCTCGGCGGCGTCGATCCGGTGCCAGTCGGGCATGTCGAGCGGGTGGATCCCGCGCTCGGCCAGGAGTGCGTCGAGCGCACCCGAACGGCCGTGGGCGCGGACCGCGCCCCGGTCGGCGTCGGACAGCAGCGAGGCGACGGTCTCGACGGCGTCGGACTTGTTGGTGCCGATGACCCCGGTCGGACCACGTTTGATCCATCCGGTAACGAACTCGTCGGGCGAGAACCCCCCGTCGCGGATCACCCGGCCCTCCGCGTGCGGAACCCGACCGGTGTGGTTGTCATACGGGACCCCCGGCATGGCCAGCCCGCGATAGCCGACCGATCGGACGACGATCTGGGCGGGCAACGTGGAGAAGGTACCGGCCCCGATCAACGAGCCGTCCGCGGCGATCTGCGTGGTCTCGATGTCCACTCCTGTGACCCGATCGGACCCGAGCAGGCGTACGGGCCGCCGCCAGAAGTGGAAGTGCACCCGCCGCGACCCCGTCCCCGGCGGCCGGCCCGCCCACTCCCGGAACACGGCCAGATTTCGGGCCGCGACCTTGTCCTGCCCGACCACGGCCCGGCCCGAGGCGTCCAGCTCCAGATCGGCGGGGTCGACGAGGATGTCGATGTCGTCGAGCTGACCGAGCTCGCGCAGTTCCTTGGTCGTGAAGGTCGTGTACGCGGGCCCGCGCCGCCCGAGTACGTGGACGTCGGTGACCGTCTTCCCGGCCAGCGTCTCGAGCACCTCGTCGGCCATGTCGGTGTCTTCGAGCTGGGCCGAGGACTTGACCAGGACCCGGGCGACATCGAGGGCGACGTTGCCGACCCCGACGACCACCGCGTCGATCGAGGTGTCCATCAGCTTCTTGATCGTCGAGGCGACCACCCGGTCCGCCACCTCGAGCTCGGTGTCGGGGTGGATGTCGGGGTGCCCGCAGTACCAGGCGACGAATTCGGCGGCGGCGATGCTTCCCGGCAGATCTTCCCCCTCGATGCCGAGATGCTTGTCGCTGCCGGCACCGTACGCGTAGATCACCGCATCGACCCGGGCCCGGAGCTCGTCGATGGTCAGGTCACGACCGATCTCGACGTTGCCGTAGAACCGCACCCCGGACTTTTCCAGCGTGCGTTCGAGCGTGCGGCGGATCGAGCGGATCGAGTGGTGGTCGGGCGCCACTCCGTAGCGCACCAGACCGAACGGCACCGGGAGCCGATCGATGACCGCGACCTCGACCGGGACGCCCTGTTGACTCAGCGCCTCGGCCGCGTAGATCCCCGACGGGCCGGCTCCGATGATCGCCACCACGAGTGGTTGGTCCGGCATCGGTGAGGTCGTGTCGGGGCCCATGGGTGTCAGTATGTCGGTCGGCCGACCGCGCCGGGCCGCTCAGGGCCCGGCGCTGCCGACCGGTCCGGCTCAGAGCGGGTCGCGCTCGCCCTCGGCCCGCTCGCCCTGCTGCAGCTCGGGCTCAACCTCGGCCGGCTCGACCTCGACCGGCTCGACCTCGACCGGCTCGACCTCGACCGGCTCGCTGTCGACCTGCTGCGGGTGACCGTGATCGTCCGAGCCTGCCTCGTCCACGCCGTCCTCATCCGCGTCCGCCTCGGGGTCGTACTGCTCGGCCGGGCTCAGGTTGACCACGACCGGCTCATCCGCGGTCCGCTCGTGCGATATCTGCGCGTCCGTGATCTGCGCGTCCGGCGCCTGATCGAGCCACCCCTGATCGACTGGGGCCGGATCGTTCACGGCCTCGTCAGCCGGGGCTTGCTCGGCCTGCGTCAAGGTGTCGGTGCCGGGTGCCTCGGGCTCGACCGGGGCGGACCGACGTCGACCACGCGGCTCGCGTGGCGTGGGCCCGTCCTCGTGATTGCTCCGACCACCACCGCGTCGGCTACGGCCGCTCCGACCGCCGGTGGTCGCGGCGCCGCTGCCGCTGTCGCCGTTACCGCCTGGGTGGCCGCCGCCGTCGTTGGCTCCGGCGCCGCTGTCGCTCTCCGCGCGCTGACCGCCGCCGTTGTTCCCACCGCCGTTGTTCCCACCGCCGTTGTTCCCACCGGCGTTGTTCCCACCGGCGTTGTTCCCGCCGCGACGGTTGTTCGGCTGTGACCGAGATCCGTCACGGGTCCCGCCGTCCGCCTGCTTCTGCGTCTCGACGGGCATGTCGTGCACCGCGTACCCACGACCATGGCAGTGCTCGCAGGGAGCGCTGAAGGCCTCGAGCAGACCGGTGCCGATCTTCTTCCGGGTCATCTGGACCAGACCCAGGCTGGTCACCTCGGCGACCTGGTGCCGGGTACGGTCACGGCCCAGACACTCGACGAGACGACGCAGCAGCAGCTCGCGGTTGTTGGGCAGCACCATGTCGATGAAGTCGATGACGATGATGCCGCCGATGTCGCGGAGCCGGAGCTGACGGACGATCTCCTCGGCCGCCTCCAGGTTGTTGCTGGTCACGGTGGCCTCGAGGTTGCCGCCGGCACCGGTGAACTTGCCGGTGTTGACGTCGATCACCGTCATGGCCTCGGTGCGGTCGATGACCAGCGAGCCACCCGAGGGCAGGAAGACCTTCCGCTCGAGTCCCTTGGCGATCTGCTCGTCGAGCCGGAAGGCCCCGAAGAGATCTCCCTGGGTCTCGGCGTCCCAGCCGCGCAGTCGGTCGCCCAGGTGCGGGGCGACGTGGGTGACGTAGCCCTCGACCGAGGCGTACGCGTCGGTCATCCCGCCGTTGCCCTGGATGATCAGCTCCGAGAAGTCCTCGGTGAACAGATCGCGCACAATCCGCACGGTGAGGTCGGGCTCGGAGTAGAGCTGCTGCGGGGCCTGACCCGCGGTCACCTTCTTCTCGATCGCTTCCCATTGGGCCTTGAGCCGGTTGACGTCGCGGACGAGTTCCTCTTCCGAGGCGCCTTCGGCCGCGGTCCGGACGATCACACTGGCCGACTCACCGACCAGGTCGGCGAGGATGTCTTTGAGTCGCTTGCGCTCGTTGTCGGGAAGCTTGCGCGAGATGCCGGAGAGGTGGCCGCCGGGCGCGTAGACGATGTAGCGGCCCGGGATCGAGACGTGGTTGGTCAGCCGTGCGCCCTTGGCCCCGACCGGGTCCTTGGTCACCTGGACCAGGATCGTCTGGCCGGACTTGAGCACCCTCTCGACCTTGCGGCCCTGACCCTCGGCACCGAACGAGTCCCAGTCGATCTCGCCGGCGTAGATGACCGCGTTGCGGCCACGGCCGATGTCGATGAATGCCGCTTCCATCGAGGGCAGCACGTTCTGCACCCGACCGAGATAGACGTTGCCGATCAACGACGCCGCGGAGTCGCGGTCGACGTAGTGCTCGACGAGGATGTCGTCCTCGATGACGGCGATCTGGGAGAGATCGTCGCGCTGACGGATGATCATCTTGCGTTCGACCGACTCGCGCCGGGCCAGGAACTCGGCCTCGGACATGATCGGGGCCCGACGACGACCGGCCTCGCGACCCTCACGCCGCCGCTGGCGCTTGGCCTCCATCCGGGTCGAACCGTCAATGCCGGTGACCTCGTTGTTGGTCTTCGGGGTGCGCGAACGCGGCTCTCGGACCCGCACGACGACCTCGGTGACGGCCGGATCATCGGCCGCGGTGCCGGCGTCCTCACCCCGGCGACGACGACGCCGACGGCGACGACGACTGCCGTCTCCCTCGCCGTCAGGACCGGAATCGTTGTCCTCCTCGCCGGCGTCCGCGTCACCCGGTTCGGCCTCGCCGGTCTCGGTCGCATCGGCATCCGCTTCGGAGTCGTCGGTGTCGGCGGCGTCGGGGTTAGCGGTGGGCTCGGCGACCGCAGCAGCCGCGCCATCCGTCTCGTCGGTGGCATCGTCGGAGGGATCGGTGTCGTCGTTGTCGCCCCCACGACGGCGGCGACGGCCACCCCGGCGGCGGCGTCGGCGACGTGGTTCGCCCTCGTTAGCCGTGGAGTCATCGGCCTCGTCGTCATCGGAGTCGTCGGCCTCGTCGGCCTCATCCGTCTCGTCGGCCGCGTGCTCGTCGACCGGCGTCGGGAAGGACTCGGCCGCGGCGGCCGACTCCTCGGCCAGCGCCTCGGTGTCACCGTCGTCCTCGGTCCCCGCTTGGCCGAGAGCTTCCGGCTGCTCGAGCGGAAGGTCGGCCTCGGGAGCGGTCTCGACCTGATCGGTCAGGGCCTGATCGGTCAGGGGCTGATCGGTCAGGGCCTGATCGGTCAGGGGCTGATCGGTCAGGGGCTGGGCGACGATGATCTCGTCGAGCGAGGGTACGGGCAGCTCGGAGTCCACCGGCAGCGGCGGTTCGTTGCTGGGGGCGGCGACCGCAGAGGCCAGCGCCTCGATCGCCTCGGCCACATCGGCGGGCTGCTCAGCTGCAGCGGCCTTCTTGGTCGTGCGTTTGCGGGCGGTTCGCTTGACCGGTTCGCCGTCGGCGCCGGACTCGGCCACCTTCTTGGCGGCGGTCTTGCGCGCCGGTCGCTTGGCCGCGGCCTTCTTGGCCGGGGCGGGCGGGGCCGCAGCGCCGTCGAGGACGTCCTGAGCCGGCTCGGCCTGGGCGGTCGGCGGGACGTCGCTGGTGACGTGGGCGATCGGGGGTGCGTCGGGGGCCGACGACGGCGGGCCGGCGGGGCGGCTGGCGGCACGGCGCCGGCGCGGGGGTCGGGCTGACGGCTCGCTGGCCGTCGGATCGGGGGTGTTGTCGGGCTCGTTGTCGAGCATCCGGACTCCTCAATGGCGCATCTCGCGCACACTCGTTTCGCGCTCCGGGGTTCAATCCGGGCGGCGGAAGCTTATGGAACCGAGGCGATGGTGCTGGACTCCCGCGGTCAAGCAGCTCCGTCGTCACACTCGATCGGGCTACTCGTCGCGGTGGAGACTCCGTCCACCAAATCGGGATCAGACCCCAAACCGACGGGGTCCGACCGGCTTCAGTATCCCACACGCCCCAACAGACTCCCGCCGAGCGCGTTCAGGGCTCGGTGATGTCGCCCGTCTCCGGGTCCAACCGACCCTGAGTGACCCGGGTGAGCACCGGCACTTCTATGGGTTCGAACTCCTCGGTGAGGATCTTCAGCGCGGTCAGGACGTCGTCGGGCCGCACCAGCGGGACCTGGTGGATCAAGGTGACCGCGAGACCCTCGTCATCGCTGGTCAGAGCGACAACGGCGGAGCGGGAGTCGAAGCCACGTAGACCGTTCTTGGTCATCCGTTCGACCGCGACGGACTCAGCGGCCAGGAAACGGGCGATCGCCCGTTCGCGTACGTCGTCGGGCACCCCCACCAGCCGGACCCGCCACGCGGACCCGGTCAGCGCGTCGGCCAGCGACCCGGGCGGCGATTCGACGACCTCGACGATGTCGAGCCCCGGCGGCAGGGCGGCGTCCAGTGCGGCAGCCACCTGGACCGGATCGCAGGCAGCGGCGAGCCCGATCTCCAGGTACTCGGCCTCGCTGGCCGCGCCGGTCGGCGAGGCGTTCGCGTACGAGATCCGCGGGTGCGGGGAGAACCCGGAGGAGTAGGCCATCGGGACTCCGGCCCGCCGCAGTGCCCGCTCGAAGGCCCGGCCGAAGTCGCGGTGGCTGGTGAACCGGGCCCGGCCGCGCTTGGCGTACTTGATCCGCAGCCGCTGGACCGGGGGCGCCTGCTGTTCGGGGGCTTGTCGGCTGGGCACGACTGGAGCTTAATGCCCGCCGGACCGGCGAAAACTGGCACCAGCGGCGGGAGAACGGTCGTTCCGAGGTCCGTTCGGGCCACTGATGCCAGTTCACCAGTCGAAACGATTCAGACCGTGGCCTTCTCGTCCGCGTGCGTGGTGGTCTCCGGGTCGTCGTCGAGATCGTGGTCGTCGAGCATCGTGGTCTCGTCGAACGGGTCCTGACCGGAGAGCACCCGCTCCACCTGACCCATGTCGATGGACCTGGTCCAGGTGCCGATCAGCAGGGTGGCGACCGAGTTGCCGGCGAAGTTGGTGACCGCCCGGGCCTCGGACATGAAGCGGTCGATGCCGACGATCACGCCGACCCCGTCGACCAGATCCGGTCGGTGCGACGCCAGACCACCGGCCAGCGTGGCCAGCCCGGCACCGGTGACCCCGGCCGCACCCTTGCTCGCCACCATCATGAACAGCAGCAGCGAGATCTGCTCCGGGATCGAGAGGGGTGCGCCCATCGCCGAGGCGATGAACAGCGACGCCATGGTCAGGTAGATCGCGGTGCCGTCGAGGTTGAACGAGTAACCGGTGGGGACGACGATGCCCACGGTCGGCTTGGCCACACCGAGGTGTTCCATCTTGGCCATCAGCCGCGGCAGCGCCGACTCCGACGACGAGGTCGACACGATCAGCAGGAACTCGCGGCCGAGGTACTTCAGCACCTTGAAGATATTGAGCCCGGTGACCAACTTGAGCAGCAGCCCGAGGATGACGAAGACGAAGACCGCGCAGGTCAGGTAGAAGCCGATCATGATGACCGCGAGCGCCCGGAGTGCGTCGACCCCGGTCTCGCCGACCACGGCGGCGATGGCGCCGAACGCACCGATCGGGGCGGCCCACATGATCATCGACAGCACCCGGAAGGTCAGTCGCTGGATGTGGCCGACACCGACCAGGATCGGCCGCCCGGCCTTGCCCATCGCCTGCAGACCGAAGCCGATCAGCAAGGCGACCAGCAGGGTCTGGAGGACGACACCCGAGGTCAACGCCGAGAACAGCGTCTCCGGGATCAGGTGCAGGATGAACTCGGCGGTGGTCGTCTTCTCCGGGACCGCCGGGGTCTTGCCGGCGACCAGCCGGATGCCCTCACCCGGGTGCAGGAGATTGCCGACGACCAGACCGATGCCGAGCGCGACGGTCGACATCGCGATGAAGTAGCCGAGCGCGAGGCTGCCGACCTTGCCGACCTGCGCGGCGTTGCGGACCGAGCCGACGCCGATCACGATGCTGCAGAAGATGACCGGCGAGATCATCATCTTGATCAGGTTGACGAAGCCGGTGCCGATCGGCTTGAGCTGCTTCGCGAAATCGGGGGCGATCAGACCGACAGCGATGCCGAGCGCCACCGCGATGATGACCGCGATGTAGAGGTAGTGGGTGCGTTCCTTCTTGCGGGTGCCGTTGGCGGCCGGTGACGACGTTGTGGTCATCGTGGTCTCCTCTTCGAGAGCGGGCGGTTGCGAGAAGCTTGTCGATACCGAAGCCGCTTGTCAGCGTTTTGTTCGTTGAGTACGCCCCTGTGTCGTCCACCGGCGGGCAGACTCAGCCCATGAGCCTGCGTCGACTCACCCGATCCGCCCCGGTGGCGCGGCAGATCCTGGTGCTGCAGGTCGTGGTGCTGATCTTCGTGGTCGCCGGCAGTGTGGGACTGGCCTACACCGACGCCCGTCGCGACGCCGACGCGCATGCGACCGAGCAGGTTCTCGCCGTGGCCCGCACCGTCGCCGACTCGCCCTTGATCGACCAGGCGGTCGGGTCGCGTGACCCGTCGGCGATCCTGCAGCCGTACGCGGAGAGCGTGCGCCGCGACACCCGCACCGATTTCGTGGTCATCATGGATCCGCAGGCGATCCGCTGGACCCACCCGGATCCGGACAACATCGGGCGGAAGTTCATCGGTTCGGTCGACCGGGCCCAGCGTGGGGTGGCCCAGACCGAGCGTTACACCGGCACCCTCGGCCCGTCGATCCGCGCCGTCGTACCGGTGCTGCGCTCCGGGCAGGTGGTCGGCATGGTCAGCGTCGGGATCACCGTCCAGGCCATCGACAACGTCGTGCGGCAGAGCTTCCCGCAGCTCGCCGTCGCGGCGCTGGCCGTGCTCGTCGTCGGCGTGCTCGGCGCGTTTCTGATCAACCGTCGGCTCCGTCGGCAGACCCACGGGCTGGGCGAGCGTGAGATCACCCGGATGTATGAGTACTACGACGCGGTGCTGCACTCGGTCCGGGAGGGCCTGCTGCTGCTCGACGGCGAATGGCGGGTCCAGCTGATCAACGACGAGGCCGCGCGTCTGCTCGGCGTGACGCCGCAGATCCTGGGCCGCGGCATCGCGTACGTCGGACTGCCCGAATCCCTGGTCGCCTCACTGCGTGGCGAGGAGCCGATGAACGACGAGATCCACCTGGTCGGCGCGCGGATGCTCGTCTTCAACCGACGCGCGGCCACCCGCGACACCCGCACGCTGGGCGCGGTGGTCACCGTCCGCGACCAGACCGAGATCTCAGCCCTGTCCGGCGAGCTCGACACCGTACGCAGCCTGGCCGACTCGCTGCGGTCGCAGAACCACGAGGCGGCCAACCGGCTGCACACCGTGGTCTCGCTGATCGAGATCGGCCGCCCGGAGGCAGCGGTCGACTTCGCGACCCGAGAACTCGAGACGGCGCAGCGGCTGACCGATCGGGTGGTCAGCTCGGTCGACCACCCGGTGGTTGCGGCGCTGCTGCTCGGCAAGACGGCGCAGGCCTCGGAGCGCGGGGTCGAGCTGGCCATCCGGCCCGACTCGTCGCTGCTGGAGATGGCGCTCGACCCGCACGATGCGGTGACCATTCTTGGCAACCTGATCGACAACGCCATCGACGCCACCGGTGAGGTCGACCGTCCCCGGCGGGTCGAGGTGGGATTGGCGATCGAGGGCCACCGGTTCGCGGCGACGGTCGAGGACAGCGGTCCGGGGTTGACCGAGGACCAACGCGAGCAGGCCCTGCGGCGGGGCTGGTCGACCAAGCCGTCAACCGACGGGCTGGGTCGCGGCATCGGCCTGGCGCTGGTCGTGCAGATCGTGCGCCGCGAACACGGCAGGATCGAGATCGGCCGGAGCCCGCTGGGTGGCGCCCGGTTCCTGGTCGACATCAACGGGGAGGGCCGGAGATGACCTATCGCGTGCTCGTGGTCGAGGACGAACCGATCGCCGCGGAGGCGCATGCGGCGTACGTGAACCGGCTCGACGGGTTTCGGGTCGCGGGCACGGCGGGCACGGCGCGGGCCGCGGTCGCGTTCCTCGCCGCTGCCGACGACGTCGATCTGGTGCTGCTCGACATGCACCTGCCCGACGGCCACGGGCTGGGCATCCTGCGCCATCTCCGCTCGTCCGGGCAGATGACCGACGTCATCGCGGTCACGTCGGCCCGCGACGTCGAGATCGTCAAGCACGCGGTGGCCCAGGGAGTGGTGGGCTACCTGATCAAGCCCTTCACCTTCTCCGGGTTCCGGGCCAAGCTCGACGACTACGCGGCCTACCGGCAACGGCTGGCCGGCCAGCACGCCCTACTCGACCAGGCCGACGTCGACGCGATGCTGACCGCGTTGCGGCCGGCCCGGCTCGACCAGGTGCTGCCGAAAGGCCTGACCGCGAGCACATTGGCGCTGGTGACCAAGACGCTGCGCGAGGCACCGGGCCCGGTCAGCGCCGCGCAGCTGGCCGCGATCATCGGGGCGTCGCGGGTCACCGCCCGCCGCTATCTCGAGCACCTGGCCGACATCGGGTCGGCCACCCGGCACAACCGGCTGGGTGGCACCGGCCGACCGGAGATCGAGTACGGCTGGGCCTCGCACTGATAACCGACGTCCAGTGGTGGAGCGAGCGGCGACAGGCCGCGGTCAGCCCTGACCACCCGCGAGTGGACGTCGGTTTTCAGCGTTCGCCTCAGTACAGGTCGTTGGCGTAGGACGCGGGTAGCCAGCAAGAACAACGCCCGGCTGCACTCCGGCGCGGCCCGTCGAGCGGTTGCGCGCCGATGGCGATCCGCCCCGCCTCGCCGTACCGCGAGCCGAGGCACGCTCAGACCCGGAGAACTGCTCAGTGCGTATGCGTGGGGTCTGCGGAGTGCCCAGGAGTCTGAGGTTG
>CAWFIO010000001.1:0-30276 GCA_963815905.1 uncultured Actinomycetota bacterium | reverse complement strand
GCCCAGCCTAATCCCCGTCGGCCGCTCCGAGGATCTCCGCGAGCGTACGCCGCAGCGCGGCCGGGTCGTCGACGGGCACGGACCGGACCCCGGTCACGCCGGAATCGGGTGCGCCGACCTGATCAGCCAGCCGGCCGGTCCCGGCCAACACGACCACCGCTCGACGGGCGCGGCGGTGCCCGTCGAGCTCGAGTCGGGCCACCCGGCCACCACCGGCCAGCACCACCACCACCGGTCCGCGACCGTCGAGCTCGGCGCAGAGCTCGAGCATCGTCGGAGTCTCCTCGCCCCAGGTGCGGCCGCCGACCAGCAGCGCGTGGGTGTGGTGCGGTTCGAGCGGGGTCGCGTCGGGGCGGGTCACCTCACCGACCGGAACCACGCCGATGACCGGGCCGACGAAGCGACCGTCGTCGAGCGCCTCCCCCAGCAGCGCGAACAACCCGGCCCGGGTGCCCCCGGAAACGATCACCGGGCCCGGTCGCCGACCGACCTCGGTCACGGCGACCGCAAGCGCCGCGGTCAGCGCCTTCGTCGGGAACTCGGACTCGTCGCTGGTCCCCCCGTTCACTACCAACGTGGTGGTGACCGCGGGCAGCGACAGGTCGGCGAGCACGCGGCTCAGCGCTCCCGGGGTGAGCCCGACCGACAGCCGACGCGGGGTCATCCGACCTCGTCCCGCGTCGGCGGCCGATCGGCCAGGGTGAACCCGGCCCAGGAACGCAACGACAGTTCGACGCCGAGGACGGCGAGGCAGGCAACGTCGAAGTGAACGGCGATGAGGAGCGTCATGGAGGACCGCCTCTCGTCGTCAGGTGCGTTGACGGGTGGGCCCTCGAGATTATCGGACGTCGGCGGGGGGCCCTGACCGCTGCACCCCGCTGAGCATCGACGTCCAGTGACTCATCGACCCGCGACACGCCGCTCCTTCGGCCTGATCGCGAGGACTGGACGTCGATTTTCAGCGGCGCACCCGGACCAGCCCGATCTCGTAGGCCAGGACGACCAACGCAACCCGGTCCCGCAGCCCGGTTTTGGCCAGCACCCGGCCGACGTGGGTCTTCACCGTGGCCTCGGAGAGGAAGAACTTGGCGGCGATCTCGGTGTTCGACAGGCCCCGAGCGATCTCGGTCAGCACCTCGCGCTCGCGCTCGGTCAGCCCGGTGAGCTGGGCGGGCACCGGGGCCGCCGCGTCGGGCACCTGGTCGACGAAGCGCTCGACCAGCCGGCGGGTGGTGCTCGGCGCGACCACCGCATCACCGGCGTGCACGGTCCGGATGGCCCGGAGCAGTTCACCCGGCGGGGTGTCCTTGAGCAGGAAGCCTGCGGCTCCGGCCCGGAGCGCGGAGAAGGCGTACTCGTCGAGGTCGAAGGTCGTGAGAACGAGAATTCTCGGGCCCGATGCTCGCGCGATCGTGCGGGACCCGTTGGTGTCGCTTCCCTCCCGTCGCTTCGCCTGCTCGGTCAGGATCCGGGTCGCCTCGATGCCGTCCATCCGCGGCATCCGGACGTCCATCACCACGACGTCGGCGGCGGTGACCGCCAGCCGCTCGACCGCCTCACCCCCGTTCCCGGCCTCACCCACGACGACGAGATCGGGCTGCGACCCGATCACCATGGCGAAGCCGGCGCGCACCAGCTCCTGGTCGTCGACCAGGAACACCTTGATCGGCTCGCTCACGCGTCGTCCTCCTTGTTCGGCAGCGGTAACCAGGCGGCGATCTCGAAGCCCCCGGCGGCGGTCGGCCCGGCGGTCAGCGTCCCACCGACAGCCAGCACCCGTTCGCGCATCCCAAGCAGACCGTAGCCGGGACCGTCGTCGGTCATCGCCGGCTCGCTCCGACCGGCGTCGCGGACGGTCACCGCGAGCCCGCCGTCCGCCGGCGTCACGCTGACCTCCATCGGCGGGCCGCCGTACTTGCGTGCATTGGTCAGGCCCTCCTGGACGATCCGGTACGCGGTCAGCGACACCAGCGCCGGGAGCGGGCCGGGCTCGCCGCGTACGAGTGACACCTCGGCGCCGCCGTCGCGCACCTGTTCGACCAAGCCGTCGAGGTCGGCGAGATCCGGCTGCGGTCGGGCACCGGCGGACTCGCCGTCGGTCCGCAGCAGGCCGAGCAGGTCACGCATCTGGGCGAGGGCTTCGCGACCGGTGACCGAGATCTGCTCAACCGCCTTCTTGGCCATCGTCGGGGACTGCTCGACCACGTACGCGGCCCCATCGGCCTGGGCGATCATCACCGAAAGGCCGTGGGCGATCACGTCGTGCATCTCCCGGGCGATCCGGGCGCGTTCGGCGGCGGCGGCCAGCGCGGCCTGTTGCTCGCGCTCGCGCAGCAGCCGGTCGGCGCGCTCGGCCAGGGCGATGCGACCCCACCGGGCCGAACGGAGTCGCTCCCCCAGGGCCCACGCCGCCACCATGACCAGCGCCATCCCGACCGTGGTGAACGGACGCAACCAGAGCTCACCGGTGGTCAGCTGCTGATCGATCCACCGCCACCAGTCGGTGGCCGCCCCGACGCCGATGAGGGCGAGGCCGCCGGCCAGTGCGGTCCGGCCGAAGCGGCGGCCGGTGTAACCGACCGCGGTGTAGAGCGCGAAGGGCACCGCAGCGTTGTACATCCCGATCAACACCCCCGACACGGCCTGGATCAGCGCCACCGCGTACACCAGACCGAGCGCCGCCTTCGGGAACCGCCGGCGCAGGGCCACCGGCGCGCACTGGGCGATCACGAAGAGGTAGTCGACCGGTTTCTCGTGCTGCGCGAGCACGGTCAGCAGCACCGCGCCGAGCCCGATGAAGACGAGCGCGAGCACGATGTCGAAGGCCAGCGCGGAGGGTCGCAGGCCACGTCCGACCCCACCGGCGTCCTCGCTGTCGAGTACACCGGCGAACCGAGGGCCGCGCGACCACATCGCCCCACCCTAAGCTGACCCCATGAGCGCAGAAACGGTTCGGACAGCGGTGGCGGAACGATTCCCGGCGACGGACGCCCCGATCGGGGGCAACGAGTTCGTCGTCTTCAGCAAGCCCGAACTGGGGCGGCTGGGCGACGCAGATCTCGTCGCGGTGTGGGACCTGTTCGCGTCCTCCTTCGCCAAGCACGGTGTGACCGTGCACGACGTGTCCATCGTCACCGGTGCCCAACTCGAGTCGTCGGGATGGATGGCCCACCACTACGGCGTGATCAATCAGATCTCGACCGGCGGCCGCGCCGAGCTGACCGCGGGCGCGGAGGCGGCGTTGGTCGAGCAGTACGGCGACGCCCTCGACCGTGCCGAGGTGCTCGGCGGCCACCAGTTCCTCGACCGCTACCCGGAGTTCAGCCCGTTCTCGCTGGCCATGCTGTTCTCCAACAGCTCGGTCGGCCGCCTCGGTCCCGGGACGTACGCGGGACAGGTCGCCATCGATGGCGTACCGGTGATCATCCTGAACGGATTCCACCCACGGCAGCTGAGCTTCTTCACCGCCGACGACACCGTCTGCGCGTTCCTGCACGCCAGCAGCGACACCGCTTGGGAGACGCTGCGGAGCGAGCTGATCGGCGCGACCGACCCGGCCAAGGCCGCGCGCTCATCGCTGCGCGGCACGCTGAAGGCCGATCCGGCGGCGTACGGACTGACCGCGGTCAACTCGAACTTCAACGGCGTCCACATGTCCGCCGGTCCGCTCGAAGGCCTGGTCGAGCTGAGTCGGTTCTTCGCCGACCTCAAGTCGGCCGACGCCTGGAAGTTCGCCGCCGACCTGAGCGCCGCCGGGGCCGACGCGGCGCGGATCGCCGAACTCCGCGACAACCCGGTGGTCGAGACTCCGGACGGTCGGACGGAGACCGCCTTCGACCTCACCGAGGGCGTCGATTCCGCCGAGGCCGCCCGTCTGCTCGCCTGAGGCTCAGCCGGACTCGCCGCCGGTGGCGGCGGGTTCGGTCAGGCGGGATGGTCAGGCTGGATGGTCAGGCTGGGGTGGCGCGCGCGTCGAGCTTCTTGCCGAGGATGAAGCTGATCAACCAGATGGCGGCGAACATGGTGCCGACCACGAACATGGCCGAGGTGAGGACGCCGAGCGCGATGCCGGCCAGCTGGGCGAGCCAGCCGAGCGGGTAGCCCCAGGATTTCCGGAGACCACCCGCGGCGATCAGCGCCAGGAGCGCGGCCCCACCGCCGAAGGCTCCCGCCGTCGCGGCGGAGACGTCGGAGTTGAAGATCATCACCGGCACGGCGAGCCCGAAGACGATCACCTCGAAGAGCAGCACCGAGAGCAGGACGACGCGCATCGGGTTCTTGCCCCTGAGGCTGATCAGTTCCATAGTTCGCGGTCCTCGTCGGTGGGCCCGTCGTCACCGTAGTCGGCTTCCCAGTCGTCGTCGGCATCCTTCTCGCCCGGCTGCTCCACCAGTGCCTCGGCGGTGACCAGCAGCGTGCGAGCTTCGCCCACGGCGACGACCGAGCCGGTGACCAGGACCCCGGGCGCGCCGGCGGTGTCGGACTCGGCCAGGGCGATGGCGCGCTCGAGCGCGTCGTCGAGCCGGGGTGCGACGGTGACCCGTTCGGCACCAAAGATCTCGGCGGCCAGCTCACCCAGCTGATCGGCCGGCAGACCACGGCTGGTCGAGGCGACCTGGGTGACGACGATCTGGTTCATCACCTCTTCGAGCACGGTGAGGACGCCGCGGGCGTCCTTGTCCGCCATCACCGCCACGACCCCGATCAGCGGGGAGAAGGCGAACGCCTCGGTGATCGCCGCCGCGGTCGCGCGGGCGCCGTGCGGGTTGTGGGCGGCGTCGAGGATGACCGTCGGCGAGCGGCGGACGACCTCGAGCCGACCGGGGAACTTCACCTGAGCGAAGCCCTCGCGGGCCACATCGGGGTTGAGCGCCTTGAGACCGAGGAACGCCTCGACGGCCGCGAGGGCCTGGGCAGCGTTCGCAGCCTGGTGGGCACCGTGCAGGGGCAGGAAGACGTCCTCGACCGGACCCTCCGCGCCGTTCAGCCGGACGAGCTGTCCGCCGACGGCCAGTCGTCGGTCGATGACGCCGAAGTCCAGCCCCTCGCGCTGGGGCAGCGCGCCGACCTCCGAGCAGCGGGCCAGCAGCACCTGCGCGGCCTCGAGCGACTGGCCCGCCAGGATGGCCTGAGCTCCCGGCTTGATGATGCCGGCCTTCTCGGTGGCGATCTCGGCGACGGTCTCGCCGAGCAGGTGGGTGTGGTCGAGATCGATCGGGGTGATGACCGCGACATCGGCGTCGGCCACGTTGGTGGCATCCCAGGTCCCGCCCAGTCCGACCTCGATGACGGCCACATCGACCGGGGCGTCAGCGAACGCGGCGAAGGCCATGGCGGTGATGATCTCGAAGAAGGTCATCGACACCCCGTCGAGCTGTTGCTCGTCGACCAGCGCGACGTACGGCTCGATCTCGCTCCACACCTCATCGAAGCGTTCCTCGCTGATCGCCTCGCCGTCGATGGTGATCCGTTCGGTCACGCTGGTCACGTGCGGTGAGGTGAAGCGGCCGGTGCGTAAGCCGTCGGCCCGCAGCAACGACTCGATCATCGCCGCCGTGCTCCCCTTCCCGTTCGTTCCGGTCAGGTGGATCACCGGGTACGCGCGCTGCGGATCGCCCAGCAATTCGGTCAGCGCCTTGATCCGGGACAGGCTCGGTGCCACCCGGTGCTCGGGCCAGCGCTGGGTGAGGGCGGCCACGATCTCGGCGTGGGTCGGTTCGAGGTGCTTGAGGTCAGACATCGCGCCGCCGAGTCTAGGCGCACCGCCGCCCCCCGACCCCGCGCGCCGCCGGCGAGACCGGCGGTCGCGACCTGCCGGCCCATCTCGACGGGGAACCGCACGGTGCTCAGACGACCCGGCCGCCCGGTCCGACCGGGACGGCACCGGCGAGAACATCGCGTTGATCTCGGCCTACCACGACTAGGGGCTGGTGTCGATCAGGATGTCGACGATCTGGGTGATGTGGTTGGTGAGTCCACGGCCGTGCGGCAGCAGGGCTGGCGTGGCGTGGGCGACCTGCGCGTGGCCGAGGTAGGCGGTGTAGGCGAGCAGCGCGCGCTGCCTCGCACGGGTGGGTGAGAGTCCGAGCTCGACGTACAGCTTGGTGACGACGTCCAACCGCCGTCTGGTGACCCGCTGCAACACCATGGCCACCATGGGGTGCGACGCGCTCGCCTGGAGCGCGAGCTCGACCGTCCCCCCGTGACCAGCCGCCCCGTCACCGACCGACGCGAACGTCAGATGCAGCAGGGTGCGCAGCCGGCTCATGGCGTCCTGCGTCTGGTCGAGGTCGGCGACCACCCGCTCGGTGTGGCGGCGCTCCCACAGCTCCAGAGTCGCCTCCAGCAGGGCGTTCCGATCCGCGAAGTGCCAGTAGAAGCTGCCCTTGGTCGTACCCAGCGACTTCGCCAGCGGCTCAACAGCCACCGCCGATAGGCCTCCGGCCGCCAAGGCGTTGAGCGCCGCCTCGGTCCAGTCCAACGGCCCCAAAGAGTCACGCTTCCCATGTGCCATGCCCATACGCTACCGTACGGAAGACGCTCCATACGGGGGCGAATGGAGGAAGTTGTGAACGCAGTCACAGGAGCCGTTGTCTGGGGCAAAGAAGCGCGACCCCCCGGTCCACAACAGACGAGGCCGCGTCTACTCCCGCCTTGTCCGCGGCGCCATGACGACCCTGAACGCCGCCGGACCGGTTCCACTCAGCAGGCGTCGACCTACGGCGCCCCTCGCACAGGAGGTACAGATGTCGATCGACACGCGTGAACGCACGTACGACTGGGACGACCCGACACCAACGGTGCTCGCCGGCCTCGACCAGGACGGGCTCACGGTCCTGCAGGCGATCCGCGCCGGCACGCTCCCGATGCCGCCCGCCCTGAAGACACTGGACATCGAGCCCCTCGAGGCAGACCTCGGCCGGGTCACCTTCCGCCTGGAGCCGGATGAGTTCCACCTCAACCCGTTCGGCATCGTCCACGGAGGCATCCTGACGACCGTGCTGGACACGGCAATGGGGTGCGCCGTCCATTCGTTGCTCCCCGCCGCCGTCGGCTACCTCACGAGCGAGCTGAACGTGCGCTTTGTCCGCCCGGCTCTGCTCACCTCCGGCCCCCTGGTCTGCACCGGTGAGGTGGTTCACCAGGGGAACACCACGGCGATCGCGGCCGCGCGCATCGTCGACGTGAACGAACGGCTCATCGCCGTCGCCGGCGCGACCTGTCTTCTACGCAGACCCTGACGTACGCCCACCCGCCGGGACGGCGACACCACCGACCCCCGAAGCGTGACGCACAGCTCCAACACCGGCGTTGACCGACCGATGACCACCTCGCTCCCCGCTGACCAGACCGACGCTGCACCGCTACCCCTGGAGATGGACATGACCACCACCGTTGACCACGCGCCGAGCGCGAGCACCACCGAGGTCTCGAGGAGATCGCGGAGGAAAGCCGCGCGCCTCGGAGGCGCCTTCTATCTGCTGACTTTCGCCGCCTCGATCCCTGCCCTCTTCCTCCTCGGCCCGGTCCTGAACGACGCCGACTACATCGTCAGCTCCGGCGCGGATGCTCGCGTCATCCTGGGTGCCTGCCTGGACGTGGTCAACGCGCTGGCCTGCATCGGCACCGCCGTCGTGCTGTTCCCCGTGCTCAAGCGGCACAGCGAAACCCTGGCGCTCGGCTTCGTCGCCGCCCGGATGTTCGAGGCCGCAGTCATCGCCGTTGGTGTCCTCAGCCTCCTCACCGTCATCACCTTGCGTCAGCCTGGCGCGACCGGAGCTGAAGCCGTCTCCCTCCGGGTTGTGGGGCAGTCGTTGGTCGCGCTCCGCGACTGGACGTTCCTCCTCGGACCGAACGTCATGGCGGGTCTGAACGCGCTTGTGCTCGGCACCTTGCTGTACCGGTCGGGACTCGTGCCGCGGGTCATTCCCACGCTCGGACTCATCGGCGCCCCGCTGCTCCTCGCTGTCACCCTCGCGACCACGTTGGGCCTCACCGAGCACCGAAGTGCGTGGTGGATCGTGGTCGCACCGATCTTCGTGTGGGAGCTGTCGCTCGGGGTCTACCTGCTCCTCAAGGGCTTCAGGCACCCCTCCGTCTCGACCATCACCGTCGCTGCGACGCCCGCACACCACCACCAAGGACCGTCATGACGCTGAGCGACCCCACTCCGTTCTCGCCCGAAGACTCGGCAGGAGCGAAGGCGTCCGTGGTCGTCATCGGCGCCGGGTACGCCGGTGTGCTGGCCACCAACCGGTTCCTGGCCTCGCTCAGCGACGCAGAGCGCGGAAGGGTGCGACTGACGGTCATCAACTCCCGTGCCGACTTCGTCGAACGCATTCGACTCCATGAGCTGGCTGCTGGCTCACGCAGGTCCGTGACGTTCCCCCTCTCCGACATCCTGCACCGCGAAGCGCACTGCGTGGTGGGCACCGCCATCGCCGTCGACGCCAAGGCGCAGACGGTGACGACCCAGACGGCGACCGGTGTGGTCACCCTCCGCTACGACTGGTTGATCTATGCCCCCGGGAGTGCGGCGTCCTCGCCGGTACCCGGGGCGCGCGAGCACGCACACCTCATCGCCGACCTCGCCGGGGCGCAGTCCGCAGCACGAGCAGTCGCCGACGCCGCACCTGGTAGTCGAGTCGTTGTCGTCGGCGGCGGATTCACCGGTGTGGAAACAGCCGCCGAAGTCGCCGAGCACCGCCCCGACCTCAAGGTGACGCTGCTGTCCGCCGGGCCGATCCTCGCGTACATGCGCCCAGCAGCACGACGCTCGATCCTGAGGACGGGCCACCGCCTCGGGATCAGGTTCGTCCAGGACGCGGCGGTGCAGAGCATCACCGCCGGCGCGCTACGGCTACCGGAAGGCGAGTCGGTGGATTTCGACGTGTGCCTGGTCGCGCTGTCGTTCACGGCCCCCGACCTGGCCCGGGTGAGCGGACTGGCCGTGGACGGCTCCCACCGGTTGAGGGTCGACGAAACGCTGCGCAGCATCACCGCACCCAATATCATCGGCGCCGGTGACGCGGTCGTGACTCCGCCTGGAGTGGGGTCACACCTGCGCATGGGATGCGCAGTGGCCTTGCCGCTCGGCGGCCACGCAGCAGAGACCGCGCTCCATCTCATCCGTGACGAGCAGCCGAAGCCCCTCTCGATCGGGCTCATCCTCCAGTGCCTCAGCCTCGGTCGCAGACGCGGCTACATCCAGTTCGTTCGTGCCGATGACAGTCCCCGCAACATAGCCCTGAACGGCCGGCTGGGGGCGGCAGTGAAGGAGAGGGTCAGCCGCATGGTGGTCACCAGCCCTCGAAAGGAGCGCGAGAAACCCGGCGCCTACCGAACAGTCCAAGGACCGCGGGCCCTCCGCTTCCCCGTGCCCGTCGCGCGCACGGGAGCGGGCATCAGGGCCGGTGGCCCTGCTTTCGACCCGCCGCCCGTACGGGGACCAGATCGCCCATGACCTTCGACCGGTTCACCCCGCCGCCGGCCGCTGCCGCGCAAGCCTGTTCGGCAGACAATGGGGCGGCCACAGTCGCGGCGGCGGTCACGACTCCAGCCCATTGCTCCCGGGGGCCTTTCAGCGGAAGGGAGCGCCCGCGATGATGGCGACGGTGATGACAAGGGCAGCGACCCAGTCGACGGTGGCGCAGAATGGTGGCCACCACCGGGTGTTGGCGACGAAATGCGTGCGGTGCTGCCACAGGTCTTTGACCCCGTGCCCGACAAGTCCGGCCACCAGCAGCCAAAGGGAACCGTCGACGGCGACCGCCGCAACGAGAACGAAGACGCTGAGAACCGCTACTTCGACCGCAATCACCCGCCGACGGCCGTCAGCTACGGCGAACCCGAGGTAAACGGCGGCGATGAACGCCAGCCCGACCGCATACACGGTGGTCGCGGGTAGCCACCAGAACCCGACCGGAGTGGCCGCGGTGGCCACGCCGACCACGACGCCCCAGCTGGCGGCGGCGCGTGACGCCGTCAGCGAAACGGCGCGGGCGGACTCCGTACGGGATGGCGGCGGCGTTCCGACCCCGTGGATGTCGGTCCCGGTGTGCTGGTCGACGGCAGCATCTGGATTCATGGCAAATTCCTTTCTTGGTCTGGCTCAGTAGTGGTGGGAGCAGGCGAACAGGTGGCCGGTCGGGTGGTGTCGCTACAGGCGGCCGATGGCGAGGGCAGCGATCCAGACCCAGCCGGTGCTGACGGCGAGGAATGAGGCGACGGTCAGGGTCCGGAAGACGACGGCCGACTGGAGCTTCTCGTCGACCATCAGCGGCGCGAAGAGCAACGCGTTGGTCCAGCCGCCGATGCCGACAGCGAGCACCGGGGCGAGCGGCAGATCAGGCATCGCTGCGCCGGCAGCGATGAGCAGGATGCCCATGATGATCAGGTCCAGATGCAGCTGCCGGAGCCGCCGCGGATGATTGATCCGCAGGGCCGCCATGAGCCGCTTTGATGCCGGGCTGCCTTCGAGGGTCAGCGCGTAGGGAAAGCCGAGCACAGCTCCGAGGGCGACCTCCGCGAGGCCAGCCGCGACGAGCCCGTTCATGACGGCACCGCACCATCGGAGGTGACCTGCATGCTGACACCTGAGAACGGGGACATCGCCATCCTCCAGGTAGGCCGAGGGGTGCGCTTGCCCAGGACCACGGTCGCCCTCCCGGGACCCGCTCGCCCCACCGAAAGGGCTGGTCCTCCGAGCGCGGCCCCGTCCCGGTGCACGTGCCACGTCGCCGTCAGAGGCGAGCGCGCTCGTTGTCGGCCGGGTGGGAGTCCGCCTTGGAGCGGTGCCGGGGCAGCGCCGGGACGGTGGCTGTGATCTCGTGCGGTTGCTCTGTAGATCGCGGTGGTGGTCATAGCAGCCTCTCCATCGTGTTGCGGTTGGACGGGTGGACGGGTGGACGGGTGGCGGGCGGTGGGGGCGCGGCCGACGGACAGGGGTTGGCGTTGCACCGGTCGAGTCACGAGCTGTTCTCCGCCGCGGGCACCGGATGTGCGTCGGAGGGCCGGCTGCCCGGCGCACTGGCGGCCTCCCGGTGCCGGGCGGGCTGCCTGGCAGGAGCACCAGCATGACCGAGCGCCGGAGCGACGTCCGGTCCCTTGCCCGTGTTGGCCGGACCCTGTGCGCTGGTGGTGCTGTTCCGCGCCCCGACGATGCTGCGGGGGTGCACAGATCGGCGGGTGAGGGTGGGAGCCAAGCCGGCGGCCCCGGCCAGCAGCAGGCCGAGTACCACCAGCAGCGGCACCCGCGGTCCGGCGGAGCCCGCGGCCAGCTCCAGGGTGTCGATCGGGTAGTCGATCATCTTGGCCGCGGACACCGCGGTCCTGCGGCCTGCGGTCGCCGACAGGTATTCCAGGGCCCCGTCGAACCCGGCGCCACCGCTCGGGCCGCGCAGTGCGTCGACCGGCAGTCCCTGGTGGGTGGCCCAGCTCCGGATCTGGGTGCCGCCCGCGGTGCGGTCGCTGGTGACCGGCACCACGACCCGGTCCACGGGCGGTGCGGCGGCGAGGGGAAGGGCTGCCAGGACCACCCCGTGCTGGCTCGTGACGGTGCTGCTGGTGGCGACCGCGAGCGTCCGGGCGGCGTGGGAGTTGGAGTACACCTCGAACGCGCTGGCGACGTCGATCTCGCTCACACCGTCGGCGAGCGCGATGCCGAGGGTCGGTCGGAACCAGGGAGCGGCGAGGTTGAGGGCGACCGGCAGGTCGGCGGCGGTGAGGGATTGCACCGGGATCGTGGTCGACGCGAAGGGTGACCCGTTCGGGTAGTCAACGAGCCGACCGACGCGGACGGCTTCCGCGCTGCCGGCCAGCTCGTCGACGAGGTGGAGGGCTCCGGGGATGCCGGAGGTGATCCCCGCGGTGGTGGTGATCGATCCGTCGTCGACGTACCGTTCTCCGTTCACCCAGTGCGTCTCGGGGTGCTGCCTCCTCAGGGCGCTGATCCGGGACCAGTGGCTGGTAGCGGTCCGCCCCTTCAGCAGGCCGGTGGCGGCCATCAGCCGCGCGCCTGCGCACACCGAGAGGATCCGCGCACCGCGCTGTGACTGCTCGACCACCCAGGCCCGCAGCGGGGCCTCGGCCTCGCCGTCCGGGTCGTCGACGGCCGGCACGACGACGACGTTCGGCTTCGGCGCCCGGTCTGAGGCGACATCGTCGAAGGTGTACGTGGGGACGATGGCCGGGCCGCCGTCGACCGGCGCCGGTGCTGCAGTGGCCGCGACGGTGTAGACCGAGAACTTCGATGAGCTGGCGAACACCTCGAACGGCGCCAGCGCGTCACTGCCTACGGTTCCGGAAGCTCCGAGGGTGACGGCGACGACGAGGCGCCCGTCCGATGACGGCCGGCCGGGCGGTTCGTTGGTGCTCACTCCGCGGGGGGTCGCCGTGTGGCTCTGGGTGATGCTGCGGACGCAGCCGACGGCCGCAAGCCCGGATAAGGTCATCAGCATCAAGGCGACCGCCAGGGCGGCCCGGGCAATGCCCAACAGGTGAGGTGACATGGTGTTCCTCCTGGATCAGCGGGACGGCCCCCGCCTCGGGCGCGAAGTCCATCGGTTGGGGCGTCCGGGTGGGACAAGTTCCGACGCGTAGCGCGGTATCGCTGTTGTCGGCGGCTCGCTGCATCGAGCGTCGCGTTCGCGGCGCTGGTTCGCCCCGGTCAGATGGCCGGTATCGCCGGCTCAGGCGTTCTAGGCTGACGCTGTGTTGCACGGCCGCGACCCGGAGCGAGCTCAACTCGCCCAGTTGCTCGAGGCCGCCCGAGCTGGGCGGGCCTCGACCCTGCTGATCTGGGGCGGGGCCGGGATGGGCAAGTCGGCGCTGCTCGGCGACACCGCGGCTTGCGCCCAGGATTTCCGGGTGCTTCGGACGGCCGGGCTGGAGGCGGAATCCGCGCTCGCGTTCGCGGCGCTGCACCGGCTGCTACGTCCCGCATCGGATCGGGTGGATGCCCTGCCGGTCCCCCAGCGGCGGGCGCTGCGGGTGGCGTTCGGCGAGGAGGAAGGCGACCGTCTCGATCCGTTCCTGGTGGCATTGGGAACGCTGACGCTGCTGACCGAGCTCGGCGAGGCGGAACCGGTGCTGTGTCTGGTCGACGACCTCCAGTGGCTCGACGCCGCCTCCCGCGATGCGCTGCTGTTCGTCGCCCGGCGGCTGCTCGCCGAACCGGTGGTCATCGTGTTCGCCGCCCGCGGCGACGAGACGCAGCCGTTCCCCAGCCCCCTCGACGTGCCCGAGCTGCCGCTGCGGCCGTTGGCGCCGACGGCCGTGCGAACGTTGCTCGAGGAGCACGCCGGCGTCGGCATTCCTGAGCAGGTGGTGGACGCCCTGGCGGCCAGCACCGGCGGGAACCCGCTGGCCCTGGTCGAGGCGCCCGGACAGCTCAGTGCCGCCCAGTTGTCCGGGACTCACCTGCTGCCTCGGGAGCTGCCGCTCACGGCCCGGATGGAGCGGACCTTCCTCGACCGTTGCCGTCGGCTGTCCGAGCAGGCTCAAACGCTCATGCTGCTGGCGGCCGCGGACGACTCACTCCACCTCGCCGAGCTGCGCCGCTCTGGCCGGGAGGTGGGGGTCGGCGAGGACGCCTTCGCCGAGGTGGAGCGCTCCGGCCTCCTTGAGGTCGCCGGCGACCGGGTCGGGGTGCGCCACCCCCTGGTGCGCTCGGCGGTTTACCAGGCGGCCACGGGCGCGGAGCGTCGGGTCGCCCACATCGCACTTGCCGAAGCTCTCGACGACGGCGACGGGGTCAGGCCCGGGGCGAAAGCGGACCGGCGGACGTGGCATCGGGCGGCCGCAGCCGAGGGGCCCGACGAACCCGTCGCCGAACAGCTCGCGGGCACCGGCGCCCGCGCCGAGGCTCGTGGCGGCTACGACGCCGCCTCGTCGGCCTACGGTCGTGCCGCCGAGCTGAGCAGCCGCGACGACCTGCGCGCGCAGTGGCTGTTGGCCGGCGCCCGTAACGCCTATGCGGCAGGGCGCACCGAGCGCGCCAGGGCACTGCTCACGTCGGCTCGCGTCGTCGCCGACGAACTGCCGGTGCGAGCCGCGATCGACCGGCTCCGCGGCCGCATCGAAGTGGCCGCCGGGTCTGCGGTCGACGCACACCGCATCTTCATCATCGCCGCTCGCGACGTCGCCGCCCAGAGCCCGCTCCAGGCCCTGGAGATGGCGGCGTACGCCGGGGTGCTACGCAGTCACGGCATCGACAGCGGCGCCGCCCTGCCGCCGGGCGCGCTGTCGTCGTCGGTCGATCCGAACGACCCCCCGCGAGTGCGGTGCCTCAAGCTGCTGCTGGAAGCGACCGATCGCGATGCAGACCACGACTGGGCCGGTGCCATCGACACGCTGAGGACAGCGCTGAGAAACGGCATGGCCGCCGAGGACCGCGACGTGTGGGCGAACCTGGGGAACTTGGCCCTGCACCTGGGCGACGCCGTCGCCCACCGAACCTTGTTCACCCGCATGCTGGCCGCAGCCCGGACCGAGGGCGCGGTGATGGAGGTGCTGTACGCGCTGCACCGGCTGTGCTTCAGCCAGTATGCGGCCGGCGACTGGTCGGGCGTGCGCCGCTCTGCCGATGAGGCATTGTCGCTCGCGCGCGGCATCGGCCAGCCGGCCCAGACCGGAACCCCACTGGCCTGGCTGACGCTACTTGCCGCCCTGCAGGGCCGCGACGACTACGACGACCTTCTCGATCAGGCCACCCGGCTCCGCGTCGCCCACCGGCTGGGGGTGATGGACGGCGTCGTCGCCGATGTGCTGCGGTGGGCTTGCGCGATGCGTGCGGGTATGGGCGGCAACGCCGGAGAGTCCCTGCACCACTTTTCCCAGATGCACGACGGGGTGCTGGCCCGGCTCGCTGCCACACCCCGCATCACGGCCGCCGTTCAGGCGGACGACCCCATCCTCGCGCGGGCGTGGACCGAGGAAATGGAGCGGTTTGCTGAGGCGAGCGAGCTGCCCTGGGCACAAGCAGTGGCCTGCTACGGCCGCGCATTGCTGGCCGGGAGGGGAGAGGAGGCCAGTTCGTTGTTCGAGAGCTCGTTGCGTCATCACGAGGCAGCGGGCCGTCCCTACGACGCCGCTCGTGCCGAGCTGGCCTACGGCGAACATCTGCGCCGTGCTGGACGTCGCGTCGACGCCCGGGTGCACCTGAAGCGGGCCCTCGACACCTTCCGGAACTCGGCCGCCGACCCGTTAGCGGATCGAGCGGCTGCGGAGCTTCGCGCCTCCGGGGAGACGGCTCGCAAACGCGACCCATCGACCCTGGTTCAGCTCACACCCACCGAGCTGCGCGTCGCGCAGCTGGTCAGTGAGGGGATGAGCAACAAGGACGTCGCGGAGCTCTGCTGGATCTCACCACGCACGGTCGCGTTCCACCTCCGGAATGTCTTCACCAAGACCGGCGTGACCTCCCGCGGAGAGCTCGGCCGCCTCCGCCTCGGCTGATTCCTCCATCCCGGGCGGACAGCCCGAGCACGACGGCGTCACCTGGAGCCGTGGCGATCCCGGCCATTTGACCGGTGTCATGCCCACTGACGTCCGCGAAGGTCAGAGGTGCCGGCCGAGCGTGCCGGACGGACGCCGGCCCGATCCGAATCGCCCCGTTCGCTGACTGAATCGGACGAGATCGCGACCAGGCCACCCCCATGGCGTCCACCGGCGCACCATCCGACCTCACGGGTGGGTCCTCAGCGATCCACCCGTCCTCAACCGCAGGAGGTTCACATGTCACACGCTGCGCACCGCGCCGCCACCGCCGCTCCCAGTCCCCCAGGCACCGACCCGCAGCAGCGCCGCCCCTGGTCAGTGATGATCCTCGCGCTGACCGCGCAGGTCCTCGTGGTCCTCGACATCTCCGTGGTCAACACCGCCATGCCGGTCATCGGCCGGGATCTCGGTCTGGCCAGCGGCGACCTGCAGTGGATGGTGACCGCCTACCTCTTGCTCTCCGGCGGCGGGCTGCTGCTCGGGGGCCGGGTCGCGGACCTGCTACCTCGCCGCCGCGTCTTCATGACCGGCCTGACGCTGTTCACCGTCGCCTCCCTGGGCAGCGGGTTCGCCTCCTCCGCCGGCCAGCTCATCGCCGGCCGCGCCCTGCAGGGAGCCGGCGCCGCCCTGATGACCCCGGCGGCCCTCGCCCTCATCCTGACCACCTACAGCGGCGCCCAACGCGCACGGGGGCTCGCCCTGTGGGGCGCCATCGGGGGGCTGGGCATCGCAGCCGGTGTCTCCGTCGGCGGCGCGCTGACCACCTGGACCGGATGGCAGACGATCTTCTGGGTGAACGTCCCCGTCGGGCTGGCGGCGCTGGTGGCCGCGGCGCACCTGCTGCCCCACGGACCCGGTGGCCGGGTCGGAGCCATCCGCTTCGACGTCCTCGGTGCGGCGACCCTCGTGACCGGCCTGGGCGCCCTGATGTTCACGCTGGCCCGTACCGAGTCGCACGGCTGGGTGTCCCCCTGGACCGCAGCAGGTCTTGCGGTCGCCGCCTCGGCCGTCGCCGGCTTCCTCCGGGTGGAACGTCGCGCGTCCGCGCCACTGATCCCTCCCCACACCTGGAAGGTCACGTCGCTGGTCTGGGCCACCGCGGTGATGCTGGGCATCACCGGCCTGCTGATCGGCATCATTTTCCTCACCTCCAACTTCGCTCAGACCACCCTCGGCTACTCAGCGCTCACCGCCGGACTCGCGTTCCTTCCCCTGGCTGCTGCGCTGGTTGCCGGCACCCACCTCGCCGCCCGCGCGGCCGGGCACCTGACGGGTCGCGTGATCGCGACCCTCGGGCTGGTGGTGGTCGCCGGCGGGGCGCTGTTCCTGTCGCGCGCCACCTCCGCTGCCTCTTACGGCACCGACCTCCTGCCGGGGCTCGTCATCGCCGGGCTGGGGTCCGGCGTGGTGTTCGTGGCGGTCTCGGCCGCAGCGATGCGCGACATCGCCGCTCAGCACGCCGGCCTGGCCTCGGGGTTCTTGATGACCGGTCACGAGATCGGCGCCGCCCTCGGAGTGGCTGTGCTGTCCGCGGTGGCGACGACCGCCGGGCCGCTGACCACGCCCGACGGCGCCGCAGCCGCCGTCGCCCCCGGCTTCATGACCGCCGCCGGGATCGCCGCCGCCCTCGGGGTCGTCGCTCTGCTCCGGATGCCCGCCACTCGCGGCACCGCGGGTCCGATCCACCTGCACTGACCGTTAACCGCCGCCCGGCGCCCCTCCTTCATCGTCAGCACCGACGCCACGTATCTCCGCGAAAGGTTGGGCTACGGACACCGTGCAGCACCGACCACGCACCGGCTCCGTCCCTCCCGACCCTCGCGGCACCGCTGCCCTCAGCTCGACCGCCCGGGCGTACGCCCTCGCCCTTCTCGCGGTACTGCACACGGCTGCCGCACCGATCGTCCCCGAGCTGAGGGCTGGGGCCATCCCTCGGTGCCGCGGTCACGTCGCACGCGGCACCAGCTGGACCGGGGCGAGCGACCCCGATCCCGATCCCGTCCACCGCTCAACAGCAGTAACCCACCCGTTCGAGAAGGAGACCGCCATGAGCGTCCAAACCCACCCGACCAGTCGGCCCCAGCGGACGCCGAAGCCGACCGGCGAAATCACCCATGACCGCACCGCCGGGCGCATGATGGTCGCCTCCGTCCTGGCCGGCTCGGTCGCCGCGCTGGTGCTCGCCCTCGTCGTGTTCGGCGGCGGCACCGAGGCCACGATCACCGGAGCCCTCTTGTTGGGGTTCGGTTTCGGCTGGGCTCTGATGGCCACGCTCACCGTGCGCTGCACCCGGCAGCCGCAGCGGTGGGCGGTGGTCCCGGCGGTCGCCATGGGCGTCACGGGCGCCGCCCTGGTGGTCTCCAACCCCAGCAATCAGACCCTCACCGCGGTGACCTGGGTGTGGCCACCGCTGGTGGTGGCGCTTGCCGGGTGGATGTTCGTTCAGGTGCGCCGCTCCGTGACCGGGAAGGCCCGCTGGGTGCTCACCCCGGTGATCGCGGTCCTGGTCCTGGCCTCGATCGGCGCCGTCTATGGCAACATCGCCTGGACGGCGAACCAGTCCGCCTTCCCCGCCCCCGGAAAGCTGTACGACGTCGGCGGCCACCGGCTTCATCTCGATTGCCGAGGCGAGGGCAGCCCGACCGTCGTACTCTCCAACGGACTCGGCGGATCCTCTGCCCAATGGGCGCGAATCGCCGCGCCCATCGCCGAGACGTCCCGGGTGTGCGCCTACGATCGGGCCGGCCAGGGCTGGAGCGACGACGCCGTGACCCCCCGGGACGGCGCCCAGTCGGCTGAGGACCTGCACACGCTGCTCGCCGTGGCTGGCGAACACGCTCCCTACGTGCTGGTCGGGCACTCCACGGGCGGCACCTTCGCGATGACCTACGCCGCCCGGTACCCCGACCAGGTCGCCGGCCTGGTCCTGCTGGACAGCTCCAGCCCCGAGCAGTTCACCCGGCTGCCCGCGTACGCCAGCCAGTATCAGTTCCTGATGCGCCGCGGCCTGGCGCTGCTGCCGACGCTGAGCCGCCTCGGCGTGGGCTACCTCATTCCCGGAACCTCCCTCCTGCCGGCGACCGACGCCGCGAGGATCGACGCGATCGCCGCCGCCCCGCGGGCCTACCGGAGCCAGCGAGACGAGATCTCGGTCCTCCCGAAGGTTTTCGCCCAGGCCCAGGCCCTGACCACCCTCGGCGACCGACCCCTCGCCGTGCTGACGGCCTCCGCGAACAGCACCGGGACCGACGGCTGGGTCGACGCCCAGAACCACCTCGCCGCGCTGTCCACCCGCGCCGTCCACCGCACCGTCGACTCCACCCACGAGGGCCTCCTCGACGACGAGCGCCCCGCAGCGGAGTCTGTGCGCGCCATCACCGACGTCGTCACCTCAGCCCGCACCGGCACCCCGGCTGCCTCCCGCTGACTCGCCGCCCACCGGGGGCCGGGAACTCAACCCACCGACGACCTGACGCCGATGCCCATCAGTTCAGCAGCCGGGCGAGATCGGTGAGCGTTGCCACCTCGACGTCGGCCCTTTCGAAGTAGTCCGGATAGGAAGCGCCCGTACGGTTGAGCCAGGCGGTGCCCAGCCCGGCACGGTGCGCACCATCGATGTCCCACGGATGGACAGCCACCAACAGGGCGGCCGAAGGCGCCACCTTGCACTGCTGCAGGGCGTAAGCGTAGGAGCCGGGTGCCGGCTTCCAGACTCGTGCGTCCTCGACCGACAGCAACTGTTCGAAGCGCTCCCGGATGTGCGCCCGCTCGAACAAGCCCGCTGCCACGCTGGCCGCCCCGTTGGTCAGGGTCACCAGGCGCAAACCCGAGTCGGCAAGTGCCGTGATCCCGGCCGCAACATCCGGGTGCAGTGCGAGGCTGCCGAACCCCTCCATGATGTACGCGACCGACTCGTCCAACTCCCGGTTCAGGGCCAGGCTCGCCAGCTGAACCCGCAACAGACCCGCGCCCAACGCCGCGAACGAGGGGAACGTTCCCGCCGCAGTCAGAGCGAAGCCGTCGCGCAGCAGCCCGGCGAACCACGTGGCCGCAAGATGACGCGGGGCGCCAATGTCGACGAACCGTTGACCCATCGGTAACATGTCGGAAAGCGTCTCGTTGACATCGAACACCACCACCTCGGGTCGGAGCAGGGATGGGCGGTTCGGATGGGCGCTGCTACCTGACGCATCACTCACGAGCCACTCCTCACGATGGGCCGTCGTCACCCACCACTCTGCCCTAGCCGAGGCCGCGCTCCGCATGCGGTCCTGGACGGCCCCTCGAATCCTCCGCTGCCCGCTGACCCCGCCGTGATCCCGAAACGGGGCGACGATGCAACAAGCAGCTGTAGGAAGTCGCCGATCTTGTCGTCGCTGATGTGCCGCTGACGCGAAGATGACAAGATCGTTGACGGCTTGAATTCTCATCATTTTGTCGGTTTCCTCACGCTCCATCCGGTCAGCTGGCTCGGTTCATCTCCAAGCGACCTGGCTTTCAGTGATCCGGGGGTCACCACCAGTAGGCGGGTTGGGTGGTGTAGGGCTCCTCAAGGCGTCGGATGTCGTCATCGGTGAGCTTGATGTCGAGTGCGGCGACGGCGTCGGCGAGGTGGTGGGGTTTGGTGGCGCCGACGATGGGCGCGGCGACGACGGGCTTGCTGAGGACCCAGGCCATCGCGATTTTGGCCATCGACGTGTCGCGCTCTTCCGCGACCTGCTGGACCGCTTCGACGACGGGCCGGTCGATGTCGAGGTCGAAGCTCCTGGCGACCTCGTCGACGTTCCCGCGCTGGCTGGTCGCGCCCCAGGGGCGGGCGAGGCGACCTTTGCCGAGCGGGGAGTAGGGGATGCAGCCGACGCCCATGTCGGCACACATCGGCAGCATCTCGCGCTCTTCTTCGCGTTTGAGGAGGTTGTACTGGTTTTCCATAGCCACGAACCGGGTCCAGCCGCCGAGGTCGGCGGCGTGCTGCATTTTGGCGAACTGCCAGGCCCACATGCTTGAAGCGCCGAGGTAGCGGACTTTGCCGGCTTTGACGACGTCGTGCAGCGTCTCCATGGTCTCTTCGACGGGAACGTCTTCGTCGAAGCGGTGGATGTAGTAGAGGTCGATGTAGTCGGTGCCGAGGCGGCGCAGTGAGGCGTCGAGCTGTTCCAGGATGGCCTTGCGGGACAGGCCGGACCCGCCGGGGCCGTCGTGCATCTTGTTGTGCACCTTGGTCGCCAAGACGATGTCCTCACGGCGGGCGTAGGTGTTGACCGCCCGGCCGACGAACTCCTCCGAGGTGCCGCCCCCGTAGCCGTTGGCGGTGTCCCACAAGGTGATGCCGAGTTCGATGGCCTGCCGGAAGAACGGCTGCGACGCCTCCTCGTTCAGGGTCCAGGCGTGGAAGCCGGGATCTCCATAGCTCATGCAGCCGAGGGCAATCTTGCTCACTTTGAGGCCGCTGCTGCCAACGCGGGCGTACTCCATTGGGTGGGGCTCCTTCTCGGAGATGTGGGTCTCGTCCCAGGTGTGGTCTGCTAAGCCGATCACGCTAGCTGCCGGGCTCGGTGGCTGGGAGTCCCTGCTAGTACCTGTCAGCTGAGTCCTCGCTACCGCGTGTGGGGGCGCTACCTCTTGATGAGCCCGACGGTCAGTTCGGAGTGGGTGGTGGCAGATGCGGGTCGGTTGGTCTTGTGGGGTACTGGCAGGGACTCCCATGCCGGTGGCTGGCAGATTTAGTGTCGTCGGTGTGGACAATCGCGACGATGTGCATGACTTCTTGGTTTCGCGGCGGGCGAAGCTGACGCCGCAGCAGGCCGGGTTGACGAGCTTCGGCCAGCGGCGGGTGCCTGGTCTGCGTCGTTCTGAGGTTGCCCAGCTGGCGGGGATGAGCGTGGAGTACTACACCCGGTTGGAGCGGGGTGCCCTCGGCGGGGTGTCCGATGCGGTGCTGGACGCGCTGGCGGGGGCGTTGCGGCTGGACGAGGCGGAGCAGGCGCATCTTTTCGACCTGGCCAGGGCGGCCGGGGAGCGGGTGAGGCCGCGACAGTCCCACCGCGACAGCAGGGGCGGGGTGCGGCCGAGCATTCAGCGGCTGCTGGACGGCATGCCGGGCATGCCCGCCTTTGTGCGGAATGGGCGGCTTGACGTCTTGGCCATCAATGCGCTGGGCGAGGCGTTGTACGCGCAGGCGTTCGCCTCCCCGGTGCGGCCGGTGAACCTGGCCCGGTTTGTGTTCCTCGACCCCCGGGCGACGCTGCTGCACCCGAACTGGGACGAGTCGGCGCGGACCACGGTCGCGCTGCTGCGGACCGCGGCCGGGCGCACCCCTTACGACAAGGGACTCACCGACCTGGTGGGGGAGCTGTCGACGCGCAGCGAGGAGTTCCGGACTCGTTGGGCTGCGCACGATGTGCGACTGCACTACAGCGGCACCAAACATTTCCACCATCCGGCCGTGGGTGACCTGACGCTCAGCTACGACGCGCTGGACCTGCCCGGCGACCGGGGGTTGACTCTGACCGTGTACGGGGCGGATGCGGGCACCCCGACGGCGGACGGGCTCACCTTGCTGGCCGGCTGGGCCGCCGGCCATCGGCCAGCCGACCAGCCGGTGCCGCCGACCACCGGTACAGAGCCCCGGTGACACACCTGCCGCGCCTCGCGCGGGCGCCACGATGACGACGGCGGTCGCAGCGGCGGCGTCCCCGTGGGCGCCGTTTCGTCACCGGGCCTTCTTCTGGCTGTGGCTGGGGGTGGTGGTGGCCAGTGTCGGCACGTGGGCGCAGACGGTGGGGGCGCAGTGGCTGTTCGTTGCCGATGCGAACGCTGCCACGATCGTCACGTTGGTGCAGACGGCCAGCACGTTGCCGATGATGCTGTTGGCCCTGCCCGCCGGTGTGTTGGCCGACGCCTTCGACCGTCGCTGGCTGATGTTCGGGGTGCAGGTGTACTTCGTGACCGCCGCCGTGGTGCTGGCTGTGCTGACGGCAGTGGACCTGATGCCGCCGGCGCTGTTGTTGGCGTTCACGTTCGCGATCGGTGCCGGGCAGGCCGTGCTGTCCCCGACCTGGCAGTCGATGATCACCGAGCTGGTGCTGCGGAAAGAGCTGGCGGCGGCGACCCGGCTGGACATGGTCAGCGTGAACGTGGCCCGGGCCGCCGGGCCGGCTCTGGCCGGGCTGGTGATCGCCCGCTGGGGGGTTCCGCCGGTGTTCGCGCTGACCGCCGTCGCCGCCGGATTCCTGGCCGTGGTCCTGCTGACGTGGCGTCGGCCCCGGGTGACCGCCGGGGAACGGGAACCGTTCCTGCCGGCGTTGGTGGCGGGCGGCCGCTACGTCCGCAACGAACCGCTGGTGCGAGCCTGCTGCTGCGGTTCACCACCTTCATCGTCCCGGCTTGCGCTGTGTGGGCTCTGCTGCCGCTGATCGCCAGCCGCCGGCTGGGGCTGGCCGCCAGCGGCTACGGCCTGCTGTTCGCCGCTCTCGGCTCCGGCGAGGTGGTGGCCGCGCGCGGGCTGGGGCGGGTGAAGCAGCACCTTTCGTCCAACACGACCATGGGTGTGGCCGCGGTGTCGTACGGGTTGGCTCTTGCCGCGCTGATCCTGGTGCCGAGCCTGCCGGTCGCGCTGCCGCTGCTGGTGGTCTGCGGGTTCGGCTGGACCGCCACCGTGTCGACGGTGATCTCCGAGCTTGAGCTGTTCCTACCGTCGTGGGTGCGGGCCCGGGCGATCGCGGTCTATCTGATGGTGTTCATGGGCTCGCAGGCGCTCGCATCGCCGGTCTGGGGATTGATCACCCAATACGCCAGTCTGCGAACTGCTGTCCTGTTGGCCGCGGCCCTGGCCGCGGCAACTGCGTTCGGTGGGCTGGTGTGGAAGATCCCGGACAGCCAGAACCTCGACCGCACCCCGGCCGCAGTTCCAGGTCCCCACCTGGGTCGAACACCTGCGCCAGCACGAGGGCCGGCTCACCGGCGAGGACGGGCCATCGAGGCGGCTGCGTTCGCCCATGTTCTCGGCACGCCGCGCACCCGGCACTACCTACCCCGGCGACCGCACGGACCGCCCTGGCGCCACCCCACGCCACCTCGAGACCATCCGGACCACCCTGATCAGAATGGCGCGGTTCTCGACGCGAAACCAGGGCGGCTGCAGCGACGGGGGTTAGCTGCTGGTGAACAACTTCTTCGCGACGGTCATCGCCGACATCGCCTTCGGCCAGCCGGCGTAGAACGCCAGATGGGTGATGGCCTCGATCAGTTCCGTCTCGGTCAAGCCGTTGCCTTTGGCCAACCCCAGGTGGAAGACGAGCTGCTCGGTCCTCCCGCTGGTGAGCAGGCTGGCAACGGTCACCAGACTCCGGTCTCGGGGTGACAGCTCGGCGCGTTCCCCCACCTCGCCGGACAAGACGTCGTCGGTGAGGTGGACGAGCTCGGGGGCGAAGCCGCCAAGATCCTTCTGCGCGCCGTACGGTTCCTTCTCTACGGTCATCCTGCTCTGCTGTGAGTCAAGACGTAAGGCTGGCCGGGGGCCAGCAGATGGACCCGGCCGGGATTGGTGACCCGGTCGTACACGTCTTGGGGGTTGCCGTTGAACGGCGGGAAGTCCGGGGCGTCGACGCAGCCCCAGTGGTGCAGGAGGAGCGGAGTGTCGGGATAGGCGTTGGCCATGGTGATCGCACCGTCGAGGCTGAAGTGCCACTCGCTGTCGGAGAAGTCGAAGAGCATCGCGTCGGGAACCGGCATCGTGAGGTGGTGGTCGGGGATCAGGCGGGAGTCGCCCGGCGCCCAGACGGTGCCATCGGGTGTCTCCAGCCAGAACCCGCAGGCGTCTTCCGGGGCGAAGACGTGGTCGCTGGCCCCGGGGGACTCGTTCTGCCAGGCGTGGTCGGCCGGGGTGGTGGTGATCCTGACGTCACCGACCGTGAACGTGTCTGCGATGTCGTGGCCGTGCGCCGGCAGCCCGTCGGCGTCCATCAGGGACGCGACGTAGCGGGTGGAATGGAAGGTGGTGGTTTCTGGGGCGAGTGCCTGACAGGTGGGGACGCTGTAGTGGTCGTTGTCGCTGTGGGTCACGAGCACGGCGTCCAGCCGTGGCACGTCGGCCGCGGCCAGGGGTATGTCGATCATGATCGGCATGTCGAACCCGCCCAGCAGCGGGTCGATCATCAGCGTGGTGCCGCGGCTGTTGATGAAGAACCCGGCCATGCCGAGCCAGCGCAACACGGTGAAATCAGCGGCGTTGAACGCTTCGGGGCCGAACGGCTGGGTGGCGGGGGCTTTGGCCTGGAACGGCTTCGACGGGTCTGCCGTCTCGGCGGCGGTCGAGGAGCTTGAGGTCGCAGACTGCATGATGGGGACCGTCCCTTCGTTGGACACGGGTGGTGCCGGCCGCCGGGTCGAGGCCGCCAATTTCGGATCATCCCATGAGCGGTCGGGCCGGGTGGGAGTCCCTGCGAGTACCCCTCTCGTCAGGGACTCCCACCCCGAAGCCGGATGTGCTGGGCTCGACGCGAACAGCCACCCGAGCCGGTGGCTCGACCAGACAGGGGAACTGGATGGAGTACGCGCACTTGGGCCGAAGCGGTCTGTTGGTCAGCCGAGTCGGGCTGGGCACGATGAACTTCGGCATGACCGCGGACGAACCGACGAGCGCGGCCGTGCTCGAGGCCGCGCTGGAGGCTGGGGTGAACCTGGTCGACACCGCCGACGTCTACGGCGGACCTCAGTCGCCGGACATGACCCAGGGGTACGGAGTGTCGGAGGAGTACGTGGGCCGATGGCTCACCCAGGACCCGTCCCGGCGGGACCGAATCGTGCTGGCCACAAAGGTGTACCAGCCGATGGGGCACGGGCCGAACGACCGCAGGCTGTCGGCGTACCACATCCGCCGGGCCTGCGAGGCGAGCCTGCGGCGGCTGCAGACCGACCACATCGACCTGTACCAGATGCACCACATCGACCGCGCCACGCCGTGGGAGGAGATCTGGCAGGCGATGGAGCAGCTGGTCGCAGACGGCAAGGTGACCTACATCGGGAGCAGCAACTTCGCGGGCTGGCAGGTCGCCACCGCCCAAAGCGTGGCCACGTCGCGGCACTTCCTCGGCCTGGTCTCCGAGCAGAGCCGGTACAACCTGACCGCGCGCGCGGTGGAGTCCGAGCTCATTCCCGCGCTGCGCTACTTTGGCGTCGGGTTCCTGCCGTACGGTCCGATCGGCGGTGGACTGCTCGCCGGTGTTCTCGGCCACACCGGCGACGGCCGCCGGGCCAGCGACGGCGTACAGCGGCAGCTCGCGCTGCACCGTCCCGCGGTGGAGGCCTACGAGGCGCTGTGTGCGGAGCTGGGGGAGCAGCCGGCCGATGTCGCCCTGGCCTGGCTGCTGCACCAGCCGGCCGTCAGTGCCGCGATTGTCGGTGCCCGCACCGCCGAGCAGCTGACCGGCAGTCTCCGGGGTGCGGCGATCTCGATGGATAGCGCAACGATGCAGCGGCTCGACGAG
This sequence comes from uncultured Actinomycetota bacterium, assembly GCA_963815905.1. GTDB lineage: Bacteria > Actinomycetota > Actinomycetes > Propionibacteriales > Propionibacteriaceae > Microlunatus. The sequence continues at coordinate 4,291 of CAWFIO010000001.1, read as the reverse complement.
ATCTGGCCCGGACCGGGCGGCGAAGCCCCCGAGGTGTACGCCTGGTGATCCCACCCGCGCAGCAGCATGGGGAACCTGTCACCACTCCGGACCCGTCCGCGGACCCTTCTCGGATCGGGCGCTTCGGCCGGAGCCGCAGATCCGAGCCAGGTCCGCAGACGCAGTCGGATCACCTCAGGCCGCCTCCGCCGGTAAAGTGGCCACGCTCGTGGCCCTGATCCCGGGGCCGCACGTCGACGAGGATTGCGCCATGACTGCCCCCCGTACCGTTCCCGACCGCCCCGCACTGGAGGGTCTGGAGGACACCTGGGTAGCGCGGTGGAAGACCGACGGCACGTACGCGTTCACCCGGCCCACTGACCGCTCGCAGGTGTTCAGCATCGACACCCCGCCGCCCACGGTGTCGGGGTCGCTGCACGTCGGTCACGTGTTTTCCTACACTCACACCGATCTGATCGCGCGCTACCAGCGGATGACCGGCAAGCACGTGTTCTACCCGATCGGCTGGGACGACAACGGGTTGCCGACCGAGCGTCGGGTGCAGAACTACTACGGCGTGCGCTGCGATCCGAGCGTCGCGTACGACCCGAACTTCACCCCGCCGGCCAACCCGGACCCGAAGCGGCAGATCCCGATCAGCCGGAAGAACTTCGTCGAGCTGTGCCACGAACTGACCCACATCGACGAGAAGACGTTCGAGGACCTGTGGCGCCGGGTCGGGCTCAGCGTCGACTGGTCCAGCCTCTACTCGACCATCTCCGACGACTCCGTCTCGGTGGCCCAGAAGGCGTTCCTGCGCAACGTCACCCGCGGCGAGGCCTACATGTCCGAGGCCCCGACGTTGTGGGACGTGACGTTCCAGACCGCGGTGGCCCAGGCCGAGCTCGAAGCGCGCGACTACCCGGGCGCCTACCACCGGGTCGCCTTCCACGGCGCCCACGGCCCGATCCACATCGAGACCACCCGACCCGAGCTGATCCCGGCCTGTGTGGCCCTGATCGCCCACCCCGACGACGAGCGCTATCAGGCGTTGTTCGGCACCACGGTGACCTCGCCGCTCTACGGAGTCGAGGTCCCGGTGCTGGCCCACCCGGCCGCCGAGCCCGACAAGGGCGCCGGCATCGCGATGTGCTGCACCTTCGGCGACCTCACCGACGTGACCTGGTGGCGCGAGCTGCAGTTGCCCGCCCGGGTGATCATCGGTCGCGACGGCCGGATCCTCGGCGACAAGCCGATGTGGGTCGCCGACAGCGTCGACTGGACCGCAATAGCGGGCAAGACCACTTTCTCGGCCCGCGAGGCGATCGTGGCCGCGCTGCGTGAGTCGGGCGACCTCGACGGTGAGCCGAAGCCGACCCAGCGCAAGGCCAACTTCTTCGAGAAGGGCGACAAGCCGCTCGAGATCGTGTCGACCCGCCAGTGGTACATCCGCAACGGCGGCCGCGACGACGCGCTCAAGCAGACCTTCCTCGCCCGCGGTGACGAGCTCGGCTGGGTCCCGACCCATATGAAGTACCGTTACGACAACTGGGTCGGCGGGCTGAACGGCGACTGGCTGATCTCGCGGCAACGGTTCTTCGGCGTGCCCTTCCCGGTCTGGTACCGACTGAACGCCGATGGCGAGCCCGACTATGCCGACCCCATCCTGGCCGAGGAATCCCGCCTGCCGGTCGACCCGAGCTCGGATCTGCCGCCTGGCTACACCGAGGACCGGCGCAACGCCCCCGGGGGGTTCATGGCCGACCCGGACGTGATGGACACGTGGGCAACGTCTTCGCTGAGCCCGCACATCGTCTGTGGCTGGGAGCGCGATCCCGCGCTGTTCGCGCTGACCTTCCCGATGGATCTCAACACCCACGCCCACGAGATCATCCGCACCTGGCTGTTCTCGCGGGTCGTCCGCGCGCAGTACGAGAACGGCTCGCTCCCCTGGGCCCGCTCGATGATCAGCGGCTTCGTGATGGATCCCGACCGCAAGAAGATGAGCAAATCCAAGGGCAACGTGGTCGTGCCGACCGAGATCCTCGAGCGCTACGGCTCCGACGCCGTCCGCTGGCGGGCGGCCAAGGCGCGGCCCGGGATGGACTCGCCCTTCGACGAGCGCGAGATGAAGGTCGGCCGACGGCTCGCCCTCAAGGTGCTCAACGCCAGTAAGTTCGTCCTCGGGATGGGCAGCCGGATCGATCCGGCCGCGATCACCGAACCGGTCGACCTGGCGTTGATCGCCCGGCTGCGGATCGTGGTGGCCGAGGCGACCGCCGCGTTCGAGGCGTACGACTACACCGGTGCGCTCGAGGTGACCGAGCAGTTCTTCTGGGCGTTCTGCGACGACTACCTCGAGCTGGTCAAGGAGCGTGCGTACGCCGAGGGCCCGCCGGCCACGTCGGCCCAGGCCGCGCTGGCCACCGCGCTGCACGCCGTCCTCCGGCTGCTCGCGCCGATCATGCCGTACGCGACCGAGGAGGTCTGGTCCTGGTGGCAGGACGGCTCGATCCACACGGCCGCCTGGCCGAGGCCCGAGGAGTTCGACGGGGCGGGAGACCCGGCCCTGCTCGGTGACCTCGCGGCGGCGCTGATCGAGATCCGCGGGGCGAAGTCGCAGGCCAAGGTCTCGATGAAGACCGAGATCGTGGCGGCGACCGTACGCGCCCCCGCCGCCGTGCTCGAGCGACTGCAGAGCGTCGAATCCGACCTGCGCGCGGTGGGTCGGATCTGCGCCGGCCTGACCTACGCCGAAGCCGACGCCCCGCTGTCGATTGAGGTCACCCTGGCCGATCCGGCCTGACACCACCGACCACCGACCACCGACCACCCGTCCAGGGCGGGCGTGTCTGGATCGTGACGATGCGCAACGACGCCGAGGTGGATTCTCCGCCTCCAGCGTCGACACCTGAAACCGCGCCCGCGCCTTCACCGTGCTCGGTGATCTGGTGGGTCGGCTGGGTCGGGTTCCACCCGGCCGGCGGGCCGGCTTCGCGCGGTCGGGTAGAAAGGAAGGCATGACTGACACCAGCCTGACCGTCCATCGCACGATCAATGCCGCTCCCAAGGACATCTTCGACATCCTGACCCGGCCCGACCGGCACACCGAGTTCGACGGGTCCGGGTTCATCCGCTCGGCCGAGAAGCCGCAGCGCATCCAGGGAGTCGGCGACAGCTTTCGGATGAACATGGAGGGCGCCCACATGGGCGGGGAATACCAGGTCGACAACCACGTCAGCGCGTTCCATGACGGGAAGCTCGTCTCGTGGAAGACCGCCCCCGCCGGCACCGAACCGCCCGGATGGGAGTGGACCTATGAGCTGACCCCCGAGGGTTCCGACCGGACCGAAGTCGCCTTGACCTACAACTGGTCAGCCGTCACCGACAAGGAACTGCTCAAGAAGATCAGCTTCCCGCTGGTGTCGCAGGATCAGCTCGAGGATTCGCTGGCCTCGCTCGCGGCCGCGGTCAACGGCTGACCCCAGAGCACGACGAGGGCCCTGATCCGGACCGGATCGGGGCCTTTCGCCTGCTCAGAGCCCGATCTCCGCGTGGCGCACGGTTCGGCTCAGGGCTTGACGCAGAAGAGCGGGTGTCGCACGGTCAACAGGATCCGGCTGGCCGCGCTGCCCAGGATCAACTTCCCGACCGGGCTCCGCCGCCGGATACCGATGACCACCAGGTCCGCCTCGACCTCGGTGGCGATCAGGTCGAGCTCCTCGGCGATGTCGAGGCCTTCGTTGACCTGGCGAAGCTCCGCCTCCAGATCGAGCGCCTCGAGTTCGTGGCGCAGAGCGTCGGCTTCGCTGCCCTGGACGAACCGGTCGTCGATCAACGACGAGCCGCTGGTGTTGTTGACCACGACCAGGCGTACGCCGCGCAGACGCGCCTCCGCGATGCCGCGATCCAGCGCCGCCCGACCCTCCGGGCTGGGCACGTACCCCACCACGATCCCACTCATACGGTGACCTCCTTCTCTCGCCGAACCCTCGCCAGGATCGGCGGCACCACGATCGCCAGATAGACGACCAGCAACACGACCCGGCCGGACCCAGCTGTCGACCAGAGTCGTCAGATCGCCGTCGCTGATGGCCAGCACACGCCGCAGATTGGTCCCGGCCACCGGGCCGAGAATGAGCCCGATCACTGCCGGTGCCACCGACCATCCGAACCGCCGCATCGCGAAGCCGAGCAATCAGCCGAACGTGTGAGACAGGTTACCCAGGCCTCACCATTTGCACGAAGACGCCATCGCGATAGATCGTGATACTCGATCGCCGGAAGCAGGGGCGGGTAGCCTCACCGGGTG